>JAWKSY010000008.1:0-240220 GCA_041402125.1 Planctomycetota bacterium
GAGCCGCGTCCGCCCGGGGCCGGAGCGGAAGAGGTCGAAGACGAAGCGGGTGGGGCCGGGCTGCCGGATCTTCTGGATCGCGGCGTCGGTGATCCGCTCGCGCAGGAGTCCGGCGATGCGGGCGAGTTCGGCGGGGCTGGGTACGGGCGTCATGGCGTCGCGGACCTCGGGCGGAAGGGGCCCGCGCGTCGGGTGACGGGCGGGCCCCTCCGGTCGGTGGGCCGCGGGGCGGCCCGGAGCGGCGCCGGGGGCGCCGACGCGATCAGAGCTCTTCCGAGGCGTCGTAGATCCAGTTGAGGTTGCCCATCTCGAAGTCCTGGACCTCGCCCTTGCCGAAGAACAGCCCGAGCTCGCGCTCGGCCGCCTCGGGGGAGTCCGAGCCGTGGATGAGGTTGAAGCTGTTGCTGACGCCGAAGTCGCCGCGGATGGTGCCCGGCTCGGCGTTGCTGCCGAAGGTCGCGCCCATCATCTTGCGGGAGATCGCGATCGCGCCGTTGCCGCGGACGGCGAAGACGACGACCGGCGAGCTGGTCATGAAGCGGACCAGGCCGGCGTAGAAGGGACGGGCCTTGTGGGCCTCGTAGTGGGTCGCGGCCAGGTCCTGGCTGATGGTCATCATCTTGAGACCGACGATCTGCAGGCCCTTCTCCTCGAAGCGGGAGAGGATCCGGCCGACCAGGCCGCGCTGGACGCCGTCGGGCTTGACGATGAGGAGAGTGGTTTCCATGGGGTGTTCGCTCCGGTGGGGGATGAGGAGCCCCGCGGCCCGACGAGGGGACGGTCAGGGGCTCGGATCCGCGCCCAGGGGCCGCGGCCGCAGATCTTAGGAAGGGCGCGGCGGCGGGGACAATGGCGCCGGCGTCCGTCCCGCGGCGGATCAGGGGATCTTGAGGAGTCGCTTCACGTGGTGCAGCTCGGTGCGCGCGCGCGGCACCGAGCTCTGGAGGGCCCCCACCTCGTCGGCGAGCGCCTTCCGTTGCCCCTCGAGCGTCGTCTGCTGCGTCTGCAGCGCCGCGATCTGCTCTTGTGAAGCCTTGATAGCCGCCTGCTTCTGGTCGCGCGCCGCGGTCTGGGCCGCGATGTTGGCGTCGAGGGTCGCGGCCTCGTCGGCGAGGGCCTTCAACTCCCGGGCCCGCTGGTCGTTGAGGCGCCGCGCCTCGACGAGGGCGGTCCGGAGTTCGCTCAGCTCGGCCTCCGCGTCGGCCACGAGCTCGCCGTACTCCTCGTGCTTGGCCTTCGCCCAGTTGTAGCGGGCGACGAAGTTCCGGACGCGGCCCTCCTCGCTCTCCGCGCGGGCGAAGTAGCGCTCCTGCTTGGCGTTGCTGATGTCCTCCGTGCCGCAGGCCGCGAGGGGCAGGAGCAGGGCCGCGGCGAGGGCCGCGGGGCGCAGGATTCGGGCGGGATGCGGCATGGGGCGCGTCTCCATTGCGGGCCTCGACGTGCGTCATCATAGCGCCTCCGGGCTCGCTTGATACCGGGGGGGGGGTTGCTATCATCCCGCCGCCTGACGGGAGCCCCGCTCACCGCAAGTCCTCTCGCCCCGGCTCGTTCAGATCGAAAACCTCCGGACCCACGCGTAGCCGTGACCGAAGGCTTTCCAGGGGTAGGGTACATGTCGCGACGCGACGGCGGTGGCCTCGGAGCCGCAGGAGACTTTCTCGGCGCGGGATCGACCTTCCTCGCCGAGATTGGAGTCTTCGCGGGTCTGGGGTGGTGGCTCGACGGCAGGTTCGGGACGACGCCCTGGTTGCTCGTCGCGGGGATCCCGATCGGCCTGTCCCTCGCCACCTGGCATCTCCTTCGCCTCTCGGCGTCGTGGGAAGGGAGGCGGGCCGAGGAGGAGAAAGAGGAGGAGCGGGACGGATGAAGGGCTGGCTGGTCCTGACCGCGTCGCTGCTCCCTCTGCTCGCGCTGGTCGCCTGGTTCGTCGCTTCGAACACCGGGGACGTCCTGCGGACGCGGGAGGCCCTGGTCGCCGCGGGTGTCGGCTGGTTCGCGAGCAGCGCGGGCTGGTTCGTCGTCCTGCGGGGGCTGACCCTCAAGCCCCGCGCCTTCGTGGCCTTCTTCGGCCTCGGGCTCGCGGTGAAGGGAGCGGTCCTCGCGACGGGTATCGCCGCGGCGGTGCTCGGCGGCCTCGCGAGACTCGAACCCCTCGCCATCACGGCGGTCGGGGTCTTCGTCTTCGCGAGCTTCGTGCAGATGATCCCGGTCGCACGGCGGGCCCTCGGGGCGCCGGGCATCGGGGAGGAGAGTGGAAGCGCCGCCGCGCGGCGCGACGTCGAGGTCGGGGAGTCGGGATGCTGATGCCGTTCCTGGAGGGGGAGCCCCTTCGACTACGTCCTCCACCACAACATGGACGAGGCCATGGGCCCGCTGGGCCTGACGAAGTTCGCGATCAACATGCTGCTGTCCGCGGCGATCCTGATCTCGCTCGTCATGCTCACCAACCGCCGTTCGCTCGTGCCGATGGGCTTCCTCCGGAACGCCTTCGAGGGCCTGTACCTCTTCCTCCGCGACGACGTGGTCGTCCCGGCGATGGGGAAGAAGGACGGCCTCGTCTTCATGCCCTTCGTGATGACGATCTTCTCGTTCATCCTGGTCATGAACCTCGTCGGCATGGTCCCGCTGCCCGTGATCGGCGGCGCCGCGACGAGCCAGCTCGGCCTGACCCTCGTCCTGGCCGTGATCGTCATCGCGCTCTCGATCGGCATGGGCATCGCCAAGACCGGTGTCGGCGGCTTCTTCGGCCACTTCGTGCCGAGCGGCGTGCCGATCTTCGTGCTGCCGCTGATCGTCGTCATCGAGTTCGTCGGCTTCTTCATCAAGCACGGCGTCCTCGCCATTCGACTCATGGCGAACATGCTCGGCGGCCACCTGGTCGTCGGCGCCTTCATCGCGATGATCGCCCTGTTCAAGAGCTACGGGATGGCCGGTTTCAGCATCCCGATGATGGTCTTCATCAACCTGCTGGAGGTGCTGGTCGCCTTCATCCAGGCCTACGTCTTCACCCTGCTGAGCGTGCTGTTCATCGGGGGAACGATGCACCCGGATCACTGATCCCGGTGCGAGTGGTATCGCCCGCCTCCGGCGGGGATTGAACTGAGAGAGTGGATGCGGAGGCCGAAGGACGCCTCCATCCCGCGCCGGGCGAAGGTGCCCGGAGCAACGAGGAGAACCCGACCCATGCAGAAGTTCGCCAAGTACACCTTCGCCTTCCTGGCCGCCCTCTTCGTGACCTGCGTCCCGGCGTTCGCCGCGGAGGGTGACGCCGAAGTCGCCAAGGCCAGCGGCCTCGGCCTCGGCTACCTCGGCGCCACCATCGGCGCCGGCCTCGCGATCATCGGCGCCGGTCTCGGCATCGGTCGTCTCGCCGGTTCCGCGCTCGAGGGCATGGCCCGTCAGCCCGAGGCCGCCGGTCCGATCCGCGCGACCATGATTCTCGCGGCCGCCCTCATCGAGGGTGCGACCTTCTTCGCGCTCGTCATCACCATCATCGTCGCGGTGAAGTGATCCGGGCCCGGTCCGACCGGGTTCGTGAACGTGACTGAAACGGAGAGGAACCGATGACCTTCCTGCTCGAGGGGTCGGGCGCATTCGACCCGCTCAACATCGAGAGCGGCATGCTCCTCTGGTCCGCGATCGCCTTCGCGATCACGCTTTTCGTCCTCTGGAAGTTCGGCTGGAGCGGTCTGGCCGAGGCCATCGAGGGGCGCGAGAAGAAGATCCGCGAGGACATCGAGAAGGCTGAGACGGCTCGCAACGAGGCGGAGGCGGCGCTCCAGAGCTACCGCGCTCAGCTCGACGAGGCGGCGGCCGCGGCCCAGAAGACGATGTCCGAGGCTCGGGAGGCGGCGGAGCGGGCGCGGGAGACCACGCTCGCCGAGGCGCGCGACCAGGTGGCGGCGCTCAAGGCGCAGGCCGAGAAGGACATCGCCGCGGCGCGCGACAAGGCGCTGTCGGACATCAAGGCGCACGTCGTCGAGGTGGCCATGGCGGTGTCCCGCAAGGTCGTGGCGCGCAACGTCGACGAGGCCGAGCACGCCAAGCTCGTCGCCGAGTCGCTCGATCGCTCCAAGGGGATCGCCGGATGAGCGGCGCCGCGGTGCGACGGTACGCGGAGGCTCTCTACGAGCTCGCGGTGGAGAAGGGCGTTCTCGAGGGGGTCGCGACCGGAATGGCGCGCGTGCGGGAGAATCTCGCCGCCGACCGTTCGCTCGCGACCGGCCTCGCGTCCGTCCGCGCCACCGGGGCCGAGAAGCACGCGCTGGTCGAGGGGAAGATAGCGGCGGGGGCTCACCCCTTCGTCGTCAACGCGATCAAGCTCCTCGTCGACCGGCACCGCGAGCGCGATCTGGTCTTCTTCCTGCTCGGGTTCTTCGAGCACATGGAAGCGGAGCAGGGGATCCTCTCCGCGCGCGTCGAGAGCGCGCGGCCGATGGGCGACGAGGAGGTGCGGAACCTGGCGGCGCGCCTGTCGGACGCCACCGGAAAGCGCGTCGTCCTCGCCAACGAGACGGTCGAGGAGCTGGTCGGCGGCGTTCGCCTGACCCTCGGCTCGACCCGCATCGACGCCAGCGTGAAGAGACAGTTGGACAACATCGAGGCGCGTCTGAAGTCCGCCATCTGAGCGGTCCGCGCCCCTAAGGGAGCTTCCGAGCCATGGAGATCAATCCCGCCGAAATCACCTCGGTCCTCAAGCGGGAGATCGAGGGTTACGGTCAGGAGGTCGAGGTCGAGTCCATCGGGACCCTGATCTCGGTCGGCGACGGCGTCGCGCGCGTCAGCGGTCTTCGCGACTGCAAGATGAGCGAGATGCTCGACTTCGGCAACGGCGTGTTCGGCATCGCGCTGAACCTCGAGGCCGATTCGGTCGGCGCGGTCGTGCTGGGCGACTACACGAGCCTGAAGGAAGGCGCGACCGTCAAGGCGACCGGGCAGATCATGTCCGTGCCCGTCGGCAAGGCGCTCCTCGGTCGCGTCGTCGACGCCATCGGCCAGCCGGTCGACGGCAAGGGGCCGCTCGCCAACGACGGCACCTATCCCGTCGAGGGTCGCGCGCCGAACGTGCTCGAGCGCGAGCCGGTCCACGAGCCGGTGCAGACCGGTATCGTCGCCATCGACGCGATGATCCCGATCGGCCGCGGTCAGCGCGAGCTGATCATCGGCGACCGCCAGACCGGTAAGACGGCCATCTGCGTCGACACGATCCTGAACCAGAAGGGCAAGGATCTCATCTGCATCTACGTGAACATCGGCCAGAAGATGTCCACGGTGAAGTCGGTGCAGGAGACGCTCGAGAAGCACGGCGCGATGGATTACACCATCATCGTCAACGCGCCGGCCTCGGACTCCGCCGCCATGCAGTGGCTCGCCCCCTTCGCCGGCTGCGCGATGGGCGAGTACTTCCGCGACCGCGGCATGCACGCCGTCGTCATCTACGACGACCTCTACAAGCACGCCATGGCCTGGCGCGAGGTGTCGCTGCTCCTCCGCCGTCCGCCGGGACGCGAGGCCTTCCCGGGCGACGTCTTCGCGCTCCACAGCCGCCTGCTCGAGCGCGCGGCGAAGCTCAGCTCGAAGGCCCACGAGGTCAACCCCGGCCAGTTCAAGGCCGGCTCGGGCTCGCTCACCGCGCTCCCGATCGTCGAGATCCAGCAGGGCGACGTCACGGGCTACATCCCGACGAACGTCATCTCGATCACCGACGGCCAGATCTACCTCGAGATCGACCTCTTCAACTCGGGCGTCCGTCCCGCGGTGAACGCCGGTCTCTCGGTGTCGCGAGTCGGTGGTTCGGCGCAGATCAAGGCGATGAAGAAGGTCGCCGGTCAGCTCCGACTCCAGATGGCGCAGTACCGCGAGCTCGCCGCCTTCACCCAGTTCGCGTCGGACCTCGACGCGGCGACGAAGGCCCAGCTCACCCGCGGCGAGCGCCTCATGGAAGTGCTCAAGCAGCCGCAGTACGAGCCGCTCCCGGTCGAGGAGCAGATCTTCATGATCTTCGCGGGCACGAACCGCTACCTCGACCACATCCCGGCTTCCGCGGTGAAGGCCTTCCAGAAGGAGTTCCTCGCCTTCATGCGGGACAAGTACCCGCAGGTCGGCAAGGCCATCGTCGAGACCGGCAAGCTCGAGGACGACACCGTCGCGGCCCTCAAGAAGGCCCTCGACGAGTTCAAGCCGATGTTCAAGGCCTGATCGCGAGGGACGGATCGTGAAGGGAGTCAAGGAGCTCAAGGCCCGACTGTCCAGCGTCGGGAACATCCGCAAGGTGACGAGCACCATGGAGCTCGTCGCCGGCGCGAAGATGAAGAAGCTCCAGGAGCGGGCGATGGCCACCCGTCCCTACGCGCAGGCCATCCGCGCGATGATGGGACAGGTGGCGCAGTTCGCGCCGGGCGAGGTCTCGCCGCTCCTGCGTCAGCCGGATCAGGTGTCGCGCGAGTGCGTGATCGTGATCGCGGCCGACAAGGGCCTCTGCGGCGCCTTCAACACCAACGTCTTCCGCAAGGCGATGGAGTACATCCGTCGCCGGATGGACGAGGGGGTGGAGGTCTCGGTCTACACCTTCGGCAACCGCTCGGAGAAGTTCTTCGCCAAGGTGAAGATGCCCTTCGTCGGCAAGCTGGAGGAGAAGCTCGAGGGCGTGGGTTACCGCCGCGTGGCGGCGACGATGCGCTCGCTGTCCGAGGACTTCGTCTCGGATCGCTTCCAGCGGATCTCGCTGGTGCGGACCGAGCTCGTCTCGGCGGCTCGCTTCGAGCCCTCGATCCAGACGGTCCTGCCCTTCACCGCCGAGGCGATGAAGGGTGATGAGTCCGAGGTCGACCGCAACTTCGACCTGGACTACCTGATGGAGCCCTCGCCGAAGGTCATCCTCGAGCGCCTGATCCCGAAGACGCTCGAGATGAGCCTCCTGAGCGCCGTTCACGAGTCCCTGGCGGCCGAGTTCGCCGCGCGTCGGATCGCGATGAAGAACGCGACCGACTCCGCGACGGAGATGATCGACGAGCTGCGGATGGAATACAACAAGGCTCGCCAGGCCGGCATCACCGGCGAGCTTCTCGAAATCACCGCGGGAGCCGAAGCCCTCAAGGGCTGAGGCCGGACGCGCAAGGAACACCGAAAGGGAGATCGTCCCGTGAGCACTGGCAAGATTCACGAGATCGTGGGCGTCGTCGTCGACGTCAAGTTCGCCCCGGGGCAGCTTCCCCCGGTCTACAACGCGCTGAAGGTCCGCAACGAGGTCCTCGGCGAGGACACGACGCTCGAGGTGCAGCAGCACCTCGGCAACGACGTCGTCCGGACCGTCGCCATGTCGACGACCGACGGCCTCGTCCGCGGGATGGTCGTCACCGACACCGGAGCGCCGATCTCGGTGCCGGTCGGTGAGGACGCGCTCGGTCGCGTCTACAACCTCCTCGGCGAGCCGCTCGACGCCGGCGCGCCGCCCACCGGCAAGCGCTGGCCGATCCACCGCGCCGCGCCGAGCCCGAGAGCCAAGAAGACGGTGAGCGAGACCTTCGCCCGGCATCAAGGTCATCGACCTGCTCGTGCCCTTCGCGAAGGGCAGCAAGATCGGTCTCCTCGGCGGTGCGGGCGTCGGCAAGACCGTCCTCATCCAGGAGCTGATCACGTCGTCGCGAAGCGCGCCGCTCCGGCTGCTCGGCCTTCGCCGGCGTCGGTAAGGCGCACCCGCGCGAGGGCACCGACCTCTACCTGGAAATGGAAGAGGCGAACGTCCTCAAGTCGACCGCGCTCGTCTTCGGTCAGATGAACGAGCCGCCGGGAGCCCCGTCTCCGCGTCGCGCTCTCCGCGCTGACGATGTGCGAGTACTTCCGCGACGAGATGCGGAAGGACGTGCTCCTCTTCGTCGACAACATCTTCCGCTTCGTGCAGGCCGGTTCCGGTGTCCGCGCTCCTCGACGCGCCCCTCGGCAGTGGGTTACCAGCCCGACCCTGAACTCGGAGATGGGTGCGCTCCAGGAGCGCATCACGACCACCATTAAAGGGCTCGATCACCTCGATGCAGGCGATCTACGTGCCGGCGGACGACTACACCGACCCGGCGCCGGTCGCGACCTTCCCTCACCTCGACGCCACCGTGGCGCTCGAGCGCTCGCTGGCCGAGCTCGGCATCTACCCGCGGTGGATCCGCTCCGCTCGACCTCGCGTCAGCTCCAGCCAGGGTTCGTCGGCGACGAGCACTACCGCGTCGCGCGCGACGTGCAGGGAATCCTCCAGCGCTACAAGGAGCTGAAGGACATCATCGCGATCCTCGGCATGGACGAGCTCTCGGACGGCGACAAGACGATCGTCTTCCGCGCGCGCAAGATCCAGAAGTTCCTCGCGCAGCCCTTCGCGGTCGCCGAGCGGTTCACCGGCAACCCGGAATCTTCGTGAAGATCCACCTTTACAGGACACCGTCCGCAGCTTCAAGGAGATCCTCGAGGAGCAAGCACGACGACCTTCCGAGGACGCCTTCTACATGGTGGGCACCATCGAGGAGGCGATCGAGAAGGCCGAGAAGATGAAGGCCGAGGCCTGATCGGGAGCGGACCGTGTCGAACAAGAGCTTTCGTCTCGAGATCGTGACGCCGGAGGCCACCGTCTATGACGGTCAGGTCACCTCGATCACGCTGCCGACGGTCGACGGGGAGATCGGCATCCTCGCGAACCACGCCGCCCTCGTGACGGCCGTGGACATCGGCGGCGTGACCGTGGTCGAGGCCGACGGCGATCGCGTCGACATGTTCGTCTCCGACGGCTTCTTCGAGGTCGCCAACAACCACGCGCGTCTCCTCGCCGACGTCGGCGAGCGCGCGGGCGACATCGCGATGGACCGCGCCGAGGAGGCCGAGAAGCGGGCGCGCGAGCGCCTCGAGTCCGGCCAGCACGACGAGATCGACTTCGATCGCGTCCGCGCCATGCGCTCCCTGCAGCGCGCTCTCTGGCGCCAGCGCCTCGCCCGCGGCCGCAACGCCTGACCGTATTCGCGCGACTTTCTTCGCGACGAGAAGGGAATGAAGGGCCCGCCACGCGAGTGGCGGGCCCTTCGCTTTTCCATCGACGGTAGGCGCGGAAGAGAGACGGCCGGAAGATGCGATACGGTGCCAGTCACGGATGTGCATTTCCGTTCCACTGCGATCGCGATCGGAACGGTTGCCCGGAAATGCACATCCGGTGACAGCACCATCACATCGGGTGCGCTGGCACCGCACCTGCACCTCCTCCCGATCCCGCTCGGTCTAAAATCGCATATTGAGTGCTTGTTTTGGCGCCCGGCGCCGATAAAGTAAGCATCACAACTGTCTGAATGGGAGTCGAGCCATGACAGCTTCTACGAACGACTTCGGGTGGGAACAACGCGATCGACGCACGGCGGTGGAGGAGTTCTACCGGCGGATGCTGGCGGACGAGCGCGTCGCCCGCTTCTTCGACGGGGTCGACATGACCCGCCAGGCGGCGAAGCAGAAGGCATTCATCGCGATGGCCACCGGCGGTCCGAACAACTACACCGGCAAGGACATGGCGGACGGCCACCGCTGCACCTCCTGAAGATGGGCATGAACGACTCCGTGGACGTCGTCATCGAGCACCTCGACGGCGTGCTGAAGGACTTCGGCATCTCGGAGGAGGACCGCGAGGACGTCCGCACCCGCGTCGAGGGTCTCCGCGACGCGGTCATGGACCGCCTGCCGCAGGGCTGAGCACATGTCGACGATCCGGTTCCGGGACCGCGAGCACGAGTCCAGGCGGGCGAGACAGTGCTCGAGACGCTCCTCCGCGGCGGCGAGTCGATCCCGAACTCTCTCGGGCCGGATCTGTCGAGTCCTGCCTCGTCCGTCTCCAGGCGGGAGAGATTGAACCCGGCGCGGACGAGGGAGCTCGAGGCGCGGCTCGTGGAGAAGGGCTACGTCTTCTCCTGTCGCGCCCGCCCGCGGGGTGATCTCGCGGTCGCGCTCGGCGACGCCGTCCGACGGGTCCCGGCCCGCGTCGTCGGCCGCGAGCTCCTGAGCGAGACGGTCCTCTCGCTGCGCGTGGAGCCCGAGGCCGCCTTCCCCTTCGAGCCGGGTCAGTACGCGACGCTCCACCGTTCAGACGGGCTCGCGCGGCCCTACTCGATCGCGAGCCAGCCCGAGGACGGCCCTCTCGAGTTCCAGATCCGGCTCGTGCCGGGCGGCGCGATGACGCCCTGGCTCTTCGAGTCGGCCGGGGTCGGGGAGGTGGTCGAGGTCTCCGGGCCCGCCGGCGAGTGCGTCTATCGTTCACCCGACCTCGACGAGCCGCTCCTCCTGGTCGGTTTCGGCACCGGACTCGCGCCGATGTGGGGCATCCTCGGCCGCGCCCGGAGCCGCGGGCCATCGCGGAGAGATCCTGATCGTGCAGGTCGGCCTGCGACCCGATCGCCTCTATCTCCGCGAGGAGCTCCGCCGTCTCGCGGAGGAGACGCCCGAACCTGCGTTACGTCGCGAGCGTCCTCGAGGGCGACGCCGCTCGGATCGTCCCCGGCGAGTTCGCCGCCACGCTCGCCGCTCCTGCCCTCGGCGAAGGGATGGCGCGCGCCACCTCGCGAGGCGCTTGATCTCGTCGCGGCCGCCCAGCGCCGCCTCTTCTCGCCGGGGGCCTCGCCGCCTTCGCCGATCCACGTCGAGCCTTGCTTCGCCAGCGTCGCCGGCGGGTAAGAATCGAACCATGCGACTGACGAGCTACGCCGACTACGCCTCCGGGTGCTGCTCTTCCTGAACGCCCACCGCGATCGCCTCGGTGACGACCGACGAGATCGCGGAGAGCTACAAGGACCAAAGCACCTCACGAAGATCGTCAGCAGCTCCTCGACCCGGGAGGGCTTCATCGAGTGAAGCGCGGTCGAGGCGGCGGGATGCGCCTCGCGATAGCCGGAGGACAGCATCAACGTCGGCGCGCCGTCACTGCTGAGCCCTCGCCTCGCGGTGGTCGATACTCGACGAGTCGGCGAACACCTGCGTGATCGCCCCGGCCTGCGGATTGAAGGGCGTCTTCGCCGAGGCGGTCGAGGCCTTCCTCGGCGTGCTCGATCGCTACTCGCTGGCGGTCATGAACGAGCGCCGCGCGGCGGCGATACCGCAAGCTCCCTCGCCGCGCTGGTCGAGCGCCCGGGATCCGCGAACGGATCGAAGAAGGTCTTACAGTACGGTGCCAGTCACCGGATGAGCATTTTCGGGCATCCCGGTTTCGTCAGCGATCGCGGTGGAACGGAAATGTACTCATCCGGTGACTGGCACCATCTTTAGCATCTCCAGGCACCCCGGCTTCGATGGGGATCGCGGTGGAACGGAAGTTCTCATCGGTGGCTGACTACCCGCTCTCGAAGAATCTCGCGGCCTTCACTTCGCGGCGGTGATCTTGCGGGCGGGCGGCCAGGGGCGTGCCCTCGACCTTCTTCGCGGGGAGCGCTCGACCGGGCCCGCCACCGGAGTCACGCCCTTCGCGGCCGCCTTCTCCTCGAGCTTCGCGACCGACTTCTCGAGGCGCAGCTCCTCGGCGAAGGCGCGATCCCGCCGCCATTCGGCCTGGAGGTCCGACACGGTGTCGCCGCAGCCCTTGAAGACGCGCGCGGCCTCGTCGAGCTTCTCCTTCGCCTCGCCGGGGTAGCCTTCCTCGCGACGCTGCTTCGCGCGGTCGACCATCCGCTTCGTGCCCGTCTCGATGTTGGCGAGGACGAGCCGGCACTGCGCGGCGAGCTCGGCCTCGGTCTGGTCGGAGTCGGCGAGCTTCGACGCGAGGGCCCAGGCCTTGCCGTAGTCGCCCTTCTCGTAGCTCGCGAGGCGAGGGGAGAGGTCCGGGATCGCGGCGACGAAGAAGGAGGCGAGCAGCGCCTCGACGGTCGCGTCGACCTGTCCCGCCGTCTCCGCCGTCGCGTTGAAGTCGTGCCAGCGGACGGTTCCCTCGGCGTCGAGAACGACGGTGGTCGGCGTCCCGTAGGACCCGCCGAAGCCGAGGATCTTCACCGACTTCTCCTCCGCGTCGCGCATGACCGGGAAGGTCCACTTCTCGCTCTCGAGGCGCTTCTTGATGCCCGCCTCGTCCGCCATCCAGGGGTACTGCTCCTTCTCGAAGGCGGTCGCGATGGCGACCACCGCGACGCGCTCGTCGCCGCGGAAGCGCTCGAAGAGCTTCTGGGCGTGGGGGAGGGAGTTCGACATGCAGGTCGGGCAGCCGACCTGGAAGACGTCGAGCACGACGATCTTCCCGCGCAGGCCCTCCGCGCTCCAGGCCTCGCCCTGGAGGGAGTGCGAGAGCGCGAGCTCGGGGAGCGGCTTGCCCAGGATCGGGCTCTTGCGCTGCGCGGCGAGCGGCGTCGGCGCGAGGGTGAGGACGAGGGCGAGCCAGGGAGCGAGAACCGTGCGCGGCATGGGAAGACCTCCTCGGATCCGGTTGTACTCCCGGGGACGCGTCCCGGAGGTATCCGACGCCCGAAAAACCCGGGCGATCCGGAATCAGCCGCCGAACAGGCGGAGGAGGTCGCCGCCGATCGCGACGAAGGCGTTGCTCCAGGCGTCCTCGCGCAGGAATTCCGTCTCCTGGGCCGGGTTGCCGATGAAGGGGCGCAGCACCCAGGCGAACTGGATCGAGACGAAGACGTAGAGGAGGAGCCAGAGATTCCGGGGCACGCGGTGCCGCGCGTCGCGCGCGATGAGGGGCCGGTAGTGCCGGGCGAGCACGCTCTGGCCCGCGAGCGCGCCGAGGAGGAAGGGGATCCCGTTGAAGTTCGTGGCGAGGACGTAGTCCTCGGTGGACACGTAGACGAGGACCGGCCACGGCGCCATCGCGAGGAGACAGACCGCCAGGACGGCCTGCGCCGCGAGGATGCCGCGGAGGGCGGCGCTGAAGTCGTCGCGGAGGCCCATCACCGAGTTGAGCACGTAGAAGCTCGGCACGCATATGATGGTCGAGACCCCGAGGAGCAGCGGCACCTTCACGCCGGAGTAGAGCATCTGCAGCGGCCGCGCGCCGAAGCTGCCCATCGCGAGGCCGTATCCGAATCCGCCCAGCACCGCGATGAGGGCGATCATCCCGACGGGCACGTGGCCCCGGCCGACCGCGAAGGGACCGCGGGTGCGGATGAGATCCTCGATTCCGATCGCGAGGGCCGGGACTCTCATCTCAGCCGAAGAGCGCGGTGATCGCCTTCACGAGGCCGGTGGCGAAGCTGCCCGTGCGCGGGCGGAACCACTCGAACTCGCGGTCGGGCGTCCCGATGAAGGGCCGCAGGATCCAGCCCATCTGGCAGCCGACGATGCCGTAGATGACGATCCACACCCGGAAGATCGCCCGCGCCGCGTCGGACTGGGGCGTTCCCCGGCCGCGCACGAGCGGCTCGTGACGACGGGCGGGGCCGGGAATCGGCGCGACCTCGTCCGGACCGAGCCCCGCGGGAGCGGGCGCGGCGTCCGGCGCGGTCTCGCCCTCGAGGGCGACGGGCGGCGCCTCCGTCTCCGCCTTCGCGGCGACCTCGTCCTCGGCGCCGGATCTCGCGTCGCGCTCCTCCTGGCCGGAGATGATCGCGTCGAGCGCCCGGCGCAGGAACGTCAGGCCGATGATGCCCGAGACCCCGAAGAAGAAGACGTTCAGGAGCACCATGAACGGGTAGGCGTCGGTGCTGAAGGTGAAGAAGGCCGTGATCGGCCCGAAGCTGGCCAGGACCGCCAGGTTGATCGCGATGGCGGCGAAGAGGAGCTTCATCGTCTCCTGCGCCCGGCAGCGCGAACCCGCCAGGGCCGAGAAGACGTAGAGCGAGGGGCAGGTCACGAAGAGGGTGGCGAGGAAGACGAGCGGCACCTTCACCGCCGAGGCGAAGAGCTGCTGGGCGGTGCCGTTGTCGGGGCGGAGGAAGCCGTAGAGCCCCATGAACAGGCCGTAGCAGACGCCGAAGGCGGTGCTGATCATGAGGAGCCGCCGGCCGGGGAGCGCGACCTTTCCGGATCGGAGGGTCGCGTCGTCCGTGAACTCGCCGCGGAGGAGGCGATCGACCTCCTGCAGGATCGTCTTCATGGCTCTGGTCCTCACTCGCCGGGTCGGGATTCGCGACCCATGCGCCCCTTCTAATCTTTGCTTTGCAAAGTAACAAGCAAAAAGCGGCGCGGGGTCGCGAACGGGGGCCGGGGGGCGAGGGACTCACTTTTGGGGGCCCGGGGCCCTCGCTATCCTGCGCCGATCCCCAGGGAGGACCGATCGATGAAGCTCAAACGCACCCACACCTGCGGCGAACTCCGCGGCAGCGACGCGGGCCAGGTGGTGACCCTCAACGGCTGGGTCAACAGCCGCCGGAACCTCGGCGGGCTCTACTTCGTCGATCTCCGCGACCGCTACGGCATCACGCAGGTCAACATCGACCAGGCGAAGGTCCCGGACATCGATCAGCTCGGCCGCGAGACGGTGATCGCGGTGCGGGGCACGGTGGCGCTGCGTCCCGAGGGGAACCTCAACTCCGAGCGCGCCACCGGCGCGGTCGAGATCCACTGCGAGGAGCTCGAGATCCTCGGCCCCTCGGCCGTCCCGCCCTTCGAGGTCGTCGACGAGGTCAGCGCGAGCGAGGAGACGCGCATGCGTCACCGCTACGTCGACATGCGCCGTCCCCGCCTGAAGGAGGCCATCGTCACCCGGAGCCGGATCTGCCAGATCATCCGCGAGGTCTTCCACGGCGAGGACTTCGTCGAGGTCGAGACGCCGCTCCTGATGAAGACCACGCCCGAGGGCGCCCGCGACTTCATCGTCCCGTCGCGCCTCCACCACGGCGAGGTCTACGCGCTCCCCCAGTCGCCCCAGCTCCTCAAGCAGACGCTGATGGTCAGCGGGATGGACCGCTACTTCCAGATCTGCAAGTGCCTCCGCGACGAGGACCTCCGCGCCGACCGGCAGCCGGAGTTCACGCAGCTTGACATGGAGATGTCCTTCGTCGAGCCCGACGACGTCTTCGGCGTCATCGAGAAGACGCTGGGGCGCCTCTACCGCGAGATCCTCGGCCACGAGCTGCCCGAGCGCTTCCCCCGCATGACCTACGCGGAGGCCATGCGTCGCTACGGCATCGACAAGCCCGACACGCGCTTCGGGCTCGAGCTCGAGGACGTCTCGGATCTCGCGGCGGGCTGCGGTTTCAAGGTCTTCGAGGGAGCGGTGGCCTCCGGCGGCTCGGTGCGCTGCATCCACGTCCCGGGCGGCGCCGAGCTCGCGCGCAAGCAGGTCGACCGTCTCGAGGCGGTGGCGAAGGAGTACGGCGCGAAGGGCCTCGCCTGGTTCAAGGTGACGGCCGAGGGCAAGACCGGCCCGGTGGCGAAGTTCCTCTCCGACGAGACGACCGACGCCGTGCTCGAGCGGGTCGGCGGCGGCGAGGGGTCGCTCGTGGTCTTCGTGGCCGACCGCAAGGACGTCGTCTTCGCCGCGCTGGCGCGCGTGCGCCTCGCCCTCGGTCGCGAGCTCGGCCTCATCGACGAGTCGCGGACGGACGTCCTCTGGATCACCGACTTCCCGCTCTTCGAGCAGGACCCGGACACCGGCGCCTGGATGGCCATGCACCACATGTTCACGATGCCGCAGGAGGAGCTGCCGGAGCAGCCCTCCGCCGCGCTCGCCGACATCAAGGGCCACCTCTACGACCTCGTCGTGAACGGCAACGAGATGGGTTCGGGCAGCGTCCGGATCCACCGTCCCGATCTCCAGCGCCGCGTCTTCGACCTCGTCGGGATGGGAGAGGAGGAGGTCGAGGCGAAGTTCGGCTGGTTCCTGCGGGCTCTCGAGTACGGCGCGCCGCCGCACGGCGGCATCGCGCTCGGCGTCGACCGGCTCGTGATGGTCATGCTCGGCTACGACAACATCCGGGACGTCATCGCCTTCCCGAAGAACGCGAGCGGCATCTGCCCCATGATGGAGGCGCCCTCGCCGGCCGTCGGCGACGCCTTCGAGGCCCTCGGACTGCGGGTCGTCGAGCCGCCGAGCGCCGACTGAGCCTTCCGCGGGGGCGTTCACAAGTCGCTGTCCTGTGGCGACTTGTGAGCGTGCCCGCGCGGTTGTTCCCCCGACTCCGCCGTGCTACAACGCCCGACCGATGCTCGACCGGGACGGCTCCCGTCCGTCCCCGCGCCGAGTCCGGGCGTCTGCTTTCAACTCGTTTCTATGCAAGGGTTTAGGGCCATGTCCGCCGCAGGAATGATCAAGGTGACGCTCCCCGACGGGAGCCAGCGAGAGCTCGAGGCCGGTCAGTCGGTGCTCGATCTCGCGACCGCGATCGGTCCGGGCCTGGCCAAGGCGACCCTCGGCGCGAAGCTCGACGGCGGCTCCGAGATCATCGATCTCCGCGCGCCCCTCGTGCGCGACTGCTCGATCGAGATCGTGACGACGAAGAGCGAGGACGGACTCCACGTGATCCGCCACTCGGCGAGTCACGTCATGGCCGACGCGATCCTCCAGATCTTCCCCGAGGCGAAGCTCTCCATCGGTCCCTCGACGGACGAGGGCTTCTACTACGACATCGACCTCGAGCATCGCCTCACGGACGAGGACCTCGAGGCGATTGAGCGGAAGATGGGCGAGATCATCAAGGCCGACACGCCCTTCGTGCGCTGCGCGGCCGATCGCGAGGAGAGCCTCGAGCGCTACCGCCGCGACGGCGAGATCTACAAGGTCGAGCTCATCGAGGGCTTCGATCCCGCCGAACCGATCAGCACCTACCGCCACGGCGAGGGTCGCTTCGAGGACCTCTGTCGCGGTCCGCACGTCCCGAGCACGGGCTACGTGAAGGCCTGGAAGGTCCTCAAGGTCGCGGGCGCCTACTGGCGCGGCGACGAGAACCGCCAGATGCTGCAGCGCGTCTACGGCACGGCGTTCAACGACAAGAAGGACCTCGCCCTCTACCTCGAACGACTCGAGGAGGCGAAGAAGCGCGATCACCGCAAGCTCGGCAAGGAGCTCGGTCTCGTCGCCTTCAGCCCGATGGCTCCGGCCAGTCCCTTCTTCCTCCCGAAGGGCGCGACGCTCTACAACCTCCTGCAGGACTACGTCCGCGGGAAGTACCGCGTCTACGGCTACCAGGAGGTCATCACGCCGCAGATCCTCGACGTCGAGCTCTGGAAGCGCTCGGGGCACTGGGACAAGTACCAGGAGAACATGTTCTTCACGAGCTTCGACAAGGCGGAGTACGGCGTGAAGCCGATGAACTGCCCCTGTCACGCTCTCATGTTCGCGATGGGACTGCCCAGCTACCGCGACCTGCCGATCCGCTACGCCGACTTCGGCCGCCTGCACCGCTACGAGCGCGCCGGCGCGACGTCCGGCCTGACGCGCGTGCGCAGCTTCGCGCAGGACGACGCGCACATCTTCTGCCGCGAGGATCAGATCGGCGAGGAGATCGCGAAGGTCATCCGGATGATCAAGGAGGTCTACGTCGACTTCCGGTTCGAGGAGATCGGCGTCTACCTCTCGACGCGCCCCGAGGTCTCCGTCGGCAGCGACGAGGTCTGGGAGAAGGCCGAGGCGGGCCTGCGCGCCGCGCTGGCCGAGAACGGCGTCGAGTACGAGGTCAACGAGGGCGACGGCGCTTTCTACGGCCCGAAGATCGACTTCGTCGTCTTCGACGCGCTCCACCGCGAGTGGCAGCTCGGCACGGTCCAGCTCGACTTCAACATGCCGATGCGCTTCGGACTCGAGTACGTCGACCCCGAGGGCAAGAAGGCCTGTCCGGTCATGGTCCACCGCGCGGTGCTCGGCTCGCTCGAGCGCTTCATGGGCATCGCGATCGAGCACTTCGCCGGGGCCTTCCCGCTCTGGCTGGCGCCGGTCCAGGTCCGGGTGGCGACGATCAACGACGACTGCCGAGCCTGGGGCGAGGAGGTCGTGAAGACCCTCTCCGAGCAGGGCTTCCGGGTCGAGGGCGACTTCGAGAACGCCAAGATCGGGGCCAAGATCCGCAACGCCCAGCTCGAGAAGATCCCCTACGTGGCCGTCATCGGCGCCCGCGAGGTGGAGAACCGCGAGATCGCGGTGCGCGAGCGGGGCGGGGTGGACCACGGCACGACCTCGGTCGAGGCCTTTTGCGGTAGGATGCGCGACCGCGTCGCGGCCAAGGATTGATGTCCCGGCGCGGCGGAGGAGCCGCGACCGGATCGAGCGCGCTCCGCGGGGCGCCCATGGATGAGGAGTCACCGAGAATCGTGATGATGCAGGAGATGAGTTCTTGAGACGCCACGACCGACGACCGCCGCCGGCCCCGAAGATGCGGATCAACGAGTTGATCCGGATCTCGCCTCTTCGCGTGATCGGAGTGGAAGGCGAGCAGATCGGCGTCGTGACCCGAGACGAAGCGCTGCGCATGGCCCGTGAGGCCGGGGTCGATCTCGTCGAGATCTCCCCGACCGCCGTACCTCCCGTCTGCAAGTTGATGGACTACGGGAAGTACAAGTACGAGCTGAAGAAGAAGGAGCAGCGCGCCAAGTCCAAGCAGCACACGATCACGGTGAAGGAAGTGCGACTCCGTCCGAAGACGGACAAGCACGACATCGAGACCAAGGTGAAGAAGGCCAAGCAGTTCCTGAAGGACGGCGACAAGGTCTGCTTCACGGTGATATTCCGGGGGCGTGAGGTCACGCACCCGGAGATCCCTCTGGCGATCCTGGATCGGATCATGGAGGAGATCGGTTCGATGGTGAAGGTCGAAAAGCAGCCCTCGATCGAGGGACGCCGGATGACCATGATCGTCACGCCGATCAAGCATTGACGGATGGAGTCCGCCTTCCGGGGTGGGCTCCGAATGGAAGCAGAGTGATGCCCAAGCAGAAGACCAACCGGTCTGCCAGGAAGCGCTTCAAGCTCACCAAGACGGGCAAGGTGAAGCGCAACCGGGCTTACAAGAGCCACCTGAAGCAGACCAAGAGCCAGAAGCGGATCCGCAAGCTGCGGAAGTCGCAGATCTGCGCTCCGGGCGACGCGCGCGTCGCCAAGATGCTCATCGGCCCGTCCGAGTGAGCGTATCGGGGGACCGTTCCGTCGCGTGACGGGATCGGGCCCGGGATCGTTTGTGTCCTGTAACGACAGACCGAGGAGCGCGCCTGCGAGCCCGCCCTCAGGAATGAGGTTCTGAGAAGATGCGAGTAACCAACGCCGTACCCCGGCATCGCCGCAAGAAGCGGCTCATGAAGCGCGTGAGGGGCTTCGTCGGCGGCAGGAGCAAGCTCCTGCGCGCCGCCAAGGAGACCCTCGTCCGCGCCGAAGCCTTCGCCACCCGCGACCGCAAGGCGCGCAAGCGTGACTTCCGCAAGATGTGGATCACGCGCATCAACGCCGCCGCTCGCGCGAACGGCATCACCTACAGCCAGCTGATCGCCGGCCTCGCGAAGGCCGAGATCGTCGTGGACCGCAAGCAGCTCTCCGAGCTCGCGATCCACGATCCGCAGGCCTTCGCCGCCGTGGTCGACAAGGCCAAGGCGGCTCTGGCCTGAGCCAGGACGCCATGGGGCCTGACCCGTCGTTCGGCGACGGTTCAGGCCCCTGTTCTTTCCCCTCGCGGACCCCGGCCGAGGACGCCCTCCGATGAGCGACATCGAAAGCACCCGCAGCGAGGCCCTCGCCGCGCTCGAAGCCGTGGCGGACGCCGCCGCGCTCGAGGCCTGGCGGCTCGAGTTCCTCGGGAAGAAGGGGCGCGTGAAGGCGCTGATGAAGCGCCTGAAGGACATCCCCGGCGATCAGAAGCGGGCCTTCGGCCAGGGCGTCAACGCGCTCGAGGAGGAGCTCGCCGCCGCCTTCGAGGGACAGAAGGGTCGCTTCGGCGCCGCCCCGAAGGCCGCGAAGAAGACCCTCGACATCACGCTGCCGGGCCGGCCGCCCCGCATCGGGACCTTCCATCCCATCACGCGCATCCGCGACGAGATGGTCGAGGTCATGCAGTCTCTCGGCTTCGAGGTCGTCGAGGGCCCGGAGGTCGAGGACGAGTTCCACAACTTCAACGCGCTGAACATCCCGCCGAACCATCCGGCGCGTGACGAGAGCGACAACTTCTACCTCGAGGACGGTCACCTCCTCCGCAGCCAGACCTCCACGGTCCAGATCCGCGTGATGGAGAAGAAGGTGGCCGAGGCGAAGTCGCGCGCGGAGGCGGCCTCCGAGGACGACCGCGAGCGCGCCGGCTCCCTGAGTTTCCGCGTCATCGCGCCGGGACGCGTCTACCGCCCCGACACCGTCGACGCGAGCCACCACTACATGTTCCACCAGATCGAGGGCCTCGCCGTCGATCGGAACCTGACGATGAAGGACCTGAAGGTCGTCCTCCTCCAGTTCTTCAAGGGGCTCTTCGGCACCGACGTGACGATCCGCCTCCGCCCGAACTTCTTCCCCTTCACCGAGCCCAGCGCCGAGGTCGACGTCGCCTGCACCTTCTGCGAGGGCAAGGGCTGCGCGACCTGCAGCCAGAAGGGCTGGATCGAGATGGGGGGGTGCGGGATGGTCGACCCGAACGTCTTCCTCGCGGTCGGCATCGACCCCGAGGAGTACACCGGCTTCGCCTTCGGCCTCGGCATCGAGCGCCTCGCGATGCGCCGCTTCGGGATCCCCGACATCCGCCTCCTGACCGAGAACGACATCCGCTTCCTCAAGCAGTTCGCCTGATCGGATCGCGCCATGAAGACGACCTACGAGTGGATCAAGGAACTCGTGCCCGACTGGGAAGGCTCGGTCGAGACGATGTGCGAGCGCTTCACGATGTCGGGCTCCGAGGTCGAGGGCTTCGAGCGCCTCGGCGAGGAGGACGCGGTGATCGAGCTCCAGATCACCTCGAACCGCGTCGACTGCAACGGCATCGCCGGCCTGGCGCGTGATTTCGCCGCCGTCGTCGGCCAGCGCTACGCCCACCCGGACTGCCGCATCGAGAAGGGCGGCCCGCCGGTGGAGGACGCCTGCGAGGTCGAGCTCGTCGAGTCCAAGGGCTGCAACCGCTACACCGCGCTCGTCATCGAGGGCGTCGTCGTCGGTCCCTCGCCCGACTGGCTCGTCCAGCGCCTCGAGGCCCTCGGCCTGCGCCCGATCAACAACGTCGTCGACGTCACGAACTACGTCCTCTTCGAGCTCAACCAGCCCTTCCACGCCTTCGATCTCGATCGCCTCGCCGGTCACAAGATCGTCGTGCGGCGGGCCGAGCCGGGCGAGAAGATCCTCGCCATCAACGGCAAGGAGTACGAGCTCGAGCCGCGCATGACCGTCATCGCCGACGCCGAGCGTCCGGTGGCGATCGCCGGCGTGATGGGCGGCGCAGATTCCGAGGTCACCGAGAAGACCACCCGTCTCCTCCTCGAGACCGCCTCCTTCGACCGCGTCTCGACGCGTCGGACCTCGCGCACGCTCGCGCTGCACTCCGACTCGAGCTACCGCTTCGAGCGCGGCGTCGACGACCACGCCCTCGAGGCCGCGGCCCGCCGCTGCGCCCGCCTCATCGTCGAGGTCGCGGGCGGCACCGTCCGCGAGGGCATCATCGACCGCGGCGCGCCGCTCGAGCGCGACCGCGCCATCGCCTTCCGCTGGCCGCAGGTGCGCCGCGTCACGGGCATCGACGTCCCCTGGGACCGCTGCCTCGAGATCTTCCGCAGCCTCGGCTGCGAGGTGAAGGGCGGCGGCGATCCGACCGCCACCGTCAAGGTGATCGCGCCGACCTGGCGCCCCGACCTCGCCCGCGAGATCGACCTCGTCGAGGAGATCATCCGCATCCACGGCCTCGAGGCCCTGCCCGAGGAGACGACGATGACCGTCGTCGGCGTGCGCGAGAACGACCGCGACCGCATCCGTCGTCGCATCAAGGAGCGCCTCGTCGGCGCCGGCTTCTCCGAGACCCTCACGACGCCCTTCGTCGACGAGGCCCTCGCCGGTCTCTGCCTCTTCGCCGAGCGCGACCCGATCGTCATCAGCAACGCGATGCGGAAGGACGAGAACGCGCTTCGGCAGAGTCTCCTCCCCTCGCTCCTGCGCGTCCGCAAGACGAACCAGGACCACGGCAACGACGACGTCCGCGTCTTCGAGATCACCGTCGTCTACGTCGTGCGCGTCGAGGGCGGCATCCCCGAGCACATCCCGATCCTCGCCGGCCTCCTCGACGGCACCTTCGCCGAGGCCCGCGGCGCCCTCGAGGCCGTTGCCTCCGGCATCGGCGCGGGCGCGCTCGACTTCTCGCCCCTCGACGCCGCCGGCGCCCGCCTCCTCGACGAGGAGGGCGGGGCCACCGTGCGCCTGGGCGACGAGCTCCTCGGCTACCTGGGCCGTCCCCGCGACGCCGTCGCCGCGCCCTTCAAGCTCGAGAACCGCCCCTGGTACTTCGAGATCCGCCTCGACCGTCTGGCGCCCCGCGCCTCGCTGGTCCCGCGCTTCCGTCCCTTCTCGCACTACCCGCCGATGAAGCGCGACCTCGCGATGATCGTCGACGAGGGCGTGACCTGGGGTTGCATCGAGACCCTCGTGCGCGGCCTCTCCCTGCCGAACCTCGAGTCCCTCGCCTTCTTCGACGAGTACCGCGGCAAGCAGATCGGCGCCGGCAAGAAGTCCCTCGCCTTCTCGCTCACCTACCGCTCCGACGAGCGCACCCTCACGGGCGAGGAGGTGGACGGCTGGCAGCGCCGCTGCATCGACACCCTCGAGCGCGAGCTCGGCGCCCAGATCCGCGACCGCTGATCGAGGTCGGACCGCGGGCGGCGCCGGAAGGAGTCAATCGTCGGGCACGACGATGTGGATGGGGTCCTTCCGGTCGATGGTACGGCCGGCATCGACCTTGATCCTCTCGAGGTGGAGACAGGCGTTCGGCGTACCGATTCGGAGTTCGTATTCGCCCGCGAGTAGGTCGTAGGCGCTGAATCGCCTGTCGTAATGCCGGACGTCTCGTGGGCGAGGGCTCTCATCGCGAGAGTCGACCGAACTCAGAGTCGCCACCAGTCGATCCTCGCGCCCTGGGGGATCCGTCGCAACCGCGAAGGAGAACGACCCCTCGCCGCGAAACTCGATCGGCAAGCGGATCGTGTAGTCCGCGACGTCGGCCGGGATCACCCGGACTGCCTGATGGCGCTCCGCCACGCCTCGGCAGAGGTCGATGATCACTTCGATACTCCGGGCGAGAGCCGCCGATGTGCGGAAGCGACCCTGCTCGTCCGTGAATCCCGTCGCATCCCAGGGTTCCACGGCGCCGCTCGAGTCCTGCCTCATGCGGAGGGTGACGCGCGTTTCGGGAACAGGATGCCCCCCGCGGTCGAGGACCACGAGGCAGAGATCCCGTTCACGTTCGAGCACGACGGTCAATGACGGACCATCACCAAGCGAGTCCCCGGACAGCTCCCGGGTCGCATGGCCCGGCGCGCCGAACGTGATCGAAGGAAGTCGCGAGGCGTAGGCGTCGGAAGCCGATCCGGGTCCTTCCCCCGAAGGGGATTGCTCGAGCTCGATCTCGCAAGCGATGTTTCCGCGCGCATCGGCGAATCGGCGGACCTCCCGAACCTCGAGCCAAGCCCCCGCGATCACTCGATCCGAGCGATCCGAGACACGAAACTCCAGGCGACGCGATGTCTCGACTTGCGGCGTCCGGCAGACGATCGGATCGAGTTCCCCGCCGGACGGCCACTTCTCTCGCGCCAACGCCATTCGAGCTCGAACCGGACGACCGTGGATGTCGAACCCACTCGCGTCGATCTGGATGGTCTCGACTTGCGCCGTTCGTTCCGGAATCTCGTCGATTCTGAAGCGGCCATTCGTGTCGGATGGGATGTTCCACTGGAGGTCGCCGATCCCCGACACGATGAGTTGGCCGGCCACCGAGGCCCCGGTCTCATCCACCAGGCGTCCGTGGAGCGATCGTGCGGATTCAAGGTCGATTCGGACTTCCACCGGCTGTTCGCCCTCTTCCCACGCGAGGAACCTGGTGGAACTCACGAATCCCGGCGCCCGGACCCGGACCTCCAGGTCGGGATCGGCCTCCCACGGCTGGAGGGACGGGTCGGAGTGACCAGTCGGAAGGAGGCAATCGAGCCGGAGAGCACCGTCGGTGTTCGCCGTCCTTCCCTCGGCCCACAAGGTGGGTATGAGAAGCAGGTGGTCACAGATCTCGCAGGTGTGGATCTCGACGAGTGCGCCGCCGACCGCTCGACCCGTGTCGGCATCCGCGACGCGAACGACGATTGCGTCACCGGAGCGAAGGACGATCTCGTGAATGAGCCCGGCCCCGGACTGGTCGATTGACAGTGTTCCGCGCCGCGATCGTTCGTCGAAAGCGCCAATCCAGATCTCACCGCGTCCATCTCGTGCCGGCCAGGCGACTTCGGCCTCACCGAGGGCGTCAAGTGAGAGGCGAGTAGACCAGTAGGGCGAGAACGAGTCGGACAGGAGAAGTCGGGCCGAAGGAACAGGACGCCCGGCTTCGTCGCGCACGCGTATCGTTGTGCGTTGCAGCGCCGGCGCGCGAAGATCCACCTCACTCTCGCCACCGAGGATCCAGCGTTCGATCGGCGTCGCAAGGCACGGTACTCTCGCCACGAGTCGATAGGGCGGAACGAACCCCTCGACATCCAGCTCGAAGGAGCCGTCTTCTTGGCTCTCTTGCCTTACCTCCAATCTCCGTGAGACAGGACGGCCCCGGGCGATCGGGCCGTCAGGCGCCCCGACTGCGATCAGTTCGAACCGGACGCCCGCCAGCGGCGATCCTGACAATGTACGGACCCGGCCTCGAAGCCGAGGTGATCGCGACGCCTCGACAGCGGGAAGGCTCGACGGCTCGGTTGCACCGTCTCGCCGGGCCCGGATGCCCGCATTGCGCCGGTCGCCAACGCCGGAGGGCTCGGATGCGCGGCTCCGATCGTCGAGCTGATCAACCGGCATCGGTCGCGTCCGCACGAGGATGGCGCCCGTGCCGAGCGCGACCAGCGCAACCAGTGCGGCGGTGGCAAGGTGGGGAAGGAGCTTCCTGACGCGCAAACCGTTCCTCCGACTCGCGGTGGTCGAGGCGCCCCCCCGTTTTCTGAGAGGACCCCGACTCTAGCCGTCAGTCTCACCCGTGGGCGAGTCCTCTTCAGGGATCTCGACGTGGAGCTTCAGGGGCGGGATTCCCTCACGCTCTCTCGAGATGGTCACGTTCCGTGTCGCGATGAGTGCGCCATCGTTGCGGACCTCGAGCTCGTATTCGCCGCAGGCGACCTTCTCGGCGTGACCGACTCCGTTCGGGGCGAGCCTGACGCACTCGCCGCCCCAGGCCGGATCGTCACCGAGGCGATTGAGATACGCGGTGATCTTCTTCGCGCGCTCGGGCGGATCGAAAGTCAACTCGCAGGCGAATGCCGCCGTTCCGCGGAAGACCATCGGGACCCGAAGCGTGAACTCCTCGACTCCGGCCGGAATCAGAGTTCCGTATCGCCATCCGAACGGCCCGCCGCCCGGTACCTCGACGTGAACCGAAAGGGCAGTGCTTCTGAGCCCCAGTCCCGACCACATTCCGAGTCGGTCGGTCCAATCCGAGACGAAACTCACACCCCCGAGTTGGGCGCGCCCGGGCTCGTCCGGAAAGTAGAGTAGAGCGTCGGGAATCCCCGTCCCGAGGGAATCGACCACCGAAAGGCGGAGCTTGCGGAGTCTGTCGAGTCTGACCACCGGTGGGAGGTGCGGTGGAGTCGAGCCGACGCCGAATGACCGCTCGCGGTATCCATCGCACCCGACCGTCACGGTGAAGCGGTCGCGGCCGGTGAAGCGGTCGCGGCCGGTGAAGAACACGGAGGCGTCATTCCCGTTGCCGATGCCTACCTTTTCGATGGCGTTGGAGGTCGTTGATTGAGAAGGGGATTCCTCGTTCGGGTCGATCTCCGCCTCCATCTGGTCTCGTTCGTCTGAAGGCGTCTCGGTGCGACTCTCCTCCTCCTCAGGCTTGCACTGCTCTTCGACCATGGTCGAGTCCGGAGGGGCCTCGCGAGGATTCTCCTCGAGATCGGAGTCGGCCGGAGAGTCTCCACCTCGGTCGCTGAAGAACCGCGCGATGTCGGACGCGTGATCGGAGTCCTCGTCGGACCGATCGTCGACGCGAACCCGGACCTCGCACCGGATGCGACCCCCGTCGTCGGCCCATCGCCGTTGTCCATCGATATCCATCCAGGCCCCGGGAAGCACCGATCCGCTCAGATCGCGCACGACGACGTCGATTGCGCAGATCGTCGACTCCGGAGTCGGTGAGCAGACGATGTCGCCCAGAGCACCGTCATCCGGTCGATCTTCGAGTGGGATGACGCGCGAACACTCGAGAATCTCGCCGTGCCGATCGGCCGCGACGATCTCGATGCGAACCCGGTCGCCGTGATAGATGTCGGGGTCGATCGGGCCGCTCGAGAAACGGCCGTCCCGGTCGGTCTGGAACGGATGGGGTAGGTCCGGGGAGAATCCGATCTGGCGTTCATCGTCTTCCGATCCCTCGAAGAGGGAGATCGTTCCCGTCGCGGGTTCGCCGTTCTCGTCGACGAGCCTTCCGGTCACGACGATGGCGGGCCGGAGTTCGATCATGAACTCGATGGGATCCGTCCGCGTGTCGACTGCCAAGGTCTCGCGGAAGGGAACAAGTCCGGGTCCGTTCGCAACGACGGTGACGTTCAGGATCGGCGATGGGGCGGCAACTTCGGGGTCGACCCCCGGGTAGAAGTTCGGGCGGCGAGGAATGAGAAGTGCGGCTCGGCCTGTCTCGGCCTCGGTCGTCGCCGACGAACTCCAGGCCTCCGGGGCGTAGTTCCACCAGCGTCCCTCTCTCCGATCGTCCTCGACCTGGATACGAACGCCCCCGAGCGGCCGCCCGGAGGCCAGGTCGCAGGCGGTGACGCAGATTGGCCGCGCCGACTCGAGCACGATCTCGACCGGGTCCTCGTCGGGCGTGCCCTGGAAGTACCGCTGGCGAGGCATGTAGCCTGGCGCCCTCACGGCCACCTCGAAACTCGAGTCGTCGTCGACCGCGTGGTAGTCGAGGATCGCGCAACCATCGTCGCCTACGTTCACGATGCAGGGACGGCCGAAGGACGCGCAGTGCGAGAATTCGATCCTCGCGTCGCGAATGGGCCGCCCTGCGTCATCGACGACTCGGACCTCCACGGGGACCGGGTCGGGAATCACGACGTCCACTGGAGCGCTCAGGCTCCTAACGCGGAAGCTCGTCGGGGGAGCCGGGAACGGCGGCGCCACCTCGAGGACGAAGGGTGGCTCGATCGCATCGATGGGGATCATGAAGCTGCCGTCGTCTCGACTGTGCTCCTCGGCCACAATCGTCGCCGAGGTGGCGGCACCGGCGGGGATCGGCCCGGTCGCGTGCGAAGGCGTGATGAGGCGGAAGCGGGACCCCTCGAGGGGGCGGCCCGACGACGTGCGGACGACTCCGGTGAGAACCGCGAGCGGCACGCCCCGCGCGACTTCGTCGATCAGCGAGGCCGACGGTGTTCCGCCGGAATCACCCCCGGCGGGCCGCACCCTCGCACGGCGGACCGACGTCGAGGTCTCCGGATGCGCGTCGTTCGTGGTCTCGAGCGCATCGCGATCGCGCGCCCACGACGACCGGACGAGAAGCGTCACCGCCACCGCCAGGAGGGCGAAGAGGGCGATCGGGACGAGTTTCGGGGTCGTGGTCACGTCGACGCCTCCGCGGGGCGGGAGCCCCCGGTCGGGCCGGGCGACCTCGCGCAACGAGGCCGGCCGGCATGCGGCCAATCTACCCCCAGCGGGCGGGAAACGTCACGTCGTTCCTTTCCTCGCGGCCCGGCGCACCCAGGTGTTCAGTGCCCTTCGTCGAGGGGCGGTGGCGTGAAGACGTTCAGGTCGCGATCAACCTCGATCTCGTGGCGTTCCCGACGGTCGCCGAGGCGGTACTCGAGGGCGTAGCGGCCGCGGGGGAGGGCGAAGAGGCGGTCCCACTCGCCGGGGAAGGCGAGGACGGCGTCGGCCGGGGTGTCGCCGAGCGGGGTGAGGCGGATCGCGGCGGCCTCGCCGGGAAGAACGAGCTGGAGCAGGGGGCTCGGCCGGAGGGGGATCTCGACGAGAGGAGCGCTGAGGTCGTCCACGGGAGGGAGCGGGACCGGTCCCGCACCCACCCACGCGCGGTCATCGTGCGAGCGGGCGACGGCGCGGACCGCGGTCTCGTCGGCGTTCGGGAGGATCTCGAGCCAGGTGTCGCCGCGCTCGCTGACGGAGCGCCGCACGCGACCCTCGCGGTCGAGGAGCGAGTAGGTGACGTCCGTCGAGCCGCGCGCCGGGCCGCTCACGCCGAGGCGGAGCGGGCGCTTCATGGCGAGCCGGACGCGGTGCGTCGATCGACCCGGCGGCACGACGCAGGGCTCCTCGTGGAGCGTCCGGCTCTCGAGGACGACCGCGAGTCGCCAGGGGCCCGCCTCGAGCAGCTCGAAGACCGCGCGGCCGCGCGTGTCGACGCGAGCGGTTCCCGCCGTGGGGGCGTTCGTCTCCGACGCGCCACGCAGGAGCCGGACGTCGAGTCGGCCGAGGAGGTCGGTCGGAGGCCCTTCGATCTCGACGACGAGAAGGGCCGCATCGGCGCCGTCCTGATCGACGGTGAGATCGAACTCCTCGGCGTGGTCGGGCACGGCGGCTTCGATCTCGTCGCGGTGGCGATGGAGGATCCCGCACTCGTAGACGACGTCGAGGCCGGTCGCGGCGACCCGCTCGAGCGAGTAGCGCCCCTGCGCGTCCGTGCGGACCCAGGTCTGGTCGTCCTCCGAGCGGAACGTGAGGTCCGCGCCGGCGATGGCGATGCCATCGCGCCCGAGGACGCGGCCGTGCAGTCGGCGAGCCCGCGGCAGCACGACGACGGGCGGGAACTCCTCGTCGTTCGGGTACCAGAGCCAGGTCGTCGCGAGGTGGCCGGGCGCCTCGGCGCCGAACTCGGGCCACTCCGCCGGCGGCAGCAGGCGAAGCGCCGCGCGGCCGTCGGCGTCGGCCCGGGTCGTGGCGGATCCGGCACGGAGGAGGGCGCCGGGGATGGGGGCGCCGTCCTCGTCGACGATCCGCGTCGCGATCTCGGTGATGCCGGAGGGCCCCACCATGTCCAGGACGACGTCGCCGAGATCGACGGCCGGACCGCGGCCGGGCGGCTCGATGACGGTCGTGCCCTGCAGGAAGCGTCCGGCCGGATCCAGTCCCGCGGCGACGAGACGGAGCGGTCCACCCGCGGCGAGTTCGGCTCGCGGCCGGATCAGCTCGAAGCGGCCGTCGGCTCCGCTCGAGGCGTTGATGAAGCGTCGCGGGTCGGCGTCGACCTCGGGGTCGGCGAACACCTCCGCTCTCAGCGGGCGGCCGTTCGCATCGACGGTCCGGCCCCGCACGGAGACCGCCTCGTCGAGTTCCACCGTCAGCGTGTCGGTCGCCTCCTCGCCGAGTTTCACGCTCGCACGTCTCGTCACGAATCCCGGGGCGGAGACCGCCACCACCGCGTGGATCGTCCGCGGACGCGAAGAGCTCCGATCCATGGCGTGGACGCCTTCGAGGGTCGGCAGGGGACCCAGCCGCGCGATTCCCTCGCGATCGCTGCGCCCCTCGGCGAAGAAGCGGGTCGCGGAGCGGCCGAGATCGACGACCCGCAGCTCCGCGCCCTCGATCGCCCGCCCGTCTGCCTTCGATCGGATCTCGCAGCGGACGGAGCTCGCGGGACAGAGCACGACCGTGAACTCGCCGAGCGAGAGCGTGTCGGCCGTCCGGAACTCGACGGCGCGGTGATCCCGTCCGGGCGCCCGCGCGTGGAGGTGGAACTCGTCGAGGACGTCGTCGCCGCCGCACGCGAGCGTCGTCGCCCCCGTCGCGTCGACCTTCGTCCACGCCTCGGGGCGCTCGTCCTCGATCGGCGAGAGGCCGACCTCGGCGTCGATGACGGGCTTCCCGGCGAGGTCGATGACGCGGATCGTCAGCGGGCGGGGTGCCGCGAAGGCGAGGCGGAAGGACGACACGCCTGCTTCGACGCGGCACGAGGCGCGAAGGCCGCGGCCGTCGTCCGCGGCCACGACGAGGACGGGCACGGCGACGTCGCGCGCGAACTCGACCCGCCCGTTCGTATCGCTCCGGGCCGCGGCCACGCGTCGATCGAGGGCCGAGGTATCGACGGTCTCGCCCGCCGCGAGGATCGGCCGCGCGTAGATCTCGACCCAGGCGCCGGCGTAGGGGCGGCCTTCGTGGTCGACGATCTCGCCGCGGAGACAGTCGTCGGTTCGTGCGTCGGTGGGGGCGGGCGCTTCCGTTTCTTCGTCGGCATCGCCCACTCTCGGCTCGCGATCCGTCGCCTCGCGCCGGGCCCCTCCCGCGACCTCGTCGCTCGAAGTCGTCGCGTCCGGGAGTCGGTTGCGGTCGTCGGTCCGGTTCATCGCCAGGTAGACGAGGAGACCGGCGATCACCACGGCGAACAGGATGAGCGGCATCCGGAGCCGACCGCCTGACGATGCGCTCATGCGCGGGCGCCTCCCCGGGTCCTGAACGTGGGGGCGGGCATGCGACGAGTCTCGCGTCGGCGGGCGTTCACTTCTCCTCCTCCGCATCCATGTCCACGTCGAGGATCCGGTGCTCGCCGTCGCGCAGCGAGGGCAACAGCGAGACCGCGCGGATCGGCCGGTCGGGACGGCCGCGATCCGTGAGGCGGAGTTCCGCCTCGCCCGGGCGCGGCGTGAGTGCGATGGTCTTGCCCGAGCGGGAGAGGAAGGTCCTCGTCACGACGCCGTGGCCGTCGAGGACCGAGACCTTCAGCGATTCGACGGGCGGGTTCGCAAGCACGCGGAGTCGGATCGTGCGCGGCACGGTGACGTCGAAGCGGATCTCATCGTCGCGCTCAGGGTTCAGGGTGAGGCGACGGCGCTCGAGGATCTTCCGGCCGTAGAGAACGCGGATCTCCCAGAGATCACGGTTCAGTTCGGCGAAGGACGCCCGGCCCGAGGCATCGACCGCCTGGACGGCGGGCTCGGGGCGGCCTCCCTGGTGCTCCCAGGTCCTCGGGTCCAGGGCGAGGATGTCGCGGGCTCGGTCCGAGGCCGTGCTCTCCCCGATCGGCAGCACGCGGACGCGGAGGAACGGGGTCAGCCACGCCGGAGACGCGTCGACCCGGACGGTGACGGTGCGCGTCACGAGATCGAAGTCGGTGTGCAGCTCGGCCTCGGTGACGTCGTCAGGGATCTCGAGGAAGGCCCGGCGTCGGCCGGACGAGGTCTGGAGATCGACGTAGACCGCAAGATCGCGAAGGGGCAGGCGGTCGATCGTGAAGCGCCCCCGGGCGTCCGTGCACGCCCCTTCGCCGCCCTCGGCCGTCACGCCCGGGTAGACGCCGGTGATCGCGGCCTCGGCGATCGGTCGGCCCGCGAGATCGCGGAGCACGCCCGAGAGGGTGCGGCGCCGCTCCATCACGATGACCTTGGTCTTCGCGGCGTCGTCGAGTTCGGCGCGCGACCCCGGATCGATGTACTCCCGGGGCGAGAAGAACTCCCTCCCGAATCGGACCCGGTCGGGTTGGGGATCGACGAGGCCGGGGCAGAGGAACTCCGTGTCGTAGGCGGTCGTGTGCTTCCGCAGGTCGAAGAGTCCGACCCGCCCGTCCTCGTCGCAGCGGTGGACCTCGTTCTCGTAGACGAGGACCGCGTCCGGGCGCGGGGCGCCGCTCCGGTCACGCACCAGGAATGCGTCATGCACGCGAACCGGCTGATCCTCCCGGGGGAGGAGCTCGATCTCACCCAGGTCGATCGCCGCCGACCGCGCGAGGGCGACTCTCGTCTCGGCCGACACGAGGGCGCCGTCGGCGGCCTCGCCCCAGGCCTCGATCCGGGCCCACGACGCGCCGCGGCGGGTCGCCTCCGGCACGTCGATCGAGAATCGCCCCTCCGCGTCGCAATCGAGTTCGAACCGGGCTTCCCCGCGGGGCGAGGAACCGGAGAGGCGGAGGCGGACGCGTGCCGAGCGGAGACCGCCGGCGGAGATGAGGAGTCCGCTCAAGGACTCCCCGCGCGCGTCGCGCGGGAGCGCGATGACGAGGGGCGGGCCGCCGATGGCGTCGACGTCGAACTCCCGGACGGCGCTCTGGTGGTCGCCGTGGCGGGCCCGCAGGAAGAGAGGCCCGCCGGCAACGCGGCGTTCCTGCACGAAGTCCTCGGTGAGCGCGAGGTGCCCGCGGCCCGCCGCGTCCGAGTAGGACATCGCGAGCGCGGTCGTCGACTCGCGGCCGGCCACGGATTCGACGACGGCGCCGCTCACCGGATCGCCCGTCTCGGCCTCGACGACCACGAACGGTGCGTCGATCCCGGGCGAGAGCGCGAACTCCCATCCGTCCTCGACGACGCCGAGCGAGGTGAGCCATCGCGAGAGATGGCCCGGGGCGCGGAGCTCGATCCTGAACTCGTCACTCCCCGGATTCACGCAGGTCAGCAGCCGGCTCCAGCCTCCGGCGTCCGCTTCGTGGATCGCGATCGTGCGCCGGTCGCGGCTCAGGCGAACCTCGGCCCCCGCGATCGGACGGCGATCTCCGTCGACGATCCGGATCGCGACCGTGCGCGGCGTCGGAAAGCGGATGGTCGGCGCCTCCGCGTGCGCGGCCACGGCGACGAGGCGCCGGATCCCCCAGTGCGGGCTCCAGGCCTCGAGGACGGGCGCGGGCGAGGTGGCGTGCACGCGATAGATCCCTTGCTCGTCCGTCGTCGACCACGGCACCGACGCGGCGAGGGCACGAGGGCCGGCGGCGACTCCCTCTCGCGCGGGCGCGTCGGGCAGGGCGCGGACGTGCGCTCCGGCCATCGGTCGCCCGGTCGAGTCGAGGACGCGGCCGGTGAACACGGGGCCCGCGAGCGCGGCGGTCTCGACCTCGGAAGGTCGGGTCGGGACGGTGTCGCGTCGCGCCTCCCTCGTCTCGCGATCTTCCGACATGACGTCCGACCGCGCGACGCCCGTCGTGTCGAACGCCTCGTCCTCCCCGAACCCCGGCATGACGAGGAAGATCCCGACTCCGGTGAGGAGGGCGAGGACGATCAGCAGTGCGCGGTCACGCCTGGACACCTCGGGATCTCCTTCCTCGCACACCCGGCTCGAGGATACCCGATCCCGTGGCGAAGGCGGACGAGTTTGCGGGTCGGAGAGCCGTCAGCGAGGAGACCGAAGCGGCGGAGTGGGCATCGTCGCGTGACCGGACGGAGATGTCAGTCTCCCAGCTCGACGACGTATTCGTTCATTCCCTCGAAGTGGAACTCGGCGTCCACGAACAGCTGGTCGCGAAGCATGACCCGCCCTCGATGCCGGAACTCGATCTGGCCGCCTCCCGTGAAGAGGGACCTCAGGGTCATCGCTCCGTCGGGGCCCTCGAAGCGCCGGCGGATCACGGGAAGCGACTTCGTCCAGAGCGGGTGGACGACGAGCTCGAGTTCATCCGCACGTCCCCGCGGCCGCGTCGAGACCTTGATCTCGACGTCATGCCGCGCCTCGAAACGGATCGGGAGTCGGATCCGGTAGTCCAGCACTCCGGCCGGAATCGTCACCTCATGGTCGGATCCGCCCGGCGGGCGGACCCGGACCGGCGTGTCCCCGAAGCGGAACCCCTGACCGCGGAAACGGCCGTCCGCGTCGGTGTACTCGTCGATCCGGGGCCATCCCCGATAGGAGGTGTCGGCGCGGCCCTCTCGCGGAAAGTAGAGCGAGGCCCCCGGGACCGGGGAGTCGGTCTCATCGACGACGAGCAGGGCGAGATCACGTTCGCGCTCGAGGACGATGCGGGCGGGAAGGTAGGCCCAGTCGTCATGGGGTCGCGTCGAGCGGGTTCGATATCCCTCGCAGCCGATGCGGATGCCGCCGAGGTGTCGCTTGCCGTCCAGGGCACGAGCGAAGAACTCGAGGTCGTCGTCGTCGCGCTCCGGGAATCGTGACCTCTCGGTCGATGCGATCGGACGCTCGACTCCCGCCTCCACGTCGCTCATGCCCCCGGGAACGAGGAACTCCCAGTGGACCCTGCCGTCGTCTCCCGCGTGTCGCCGGATTCCCATGATCTCGACCCAGGATCCCGGCAGGGGGCGATCCTCGGCGTCGGTGATCAGGACATCGACGGCGCGGCGTCGGATCGTGCCCGGTCGCGGGCAGGCGAGGCGAAGTGAATGAGTCGATCGGGGCGAGCCTTGCGGGCGAACGAAGAAGAGACCTTCGACCGGTTGCCCCCTGCGGTCGAGTCCGATGAACTCGAAAACCGTGGGAGTGGAGTATCGGTCGGACGGCGCGAGTGATGTCGTCGAGAATTGGCCGTCCTCGTCCGTGCTGACGTGGACCACGCTCTCGCGGTCAGGCGACCCGATCCGCAGCCTTCCCCGGACCGGATCACCGAGGGCATCCACGACGTATCCCTGACACGCGCCGGTCGAGTCCGAGCGCATCTCGAGGACGATCTCACGATGGAAATCGTCGAGGCGGATGACCTCGTCCACGTCGCCACGACCTTCCGCCGTGACGTGGATGCGCGTGTCCGGTCCGTTGCGGAAGAAGCGACCGCTCCCGTTGGACGTCGCGGGGTCGGCAGATTCGTCCGGGACCTCGATCGTGACCCGACCCGACCGGTCCGTGATCCCCGGGGCCGCCGTCCATCTCGAGCCTCCCCAGTAGGGGGAGATCTCGACTCTCGCGCCGACGATCGGCTGTCGGGTGACTCGCTCAAGGATGACCACGTCCAGTCGGCGGCGGTCGCCCAGGGGCAGGACGCACGCCTGCGAGCGATGCCAGGGTGAAAGTCGCCGGCTGGAAGTCGAGCCTCGGCGCGTCGTGGCGACGACCTCGAACTGGAATTCGTTCTCCACGACCGCCGGAAAACGGGTCACGCCGTCGGGGTCCGCCTCCGGCAAGGGCCATCGCGGGCCCGCGATGCGCGTCCGCACCTCCAAGGTCATCGGCTGCGCGTCCCAGTCCGCGCGCAGGGGCGATTCGATGCAGACCGCGTTGATCGATGGGTCGGGGAAGACCACCGTCGCTTCGGTCTCGGAATCTCGGATCCCGTGGTTGACCGTGGCGGCCGGAAAGGGAGGAACGATCTCCAGCTCGAGAGGAAGGTCGGCCGATCCGACGTCGAGTTCGAACGTACCGTCGGAACGGCTGAAGCCGGTCGTCACGAGATTCAATCGGGGCGTTCGCCCGAGGACGATCGCGCCGCCGGCTTCGGCGTTCTTGCGCACCGTGATGCGCGCTCCGGCGAGCGGCACGCCCGAACGAGTCCGCACGCTTCCCCGGATGATGCGTCGTGCAGCGACATCGGCGTCGTCGGCGGACGGGAGGGCGTTGATCGTGTCGACCTCGGCGCGGTCGACCGCCCATCCGGTCGCCACGCCCCCCGCCGCGAGGTCGAGCCGGCCGAGGACGATCAACGCGGCGAGGTACAGGACCCCGGCGAAGAGGATGATCCGGATGCTCGGGGGCGGAACGGTCATGGGATCGAAACCGATGGGGTCGGAAGGGAAGCCGGTCTCGGGGCGCCGACGTGACGACCGAGCCCCGATCCTCGCCCTCGAACCTACGCTTCTCGACGGCGGAAGGAACGCGAAACGGATTCAGGGTCGAGGCAGCCGGCCCTCAGGGAACGACTCCCTCAGTCGTCCTCTGCGTCCCTGTCCCGCGGGTCGGGAATGAGGACATAAGGGAGCGAGCGGAGATCGACGCGGTGGCGCTCGATCCGGTCGCCGCGCCGGATCGTCACCTCGTAGAGATCGGGCGCGAGCGCGAAGCGGATCCCGTCCTTCTCGGCGAGGACCTGCTTCTCGACCGGTTGCCCGTCGGACGCACGGCGGACCTCGATGAGGCGCTGGTCGCCGACGCCCCGGATCTCGAGCATCGGGATCGGGGAGAAGGGGACGACGAGGTGGGTCACTACCGCGCCAGAGAGCGGAGGGAGAGGGACGGAACGGCGGGAGACCCATCCGGAGCAGGAATAGTCATCGGCGATCCCGCGGATGGCGACCTCGCCCGGCCGTGCCGGGAGCGCGATGCATTCGTCGGATGAGGACTCGACGATGCGGGCGACCGCGCCGCTCGCATCGAGGATCTCCCAGGTGATCGAGATCCCGCCCGGGAGTCCCCTGGACGAGACCTCGAGGAAGGGAGGAACCTTGACCTCGACGTCGAGGGAAAGCGTCTTCGGAGCCACGTTGGGTACGACGAAGTGGGTCTGCGAGATCACTCGGCCCGCCAGGCTGATTTCCAGGCGCCACGCGCCGGGTTCGAGCGGTTCTGCCGCGCGCCAGATCCCTCCGGGGTCGGCTCGGACCGAGGCGCCCGTGTCCCATTCCGCGTCTGTCGCTCGAACGATGGCGTGGACGTAGGGCATCGCCGCGTCAGGGATGCCGTGCAGGGTGAACTCGACGGGGACCGGCGTGCAGAGGTCGTGATCGAGACTCAGGACGTGATGGTCCTTCCCGGCGGGGAAGGTGAACTGCGGGTCGTTCGAGTCCCGCCGGATTCCTCCGACGTAGACCCAGACCTGGAAGTCGCAGCGCGGCGCCACGGGGATGATGAACGCTCCGTCGGCATCCGTCTTCACTCCTCGAGTGAAGGAGGAGGAATAGGAACTCGAGTGGTGGCAGACCGTGACGTGAGGAACTCCGCGACCTGAGGCGTCGACGAGGCGGCCTGTCACCCTTCGCGACGCCTCGAGGGTGATGACCTGAGGCTCGAGGGAGGCGCACGCGATCTCGACCTCTTTATCGGCGAAGCCCCGACACCCCGCGCTGGCAGTGGTCGTCTCGTCCGCTGTCACTTTCGCCGTAACGCAGCCGTTCGCGTCGGCCGTGAGGACGACGTCACCGATGCTGAGCCAGGCGGCCGGAAGCGGCGCTCCCTCCTCGTTCCGCAGGCACGCGACGAATGTGCGCATGGAGCTCGGGACGACGGGCGTCACGACGATGTCGCCGATGTCGAACGGGTCCTCCGGTGAGACGGGGAGACCCATCGAGCGTCCTTCGAGACGGCGTCCCTCGCCATCCGAGCCGATGGCACTCACCACGAGATCGGTCGCGAGGAGTTCCCAGGGGGGCGCGAGCAGGACGAACCGTCCATCCTCGGCCCAATCGTCCAGCAGGCTGCGTCCTTCGGAGCGCTTGAGCGACACCGGACCTTCGACGGGTCGACCGACCTCGTCGACGATTCGCCCGAGGATCCGCACGCCCCGATGGAGGGCCATGCGCCAGGGTTCTCCGGCGGAGCCGTCGACCGTGACGTCGAGGTCATCGCCGAGGAAGAGCTCGGCCTCGAAGTAGAGCCGAGCCCGGTAGGATCGGGTCCGGCGTCCTTCGTCGCCGTCGTCGGAGGGAACGGCATCGGAAGGAGGCGGGAATGGGCCGACGCGGGCCAGGCCGTGGGCGTCGGTCGTGGCGCGCGCGCGGAATGAGAAGGTGGGAGTCCAGATCGGACCCGCCTCCACGGTGATGCCGGGCAGTGGGCGTCCGTCCGACGCCGCAACGACGAGGACATCGCGCCAGATGCCGCGAGGAAGGCGAAGCGTGAGCATGTCCTCCGCCGGCCCTGGCTCGTCGAAGAGGGGCCAGGCCAGATCGGGTCGACCCGGGGCGCGGGCGCGAACGTGGGGCCGGCTCAGGTCGCGTTCGATCGTGAGTCGAGCCCGACCGTCCTGGTCGCATGCCACCCACGTGTCGCGTAGGTCTTGAGGCCAGTTCGCGAGGCGGACTTCTGCGTCGCGAACTGGTCGCCCGCGTTCATCGATCACTCGCACTTGAAGGTGACGAGGCGAGGGCAGGACGATCACGACGTCGGAGGAGGAGTCGTCTCCGACGATCTCACGGAAGCGCCGCCGCGATCCGGCCTCGTCGTGGGTGATGATCTGGAAGGGAGGAGGGAAGGAGAGGAGAGCTTCGAAGCGACCCGCGACATCGGTCGTCAACGAGACCTCCTCGCCCGAGAAGGCGCCGTCACCGGGCATAGGAAGCGTGACCGGCTCCCCGGGCGCGAATCGGCGTCGCGCGCGAACGCGGACCGTGATTCCCGGCCGTGGTGACCCGGCGTCGTCGATGACGCGACCGTCGAGGCGCGTCGTCCGACTCTCCTCGGGCCGGGGCTCGTCCATCGTGGGGTGGACGTCCGCACCGGCTCGACCCGGCCCCAAGCGGCGGGATTCGGGGCCGGAAACGCCTTGGGTCGGGGCGCCCCCCGCTTCGGATCGCAGGTCGGCCGGGTCGTCCCCGTGCCGGTCGAGCCACCAGGCCGCCCAGATCGCGATCCCCAGCACGACGGCCAGGAACCATCGTATCTCCCGTGTTTCCATGAGTTTCCCTCTCTTCGCCCGACGACCAGATTACGGCGGGCCGGAGACCCTCGGGGGCCTGTGGAGAAAAACGGGGCCAGAATGCTCTTGAGACTGAGTCTCAAGACCATAAATTCCCGGCCATGCGACGGAACACCACCCTGCCGTGGCCCACGGGCCGGTCCCTGATCCTCTCCCTGGTGCTCACTGCGGCCGCTTTCGGGCTCGCCTTCGCGCCCTCCCTGCACGCCCAGGAGGGCGGGGCGGGCGTCGCGGCGGAGGTCCGGCGGCTCGACGCCGAGCTCCGGGCGCGGGCCGCGCGGGAGGACGAGCTCATGCGCCGACTCGCGAAGGTCGAGCGCACGATGGCCGAGGAGGGGGCGCGGAAGGACGCCGAGATCGCGGCGCTGCGCGGCGAGCTCGGGCGCGGGGCGCTCGAGGGACGGATCGAGGCGATCCAGGCCGAGCTGGCGGCGGGGACGATCGACCTCGCGGGCGGCGCGCGCGAGGAGCGTGATCTGCTGCCGCTGCGCTTCGGCGGCTACTTCGACCTCGAGTTCCGCCACGACGAGGCGAGCGACGACACGACCTTCGACCAGCACCGGCTGATCCTCCAGATCGAGGCCGAGATCCTGCCGCGACGGATCAGCTTCCGCACCGAGATCGAGATCGAGGGCGGCGGCACGGCCGACTTCCTGAGCGACAACGAGATCGCGGTGGAGTACGCCGAGCTGCGCTTCCACCTCGATCGGGCCTTCAACCTGAAGTTCGGGGCGCTGCTGATCCCCTTCGGCCGCTTCAACCTCCTGCACGACTCGCCGCTGCGGGACCTGACGGACCGGCCGCTCGTCGATCGCCGCATCATCCCGACGACCTGGACCGACGCCGGCGTCGGCGCCTACGGAGCTTTCGACCTCGGCGACGCGGTCACGCTGGACTACGACATCGTGGTCGTGAACGGGCTGGACGGGGACTTCTCGTCGACCGCCGGTGGAGGCTTCCGCGACGCGCGCGGGTCGTTCCGGGAGGACGTGAACGACGACAAGATGATCGTCGGGCGCCTCGGCGTGACGCCGCACCTCGGATTCCTCGACCACGCCTCGATCGGCCTGTCCTTCGGCTTCGGTCGCTACGACGAGGGCGACGACCGCTCGATGCGGATGTTCGCGCTGGACTGGACCTTCCGCGAGGGGCCCTTCGAGTTCATCGGGGAGTACGCCTGCGTCGATCTCGAGCGGGGCGCGGCGGAGGTGGCGGCCGGCGTCCCGGGCGGGGCGAGCGGCTACTACCTCCAGCTCAACTACCACTTCTTCGTCGACTCCTGGGTCGGGACGACACCCTTCTTCACCGAGGAGTCGACCTTCACGCTCGTCGTGCGTTACGGCACGATCGACACCGACGACTCCGCCCTCGGGATCGACCGCGACTCGCGTGGGGCGGGCTTCCGGGACGACCTCCGCCGGGTCACCTTCGGGATCAACTTCCGCCCCGTCGAGAAGACCGTGATCAAGCTCGAATACCAGTGGTTCCCCGAGTTCGACGGCATCGACGAGGTCGGCAACGACCGCATCGTCCTTTCCGTGGCGAGCTACTTCTGATGGGCGCCCGGCACGACCGCCTCGCGGTGGCGGCCTCGGCGGCGCTCCTCGGCCTCGCCCTCTCCCTCGTCGGCTGCGGCACCGGACCGGAGGGCGGCGAGTCGACGGAGGAGACCGCGATGGAGGAAACGGGACCGACCACGGCCGAGCTCTACGCCCGGCGCTGCTCGGCCTGCCACCTCGCCTACGAGCCCGGCGCCTTCTCCGACGAGAGGTGGCGCGAGATCCTCCCGACGATGGCGCCGATGGCCCAGATCGATGCCGACGAGGAGGCGAGGATCCTCGCCTGGCTTCTCGCCTCGAATTGAGTCGGTCCCGGACCGCGATTTGCGATGGAAGGACGGCGCCGCTCGCCGGGGGAGTTTCCCCGGGGGCAGGGGCCCGAAACCGGAGACGAGTCGTGAAGGTCCTCGATGTGATGACGCCGGGCGCAAAGGTGTGCTACGGCGACACTTCGCTCGCAGAGGCGGCGAAGATGATGTGGGAGAACTCCTGCGGCATCCTGCCCGTCGTCGAGTCGATGGGCGGGAAGCTCTGCGGAGTCATCACCGACCGCGACATCTGCATGGGGGGAATGACCCAGGGGCTGAAGCTCCACGAGATCCCCGTGCGGCACTGCTGCTCGCGCGAGATCCATCGCTGCCGGCCGGACGACGATCTGGCGACCGTCCACGCCCTGATGCGGGAGCACCGGCTCCATCGCGTCCCCGTGGTGGGGGAGAAGGAGCGCGTCCTCGGCATCGTCTCGCTGGATGACCTCGCGCTGGCGGCCTGCCGCGCCGACGGTGAGACCGGCCGCCTCGCGCGCGAGGACCTCGCGACGACGCTCGGCGCGGTCGCCGAGGGCGTCGCGTCGCATCGCGCCGCCGAAGCCGCCGAGGACTGACGCCGGCCGGCCGCGAGATCAGGGGATCTCGCGGTCCTCCGGCTCGGGGCCGGGAGGGTCGCGGTACGACCGCGACTCGACCACCCGCCAGCGCAGGCCGAGCTCCTCGAGACTCCGCACCGCGGCCGGGACGTGCGCCCCGCCGATCAGGAGGATCGCGCGGTCGCGCCCGCTCTCGCGCATCGCCTCGACGAGGTTCTCCGCCGCCGCGCGGCCGCGTGCCGCGGTGTTGGCCTCGAGGGCGGTCTGTGCCTCCACCGCGGCGCGAAGCGCCTCGCGCCGCTCGTCCTCGGTGATGTTCCGGCGGCGGGCGATCGAGCGCGCCTCCTTGTAGTCGCGGAAGAGATCGAGGTCGCGGGCGTAGAGCGCCGCGTCCTCGACCCCGCGCACCTCGAGCCGACCCTCGTGCATGAGCTGGAAGCGGATCGGCTGGTAGACCGACCAGCCGTCGAGGAAGGGCGTGTGCACGCCGTCCGTCTGCATGCGCCGCCGGATGATCCGGTACTGCTGGGCGGTGTCGGGCTCGTCGACGAGCGGCCCCTCGCGGAACTCGCAGCCGAGGAGCGACCAGCCGCGGCCGAGAAGGTAGTCCACCAGGAGGCGATTGTCGCGCTGGATGCGGGCGAGCTGGTCGCGGACGCGGTGGAAGCCCGGATTGGTGGAGTGGCGATCGCGCACGACCAGGACCTCGGCCGCGGCGTCGACCGGACCGCCGCGGTCCGTCTCGACGACGAGCCTCGCGAGCGCCTCCTCGGGCGGCAGCGACGCGTCGAGGCGGTCGGGCGAGGGAGACGCGCAGGCCGCGAGCGCGAGCGCGAGGACGAGGAGGATCCGACACTTCATGCGCGGCATCTTGCGGCCTCGGCGGGACGGCGCGAAGGGCGCGGTCGGAGGATCCTGACGCCGCGCCCGCGAAACCCCCGCGCAAAGGGCGCAAGCTGGGGCCTGCGCCCCGTTTTCGTCATATTCGATGGGGTCGGCGGGCGCCTGCGTCCGATCCAGGAAGAGGGAGCCTCGGAGGGCCTCCGCGGCACGTCCGCGCCGTCGCCTCCGGGCCGCCGATCTCCGTCGGGAAGCAACAGGATCCCTTCATGTCCGATCCCGAAGAACTCCGCGTCCTGCACGTCTTCGATCACTCGATCCCGCTGCACTCCGGGTACAGCTTCCGGAGCCGCTACATCTACGAGGTCGAGCGCTCGATGGGACTGCGCGTCGAGGCGGTCACCTCCGCGCGACACGACGTCCACCAGGCCCCGGTCGAGGAGATCGACGGTCTGCGCTTCCACCGGACGGAACGCCCCTCGGGCGCGCTCGACCGGCTGCAGCTCAAGCTGCCCTTCTGGCGCGAGCGGATCCTGACCGGCGCGATGGCGGCGCGCGTCGAGGAGGTCGCCCGGGATTTCCGGCCCCACCTCCTGCACGCCCACTCGCCCTTCTTCGACGGGCAGGCGGCGCTCGCGGTGGGGCGGAAGCTCGACCTGCCGGTCTTCTACGAGATCCGCGCGTTCTGGGAGGACGACGCGGTCGACAAGGGGAAGTTCGGCGAGGGCGGCTTCGTCTACCGGCAGGTGAAGCGACTCGAGACGGAGGTCGCGCGCGACGCGACGCGTCTCGTCTGCATCTGCGAGGGCCTGAAGCGCGACATGATCGCGCGCGGCATCCCCGAGGAGAAGATCCTCGTCAGCAAGAACGGCGTCGAGGTCGAGACCTTCCGACCGCGCGAGAAGGACCCGGCGCTCGAGCGGAAGTTCGGGCTCGAGGGCAAGCGCGTCCTGGGCTTCATCGGCTCCTTCTTCGTCTACGAGGGGCTGGATGACCTCGTCGCCTCGGCCGCGCGACTTCGGGCCGCGGGGCGCGACGACTTCGTGCTGCTCCTGATCGGCGGCGGCGACGCCGAGCCGAAGGTACGCGAGGCGGTCGCCCGGCACGGGATGGAGGATCGGGTCGTCATGCCCGGCCGCGTCCCGCACCAGGAGATCCAGGACCACTACGCGCTCATCGACACCTTCGTCTATCCGCGGACGCGCTCGCGCCTCACCGAACTCACCACGCCCCTCAAGCCGCTCGAGGCGATGGCGATGGAGCGTTGCGTGATCGGGAGCGACGTCGGCGGTATCCGGGAACTCCTCGACGAGTGCGAGGTCGGCGCCAGCTTCCGGGCCGGCGACGCCGAGGACATGGATCGCGTCCTCGCCGCCTCCCTGGACCGCTCGCTCGAAGACCTCCGGGAGGAGGGCCGGCGGGGTCGCGTCAACGTCGCGCGGGTCCGGAGCTGGCGGGGCAACCTCGAGCCGATCGTCGCCGCCTATCGCGAGGTCCTCGGGCGGAGCCCCCGTCCCCCGGCTGGGAGGCCGAAGTCGGCCGTGCTATGATCCGTGATCCGCTCGGCCCGGGCGGACACTCCAGGAGATGCGTCGTGAGTCGTCGCCCGGTCATCGGTGTCTCGTCCCGCAAGATCTACTTCACGCACAACGACCGTCCCTACCCGCGGTTCGGCGTGTCGATGCACTACTGCCAGGCCGTCGAGGCCAGCGGCGGCGTGCCCATGATCCTCCCGCTCAGTCAGGATCAGACCGTCCTCGAGCGCGCGCTCGACATCTGCGACGGCCTCATGCTCACCGGCGGATTCGACATGGATCCGAGCTACTACGGCCAGGAGCCCCACCGGAAGATCGGCGAGATCAACCCGCTCCGGGACGTCACCGAGATGATCCTCACCAAGGAGGCCCTGAAGCGCGACATGCCGATCCTCGGCATCTGCCGCGGCATGCAGGTCCTCAACGTGGCGGCCGGCGGCACGCTCTGGCAGGACATCGAGTCCCAGATGGAGGGCGAGATCCTCCTGCACTTCCAGAAGCTCACCGAGGAGTACCCCTCGCACTCGTGCCACGTGAAGCCGGGAACCTGGCTGCACGGGATCACCGGCGAGGAGAAGGTCCGGATCAACAGCTACCACCACCAGGCGGTGCGCGATCTGGCCCCCGGATTCGAGATCAGCGCCGTCGCCCCCGACGGGGTGGTCGAGGCCATGTCGAGCCACGAGCACACCTTCTGCCACGCCGTCCAGTGGCACCCGGAGCTCACCTTCAAGAACCTCGACTTCAATCTCGGTCTCTTCCGCGCCCACACCGAGGCGGCGGGCGCCTTCGCGACCCGTCGCGACCGTCTGACCGTCGGTTGATTCGCCTCCACGCCCCGGCCATAATCGGGCCGCGCGCCTCCGTTCCGGAGGCGTCGCGGCCCGTAAGCATTTGCTTCCACTGAACTTGCGATCGCGAGGGGACGATGAGCCAACCGGCCGACACCATGGAGAAGCTCGTTTCGCTGTGCAAGCGACGCGGGATCATCTTCCCGAGCAGCGAGATCTACGGCGGCCTGAAGTCCTGCTGGGACTACGGCCCCCTCGGCGTCGAGCTGAAGCGGAACGTCAAGGACAACTGGTGGCACGAGATGGTCCGGCGCCGCCGGGACGTCGTCGGCATCGACGCCAGCATCCTGATGCACCCGAAGGTCTGGGAGACCAGCGGCCACGTGGCCGGCTTCAACGACCCGCTGGTCGACTGCAAGAAGTGCAAGGCGCGCTTCCGCCAGGACACGATCGACGGCCAGGTCTGCCCCGAGAAGCCCTCGAAGCGTCCGGGTGAGTGCGACGGCGAACTGACCGAGCCCCGCCAGTTCAACCTGATGTTCAAGACGAACATGGGACCGGTCGAGAGCGAGGGCTCCACCGTCTACCTGCGCCCCGAGACGGCGCAGGGCATCTTCGTCAACTTCAAGAACGTCGTGGACACGTCCCGCGTGAAGCCGCCCTTCGGCATCGCGCAGCAGGGAAAGTCCTTCCGCAACGAGATCGTCACCGAGAACTTCATCTTCCGCAGCCGCGAGTTCGAGCAGATGGAGATGGAGTTCTTCGTGCCGCCGGACGAGGCGGACAAGTGGTACACCTACTGGCGCGACGCGCGCTTCGGCTGGTTCAAGGGCCTGGGCGTCCGCGAGGAGCGCCTGCGGCTGCGCGAGCACGCCGGTGACGAGCTGGCCCACTACTCGAAGGCTTGCGCCGACGTCGAGTACGAGTTCCCCTTCGGCTGGAAGGAGCTCGAGGGCATCGCGAACCGCACCGACTTCGACCTCAAGCGCCACGCCGAGGCGACGGGACGCGACCTCCAGTTCTTCGACGACCAGAAGAAGGAGCGCTACTTCCCCTACGTGATCGAGCCGGCCCTCGGCGTCGATCGCGCCTGCCTCACCTTCCTCGTCGACGCCTACGACGAGGAGCAGCTCGAGGACGGGGACTCGCGCACGGTGCTGCACCTCGACCCGCGCATCGCTCCGATCAAGGTCGGCATCTTCCCGCTGGTGAAGAAGGACGGCCTGCCGGAGATCGCGGAGAAGCTCGAGGACGAGCTCCGCACCTTCTGCACCGTCTTCTACGACCAGAGCGGCGCCATCGGTCGCCGCTACCGTCGCCAGGACGAGATCGGCACGCCCTTCTGCGTCACGATCGACTTCGACACCAAGACGGACGGCACGGTGACCATCCGCGAGCGCGACTCGATGGAGCAGCATCGCCTGCCGCTGGCGCAGGTCGCTGACTACGTCCGGGCGCGCGTGACGCACTGATCGCCGACTCGCGCGAGTGAAGGCGGAAGAGGAGAGGCCCGGCGCGGCGAGCGTCGGGCCTCTTCTCGTTCGGGGCGGGGTGGGGGCGTCTTCCGTGGGGGCGTCCGGTCTTGCGTCGGGCCTCTCATACGGTGTCAGTCACCAGATGAGAATTCTCCGGCGAGGATCGTTCGCTTCGGCGGAGACGGTTGGCGGAGAATTCTCATCTGGTGACTGACACCGTATGAGAGGCCAACGAGAAGGGGCCCGGCGCCATGGCGCCGGGCCCCGTCCGGTTCACCCGCGAGGGAAGGTGCGGGTCACTGCTGCTGCATCTGCGTCGTGATGCAGTCGCCGATCGTGCCGCCGATCGGGGTGAGGCGCAGGAGGGCGCTCGTGGCGGCGATGCCGTCCGCGGCGGCGTTCCAGTGGAGCGTCACCGTGCCGTTCTGCAGGTTCACCGTGTCGGCGTAGTTGGTCAGCGTGGCGAAGCGGAAGGTCGCGCCGTTGTCGTCGGAGACCTGCAGGATGCAGAAGGCCTTGTCGCCTTCGGCGTCATCCAGGTTGAAGGTCACCGGGACGTCGATGCCGCCGTTCGAGGACGCGGTCGCGAAGTCGATCACGAGGTTCGTGGCGACCGGAGCCGAGTTGGTGAAGGGGTAGTACTCGACGCTGTCGAGCGCCGGGCCGCTCTGGTCGAGTCCCGAACCGCCGATGATGACCGCGGCGCCGCCGTTGACGGTCGTCGAGGTGTGGAAGGCGCGCGCCGTGGACAGCGAGGCCACCGGGCTGAACGCACCGAGGGTCTCCTCGGTGAAGCAGGCCGGGAGGAAGGCCTCGGACAGGTTCGTCGCCGTGTCCGACACCAGGCCGAGGGTCTGCGATCCCATGCCGAGCGCGGTGAGACCGCCGGTCACGAGGAGCTCGCCGGTGCCGAGACGCGTGGTCGCGTGGTTGGCGCGGCCGACGAGCATGAAGTCCACCTGGGACGAGAAGCCCGCCGGGATGGTCGCACCGCCGAAGGTCATCGGGAAGGTGCGGTAGGCGTGCGCGGTGCCGAGCAGCGTGGTCGGGCTCGTGATCTGGCGACCGCCGATCAGGTAGCAGACGCCGTTGACCAGCACCGTCGCGGTGTGATCGCGGCGGTCGATCGCCGGGCCGGAATCGGTGGCCCAGGGGTTCGAGCCGTTCTGGAACAGCTTGAGGTCGAAGGTGACGGCCTGCAGCGGCATGCCGACCATCGGGTCGAAGCCGCCCGCGAGGAGGACGCGACCGTCGGGGAGCAGGCAAGCGGTGTGCTGCGTCCGGGCGGTCGGCATCGGGAAGGCCACGGTCGTGAAGGTGTTCGTGACCGGATCGTAGATCTCGGCCGTCGAGGCCGCGGTGCCGTCACCGCCCGCGATGAGGACGGTGTTGTTCGGCAGCCAGGTCGCGGTGTGGCCGAAGCGCGTCGCGTTCATGGCCGGACCGGTGGTCACCGCGCCGTTCGCGTAGATCTCGGTCGAGTTGGTCGGGGTGCCGCCGTCGTTCATGCCGCCGGCCACGAGGACGCGCGCGACGCAGTTGAGCGGCGAGCTGCTGTCGTAGAAGAAGCTCGAGGCGTGCTGGACGCGCTCGGTCGCCATCGTGAAGGGGCCCGACGCGGTCGTGTGGATCATGTTCGAGGTGTCGAACGCGAGATCCTCGATCGAATCGAGGGCGAAGAGGCCGCCCTTGCCGGTGTCCTCGGTGAGGCCGCCCGCGATGACGATCTGGTTGCCCGCGACGTGGAACAGGTTGACCGCGGTGTGACGCATCACGCCCAGCGCGCCGCTGCCCATCTGCGGGCCGGGCGCGGCGTTGGTGTCACCGCTACTCGAGGTCATCGGCAGGCCGGCCGGCGCGTCGACGTTGCACATCAGCGCGCTCTGAACGCTCTGCCCCGCGACGACGGTCTGGCCGTCGATCAGCGCGCAGACGTTGCCGCCGAAGGGCAGGTCCGAGTTCACGCACCAGTAGAACACGCCGTTGAGCGAGCTCTGGTTGGCACCGAAGGACGTCGTGGTCGCCGGGTCGAAGTAGTCGTCCGAGGCGATGCCGGCGTCCGAGAGCTGCATCATCGACGCGGGCGTCATCATGACCGGGCTCTCGCCCGCGTCGAGCTGACCGTTCATGTTGGTGTCGAAGAAGTACTGCAGCAGCAGCTGGAACTGCTGCGCCGAGACTCCGGAGAGGCTGAAGTCGATCTTCACCACCTGGCGACCGTTGGATCCCGTGCAGGGGGTCGCGGAGTTCAGGGTGATCTGGAGAGGAGCAACGCCGCCGTTGTTTCCATTATCCAGCCCTCCTCCACTACAGGCGGTGAGTCCCAGGACGAGACTCAGGGCCGTCATCCCGAGCAGACGGAGTCCCGCCGAGCGATTCATGCAGGTCATCGCACACTTCCCTCTCGTGTGAACTTGGCGCAACGCAAAGGCTTAGGTTTGCCAGCTATTCCGGCGCAGATCTTACTCGGAGCCACTCGGGCCGCCAACAGGCAAAATCCCGGGGAAGCGACGACAAGTCGGCCTACGAACGATGTTTCGACCATCCCGCGCTCGGGCTTGAGCGGCAGACGATCGGCCATCATCGGACCATGGAACGGCGACATCAGGCTGGCGAACATGGGCAGGGCAGGGGGCGTGCCGTCCACCGACGGACCGGTCCTCCCGGCGCGACCTTTCCGGGGCCGCGCTCCTTCACTCGTCATCATCAATATAGAAGGTTCACTGTCCGGATCGTCAGCTTCCCGGATTCCGGGGCGAGGCGGGTGTCCGGGGGATCGAGCAAGCTTCGCGCGGGCCCGGACTTGCGGTAGATTGCCCTCCGCGGCGCGCTTTCGGGCCCGCGCCGGGCCGCGTGTTCGTAAAGTGCTTGCTGGAATGTGTTTGGGGACGATCCGACGGTGAATCGAGCCGTGTCCGAGTCGCCGACGGTCCGCCTGCTCCGCGCCCTCGCGGGCTTCTTCCTCGTGGCGGGGGCCCTGGCGGCCGGCCTGGCCTGGCGCCTGGACTGGTTCGAGCAGACGGCGCTGCCGAAACGGATCGCCTTCCTCGCCTTCGGCCCCCTGGCTCTCGCCGCCGAGGGCGCGGCCGCCCTCCTGGCGCGCGGTGGGAGCCGCACCGCGTTCCCCCGGGGGCTCCGACTCGTCCTGATCCTCGGCCTCCTGCTCCTCGCCTGGCGGCTCCTCGCCGCCGTCTACGCCCTCAGCCCCACCGCCGCGCCCGACTCCGTGCTCGATTCCGCCGCCGTCCTCGCCTGGCTCATCGCCGCGGGCCTGGCGGCCCAGCGGCGCCCGGTCCGGGTGGCGCTGGGGGCGGCCGCCGTCGTCGGCGTGCTGCTCGCGTCCCTCGTCGGCCTGGTCCAGCACGCGGTGGCGAATCCCGGGCGATGGCCCTTCCGCGGGGACGCCGGCGAGGCCCTCCTCGAGGCCCTCCGGGGCGGCTTCGAGTCGCTCGGCCTCGACCGGTTGGGGCAGACCGCGGTCCCGGCGTCCCTCTTCGGGCACGCGAACTTCGGGGCCGAATTCGTGGTCGCGGGCCTGCCGCTCGCCCTCGCGATCGGCCTGTCCCTCGCGACGCGAGGGGGGGAGGGGGCCTTCGGCCGCCGGCTCGTCGCGATCCCCTGTCTCCTGGCGACCGGATTCGGGGCCCTCTACGTGGCGCGGGCCTCGTCCCGGGCGGCGTTGCTCGCCCTGGGCCTCACCGCGCTCGTCTTCCTCGTCCACGCCGTCGCGAACGGCTGGCGGCACCGTCCGCTCCTCGGCTCGCGCGGGCTCCACCTCGCGGCCGCGGCGACCCTCCTGCTCGCGCTCGCGGGCGCCGGAGCCTGGGCCGCCTCCCGCACGGACTTCGAGCCGCGGCACGGTCAGGTCCGCACCTCGCTGGCCCGCCGGGTCGCCAGCGCCTTCGACGCCGGGAACACGACGGTGCGCGAGCGCCTCGACCTCTGGGCCAACAGCGTCGCGATCGCCGAGGACCGTCCCGTCTTCGGCGTCGGGCCCGGCGGCTTCGCCCGCGCCTACCCGGCCTGGGCCGACGCGCGGCGCGTCCACGAGGCCGGCCGCCTGAGCCTCCGACGCCAGCCCGAGCATCCGCACCACGAGCTGGTCCTGATCCTCGCGGAAGGCGGCGTCCCGGCCGCGGCGCTCGCGACGCTCGCGGCGCTCCTGATCCTCGGCATCGCGGCCGCGTCCTTCCGGGATGCGGTGAGACGCCCCTTCGCGGCCGGCCTCCCCCTCGTCGGGGGCGTGAGTTCGCTCCTCTCGCTCGGTCTCCTGGCCTCGGTCTCGCTCCCCCTCCAGCACGCCGCGACCACGGTGCTCGGCGTCCTCGTCGTCGCCGGACTGGCGGTCCGCGACGAGGCCCGTCGCGTCCCGCTCTCGCGCGGCGCGATCCTCCTGGCCCTCCTGGCCGCGATCCTGCTGATCGCGGGATCGGCCCCGCGCGTGCGGGCGCTCGCGGGAGCCTCGCGCGACGTGGCCATCGCGTCCGCGGCGCGCGGCGCGGAGGCGGCCGACGTCGTCGCTCGGAGGACGGGGGCGCTGACCGAGCTCCGACACCTCGACGCCGCGCTCGCGCGGACCCCGGACGATCACGGCCTCCGCCTCGCGCGCGCCGACGCGCTGCGTCGTCTCGGTTTCTCGGGCGAGGCCCGGTCCGAGTACGGACGCGCGCTCGAGCACCGAACCTCATCAACGCCTGGATCGGCATCGCCGATCTCGAACGCAGGCGGGCCGACTGGAGGCCTCGCGCCGCGCCGCCCGTCAGGCGCTCGATCTCATGCCGCGCGATCCGGCCGCGCGACTCGCCCTGGCGCGGACCGACGCGGCCTCGGGCTTCGATCAGCGCGCGTGGCGGGGATTCCGCTCGGCGCTCGCGGCCGAGCCCGAAGGTCCCCTGCGTCTCGCCGTCCTCGTCGAGCTCGCGGACGCGGCCGCGCAGCGCGGAGACGCGCTCGCCGCGTCCTTCTTCGCGGAGCAGGCCCGCTACCTCGGACCGGATCATCCCGCCGTCGACCTCGTGACCGCGCGCATCGCGCAGCGCTTCGCCCCGGGCTCGCCCGCGGTCGCCGCCGCCTGGCAACGCGTGCTCGATCGCGACGGCGCCAACGTCGAGGCCCTCGTCGCGCGGGGCGTCGCCCATCTCGCCGCGGGCCAGGCCGTCGACGCGCTCGCCCTCCTGCAGACGGCCTCCGGTCTCGACCCGCGAAACCCCGAGATCCTCTACCAGCGGGCGCGCGCGCTCGCCGCCGCCGCTCGCTACCAGGAGGCCCACGGCCTCCTGATCGAATGCGCGCGACTCACCGCTCGTCCCGGCGGCGACATGGGCCTCTTCGATCGGGCGGTGCGTCTCGCCCAGTCGATGCAGGCGCGCCTCGTCGAGGGCGGCAACGGCGGCTCCTGACGGCGCGACGCGTCCTCCCCGAGGCGCCCGGAGGCGCGTGGTAGAATCCCGCCCGCGCGCCGCTCCCGGCGCCTCCCGCTCCGACCGCCCGCGAGGATTCCAGGATGTCGCGTCTCCCGTCCGTCTTCCTTCTCGTCGCTCTCGCCCTGGCGTGGTTCGCCCCGGCGCTTCCGGCCCAGGACCTCCCCTCGCCGGCCGACTACCTCGGCTGGCAACCCGGTGAGCGCTACACCGCCCACCACCTCGTGGTCGGCTACCTCGACGAGCTGGATCGGCGCTCCGATCGCGTCCGCGTGGTCCGCTACGGACGCACGAACGAGGACCGCGAGCTCGTCCTCGCCTTCGTGACCTCGGCCGAGAACCAGGCGCGGCTCGAGGAGCTGCGACTCCGCATGGAGAAGATCGCCGATCCGCGTCGGCTGGCCGAGGGCGAGACGGCGGCGGATCTGATCGCGGACCAGCCCGTCTTCGTGTGGATGTCCTACTGCGTCCACGGCAACGAGACCTCTTGCACCGAGGCCGCGCTCCAGCTCGTCCACGATCTGGCGGCCGCCGCCACCGAGGAGGGGCGGAAGCTCCTCCAGGACGCCGTCGTGATCGTCGACCCCTGCGTGAACCCCGACGGCCGTGATCGCTACGTGAACTGGTTCAACGGCGTCGTCGGGCGGCGCGGCGATCCGCATCCCGCCGCGATGGAGCACGACGAGCCCTGGCCGGGCGGACGCTTCAACCACTACGGGTTCGATCTCAACCGCGACTGGGCCTTCGCCTCCCAGATCGAGACGCGGTCACGGCTGAAGCAGTTCGTTCGCTGGCACCCGCAGGTGCACGGCGACTTCCACGAGATGGGCCACGACAGCAGCTACTTCTTCTTCCCGGCCGAGCTCCCGGTCAACGCGAACCTGCCGCCCTACACGCTCGAGTGGGGCGAGATCTTCGGCCGCGGCAACGCGGCCGCGTTCGACGCGCGCGGCTGGGCCTACTACACGGCCGAGTCCTTCGATCTCTTCTACCCCGGCTACGGCGACTCCTGGCCGAGCTTCACCGGTGCAATCGGCATGACCTACGAGCAGGCCGGGCACTCGTCCTCGGGGCTCGCGGTCGAGCGCGAGGACGGCGAGATCCTGACCCTCGAGGACCGCATCGAGCACCACCTCGTCGCCTCCAAGGCGACGATCGGCACCGCCGCGGCGCGGCGCGCGGAGCTCCTCCGCGACTACCAGCGCTTCCGGGAGAGCGCGATCGAGGAGGGCCGCGGGGGCGAGGTGCGGGAGTTCATCCTCGAGCCGGGCGCCGATTCCGAACGGACCGCGCGCCTCGTCGAGCTCCTGCTCGCCCAGGGAATCGAGGTCCGTCGCGCGACGACCGGCTTCCGCGTGCCGACCGCGGTGGATTTCCAGGGCGGCCGCTCGGATCGCCAGTTCGCCGCGGGCACCTACCTGGTGTCGCTCGCGCAGCCGCTCAAGCGCCTCGCGAAGACCCTGCTCGAGCCGCGGACCGAGATCCGCGAGCTCTTCTTCTACGACGTGTCCGCCTGGTCTCTGCCCTACGCCTTCGGCGTCACCGCTCACTGGTCGCCGCTCGCGGTCGAGGTCGCGGCCGAGCCGGTCCTCGAGGTGCCCCGCTCGACCGGCGCGGTGGAGGAGGGCGACGCGACCTACGGCTACCTCCTGCGCTGGGACCGGATCGCCACGATCCGCGCGACCCTCCGGCTCTTCGAGCGGGACGTCGTCGTGCGCAGCGCCGGCAAGTCCTTCACGATGCAGGGTCGGGAGTGGCCGCGCGGAACGGTCTTCGTCGCGAGGGGCGGCAACCCGCGCAACCTCGACGCGATCGTCGCCGAGGTGGCGACGGAGACCGGCGCCACCTTCGTGCCGGTGAAGACGGGCATGTCCGAGAAGGGGATCGACCTCGGTTCCGACAACGTCACGCGACTGCGTCCGACCCGCGTCGCGCTCGTCGGAGGAGAGGGCGTCTCGGCCACGAGCTTCGGGGCGGCCCGCTTCCTCCTCGAGGAGCTCTACGACGTGCCGCACAGCGTCATCGCGCTGTCCTCGCTCGGCCGGGCGGACCTCTCCGGCTTCGGCGCGATCATCTTCCCCGACGTCTTCGGGGACCCGGGCGAGCGGACGATCACCGCGCTGCGCGAGTTCGTGCGAGACGGCGGCGTCGTCGTCGCCTGGGACGCGGCCGCGCGCTCCCTCGGCGCGGAAGGGGCGAAGCTCTCGGGGATCTCCACCCGCGACGAGGCGGAGGAGGAGAAGCGCAAGCAGGAGCGCGAGAAGGAGAAGGACGAGAAGCCGCGTCGCATCGAGCAGCGCGAGGAGGAGGACCGCCGGCGATCGGCTCCGGGCTCGATCTTCCGCGTGGAGCTCGACCCCGCGCATCCCCTGTCCTTCGGCTACGGCGACGAGATCGTCGTGTTCAAGGGCGGCACGCGCACCTTCGATCCGCACTCGGGGCTCGCGATCGGGCTCTTCCGGGACGCTCCTCGCCTCTCCGGCTACCTCGACGAGGAGACCGACAAGCGGATGCGCGGCCGCGGCTACGCCATGGTCGAGCGTCAGGGGCGCGGTTCGGTCGTCTTCTTCGCCGAGGACCCCAACTTCCGCAGCGCCTGGCACGGACTCTCGCGCCTCCTCCTCAACGCGATCATCCTGCTCCCGCGCAACTGAGGCGCGTCGGGCGCCGGAACGAGAACGGGCCGCGTCTCCGGGGAGACGCGGCCCGTTCTCATGGGAGGAAGGACTCCGCCGGGATCAGCGGTAGTTCTTCTTCACGTAGTCGCGCCACTCGTTCATGAACTTCTCGGTCGTCCAGCCCTCGAAGGCGGCCTTGATGCACCGCCTGCACGTAGGCGGTGACGTACTCCTCGTTCTTCTGGGGGTTGGCGTCGATGCGCAGCGACCGCATGGCGTGGAACCACTGGATGAGCTGCTCGAGCTTGTGGTTGTACATCCACTCGATGTGGCTGAAGCCCTGCGCGAGGTGGTCGCCGTTGAGCGAGTTCAGCGGGAGCATCGAGAGGCGCTCGATGTCGATGTCGTCACCGAGCTTCACGATCGCCTTCATCGCCGGCGGCATGTCCTTGGTGTTGAATTCCTTGCCCGCGATGCCGCCCTGGCCGCCGTACTTGCTGTTCGTCGTGTTGTTGACCCGGCCGTACTTCTCGGTCGAGAAGAGGTGCTCGCAGAGGTGCCCGAAGGCCTCGCGCATCCACGGGGCCGGACGGTAGAGACCGAACCAGGCGAGCAGCATGATGCCGTTCTGGTGGAGGAGGGGGTTCTCCATGTCCTCCGCCTTCTCCTGGACGACGATGACGAGGCGCTTGCCCGCGATGAGGTAGCCGTTCGGGCGCTCGCGGAACTGCTTCTTGTCCTCGGCGTCGAACTGGTACTCCTCCTGGTAGGTCGTCACCCAGTCCTGGAACTGCTGGGGCGAGTTGAAGCACCAGACGTCCACGCGGCCGCCGCCGAAGACCTCGCAGCGGTCGCGGCCGACGAGCTCGCCGGCCTTGAAGGTGTCGAAGAACCAGTCGTAGAGCTTCTCGATCTGGGCCGAGTACTGCTGGGCGAACTTGGGCGGCGCCATGAAGTGGAAGCGGTAGTGCGCCGTGGTGGTGACGATCAGGTCCTCACCCGTCATCTTGCGATGGCGGTCGGCGCGCTCGAGGTCGGCCTCGCTCATCTGGACCCAGACGCCCTGGATCTTGCGGAAGCCCCTCTCGGCCATGATGTCGGCCTCGGACTTCCAGATGAGGTTGTCGTCCATCTGCCAGGTCTTGTCCCAGTCCCGCTTCACGTCCTTCTTGATGAAGCCGTTGCGGAACTTGACGTAGCCCTTCTCGATCATCTCGGCCTCGAGGAGCTCGAGCTTGGCCTTGTCGGCTTCCTTCTTGCTCTTGTACCAGGTGTCCCCAACCTTCACGTGCCCGAGCGCCTCGCGCGCCTTGCCGTGGTCGGAGTCGAGTTCGAGCACCTCGGCCATGAGCTTGCGGCCTTCGCGCCGGGTCTTGCTGTTCGAGTCCTTCATGGCCCAGTTGGCCACCTCGAAGAGCTGATCCGGATCGGAGGGATCGATCTCGGCCATGCGCTCCTCGAGGGTCTTCTCCTCCTGGGCGCGGACCTGATCGATGACCCCGAAGGCGCCGAACAGCAGCGCGAACATCGTCATCCAGGCGAGTTTCTTCATGATCTTCGTGTGCTCCTCTGCGCGGCCCTGCGCTGCGGCCCCGGTTCTCGGGGCCGGCACGGCAGGTCAGGTCGGACGTTTCCCTAACGTCTCGCTTGAGGCCGGCATTCTAACAAAGGGAATGTCCTGATCCGGAAACCCTCGCTCCCACGGGGGTTTGCACTCTCCGGTCCGGGGTGGGCACGCCGATCGCCGGCGCGAACCGCCGGTGGTGCCGGGGGTTCCGGACGGGCCGCCCCGCCCGGTGCGGGGAGGGGTGGGACGCCGGGACGGAGCCGGTCGGAAGGGCTCCGCCGGCCCCGATCAGGTCAGGAGCGCGCTGACGGAGCGCTTCTGGTTGATGTTGAAGATGACCTGCGCGAAGAGGTCGGCGACGCTGACCTCGCGGTACCAGGGGTGCTCGACGGCGAAGGACTCGCCGCGGAAGACCGCGTCGGTGCCGATGCACATGTCGAAGATCCCCTCCTCGTGCGCCTTGTCCAGCTTCTCGACGGCGCTGCCGTTGAAGAAGGGCAGGGAGCAGGTGAGGGTGATCGACTTCGCCCCGTTGTCCCGCAGCAGCTTGCAGGCGGTGAGGAGGGTGCCGCCGGTGGCGATCATGTCGTCCGGCATCACGACCGCGCGGCCGGCGACGTCGCCGACCAGGCGCATGCTCTCGATCTTGCCGACCTGGCTGTAGTCGCGGGCCTTGTGGACGATCGCGAGCGGGCAGCCGAAGTGGTTCGCGAAGTAGCGGGCCCGATCGGCGCCGCCCACGTCCGGCGCGACGAGGACGAGGTCGTCGGCGCTGATCTGCACCTCGTTCCGGAGGTAATCGATGAGGATGCCCGAGGCGTGGAGATCCTCGAGGGTCGTGCGGTCGAAGAAGCCCATGCTCGCTTCGGAGTGGATGTCGAGCGTGATGACGCGGTTCGCGCCGGCGTCCTCGAGGAGCCCGGCGCAGACGCGGGCGGTGATCGCCTCGCGCGTCTTCTTGCGCTCCTGCCGCGAGTAGGGGAACTGCGGCACCACCGCCGTGATCGAGGCGGCATCGGACTGGGCGGCCGCGTGGAGGGCGGTGACCAGCGCCATGAGGTTGTCGTTCACCGAGCGGTGCGAGAGCGGATCGTCGAGACACTGGATGACGTAGACGTCGTCACCGCGGATGTTCTCGTTGATGATCGTCTTGATCTCGCCGTTCGGGAACTCGATCTCCTCGCTCGAACGGAGGAGCCCGTCGTCGAGGAGACCTCCCGCGTCCTGGATGATCTTCCGCAGGGTGCGGTCGATCCGCTTCGCGAAGGCGCGACCGGAATCGCAGGTGACGAGGGTCAGACGACCGCGGCCCTGGACGGGCGGGTGGTAGGACATCGGCATGGTCCCGTTTCCCGAGGGCGAATTGATGTGACGGAGGCGTCGCCAGGCGACGGCGAGGGATCTTAGGAAGGTCGCCGGAGGGCGTCAACCGAGGGCGGGGCCTCCGGTTGACAGCGGGGAATCCGCGGTTCAAATCCCCTGCATGTGGCCCGTCCTCTTCGAGATCCCGCTCCCCTTCGCCTCCGACGGGCTCGCCGTGCGCGGATTCGGCGCGGTCTTCCTCGTCGGCGTCGTCCTGGCCCACCGCACGGCGCGCGCGGAGCTCGCGCGGCGCGGGGTCGATCGGGCGGCGGCCCTGGATCTCCTCCTCGCGACCGCGCTCCTCTTCGCCCTCGGCTCGCGTCTCGCCTGGTACGCCCGGGAGCTCGCGCGGGGCGCCGAGCCGCCGCTGGGGGCGCTCTGGTCCGCGAGCGAGGCGGGTCTCGACTACTGGGGGGGATTCTTCGCCGCCGCCCTCGGCCTGCCCCTGTGGCTGCGGCGCCGGGGAATCCCGGTGGCGGCGGGGCTCGACGCGGCCGCGCTCGGGGCCTCCCTCGCCGCCGCGGTCGTCCGTCTGGGCAGCCTCCTCGACGGCGGCTACCGGGGGATGCCGACCGATGCCGCGCATCCGCTCCGGATCCGCTTCCCCACGCGCATCGAGTCGGGCTCCTTCCTGGGCTTCGAGGCGCCGCCGGACAACGGGAATCTCGCCGGCGTCGACCAGGGCCAGTGGCTCCACCCGGCGGCCCTCTACGCCGCCGTCGCCTTCCTCGCCGTTCATCTGGTCCTGCGCTGGCGGCGCCGGCGTCGCGAGGGATGGGGCGAGCTCGCGGCGCTCTACGCGATCGGGATCGGACTCGCGTCCTTCGCCGTCGGCTTCTGGCGCGGCGACATCGAGCGCGATCTCGGACCGGGGATCTCGTGGCCGCAGGCCGAGGCGCTCGGCGCAGCGGCCCTGGGGGCGATCGCCCTCTTCCGGGTCAGTGGGCCTCGCTCCAGTTGAGGCCGTGGCCCGTCTCGACCGCGAGGGGCACGCTGAGCTCGGCGACGCCGCCCATCAGGCGCGGGATCTCGCGCTCGTAGGTCGCGAGCTCCGACTCCGGCAGGTCGAAGACGAGCTCGTCGTGGACCTGGAGGATCATCTTCCCCTCCGAGCCGGTATCGAGGATCCAGCGGTCGATGGCGATCATCGCCTTCTTGATGAGGTCCGCGGCGCTGCCCTGGATCGGCGTGTTGACGGCCATGTTCTCGGCCGCGGAGCGCAGACGTCCGTTGGTCGAGGTGATGTCGGGGATCGGCCGCCGCCGCCCGAAGAGCGTCGTGACGTAGCCGTCCCGGCGCGCGTTCTCCTTCATCCCCTCGATGAAGCCGCGCACGGTGGGGAAGTTCTCGAAGTAGCGCGCGATGAAGGCCTCGGCTTCGGGGACGGTCATGCCGGTCTCGCGGGCGAGACGCTGCGGGCCCATGCCGTACATGATGCCGAAGTTGATGCTCTTCGCGCGGGCGCGCATCTCGCCGTCGACGTCGCCCGGGGCGACCTCGAAGACCTTGGCCGCCGTCTCCCGGTGGATGTCGGCCCCGGCCGCGAAGGCCGCGATCAGCGCCGGATCTCCGGTGACGTGCGCCATGATGCGGAGCTCGATCTGCGAGTAGTCCGCGGCGAAGAGGAGGCGCCCCTCGCCGCTCGCGACGAAGGCCTCGCGGATCCGGCGCCCGCGCGCGCTCCGGATCGGGATGTTCTGCAGGTTCGGGTCGCTGCTGGAGAGGCGCCCCGTCGCGGCGACGGCCTGATTGAAGGAGCTGTGGATCCGTCCCGTGACGGGATGGACGAGCTTCGGAAGGCTCGTGACGTAGGTCCCCAGCAGCTTCGCGAGAGAGCGGTACTCGAGGATCTTCGCGGGGAGGGGATGCTCGTGCATCGCCTCCAGCACCTCCTGATCCGTCGAGAAGCCGGTCTTCGTCCGCCGGGGCTTCACGCCGAGCTTCTTGTGGAGCTCCATCTCGACGAAGAGCAGCTCGGAGAGCTGCTTCGGGCTCGCGATGTTGAACTCGCGGCCCGCGAGCGCGTGGATCTCCTTCTCGATCGCGACGAGATCCTCCTGCATCTCCTGCGCGAGTCGCTCGAGCTTCGGCACGTCGAGCGCGATCCCCGCGGCTTCCATGCGGACGAGGACCGGCACGAGCGGGACCTCGATCTCCCCGAAGAGCGGGAGGAGCTCGGCCTCCTCGAGGCGGGGGCGGAAGAGCTCCCAGAGGCGCCACGTGAAGTCGGCGTCCTCGCAGGCGTACTCGCCGACGGTCTCGACGGGGACGAGGTCCATCGTGATCTGGTCGCCCTTCTTGCCGATGATCTCCTCGGTCTTGATCTTCTTGAAGGCGAAGTGTTTCAGCGAGAGCGCGTCGAGGTTGTGGTCGCGGCTCGAGGGCTCGAGGAGGTAGCTCGCGAGCATGGTGTCGAAGGACAGCCCGCCCACGGAGAAGCCGTTCGAGCGGAGCACGGCGACGTCGTACTTCGCGTTCTGCGCGCCCTTCCGCGGCGTCTCGGCCGCGAGGAAGGGCCGGAGCCGCTCCAGCACCGCCGTTCCCCGCGGCGCCCGGTCCGGATCGGGCAGGACGGGCGGCTCGGCGTTCAGGGGCACGTAGAAGGCCCGTCCCTCGCGGGCCGAGAACGAGAGTCCGACGATCTCGGCCGTGAGGACGTCGAGGCCGGTCGTCTCGAGGTCGAAGGCGATCTCGCCGGCCTCGGTCAGCTCCGCGATCATCGCCTCGAGCTCGTCGGCGTCGGCGACGATGCGGTAGTCCTGCGAGATCGCGTCGGGCTCGTTCTTCGAGAAGCGCTCGGCGAGGGAGTTGAACTCGAGCTCGCGGAAGAGATCGGCGAGCTCGCGCCGGTGCGGCTCGGTGCGGGCGAGGTCCTCGAGGTCGCAGTCGAGGTCGAGGTCGGTCACGATCGTGACGAGGTGCTTGCTGAGCACGGCGGAGTCGCGCCCCTCGCGCAGGCGTTCCGCGAGCTTCTTCTGCTTGATCTCGTCCGCGGCGTCGAGGGCCGCCTCGAGCGTGCCGTAGGTGGCGATGCGGCCCCGCGCGGTCTTCTCGCCGACCCCCGGGATGCCGGGGACGTTGTCCGAGCTGTCGCCCATGAGCGCGAGGACGTCGACGACGCCCTCCGGCGGGACCCCGAACTTCTCGCGCACCTCCTCGGCCCCGACGAGGTGGACCTCGCCGTCGCCCTTCATGATGTTGTGGAGGAGGATGCGGTCCGTGACGAGCTGCATGAAGTCCTTGTCGCCCGAGACGATCCGGACCTCCATCCCCGCCGCGTCGCCCCGGCGGGCGAGGGTGCCGATGACGTCGTCCGCCTCGTAGCCGGGCACCTCGAGCAGCGGGATGCCCATGGCCTCGACGATGCGCTTCATCCAGGGGAGCTGCTCGCGCAGCTCCTCCGGCATCTTCTCGCGGGTCGCCTTGTACTCGGGGAAGACCTCGTGGCGGAAGGTCGGGCCGCTCGCGTCGAACACGACGGCGACGTGGGTCGGGTGGTTCTGGTCGAGGATGCCGAGCACCGCGCGCGCGAATCCGAAGGTTCCCCCCGTCGACATGCCGGCGCTGTTCGACAGCGGCGAGCGGATGAAGGCGAAGTGGGAGCGGTAGGCGAGGGCCGAACCGTCGAGGAGGAAGAGGCGGGGGGCGTCGTCTCCGGTCGCTGGACTCATGGGTGGGATGCCGCCTTTTTGGTATGAATCCGCGTTCCGGCGCGATTATAGTCCACGCTCCGACACCGGAGCGGGGAGGAGCGCGAGGGCGCTCGTACATGACGCGGATCATCGCCCATCGCTACGAGGTCGAGGAGGTGCTGCACGAGGGGCGCCTCAAGGCGGTCTACCGCGTGCGCGACCTCCGCGCCGCCCCGCGCTCCCTCGTCCTCAAGCAGCTCGTGGACATGCGCCCCGAATCGCGGGCGCTCGTGCGCTTCCACAACGAGTTCCGCGTCACCAGCGACCTCGCGCACCCCGCGATCCCCGCCGTCGTCGGACTCGGCTGGGAGGAGACGCCGGATCGCCCCTTCATCGTCGAGGAGTACGCGCCCGGCCGTTCCGCCTCGCGACTGGGGCCGCGACCCGAGCCGGCCGTCCTCGAGCAGATCCTGCTGCGCGTCGCCCGCGCGCTCGTCTACCTCCACGGGCGCGGGATCGTCCACTTCGACGTGAAGCCCGACAACCTCGTGGTCGAGCTCGACGAGGACGGTCGCGCGGTCCACCGCGTCAAGCTCCTCGACTTCGACCTCGCCGGTCCGCCGGGGCCGGTCGGGGCCGGCCGCGGCACGATGCCCTTCATCGCGCCCGAGGTGAGGTCCGGCGACGAGACCATCGACGGCCGCGCCGATCTCTTCTCGCTGGGCGCGACGATGGTCGCGCTCGTCCTCGGGGAGCATCCGCGCGAGCTCCCCCTCACCGCGGATCTCGACGAGCTCCGCGAGCTCCTGCCCGAGGGGACCGAGGCCCGCTACGGCCGCTCCTTCCTCGAGATCGTGCACGGACTCCTGCGTCCCCACCCGGACGAGCGGATCAGCTCCGCGCGGGATCTGGTGGCCCTCCTCGCGGAGCGGGATCCCTCCACGCCCCTCGAGACGCCGGACGAGCGGCTCGCGACGGTCTATCGCCCCCGCTTCGTCGGACGGCTCGACGAGCTCGCCCGGCTGCGGGAGCTCATGCCGGAGAGCGAGCCGGCGGGGGAGGGGAGCGCCCGGCCGATCCCCTTCGTGCTGGTCAGCGGCGAGCGCGGCGTCGGCAAGACGCGGCTCCTCGAGCAGCACGTCGTCACCGTCCAGACCTCGCGGCGCGTCGTCCTGCGCCTGGAGAGCGGGCCGGGACGGGCGGAGAACGGCTCCGACGCGCTGCGCGAGCTCGATTCCGAGCTGCGCGCGCTCCTCGGCGACCCGCCCATCGAGCCCGGCTCGCTGCACGAATTCGCGGACGTCGCCGATCCGCGCCGCTTCCTGCTCTTCTCCTCGATCACCGCGCGGCTGATCCGCCACGCCCGCGAACGGGCGCCGGCCTGCCTCGTCGTGGACGGTCTCCACACGCTCGGGCGCCTGGCCCGCGAGTACGTCGCCTACGTCCTCCGCCGCATCGGCGCCGAGGTGATGGCCGCGCCGGAGGGGCTGCCCCTCCAGGTCGTGATGGCGATCGTGTCGGGGCGCCTCGAGAACACCGAACTCGAGCGGCTCCTCGACGAGCTCCGCGAGGACGGCCAGCTCGAGACGCTCGAGCTCGCCGCGCTGACGCAGGACAAGTCGGCGCAGCTCCTCGAGGCGATGACCGCGCCCGAGGCGCCCACGCCCGCGGCGGCCGACGTGCTGCACGAGCGGACCCACGGCAACCCGCTCTTCCTCCGCGAGACCGTGGCCAGCGTGATCGTGCAGGACGACCGCGTCCTCGCGGCCGAGGACGCCTTCACCGCGAATCGCCTCGAGTCCCTGCCCGTCGCGACCCGCGTTCGCGGGGTCGTGCAGAGCCGGGTGAGCCGGGTCCGCGACACGGACCTCGCCATCCTCCAGCTCGCGGCGCTGCATCCGCGGCGCCTGGACACCGCCGTCCTCATCCGCGCCGGCGGCCTCGACGAGGTCGCGGCGCGCGAGGCCCTCGAACGGCTGTCGCAGCGCCGTCTCCTCGAGACCACCTCGCAGGACGCGCCGTCCTTCCTCGACTCCGACACGCGTGAGGTCGTGGTCGAGATGATGTCGCAGGCGCGCCGCGAGGAGCTCCACCGGCGTCTCGCCGGCGTGCTGCGCGAGCGCGAGACGGCGGAGGACGCCTGGACCGTCGCCTACCACGACCTCCGATCCGGCGCGCGCGGCGACGAGGTCTGGGACGACTGCTACGCGCGGATCGCCGAGCTGTCCGGCGGCGGGCGCGACCAGGAGGCGGCGATCCTCTTCGGCGCGCTGCTCGAGGGCGGGCGCGGCGTGCCCGCCTTCCTGCGCCAGCGTTCGGCCTTCGGCCTGGCCGAGTTCCGCTGTCGCGGCTTCGAGCCCGAGCGCGCGCGGACCGTGCTCGAGTCGGCGCTCACGGCGACCCAGCGGCTCACGCCCGCCGCGGCGCTCCTCGAGGCGCGTTCGCTCGCGATGCAGAGCGAGTACCGGCGCGCCCACGAGGTCCTCGACGCCGCGATCGCGTCCACCGACGCCGAGGCCTTCCTCGAGGGCGTCGTGGGCCTCGTCGTGTTCCGGGCCGAGACCTGGCTGAGCCAGGGCCGGCTGCCCGAGACCGAGACGGCCCTGGCCGAGGCCTCCCGGCTCCTCGATCGCGTCGGGGCGCTCCCCGACATCCCGATCTCGGTGACGGCGGACCTCGCCGACGTCGTGTCGCCGCCCCTGCCGCCGCCGGGGCCCTTCTCCGGGCTCCAGGCGAAGCTCGTCCGCCTCCGCGCCGACTTCGAGTTCCGCCGGCGTCGACTGCCCGTCGCGCTCGCGCTCGCGCTGCTCTCGGTGAAGATGGAGGCCCGCGCCGGCAACCTCCCCGGGCTCGGCCAGGGCCTGCATTCCGTCGGTTCGATCTACATGCAGGGAGGGCAGCACGAGAAGGCGGAGATGCACTTCCGCCGCGCCCTCTCGCTCCATCGCGACGTGGGCGACCTGAAGGCGCAGGCCGACACGCTCAACAACCTCGGCATCCTGAAGCGCCGCGAGGGCAAGACCCTCGAGGCGATCGACGACCTCAACGAGGCGCTGCGGCTGCGGCGCGACATCGGCCACCGCCAGGGCGAGGTCGACTGCTGGCTCAACATCGCGACGATCCACACCCAGCGCCGCGAACTCTCGGCCGCCGCCCGCGACTTCAAGATCTGCCTGAAGCTCAAGCGGAAGCTCCCCGAGAACAACAACCCCGCCGTCATCCTCAACAACCTCGGCGTCGTCGCGCAGCTCCGCGACCGGCTCGCCGCCGCCCTCCGCTACTACCGCGAGGCCGCCGCGACCGATCGGGCCTTCGGCAACGAGGCCGGCGCCCTGACCTGGGAGGTCAACGAGGGGCTCGTCCTCGCGATGTCCGGCCACTGGGAGGAGGCGCGCACGCGGCTCCGGGGCCTCATCGAGGGCCTCACCGAGCGCGGACTCGCCGCCGCGCACGGCGTGGCGCTCTGGGGGCTCGCGGACGTCGAGTCGGGTTGCGCCGCCTGGTCCGATGCCGAGGATCGCCTCGGCGAGGCCCTCGAGCTCTTCACCCTGCAGGACGACGAGGCGAGCCGGCTCGAGACCCTGGTCCGGCTCTTCGAGCTCCACATCCGGCGCGGCCGCTACGAGCGCGCCATCTGGGTCCGCGGCGCGATCGAGCGCGCCAACCTCGGTCTCCTCGCGCCCGAGGTCGGCAACCGCTTCGCCGCCCTCGAGCTCCGCCTGCGGACCGAGGCCCGGGACGTCTTCCCGAACGAGGACCCGGCCGCGGTCGAACGCGTCGTCGAGGCCCTCAAGCAGACCCAGCAGGCGCGGATGCCGGGGCAGGCCTTCCTCGCGGCCTCGGCGCTCGCCGCGCACCACGAGCGCATCGACCGCCGGGATCGCGCGTTCTACTTCTACAACCTCGCGCTCGAGCACCTCGAGTCCGTCCTCGACGCGATCGGCGATCCGCGTCAGATGTCGGCCTGGCTCGAGACGCCCGACGTGGCGGAGTTCCGCACCCGTTCCCGCAACTTCGTCGCGAACTGCATGCCGGGGCACGAGGAGAACGAACGCCGGCGGCCCTTCGAGGTCCGGAACGCGCTCTCGTCGCTGAAGCGCGGCTTCTTCGACGTCGAGCGCGAGCTCGAGACGACGGTCCGCAACATGCGCCGGAACGAGGAGGGCGTCCGTCGCATCCTCGAGATCTCCCAGTCGCTCAACGCGACGGTGTCGGCCGACACGCTCTTCGAGCGGATCGTCGACGGCGTCGTGGACTTCGCGCGCGCCGAGCGCGGCTTCCTGATCTTCATCGAGGACGGCGAGGTCCGGATCCCGGTGGCCCGCACGAACCGGCGCGAAGCGGTGCAGAACCCGCTCGAGCAGGTCTCGAGCCAGGTCGTGGACCAGATCGCGCGCACGCGCCGCTCGGTCCTCCTCCTGAACGCGATGGACGAGGACGAGTACCGCGCGCGGGAGAGCGTGCTGAAGCTCGAGCTGCGCTCGATCATGGCGGTGCCGATGCTCCGCCAGGATCAGCTCGTCGGGATCCTCTACGTCGACAACCGCTCCCGCATCGGCCAGTTCCAGGCCGCCGAGCTCGAACTCCTCGCGATCCTCGCCTCGCAGGCCGCGATCGCGATCGAGAACGCGCGCCTCCTCCGCGATTTCATCCGCGAGGAGAAGATGCGGATGCTCGGCGTCATGGCGGGCGGCGTCGCCCACGACTTCAACAACCTCCTCGCGGCGATCCTCGGTCGGGTCCAGCTCGTCCGCGAGCGCTTCGAGGACGAGGCGCTCCTCGGGCACCTCGGCACGATCGAGAAGGCGGCCCGCGACGGCGTCGTCGTGGCGCGCCGCCTCCAGAACTTCACGCACGTCTCGCGCGCCTCGGACCTCGAGGCCGTGGAACTCCGCGAGCTCGTCGAGGACGTGCGGGAGTTCACGCGCGTGAAGTGGGAATCCGAGGCCGCCCGCTCCGGACGCCCGGTGGCGGTCGTGAACCGCGTTGCGCCCGATCTCGCCGTCCGCGGCCAGCCGAGCGAGCTGCGCGAGGTCCTCATGAACGTCCTCCTGAACGGCATCTCGGCCCTCTCGGAGGGCGGCGAGATCGTCTTCGACGCCGAGGACGGGGACGAGATCGTCCGCCTCGAGGTCCGCCTCTCCGGAGCCGGCGCCGAGGTCGACGGACGAACGCTCGACCTCGACCCGATGCACTCGACCCACGACCGCGCGGACGGCTTCGGGATGAGCGTCGCCCACGGCATCCTGATGCGCCACGGCGGTCGGGCCTTCGTGCGCGCCGACGAGGACGGCTCCGGCCACACGGTCGTGATCGAGCTGGTGCGGGCGGAGCCGAGCCGGGCCCCGGTCCCGGCGCGACCGGCGCCGACGCCCGAGAGACCCGCGCCGCGCGCCGGCTCGCGGATCCTCGTCGTCGACGACGAGGAGGGGATCCGCAGCCTCCTCGACGAGCTGCTCGCGGGGGAGGGCTACGAGGTGGTGCCGACCGCCTCCGGACCGGAGGCTCTCGACGCCTTCGACGCCGCGCCCTTCGATCTCGTGATCACCGACCTCGGCATGGTCCCCATGTCCGGCTGGGATCTCGCCCGCGAGATCAAGCGTCGCGACGGCGGGGTGGGGGTCATCCTCCTCACCGGATGGGCCGAGGACATCCCCGAGGACCGCGCGCGGGCGCACCGCGTCGATCGCGTGGTCTCGAAGCCCTTCGACGTCGCCCAGCTCCTCGACATCGTGGCGGGCGCGGTGCGCTGAAGCTCCCCGCCGGCTCCCTCTCCGTCCGGGTCGCGCGTCCTCGGACGGGTCGGGCCGCGCTCCTCGAGCCTGCCTCTCACGCGAAGACGCCGGTCACCCCCGCGGGGCGCCGGCGTCTCGGCTCGGATTCCGGATGCGAGGGCGAGGATCAGGCGATCGCGTCGCCGAGGATCGGACCCGAGGGCATGACGGGGGAGATGATCGCCCGGTTGCCGGAGACCACGACCGCGACCACGTAGAGCTCGGCGCCGACGAGGTTCTTGTCCTTCGGCACGACGTAGCTGGCGAGGGCGCTCGAGCCGCTGCTCCGCAGGGTGGCGAAGGACTGCGCGCCGAGCAGCGGGATGCTCACCGCGACGCCGTCGACGACCGTGGTCGTCACGCCGAGGCGGGCGGTCGAGACGAAGAAGTGGACCTGGACGTCCGGGCCGAGTCCGGTGGCGAGGACCTCGAAGTCGTGGCCGATCTGCGGCGCCGAGATCGCGGCGAGCTGCGGGCCGCTCGTCGGGTTGGCGGCCAGGGCCGGGCCGGCGGCGACGGTGAAGAACGCGCAAAGGACGGCAAAGACGAAGAGGCGGCGACCGATCGACATTTCTTCTACTCCCGCTCGGATTCCCAGGGCCGGCCGACCGCGACGTCTCCCGTCGCCGCGATCGCGAATCTCCCGGCGTCGGCTCGGTTCGGCCCGGGTCGAGGTAGACTCGTCGGGGCGCCGTCGGCGTCGGAATTCAGGGGGTTCGAGCTAACCGACTGCGTTTTCCGGGTTTCGCTCGATCTCCCGGGAGCATCTGAGATTTTTCGGGGGTTCGGCTCAAGTGAGAAGCGGCGAAAATCCGATGAGCGGCCCCTTCGGCCTAAAGTTTTTGTCCCGCCATATTTGTGCGGACATCCTCCATTTCTTCGCGGCATCTTTGCTGGGGACGGTCCCGCTCCTCGCCCAGACCCCCGACGAGGCCCGGATCTTCCTCGGGGAGGGCCCCCCGGCGGCCTCCGAGGCCGCGACCGAGCGGCTCGACGCCGCCTGGCGCCGGCTCCTGGTCGGGCCCCGCTTCGAGCGGACGGAGGCGCGCCGCGAGATCGTCGCGATGGGCCCCGCCGCCGCCCGGAGGCTGATCTCCGAGCTCTCCGGCGACAGCGGCGAGGCCCGCCGCCAGGCCGCGCTGACGCTGGGTCGGATCGATCTGCCGGAGGTGCGCGCCGCGCTGCGCCGCGCGGTGACGGGAGAGAAGGGGAGGCGCGACGAGACGCTGCTCTGCCACGCCGCCCTCGCGCTCGCCGATCAGGGCGAGCGGGATGCCGCGCCGGAGCTCCTCGCGCAGATCTCGCGCGTGAAGCGGCCGCGGACGCGACGCTTCCTGATCCTGGCCCTCGCTCGCCTCGGTGAGCCCGAGACCGCGCGGCATCTCGTGGATCTCGCCGATCGGGACCGCAGCCTCGAGTTCCGCGCCACGCTCGTGCTCGCCCTCGGGCTCTCGGAGGGGCACGAGGCCGACCGCCACCTCGACGCGGCCGTGAGGCCCGGCGCGATCCGGTGCGACGGGCGGCCGCGCTCGCGCTGACCTGGCGGGGCGATCTCGATCCCCGGGTCCTGGCACGGCTGCTCGGCGACGACGACGCGCGCGTGGCCGAGACCGCGCTGCTCGCGATCGCCACCGGAGCCGCCGGCGAGGGGCTCGAGCCGGCCCGGCTCGTCCGCTGGCTGCGCCACGAGGAGCCCGCGCTCCGCTCCGCGGCGGCGCTCGCCGCGGCCCGGGCCGAGGCACCGGACCCCCTCCTCGCCCGGCTCGAGACCGAATCCGATCCCGCCGTGCGCGCCGCGCTCTACTTCGCCCTGCGGCCGGCGGCGGGCGACGAGGCGGTCGCCGCGCGGCTGGCCGCCGGGCTCGAGGAGTCGGCGCGCGAACCCCGCGAGGCCGCGCTCCTCGCGCTCGCCCTCGGCGGGGCCGCGGGGCTCGATCTCGAGGCGATCGCGCGCGGGCGGGGGGCCCGCGGTCTCGAGATGCTCGCGCTCGACCTCCTGGCCGGGCGCGATCCCGAGCGCGCGGCCGCGGCCGCCCAGGCCCTGCTCGGGCCCGAGGCCCGCGCCTCCGAGGAACTGGCGGCCCGGGCCGGCGAGTTGCTCGCCGGCGTCGCGCCGGCCGAGACCCGACGACGGAAGGCCGCGCTGCGCTGTCAGCTCCGGATCGACGATCTCGGTCTCTCGCCGTCCTGGCGGCTCAGCGGCCTCGCCCACGCGCTCCTGCTCGAGATCGAGGGACTTGATCGCCCTCTCGACGGCCGCGAGTCGATCCGCGTCGGCGCCGGCGGCGAGGCCCGGGCCATCCCGCGGATGAACGCCGAGGAGGAGGATCTCCGCCTCTGGTTCGACCGCCATCCGCTCCTCGATCGCCGTCGTCAGCGCGAGGTGCCCGGCCTCGGCGTCCGCTGATCGCGCCGATCGAGACCAACTTCGCCGCCGAGGTTTGACCCGGGCGTCCGCGCGGCAATAATGCTCCCTCCGCGCCAAAGGGGATTCCGGCGGCGCGCTCTCCGGCGGTGACGGGAACCCCCATGTACGTCCTCACGCTGGCGATCCGCTACCTCCTGAAGCGGCGGATCGCCTACATCTCGATCGTGGCCATCGCCTTCGGGTTGATGGCGATGATCGTCGTCTCGAGCGTCATGGACGGGTTCCAGCTCAAGATCCGCAGCAGCATCTACAAGGTCGACGGTTCGCTCTCGATCTGGGTGGACAACGACGAGATCCGCCACGCGCCCGAGCACTACGAGGTCGTGCGCCGCCAGCTCGAGCCCTTCCTGGCCGAGAACGGCGGCCCGATCGTCGCCACCAGCAAGCGGGTCAGCCAGTTCGCGATGATCAACTCGACGGCCGGCGCCCTGCCCGGTCTGCCCCCGCGGATCGAACGCGAGACGGCGCGACTCTTCGGGATCGACCCGCTCCTCGAGCGCGACGTCCTGCCGCTCGAGCAGATGATGCGGGACGTGCGCGACGAGGAGAACGGGGTGAACCTGAACGAGGGGCTGATGGTCCTCGAGGTCGACGACCCCCGCGCCGCGCACTTCTTCGACTACTGCCCCCGGAGCGGTCCGCGCCCGATCGAGCACTCGATCATCCTCGGTCTCGAGCTCGCGCGGTCCCTCGGGGTGCGCCGCGGCGACCGCGTCACCGTCGTGTCCGCGATCGTCAGCAACGAGGAGATCGACCGCTTCGAACCGGTGAGCCAGGCCTTCATCGTCGCCGGCGCCTTCCGCTCGGGGCGCTACGAATACGACCGCGAGATCGCCTTCTGCGAGGGCGAGGCCCTCCGCTCGATGCTCCAGCTCACGAACGACTGCACCTGGGTCATCGCGCGGCTGGAGGACCCCGAGCGGGCACGGGAAGTCGCCGACGCGGTCCTCCGGTCGACCCGCGGAACGATCGCCCCGCTCAAGGCGCACACCTGGGAGGACCGGATGGGCAGCTACGCGGCCGCCCTCCAGTTCGAGAAGGTCGCCATGCTCGTCGTGCTCGCCTGCATCATCATCGTGGCCGGCGCCTCGATCTGCGGCATCCTCTACATGGTCGTCCTCGAGAAGACGCGCGACATCGGCATCCTCCTCTCCATGGGGGCGACCTCGCGCGGCGTCGTCGGCGTCTTCCTCGTCTACGGCGGCGCCCTCGGCCTGATCGGGGCCGGGCTCGGCGTCCTGCTCGGCATCGAGGCGACGCTGCACCTCGACGCGATCCTGCGGTTCATCGAGCGGACCCTCGACATCGAGCTCTTCCCGAAGAACGTCTACGAGTTCGCGGAGCTGCCCACGCACCTCGACTACGGCACCGTCGCCGTTTATTCGATCCTGACCTTCGCGTGGTGCGTCGTCTCCAGCGTGCTCCCCGCGCTCCGCGCGGCGCGTCTCGACCCGATCAAGTGCCTGGCCTATGAGTGATCCGCATCGCGACGAGGCCGCCGCCTTCTCCGTGCGCGGCGTGAAGAAGAGCTACCGGCTGCCGGACGGCCGCGCGCTCCCCGTGCTCCGCGGCGTCGATCTCGACGTGCGCCCGGGCGAGTTCGTGCTCGTCGAGGGCCGCAGCGGCATCGGCAAGAGCACGCTGCTCCACATCATGGGGCTGCTCGATCGCCCGGACGCCGGCGAGGTCATCCTCGACGGCCGCGACTACGCCCGGGCGACGAAGAGGGCCCGGGCCCGCGCGCGGGCCGCGCGGATCGGCTTCGTCTTCCAGTTCTTCCACCTGCTGCCCGAGTTCACCGCGCTCGAGAACGTCATGATGACGGGCAAGGTGCGCGACGGGATCTTCGCCTGGCGACGGCGGGCGCAGGAGGCGCGCGATCGCGCGCAGGCGCTGCTCGAGCAGGTCGGGATCGGGGCGCGGTCGGGGCACCGGCCGAACCAGCTCTCCGGCGGCGAGCGCCAGCGCGTCGCGCTCGCCCGGGCGCTCTTCAGCGAGCCCGCGCTCCTGCTCTGCGACGAGCCCACGGGCAACCTCGACGTCCGCACCTCCGAGGAGATCCACGACCTCCTCGTCGAGCTGAACCGGACGACCCGTCAGACCATGGTCGTCGTGACGCACGATCCCGGCCTCTCGCTCCGCGCCAGCCGCACCATCCGCATCTTCGAGGGGCGGGCCGAGGTCGTGGCGGAGGGGGGCGTCCCGGTCGAGAGCGGAGAGCCCGCGGTCGAGCGGACGCCGGCCGAGGGCGACGCGCCGGGCGAGGACGCGGCCGGCTGAAACGAGGAGAGGGCGCTTCCGCGCCCTCTCCGTCCGGTCCTCGATGCGCCTCAGAAGCGCTCGTCGTTCTCGCGCAGCGCGAGCGGCGGTCCGAGGATCTCCCGCCACACGATCGCGTCGCGGAGTCCCCGGCGGTCCAGCCGGGGACGGCGGGCGTGGCTTCCGCTGTCGGGAAGATCGCTCCGGGAGGCGGTGCGGATCCGCGCGACCCGCGTCTCGTCGCGGGCTTCGCGACGACGCGAGGGCGCGGCCGGCACGTCGTCCTCGTCCTCGTCCTCATCGTCGACGTCGTCGGCGAGGGGCGCGGCCGAGACCCAGTCCTCGACGCCCACCTCGCGCGGCGGTCGCGCGCGCGGCGCCTCGTCGAGCGGGTCGAGCGAGGCGCGCCTCGGCGCCGCCTCGGCGACGACCTCCCGCTCGGCCGGGCCCTCGCCGGTCGCCTCGCGACGGACCTGTTCGATCCACTCCGCGAGCGTCTGCGAGGAGTCGCGGGGCCCGCTCGGGCCCGGCGTCCCGTCCGGCCGCTGGCGCTGGCGGCGCTCGATCTCGCGCATCGCGCGATCGGCCCGCTCCTTCCGCTTGAGCTGCTCCAGCAGGCTGATGACGAGGGGCACCAGCAGGAAGAGCAGGGCGATGACGGTCTTGGCGGAGATCACGCCGAGTCACCGCCCTTGTCGCCCTTGGAGATGGCGTCGCGCATCGAGGTGTCGGACTGGATGTTCTTCATCCGGTAGTAGTCCAGGATGCCGAGGTTGCCGGCCCGGAAGGCCTCCGCCATCGCGAGCGGCACCTGCGCCTCAGCCTCCACGACCTTCGCGCGGTTCTCCTGGGTCCGCGCCATCATCTCGCGCTCCTCGGCGATGGCCATCGCCTTGCGCTCCTCGGCCTTGGCCTGGGCGACGCGCTTGTCGGCCTCGGCCTGATCGATCTGGAGCTTCGAACGGATGTTGGCGCCGACGTCGATGTCCGCGATGTCGATCGAGAGGATCTCGAAGGCGGTGCCCGCGTCGAGGCCCTTCGACAGCACCTGTCGCGAGATGATGTCGGGGTTCTCGAGGACCTGGTGGTGGTGCTTCGCGGATCCGATCGTGGTCAGGATGCCTTCCTGCACGCGCGCGATGATCGTCTCCTCCGTCGCGCCGCCGACGAGGCGCGCGAGGTTCGCGCGCACCGTCACGCGGGCGGTGGCGAGCAGCTCGATGCCGTCGCCCGCGACGGCCGAGATCTTCCCGCGACCCTTGCCGGGCTCGGGGCAGTCGATGACCTTCGGATTGACCGAGGTCCGGACCGCCTCGAGGATGTCGCGTCCCGCGAGGTCGATGGCGGCGGCCTGCTTGAAGTCGAGCTCGATGCCCGCGCGGTCCGCCGCGATGAGGGCGGACACGACGTTCGGCACGCGGCCTCCCGCCAGGTAGTGCGCCTCGAGCTGCGCCCGGCTCGTGTCGAGACCGGACTGCACGATCCGGATGCGCGAGTCGACGATCACGTTCGGGTTCACCTTGCGCAGGCTCATCCCGACGAGCTCGACGATGCCGATCCCGGCCCGCGCGAAGAGCGAGCGGACGTACAGGTTCAGGTACTTGACGATGAAGATGAACACGATGAAGCCGAGGATCGACAGCGCGATCAGGCCGAAGAAGAGCAGGTTGTCCATGATTCCCCCTTAAGAGTGGGCGCCCGGGGGCGCGTCGTTCCCGTCGCCCGTCGCCTCGACGACGAGACGATTTCCTTCGATCTCGATGACCCGGACCGGCGTTCCCGCCGCGATGAAGCGGCCGTCCGAGACGGCGTCGACCCGGTCCTCCCCGAAGAGCACCACGCCGCTCGGCCGCAGGGGACCCGCGGTGACGCCGGTCGCGTCCCGGAAGCGGGCGAGGCCGCGATCGGCGCCGCCGGCGTGGACGTCCTCCGCGCGCGGGCCGCTGAGGAGGAGGCGCGAGCCCAGCCGCGTGCGCTGCAGGAGCTGGAAGCCCAGCGCGATCGCGGCCGGGACCACGACGATGACCGCGACGACGGCGCTGATCCCCTCGGTGCGACCGATCTCGAAGGCCTCGATCACCGCCGCGGCATAGCAGCCGAGGGCGAGGAGGCTGAGGAGACCGAAGCTCGGGAAGAGCACCTCGGCGACGACGAAGAAGGTCGCCAGCACGAACAGGGCCACGATGGTCGTCATGCGACGGACTCCGGCGCGACGGCGCGCACGACGACCCGGTTGCCCCGGATCTCGAGGATCTCGACCGTCGTGCCGCGTTCGATGAATTCGCCCCGACTCACGACGTCGAGAGCCCGCCCCTCGACCCGGGCGCGGCCGGAGGGGCGGAGATCGGTCTCCGCGCGTCCCCGACCTCCGACCGCGGGACCGCCCGCCGCCGCGGCCCCGCCCTCGGCGCCGGCCGGTCCGTGCGTTCGCGGCGGCACGATCACGATCTTCCCGAGGACGGGGATCCGGTGGAGCCGCGGCCCGAGGAGGAGATTCGCCCCGATCGCGGCGATCCCGGCGCCGACCAGGCTGCCGGCCCAGATCACGACGGTGCGGCGGCCCTCCTCGGAGGAGAGATCGGGCCAGGCGAGATCGGAGTCGCCGCCGCGTCGCGCGATCGCGAGCCAGGTGGAGTAGAGGACCATGAAGAGCCCGAGGAGGCCCGGCAGGATCAGACCCGGCAGGAGCACCGCCTCGACGAGGATCAGGAGGATCCCCACGAGGAGGAGCGCGATGGGCAGGACGGCCGAGCTGCCGAAGTCCGCCTGGATCAGGAAGAATCCGACGAGGGCGAGCAGACCGAGGACGCCGAAGATGCCGAGGCCCGGCGCGTGGAACTCGAAGCCGACGAGGATGATCCCCGCGACGAGGAGCAGGAAGCTCCAGTCGAGCGCGATGGGCAGGCTCGGTCCCTTCACGCCGACGTCGACGACCTCGAGCTTCGCGTCGGGAGTGCCGAGGAGGTCGAGGAGTCCGTCGCGGTCGCCGACGAGCCGGACGCGGAATCCGAAGCGGAGCAGATCCCGTCCGCTCGTGGTGAGCGCCTTGCCCGGGAGCGTGATCTCCTCGACGGTGAGGCCCTCGGTGTCGCGAGGGTTCAGGGCCCGGAACTCCGAGGCCCGCATGAAGGTCTCGGATCCGTCGAGCCGCGGATTGCGGACCGCGTAGATGTCGAGGTCCTTGTCGACCATCGCGCGGACGAAGAGCTCGGGATAGGTCGCGCGGAGGCCGTTCTCGCGCGCGGCGAGCCAGACGTCCTGCGCCGTCTTGGTGACGACCTTCTCCTCGACGTCGCGGTAGGCGCCGAATCCCATCTCGATCGGCTGGATGTCTCCGATCGAGGCGTCGGGCGCGATGAGCAGTCCCTTGCAGCCGAGGGCGATCCAGGCGCCGGCCGAGATCGCCTCGCGACCCGGGGCGACGTAGGCGAAGATCCGCACGTCCGGATGCTCGCGGTAGGCGCGGATCATCTCGCAGATGTTCGCCGCCGCGTTCACCTCGCCGCCCGGGGAGTCGATCTGGATCACGATCGCGGTCCGGCCGAGCCCGGCCGCGGCCTCGATCTCGTCGCGCAGGCGGACGTAGAGCGCGTCGTCGATCCGCTGCCCGCGGCTCATCTCGAGGACGAGGACGCGATCCCAGCGCTCGTCGATCTCGAGCTGTCGCGCGTCGCGCGGACCCTGGGCCGCCAGGGGCATCGACGCCGCGAGGAGGGCGAGCAGCAGCACCGGAACCAGACGCATGGACGATCTCCACCGGAGGCGGGACGGGCGGGCCGTCGACCCCGGGAGTCTAACAGCCGAACTCGGGGGCATTTCGCGGGGGCGGCGCCGAGATTCGCGCTTTCGCGCCCCGGGCCCCGGCGGGCATCGCGCCGCGGCGCCCCGCGCCTTACAATCCCGCGCCATGTCGCCCTTCGACTCCGTTCTCGCCGTCGCGGCGCCCGCCACTCGTCCTCGCGCCCCTCTTCGGCCCGCGTGCGGGACGGAGGCGCGCCGCGATGCGATCTTCGCCGTCCTCCTGGCCGCCGCGGGCGCGGCGACCGGCGGCAGGGATCGCCCGTCGGGGCCCTGGTCGCGTCGGCCCTCGCGCCCGGCGGGGCGCTCGTGCTCGCCGCGCGGCGTTTCCGCCTCGGACTCGCTCGCCTTCCTCGCGGCCGAATGCGCGGTGTGGGGCGGGGCGACCTTCCGCGCCGTCCACCGCGACGTCGCGGCGACATGCCACGCGGCAGCGATCCTTCCGACCGGTCATGACGTCCGGCTCGCGGCGTCCCTCTGCGCGCGGACGTAACAGGCGCGTCACGATCTTCGTGTTCGACAGCCGCGATCTGCCTGAGCGGGCAGCTCGCGCGGCCCCGGGCGGCCGACGTCGAGCTCGCGCTCGATCTCGCCCCTCCGGGCGCGGAGCGGCGGTCTCGAGCGTGCTGCGCGAGGTCTCGGCCTTCGCCGTGGCGGAGGTCCCGCTCGTCGCGCTCGCCGGCGTGCGCGAGGACGGCACGAGCAGGAGCTTCAGGGCCCTCTCGCCGCGTCCCTACCGATCTCGTCCTCGGACCCGATCTCCCCGGCTCGCTGGCCGCGGGCGACGCCCTCGTCGAGCACGGAAGGATCGCGCGCGGGCGCCTCAGCTATCGCGTGCTCGCGGCCGGCGCCGGGCAGAGCGAGGACCACTGCCGCGGCCCTTCGCGCTGGCGACGCGCGAGGGATACTCCGCGTTGCTTCCATCGAGACCGGAGCGACAGCCGCGCCGTCCCGGATGACTCCGTGACCTGGGTGACGTGGGAGCGCGACGAGGCGGGCGGCGGGCGCCCGGTGCGGCTCGTCGTCGGAAGCCCTTCGAGGTCCGGGCCGATCGACTCGATCCCCTGCCTCCGCGCGCGGAGGAGGGGACGCTCCGGAAGCCGGCGCGCGACGGCGGCGGCCCTCGCCGAGAGAGACCCCGCGCGGCCCGGGCCCTGATCGCGGCCGGCGCCGGCGCGAGCCCTGCTCTTCGGCCTCCTCCCGCGCTGCTCGCCAGGCGATCCGCCAGGGAGGCGCGTCGAGAAGCCGAACCCGACCGACGCGTCGACCGTCACCAGCGCCACGGGCGCGGGCAGCGTCGGCAGGGGCAGGATGGGGTTGCCGTCGGCCACGACGCCGGTCGGGGCAGCGGGAGGCGCGATCGTGCATCCCCCACCTCGCGGAGCCGGTAGCGCCGCTCGAGGCGCAGGGACTCGAGTCGGCGCATCGCCTGCATCATCGCCAGCCGGTCGCCGACCTCGCGGGCGCCGCGGACCGCCTCGATCAGCCGGCGACGGTCGTCGTCGAGCCGCGCGAGCTCGGCGTCGCCGCCGGTCGGCGGCGCCAGCCGGACGCGCGGCAGGCGCGGCGGCCTGGGTCCGGACGCCGCGCGGGGCCGGGAAGCGCTGGGCGACCGACGGCTCCGCGAGCTCCTCCCCGCCGAGGAGGCGGGAGCGGCGCAGGATGTCCTCGGCCTCCTCGCGGGCCGGCTCGGTGTCGATCTGGGCCCGGAGCCCGGGCGCGAGGATGGCGAGTCCGAGGACGACGAGAGCGAGGTTCACGATTCCTCATGGGGCTGGTTCCTCCCGACGGCGGGGGCGTTTCCACTCTCGCGCATTATCGACCCGCTCGCGGTCCGCGTCGACCACGCATATTCAGGTATCAATCGACGGGCCCGCGGAAGGCCCGGGCCGGGGGGCGCGGTCCGCAGGATCGCGCCGGGCGAGGCCGGAGGGCGCGCCGAGGCGACTGGAAGCGAACTGGGCGACGAGATCCGCCGACGCGGTCGTGCGCCTCACACACCACGAGCGCTGGCGAGGCGCCCGGCGGGGCGGAGACCGACTGGACCGTCGTCGACCTCCGCGACCGGAGCCGCGGTGCTCGCGATCGAGGACGACGGGTCGATCCATCTCGTCCGCCAGTACCGGCCGACCGTCGGTGCGGCGATGTCCAGGCTGCCGGCGGGCGCGTCGAGGAAGCGACCGCCGCTGGAGGCCGCGCGCCGCGAGCTCGAGGAGGAGGCCGGACTGGTCGCCCGCGAGTGGATCTCCCTGGGCGCGATCTGGCCCCTCGACGGGGTCGTGCGGCACCGGATCCATCACTTCGTCGCGCGCGGGCTCTCGCCGCGGGCCACCGCCCACGAGACCTTCGAGGACATCACCGTGCACCGTCTCCGCGACGAGCTGCGCCGCATGATCGCCGGGGGCGAGCTCGTCGACGGCGTCGCGCTCGCGCTCCTCGCCCGCTGGGCGGCGCGGGAGGGCGAGGGATGAAGCGCCGCGACCTGCTGCGCGCCGCGCTCGCCCTGCCGCTGCTCGATCTCCGTCCTCCGCGGGACGATCGCGAGGTCGCGGCCCTGCTCTGGCACGATTCGCCCAACGACCTCAAGGCCTTCGCGGGCTTCCGCCGCGGCTTCTCGGTGGTCGACCGCGCGGCGCCTGCAGCTCCTCCGCGCCGAACGCGATGCCGGGCGCGCCGAGGCCACCGTGGCGAGGCGCCGCGCAGACGGCGCGAAGCTGCGGATCGCGCTCGGGACCAGGCAGCGCTGCTGACGAAGCGGATCTCCGGCGGTCTCCGATCGTCTACGCGGTCGATCGGTCGCGTCCGGCGTGGTCTCGGGGTGGGAGGGCTCGAGCAGGCGATCGCCGGCAACAGCAACTGGCTCGATCGCGGCGAGATGCTGCGCGCCTTCCGCACCGCGATCCCCGACCTGAAACGCCTCGGCGTGGTGGCGACGCGCGGGAACGCCGTCAGCGCGGCGGAGATCGCCGAAGCGGAAGGGCGCGACGTCCTCGTCGATCCCGCGGGGCGGTCCTCGAAGGTCTTCCTCGGTCCCGAGGACGATCTGGGCGCGGCGCTCGACGCGTTGCTTCCGCGCGTGGACGCCCTCTGGGTGCCCATCGACTTCGCGCTCTACCAGGACGAGGCGGTGTGGCCCTGATCGCCGAGCAGGCGGCGGGCGCGGCCGTCGTCCTCCTCGAGCGAGCGCTGGGCGGGCAAGGGGCGCTCGTCGTGCTCGCGGTCGACTACGAGCTGCTGGGCCTGCGCGCGGCCGCGCGATCGCGATCGAGGTCCTCCGCGGCCGCGATCGCGCATCCCGTCAGGTTGGCTGGGCTCGTCGCGGCTCTACGTCGTCGACGCGGCCCGCGCGATCGGACTCGAGCCGCCGCTCGAGCTCATCCTCCGGGCTGGAAGATCTTCGGGAGGTCGCGACGATGAGGCACGGCCGCTCCTCGCGTTCCGATTCGTCGCGAGCGCAGAGCTCGCGATCCTCTCGATGCTGGCCTTCGGCGTCCTCGTCGCGCGCCGGGCCGGCAACGAGGTCAAGACGAGCAACCGCGAGATCCTCGAGGAGTCAGGTCGCGGAAGCCGAGCGGCGAGCTCCTCGCATGGCCGACACGCAGGCGGAGCTGCTGGACCGCAGCGTCCGCGAGCTCTCGGAGCGCTTCGGCCGCGGCTCGAGGACATCCCCTTCGAGATCTACGAGGCGCGAGGATCACTACTGCGCAAACTTGCGCTCGTCGAGCGGCTCGGTGAATGCGCGAGCGCAGCCGCGAGCGCGGAGGCGTCGTGGCAAGGCTGTTCCGGGAAGCGCGAGGGCAACGACCGCATGGACGCCGCCGCTCGCCGCATCGACGGCGGCAGGGCGAGGAATCGACCGCTTCGGTCGCGGCGTCGCGCGAACATGCTCGTGCTCGGGGGCTCTTCCTCCTCGGCGTCTCCGCCCTCATCGCCGGCGTCTTCTTCGTCCAGGTCCTGCGGCCGCTCCGCTCGGCGGCCGAGGTCATGGAGTCGATCCGCGGGGGAGATCTCGGCCGTCGCCTCGAGGTCGAGGGCGCCGACGAGATCAGCGCCTGGCCCGCGAGCTTCAACGGGATGGCCGACGCGGTGGAGGCCTCGCGGCGCGAGCTCCGAGGGCGCGTCGAGGAGAAGACGGGGGCGCTCCGGCGGAGTCTCGAGGAACAGCGGGCCACGAACGCGACCCTCGCCCGCACCCAGGAGCAGCTCGTCGAGTCGGCGAAGATGGCCGCGGTCGGCACGCTCGCGCAGGGCATGGCGCACGAGTTCAACAACGTCCTCGGCGGGATCGCCGGCTGCGCGGAGGATCTGCTCGCGGACGAGACCGATGCCGAGCGTCGCGAGGTCTCGACGTCATCCTCCGCTCCGCGCGTCGGGCCACCGTGGTGACCCGGAACCTCCGACTTCAGCCGCGGTTCGGAGGCCGAGCACGGTCCGGTGGACCTCGGCGAGATCGCGCGCGCGACGCTGCGCGGCTCGTGTCGAGCCGGAAGCCCAGCGGCGCGGCGTCGCCTCGTCTCGCGGCGGCGGGACTCGAGGACCTGCCGCCGCTCGTAGGCGACGGGCCGGGGCTGCAGCAGATCGTCTGAATCTCGTCCCTCAACGCAGTCCAGGCCGGACGCCCACGAGGGCGGCGAGGGTACGGCTCGACGCGGGCGATCGAGGGCGAGGAGACGATCAGGTCGCGGTCGAGACGACGGCCGCGGATCGCCTTGAGCATCTGCGGCGCATCTTCGAGCCCTTCTTCTCGACCAAGACGTCGAGGGCAGGACCGGCCTCGGGCTGGCGGTGTCCCACGGCATCGCCCGCAGCCTGAGGCGAGATCAGGCAGATCAGCGGGGAGGGCGCGGCAGCCGCTTCGTCCTCACCCTGCCCAGGAGGCGTGCGATGAACGGGGACGGACGCGACGCGGTCGTCGACGAGGAGTTCCGCGGACGACTGCTGGTCGTCGACGACGAGAGACCATGCGCGTCTTCCTCCGGCGCGCGCTGCGACGCGCCGGTCACGTCGTGGAGGTCGCGGCGGACGCGGAGGAGGGGCTCGCCGCGCTCGAAGGGGGACCCTTCGACCTCGTGCTCACCGACATCCGGATGCCGGGGATGGACGGACTCGAGTTCCTCGCGAAGGTGCGCGCGCGCCTGCCGCACCAGGTCGTGCTCGTGATGACGGCGCACGGATCGATCCCGGACGCCATCGAGGCGATGCGGCGCGGCGCCCAGAACTACGTGACCAAGCCCTTCGACGCCGAGGCGATCGCGAAGGCGGTCCGCGACGGACTCGCGACGGGGCGGCTCGGCGACGACAACCGCCTGCTCCGGCGGCTCCTCGCCGACCGCGGCACCTTCGAGGGCATGGTCGGCACGAGCTCGGCGATGCGCGGCCTGTACCGGCAGATCGATCAGGTCGCCGACCGCCGCGGCGTCGTGCTCGTCCAGGGCGAGAGCGGCGTCGGCAAGGAGCTCGTCGCGCAGGCGATCCACGCCCGCTCGAGCCGGGCGGACCGCCCCTTCGTCGCCTTCCACTGCGCGGCGATGCCGGCGAATCTCGTCGCGGCCGAGCTCTTCGGCGTTGAGCCCGGCGCCTTCACGGGCGCGGCGACGGTCGCGAGGGCGCGCTCGGACGGGCGGACGGCGGCACGCTCTTCCTCGACGAGATCGGCGAGGTGCCGGCCGAGGTCCAGCCCGCCCTGCTCGGCTCCTCGGCGAGAGCGGCGAGGTCGTCGCGATCGGCGGCACCGAAGGTCGGCGGCTCGACGTCCGCATCGTCGCCGCGACGAATCGCGATCTCGCGGCCGGGGTCGAGGCCGGTCGCTTCCGACGCGACCTCTACTACCGCCTGAACGTCTTCGCGCTCACCGTGCCCGCGCTGCGGCAACGTCGCGAGGACATCCCCGATCTCGCGCGTCGCTTCGCGGCCGAGGCGGGGGCCGATCCCTCGGCGCTCGCTCGGGTCTTCGAGACGCTGGCGGGGCGGGACTGGCCGGGCAACGTGCCGGGGCTGAGGAACGGTGGAGCGCCTCTGCGCCTCGCCCGACGGCGCGATCGACGCCGCGTCCCGGCCGATCTCGGCGCGGGGAGAACGGCCTCCGCGCCGGAAGGGGAACTCCCCCCGCTGCGCGCCGCGGTCGCCGACTTCGAGCGCGGCTATCTCCGCGAGCTCCTCCGCCGCGTCGGCGGGAACGTCTCGGAGGCGGCGCGGAGGGCCGCGATCAGTCGTCCCACGCTCCACACCAAGCTCCAGCAGCTCAGGATCGATCCCGACCGCTTCCATGACTCCCGGTCAGGGGGAGGGGACGAGGTTGGAGTCGCGGCCGCGGCGGCCGATAGAGGCCGGGGAAAGACGGCGGCGACGGCGGGCGTCGCGACGGCTCAGCCTCTCGGGAAACCGAGTCGTAAGTCCCTGGCGCGCTTCACCTTGAGTAATGTAATTCCCTGTGAAAGCTGACGCTCGGCCGGCCGGAGTAGACTGGGGACCGAGTCGAAAGATCCGTCCTGTAGATGAAGAGGCCGCATGGCGCGACCGCTTCAAATCTTGATGTCCGCGCTGCTCGCCGCCGTGTTGATCGGCGGTTTCGCGACCGGTCCGTCGGCGGAGGCGGCCGCGCGCCATCAGGGTCCGGTCGTGTCGCTCTCGGGCCCGACGACCTCCGGTTCGACGATCTCGGGCTCGGTCGACGGGATCGCCCCGCCGGTCATCGGCGACGAGGGCGCGGGAGCGATCGTCACCGTGCGCATGAACGGCTGGATCGTCGAGAATCCCCCGCTCCGCTGGAACGGCGCCGAGCAGTGCTGGATCTTCGACTACCAGATCCCCGGCGGCCAGAAGGGCGCCACCGTCTCGATCAGCGTGACCGACGCCGCGACCGGCACGGTCACGACGACGACCTTCACCATCGCCTGATCTCGGGCGCGAGATCGGTTCCGCGACTTCGCGCCCTCGGGGCGGCGGGCGGACGGCGCATGCCCTGTTATCCTCCAGCCGGCGCGATGCTCTCCGGGGGCCCGCGTGAAGTCCGGGATCCTGAGGGGTGGCGTTCGTGCGCGGTATCGACTGGCTCCTCGCGGGAATCGTGCTCGTCGTCGTCATGGTCCCCTTCGGCGGGATCTCGGAGCACGAACTCGCGGTCGACGGCATCCGGATCGTCGGCAAGAACGACCTCGTGCTCGAGAACCGATGGGGCGACATCTTCCGCCAGGGCTGGTGGAAGGGCGCCGGCGCGACCGGCGAGGGGCTCGTCGAGAACCTCTACCGCCCGTTGACGGTGAGCTGGTTCGCGCTCTGGTACGACGGTCCGGACGACGTCGGCGCCCTCGGGCGCGCGAACGTCTTCCTCCACGGTCTCGTCGCCGCGCTGCGCTACGTCCTCGTCGTGCTCCTCTTCGCCTCGCGTCCCTGGCGACGCTGGCTGGGCGCCGGCGCGGCGCTTCTCTGCGGCGTGCACGCGATCTCCGTCGAGGGCGTCGTGGGGCAGGTCGGTGCGGCGGAGATGCTCGCGCAGTTCTTCGTCCTCGCGAGCTGGATCGGATTCACGCTCTTCTTGCGCCGCGGCCCGACCCCGCTCGGACTCGGTCTCGTCTTCGCGGCGGCGGCGGCCTGGTTGCTCGCGCTCCTCTCGAAGGAGTCGGCGGCGATGTTCCCGGTCGTGCTCTTCGTCCAGGCGCTCTTCTTCCCCGGGGGCGGACTCGAGCGGGATCCCGCCCCGATCGCCCGTCGCTTCGTCTTCGCGCTCGCGTCGATGATCCCCTTCTGCGCCCCGCTCGCGGGGTGGATCGTCCTGCGCATCGAGATCCTCGGGGCCTTCGCGCCCTTCGACGGATCGAGCGTCTACGCGGGGTTCGCGGCGGGCGAGCGCATCGCCTCGGCCCTCGCCACCCTCGGGACGCAGTACCTGCCCGCCTTCTTCTGGCCCTTCGGCCTGTCCCCGAACATCGATCACGAGATCGCGCGGCCGGCGGCCGGCCTCTCGGACCCCCGCGCCCTGCTCGGCCTCGCGGTCGCGCTCTCGGGCCTCGCCGGCATCGTCGTCGCCCTCCGGCGCCGCTGTCCGGCCGCGCTCTTCGGTCTCGCCGCCGTCGTGCTCTTCCTCCCCACGAGCAACCTCCTCGTCGGCATCGGCGCGGTCGGCGGCTACCGGTTCCTCTACGGACCCCTCTTCGGGGTCGTCGTCGCTCTCGGGGCTCTCGTCGCGATGGTGGGGGAGTGGCGACGGGCGGCCGGCCTCGCTCTCGCCGGTTTGCTCGCCGTGATCGCGATCCTCGGCTTCGTCGGCGCGCGTCGTCTCGTCGAGGCCTGGAGCACGCCGACGCGGATCGCGGCCCACGCCTACGAGATCGCGCCGCGGTCGCTCTTCGCGCTGCAGAACCGCAGCGTGACGCTCTATCTCGATCACCTCGGCGAGGACGTCAGCCGCGTTCCCGAGGCGGACGCGTTCCTCGCCCGCTTCGACGACATCGAGGACGGGCTCGCGCGCATCCCCTCGTCCGGCGAGCTTCCCCTCGGCACCCGCGTCCTCGCCTCGCGGCTCCTGTCGAATCACGCGAAGGTCCTCGTGGCGCGATCGCAGCTCGAGGCGACCGACCTCGCCCGGTCCGAATCCTGCTTCCTGCGCGCGCTGGACGAGATCGCGCGGGCGGCGGCCTACGCGAAGCCCCGGCCGGAGGATCGCTTCACCTTCCTCCTCGATTCGGTCGAGACGCAGCTCGAACGCTTCGCGATCCTGACGGCGCAGCGTCGCCTCACCCGCGACCTCCTCGAGAACTCCCTGCCTTCCCTCCGCCTCTCTCTCGGCGCCGCGAAGCGCGCCCTCGCCGCATCCGGCGGGGCGATGCCGGACGCGCTCCGGCTCCGCTACGAGTACGAGTCGGCACGCTGCGCCTCGGTCGAGACGGACTTCGAGCCCGCCTTCCGCTTCCTCACCGCGCGCCGCCTCGAGCGGGCCTACGCCATCGACCCCTACGACCCCGACACGCGACTCTTCGAGGCCAACCGCGTGATGAGGGCGAACAACCCCCGGCTCGCGCTCGTGCGGCTGGAGGAGGTGATCGACCAGGGGCGCGCCTCGGTGAGCATCCTCGCGATGGCCGGCGCGATCGCGGGTCGACTCGGCGACGGTCGCAAGGAGGTGAGCTACCTCAGCCAGGCGCTCACCCTGCCGGCGCTCAGCCCCACCCAGGCGGAGGAGCAGCGCGCCGCCTACGGCCGCCTCCAGGAGATCCGCGGGGCCCGGGGCGGCGGACGATGAGAGAAGCCGCGGCTCGGGCGCGATCGGGCGTGCGAGGGGCCCTCGGCCTCCTCGCCCTCGTCCTCGCGGCCGTGCCGCTCGCCGCGCAGGCGCGGCTCGAGGCGCCCGTGCTCCACGAGGCGGGGATCCGCGAGCAGGGCGAGAGTTTCGAGGGTCGCATCCGCGTCGAGAATCGCGGCGACGCGCCGCTGCGCCTCCTCGAGCCCCGATTCGCCTGCCTCTGCGCCGACGGCGCCTTCGAGACCGCGGTCCTCGCGCCCGGGGCCGCGACCGATCTCGTCTTCCGGTTCCGCACCGCGGGACTCGAGGGGAAGCTCAAGAAGGCGGTGACCTTCGCTTGGATGGACGCGAAGGGGAAGCGACGCGAACACGAGCTCGCGATCACGGTGGACGTCCGGCCCGCCTGGTCGCTCTCGCCGCCGGAGTGGCGCTTCGGCGAGGTCGATCCCGGCGCGCTCCTCGAGCGCGAGTTCGCGCTCGTCCTCCGCGACGAGAAGGGCCCCGAGCCGCGGATCGCCGCGGAGGACGGCGTCGTGCTGCGCGACGAGTCCGGTCGGGCCCGGGCCGTCCGCGTCGTCTGGCGCGCGCCCTCCGCGCCCGGACCCGTCCGTCGCACGGTCACCGTGCGGGCGGACGACCCGGCGCGTCCCGAGCAGATCCTGGTGCTCACCGCCGACGTGCGGGGGGCGCTCCTCCTGACGCCGCGCGAGCTGCGGCTCGGGGTGCTCGAGCCCGGCCGGGGCGCCTCGCGGGTGCTCGTGGTCACGAGCCGCGACGGGCGTCCCTTCCGCGTCCGCTCCGTCGCGTCGGATCGGGGGCTCGAGGCCGAGGCGCCCTCGCCCGAGGCCGCCGCCGCGCGTCACGCGATCACGGTGCGCGTGCCCGCCGATCTTCCCCCCGGCGGCTGGGCGGGAACCCTGACCCTCGACACGGATCGCGGCGAGTTCGCCGTCCCCTTCCGCTTCTCGGTGAGGAAGCCATGAGAGCCTGGTTCTGGTGTTCGCTCCTCTCGCTCGTCCTCCTCGGGACCCTCGTGCCCGCGTGCGGTGACCGCGACGGCGGTTCCGGGAAGGGGAAGGAGTCCTCGCCGCCGGCCCCGCCGCCCGTCGCGGCCGGGCTCTTCATCGTCGGGAACGACCGCGGCCGCATCCGCCCCTGCGGCTGCTCGAAGCCGCTGCTGGGCGGGATCGAGCGCCGCCTCGCCCTCTTCGGCGCGCTGACGCCCGAGGCCGCCGAGGCGAGCCTCGTGCTGGCCTTCGGCGATCTCGTCGAGGCCTCCGGTCGCCAGCAGGAGCTCAAGGTCGAGTCCTTCCTCGAGAGCCTCACCGCGATCAAGGCGCGGGTCTTCTGCCCGGCCGACGGCGATCTCCTCCTCGGCACCACCTTCTGGCGCGAGTCGCGACAGCTCGCGAGCTTCCCCTTCGTCGCGGGCAACCTGACCAAGGACGATCGCCCGCTCTTCGAACCCGCGGTCGCCCTCGACTGGGGCGAGCGCCGCGTGGTCGTCACGTCCTGGCTCTCGCCGCGGTCCTCGCTCGTCACCGAGCCGGGCGTGGCGGTCGTCGCCGATCCCGACCTCGCCCCCCTGCGGGATCTGCTCGAGGAGGGGCCGGGCCGGGCCGAGCTCGTGATCTACGGCAACGGCGAGCGCGCCGAGATCGAGGCCTGGATCGACCGCAGCGGGCTCCGCGCCGCGGCCGCCTCGGTCCTCGTCGTCCTCCGCGGCGTCTCGGACATCCCCGACCTGCTCCACGCGGAGGCGGGCTACGCCGTCCTCGAGATGGGGAAGAAGGGGCGGGACGTGGCGCGGCTCGACTGGCCGGGCGAGGTCCGGCTCGAGCGTTTCACGCTCGACTCGGCGCGGGGGCGCGACCCGCTGGCGATCCAGCTCCTCGACTTCTATCGCGACCAGGTCCGCGAGGAGGACCTGCTCGGGAAGGCGCCGATGCGCGGCGAGGTCGAGGGCCGCTACGTCGGCGCGGAGACCTGCATGACCTGCCACGTCGCCGCCCATCAGGTCTGGAAGGGGAGCGGGCACGCCCGCGCCTGGGCGACGCTCGTCGAGAGCGGCGACGCCGCCGACCCGGAATGCGTCGCCTGCCACGTCGTCGGCTTCGGCCTCGAGGGGGGCTTCGATCCCGCGGTCCCCGCCCCGGTCGACGTCCAGTGCGAGTCCTGCCACGGCCCCGGGGCGGAGCACGCCGCCGGCGGCGCCGTCCCGACGCCGGCGGGGAAGCTCGGCGAGCGCGACTGCTTCGGCTGCCACGATCTCGAGAACAGCCCCGCCTTCCGCTTCGAGGACTACTGGCCCCGCATCGCGCACGGAAAGTGAACCGTCACGGTCCGGTAACGCACTCCCGATCCGGAAACGTCGCGTGTCGTCGCAAGTCTTTGTGTGAGTATGGTTTGAGTTTGGTCGCCGCTTGGCGTCCCGTTTGCTGAAGGTCCGGGGCGCCGTCACCGACCGCGCGACTCCGCCCCTTCCCGGAGGATCTCGATGCGCTTGTTGCCCGCCCTGGCCCTCGTCCTCGTCGCGACCGGCATCGTCGCCGCGCAGGACGCCGGAACCGTCTCCGTCTACTGCAGTCTCGACGCGGAGTTCTCGCAGGCGATCCTCGACGACTTCGAGCGCGAGACCGGCATCCGGGTCGAGGCGGCGATGGACGTCGAGGCGACCAAGACGGTCGGGATGGTCAACCGGATCATCTCCGAGATGCGCGCCGGCAACCCGCGCTGCGACGTCTACTGGAACAACGAGCTGGCGCAGACGATCCGGCTGAAGAAGCTCGGCTGCCTGCAGCCCTACGCGTCGCCGTCGGCCGCCGACATCCCGGCCGGCTTCAAGGATCCCGAGCACTACTGGACCGGCTTCGCGGCCCGCGCGCGCGTCATCATCTACAACACGGACGCCGTCGCGGCGGACGACCTCCCGCGCGGCCTGAACGATCTCCTCGACGCGCGGTGGGACGGGAAGATGGGCATGGCGAAGCCCCTCACCGGCACGACGCTGACGCACGCCGGCGCCCTGTTCGCGCTCTGGGGCGAGGAGAAGACGAAGACCTTCTTCCGCGACCTCCGCGCGCGCGACATCCGCTGGGAGCGCGGCAACGCGATGGCGATGCGCTCGGTCTCGAACGGCGACTACGCCTGGGCCTACACCGACACGGACGACGCCAACGTGGCGCTCGTCCGCAAGGCGCCGACCGCGATCGTCGTTCCCGACCAGGGCGAGGGCGAGATGGGCACGCTGCTCATCCCGAACTCCCTCGCCATCATCGCCGGCGCCCGCAACCTCGAGAACGCGAAGAAGCTCGTCGACTACCTGCTCTCGCCCGCGGTCGAGGCGAAGCTCGCGGCGGGGCGTTCGGCGCAGATCCCGCTGCACCCGGGCGTCGAGGCGCCGGAGGGCGTCCTGCGGCTCGATCGCATCAAGGCGATGGAGGTCGACTGGGAGAAGACCGCCGACATGATCACGAAGCACGGCGACTGGCTCCACGCGACCTTCGACGGCGAGGCCGGCTCGACGTCGGAGCCCGGATCGAAGTTCACGAAGTTCGCGATCATGCTCGCCGCCGCCGCCATCCTCGGCCTCGGCATCTGGATGGCGACGAGGACGCGGGCGTGAAGCGCGCGCGTCTCCTCGTCGCGATCCCGGCGATCGCCGTCCTGGGCGCGGTCGTGGCCCCTCTCGTCTGGGCCGGGGTGGGAGCGCTGCGGGGCGACGTCGGGTCGCGATGGGCGAGGCTGAACGGCGTCATCCTCGACCGCATGGTCAACTCCTTCGTGCTCGGGATCGGCTGTGCGCTCGTCTCGACGCTCTTCGGCCTCGCGCTGGTCTGGGCCGTCCACCGCCGGGAGTTCTTCGGCCGGCGCCTCCTGGGGGCGATCTACGTCGCCCCGCTCCTCGTGCCGCCGCACATCCACACCGTGAGCTGGATGCGCGTCTTCGGCCGCCAGGGCTACCTCTCGAACTGGCTCCACGATCACTGGGGCTGGCAGTTCGACATCCGACGGGGCTTCGTCGACGTCGGCGGGGCGCCGGTCTTCTTCCCCGGCACCATGATGATCATGGTCTCGGCCTTCTGGCCGCTCGCGGCGCTCGTGATCTCGGCTGGATTCCGCCAGATCGCGCCGCGGCAGGAGGAGGCGGCGATCGTCGCCGTCGGCCGCCGTCGCGCCTTCCGCGGGGTGACGCTCCCGCTCCTCGCGCCGCACCTGTGGACGGCGGGGTTCTTCGTCTTCATCTTCGCGATCACCTGCTACGGCGTGCCGGCGCTGCTCGACACCCCGACGATCATGCTCGAGGTCTTCTTCACCTCCGCCAACGTCGATCCGCTCGCCGCGTGGGTCATCGCGATCCCGCTCGTCGCGACGACGGTGGCGGCCCTGCTCTTCGTGCTCCTCGGCGGCGGGCGACGGGTCTGGGAGGGGCGCAGCCTCGACCCCGGTCGCGTGACCTCCGCGATGCGACCCCGTTCCGCGACCGCGGGGATCCTGGCCTGGGGCATCCTGCTCGTCACCGCGGGCTGGCCGCTGGCCTCGCTCCTCCACAAGGCCGGCGGTCCCGAGACCTACCGCGCGATCTGGAACAACGTCCTGCCCCAGGTGAAGGCCTCGCTGATCCTCGCCGTGGTCGCCGGCATCACGATCGCCGCGGCCGGGCTCCTGGTGGCGGGCTTCGCGAACGCGCTCGGTCGTCGTCGGGGCTTCCTCGTCGAGGTCCTGGCGCTGCTCCCCTTCGCCTTCCCCGCGGTGGTGGTCGCTCTCTCCCTGAACGAGATGTGGGGCAGCCTCTCGGCGCTGCGGCCCGACGGCCTCCTCGATCGCTGGGTCTACCGCGGCATGGGCCTGCCGCTGATCGCCTACCTCGCGCTCTTCCTGCCCTTCGGCGTGCGCGGGGTCCGCGCCACGATGACCCGGCTGTCGCCGCGGCCCGAGGAGGCGGCGATGGTGGCGGGGCGGGGAAGTCTCGCCACCTTCACGAGCGTCACCCTGCCGCGCCTCGCGCCCGGCATCCTCGCCGCCTTCGTGCTCGGCTACATCCTCACCTTGGGCGAGCTCGTGGCGGGTCTCATGGTCAACACGGATCGCTGGCAGACCGCGCAGGCCCGCGTCTTCAACATGATCCACTTCTCGCGCGACGAGGAGGTCGCGGCGCTCTGCGTCATGATCGCCCTGCTCGCGCTCGTCCCGACCGCCATCTACGCGGTCGCCTTCAACCGGAGGGTCGAGGTCCTGTGAGCGCGCACGTCGAGATCGAGGACCTCTCCCGTCGCTTCGGCGAGACCGAAGCTCTCTCCGGCGTCGACCTCCGGGTCGAGCGCGGCGAACGCCTCGTCGTCCTCGGCCCGTCCGGCTGCGGCAAGACGACCCTGCTGCGCGCGGTCGCCGGGCTCGAGGCCGTCGATCGCGGCGAGATCCGCCTGCGCGGCGAGCGCGTCAGCGCTCCCGGGCTCCGCGTCGATCCCGCCCGTCGCGGCATCGGCTTCGTCTTCCAGGACCTGGCGCTCTGGCCCAACATGCGGGTCGCGCGGCAGCTCGACTTCGCGGCGGGGCGGCGCCTCGCCTCGGCCGAGCGGGCGGCGCTGCTCGAACGCTTCCGGCTCGCGGGGCTCGAGCGCCGGCGGCCGGCCGAACTCTCCGGCGGCGAGCAGCAGCGCCTCGCGCTCGCCCGCGCCCTCGTCGCCGGCCCGGACCTCCTGCTGCTCGACGAGCCGCTCGCGGCGCTCGACGTCGCGACGGCGGAGGAGCTGCGCGGCGTGCTGCGCGCGATCGCGCGGGAGCGCGAGCTGACGATCATCGACGTGACGCACCGCCAGGAGGAGGCCTTCGAGCTCGCGGACCGGATCGCGGTCATGCGGGCGGGGCGGCTCGAACAGGTCGCGTCGCCGGAGGACATCCTCGACCGGCCCGCGAACGCCTTCGTCGCGCGCTTCGTGTCGCGGGCCGCGATGCTCGACGGCACGGCCGCCGAGGGCGCCTTCCGCTGCGCGCTCGGCGCGATCCCGATTCCCGCCGGCGTGACGCTCCCCGAGCATCCGCGTCTCGCCGTGCGCGAGTCGCGTCTCGAGTTCCGGCCGGGCGCGGACGGCGCGGCGCGCGCGCGCGTGACGGACCGCGCCTTCCTCGGCGAGACCTGGCGCGTCGAGGTCGACTGCGACGGCGCGCGACTGCGCGCCCGCTGCGCCGTCGCCCCGGAGATCGGGGTCGAGGGCGGTCTGGAGTTCCGCGGGACGCCCTGGTTCGTGAGCGGAGGAGGTGAAGCATGAGTCCCCTGATGCGCGTCGGCGTCATCGTCGGCATCCTGTCCGCGGTGGCGGTGGGCGTCACCTGGCTGAATCGCGGCGGCGACGTCGCCCAGGACATCGTGGGCAAGGCCGAGGGAGAGAACCTCCCGCCGATCCCGACCGCGGACGTTCCGCTCGCGCTCGACGATCCCGAGACCTGCGCCGCGTGCCACCCCGCGATCTACGACGAGTGGAAGCGTTCGCACCACGCCTTCTCGTGGTTGAACCCCGAGCCGCGCCGCAAGGAGCTCTCGGACGACTTCAAGAACCGGGACTGCATCCCCTGTCACGCGCCGCGACCGATGCTCGAGGTCGGATTCGGCAAGCGCGCCCTCGAGCGGGGCGAGCGTCGCGAGACCGGCGTCGACTGCTTCACCTGCCACAAGCACGAGAACGCGATGATCGGCGCCGGAAAGCTGGGGCCGCAGGCGGCCTCCGCGCCCTGCAACCCGCGCACCTGGGAGCCGATCGCCGAGGTCACCTTCTGCGCGCCCTGCCACGACCAGCACAAGGTCGTGCAGAGCTGGAAGAAGTCGCGCTTCGCGCTCGAGGGCGAGCAGCACCAGGACTGCAACTCCTGCCACATGCCCGTCGCGGACGGGCCGGCCACGCTGGGCACGGTCAAGACGAGCCACAAGAGTCACCTCTTCGGCGGCGGCAACGACCCCGCCACCGTGCGTCGCGCCGCGACCCTGCGCGCGACCTTCGGCCTCCCGGGCGAGAGCCGGAGCGCCGCGGTCAAGCGGCTGAGCGGTCGCGACTGGACCGGTCCGGGCGGCGACGTTCCGATGGAGGCCCGCGAGGTGCTCGTGCAGGTCGAGAACACCGGCGCCGGTCACAACTTCCCGGACGACGAGCGGCACCGAGCCGTGGACCTCGTCCTGGCCTTCCAGCCCGAGGGCAAGCTCGTCGGTCCCGGCGTGCAGGTCGCGCGCTTCCGCAACCCCTATCGCCACGAGTGGGAGCTCACGAACCCGTTCAAGGAGCGCGCCGGCGAGATCCTGCGCTTCGAGCACGAGTGGGAGGGCTCCTCCGTCACGAGCCGTCAGCTCCGGATGAAGCCGGCCCACAACCCGGACCGCTCGGTGCCCTATCCCGAATCCACCCAGCTCATCGCCGGCGAGTCCCGCTTCGTCTGGATCCGTCTGCCGCAGGAGGGAGCGGGTCGACTCGAGATCTCGCTCTACTACAAGAAGAACCCCTTCCTGACCGAGGATCAGGCGATCCTCGCCAACCGGGAGTCCCTCGATGTCGCGCCTTGACCCCCGCTGGCTCGTCGGCCTCGCGCTGTTCGGCCTCCTCGCCTGCGGGCGTGACGAGCCGGCCCCCCGAGCGGAGCGGGAGGTCGTCGTTCCGGATCCGACGCTGCTCGATCGGCCCGAGGGCGAGGACCCGAACCGCGAGGCGGTCATCGGCCGCCTCCAGGCGCTGCGCCCGCCGCTCCGTCCGGCCGCGGTCGAGGCCCTCCTCACCGTGATGAAGGACAAGTCGCAGCAGGCCTTCATCACCGTGCCCGACGCGTCGCCTCTCGGCTACCACGTCGAGGAGAGCCCCTACGGCGGTCCCGATCTCCGGGCGCAGGTGCGCTGGACCGCGATGATGACCATCGAGCGGCTCGGGCTCCGTCAGGCGCTGCCGGACCTCCTGAGCGGCCTGCACGATCGTCACCCGGTGGTGCGCGCGCACGCGGCCCGCGCGCTCTGGCATCTCGGGAGCGACGCCGGCGTCGAGGTGCTCCTGAAGGGACTCGAAGGCAAGGCGATCGAGAACGAGCCCTGCGCGCTGGCGCTGCGCGAGATCAGCGGCCGGGCCTTCGGCTTCGACACCGATTCGGGCTGGGCCAACAAGTCGCGCGCGATCGCGGCCTGGCGCGTCTGGTGGGAGTCGGGCGAGGTCGCGCGTCCGCGGCTCCCCGCCGCGGGGGAGGACGCGGCGCTCGACCGGCGCGTGCGGTTCCTCGTCGACGTGCTCGGCCAGCATCAGTTCCTCTTCATGGAGCAGGCGCGACGCGCCCTCGGTCAGCTCGGTGATCTCGCCGTGACCCACATCGAGGACGCGCTCGCCGCCGACGCGAACGACCAGCTCCGCGCCTACGCGGCCCAGGTCCTCGAGGCGGTCGGCACGCCCCGCGCCCGGGCGATCCTCGTCCGGCTGCTGGCCGAGGATCGGGACGGCGCGGTCCGGATGCGGTCCGCCACCGCGCTCGGCACGATCGGCGGACCGGAAGCGGAGAAGGCCCTGCTCTCGGTCCTCTCCGACGGTGACGCGGAGCTCGTCGGCGGGGCGGCGGAGGCCCTCGGTCGGCTCGGAGCGGCGGCCGCGCGCCCGGCCCTCGAGGAGCGTCTCGCCGCGCGCCCGGGGCTCGATCGCATCGCCCTGAAGATCGCGGTCGCGCTCGTGCGCCTCGTGCCCGGTCACGAGGACGCCGTCCGCCGTCTCGAGAGCGTGATGGCGGAGGGGCCGGCGCACCTGCGGACCGAGCTCGCGCAGGATCTCGAGGCCTGGAAGGGCGACCTCGGGGGCTGGGATCCCCGGGCGGATCCCGCCACCCAGGCCGCGGCGCGCGAGGCCTGGCGGGAGCGCTTCGGGGGCCGCTGATCCCCGGCGCGAGGGACGGAGCGGGGCCGGAAGGAGGCCGGTCATCGGGCGGGGGGGCGAATTCGCTTGCCGGGCCCGGCGACCTGCTACCATCCCGACCCTGCAGTCTCCCGAGGTCCTCGATGTCCGCGCCCTACCGCCTCCGTCCGACCCGCTGGATCGTCGCCCACGCGATCGTGATGCTCGGGCTCTTCCTGCTCGGCTTCGCGCTCTTCGCGATCTTCGCCCAGCGCCTCGACAACCGGTTCGCCGAGGCGGCGCGCCGGGATCACCTCGGGACCGTCATCGCGGGTCAGCTCTCGCTCCTTCCCGCCTACGGCATCATCGCGCTGCTCCACGCGCTCGTGAGCTTCCCCTTCGCCCGTCGTCTCTGGGCGCGTCGGACGAAGCGCGAGGCGCCCGAGTGGCGCCCGCGGCGGCTCCGCGTGCTCGCCTCCGCCGCGATCTGGTCGGCGATCGTCTTCGCGCTCAGCCTCGGGCCGATGACCTACGTCGGGCCGGGCAGTCTCGACAACCTCGCGCGGATGGCGACGCGCGCCATCTCGCCCGCCGTCGATCTCTACGTCTTCCTCGACTGGCACCTGCGCGAGGTCTTCACCGCGATCTTCGCGGCCGGCGTCCTGATCGGACTCGGCGACCTCGTCGGCGCCGCCTGGAGCCGGCTGCGCGGCGCGCGGGCCTCGACGCAGATCTCGGTCGGCCTCGCGGTGGGCGCGGTCGTCGGCGGCGCCTTCCTCGCGGCCGGCATCCTCTTGCGGGAGCCCCCGCGCGAGAACGTCGCCTACCCCAACATCGTGATCATCGGCAGCGACTCGCTGCGCTACGACCACCTCGGCGCGCACGGCTACCGCCGCGAGGGGATGTCGGATTCGATCTCGCCGAACATCGACGCCTTCGCCCGCGAGGCGATCGACTTCGAGCACATGCACGTCGCGACGGCGAGCACGCTCGAATCCTGGGCGACCTTCCTCACCGGCAAGTGGCCGGCGAACCACGGTCTGCGCTACATGTTCGCGACGAAGGAGCAGGCCGAGGCGGTGTCGCACGATCGCGACACCCTCCCCCGCGTGCTCGCGGAGCGCGGCTATCACACGGCGGTCGTGGGAGACTGGGCGGCGAACTGCTTCTCGCTCGCCGACTTCGGCTTCGAGGAGCGGCGGACCTCGGACGTCCAGAACCTCGACGTCTTCCTCGCCGAGGTCTCCTTCAAGACCCACGTCCTCGTCACGCACTACTTCAGCAACCTCGTCGGCGAGGCCCTCGTCCCCGGCATGGCCCAGGCGACCGGCTACATGAACCCGGGCGACCTCACGCGGCGGTTCCGTCGCGAGTTCGACCGGGCGTCGTCGCGGGGCAAGCCCTTCTTCGGCGTGCTCTTCCTCGCCTGCGCACCTGCCTACGCCTCGTCACATCCCTACAACTCGATGTACTGCGATCCGGACTACCGGGGGCCGAACCGCTTCCAGATCCACTTCGACGTCGACGACTTCATCCAGCACGGCTTCGCGGACGACGTCAGCCCCGAGGAGAAGCGCCAGATCATCGGCCTCTACGACGGCGGCGTGACGATGTTCGACGACCACGTCGGGGCGCTGATGGACTGGATGCGGGAGACCGGGCTCGATCGCAACACGATCGTCGTCGTGACCTCGGATCACGGCGATGACCTCTACGAGCCCGGCACGACGCTCGGTCACGGGACGAACTTCTTCGGCGGCGATCAGACGACGCGCATCCCCTTCTTCCTCCGCCTGCCCGGCGGTCAGTTCGGGGGGCGCGCGATGCGCGGCCTCGCGCGGAACGTCGACGTCCTGCCGACGCTGGTCGAGCTCGCGAACGCCGCGCGCTCCGAGGACGAGGCGGAGGGGACGGTCCGCCCGCCGGTGCGCATGCCGGAGATGGACGGCGCGAGCCTCGTGCCCTTCCTCACCGGCGAGAGCGACGACACCGGTCTCGCTGCCTTCGCGGAGACCTGCTACCTCTTCTATCCCAAGAAGGTGCCGGGCGAGGACGTCTACGCCATGAAGCCGGCCGATCGCACGCTGAAGATCGACCCCGACTTCCGGAACCTCTTCGTCCTCGATCCGAAGTATCACGACTACGTCATCGAGACGAAGGACCGCATGATGCGGACGCCGCGGTGGAAGCTGATCCACATCAAGGGGAAGCGCGGTCCGATCTGGCGCTTCTACGACATGATGAGCGATCCCGGCCAGACGACCGACCTGTCCGGCGTCGATCTTCCCTTCGCGCCGCTGGCGGAGATGAAGGCCGATCTGCTCCACTGGATGGAGACCGGTGAGGCGCGTCCCTGGCGGGGCGGCGCCCACGCTCCGCGTTGAAGGGAAGGCTCCCGTGCGATCGATCCCCCTCCTGCTCCTCGTTCTCGCGCTCGCCCCGCTCCTCCGGGGACAGGAGGCCGAGGTCTGGATCCGGGGGGCGGCGCCCGCGGAGGTCTTCTTCGCCGGCTCGCGTCCGGTGGCGCGCATCGGACGCCTCCTCGAGATCGGAGCCGGCGACGGCGCGGCCGCGAGACGGATCGCGCTCCCGCCCGACGCCTGCGCCTGGGATCTCGCCCCGGTTCCGGGAGATGCGACGCTCGCCCTCGCCTGGATCGAGCCGCGCGGACTCTTCGCGCGACGCCTCGGCGGGCCGGACGAGGCCGCGGTGCGACTCGACGAGGCCGGTGACCTCTTCCGCGGGCGTCCCGACGGCGGCCCGGTGCGGCTGGCCCTGCTCGCGGCGGCGGGCGAGGGTGGACTCGCCCTGCTCGCGCCCGACCGCGCGGGCATCCGGGTGCGACCGCTCGCGGGTCTCGGCGCGCGCCCCGCGCGGCCCTTCGACGTCCCGGCGCCCGCGACGAGCCGGCAGTCGCTGGGGTGGGGGCTGGGCTACCGCATGGAGACGGAGCTCCGCGTGCCCTCGCACCGGCTCGTGCGTCGCGGGGACGAGGATCTCCTCCTGGTCCGCCGGGCGCGCGACTGGCGGCTCGTCGGCGCCGACGGGAAGGAGCGGCCCTTCGGCCCCGCCCCGCGGCGCGAGGAGCACAAGATCCTCGACTTCGACGTCGCCGTGCCGCCGATCGCGGCCGATCTCGATCGGGACGGTCGCCCCGACCTCCTCGGCTTCGACCCCGGCCGCGGGCTCGTCCTCTGGTACCGGGGGGCGAAGCGGGGCGAGGGCGACGAGGCGCCGGAGCCCGACCAGGTCCTCCGCGTCGACGGCTGGATCCTCCGCGCCTGGGTCGGCGACTTCGACGGCGACGGTCGCGACGACCTCGCGCTGCTGCAGGTGCCGCAGCTCGGGCTCCTCGAGCAGGTGGCGGTCATCAAGAGCGGCGAGCTCCCCGTCCGCTTCGACGTCCGTCTCCTGACGGCCGAGGGCGGCTTCGACGAGACCGCCCGGCATCCCCTTCGCGCCGACCTCCCGATCTCGCTCTCCCTCACGCGCAGCGGCCGCCGGATCCTGCCGCGCCTGCCCGTGCTCCCCGCCGTCGCGCCGGGACGGAAGCCGGGCCTCGTCTTCCCGGACGACGAGGGACGGGCGGTCTGGTGGGGCCTCGACGGGGAGGGCGCCTGGACCTCGCGCCGCGTCCTCTTCGAGGGGCGCTCCGACGAGATCGTGGCCTTCTCCGACGCCGCGGCCCTGCGCCCGCGGGCGGAAGGCTGGGACCTCCTCCTGGCGCGCGTCGTCGAGGGGGGCGCCGGTCGCGTCGAACGGCTCCGGCTGGACGACTGACGCGTCCCGGCACCCGAATCCCGGTTGCCAAATCGCGGGCGAGGCCGTTGGATACGCGTCGAGCCGCTCCTCTCCCGATACGGAAGCCGATGCGATGTCGCGACTCCACTTCCTCGTCCTGACCCTCGTCATCTTCTCCGTCGTCGCGTCGGCGCAGTCCGCGCCCGCCGAGCCGCGTCTCGCGCCGGACGAGTCCGTCTTCGACGGCACGAGCCTCGAGGGCTGGGTCACCCGCGGCGGCCGCTACGACGGCACGGCGCGCTGGACGGTGGAGGAGGGGGCGATCGTCGGGCGCCAGGGGCCGAACAAGTCGGGCGGACTGATCTACACCGAGCGCCACGTCCGGAACGGGATCATCTCCTTCGAGACGAGGATCGACTACCCCTTCGACTCGGGCGTCTTCCTCCGCATGGCGCCGCCCGGAGCGGGCAAGGGTTTCCAGGTCACGCTCGACGCGCGGCCCGGCGGCGAGGTCGGCGTGATCTACGCCGACGGCTTCCTCGCCCACAACGAGGCGGGGCTCGCCCGCTTCCGCCGCGACGACTGGAACCGCGTGACCGTCCGCTGGTGCGGCGCCGCGCCCCGCATCACCGCCTGGCTGAACGGCGAGCTCCTCTGCGACTACACGCTGCCGGCGGAGGCGGCGAAGGACTACGCGCCGACCGGCCTCGTCGGCCTCCAGGTCCACGGCGGCGAGCAGGTCCCCGACTCGCAGTCGGCGCGCTTCCGCTCCATCCGCCTCCGCGAGCTCCCGGAATTCGACCCCGCGCTCTTCCGCGTCGACGACGCCGGCCAGCTCCACGCCACGCCCGCCGGCGCGAGCGCGGGCTGGACGCGACTCTTCGACGGCGAGAGCCTCGAGGGCTGGGAGCCCATCGGCACGAAGCCCGCGGACTACGTCGCCGGCGGGGGCGTGCTCGCCTTCCCGAAGAGCGGCGGCGACGGCTACCTGCGCACGCTCCGCGACTACCGCGACTTCGAGTACCGGATGGACTTCAAGATCGGTCGGATGTGCAACAGCGGGCTCTTCCTGCGCGGCGACCGTCGCGGCGGCAATCCCGCCTTCTCGGGCTGCGAGATCCAGATCCTCGACGACTTCAACTGGGAGCGCGTGACGAACTCGAAGCTCGCGCCCTACCAGTTCACCGGAGGCCTCTACGGCTCCGTCCCCGCCGGCGTCCGCAACGCCCTCGCGCCGCTCGGCGCCTGGAACACGTATCGCGTCCGCTACGTCGGCACGCGCATCCGCGTCGAGCTCAACGGCCACGAGCTCTACGATGTCGACACGCTCGAGGTCCCGGGGAAGCCGCCCTTCGCCGAGCGCGCGCCGCGCGGCTTCATCGGCCTCCAGCGGCACGCTCCCGAGCAGGCGCGCGGCGACTACGCCTGGTTCCGGAACATCTGGATCCGGGAGATCCCCGAGAAGGCGAAGTAGGCGAGAAGCCGGAGGAGGCCGGTCAGGCCGGGTCGCGGCGTCCGAGGAGGGCGCGGCGCGCGGCGTGGTAGGCCTCGCGCGCCGTCTCGTGCCGGCGGGCCTCCCCGCGCAGGCGCCGTCCCTGCCAGACGCCGAGCACGAAGAGCAGGACGCCCGCGCCGAAGAGACCGGCGCCGTCGGCGCGGAGCAGCCCGAGCCCTCCGACCGCCGCCCCGAGCGCGGTTCCTCCCGCGAGCACGATGCGCGCGTCCCGGACCCGCGGCAGGTCGCGTCGCCCGTCCGGAGCGACCGGGTGCCGCGCCTCGAGCGTCGCCAGGTAGTCGCGATCGAGCGCGGCCAGCGCCTCGGCCGTCGCCGGGTCGACGGGCGACGTCGGGGTTCCGTTTCCTTCGGGCGTGTCGTCGCAGACCGGGCAGGTCGTGGTGAGGAGGTCCTCCGCGAGCGGCGTCGCGCAGGACCCGCAGGGAACCAGGCGGAGGCGCGTCATCGCTCTCGCTTCCGCGGGGCCGACGGCCTCATCCTCGTCCTCCGTCGCGTTCGCCGCGGACGAGACCTTCGACGCCGCGCGACGTCGCTGGACGAACTGCTCGCGGGCGTTCCGGTACTCGTTCCACCGCCTTTGCCGGAAGCCCGCCGCGACACAGAGCCCGAGGGTGAGCGCCCCCAAGAGGGCCGCGATCGGGTACCGGTTCTTCGCGAGCATCACGAGCGCGCCGAAGAAGGTGAAGGCCGCCAATCCCGCGGCGACCCAGGTCGCCGCTTCGTCCAGGCATGGGGCGCGAGTCCCGAAGCCGGCCGCTCGAATCGCCGTCTCTCCTCGCGCCATTCCGCGTCGATGCGATCGACGGGCGGGGAGCGACCGGCACCTTCTCGTCCTCGTGCACGAGCGCCGTCGCGCCGCAGAAGTCGCAGGCGACGTCGATGCGGGAGGCCTTGACCTCCATCGGCGCCCCGCAGGCCGACACTGGAGATGGAGCAATCACGGGCAGTCTCCTCGGGACGGTCGGTCGGGGCGAGGGACGGGCGAGGGGCGTCATCGCGGGGAGGACGCGGGGCGTCGCCGGCGTCACCGCTTCTTCCGGCGTCGTCGGGTCTGAGGGCGGAGGCCGCTCCCCGAGGCGGCCGCCTCGCGACGCCGACGGAGAAAGCGCTCTCGTCCCCGGCGATACTCCTCCAGGCGTCGCTTCTCGGCATAGGTGCCCAGGCCCAAGCCGAAGGCGGTGAGGGCGCCGATGATCGCCACCGGCGTCTGACCATTGGCGAAGAATATGGTGCTGCCGGCGAAGGCCAGGGCGCAGAAGATCCCGGCGAGATAGATGTCCTCGGTGGAGGAGGCGGGACTCGTGCCGGGCATTGCGGCGCTCGTAGCGGCGGCGCTCGCGACGCGCACTCGGCGTCGATGCGGTCCAGCGGGCCGGGGATGCGTCGATCGGCCTTCTCCTCGCGGATGAGACCGGTCGCGCCGCAGAACTCGCAGGCGACCTCCCGGTGGGTCGCCTTCACCTCCATCGGGGCGCCGCAGCTCCGGCGCAGGTGGAGGATCTTCATGCGCCGTCACCTCTCTCCCAGGAGGGCCCGCCGCGCGGTCGCGAAGGCCCGACGCTCGCAGCAGCATAGCGGCGAAGGCGTCGGAACTCGAGTCCGGCCGCGAGCGCGAACGAGGCCGAAGCCCAGGAGGGCGAGGCCCCGGTCCAGGCGCGCGCCCAGGTTCAGCGCGCCGGCGACGAAGAGCCCGAGGGCGACGATCCCCGGCCCGAGCGCTCGGGAGCGCGTGGGGACGCTGCCGCGACGGTCGCGCTCGCGCAGGAGCACCGCGCGCTTTGCGGCGCCAGGCCTCGTCGACCTCGGCGACGGCCGGCGTCGAGGCCGCGCCGGCCGCGGCCTCGATGCGCGAGTTCGCGCCGCAGAACTCGCAGGTGACCGCCGCCGCGCCGACGGGCACCTCGAGGGAGCGCCGCGGCGCGCAGCCGAGGAGATGGGCCTTCACGTCTCGGCTCCGGCCGCGATCTCGCCGAGGAGGCGCCGGCGTTCCCGCTCGTAGTCGTTGCGTGCGCGTTCGAAGGCGGCGGCGCGCGTGCCGATGCGGCGGCCGGCCGCGACCCCGACGATCGTGACGAGGAGCACGCCGAACGCGGCGACGACGCGGAGACCGGGATCGGCGCGACGGGGTGACTCGAATCGCCCGCCGACGCCGTGGAGTCCGGACCCTGGATCGGTCTCGAATCGGACCTCCTGGGCGAAAGACGGCGGTCCCGCGGCGATGGTGATGAAGATCTGGGAGACGATCAGCAGCGCGAATCCGAGGACGACCGCGCCGGCGATCGCGGTCCGCGCTCCGGCCCTCGTCGGCAGCGCGTGCGTGCCGTCCTTCTGCGGGATCTCGTGGGTGCGGCGCGCGTCGCGCCAGGCGTCGTCGAGCGCTCGGAGATCGGCGTGCAGGCGGGCGATGCTCCCGCGTCCTCGGGTCGCGGGGCGGGGGACGCTCGACGTCCAGCGTCGCTCCGCAGTAGTCGCAGGTGCCGCGCGTCTCGTTCCTCGGCAGGGAGAGCGGAGCGCCGCAACCCGGGCAGTCGACGTGGCGGACCCTCACGCCGCGGGCTCCGCCGCGGGCGAGGGATCGGCGAGCGACACGATGGAATCTCCGGGCTTCGGGGCGAGCGGCTGATCGCCCGCGTTGACGCGGAGGGTGTCGCCGCGGATGAGGAAGAGGAGACGGGCGGTCTCCTTCGTCTCGCGGCGGAAGGCCGCGTAGTCGAACTCGTCGGTGAGCCGCGTCAGCTTGAAGCGGGCCCCGAGGTCCCAGCGCTTCTGGACGTAGCGGAAGGTCATGTCGGCCTCGAAGGCCACGCGACCGCCGACGTCGTGGGTGCGCGCCGCGCCCGGCGTCGTCTTGTCGTCGGGACCGGCGAGGCGGAAGCAGCCCGCCCGCCCGAAGAGCTCCGAGCCGCGCTGCGCGCCGAGGTGGTTGACCTCGTCGTTCGGCGTGAGGGCGAGCATGCGGCCGATGCCGCCGAAGTCGATCGACTCCAGCGCGGATTCGGCGAGCGCGTTGCCCGACCAGGTCTTGAGCCCCTCCATCTTCGCCTTCCTCAGGTTCTCTCGGTTGGTGTCGGCCAGGAGGACGCGGAAGCCCGCGTCCTGGAGCCTCTTCGCGAGAGAGCGCGCCCATTCGTGCGCGCCGAGGAGAAATATTCCCTGCGGGGCCGGTCCGGCGACGCCGAGTCGACGCGCCACCCAGGACGCCGTCAGGCCGTAGAGCGCGACCGTGCCCACGATCACGGCGATCGTGCCCGAGACGAGGCGGTCGGCGTCGGCGATCCCGGCCGCCTCGAGCTGGAGCGCGAAGACGCTCGCCACCGCCGCCGCGACGATGCCGCGCGGCGCCATCCAGGCGAGGAACAGGCGATCGGCGCGTCCGAGCGGCGAGCCGAGCGTCGAGGCGAGGATCGAGAGCGGCCGCGCGACGAGGACGATGACGGCCACGAAGGCCGCCACCGACCAGCCCAGCCCCGCGAAGGTCGCGAAGTCGACGCGCGCCGAGAGGAGGATGAAGAGGCTCGAGATCAGGAGCGTCCGCAGGTTCTCCTTGAACTCGAGGACGTGGGCGATCGAGACGCGACGCTGGTTGCCGAGGATGCCGCCCATCACGGTGACGGTGAGGAACCCCGACTCGTGCTGCATCCGGTTGGAGAGCACGAAGAGACCGACGACGAGCGCCAGCACGACGGGGATCTGCAGGAAGTCCGGGACCCAGTAGCGGCGGATCAGCAGGTAGATCGAGCCCGCACCGGCGGCGCCGAGGACGCCGCCGATCGCGATCGTCCGTCCGATGCCGAGGGCGGCGATGCGCGAGGCCTCGCCGGACGAGGTCGCCACGACGACCTCGAAGACGAGCAGGGCGAGCGTCGCCCCGATCGGATCGATGACGATGCCCTCCCACTTGAGGAGGCCGGCGGAGGGGCCGGTGGGGCGGATGTGGCGCAGCAGGGGGCCGATGACGGTCGGGCCGGTGACGACGAGGGTCGCGCCGAGCAGGAAGGAGACCGCGACGTCGATGCCGAGGAGCCAGTGCGCGGCCGCCGTGGCGGTGAACCAGGTGATGGCGGCGCCGACGGTGACGAGGCGGACGAGCGTCCCCTTGAGCTCCTGGATCTCGCGGAGGTGCAGGCCCAGGCCGCCCTCGAAGAGGATGAGCGCCACCGCGACCGACACCAGCGGCAGGAGCGCCTCGCCGAAGAGCCGGTCGGGGTCGAGCAGGCCGAAGACCGGCCCGATCAGGATGCCCGTCGCGAGCAGGAGGAGGATCGCCGGAACGCGCACGCGCCAGGCGATCCATTGCGCGCCGGCTCCGAGGACGAGGAGCGCGGCGATTCCGGCGGCGAAGTCGGCGGGCATGGCGCGATCGGGGCTCCGGGCGAACGACGCGGGGACGGGTCCAGGGCCCCTTTTAACAGGTCGGCCCCGGGCCGTCCCTCGCCGGGGTCGCGTTCAGTGGATCTCGAGATCCGGGAAGCGATGAGCGCACTCCTCGCGCGAGATCCCGCGCGCTCGCAGCACGCTGATCGCCGAGGCCATCGCGTCCGCCCGGGCGCCGTCCGCCGCGACCACGGTCACCGGCGGCGCGTCGACGAGGCCCAGGCCCGTCGCGGGATCGACGATGTGGGAGTAGCGCCGCCCCTCGAGGATCAGGTGGCGGAAGGCGTCCCCGGAGCCGGCCACCGCGACGTCGCGGAGCTCGTGCTCCGGGCCGTCCTCGCCGATCCGGATCCGCCAACCCGCCCGGCCCGGCGGCGGCGCGCCCAGGACGAGATCGCCGCCGGCATCGACGAGGTGGGCGGGGAATCCCGCGGCTCGCAGGCGATCCGAGACGCGCTGGGCGCACCAGCCCTTCGCGATGCCGCCGAAGTCGAGGAGCACCCCCGGCCGCGCGAAGCTCAGGCGACCGGCCGCGTCGAGCGAGACGAGGGAGGCGCCGCAGCGCGCGAGGATCGCGGCCCGGCGCTCGGGGGAAGGCAGCCGGCCCTCCCGCGCCGCGCGGCGCCAGGCCTGCGTGGCGCGCCCGAGCGTGAAATCGAAGGCGCCGCCGGTCTCGCGCGAGAGATCCTGCGATCGGACCACCAGCTCGCGGAGGGGGTCGGGGATCTCCCGCGCCCGGACCTCGGATTCCCGCGAGAGCCCCGAGACGGCGCTGTCGGGCCGCCAGTCCGAGATCAGCGCCTCGATCACGGCGATCTCGTCGAGGGCGGCCCGGGCCTCGCGGCGCGCGGTCGTGGGGTCCGCGCTCGCGATTACCACGCGGAAGTGGACCCCCATGAGCCCGCGACTATACTCGCAACGCAGGTCCGCCTCCGGCGGCGCCGCCGTTTCGCAACCCGCGCTCAGCCACCCGAGAATGACCCAGGCCAGCCCGAATCGCCACGCGCTCCCGAGCCCTCTCATCGCCGTCCTCGCCTCGCTCGTCCTCGCGGCGGGCGGAGTCGTCCGCGCCGCCGAGAGCCGCTCGACGATAGCCGCCCCCGTCTTCGGCGGCGAGCCGGGAGCGCAGGACGCCCCGGTCGCGCCGAAGGACTCCGCTCCGCAGCCCGTGAAGCCGGCGCTGCCGGAGGGGATGAAGCCCTACGACATCACGATCCCGGGCACCGAGGTCGTGATCCGCATGGTGCCGGTGCCGCATCCCGAGCGGCCCTACTGGCTCTCGGCGACCGAGGTCACCTGGGACGCCTTCGACGAGTTCGTCTTCGAGGACATGTTCCGCCCCGAGGACTTCGCGAAGATGAAGGGCCCCGACGCGGTCGCGCGGCCGAGCAAGCCCTACATCCCGCCGGATCGCGGCTTCGGGCACGAGGGCTTCCCCGCCATCTCCCTCCGCTATCAGAGCGCGAAGAACTTCTGCACCTGGCTCGGCAAGAAGACGGGAACGCCGATCCGCCTGCCCGGCGAGGACGAGTGGGAGTACGCCTGCCTCGCGGGGGCGAAGGGTCCCTACGCCTTCGATCCGAAGGAGGCGAAGAAGCACGCCTGGTTCTACGAGCACTCCCTGAAGCGACCCGTCGATCCGAACGAGGATCCCGACTTCCACGAGCGCGGCTCGCAGCCGGTGGGGAAGCTGGCGGCGAACGCCTGGGGGCTCTTCGACATGCACGGCAACGCGGCCGAGTGGGTCGACGGCCGCGACGGCACCGCGGTCCTGAAGGGCGGGAGCTGGCAGGACGACGTCGAGAAGCTCGTCGTCACCGGACGCGAGGCCTGGCGCGAGCGCTGGCAGATGACCGATCCGCAGATCCCGAAGAGCCAGTGGTGGCTCTCGGACGGTCCCTTCGCCGGGATGCGGCTCGCGCGGAGCTGGAAGGCTCCGAAGGCCGACGCGGCGGGATCGAAGGGCGACGCCCCCGGGGCGAAGCCCGAGAAGGAACACGAGAAGGTCGGCGAGAAGAAGGACCCGGAGGAGAAGAAGCGATGAGCGAGCGGAAGCAGGGCGGCGTCGACCGCCGACGATTCATCAAGACCTCGGCGGCCCTCGCGGCCACGCCGCTCCTCGGGCCCGCCGGGCTCTCGGCCGGCGTCTTCGCGGGCTCGCGCGAGACCCTGAAGGTCGGGCTCATCGGCTGCGGCGGTCGCGGGACCGGCGCCGCCACCCAGGCGCTGCGCGCCGATCCGAACAACGTCATCTGGGCGCTCGCCGACGCCTTCCCCGATCGCGTCGAGGGCGCGGCGGGGCACCTGAGCCAGACCGCGGACGCGCTCGCGGCCGAGCGCAAGACGCGTCAGTTCGACGTTCCCGCCGAGCGACGCTTCTCCGGTTTCGACGCCTACCGGCAGCTCATCGACTCCGGCGTCGACGTCGTCCTCCTCGCGACGCCGCCCTACTTCCGCCCGGCCCAGCTCGAGTACGCGATCGAGAAGAAGAAGCACGTCTTCTGCGAGAAGCCGATGGCGGTGGACGGCCCCGGCATGCGCCGCGTGATGGCGGCCGCCCGGCGCGCAAAGGAGGAATCGCTCTCGCTCGTCTGCGGTTTCTGCTGGCGCTACAAGGAGAACGACCGCCGCTTCGTCGCGAAGCTCCGCGAGGGCGTGATCGGCGACATCCGCGCCGTGCACACCACCTACCTCGCCAACCCGCTCCGCACCGCGCCGCGGCAGGCGGGCTGGTCGGACATGGAGTTCCAGATGCGGAACTGGCAGCACTTCAACTGGCTGTCGGGAGACCACATCGTCGAGCAGGCCGTCCACAGCATCGACAAGATCCACTGGTTCATGAACGAGGTCCCGACGCGCTGCGTCGCCGTCGGCGGTCGTCAGGCGCGCCCCGACGTGCCGGAGACGGGCGACGTCTTCGACCACTTCGCCGTGACCTACGAGTACGCGAACGGCGCGCGCGCCTTCCACGCCGCCCGCCAGATGGCCAACTGCCCCGGCGACAACAGCGACTACATCCTCGGCTCGAAGGGCATCGCCGATGTCAACAGCTGGGGCCCGAAGCACGTCGTGAAGGGCGAGAACAAGTGGCTGGGCGATCGCCAGCACCTGAACGACATGTACCAGCAGGAGCACGACGAGCTCTTCGCCTCGATCCGCAAGGGCGAGCCGATCAACGACGGCGACTGGTTCGCGCCCAGCGTGCTCATGGCGATCATGGCCCGCATGTCGGCCTACACCGGGCAGACGATCGGCTACGAGCAGGCCCTCAACTCCAAGGAGGTGCTCGGCCCGGCGGACCTCGCCTGGGGCGAGGCGCCCGAGGTCTCCGTCGCGATCCCCGGCGTCACGAAGTTCCTCTGATCGCCGGCCGGAGCCCGCACGTGGATCGACGTCGATTCCTCCTCTCGAGCGGAGCGGCCGCGGCGGCTCCGCTCGTCTTCGGCGCGCCGCTCCCCGAGGGCGCGCGGGCGCCCCGCCTCAAGAAGGCGGTCAAGCTCGACATGGTGCAGGGCGGGGATCTCCGCGCCCGCTTCGCCCGACTCGCGAAGCTCGGATTCGACGGGGTCGAGGCGAGCCGCCCCGGTCCCGAACCGGTCGAGGACCTCCTCGCCGCGAGCCGGGAGGCGGGAGTCCCGATCCACGGCGTCGTGAACTCCGCGCACTGGAGCAAGCCCTTCTCGCACGCGAAGGAATCGGTGCGCGCCGAGGGGCGCGCGGCGATGGAGACGGCGCTGCGCGACGCGAAGGCGCTCGGGGCGGACAGCGTCCTCCTCGTGCCCGGCATCGTCAACGCCGGCGTCGCCTACGACGACTGCTACCGCCGGAGCCAGGCGGAGATCCGTCGCGTGCTGCCGCTCGCGAAGGAGCTCGGCGTCCGCATCCTGCTCGAGAACGTCTGGAACAACTTCCTGCTCTCGCCGATGGAGGCCGCGCGCTACATCGACGAGCTCGAATCGCCGCTCGTCGGCGCCTACTTCGACATCGGGAACGTCGTCCGCTACGGCTGGCCCGAGCAGTGGATCCGCATCCTCGGTCGTCGCATCGGCAAGCTCGACGTGAAAGAGTACAGCCGGAAGAAGCAGACCGAGGAGGGGATCTGGAAGGGCTTCGCGGTCGAGATCGGCGACGGCGACTGCGGCTGGCCCGCGGTGCTCGCGGCCCTCGCCGACATCGGCTACGAGGGCTGGGCCACGGCCGAGGTCGCCGGGGGCGACGAGGCCCGACTCGCCGACATCAAGCGCCGGATGGACCTCGTCCTCGGTCGGTAGTCCCTTCCGGGGCTCCGGGCCCCGTCAGAGCGCGGCGCGCTCCCGGAGGATGAGCTCCGCCGCGCGCGCCGCGTCCTCCAGATCGACGCGAGGCGGCGTCTCGCCGCGCAAGACGGCGAGCAGGTGGCGGACCTCGCCGAGGTAGCCGTCGCCGTCTTCCAGCGCGACGGCCCGACGCTCGCCGCCCTCGGCGAGGAAGAGCAGCGTCTCCCGTCCCAGCTCGAAGTCGGCCGTCGCCCGCTCGAAGTTCACGAGGTAGCTCATCCGGAAGGGCGCGCCGGGCTGCTGGTCCCAGGCGCCCTCGGCGCTCACGTGAACCGGTCCGTCCGCGTAGCGGTAGAGCGCGGTGACGTGGAGCGCGTTGCCCGTCGCGCGCACCTCGTCGGGGACGCCGAAGAGACCGAGGACGAAGTCGACGTCGTGGACGTGGAGGTCGACGAGCGCGCCGCCGCTGCGCTCCATGTCCGCGTAGAAGTCGCGCGACCAGCCCGGCAGGCTGCCGAGGCGGCGGAAGGTCGCGCTGCGGACGGCGCCGTGACGGCCCGACGCGACGGCCCCCGCGAGCCAGTCCCAGCCCGGCCAGAAGCGCATGCACATCGCGGGCAGGCAGAGGCGGCCGGCGTCCGCCGCGACCGCGGCCAGCGCGCGGATGCGGGCCGGGTCGAGGTCGACGGGCTTCTCGCAGAGGACGTGCTTGCCGGCGCGCAGGGCGGCGGCGGCGAGATCGACGTGCGTCGGCGTCGGCGTGCACAGGCTGACGACGGAGACGGAGGGGTCGGCGAAGAGCTCCTCCGGCGTCGCGTGGCCGCGGACCTCGTCGGGCGAGAAGAGGGGGGCCTCGTCCCCGCCGCCGCCGAGGTTGCCCGTCGCCGGCACGCGACCGCTCCGCTTCTTCGGATCGGGGTCGGCGACCGCGACGAGGCGGCAGGATTCGCCCGCCGCGCGCGCGCGGGCCCAGGCCTCGACGTGGGTGCGCCCCATGAAACCCAGGCCGACGACGCCGACGCCGATCTCGCCCGCGCTCATCGCCGCGCCTCCGCGAGCGTCCGCGCGGTGCGGACGTCGGCGATGCGCTCCTCGCCCGCCTCGCGCTCGATGACGAGGTCGACGTCCAGGCCGCGCGCGCGGACGGTGCCGAAGAAGGCGTCCCAGTCCACCTCGCCGCGCCCGAGCGGCACCTCCTCGCCCCAGGTCCCCGGCACCTTCGTGCGCGTCGCGTCCTTCAGGTGGATCTGGAGGACCCGCGGCGCCAGCCGATCGAGGGCGGCGACGGGATCGCCCATGTCGTAGAGGATCATGTTCGCGGGGTCGAAGTTCACGCCGACGGCCGGCCGGTCGAGCGCGTCGAGCGCCTCCAGGAGGGTTCCGGCCGACTCCTGTCCGGTCTCGAGGCCGAGCGCGACGTCACGCGCCGCGAAGACGTCGGCGAGGCGACGCAGGCGATCGAGGAGGATCTCCCGCCGCGGGTCGGCGGCCTCGTGCGGGATGAAGCCCGCGTGGAAGGTCACGAGTCCGAGACCGAGCCGGGCGGCGAGATCCGCGGTCGCCTCCGCGAGGCGCAGGTTCTCGTCCCAGTGCTCGTCGGGCGCGATGCCGCCGGTGCGCCGGATGGACTCGAGACTCGAGTAGTCCTCGTCGACGGTCTGCATCATCCCGGAGAGCGTCCGCAGCCCCGCCGCCTCGAGGGTCGATCGCGTCTCGTCGAGGTCCCAGGCGCCGCGCACGAGGGGGTCCAGGGCGAGCTGGAGCGCGTCGAGGCCGGTCGCGCGCACCTTCTCCGCGAGGTCGCGCGGCGACTCGGGACGAAGCGACCAGGAGCAGACTCCGAGTTGGCCGGGCATGGCGGATCTCCGTCGAGGGCGGGCCGGATGGGGCGCGGAGTCCCCGCGCGGAGGGGCATCGAAGCAGATCAGCTCCCGGCGATCAAGGCGAAGAGCTCGTCCCGCGCGCGGGCGTCGTCGCCCGCGCGCACCCGCCCGAGGACCTCGGCGATCTCGCCGGCGTCGAGGGCGCGGGGTTCCGCGCGCGCGAGGCGCCAGAGCGGGCCCTCGCGACGGGCTCCCGCCTCCTCGGTGGGCGAGAAGAGCCGTTCCTCGCGGCGGTCGCCGGGGCGGGGCGGCACGGGCGTGAAGCGGGCCTCCCGGTCGAGGCTCGCCGCGAGTCGTTCGCCGAGATCGCGGATCGCCACCGGCGCGCCGGGGTCGGGAGCGATCGTCTCGCCGTCGTCCGCTCGCGTCAGCGCGAAGAGCGCCGCCGCGGCGGCCTCGCTCGGCGTGACGAAGAGGCGTTCGGGCTCCTCGCCGCAGAGCGGTAGCTCGCGGCCCGCGAGCAGGCGGAGCCGGAAGGTCTCCAGCACGCTGCCGTCGCTGCCGAGGACGTTGGCGAGGCGGAGGGTGGACGCGCGGACGGGGCCGCCTCGCGCGCCCGCGACCAGCCCCTCGGCCAGGCGCTTCGTCGCGCCCATCACGGCGTCGGCCGCGACCGCCTTGTCCGAGGAGACGAGGAGGAAGCGCGGAACCTCGGCGCGACGGGTGGCCGCGAGCGCGGCGAGGGTCCCGCCGACGTTGTTGAGGACGGCCGCGCGAGGGTGGGCCTCGGCCAGCGGGACGTGCTTGTAGGCCGCGGCGTGAACAACGGCGTCGAGGCCGGCGAGCAGCGTCGTCATCCGATCCTCGTCCCGGACGTCCTCGAGGTGGAGGCGGAGCCGTCCGTCCTCGTCGCGCGGACGGAGGCGGAAGAGACCCGCCTCCGCGAAGTCGAAGCCCCGGACCTCCGCGACGCCCTGTTCGAGGACGGCGTGGACGACCGCGCGCCCGAGGCTCCCCGCGGCCCCGGTGACGCCCACGCGGAGCCCGCGAAGCGCCTCGGGTTCGAAGGCGACGGGGGTCTCCTCGCGATCGAGGAGGGCGCGGGCGAGCCGGGGAGTGACGGGACTCATCGCCGGGCTCCGCCGAGAAGAGCGAGGGCGGTCGCGGCCACGACGCGAACGTCCCGCGCGAGGGAATCCTCCGCCAGCGCGCGGCGCGCCGTCTCCAGCTTCGCGGGGAGGATCACCTCGCGGTAGTGGCGCTCGGGGTCCTCGCGTCCCGCCAGCGCGGCCTCCTCGTCGAGGTGCGCCAGCGTCGCGGGGTCGGTGAGGCCGGGTCGCACGGAGAGGATCTCGGGCGCGAGGCGCTCGACGTCCGCGCGGAAGCGCGGGTGCTCGGGGCGCGGCCCGACGAGCGCCATGTCGCCGCGGAGGACGTTCCAGAGCTGCGGCCACTCGTCGAGTCGGTGGCGGCGGAGGAAGCGACCCACGGGGTGATGCGCGGGTCGTCCGCGGCGGTGACCGCGGGTCCTGGACCGACGCGCATCGTGCGGAGCTTCAGCAGCGTGAAGGTGCGGCCGCCCCGGCCGAGGCGCTCCTGCCGGAAGAAGGCCGGCCGCCCCGCGCCTCGCGCGACCAGCGTGAGGGCGGCGAAGACGGGCAGCCCCGCCAGCAGCGCGACGCCCGCCAGGACGCGTCCCGCGACGCCCCTCACGCGCCGATCTCCCGCAGGGCGTCCCGCACCGCCTCGACGACGCGGTCGAGCTCCTCCGACCGGAGGTCGGGGAAGAGGGGCAGCGAGAAGGAGCGCCGCGCGCGATCCTCGGCCGCGCCGAGGGCGCCCTCGCGCGGCGCGAGCGCGCGGAAGGCCGTGTGGTGGTGGAGCGGACGGAAGTGGACCGAGACGCCGATCCCCGCCGCGCCGAGCCGTTCGAGGAAGGCGTCGCGACGCGCGACGAGCCTCTCGTCGGCGAGGAGCGGGGCGAAGAGATGCCAGGCGTGACGACCGGCGTCCGGGGCCGAGGGCAGGAGCAACGCCTCGCAATCCTCGAGGGCGGCGCGGTAGCGCGCGACGAGGCGGCGGCGGGCCTCCCATCGCGTCTCCAGGTGCGCGAGCTGGGCGCGTCCGAGAGCGGCCGCGAGGTCGGAGAGGTTCGCCTTGTAGCCCGCCTCGGCGACGTCGTACTCCCAGGGACGGGCCGTGCCCTCGCGGTCCCGCGCCGCGCGCGTCATCCCGTGCACCCGCAGGCGGCGCAGGCGCGCGGCCCGCTCGCCGTCGCGGAGGAGGACGGCGCCGCCCTCGCCGGTGGTCAGGTTCTTGCTCGCGTAGAAGCTCAGCGCGCAGAAGTCCGCGTCCGCTCCGAGGGGGCCCGCCGCGGTGCGGGTCTCGAGCGCGTGGGCGGCGTCGACGAAGAAGAGCAGGCCGCGCGCGCGCGCGAGCTCGCGCAGCGCGTCGAGTTCGGCCGGGTCCCCGCCGAGCGACACCGCGAGGATCGCGCGGGTGGCGGGTCCGATCGCGCGTTCGGTCGCGCGCGGGCAGAGATTGCCCGAGCGCGGCGCGACGTCGGCCAGCACGGGGTGTGCGCCGCGGGCGAGGATCGCCTCCACGCTGGCCGCGAAGCCCAGCGGACTCGTGATGACCTCGTCGCCGGGGCCGATGTCGAACGCGGCGAGTCCGAGGATCAGGGCCGCCGTGCCCGAGGCGACCGCGACCGCCTCCGGCGCGCCCGTCGCCGCGGCGAGTTCAGCCTCGAAGCGGCGTCCCTCCTCGCCGCTCGTGAGCCAGCCCGAGCGGAGGACGCGCTCGACGGCGCGGCACTCGTCCTCTCCGATGGAGGGGCGGTGGAAGGGGATGCGTGCGGTCACGCGCGCGCCTCGCCGAGGACGACCAGGGCGTGCGAGCGGAGAAGGGGAAGGCGCGCGAGCGCGGGTCCGAGCGGCGTCGCGAGGGGACCGAGAGCCCGGGCCAGCGGCGCGACGAGACCGACCGTGCGGGCGGCGAGTACCGGCATCGCGAAGAGCTCCTCCACGGCGGCGATCGGGACCGGGCTCCAGGCCGCGGAGCGCGGTCCGCGCCGGACGAGATCGTAGTGGAGGATCCTACCACCCGGCGCGAGGACCCGACGCGCCTCGCCGGCGATCCGCGCGCGGAGGGTCGTCTCGCGGATGCCGCTCGTCACCGTCGCGAGGGCGACGAGGTCGAAGGTCGCGTCGGGGAAGGGGAGGGCGCTTCCGCAGGCGACGCGGAGATCGAGGGGGAGCTCCGTCGGCGCGAGCGCGGCCCGGGCGGCCGCGACGCGTTCCTCGAGGAGATCGACGCCGGAGAGCGTCGCCGCCCCGCGCGCCGCGAGGAGCGGCAGGAGTCCGCCGCGTCCGCAGCCGATCTCGAGGACGCTGGCGCCGCGCGGGACGGGCGCGATCGCGTCGAGGGCCGCCGCGAGGAGGCGCCGCTCGAGGCGGACGGCGGGGCGATCTCCGGCGTAGCGCCGCTCGGAGCCCGCGGCGTCCCGGGCGCGGAAGACCTGACGGAGGCGATCGCGTTCGGCCTCGAGACGGTCCTCGGCGCTCATGCCGTCGTCCGCCGCGGAAGGAGGCCGGACAGGAAGCCCAGGCCGTAGCCCAGGTGCAGGCCGAGCGCGAGCGGCACCGCGCGCGCGCGGTCGGCGAGAGGCCCCGGCGTGAGCGCGAGGGTCGCGAGGGCGTGGAGCGCGAGCAGTCCGCCCAGGGCGAAGAGGCCGCCCGCCGCGTCGCGCCGGGCACGAGGGCCGCGAGGAGCGCGATCGTCACCAGCGTGAACAGCGGCGGCGCGAGGTGGCGCGCGCGTCGCGAGCCCGCGTTGCGACCGAGCGCGCGGGGCTTCTCGAGTCCGTAGCGGAAGTACTGCGCGATCTGCTCCGCGGGCCGCTCCCGCACGACGTAGGTCGAGCGGAGATCGGGCAGAGGACGACGCGCCCGCCCGCGCCCGCAGGCGCGCCGCGAGCTCGTCGTCCTGGTTCCGCGGCAGCGACTCGTCGAATCCGCCGGCGGCGCGGAGGGTCTCGGTGCGCCAGGCGCCCAGGTAGACCGTGTCGACCTCGAGGTCGCGGTCGACGGGGCGGCGGAAGCAGGCGCCGCCGGTGCCCATCGCGCCCGAGGTCAGCGCCGCGAAGGCGCGGCCCCAGGGCCGCGGCCGCGCAGGATCATCGCGCCGCCCACCGCCGCCGCGCCGGTGCGGTCGAGGGCGGATGCGGCGGCGGCGAGGTAGTTGGGCTCGGGGCGCGTGCGCGCGTCGAGACGGACGACGATCTCGCCCCCGGCCCGGGCGATCGCGAGGTTGAGGCCGGTCGCGGCGAGACCGGTCGGGTTGTCGATCAGGGCGTCGATGCGTCCGGCGCGTCGCGCGGCCTCGAGCTGCCTCCGCGCGTCGTCGGACGAGGGCGCGAGCGCCACGAGGTGTTCGCGTTCCGCGCGCGGCAGGGTCTGCGCGTCGAGGGCCGCGAGCAGTTCCTCGACGTGCGGACCCGCGTCGCGGAGGGGGATGACCACGCTGACGCGCGGCGCGTTCATCGGTCGTCCTCGCCGCCGAGGAAGTCGCGGACGGGATCGCTGAGGAAGGGCAGCGGGGCGGTCTCGACGCGCGGGTCGTCCAGCCGACCCCGCAGGCGGATCTCGAGCGCGCCGCCGCCGACGAGGTCGAGCAGGAGCTGGGTCGGCTCGCCGACCAGCGGCAGGTCGCCGGTGAGGCCCTCGACCAGTCGCGGCACGAAGCGGAGATCGAGATCGCGGCCGTCGAGCCCCGCCTCGCCGCGGCCCCAGAGCGAGAGCGGCGTGCCGCGCAGGTGGAGCTCCTCGACGCGGAGACGTCCGTGCTCCAGGTGGAACTCCGCCCGCGCGCGACGGACGAGCTCGCCCCCGCCGAGGGCGAGGCCGGCCGCGGCCGCGACGTCCGAGAGCACGGGGAGCTCCCAGACCTCGCCGCGATCGAGATCCAGCCATCCCGCCCCGGTCGGGCCCGCCCCGCCCGAGGCCAGCCGGAGCGCGCCGTTGAGCCGCCCGGAGGCGCCGAGCGCCGCGGCGGCCTCGTGGACCTCGAGCCGGGCGTCGGCGAGCCGCGCCTGCAGCGCCCAGCTCGCGTCGGAGCGGCGGAATCCGTCGAGGACGAGCTTCCCGCCGAGGAAGCTCCCCGCGCCGCGCGCGATGGTCCAGCCGCCCCGTCCGTCGGGCGCGAGTCGCAGCGAGAGGTCGCGCGCCTCGAGGCGGAGGGCCGGGCCGTCCTCGCGCGGCATGACGAGGGTGACGCGCGCGCGCTCGACGAGGATGGCGGAGGGGCCGCGGGACGGGGGCGGCGTCTCGTCGGACGGCGCGGGCGACGGCGAGCCGGGCGAGGGGCCACCGTCCGGAGAGGTCGGTCCGCCGCCGTCGCGGCGCAGGCCCTCGAGGTCGCCGGGAAAGAGCGTGATGGCGAGTCCCTCGATCCGGACCTCGCCGATCGTCCCGCCGCCGTCGCGCCACACCGGCCGCGAGAAGGGCACCTCGATCCGGTCGGCGGCGACGAAGGGGCCGTAGCGCGCGGGGTGACGCAGGCGGACGTCGTGGACCGCGACGCGGGCGCCGCCCTCCTCGAGGTCGACCGCGCCGACCGAGGCGTCGAAGCCCAGCGCGCGCTCGATCTCCCGCTCCGCCGCGATGCGGATGGCGATCCGTCCCAGGGGCCAGAGCAGGAGCAGGCCGCCCAGGACGAGGACCCAGCGGTGGCGCCGCGGCCGGGGCGCCGCCTTCGCGGCCTTCCTCGCCGGACGGCGGGGCGGGCGCTTCCCCGTCACGGCGCGACCCGCAGCTCCGTCCGCAGCTCGCGGACTCCGGGGCGCGCGGCGACGAGGGACTCGACGCGGTCGCGCTCGTCCGCGTCGGCGACCTCGCCGCGGAGCTCGACCCGTCCGGTCGCCGCGTTCGCGCTCACGCGGATCCGCGACCAGCTCGCGACCCCGGCGTCGAAGAGGGCGCGCTCGATGCCCGCGGCCAGGCGCGCGTCGCGCGTCTCGGCTTCCGCGGCGGCGGGAGGCGGTTCGAGTCGCGGGTGGCCGCAGGCCGCCCCGAGTCCCAAGATCAACGCGATCCCGACCGCCCGCGCCCCGCGCATCGCTCACCCCCGCCGCTCGTTCCCCGGAGTCGCCCCTCGCGCGACGCGTCCAGGTTAGCGCCTGAGAGTCCGTGAGTCACCTCGCCCGTCCTCCGATCAGGGATCGAGGGGGCGCGCGGGACGGAAGCCGAGATTGCCGGCTCGCATGGTGGGAACGAGCGAGACGCGATGCGTCGAGCGTCCGCGCCAGGCCGGCCCGTCGAAGGAGCCGCCGCGCACGCAGCGGAGGATCGCCTTCGGCTCGCGGAGTCCTCGCGGGCCGCGGGGCTTGATCTCGTAGCGGCCCCGGAAGTCCTCGCACCACTCGAGGACGTTCCCGCAGAGGTCGTGGAAGCCGAACCCGTTGGGCTCGAGCGATCCGACCGGAGCGTGGATCACGAAGGGGTCGCGATGCTCCGGGGTGTGGTCCTTCGAGAAGCTCGCGAACTCCGCGCCGGCGACGTTCGCGAAGCGGCCGAGGGCGGCGACGTCGGACGTGCCGGGGAAGCGGAGGCCGCCGTCGGCCCGCGCCGCGCGTTCCCACTGCGCTTCGGTCGGCAGGGCGAGGGCGAGGCGGCGGCCCAGGGACGCGCAGTCCTCCCAGCTCACCTGCTCGACGGGATGGAGCTCCGTGACGGGGCCGTGGCGGCTCGCGGCTCGCGAGCCCGGATCGTAGTAGGAGGGCGCGCCGCCGCCGCCGCGGCGCCACTGCGCCTGCGTCATCTCGAACTTCGAGAGGAGGTAGGGTGCGAGCGCGATCTCGGTCACGGGGCTCTCGTCGGCGCCCGCGTTCACATCGAAGCCGGGCGCGACCGGGTCGACGGACTGGGCCCCCATCGGGAAGGACCCGCCGGGCACCAGCACGAGGACGACCCCCGTGCCCGGGCTCATGACCAGGCGGCCGCGCTCGTCGCGGCGCGGGAGGCCGGGGCCCTCCGGCGTCGCGTCGTGGGTCTGCCAGTGCAGGAACTCCTCCAGGCCCGAGGCCGGATCGGGTCCGAGCGGGATCAGTCCGAGCTGCGGCGCGAGCTCGAGTCCGCCGTAACCCGGATTCTCGCGGACGCGCCGCGCGGTCTCGCGCCAGGCGTCGGCCGGGGCGACGAGGGTCTCGGCCTCGATCCGCCGGGCGAGATCGAGTCGGTGCGCGATGTCGGCGACCACGCCGTCGTCGGTCTCGGCGAACCCGGTCAGGTCCTCCACGAGACGCGCGAGGATCTCGTGCCGGAACTGCGACTCGACGTCGTCGCCGAAGTCCCAGGTCCGTCGCCCCCGGACCGTCGCGCGCAGGGCGGCGAGCTTGTCCTCGATGAGCGGAACGGTCTCGGCGTAGGCGCGCGCCTCCGCCGGCGAGCGCGGATCGTCCCGGAAGACCTCGGCCTTCCTCAGCAGCTCCTCGTAGCGCGCGATCCCCGCGAACTCATCGGCGAAGTCGGCGCGGCGGCGCTCGTCGGCGTAGGGCGCGGCGCGCTCCCGCAGCGCCTCGAGGGTCGCGCGGTGGCCGGGAAGACGCGCCACCAGGGGCGCGTGCCGGCGCTGCCAGTCCTCGATGCGGGCGACGAGCTCGGGCGCGATCGGCCAGAGTCCTTCCGCCTCGCGCATCGCCGTCGCGAGGCGCCGGGTGTCCGCCATGCGCTCGTACTCCGCGAGCGCGCGGGCCTGTTCCTCGCGGGCGTCCGATTCCGCGCGCCGCGCCGCGCGCTCGCCGTCGAGAGCGGCGGTGCGCTCCGCGAGCGCGCGTTCGCGCGCCTCGCTCTCGCGATGCGCGCGACGCGTCGCCTCCTCCGCCTCCGCGGTCTTGATGCGCAGGTCGTCGTTCGCGATCGAGAGGGCGTCGTTGGCCGACCCGAGCTGTCGGTTCTTGATCGCGGGCCAGCCGGAGAAGACGGCGGCGAAGGTCAGCAGCGCGGCGAGCATCGTCGCGACGGCGGGGTCGCGCTGCGCCCAGCGCGACGCGCGCAGGAGGAGGCCGGCGGGACGGGCCTGGATCGGCTGGTGCTCGCGCACGCGGCGGAGATCGTCGGCGAGCTCCGCCGCCGTCTGGTAGCGGCGGTTCGGATCCTTGTCGATCGCGGCCATGACGACGGTCGCGAGGTCGAGCGAGATCGCGCGGTTGAGCTCGCGCGGCGAGGGCGGATCCTCGAGCCGGATCTTGCGGTAGAGGGCCTCGCGCGTCGTCGCCTCGAAGGCGGGGCGCAGCGTCAACGCCTCGTGGAGCGTGACCCCGAGGCCGTAGACGTCGCTCCGCCGGTCGATGAAACGGTGTCCGGCGATCTGCTCGGGCGACATGTAGGCCGGCGTGCCGACGAAGTCGCCGGTCAGCGTCAGCGCCGGGCCGGTCGCGTGCGCGTCGGCGGCGAGACCGAAGTCGAGCACGACGGCGCGATCGTCGCCGGTGGCGACGAGGTTGCCCGGCTTGACGTCGCGGTGGACGAGGCCTGCCTCGTGCGCCGCGTGCAGGGCGCGCGCCGCGGATTCGAAGATCGAGACGAGGGCGTCGATCTCGTCGCGCGCCGGCCCCGGCGAGCTCTGACGCGCCGACTCGGTCCTCGCTCGCGGCGGGCGCGCCTCATCGTGCGAGACCGCGACGGTGCTCATCCCGCCCTCGCTCTCCTCGACCGCGCCGTCCTCCTCGGCCTGGCGTCGTCGGATGAGGTCCCGCAGGGACTCGCCCTCGACGAGTCGCATCGAGATCCACAGGACGCCCCGGTCCTCGCCGAACTCGTGGATCGCGCAGATGCCGGGGTGGTCCACGCGCGCCGCGACCTCGGCCTCGCGCTCGAAGCGGGCGCGGACGGTGCCGCGCGTCTCGGGATCGAGGACGTCGAACCGCCGCGAGAGGATCTTGAGCGCCACGCGTCGGTTGAGTCGCTCGTCCTGCGCCTCGTAGACCTCTCCCTGGCCGCCGCTGCCGATCAGGCGGAGCAGCCGGAAGTGGGCGACGCGCCGCCGTCCGACGCGGTCGGGCGGAGAGGAGGTCGGCGTGAGGGTCGAATCTCGGGAGTCCGACATCGTTCGCTCGCTCCGGGCCCCGGCGTCGCTCCGGCGACGCCCGGTGGGCCCGTCTTCCCCCCTGGTCGAGTCGAGGGGCCCTTCCGGTGAAGTCCGGGTGGGGAGGCGGGAAAACACGCAATCCGGCCCGCGGTGGGAGCTTCCGCTCCGGCCGGAGCGGCGCTCTTGAATCCGTCCTCCCCCCGTGGGAACGTCGCGATGCATCCGCAAGGGGAAGGTGGTGAGAATCCACCGCGGTCCCGCCGCTGTATGTGGGGACGACGGCCGTCACGGACGCCACTGCGCTCGTCGAGCGCGGGAAGGCGACGGCCCGAGAACGATCCACGAGCCAGAAGACCCGAACGGAGCCCCGCGCCTCACGGCGCGGGTCGACGCATCGAGCTCTCGAGGAGGAGCTCGGCGATTCGACGCGAGATCCGTCCGGAGTCTCCGCCCGTCGGCCCCGCCGTCGGAACGAATCGCCGCGCCTCCTTTCTCGAGTCTCGGGTCCTTCTCGTCACTCGGGCCGCGGACGCGACGGACGTCCCGGCCGGAAAGGTCGCTCCATGCGAATCCCCTCGTTCCTCCGCGCCGTGTCGGCGCTCGTCCTCCTCGTCTCCGCGCTGCCCGCCCAGGAGTACGCCACCCAGGTCCTCTCCATCGCGCAGGGTCCCGGGTCGGGCGTCTTCACCCCCGCGAACGCCCTCGGCGGTCCCGACTACGCGTCGAGCGGCTACCAGAGCGTCTTCTCGCTGGGGGCGGGCGGCGACGCCGTCTTCGGCTTCGCGCACGCGATCCGCGACGGCGCCGGCGCCGATTTCATCGTCTTCGAGAACGCCTTCGAGCTCTTCCTGCCGCCCACCTACACGATGCCGTCCGGTGACAGCTTCGCGGAGGTCGCCTTCGTCGAGGTCTCGACGAACGGCATCGACTTCGCGCGCTTCCCGACCTCCTACAACGGACCGGACGCCTCGCACGGCGTCTTCGGCGGCTCGACGATCGGCTCCTTCGCCGGATTCGCCGGCTCGGGCCCCGTCTACGCCGATCTCGGCTTCGGCGGCATCTCGCCCGGCGACGCCGCCCTCGCCGGCGGAGACGCCTTCGACCTCGCGGCGCTCGTCGCCCATCCCCTCGTCACCGCGGGGCTCGTCGATCTCCAGCAGATCAACTTCCTCCGCCTGGTCGACGTCCAGGAGGGCACGGCCTTCGATTCGTTCGGCAACACGATCTGGGACGACCGCGGCAACGATCCGCTCGACAGCGCCGACATCGACGCCATCGCGGTGCTGAATCACACCGGCAACGCGACCGCGATCGCGCCGGACGTCGCCCTCGAACGCGACGCGGCCGACCGGCTCCTCGTCACCGTGAGCGATCCGCAGGGGCTCGGCGCGCTCGTGCCCTCGAGCTTCGTGACCTCGCTCAACTACCAGCCGATCGGCATCGCCGACTTCCTCTTCTACTTCTCGGTCTGGAACGTGACCGGCGACGCGATCACCTTCCGCTCGAACGTGCCGGCCTCGACGCTCCCCGCCGACTTCGTCTTCGGGCTCTCGATCGCGAACCTGTCGGGGAAGCGCTCCTCGACCACGCTGGCGATCCAGCAGTGAGCGCGCGGATCCTCGCCCTGCTCGTCCTGGCCGCGCCGCTCGGCGCGCAGGATCTCGTGCAGGCCCACGACGGCACCGCCGTCTTCGAGCGCTTCGGACGCGCGGCCGCCTTCGTCGGCGATCTCGACGGGGACGGGTTCCCCGATCTCGTCGTCGGCACCGACGTCGGTCGCGTCGACGTGCGCTCGGGGCGGAGCGGGGCGACGATCCGCAGCCATCTCGGTCCGCCCGGTGACGACTTCGGCTACGCCGTCGCCGGCCCGGGCGACCTCGATCTCGACGGCGTCGACGACTACGTCGTCGGCGCCCCCCAGCTCTCCTCCGGCGGGGCGGGGACGGTGACCGCCTTCTCCGGCGCGACGGGGGCGACGCTCTGGGTCCTCGCCGGCGCGCAGCCCCAGGACAAGTTCGGCTCGGTGCTCGGCGTGATGCCGGACGCCGACGGCGACGGGCGCGCCGAGATCCTGATCGGGAGCCCCTCGGCGCAGAACTCGCAGTTCGAGAAGGGGAGGGCGGAGATCCGGTCCGGCACGACCGGCCTCGTGATCCAGAGCTACGACGGCGTGGCGATGAACGATCACTTCGGCTCGGCGCTCTGTTCGCCCGGCGATCTCGACGGCGACCTCATCCCCGACCTCCTCGTCGGCGCGCCGGGCGCCAACCAGCCGCCCACCGGTTTCTTCCAGGGGACGGGCGCGGTCAGCGCCTTCTCGACCCTCACCGGCCAGCTCCTCTTCGTCCGCAACGGCGACGCGGCCGACGACCTCTTCGGAGCCGCGATCGTCGGCCTCGGCGACATCGACGCCGACGGGATCGCCGACTGGGCGGTGGGCGCTCCGGGCGCGGATCCCGGCGGGATCGCGAACGCCGGGCTCCTGCGGGTCTTCGTGAGCAGCCAGGCGACGCCCCTCTACGACCGGCCCGGCACCGTCGCGCAGCAGCGCTACGCCGAGACGCTCGCCTCGGCGGGCGATCTGACCGCCGACGGTTTCCCCGAGATCCTCGTCGGCGCACCCAACGACCCCTCGCTCGCGCCGGGGGGCGGTTCGGTCGAGACCTTCGACGCGGTCGCCGGCCTCCTGATGCACCGCGTCGAGGGCGACGTCGTCTTCGGCGGGCTCGGAGCGGCCCTGCCCGACGGTCGCGACCTCGACGGGGACGGCCTCGCCGAGGTCGCGCTCGTCACCCGCGGGTACCCCGCGCCCACCTTTGCCCGCGGTCGCGTGGCGATCGCGAGCTTCCGCGCCTTCCTCGACGAGGGCGCGACGGGGGCGCTCCTCGATCCCGCGGGCGTTCCGGATCCCGTCCTCCGCGTCGCCGGATCCCCCGGCGATGACGCGCATCGCGTCGAGGTCGGCGCGGGCGTCCCCTTCGCGATCGAGGTGCGTCATCCCCTCGCGGGCGGGCCGCCGCGCTCCTTCGCGATCTTCGGCGCGGGCACGACGCCCTACCTCCGCGACGGCCTGACGCTGCCGGGCGGGGCGGGTCGGCTCTGCGTCATTCCCTGTCCGCTGCTCCCGGCCGCGCAGCCGCTTCTCTTCACGCTCGTCGACGGACTGTTCGGCGGCGGCTGCGGCGCGGTGTTCCCCGCGACCCCCACGCCGTGGGCCCGGTTCGTGCCGGGGCTCCCGGCCGGCGTGCGGGCGGTCTTCCAGGGCGTGATCGAGGACGACGCGGGCGGGCTGGTCGCGACCAACGGGATCCTCCTCGTCGTCGATTGAGAGTCCGTGAAGACATCCCCGCTGGCTTCGACCGGCTGCAACGGCGCCGGGATTCGTCATGCCTCCTCGCCGTATCTTTCTATTGATACGCCTCGTCGGCCTTCCTCGCCCGGCGCCGATTCGCACGGTCTCGGGCCGACGCGGGGATGACTTCACGGACTCTGAGTCGAAGCGCATCGCCGGAAACCTCCCGTGCCGGGGGGCTTCCGGCGATGGCGATCACGAGGTCGAGGCGCGGGGTCCGGTGGCGACGGTCCACCTGCTATAGTTCCTGCTCCACGTCATCGACCGTGGTCGCCGTGCCGGGCGTCGTCGAGAGAGCCGGATGTCCCTGATTTTTCGCCTTCTCGCGCTCGCTCTGGTCGCGACGTCCCTCCACGGTCAGGTGCTGGTGACCCAGCAGGCGGCCGGGTTCGTCGAGGATCGCATCACCGGAACGGTGTTCCAGCGGCCGGTGGCCCTCGAGTTCCTGCCCGACGGGCGGCTCCTCGTGCTCGAGCACCGGCTGGGAGAGGTCTGGCAGTGGGACCGCGGCACGCTCCGCCGCGTCGGGGCGCTCGAGAACGTGGTCGGCGCCTTCGAGGACGGTCTGCTCGGCGTCGCGCTCGACCCGGCCTTCCCCGCCCGACCCTTCCTCTACCTCTACTGGACCCACCGGGACCCCGCGACCGCGCTCCGCACGAACCGCGTCTCCCGCGTGGAGCTGACCGGCGACCTCACCGGTCGCGACGGCGGGGCGCTGGCCTTCGGGGGCCGCCTCGACCTCCTGACCGGGCTGCCCGCCCAGGGCGACTTCCACAACGGCGGCTGCCTCCGCTTCGGTCCCGGCGGAGACCTCTTCGTCGCCACCGGCGACAACGGCCAGCCGCTGGCCGCCCAGGACCCGACGAGTCCGCTCGGGAAGATCCTGCGCCTGCGCGTGGTCGGACTCCCCGCGAACGCCACCGGGACGGCCTCGCTCTTCAGCCTGCTGACGCCGGGGCCGCCGCTCTTCACGGGCCTCGGCTACGCGCCGTTCTGCTTCGCGATCGGTCTGCGCAATCCCTTCCGCTTCACGGTGGACCCGGCCTCGGGGCGCCTCGTGATCGTCGACGTGGGCGAGACGACCGCCGAGGAGATCGATCTGGCGCAGGGCGGCGAGAACTTCGGCTGGCCCTACTTCGAGGCGAACTTCAGCACCGGCGTACCGGGGGCGATCGTCGCCGGTAGCCTGACGGGCCCGGTGGCCGACGGCCTGCACGGTCCGCCCCTCGGCTTCACCGCCGCGATCCTCCTGGGCGGGGTCTACCACGCGCCGGCCGGGGCCATTCACGCCTTCCCGTCGAGCTACGAGAACGACCTCTTCGTCGCCGACCTCGGATTCCCCGGCTCCCTGTACCGGGCCGAGCTCGATCCGGCCGGGAGTCTGGCCTGGGCGCCGCCGGCCGCGGGACAGGTGAGCGCCTTCGCGTGGGGCGAGGCCGTCTTCGCCACCGACGGCCGCATCGGGCCCGACGGGGCGCTCTGGTACTGCGCGCACATCCCGGGCGAGATCCGACGCATCCGCCCGCGCGGTTCGCTCTCGCTCACCGTCACCGGCGGCGGGGGGCAGGTCGGCAACGCGGGGCATCACGCGGCGAAGCCGCTCGAGGTCATGGTCGTCGACCACACCGGCGCCCCGCGCGCCGGCGCACCCGTCCACTTCGCGGTGGCGCGCGGCGGCGGGCGCTGCTCGCCGCCGGACGCGGTGACGGACGCGGCGGGTCTCGCGCGCTGCACCTACTGGTTCGGCGTCGAGGAACCCGAGGCCGAACCCCGGGTCACCGCCTGGCTCGCGGAGGCCGAGCCCCGTCACTTCGACCTCGTCTGGCGCGGAGCCGGGCTCGAGGTCCGGAGCGAGGGACCGGTCTCGAAGTTCACCGTCACGGTGAAGCACAGCGTCGGCCCGGCTCCGCTCACGCTGGCCGCGGAGGCCCTGGTCAGCCAGCCCTTCTTCGCGAGCGGCGCCGGCGCGATCTGGACGAGCGCCTTCGCCCCCGGCTCCGGCCTCGTCGTCCTCGGAGACGGCCTCGGCCTCGTCGGCCCGCCGGACGCGAGCTTCGTCATCGACGCGACCGGCCGCTTTCGCGAGACCTTCGTGACGCCGGTCGGCGTCGCCGGCGACTTCATCCTCCAGGCCTACGCCTTCGATCTCACGCGACAGGGAGCCGAGGCCGTCATGGTCTCGAACCCGCTCCCGCTCTCGCTCCGCTGATCTCGAGCGCGCGACGGCAATCCTCCGCGAGGTCGCGCGGATCCTCCAGCCCCACCGAGATCCGCACCAGATCGTCCGGCGGACGGCTCGCGGCGCGGAGCGCGACCGGCACCGAAGCGTGGGACATCGACACCGGCAGCGAGACGCTGCTCTCGACCGATCCGAAGCTCACCGTGATCGCGAAGAGCTCGAGCGCGTCGACGAAGGCCGCCGCGCGGCGGCGATCACCGAGGCGCAGGGAGAGCACGGTCCCCGGTCCCCGCGCCTGGGCGGCGTGGCACGCCCGGCCCGGATGTCCGGTCAGGCCCGGATAGAGGACCGCATCCGCTCCGAGGACCGACGCGAGCGCGCGGGCGAGCGCCGAGGCGCCCGCCTGCTGCCGTTCGACGCGGACGCCGAGCGTCTTCAGGCCGCGCGCCAGGAGCCAGGCCTCGAAGGGCGCGAGCGCCGATCCCTCCGCGTTCTGGAGGAAGGCCAGGCGCTCGCCGAGCGCCTCGTCCGCCGTGATCAGGGCTCCCGCCACGACGTCGCCGTGGCCGCCGAGACCCTTGGTCGCGGAGTGCAGGACGACGGAGGCGCCGGCGGCGAGCGGGTTCTGGAGCCAGGGCGTCATCAGGCTGCCGTCGACGCAGAGGAGGGCGCCGGCGTCGCGCGCGCGGCGCGCCGCGTCCGCGAGATCGACGATCCCCAGCCCCGGGTTGCCCGGCGTCTCGACGAGCACGAGGTCGGCCGGGCGACGGAGCGCGCGGGCGAGCGCCGCGGCGTCGGTCGCGAGCTCGAGCTCGAGGCCGCGGTTCGTCGCCCACTCGCCGAGGAGGCGACAGCTCCCGCCGTAGAGGTCCGCGGTCGCGACGACGCGCGGCCGCTCCGGCAGCGCCGACAGGAGCGTCCGCAGCGCCGCCAGTCCGCTGGAGAAGGCGAGGCCGCGCGCGCCGCCCTCGAGCTCCGCGAGCTTCGACTCGAGCGCGGCTCGCGTCGGGTTCCCGCTACGCGAGTAGTCGTAGGGACCCGCGACCTCGGCGCCGGGCTGGTGGAAGGTCGCCGTCTGGTAGAGCGGCGGGACGGTGGCCGCGTAGGGATCGCTCCCGCGGTCGATCGCCAGGAGGCGCGTGTGCCGGTTCACGCCACGCCCTCCGCGCGGTGCGCCGTGGCCCGCCAGAGATCGAGGAGATCGGCGAGGACCGCCTCCGCCGTCGGGAGCGCTCCCGCGCCGGCGCCGGCGAGGAGCAGCTCGCCGCCGTCGGCGAAGCGGATCGCGACGCGATTCTCCGGTCCCCGACCGCCCGCGAGGTGCGCGTCCGCCGCGAGTCGCTCGGGGCTCACCCGCAGCCGGAACCCGCCGCGCTCGCGTCGCGCGCGTGCGACGAGTCGCAGCCGTTCACCCGCGTCGCGCGCGCGGCGCGCCCGCTCGAGATCCGCCGCCCCGAGCCCGCGTCGCGCGGCGCCGGTCAGGGGAGCGTCCGGGTCGAGCGCGCGCACCGCGAGCCGGAGCTTCTCGAGCGCGTCGAGGCCGGAGAGGTCGCGCGAGGGATCCGCCTCGCAGAGCCCCGCCGCGCGAGCGGCGTCGAGCGCCGTCGCGAGATCCGCGCCCGCCTCGCCGCGCTCGAGGAGGTCGCTGGTCGTGCCGTTCAGGACCCCCGCGATCTCGACCACCTCCGCGCGCCGGGCCCGGGGCAGGGCGGCGAGCGTCTCGAGGACCGGCACCGCGCCGCCCACCGCGGCCGCCCCGAGCAGCGCCGTTCCGCTCCGTCGGGCGAGGTCCGCGAGCGCGGGCCCCTCGGCGGCGAGCAGCGCCTTGTTCGCGGTCACCACGGCGATGCCCTCCTCGAGCGATCGCGCGACGAGCCGCGCCGCGTCTCCCGTGCCGCCGACGAGTTCCACCACGACGTCGGGCGCCGCCGCGACGAGGTCGCCGAGATCGGAGACGGGGCGGAGCGCGGCGAGCTCCGGTGGGCGCGCCCGCGCCGGATCGCGCACCGCGGCGGCGACGATCTCGAAGCGGGGATCGCCGGCGAGGCGTCGCGCGAGCGCGCCGCCCACGGTCCCGAGGCCGGCGAGCGCCAACCGCAGGGGGCGGGCCGTCGGCGAGGCGGCGTCGAGACCCGTCTCCGCCGCGCCGACCCGCGTCCGACGCGGCGAACCCGGTCGCGCGACCTCGAAGACCAGGCCCGATCGCTCGGCGCGTCGGCGCGCCCGCGGCTGGAGGACCTGGGCATCGAGCCGGGCCGCGTCCGCGAAGGTGAGCGTCGCGAATCGCCGCGGCGGCGGTCCGGGCCGCCGCGGATCGCGGTCGTAGAGCCCGTCGGTGTCCTTGAGGAGCCGGCAACGCGCCCCGAGCGCCTCGGCGAGCACGATCGCGGTCAGGTCCGACCCGCCGCGCCCGAGGAGACAGGGGCCGCCCTCGACGTGCCGGGCGACGAAGCCCGGGACCACCGCGATCTCCCCGCGCGCGATCACCGCGCGCAGGACCTCCGGATCGACCGCGCAGGGATCGGCCGTCCGGCGGTCGCCCTCGGCGCGGAGGCCGATCTCGCCCGCGTCGAGCAGGCGCGCGGGCAGCCCGCGTCGGGAGAGCTCGAGGGCGAGGAGGGCGGCGGCGCGTCCCTCGCCCGTGCCGAGCAGCGTGCTCGCCGCGCGCGCGCAGACCGCGTCGGGGTCCGGGCCGAGCTCGTGCGTCAGGGCGTCGGTCGTCTCGCCGAAGGCGGAGACGACGGCGACGACGCCCTCGCCGGCGCGCCGGGCGCGGTAGATCTCCTCGACCGCGACCCCGAGGTGCGCCGGCGAGGGCAGGACGGAGGAGCCGAACTTCAGCACGACGAGGGGAGGCAGCCGGAGGCTCATCGGACGGTCACCTCCGCGGTCAGGGCCGACACGAGATCGGCCACGAGGTCGTGGGCGTCCTCGAGACCCACCGAGAGCCGGACGAGGCCGTCGCCGAGACCCAGCGCGGCGCGTTCCTCCGGCGGCACGTCCGCGTGCGTCATCGTCGCGGGGTGCGTCGCGAGCGACTCCACGCTCCCGAGGTTCTCGGCGAGCCGGAAGAGGCGGAGCCGGGCGACGAAGGCCTGCGCCGCCTCCCGCGAGCCGAGATCGACGCCGACGATGCCGCCGAAGCTCCGCTGCTGGCGCCGCGCGATCGCGTGCCCCGGGTGATCCGGGAGGCCGGGGTAGAGAACGCGCGCGACCTCCGGGCGCGCCGCGAGCGCCTCCGCGACGCGGCGGGCGTTCTCCTCGTGGCGCGCGAGACGGAGGGGCAGCGTCTTCAGCCCCTGCAGCGTGAGCCAGGCCTCGAAGGGCTTCTGGTTCAGCCCCAGCGACTTCCGGACCCGACGCAGCTTCGCGTCGAGCTCGACGTCGCGCGTCAGGATCGCCCCGCCGAGCGCGGCGTTGTGCCCCTCGACGTACTTGGTGGTGGAGTAGAGCGCGACGTCGGCGCCGAGCCCGAGCACGTCCTGTCCGACCGCGGTGAGGAAGGTGTTGTCGACCGCGAGGGGGATCCCGCGCGCGCGCGTCGCGGCCGCGATCGCGGCGACGTCGACGATCTCGAGCGTCGGGTTGCCGGGCGTCTCGACGAGCACGAGACGCGTGCGGGGACCGAGCTGCGCGGCCGGGTCGCCGTCCGCGAGATCGACGAAGCGCGAGCGCAGCCCGAAGTTCGCGAGGATCTCCTCGAGGAGACGGCGCGTGCCGCCGTAGACGACGCGCGAACAGAGCACCTCGTCGCCCGCGCCGGTCGTGGCGAGGACGAGCGCGGTGACCGCGGCCATCCCGTTCGCGAAGGCGCTCGCGTGGACGGCGTCGCCGCCGCCCGCCTCGAGCGCGGCGAGGCGCTGCTCGAGGGCGGCGACGGTGGGGTTCGAGGCGCGACCGTAGGTGTGGCCGCGATCGACGCCGATCGCGGGCTGGACGAAGGTCGTCGACTGGTGGATGGGGAAGAGGATGGCGCCGGCGGCCTGGTCGGCGGACTCGCCGCCGCGGACGGCGAGGGTCGCCGCCGAGGAGTTCGGATCGATCACGGAACGTCTCCCGGTACGGAGCTTCACTGGGCCCGCTCGGCGGAGGCCGGGCGGAGAGAGGGGGCGACGGGGAACGCGTGAACGCGGCACGGAGGCGCGCGCGACGGGTCCGGCGTCGCGTCGAGGGGGACGGGTTGTCGGGAGTCAGCCCGCGCCGGGAGGGGCGCGTCGGGAGGTGCTCAGCCGCGAGTACCGCACGACGACCCGGATGCCCGGCGCGGGCCGGGCATCATCATCGCGGTCATCATGGTCATCGCGTGGCTTCGCATGGAGGACGACCATAGCGTCGTCGATCCGCGATTCAAGGGAAGGTCGGATCCGGCGTCACGCGAGTGCGTCGGCGACGTCGCGGAGCGCGGGCGGCTCCGCGTCCTCGTCGCGGAAGGCGAGACGCCAGAAGCCGACGTCCCACCAGCGGCCGAACTTCCAGCCCGCGCGCTCGATCGTGCCCGTCCGCGCGAAGCCGAGGTGCTCGTGCAGGGCGACGCTCGCGGGATTCGGCAGGGCGATCACGCCGAGCGCCGCGAGGCGCCCCTGTCGGCGCAGGATCCCGAGGAGTTCGCCGTAGAGGCGCGTGCCGAGACCGCGTCCGCGCGCGCCCTCGCCGAGATAGATCGTCGTCTCGGCCAGCCAGTCGTAGGCCTCGCGCTCGCGGAAGGCCGAGGACTTCGCGAAGCCCACCACCGCGTCGTCCGCGACGGCGACGAGCCAGGGGTGGCGACGCGCGTCGGCCCGGAAGCGCGACTCCCAGAGCGAGAGCGGCTCCTCGCGCCAGCTGAAGTTGGCGTGGTGCTCGCGGATCGAACGGTTCACGATCGCGGCGATCGCGGGGAGGTCCTCGGCGCGCGCGAGGCGCAGGTCGGCGTCCATGTTCGTCCTCGGGGGTGAGGCGAAGGGGAATCAGTCCTCTTCGTCGGCGCCCTGGTCGTCACCGCCGGGAAAGCGCCCGCGGACGACGTCGTCGTAGTACCGCTTCGCCGCCCCGCGGATCTCCTCCGCGATGTGGGCGTAGCGGCGGGAGTGCTTCGGAAGGAAGTCCTCGTACATCCCCATGATGTCGTGGAAGACCTGCACCTGGCCGTCGCAATCGGGGCCGGCGCCGATGCCGATGGTCGGGATCGTGAGGGCCTCCGAGATCTCCCGCGCGAGTTCCGCCGGCACGAGCTCGAGGACGATCGCGAAGGCGCCGGCGCGCTCGAGCTCGAGCGCGGCCGCCTTGATGCGGTCGGCGGCCTCGCGGTCCTTTCCCTGCACCCGGAAGCCGCCGATCATGTGGATCGACTGCGGCGTCAGGCCGAGGTGGCCCATGACCGGGATGCCCGAGGCCACGAGCGTGCCGACGACGCTCGCCATGCGGCGGCCGCCCTCGACCTTGACCGCCTGCGCGCCGCCCTCGGCGATGGCGCGGGCCGCGTTCTCGAGGGAGCGGGGGAGGTCGCTCGAGGAGTAGGTCGCGAAGGGCAGGTCGATGACGATCATCGACGAGCGCGCGCCGCGCGACACCGCGCGGCAGTGGTGCACGACCATGTCGAGCGTGACCTGCAGCGTCGACTCGTGGCCGAGGACGACCATCCCCAGCGAATCGCCGACGAGGATCATCGGGATGCCGACCTCGTCGATGATCTTCGCCGAGGTGTAGTCGTAGCAGGTGACCATCGTGATCTTCTCGCCGCGTTCCTTCATGCGGCGCAGATCGTGGATGCTCGGTCGCTTGTTCATCGCGGTGCTCTCGCGGTCGGACCTCGAAGCGGCCGATTGTCGAACCCCGGGCCGGAGGGGTCAACGGCCGGGACGCGAGGATTTCCCGTCACGCCGACGGGACGTCCGCCAAGGGGTGTGTCGTCCGCCCCGCGTTCCGAGGTCCCTGCCGTCATGCGTTGCCTGTCCTTCGCCCTCGCGCTGCTGCGCGGCGACCCTCTCTCCGAGGAGAAGCACGACGGGTGTTCGTCGCCGGATGCGCATCCTGCGAACGAAATGCTAGTACGGTGCCAGTCACCGGATGAGCATCCTCCGTCCCGGAGGGACGGAGAGGAAGATGCTCATCCGGTGACTGGCACCGTACTAGCATTCGGGGGCGGCACCGGACGTGCATCGGCGAAGCCGGAACCCGCCCCGGACGATCAGACGTTGTAGAGGCGCGGCGGCAGCCAGGCGAAGCCGCCCGAGCCCCCGCCGGTGCGGGTCTCGATCACCTCGCGGCAGCCGCGGGCGACGTCGTCGGCCGTCAGCACGGTGGCCTTCTCGAGGGTCGGCGACTGACCGATGCCGGGCACGTTCTTCTGGCCGAGGGCGCGGGTCGGGAGACCCGGGAAGCGCTCGACGACGTGGCCCTGGATGCTGCGGACGAAGCCGGCGAAGGCGCGGTCCTCCGCCGCCACCACGAGACGTCCGGTGCGCGCGACGCTGGCGTAGACGGCCTCGAGGTCCGGCGGCACGAGCGTCCGGAGGTCGATGACCTCGGCCTCGACGCCCTCCTCGGCGAGCGACTTCGCGGCGTCCATCGCCGTCCAGACCGCGCGACCCCAGGACACGACCGTGACGTCGTCGCCGGCGCGCCGCGTGGCGGCCTTGCCGATCGGCACGCGCCACTTCGGATCGAGGCTCGGCACCTCGCCGCGCATGATCGACTTCTTGAGGGCGGCGATCTCGTCGGCGTCGGTGGGCTCGTCGGGGAAGGCGGGGCCGAGGTTCAGGCGGTACATCCACTTCGGCTCGAGGCAGAGCACCGGGTTGCGGAACTCCGCCGCCGTCATGAGCAGGCCGTAGACGTCCCAGCTCGTCGAGGGCATGACGATGACGAGGCCGGGGATCGGCGTGAAGAGGCCGTCGATGCTCATCGAGTGGTACATCGCGCCGCCGCCGAAGGGATCGGTCGGCGTGCGGACGATCGTCGCGAAGCGCGAGCGTCCGTCGGTGGCCCAGTGGAGGTTCCCCATGTGCACGAGCCAGTGCAGCGTGTTCAGGATGTAGTCGCCGAACTGGACCTCGGGCAGCGTCAGGAGGTCGTCGTGCAGGCCGGCGCCGCAGGCGGTGCCGATGATGAGCGGCTCGTTGAGCGGCGCGTCGATGACCTTGCCCGGATGCTTGGCCTTGAGGCCGGCCGTCGCCGTCATCACGCCGCCGAGCCGACCGATGTCCTGGCCCCAGGTGATGCCGCGGTGGTGCGTGATGATGTTGTCGAGCGCGGCGCGGATCGCGCCGGCGTAGCTGACGTTCGTCGTCCCCTCGCCCGGCGTCTCCTCGACCTCGGGGAAGGGCGGGTAGATGTGCTCGAAGATGCGTGCCGGATCCGGCTCGGGCTCGGCGCGGACCTGCTCGATGATCGCGCGGACGCCCTCGATCTCCTCCGCCATGATCCGGCCGGGCTCGTGGTGCGAGAAGAAGTCGCGACCCTCGCCGGTCTTGCGGACCATGACGTCGGCCTCGGTGAGGAGGCCGCGCTCCACGAGCGCCTCGCCGAAGCGGATGAGCGGATCGTCCTGGCCGAGGTCGAAGGTGACGTCGGCGGCCGAGCTGTGGCCGTTGAAGCGGGGCAGGTCCTTCACGTGGAAGAAGACCGGCTTCTGCTCCTCGAAGGCGTAGCGGACGGCCTCGAGCGTGACCTCGTAGGTGTTCCAGAAGTCGCGGCCGTCGCAGGAGAAGTGCTTCACGCCGAAGCCCTCGGCGTACTTCTCGAAGCTGCGGATGCCGCGACCCTCCTCGGGGAGGGTGCTGATGGCGACGGAGTTGTCGGTGACCATGAAGATCACCGGGAGCTGCCAGACGCTCGCCGCGTTCATCGCCTCGTGGAGGTCGCTCTCGGCCGAGGTGCCGTCGCCGATGATGCCCAGCGCGAGACCGCGCTCGCCCTTGGCCTGGAAGCCCTTCGCGTAGCCGGCTGCCTTGCCGAGCTGCATGCCGACCGGGCTCTGCACCGGCAGGATGCCGACCTCGTGCATGTCGAGGTGGTACACCATCTGCCGCCCGCGGCTCATGGTGTCCGTGTCCTTCGAGAACTGCTGGCGGAAGAGGGCGAGCGCGAAGTCGTCCTTGCCGTTCAACTCGCACCACATCGAGCACAGGCAGCCCGAGCGGTAGTGGGGGATCATCCCGAAGTTCTCGGGGCCGACGAAGCGGGAGAGGGCGAGGGCCGTCGCGGTGCCGTGGATCTCCTCGCCGGGACCCCAGATCGCGAACTTCACCTCGCCCTTGTTCACGAGGCGTACGATGTACTCCTCCGAGGCGCGGGAACGGACGGCGCAGCGGTAGGCGCGGAGGAGGTCGTCGTCGGTCAGGGAGGTCATGGCGGCGGCGGTCTCGGTCTTCGGCATGGCGTCGCGTTCCTCGGGGGTGGCCCCGCGCGGCGGGGGACGGCACGATAGCCGATCGCGCCCGCGGTCTCAAGATCGGCGGCGGGGGATGGTGAGTCACAAGGTCATGTCGGGCAGGGGCTTGCAGTCCGAGTCGCTCCGCTCCCGCCGCGGGCGGGGAGGGCGTCGGTCCGGCCCCCGATAATGCGCGCCGCCGCCCGGCGATCGCCCGCCCGCTTCTCCGGAGTTTCCCCGTGAAGGCCTATCTCGACCTGCTGCGCCGCGTGAGGCACGAAGGCGCGCGCCGCGACGACCGCACCGGAACCGGGACCCTGGGCGTCTTCGGCCACCAGATGCGCTTCGATCTCCGCGAGGGCTTCCCCCTCGTGACCACGAAGAAGGTCCACCTGCCCTCGCTCGTCCACGAGCTCCTCTGGTTCCTGAGCGGATCGACGAACGTCCGCTACCTCCAGGAGAACGGGGTCCGGATCTGGAACGAGTGGGCCGACGCCGAGGGCGAGCTCGGGCCCGTCTACGGCCGTCAGTGGCGCTCCTGGGGCACGGCCGAGGGGGGCGAGATCGATCAGCTCGCCCGGATCGTCGAGCAGATCCGGCGCGACCCGGCCTCGCGGCGCCTCGTCGTCAGCGCCTGGAACGTGGGCGAGCTGGATCGGATGGCGCTCCAGCCCTGCCACGCGCTCTTCCAGTTCCACGTGCAGGACGGCCGGCTGTCCTGCCAGCTCTACCAGCGCAGCGCGGACGTCTTCCTCGGCGTCCCCTTCAACATCGCGTCCTACGCCCTCCTGACGCACATGGTCGCGCAGGTCTGCGATCTCGAAGTCGGCGACTTCGTCCACACCCTCGGCGACGCCCACCTCTACCTCAACCACCTCGACCAGGCCGACGAGCAGCTCGGCCGCGAGCCCTTCCCGCTCCCGCGTCTCGAGCTCGACGCCACCGTGCGCGAGCTCGACGCCTTCCGCTACGAGCACGTCCGCGTGCACGACTACCGGCACCACCCGGCGATCAAGGCGCCGATCTCGGTTTGAGCGCCGCGGGACCGCGCCTCGAGATCGTGGTCGCGACCGACCGTCGCGGCCTGATCGGACGCGCCGGCGGGCTGCCCTGGCACCTGCCGGCGGACCTCGCGCACTTCAAGCGGACGACCCTGGGCCATCCCGTGGTGATGGGGCGGACGACCTGGGATTCGATCGGCCGGCCGCTGCCCGGGCGGCGCAACCTCGTCCTCTCCCGGGATCCCGCCTTCCGGCCCGAGGGGGCGGAGGTCCTCGGCGGCCTCGCGGCGCTCGTCGCCGCCGTCCGGGACGAGGATCGCGTGATGATCATCGGGGGGGCGCGGATCTACCGGCAGTTCCTCCCGCTCTGCGATCGCGTCCACCTGACGGAGGTCGACGGCGTCTTCGCCGGCGACACCTACTTCCCGACCCTCGATCGCCGACGCTGGCGCGAGGTCGCGCGCCGGCGTCGCGACGCGGACGAGCGCAATCCCCACCCGATGAGCTTCCTCGAGTTCGAACGGGCAGTCTGAGTTCCTCGCGGGGTTTACGTCCGGTGGCGGGGGGGCCAGAATGCGCGCTCGCGGCGCGTTCCGCCGGGGGCGCGCCGTTCCCGCGAGACGCCCCCGATCGACGCCGATCCCGCGTCGTCCGCGCCGCGGTCGGGCGGGGCCGCGAAGGACCCGGAGGAGAGGGACGACCATGGACGATCTCCTGTCCGCGCGATCCCAGATGGCGATGTCGCTGGGGTTCCACATCCTCTTCGCCGTCGCCGGCATGGCGATGCCGCTGATGATGGCGACGGCCGAGATCCTGCACCTGCGCACCGGCCGCGCGGTCTACCTCGACCTGGCCAAGCGCTGGGCCAAGGGCACGGCCATCCTCTTCGCCGTCGGCGCGGTCTCCGGCACGACCCTCAGCTTCGAGCTCGGCCTCCTCTGGCCGGAGTTCATGCGACACGCGGGTCCGATCGTCGGCATGCCCTTCAGCCTCGAGGCCTTCGCCTTCTTCCTCGAGGCCATCTTCCTCGGCATCTACCTCTACGGCTGGAAGAAGCTCCTGCCGCACTGGCACATCGTCGTCGGCTTCCTCGTCGCGCTCTGCGGGCTCACCTCCGGCGTCTTCGTCGTGGCCGTGAACTCCTGGATGAACACGCCGACGGGCTTCGACTACGTGGACGGCGAATTCGTGAACATCGACGTCTGGAAGGCCTTCCTCAGTCCGGCCTTCCCGACCCAGGCCTTCCACACCGCCATCTCCGCCTACTCCTCGGTGGCCTTCCTCGTGATGGGCATCCACGCCTGGGGCCTCATGCGGAGCCCGAAGAGCGAGTTCCACCGCGCGGCCCTCACGATCGCCCTGGGCTTCGCGATGGTCTCGACCCCGCTCCAGATCCTCAGCGGCGACCTCGCGGCGCGGCACTGCGGCAACGAGCAGCCGATCAAGCTCGCGGCGATGGAGGGGCTCTACGAGACCCAGCGCGGCGCCCCCCTCGCCCTCGGCGGCATCCCCGACGACGAGGCCCGGCACCTGAAGGGAGCGATCGAGATCCCGAAGGTGCTCAGCCTCATGCAGGGCTTCGATCCCGAGCACGAGGTCAGGGGGCTCGAGGACTTCCCGCGCGACGAGTGGCCGAACACGCTGCTCGTGCGCACGGCCTTCTCGATCATGGTCATGCTCGGCATGGCGATGATGGGAGTCGTCGGCTGGTCCGCCTTCCTGATCTGGCGCCGCCGCGAGCTGCCGACCGGCAAGTGGTACCTGCGGGCGCTGGTGGCGATGGCGCCGGCGGGGATGATCGCGGTCGAGGCGGGCTGGTGCGTCACCGAGCTCGGCCGCCAGCCCTGGATCATCCACGGCTACATGCGGACCTCCGAGGCGCTCACCACCGTCCCGAACCTCGTCTGGCACTTCGGCCTCTTCACCGTCCTCTACGTCTTCCTCGGCATCACGGTCACGATCCTCCTCCGCAACCACGTCTTCGCCGCGCCGGCGAGCGGGGCCGAGAAGAAGGAGGGACGCTGATGGGCCCGGACTTCTTCCTCTACGCGATCGCGACCGCGCTCGTGATCTACGTCCTCACGGGCGGGGCCGACTTCGGCGGCGGGGTCTGGGACCTCTTCGCCAAGGGTCAGCATCGGGAGCGGCAGCGCCTCGTCATCGAGCGCGCCATCGGGCCGATCTGGGAGGTGAACCACATCTGGACGATCTTCATCGTCGTGATGCTGTTCGCGGTCTTCCCCGACGCCTTCGCCGCGATCGGCGTCGCGCTCCACATCCCGCTCACGATCGCCATGGTCGGGATCGTGCTCCGCGGCTCGGCCTTCACCTTCCGGTCCTACGGTCTGCAGCCCGACGCCACCCGCCGCCGCTGGGGTCACCTCTTCGCCTGGACGAGCCTGGTCACGCCGGTCGTACTCGGGATGACGCTGGCCGCGCTGGCCTCGGGCGAGATCCGCATCGAGGACGGCAAGGTCACGAGCTCCCTGCTCGCGGGCTGGACGAGCCCCTTCGCGATCGCCACCGGCGTCCTCGCCCTGGTGCTCTTCAGCCTCATCGCGGCCGTCTACCTGATCTTCGAGGGCGGGGGAGAGTTCCGCGCGGACTTCCGCCGCAAGGCCTTCGCCACGCAGATCGTCGCCGTCGTCATGCTCGTGGTCGTCTACGGCCTCGCGCACCTGGACGCGCCCGAGTTCGCGGCGCGCCTCGACGCCTCGCCGTACATCTGGCCGCTGCGCGCGCTCATCGCCTTCCTCGCGTGGGCGGTGCTCGCCGCGATCAAGAACGAACTCGACTGGATCGCGCGCGCCGCGACGATGTGTCAGGTGGCGGCGGTCGTCGTCGGCTTCGGACTCGCGATGGGGCGGCATCTCATCCTGCCGGACCTCACCATCGACGACGCCGGAGGCCACGAGGCGACCCGACTCGCCATCGCTCCGGCCCTCGTGTTCGGGGCCTTCCTGTTGATACCCTCCCTCTACTGCCTCTTCGCGATGTTCAAGGGGTCGCCGTCCTCGGGCGACGATCACTGATCGCGATCGCGGCGGCCGGAGCGACGGCGACGCCCCGGCGTCTCACCCAGGAATCTCGACGAGTCACCGACCTCATGGCGAAGAAGTCCAGCAAGACCTCCCGGCGCGGCCGGGGCTCCCGATTCACCGCGGCGACGGCCGATCGGCACGAGCTCTACCAGTTCTCGGTGCAGAACACCGAGCAGGAGATCGAGGTCATCGAGGAGGCCTACCGCCAGCGGCGCGGTCTGCGGCCGATGTCGCTCAAGGAGGACTTCTGCGGCACCGGGCTGCTCTGCGCGGCCTGGGTGCGTTCGCACCCCGACCGGCGCGCCACCGGGCTCGACCTCGACGAGTCGGTGCTCGCCTGGGGTTACGAGCGCAACATCGAGCCGCTGGGCGAGGACGCGGCGCGCGTCGACCTCCGGCGTCAGAACGTGCTCGAGCCGGTGGCGGAGCGCTTCGACGTCTGCGTCGGCATGAACTTCAGCTACTTCATCTTCCGCACGCGCGACGCCCTCCGGAACTACTTCCAGGCCGCGCGGGCCTCGCTCGCGGAGGACGGCCTGCTCTTCCTCGACTGCTACGGCGGCTGGGAGTCGCAGGAGCCGATGGAGGAGGAGCGGAAGATCGAGGCGGGCGGTCTCAAGCACGCCTTCACCTACGTCTGGGACCAGAACACCTACAACCCGATCAACGGCGCGGCGACGAACCACATCCACTTCCGCTTCCGCGACGGCACGGCGATGGAGCGGGCCTTCACCTACGAGTGGCGCCTGTGGTCCCTGCCGGAGATCCGCGAGCTGCTCTTCGAGGCCGGCTTCCGCCAGGTCGACGTCCTCTTCGAGGACGAGGACGAGAAGGGCGAGGAGCTCGGAACGCACAGCGCGCGCGTCGAGATCGAGAACCAGCCCGGCTGGCTCTGCTACATCGTCGCCGAGCGCTGATCCGGGGTCAGCTCGCGTAGGCCTCGAGGCCGGCCGCGATCGCCTCGGCGAGTCGCGCCCGGTAGGCGGGGTCGGAGAGGAGGCGGGCCTCCTCCGGGTTGCTCACGAAGCCCAGCTCCAGCAGGACGGCGGGGTTCTCGTTGAGCTTCAGCACCCGGAAGCCGGGCGAGTCCTTCACGCCGCGGTCGCCGTGCGGGCTGACCCGTTGCAGCTCGGCGTAGATCGACGCCGCCAGGTCGCGGGAGGCTCCCACCTTGTCGCTGCGGTGGGAGGCGCTGCGCCGCGTCGCCCGGAAGACCTCGATCCCCTTCGCGGAGCGGTGGACGAGGAGTTCACGTGGACGGAGACGAAGACGTCCGTCTCGCGGCGGTTCGAGACGGCGGCGCGCTCCTCGAGTTCCAGGAAGCGATCCCCGTCGCGGGTCATCGTCACCTCGGCGCCCATCGACTCGAGACGCGAGGACAACCGTCGGGCGATGTCGAGCACGACGTCCTTCTCCCGGAGTCCGCCGCCGAGCGCCCCGGATCCTTGCCGCCGTGACCCGCGTCGACGACGACGCGGAAGCCGGCGAGGCCCCGTCGCGCCGGCTTCGCGGGGCCGGCGCCGCGGCGGGGTGAGCGCCGGGGCCGGCGGCGTCCGGCGGGCCAGGTCGGCCCAGCCCTCGAGGCGGCGCGCGAAGCGCTCGTCGATGTAGACCGCGCTCCCGACCCGCTCCGGGATCGCCGGCATCAGGACGAGTTCCCCGTCGACGTAGGCGACCCGGCTGTCGCCCGAGATCTCGGCCCGCCGGCCTCCGACCTCGAGCCGGGCGCGCGAGGCGCCGGCCGCCGGCGCGTAGCGCGCGCCGCTGCGACGGGCGACCTCGCCGAGCTCGACGAAGCCGGTGGGAATCGCGCTGCCGCGGTCGCTCGACTCGCGCACCGGCGCGTCGCGGCGCGCCTCGTCGCTGGCGCAGGCCCCGAGAACGAACAGAGACATCGCGACGGCCAGGACGGCCGTCCCCTGGAATGCGTGCATCGTGGATCCCCGGGTGAAGGCCTCGATGGTCCCACGACGAAGGGCTCGCGTCAACCGTGCGCGCGCCGGCGATCCGCCGGATCCGCGCGGATCGCTCCGCCCCGAGCCCGCGGACTGCTATGATCCGCCGATGACCCCCCTCGACCGGCTCCAGCGCCCCCTGCGCAACCTCCGCCTGAGCGTGACGGATCGCTGCAATCTGCGGTGCTCCTACTGCATGCCCGAGGAGAACTACGTCTGGTTGCCGCACCGGGACATCCTCTCCTTCGAGGAGATCGGACAGCTCGTCGACGTCTTCCGGGAGCTCGGCGTCACGAAGGTCCGGCTCACGGGCGGCGAGCCCCTGCTGCGCAAGGATCTCCCCGAGCTCGTCGGAATGCTGGCCGCGAAGGGCCTGGACGACCTCGCCCTGACGACGAACGGCGTGCTCCTCGCCGACCAGGCCGAGGCGCTGGCGCGGGCCGGACTCCATCGGCTCACCGTCAGCCTCGACACCCTCGATCCGGCCCGCTTCGAGGCGCCTCGCGACGCGCGCGCCTCGACCGGGTGTTCGCCGGGATGGAGGCCGCCCGCGCGGCGGGGCTGGGCGAGGGCCTGAAGATCGACACCGTCCTGATGCGCGGCGTCAACGACGACGAGATCGGGCCCTCGTCGATTTCGCCCGGGCCCAGGGGCCGAGCTCCGCTTCATCGAGTACATGGACGTCGGCGGGGCCACCCGGTGGACGCCGGAAACGGTGGTCTCCCAGGCCGAGATCCTGCGCCACCTCGAGGAGCTCGAGGGCGCGGCGCCGGTGCCGATCGACAAGTCCGACTGGGCCCCGGCCAACCGCTGGCGCCTCGCGGACGGGAGCACGGTCGGCATCATCGCCTCGACGACGGCTCCCTTCTGTCGCACCTGCGACCGGGCCCGGCTCACGGCCGACGGCACCTTCTATTCCTGCCTCTACGCGACGACGGGTCTCGATCTCCGCGCGCCCCTGCGCGACGGCGCCTCGCCGGACGAGCTCCGGGAGCTCCTCGCCGCGACCTGGACCGCGCGCGAGGACCGGGGGCCGAGCGGCGCCACGAGCTGGCCGATCGGCGCGGCGCGATGCACGAGAAGGACGAGCTGCGGCGGGATCCCCGCCTCGAGATGCACACCCGCGGCGGCTGACGGGGGTCAGCTCTCGGCGGTGCGCTCCGCGGCCCGGCGCTCGGCGGCGACGGTCTCCCGGAAGATGTCGTCGATGTCCCGGGAGGGCGCGAAGCCGACGGCGGCGCGGAGGGCGTCCAGCGCGGGCACGCGGCGGGGGAGATCCTCGAAGTCCGGCCCGTAGAGCTCGACGGGATCCACCGAGACGACCGGCGACCGCCCGCCCGTCGCCGCGGCGACGCGGCGCGCCAGCTCGCCGATCGCGATCTCGCGGTCCGAGCCGACGTTGAGGATGCGGCCGCCCCGGAAACCGTCGGTCGCGAGGGCGGCCAGCGCGCGCGAGACCTCGTCGACGGCCGCGAAGCAGCGCGTCTGGGAGCCGTCCCCGTGCACGGTGAGCGGCAGGCCGGAGAGCCCCTGCCGGACGAAGGTCGGCAGCACCATGCCGTAGCGGTCACTCTGGCGCGGGCCCACGGTGTTGAAGAGGCGGACCACGGTGACGGGGAGTCCGGACTCGCGGTGACGGGCGAAGCACATCCACTCGCCCATCGCCTTCGCGCAGGCGTAGGACCAGCGCGCGACGCGCGGCGAACCGAGGACGAGCTCGGCCTCCTCGCGGTGGGGCAGGGAGGCGCTCCGACCGTAGACCTCGGAGCTCGAGGCGTAGAGGACGGGGACGCCCCTCGCCGCGGCCGCGGCGAGGACCGTCTCGAGCGGTCCGAGGTTGTTGGCGATCGAGGCGACGGGGCGCTCGAGGACGCGTCGCACGCCGACCTCCGCCGCCAGGTGCACGACGAGATCGGCGGCGGCGACGAGCGGGAACGCGGTGTCCCGATCGGCCGCGTCGCCGAGGTGCAGGCGGAACTCGCCTCGATCGCGGGCGCTCGCGACGTTCCCGGCCGCGCCGGTCGAGAGGTCGTCGAGCGCCGTCACCGCGTGTCCGGCCTCGAGGAGGCGGTCGCAGAGGTGCGATCCGATGAATCCGGCGCCGCCGGTGACGAGAATCCTCATGGGATGACGATACTCCGCTCGAGGGGCCCGGGCGAGCCTCACCGGGACTTGGAGGGCGTCGATGGCCCGATCTTCCCGGCCCGGCCGGGATTTCCGCCGGCGGCGCGACAAGTTGCCGGGGCCCCGGGGCGGCGGCCCGACGCCCCGCGACTGTTACGCTGGGGACGAGAAGGGAGCGATCGGACCAGGACCATGACGAGCCGAAACCCCATCCCCGTCCTCGCCGCCCTCGCCGCGCTGCTCGTCGGCTGCGGCCGGAGTGCGGACGACCCCGGCGCCGCGAAGGCCCCGGCCCCCGCCAAGCGCGTCGTCGCCGAGGTCCAGGGCGCGAGCTCCGCCGGCCTCGGCGAGGTCGTCGAGGACTTCGCCTGGCGGGATGTGGACGGGGAGGCCGGGTCGCTGCGGGCCTACGCCGCCGGCCGCCCCGTCGTCATCGTCATCCGCGACCGGCACTGCCCGGTGACGAAGAAGTACGGACGCACCGTCGCCGCCCTCGAGCGCCGCCTCTCCGACCGCGGCGTCCCCTTCCTCTTCGTGGCCCCCGGCGCCTCGGACACCCTCGACGAGGCCCGCGCGGATCGCGACGCCTTCGCCTTCCGGGGGCCCTACGTCCACGAGCCGAGCGGCGATCTGGGACGACGGCTCCACGTCAGCTCGACGGCCGAGGTCTTCCTGCTCGACCGCGAGGGGCGTCTCGTCTACCGCGGCGCCATCGACGATCGCTTCGGCGTGGGCGTGACCCACGAGGAGGCCCGCCGGCACTTCCTGGTGGAGGCGGTCGAGGACCTGCTCGCCGGCCGACCCGTCGCGATCCCGGCCACGACGGCTCCGGGCTGCTTCCTCGACTTCGAGAGCGCTCCCGTCGTCGACGACGACGCGCCCGAGTTCCATCGCGACATCGAGCCGATCCTGCAGCGGGCCTGCCAGATCTGTCACCGCCCCGGGGAGAACGCGCCCTTCGACCTCGTCGACTACGACGACGTGGCCGGACGACGCACGATGGTGAAGCGCGTCCTCCGGGCCGGGAGCATGCCGCCCTGGTACGCCGACCCGAAGGTCGGCGGCCCCTGGGCCAACGATCTGCGCATGTCCGCCGCCGACAAGGAGCGTCTGCTGGCCTGGCTCGAGGCCGACTGCCCCCGCGGCGATCCCGCCGACGCCCCGCCGCCGCTGCCGGTGACGAAGGGGTGGAAGATCGGCGAGCCGGATCTCCTCCTCCGCGTGCCCGAGGCCGTCGAGGTGCCGCCGGAGGGCTGGTACAACTACCGCTACGTGCTCGTCGACACCGGGCTCGAGGAGGACCGATGGATCTCCAGCCTCGAGGTCCGCGCCACCGAGCCCAGCGCCGTCCACCACATCCTGGTCTTCGAGCACCGCCCCGAGATGGAGGCCTGGACGACGCTGGAGCTCGGCTTCCTCGCGCTCCGCGGCTTCTTCGGCATCTACGTCCCGGGCTGCGAGCCCATCCAGTACCCCTCGGACCGCGGCAAGCTCCTCCGCAAGGGGACGAAGCTCCTCCTCCAGATCCACTACGCCGGCAACGGCCGCACCGTCACCGATCGGCCCGAGATCGGGATCCGCTTCCGCGACGACGCGCCCCGATTCGCGCTGCGCTGCGACGCCGCCTACTCGGTGGACATCAACCTCGCGCCGGGAGCGAAGGACGTCGCGGTGAGCGGGGACTACGTCTTCGACCGGCCGGCGCGCCTCTTCGGATTCATGCCGCACATGCACGCCCGCGGCGTGCGCTTCGAGATGACGCTGATCCTCCCCGACGGCCGGCTCCAGCGCGTCCTCAGCATCCCCGAGTTCGACTTCAACTGGCAGCAGGCCTACCGGCTGGTCACGCCCATCGACGTCCCGAAGGGCACGGTCGTCCGCGCCACCGGCGTCTACGACAACAGCTCCGCGAACCCCGCGAACCCCGACCCCGAGGCCTGGGTCTCCTTCGGTCTCGCGACCGAGGACGAGATGCTGATCGGCTACTTCGAGTGGCTGGCGCTCGACGACTGATCGTCCCGCCGATCCGCGCCGCCGAACCGGGCCGGAGACAGGGCCCGCGCGAGCGGGTGATCCGCGCCGCCGATCAGGTCGGCGACGAGACGTCCCACCGCCCATGAACTCGAGACGCCGTGGCCGCCGAGGCCCGTCGCCCAGAAGAGCCCCGCGAGCCCGGGATCGAAGCCGATCGCGAAGTCTCCGTCCGGGGTGAAGGTCCGCACGCCGGCCCAGACCTCCTCGATCCGCGGCCTCCGCCCGAGACGGCCCGCGAGACGGTCGAGGAGATCCTCGCGACGCGAATCGAAGTCCGCGAGGGCGTCCTCGCCCGGCACCGGTTCGTCGTCGCCCGGGGTGGCGAGGAAGTCGCGGGGGTCGTCGCCCCAGGGGCGCAGGTAGAGGTCGCGTTCGAGATCCCAGACGAAGGCGCCGGGAGCCAGCAGCGGCGCCTCGGCCCGGCAGCGCGCGAGGTGGCGACGCGTCCGGCGGAGGCCGAGGGGGCGGGCGCCCGCCTCCCGCGCGAGGCCGTCCGACCAGGCGCCGGCGGCGAGGATGACGAGGTCGGCCCCGAGGCGACCGTGGTCGGTCTCGACCCCGCGGATGGCGTCTCCCGCCCGCACGAGCGCCCGGACCTCCGAGCGTCGGCGCTCGACGCCGAGACGCTCGGCCTCGCCGAGGAAGTGCGCGAGGAGCGGGAGGGGGTCGACGAGGCCGTCGTCCGGGGTGTGGAGGACCCCTTCGGCCGGCGCGCCGCGCCAGCTCGGGCAGGCCCGGGCGACGTCGGAGGCGTCGACCAACCGGCCGAGGCCGGGCGTCACCGCCTCGAGCGCGGCGAGACGGGCCGGGTCTCCGATCAGCCAGGAGCCGCCGGCGCGGAAGGGGAAAGCCGGCGCCTCCCGCGCGCGTCGGGCGAACTCCCGCGCCGTCTCGATCGAGAGTCGCGTGAGCGCCGACGAGCTCACCATCTGTCGCACCATGCCGGCGTTACGACCGGAGGCGTGGCTGCCGTCGCGCGCCTCGCGCTCGAGCAACCGCACCCGCCGGAACCCCCGTCGGCCGAGCGCCGCCGCCGCGGCCGCGCCGGCGAGACCGGCGCCGACGATCAGGACCTCGGAGTGGGCGGAGAGGGGCTGGGGAGACATCGGATCCCCAGGCTATTGAACCCGGGGCCCGCCGGCGAGGGGGACCCCGCACGGGCGCCGCGGGGGGACGGTCCGGGGCGGCGGGAAGGGACGCGGGCTTGGGTCTCCGCCCCGGAATTACTAAACCACGACGTCCCCAACGCCCCCTGACTCGTCGCGTCGGCGACGATCATCGCAGTGCAAGGTCGAGGCCCGCCATGCGTCCGAATTTCGAGTACTACATGGCTTCCCTGGATCAGTGGCCCTTCGAGGTCGGGGTCGATCTGACCGCGCGCGATCGGGCTCCCGTCGCGGGGAAGCCCTTCCGGGTCCACCTCCGCCTCGAGCTCAACCACGCCTCGGACGACGGCCTCTCGACGAAGGAGGAGGACGCGCTCCTCGCCCTGATCGAGGACGAGATCCTCGCCACCCTCGACCCCGACGGCTACGAGCTCGTCGCCTCGGTGACGCACCGCAAGGCGCGGACCCTCGTCCTCTACTCGAGCCGCCGCCCGGAGGATGACCCCGCGATCGCCCGGGCCCTCGAAAAGATCGAGACCCACACGACGAAGGTCATGTGCGAGGAGGATCCGGGCTGGGACGAGTACGCCGAGCAGCTCTATCCCGACACCGAGATGATGCACCAGATCCAGGATCGGCGCGTCCTCCGCGAGTTCGAGCGCTGCGGTGACGACGCGGCCGAGATGCACGTCATCGAGCCCCGCTTCATCGGTCTCGACGAGGCCGGCGCGAAGGCGCTGTCGGAGAGCCTCTCGAACCTCCGCTACGAGATCCGCGAGATGCGACGCGGCGCCGGCGACGAGTGGATCGTCACCGCCGCGGTGAAGAGCCCCCTCGGCCTCGCGGTGCTCGACGAGTTCCGCCACACCTGGCTCGAGCTCGCCCGCCAGACGAAGGGCGCCTACCAGGGCTGGAGCGCCGAGGTCGTCCCCGTCAGCGGGAAGAACAACAACCCCGGTCTGGGCGGCCACCTCAACGACGTCCCGGACACCCTGGACCTGCCGCCGGCGATCGCTCGCGACCTGGAGGAGGCCGATCGCGCCCCCGCCCGGCGCCGCGACGCGCGCTGAGAGGCGGCCCCGGCAACGCCTCCGGCGGCGATCTCGCGATGAACCTCGTCCTCTTCCGGCCCCACGAGATCGTCGGGCCCGGTCGCGCCGTCGTCGGCGGAGCGCGCGCCCGCCATCTCGTCGAGGTGCTGGGCGTGACCGCCGGTCGCGAGCTGCGCGTCGCCGAGATCGGCTCGACGCTCGGGCGCGGGCGGGTCGCGAAGGTGACGGAGGGGCTCGTCGAGTTCGAGTACCGGCTCGGCGACGAGGCGCCGCCCCCCGCGCGACTCGACCTCATCCTGGCCATGCCCCGGCCGAAGGTGCTGCGTCGGGTGCTCGAGAACCTCGCCTCCTACGGCATTCGCCGCGCCGTGCTCGTCCGCTCGGCGCGCGTCGACAAGAGCTACCTCGAGGCGCCGATCCTCGAGGAGGAGCGCCGCCGCGAGCACCTGCTGGTGGGATGCGAACAGGCCGTCGATCCCCGGCCCTGCGAGCTGGGCTTCGAGCCCCTCTTCCGACCCTTCGTCGAGGACCGCGCCGCCGCCTTCGCGGGCGAGGCGCTGCCCCTCGTCTTCCATCCCGGCGGCGAGGATCCGGGGCCGGCGGCCCGGAGCGCCCCGGCCGGCGTCTGCCTCGCGATCGGACCCGAGGGCGGCTGGACGCCCTTCGAGGTGGATCTCTTCCGCGCCGCCGGCTTCCGGGTCGCGGGTCTGGGGCCGCGGATCCACCGCGTCGAGGCCGCGATCGCCTGGGCCGCCGCGCGCTGCACCCCCGAGACGCCCCCGGCCTGAGCGGCCTCGCGAGCTCCGGGGCCTCCCCGATCCCTCCCGGGTCGCGGGATCGGGAGCCCTCCGGAACGAAGAAGGGCCGCCCCTCCCGGGGGAGAGGCGGCCCGGCGCTCGCTCGTCACGGTGCGGCAAGCTCAGGGTGCGCTGATCGACGCCTCGTGGCACGGGGAATCGAAACGGCAGCGTCGAGGATAGTGATCGCGCCATCCGCCCGAAGTCTTTTCCACTACCCCGCTTCCCTCGGATCCGCCTTCCGCGGCCTCGCCACCTCCAAGGCCTGGTCCCGCTTCGTCTTGCGCCTCGTGGCCGGATCCGGGGGCCGCCGCGCCCCGACGCCCCGATAAAGACCCAGCTCCCGCTTTCCTCAAGACTTGCGGCCCCCCTTTCCGACGACTCGAACGAAGGAATTTGGCGTGCTCGGTCTCACGGTGGCTCCGGCTTCGCCGCCCGACTGAGCCTCGAACCTGCGACTTGGGGTCGCGCGGCCGTGCGCGTCCCCGCAAGGAAGGGTCTCCATGAAGGACATGAGCTACCGCACGGGACGTCCGTCGGTCGGAGAGGGGAGTGCGTTCGTTCGCCTCGTCTCGCGTTCCGTCGTCGTTCTGATCATGGCCGTCGTCGCGACGGCAATCACCGCCTGCACGGGCGGCGGAGGAGACGGGGGCAGCGCGCAGCTGACCGCCGTCCAGAACGCCCAGGTCGAGGATTCGCTCGGCCGCAGCCCCGACAACGTCATCAACGCCCAGACCGTCGATCAGGTCGAGGTCGTCATCGAGGTCCCCTCGTCCGCTCGCGAGGGCGACGAGATCGACGTGATCCTCAGCGACGGCATCACCGAGATCGTGACGACGGTTCCCGCGCCTCCCGGCGGCGGCAGCCTCGTCGTCGGTCCGATCGACGCGACCTCGCTGCAGGACGGTCCGATCACCATGACCGTCGTCATGCGTCGGGGTGACGAGGAGCTGATCACGCAGTTCGGCGCCGTCCTCTTCCTCGACACCACGCCGCCGCTCGCCGCCGAGGACTTCGCCGTCCCGGCCGGCGCGAACAACCCGGTCGGCATCGCGAACCAGAACACCGCCGCCGGCGTGGTCACCACGGTGACCTTCGCGGCCGGCGGAGACGCCGCGGACCTCGCGACGATCTTCATCACCGACGGCGTGTCGGTGGTGCAGTCGCTCGCCGAGAACGTGAGCCCCGGCAACGTCGTCACCTTCCAGCCGATCAACGTGAGCGAGCTCGCGGACGGCGTCCTCCAGGTCACGGTGCAGACCGTCGACGCGGCCGAGAACACCTCGGACTTCGCGTCGACCTTCACCAAGGACACCTCGATCGCTTCCGTGACCGCGGCGCGCATCGCCGCGGGACCGAACAACGCGCAGGATCTCGTCAACTCGGCGTCAGAGCGGAACGTCACCGTCGAGCTCGACGTGTCCGCGGAGGCGCAGGCCGACGACGTCCTGGGCTTCGTGATCTCGGACGGCAACGGCTACGCCTTCACGATGCCCGCGCAGAGCCCGGGCCTCGGCGGCGGCACGGTCTTCTACGCCCCGATCAACCTCGAGGACTTCCAGGACGGTCCGATCACCCTGACCGCCACCATCACCGACGCGAACGGCAACCAGAGCCAGTTCGCCGTCTCGACCCCGACGAAGGATTCCTCGCTCAGCCGGATCGTCAACGTCCGCTTCATCGACGAGATCGGCGCCGATCACGATCGCACGGTCATCGGCGGCAACCCGACGCTCGCCAAGGTCCGGGTCGTCTTCGACGCGCCGGCCCTCGCGAACGAGAGCATGGTCTTCACCTTCACGCATCTCGCCTCGTCGATGTCGATCTCGACCGCGACGCAGGCCGTGACGGCGGGGCAGGCGAGCCAGGTCTTCGGCACCTTCGATCTCAGCGCCTTCCCGGAGGGAGACATCCGCATCGACGTCGCCCAGTCGGACACGAGCGGCAACACCTTCACCGGTCGCGGTGAGGACGGCTTCATCGATCGCACCGCTCACTCCGGCCCGACCGCGGGCAACGTGACCGCGAGCGGCGGCAACCCGATCCACGTCGTCAACATGGCGACGGAGGGCTCGGTGCAGGTCTCGATGACCGTGCCCGCCTACGACGACGACCAGGTCACCGCCCGGGTCATCCTCGGCGACGGCTCGACCGAGATCGTCTCCGCCTATCAGAACGTGCCGGCGGCCGGCGGCACGATGACCTTCTCCGGCCTCGACGGGACCGCTCTCGTCGACGGCGGGGGGAGCCTCGAGGTCGAGTTCCTCGATCTCTACGGCAACGTCAGCCGCTTCCCGATGCACGCCTTCCGCAAGGATACCTTCATCGCCCTCCCGACCGCGGCCTTCGTCGCGGCCGGAACGGGCAACGCCCAGGATCAGATCAACGCCTCCAACGTCTCGAACGTCTCGATCGACGTCGTCCTCCCGTCGAGCGCGCTCGACTCGGACATGTTCGCCCTGCAGGTGACGGACGGCACGACCACCGTGAACGTCCCCGCGCAGAGCGCGCCGGGCAGCGGCGGAACGATGACCTTCGGCGGGATCGATCTGAGCTCGCTGGCGGAGGGTCCGGTCGCGATCAGCGTCGCGGGTCTCGACAACGCCAACAACCAGAACATCTTCGTCGGTTCGGCCGCGACCAAGGACACCGAGGTCCCGACCGCGTCGAGCGCCCGCGTCGCCGCCGGTCCGACCAACGGCGCCAACCGGCTCAACGCGACGAACGATGCCGATCCGATGATGGAGATCCGGTTCGAGGACGTCGGCACCGACGACACCTTCCGCATCCAGTTCAGTGATGCGGACGGCAACTCGGTGAGCTCCGCGCCGCGGACGATCGCCTCGGCCTTCGCCGAGGCGCAGGCCTCGGGCGGCGTCACGCCGGACGATGACGACTTCGAGACGCCGGACGCCCAGTCCTCCGACGGCCAGCGCATCGGCGACTTCGCGGCGGTCATCCACGCCGGCGTCGACCTGCGCTCGCTGAACGACGGGCCGATCACCATCAAGATCCGTCTCGACGACACGAACGGCAACTTCTCGAACTTCGTCGGCACGCCGGCGACCAAGGCGAGCCAGCCGAACACGCCGACCGCGGCCTCCGTCCAGCCGGGCGCGGGCAACGCGGCCGACGTGATCAACCAGTCGAGCGTCAGCGCCGTCGCCGTCCAGGTCGTGATGCCCTCGGGCTCGACCTCCGACGACATGGTCAAGGTCCGTCTCGCCGACACCGGCTCCTTCGTCGAGTCGGCGCCGCAGGCCGCCCCGATGGGCGGCGGCGCGATGAACTTCACCATCGACGCGAGTTCGCTCGTCGAGGGCGCGATCCAGATCGTCGCCTACGTCGAGAACGCCACGCGTCACCCCGGGTCCTTCCAGGGCACGGCGGCGGTGAAGGACACGATCGCCCCGTCCTACGGCCTCGTCGTCCGCAACGACAACGCTCCGGCGTCGCCGGCCTCCGGGTCCTTCGATTCGGAGTCCGGTTCGTCCACGGGCCTCTCCGACAACTCGGTGGGCGCGGCTCAGGCCGATTCGGTCGATGCGACCTTCGCCTTCGACGGAACGAATGCCGGCGGTGAGACCGTCGACATCACGCTGACCGACGGCGTCACCAGCCTGGTGCTCGCCACCGGCATGGCGATGCCCTCGAACACGGTGTATCCCGTCGACGTCATCGTCTCCGGCAGCGCCATCGAGCTGTCCTTCACGGGCCTCGACTTCACCGGCTTCAACGACGGCGTCATCGTGGCCCAGATCATGGTCCACGACGATCACGGGAACACGACCGACCTCACGCAGGACGCGTTCCGGCTCGACACCGCTCCTCCGGCCGCGCCCCTGGGACTCACGCTCCCGGCCGGCGCCACCTGGCCGGAGAACGTGGCGAACACCTACAACGCGACCTCGGCGCGCGTCGTGATCCAGACCAATCCGGCCGGCCAGGCCGGTGACGAGATCGCGATCGTGATCGCGGACGGCGCCCACGCGCCGACCGTCGCCGCGACGGCCACCGTGGTCACGCCCGGCGCGCCGCTCATCGTGAGCGGCATCGATCTCTCCGGCCTCGACGACGGCATGGCCCAGATCCAGGCCGTGGCGACCGACCACGCGAACTCCGCGGAGCCGGTGCGCCTGAACATCGTCGTCGACCAGACGCCGCCGGCGGTCCCGGTCTCGGTGGGCATCGCGATGTCCGGCGCCACGCCGGCCAACACGGTCTCGTCGGCCACCGTCTCGAGCGTCTCGATCGACGTCGGCTTCGACGCGCAGAGCGAGGACATCAACGTCGCGAGCGGCACCGTCACGGACGGCAGCTCGACGGTGACACTCTCCTCGCAGAACGCGACGGCGGGCATGGGCTCGATCAGCTTCTCCGGCATCGACCTCTCCGGTCTCGCCGACGGGATGCTGACGATCACCATCGAGGTCGTCGATCCGCACGCCAACCGCGTGACCTTCGTCAACTCGTCGATCCTCAAGGACACCGTGATCGTCGCCACCACCGCGGCCGACGTTCCGGCCGGCGGCGGCAACGCGGCCAACGTGGTGAACGCGAGCAACGTCTCGAGCGTCGGCATCGACGTGGTCTTCGACGCCGCGGCCGACGGGACCGAGAGCGCGACCGTGACCGTCACCGACGGCGCGATGGCCTCCGTGTCCTACATGCAGCAGGCGATCACGGCCGGCGGCGGCACGCAGAGCTTCGGTCCGATGGACCTGAGCTCGCTGGCCGACGGCAGCCTCACGATCACGGTCACCGTCACCGATCCGAACGGGAACTCCCGCGACGACACCTACGCCGCGACGAAGGACGCCACCGTCCCGTCGCCGGCGACGGCCGCCGCGATCCCGAACGGCGGGGCGACGATGCCCGGTGACACCATCAACGACGCGACGAAGTCCTCCGTGTCGGTCGACGTGACCTTCCCGGCGACCTCGCAGTCGTCCGACCTGGTGACGGTCACCCTCGGCGACGGCCTCCTCACGGCCCAGAGCTCCGCGACCGCGGCGCCGGCCGGGGCGGGGACGATCACCATCGGCGGGATCGACGCCTCGCTCCTGATGGACGGTGCGATCTCGATCTCGGTCGACATCGTCGACACCGCCGGCACCCGAGCGGGACCTTCACCGGGACCGCGGCCACCAAGGACGTCGTCGCTCCGACGGCGCCCACGATGGCGGTCGTGCCGATGGGCGCGATGAACCCGGCCGGCTTCGTGACCGCGGCGACCGAGCCCTCGGCGCAGATCGACGTCAGCTTCGGCGCCTCGAGCGCCGCGACCGACAGCGTCTTCGTCGACGTCGTCGACGGCTCGATGGGCACGGTGACCTCGATGGCGCAGGCCGCTCCCTCGGGCGCCGGCACCTCGAACTTCACCGGACTCGATCTCTCCTCGCTGGCCGAAGGCAGCCTGACGATCACCGCGACCGTCCGCGACGCGGCCGGCAACGAGGCGACCGTGGGCGGCTCCGCGACCAAGGACACCGTGATCGTCGCGGTGACCTCGGCCGCGATCCCGGCCGCGGCGGGTAACGCCGAGAACGGCATCAGCGCCACGAACCTCACCACGGTGAGCGTGGACGTCGCCTTCGACGCGGCCGCCGACGGCACCGAGAGCGCCACCGTGGTCATCGAGGACGGATCGATGAACACCGTGAGCTACGGTTCGCAGTCGATCCCGATGGGCGGCGGCACCGTGAGCTTCGGCCCGATGGACGCGACCGGTCTGACCGACGGCATGATCACCATCACGGTGACCACCATCGATCCGAGCGGGAACTCCGTCGACACCGTGGTCAACGGCGTGAAGGACGTCTCCGCTCCGGCCATGGCCAGCGCGGCGGCGATCCCGAGCACGGCGACCAACAACCCGGCCGACTTCGTCAACATCGCGACCGACGGCGGCGCCCGGGTGGACGTCACCCTCGGCGCGGGCTCCGTCGCCACCGACACCGTCACCGTGACCCTCGACGACGGCATGACCAGCGTCCAGGGCCAGGCGGCGGCTTCGGCCGGCGCGGGCACCGTCAGCGTGACCGGCATCGACACCTCCTCGCTCGCCGAGGGCGCGATCACCATCTCGGTGGACGTGACCGACCAGGCGGGCAACTCGAGCGGCGCCTTCGCGGGCACCGCGGCGACGAAGGACGTGACGGCTCCGGCCGATCCGATCGTCGACCCCGTGACCTCGCCCTGGAACACGATCACGCAGGACGTCACGGGTTCGGCCGACGCCGGCGTGGGCCTCGAGGTCGACGGCGGGGCCGCTTCGGCCACCGGCACGGCGGACATGGCGGGCTTCTACTCGGTGACGGTCACCCTGGCCGCGGCGACGACCAACTCGCTGACGGTCCGGGCGCGCGACGCGGCGGGTAACCCGTCGATGGACGTGACGACCGACTGGGCCGCGGGCGCGCTGGACGTGACCCACCTCGCGACGGCGCCTCCGGTGCCCTTCACCGAGGTGGCGGCGACGGTCGGCCTGGCCGACACCGGCAACGCCGACGGCGGCTCCTTCGCCGACATCGACGGCGACGGTGACCTGGACCTCTTCGTGGGTCAGGGCGCGGCCGGACTCCTCTACGTCAACGACGGCACCGGCTCCTTCACGGAGGAGTCCGGCACCCGCGGTGGTCCCTTCGTCGGCGATCGCGGCGGCGTCTGGGGCGACTACGACAACGACGGCGACCTCGACCTCCTGACGGTCGATTCGACGGCGGGCACGACCCTCTACGCCAACGATGGCGCGGGAGTGTTCACCGACGTGACCGTCGCGGAGACCGCCAACATCGCCAGCGCCACGCTGACGCAGGTCTTCTGGCTCGACCACGACCAGGACGGCTTCCTCGACTTCTTCGCCCTGGATTCGAACACCGCGAACGGCAACGTCGTGATGGTCAACCAGCGCGGAGCGATGTCGCCCACCAACACCTTCGTCGCGGCCGTGGGCACCGGCGCCGAGACCGGCGTGACGGCTCCCATGAGCGGCGCGGTGGCGGACTTCGACGTCGACGGCGACATCGACCTGCTCTTCGGAGACGGCGCGATGGGGCAGTTCCTCTCGAACGCGGCGGGGAGCTACTCCGGCGTGGGCGGGGTGAGCTTCGACCACAGCGGCGGTCGTTCGCCGATCACCTTCGTGGACTACGACAACGACGGGGACTTCGACCTGTATATCGCCCGCGGCGGCGCCTCGAGCGTCAACCAGCTCTGGCGGAACGACGGGGGAAGCTTCACCGAGGTCGCGGTCTCCGCGGGTCTCGACACCGATGTCACGGCGGACGACGTGTGCTGGGGCGACCTGGACCACGACGGCCGGATCGACCTCTACGTCGGCTCCAACGGCGCCAACAAGTTCTATCTGAACCGCGGTGACATCGATACCGACGGCGTCTGGGAGTTCATCGAGCTCTCCGCCGCCACCGGCATCGCGATCAACGACGGCGGCGATGCGGACCTGGTGCAGATGGCGGACGTGGACGGCGACGGCGACCTCGACCTCTTCGTGGGCAACGAGGGCACGGCCAACGTCTTCTACCGCAACACGCTGGCGAGCGCTCGCTACCTCAAGGTGCGGGTGAGCGGCCAGGGCCTGGGCGCCGGCACGGCCTCGAGCGACGCTCGCGGCGCGGTGGTGACGCTCAAGCTGACCGACGGCACGATCATCGCCACCCGCGAGATCAGCGGCGGCCGGGGCAAGGGCTCGCAGGACTCCAGCGAGATCCACTTCGGCGGCATCGCTCCGAGCCGTCAGTACGACGTGGTCATCAGCTTCCCGAGCGGCAACACCGCCATGCAGACGGTGACCCCGCGCCTCCTCGCCAACCAGACCCTCGTCATCAGCGAGTAGTCCGGATCCCGAGGAGCCGAAGAGGCCCCGCGTTCCCCGGCTCCGGCCGGGGGGCGCGGGGCCTTCTTCTTGGCCGCCTCCTGTCGCTCGGGACCCCTTGATAGAGTCCCGGCGAAGGAGATCCGAGATGAAGATCCTCGTCGTCGGCAGCGGCGGTCGCGAGCACGCGCTGGTCTGGAAGCTGAAGCAGTCGCGTCACGATCCCGAGCTCCACTGCGCCCCGGGGAACGCCGGGATCGCGGACCTGGCGCACTGCGTGGACATCGACGTCTCGGACCTCCCGGCCCTCCGCGACTACGCCCGTCGGGCGAAGATCGACCTCACGATCGTCGGCCCCGAGGTTCCCCTCTGCGCCGGCATCGTCGACCTCTTCAAGAAGGAGGGGCTGCGGATCTTCGGCCCCGACGCCCTGGCGGCGCGCCTCGAGGGCGACAAGGCCTGGGCCAAGGACGTCCTCGCGCGGCACAAGATCCCGACCGCCAACCACCGGACCTTCAAGGAGATGGCGGCGGCCCTCGCCTACGTCCAGGACACGGTGGACTACCCGCTCGTGGTGAAGGCCTCCGGCCTCGCGGCCGGCAAGGGCGTGACCATCTGCGGCAACTCCGAGGAGGCGGCCGCCGCGGTCCGCGAGGCGATGGGGTCCCGCCGCTTCGGCTCGGCCGGCGACGTCGTCGTCATCGAGGACTTCCTGGAGGGGGAGGAGGCGAGCATCATCGCCCTCACCGACGGGAAGACGATCGCGGTCCTCGAGTCGAGCCAGGACCACAAGCGGGCCCACGACGGCGATCGGGGACCGAACACCGGAGGCATGGGCGCCTACTCGCCGGCGCCGGTCGTCACCCCGGCCCTCCAGCGCGAGATCGAGGAGCAGATCCTCGTCCCGATGGTGCACGCGATGAAGGAGGAGCGCTGCCCCTTCAACGGCGTCCTCTTCGCCGGCCTGATGATGACCCGCAAGGGCCCGAAGGTCCTCGAGTTCAACGTCCGCTTCGGGGACCCGGAGTGCCAGGCCCTGATGGTCCGCCTCCGGAGCGACCTGGTCGACCTCATCCTGGGCTGCGTGGACCGCAAGCTCGACGAGGTCGAGCTCGCCTGGGACCCCCGGCCGGCCGTCACCGTCGTCGTCGCCCAGGAGGGCTACCCCGGGACCGTCTCGGCCCACTCCGAGATCAAGGGGCTGGACCGCTTCGCCGCCGATCCCGACCTCATGATCTTCCACGCCGGGACCAAGGGCGGACGGGGCGGGCGGGTCTACGCCTCCGGCGGTCGCGTCCTCAACGTGACCGCGCTCGGAAAGACCTATCGCGAGGCGGTCGACCGGGCCTACGCCGCGATCGACGCCCTCGACTTCCCGCACTCCTTCTGCCGCCGCGACATCGCCCACCGCGTCCTCTGAGCGGGGCGGGTGGAAGTCGGGGCCGGGTGCGAGGATAATGCCTCTCGCCAGGCCCCTTCATCCCCGGAGTCCGATCGTGCCCTACCGCTACCAGAAGCAGGCGCACCGCGAGCCGGGGGGCGAGGTCGAGATCTTCGAGGCCTACCTCCGGGAGCGGGGTCTCAAGCTCACCTCGGCCCGTCGTCAGCTCCTCGATCTCATCTTCGAGAACCACGCGCACTTCACGGCGGACGACCTGTTCGACCAGTGCCGGGCCCAGCAGATCCGCGTCTCGAAGGCGACCCTCTATCGCACCCTGAGCATCCTTCTTGATTGCAAGCTATTGGCCGAGCATGACTTCGGTCAGGGTGCTAAATACTATGAGCACATCTACGGGCACCGGAACCACTACCACTTCTTCTGCAACGTGAGTAAGAAGATCGTCGAGTTCCGGAGCGAGAAGATCGAGCGTCTCCTCGACGAGGTGGCCGAGGAGCTGGGCTTCCTCTCGCTCGGTCATACCCTGACGATCTTCGGCGTCAGCGCGGAGTGCCGGGACACCCCGAAGGGCCGGGCGCTCATCGCGGATCACGAGGCGCGCGAAGACGACGCGCGCGGCTGATCGAGGTCCGGGACGGACGTCCCGCCGCATTGCTTCGAACCCCGGCGTGGCGCGGGCGTTGTCGCCACCTCGACGAATCATCCCCGACGGAGCCCCAGTCGTGAGATCTTCCTCTCTCGCCGCTGCCCTGGTCCTAGCCCTCGTCCTCCTGCCCGCCTGCGGCGACTCCGGCACGCCGGACGCCTCGGGCGCGAAGTCCTCGTCAGCCGCCTCCGGCGCGGGCGACGCCGCGTCCGGATCCGGCGGGAACAAGGCCGAGAATCCCTCGATCACGCCCGAGTCGCTGAAGCCCAAGAGCCTCCTCGCCCGCGTCAAGTCGGCCGAGGACGACGCGATCCGCTACCTCCGCTCCTACCAGGACCCGAAGACGGGCGCGGTCGGCGTGGCGAAGCCGGTGAACGAGAAGACCCGCCACCCCGGAATCACCGCGATGGCGGTGCTGGGCTACATCGAGAGCAACCGCGGCTACGGATCCGAGGACGGTCCCTTCGTCCGGAACGCCCTCGATTACCTCGCCGGCCTCCAGAAGGAGGACGGCTCGATCTACGAGAACGACAGCGCCAACTACGTGACGAGTCTCGCCCTCATGGCCCTCCAGGCCAGCGGCGAGGAGCGCTTCAAGGAAACCGTCGAGCGGGCGCGCGACTACCTCGTCCGCCTCCAGGCGACCGAGGACCAGGGCTACAAGAAGGACGACAAGTTCTACGGCGGCGTCGGTTACGGCAGCTCGCAGCGTCCGGACCTGTCGAACACCCAGTTCGCCATCGAGGCCGTGCATCGCGCCGGGCTCGAGGAAGGGCACCCCTTCTACGAGGCCGCGATCCAGTACCTCCAGCGCTGCCAAAACCTCTCCGAGGTCAACGACCAGGTCGCCAAGGACGCCGACGGCAACGAGATCCGGCCCGGCAACGACGGCGGCGCCTTCTACGCGCCCGGTGAGAGCAAGGCGGGCGTCACCGAGCTGAGCGACGGCAGCCGCGTCTTCCTCAGCTACGGATCGATGTCCTACGCGCTCCTGAAGAGCTACCTCTTCTGCGGTCTCGACCGCCGCGATCGCCGCGTGAAGGCGGTCGTCGACTGGACCCGCAAGAACTTCGACCTCGAGCGTCACCCCGGCTTCGCGGCCGGCGCCAAGGGCGACGAGCCCTACCAGGGGATGTACTACTACTACCTCAGCATGGCCCGCACCCTGGGCGCGATGGGGGAGGAGAGCTTCGTGGACGGCGCCGGCGTCGAGCGGAAGTGGGCGGTCGAGCTGGCGGAGAAGCTGCTCTCGCTCCAGAACCCCGACGACGGCTCCTTCGTCAACGAGAAGAACCCCCGCTGGCAGGAGGGCTTCCGGGTCCTCGCGACCAGCTACGCGCTGCTCGCCCTCGAGGAGTGCCGTCGCACGCTGGAGAAGTCCGGCCGGTGAGCCCGAGGCGCGGCCGCGGCGGCCCGCTCCTGGTCACGGCGGCGCCGGCCCTCGCGGTCGGGGCCGCCGTCGCCTTGGGGGCCGGTGATCCGGACCTTCCCGGCGCGGCGGGTTGGGTGACGCTGGCCGTCGGCCAGCTCGCCCTCGCCCTCGGTCTCCTCGGCGCCCTCGAGCTGGAGGGCCGGCTCCGTCGCGTCCTCGCGGCCGGGCTCGTCGCCGGGGTCGCGGTGGGGGGCGTCGCCGCCTTCCTCGGCCGGCTCGATGACCGGGACCTGCTCCTCGACGTCGCGGTGCTCTCGGCCGCCTGGGGCGCCTTCGTCCTCGCGGCCCGGATCGGGCTGGGCTGGGCCCTCGGGCCCCGCATCGGGCTCGTGCTCTCCCTCTTCGTGGTCTCGGCCGCCTTCTTCGCTCCCTTCGCCACCGATCCGTGGGTGCAGGAACACCAGCGCGACTGGAGCGGCCGCGAACTGCTATCCTCGGCCCAGGCGCTCTCGCCGGTCAGTCTCGGCGCGTCCGCCGTCCTCGGGCTGGATCTCTTCAAGACCGAGGAACTCTACCGGCGATTCCGCCTCGGCGAGCAACCGGTGGCGCCGCCCTCGATGGAGGAGGGCCGGCGTCTCCTCGTCGCCGGAGCGCTCGTCTTCCTCGCGGCCGGGGCCCTCCTGGGCGTCGTCCGCCACCGCCTCGGACGACTCCGAGGCGTTTCTCCTGATCAGGACCCGCCCCGGCCATGAAGAAAAGACTCTTCCTCACCTTCGGCAAGAGCTCCCTCGACCAGCCGATCCTCAGCACCCTCGTGACTCGCTTCGGAGTCATGTTCAATATCTTCGGCGCTACCGTGAACGACGCCGAACAGTGCGTCGCCCTTGAACTAGAAGGGACGCCCGACGACATCGCCGCCGCGGTCGCCTACCTGGGCGAGTCGGGGGTCGGGATCGAGGACGCCGACGACCGCACGTGACGCCTTGCCGCGGCGGAATTCCGCCGTCGGGCTCGGCCGGGGCTTGGGGCCCTCTTTGCTTTTGGTATCGATTCGGTGTTGATCGGTCCTTCGGCCCCATCCGCTCCCCCGGAGCGTCCGCGAGACCCGCGGCCGCGAAGGAGCGGAAATTGTGATTTCAAGGGGTGAAGAGAAGCCGAGGTCTCGGGACCATTTGGCTGCGGCGCGCGGTTGCGCGGCCGACCGGATTCGGTACTCTGATCGCTGATCCCGCCACAGAAGGACATCGGGGTGGCAGGGTCGATCACTTTGAGGAGGTACTTCTCGCATGAGAACCTGGAATGTTGTGGTGCTCCTGTTGGTCGCGGCTTTTGTGGTCGCGCCCTGCGTGCAGGCGCAGTCCGACGACGACCTTCGTAACGAGGTTCAGCAGCTCAAGGCTGACCTCCAGAAGGTCATCGCCACCAATGCTCGCATCGCCGACGAAAACGAGGCGCTGCGCAACAAGGTCGACGGCATCGCCGTCGACGACAACTCGCTCGAGGCGCGCATCAATGCGCTCTCCGAGCAGCTCAACTACTCGGCCGCCACGACCGTGAACTCGGTCGCCAACCCGATCACCTTCACCGGTGAGTTCCGCAGCCGCGGCGGGTGGGTCTTCGACCGCAACTTCGGTGCGGCCGGCGACTATGACGACAGCGGCAACTTCGTCGACGCTCGTTTCCTCGTCGGCATGACCTTCGAGTTCGATCGCAACGTCGTGACTCACCTGTCGATCCAGGCCAACGGCCTGTACGGCAACGGTGACACCCCGGCGGGCAGCGACGACGACCTCGGCAACGTCGACGTGTACGAGGCCTGGATCCACCTGAACGACCTCTTCGGTCGCAAGGAGTTCTCGGCTCGCACCGGTCGTCAGGAAGTGGTCCTCGGCAACGAGTTCCAGTTCGGCAACAACGACTTCTTCAGCGGCGAGACCCACGACGGCACGCACTGGATGTGGCAGTCCGAGAACTTCAACCTCCACTTCCTGTGGATGAAGGGCGCTCTCGACAGCTCCACCTCGTCGGCCTTCAGCACTCGCAACCACCCCTACGTCACCGCCGGCAACGGCTACGACGACGACGAGCTCTACACCCTGTACCTGACGATCAAGTCCCTCAAGGACATGGAGATCGACCTGTACTGGATCTACGTCAACGGCACCGCCGGTGACTCGGTCGGCACGCTCGGCAACGGCGCCATCGGTGGCCGTGACGCCTTCTACCACACCTTCGGTGCGCGTATCGGCGGCATGTTCAACGTGGCGGCGGGTCTCGACTACAACCTCGAGTTCGCCTACCAGACCGGTGACATGACCGCCATCGGCGCGTCGGACATCGACATCGACGCGTTCGCGATCGAGGTCGGAGCTCGGCATCACCTTCAACGCCAACAACAACTTCCGCGTCTTCGTCCGCTTCCTCTACGCCGAGGGTTCGGACGATGCCGGCGAGACAGGCTACCTGCCGCTCTTCCCGAGCGTCACGCCCACGCCGGTTCCGGTGGCAAGCAGAACTACCGTGCGCGCTACGGCATCATGGACATCGTTCCGATGACCAACGTGCTGACCGTGCAGGGTGGTCTCCACTTCGATCCGCGCGCGGACTGGACCATCGGACTCACCGTCCTGTGGGCCGAGCACGACGAGGACGTCTTCACCGGCACCACGTCGGATGGCCTCGACGATTCGATCGGCTTCGAGATCGACGTCTTCGCCGAGTACCGTTACTCCGACCAGACGACCCTGGGCTTCGGCCTCGGCGTCTTCTTCCCGGATGACGGCGCTCCGCTGGCCAACAGCAACGCCGCCGGCAACGACGACGACATCGCCGTCCTGATCTACACGCAGGTTCGCGTGATCTTCTGATCGCCGAAGTCACCTGCTGAACGAAATCGGCCGGGCCGGTCGCAAGACGGGCCCGGCCGTTTTCTTTTCCCCGCCGCCTCCGGGCGCCGCTCCCGCCTCGCGCCCGGCGGATCCCGGCGCTAATCTTCGCGCCATGAATCCTCTCCCTCCCCGCGATCGTCTCGGGCGTGATCGGCTGATCATCGTCCTCGTCGGCCTGGCGACCCTGCTCCCGGGACTCGGGCAGCTCGCGGACCTCGCCTCGCGCGAGGGACGCCACGCCCTGATCGCGGCCGAGATGGCCGCGTCCGGAGACCTCGTGGTGCCGCGCCTCCTGGGGGAGGAGTACCGCGACAAGCCGCCGGTCCTCCACGCCGCGGCCGCCGGGCTCTACCGGCTCACCGGGAGGCCGAGTCTCGGGGCGGCGCGCGCCGTCACCGCGCTGGCGGCCCTGATCGGGGCCCTCCTGCTCCACGCTCTGGCCCGGGCGACCGGGCGCGACCGCCGCGTCGCCCTCTGGGCGGCCCTCGCGCTCCTCGGGGCCTTCGGCTACGCCCGCATGGCCCGCGTCGCCCGGCCGGACATGATCCTCGGCGCCGCCATCCTGGCCGCGACCTGGGCCCTGGTCCGGGCCGGCGGGGCGACCTCGGGACCTCGTCGCGCACTCTGGATCTTCCTGGGCGGGGCGATGGTCGGACTGGGCGTCCTGACGAAGGGGCCCTGGGGCCTCGTCTTCCCGCTCGTCGCGGTCCTCGCGGTGCGCTTCGAGCGCGGGCCCCGCGCGACGACGGACGCGTCCTCCCCGGTCGCCCGAGCGGTGAGCGACCTCGCGGCCTTCCTGCCCGGCCTGCTCCTCGCGGTCGCCGTCTGGGTGCTGCCCGCCTACCTGCGCGACGACGGTGCCTACCTCGAGCGCGTCATCTTCCAGCCCAACCTCGTGAGCGGCTCGAGCCACCACGCGCGGTCCTTCTTCTTCTACTTCGGGAACGGACCCCTGTTCCTGCTGCCGCTCACGCTCTTCGCACCGCTGCTCCTCCTCGCCCCGCGTCGACGGAGCTGGGCGCTGCTCGCCGCGGGCGTGATCTTCCTCCTGCTCTCGCTCGTGCCCGGCAAGCGGAGCCACTACCTCGTGCCCTGGTATCCCTTCGCCGTGCTCGCGGTCGTCGAGGCCGTCTTCCGGCACGACCATCGCCGCCTCGCGCGACGGGCCTTCTTCGGACTCGTGGGGCTCTCGCTGCTCGTCATGCCCCTCGCCAACACGCTGGGGCCGATCCGGAAGGGCCGGACCCTCGAGCCGGACCTGGTGGCGTCCCGCGAGATCATCCGCGAGCTCGGGGCCGACGCCTCGCTGGTCTGCGTGTCCGATCTCGGCGAGAAGGTCGGGCTCGCGGCCCGCCTCGACGGCGAGGCCATCGCGCCGCGCGTCCACGAGGTCGGTGACCTCGACCGGCTCGCGACCTTCCTCGAGGCCCGCCGCCGGCCGGCCTCGGGATGGGCCGTGCTTGTGCCGGACCGCATGCGGGCGGAGTTCGAGCGACGCTGGCCGGAGGCGCGGCCGCTCCGCACGGGCTTCGGGGAGCGGACCCGTCTCGGACTCTGGCGCCTCCCGGGCGCCTAGTCCGCGTCGACGCTCGCGCGGCGACGACCGGCGAGCGCCTGGAGCCAGTCGAGCGAGACGACGAGCGCGCAGGCCGTCGCGATGTGCAGGACCTGCAGCACCGGCGGCAGCCCGACGTAGGCGAGACCGAGTCCGAAGGCGATCTGGACCGCGGCGAGGAGGAGCGCGGCCGTCGCGGTGCGCGTGCGATCCGAGCCGTCCTCGAGGTGGCGCGTCCGGCGCGCGAACCAGAAGGCGGCCGCGACGCCGAAGAAGGCCAGCGCGCCGATCTGCCGGTGGAAGTGGTCGATGAAGCCGACCTCGGCGAGGCGATCGCCGCGGGCGAGGTCGGGATTCTCGTTCGCGACGAGATCGACGGTGCCGCGGACCAGGGCCCCCAGCACGACCTGGCTGACGACCAGGACGAGGGCGGCGCGCGCCGCGAGCTTCAGCCGGGCGCGGTCGGGGTCGAGCTTCTCGGGGATCGGGAGCGAGCGCGGCTCGGAGAGGTTGAGGAGCGCCCGGGCCAGGAGCAGGAGGATCGCGAGGGCGGTGACCAGGTGCACCGTGACCCAGCGGGGATCGAGCTCCTTGAAGACGACCTGCCCGCCCTGCCAGCCCTGGAATCCCGTCAGCAGGACCGCGGCCGCGAGGAGGGGGAAGACGTCCCGCCGCCGCCGCGCCCGCTTCCAGGCGAGGATGCCGGTGGCGAGGATGAAGAAGCCGATGACGACGCCGACGAGGCGATTGGCGTACTCGATCCAGGCCTTGGCGAGGTTGAACTTCGCCGCGTCCGCGGGCGGGAGATCCGAGGCGTCCGAGGGCGGCAGCCAGTGGGTCTCGAAGCACTTCGGCCAGTGCGCGCAGCCGAGACCGGCGCCGGCGGCGCGGACGCTCGCTCCCACCGCGATCAGGCCCAGGGTCAGGATCGTCGTGATGAGCGTGAGGCGTCGCAGTCCGTTCATGCCGGATCATCGCCCGTTCGGGGCCGCATCGAAAGGCGGCAAAGCCGCGCACCCCTTCCGGGCGTCAGGATCCGCCGAGCGCCCGCATCGTCCGCAGGGGGCCGTGGAAGCCGAGGGAGTCGAAGAAGGCGTCGGCCTCCGGGAGCGGGGCCCGGATCCGGAGATCGGCGAGGCTCGACGTCCCGTCCCCGAGCGGCACCGCGTCGTCGAGGCCGACGAGCTCGTGACTGAGTCGCGCGGCCTCGGCCTGCTCCGCGAGCTTCTTCGCGAGGCTCTTCGCGCCGCGGATCGGCAGCGTCTCGACCGCGCCGAGCCGGGCGTAGATGTCCTCGATGCCGCCGAGTTCGGCCACGAGGGCCTGCGCGCTCTTCGGGCCGACGCCGCGCACGCCCGGGATGTTGTCGCTGGCGTCGCCGGCCAGGGCGAGGAGGTCGCGCAGGCGCTCCGGCGGGACCCCGAACCGGCGCTGGACCTCGGCCGGTCCGTAGATGTCGCGGCTCTTGGGCTCGAGGACGGAGACGCCGGCGCGCACGAGCTGCTGGACGTCCTTGTCCGGCGTCACGAGCAGGCAGGGGACCTCGGCCGCGACAGCCCGGCGGGCGAGCGTCGCCATGATGTCGTCCGCCTCGTAGCCCGGGATGCGGAAGGACTTGAGCCCGAGCGCGTCGCAGGCGCGCACCGCGAGATCGAACTGCGGTTCCAGGTCGGCCGGCGGCGCGTCCCGGTTCGCCTTGTACTCGGGATACCGGTGATGCCGGAAGGTGGGCTGGTCCGTGTCCCAGGCCAGCGCGACGTGGGAGGGTGAGATCACGGAGGATGGCGGTCGCGAGCTGCGTCATCCCCATCACCGCGCCCACCTCCCGGCCGTCCGGCGCCCGGAAACCCGGGAATCCGAAGTAGGCCCGGAAGAGGAGGGCGGTCCCGTCGACGACGTGCAGGGTCGGGCGCATGGCGTTCCTCGCGGCGAAAGACCAGGGGCCCCGGATCGTATCCCCCGAGGGTGATGCTCACTCCCGGCCCCGGTCCTCCTCGGTTAGAGTCGGGGTCGACCCCCATCCGAATCCGAGGGAATCCACGCGATGCTCCACCGACGTCTGCCCCTGTTCGCGCTGCTCGGCGCCCTGACCCTGCTCGCCCCCCTGGCCGCCCAGGACGGCAAGCCCCAGACCTCCGACGGCCTCTTCACGATCGAGAAGGAGATCGCGCGCCTTCCGGTGCAGAATCAGGGCATGACGGGCACCTGCTGGTCCTTCGCGACCGTCTCCTTCGTCGAGTCCGAGATCGAGCGCATGACCGGGCGTCCCTCGGATCTCTCGGAGATCTATCCGGTCTACTTCACCTGGCTCGAGAAATCGAAGCGCTACGTCGAGAAGAAGGGCGAGTCGCAGTTCACCGAGGGTGGACTCTCGCACGACATCACGATGGTCATCCGCGACTACGGACTCGTGCCGCAGGAGGCCTACACCGGCCTCTGCCCGGGCGACAAGATGCACAACCACGCGGAGATGGCGGGCGTCCTGAAGGGCATGCTCGACGTCGTCGCGAAGAAGAAGTCGCGTCGCGGCCGCAACGTCGCGCCGAGTGACAAGTGGATGGCCGCGACCCGCGGCGTCCTCGACGCCTACCTCGGCCGGCCGCCGGAGCGCTTCGAGGTCGAAGGCAAGGAGTACACCCCGAAGAGCTACGCCGCGTCGCTCGGTCTCGACGCCTCGAACTACGTCGAGATCATGTCCTTCAAGAGCCAGCCGATGTGGTCGGATGCCACGCTCGACGTGCCCGACAACTGGGACAAGGTCGCGAACTACAAGAACGTGCCCGTCGAGGCGCTGATGGAGACGATCGACTACGCGGTCGAGCACGGCTTCACCGTCGCCCTCGACAGCGACGTCTCCGAGAAGGGCTTCAGCCGCGCCGGTCTCGCCGTCCTGGACGACGAGGCGCTGAAGAAGGAGGGCGCGATCACCGACGACCTCCGCGACCAGCTCTTCAAGAGCGGCGACACCACCGACGACCACCTCATGCACATCGTCGGCATCGCGAAGCACAAGGACGGCGAGCGCTACTACCTCGTCAAGAACAGCTGGGGCAAGGTCGGCCCCTACGACGGCAACTGGATGATGGCGCGCTCCTTCGTGGCGCTGAAGACCCTCGCCATCATGGTCCACAAGGACGGCGTGCCGCCGGCGATCCGCGAGAAGCTCGGCCTCTGATCCGAGCGCGATCCCGAACGACGAACGGCGCCGGCTCCCCTCGGGGGGGCCGGCGCCGTTCTCGTTCCCGACCCCGCGAATCGGCCCGGAGGGGCCGCCGGCGGCGTCTCTCAGAAGGTCGCGCGCTGGGGCGGCAGGACCTCGAGCACGCCCGCGACGAGGCGCACCGCGAGGAAGTCCAGCGTCCAGCCGGGCGGCACGAGGCCGGCCGGCGACAGGAAGTGGTAGGTGCCGTCCGCGGCCGGGAGCACGTGGTACGGCGCGGTGCCGAGCGGCGAGATCGCCATCTCGAACTGCAGCGGACCGAAGTCGATGCCCGCGACCGGGCCGGTTCCGAGCGCGTAGGACGGATTGATGACGAAGAGGTGGTAGAGCTCGGTGCCGGCCGCGTTCACCACGCCCACCTCGACCTGCCCGGGAGCGGCGGGGGCGAAGGACGCGTCCCAGTCGCTCGGCATCGCCTCGAAGGCGGTGCTGAACTCGATGAGTCGGGCGCCTCCGCTCTCGAGGCGGAAGGTCAGTCCGGCCCCGCTCGCCGGGAGCGCGGACTGCAGCGCGTCGAGCGCGGCGCTGCCCGAGCCCTGGCGCTGCGGCGACACCGGAGCGAGCGAGGTCACGCGGCGGTAGCGGATCGGCGTCGCGCCCTGCGCGCCGCCCAGCTCCGCGAGGACGTTCGTCTGCGACTGGTAGAGGTTGATGAAGTTCAGCGAGTCGGGATTCAGTCCCGTCGCGGTGAGCGTGAGGGTGGCGGGAGCGAGGGTGAGTCCCTGCAGCGTTCCCGCGTCGCTCACGGTGTACTGGCCGGTGATGCTGACCGCGCCGCCGATCAGGGGATCGAAGAGTGGATTCTCGATCTCGACGCCGGTCGTGGTGACGATCGACTTGATCGTGCCGCCGAGCGAGAAGCCCGCGGGGCCGGAGAACTGGATGACGCCGCCCTGGTCGTCGAGGCGCAGGGAGCGGATGCCGATCGGGCCGGCCGTCTGCGTCGCGTTGAGGGCGCCGGGCGTCGCGTCGGCGTCGGTGCCCTGCGACCAGTCCGCCGCCGCTCCGGTGTCGAGCGAGGTCGTCCGCTGGATCACGTTGTCCGTCGCGGGATCGTTGGCCGTGCGGTCGATCGTCCCCGTGAAGGTCGCGCCGAAGCCGTTGCCGGGAACGACGGAGGAGCTGCCCCCGAAGACGATCATGTCGCGTCCCGCTCCGACCGCGTCGACGAGGACGACGGCCCCGGAACTGTTCCCGACCCAGCCCCAGCTGAAGCCGCTGTGCTCGACCAGGGTGTCGAGCGTCGGGGCGGGGAGGGTCGGCGGGAGCGAGGAGTTCAGCTCCAGCATGAGCAGGGTCTGGCCCCCGGCGAGGACCGTGCCCGGCGGGATCAGCGCGATCGGGTAGGCCGAGAAGCCGAAGCTCGAATGCAGGGCCCACCCGCCGATGTCGACGCTCGCGGCGCCGAAATTCGTGATCTCGACGTAGTCGGGGTTCCCCGTGAAGACCTCGTTGATGACGACGGACTGGGCCGTCGCGGCGCCTCCGAAGGCGAGGAAGGCACCGAAGATCAATCCGAGCAAGGCTTTCCGCATGTCGTCCATCCCCCGGGGAGCGGCCCGGCCGAGGGTTCGAGCCCCCGACGTATCCTCAGCTATATCCTCTTTGTCGTGGCGTCGACTTGAGGCGCTTTCGGCGCGAGGAGGGGCGGGGCCTCAGAGTCTGTGAATTTATCCCCGCGTCGGCCCGAGACCGCGCGAAACGGAGTCGGCCGAGGAAGGCCGACGAGGCGTATCAATGGAAAGATACGCCGAGGAGGCATGACGAAGCCCGGCACCGTTGCAGCTGGTCGAAGCCAGCGGGGATATCTTCACAGACTCTCAGAGTCCGTGATCAGTAGACTGCCCGGCCCCGGGGTGCGGTCCCCGGGGGAGGACGCCGCGTGGAGGGGGGAGCGCCGATGAGCCGCGCCGCTCCGGTCGAGGAGACCGGTCGAATCGCCTTCTGGGATCTCATGCGCGGCATCGCCGTGCTGGGCGTCCTCCTCGCCAACATGCCGATCATGGCCTTCCCCGAGGCGCTCGTCTGGGAGCCGACCTGGTTCGCGATCGGACCGAAGGACGGGCTCGCCGATCGGATCGCCTTCGGTTTCGTCCGCTTCTTCGCGGACACGAAGTTCATCACGATCTTCTCGGTCCTCTTCGGGGCCGGGCTCGGGATCATGAGCGAGAAGGCGATCGCGGACGGCGACCGACCCTTCGCCAAGCTCTACCTCCGACGACTCGGCGCGCTCCTCGTGATCGGACTCCTCCACGCGAACCTCATCTGGCTCGGCGACATCCTCGTCCACTACGCGGTGATCGGCGCGATCGCGCTGACCTGCCGGCGCTGGCGCGTCCCGTCCCTGCTCCTCGCCGCCGGACTCCTGCTCTGCGTCGGCTTCCTCAGTTCGGCCCTCGCCGGCGGGGTCGGCTTCGCGATGAGCGTCGCCGAGGATCCCGCCTCGGTGCCCGCGCCGGCCGAGGAGATCGCCCACTATCGCGAGGTCTTCACCTCGGGCGATCCGCTCCTGATGATCCGCGAGCGCTTCGCGGTGATCCTCGAGGCGACCTTCTTCATCACCGTCTTCTGGGGCTGGCGCACCCTCGCGCTCTTCCTCGTCGGGATCGCGCTGGTGAAGTCGAGGATCTTCGTCGAGCCCGAACGGCGTCGCGCGCTCTTCCGCCGCGTCGCGATCGGGGGGCTCGTCGTCGGCGGCCTGTGGAATGCGGCCTGGACCGTCGTCAGCTTCGGCGCCGAGCACCAGGATCGCCTCGATCCCGGCCTCGGCTGGCTCGTCGCCTTCTGCACGCTGCAGTACGGAGCGGCCCTCGTGCTCTCGCCGGCCTACCTCTCGGTCTGCGCCCTCTGGGCCGGAAGCCGCGTCCTCGTCGGCCTGCGCCACGCCCTCGCCTCGGTGGGGCGGATGGCGCTGACGAACTACCTCTCGCACTCGATCATCACCGCGGTCGTCTTCAACTACCTCGGCTACTTCGGCCGCTGGGGCCGCTTCGACGGCCTGCTCTTCTGCGCGGCGATCTTCGCCTTCCAGCTCGCGACGAGTCCCTGGTGGCTCGCGCGCTTCCGCTTCGGCCCGGTGGAGTGGCTCTGGCGCTCGATCACCTACGGCCGTCTCCAGCCCATGCGGCGTCCCGCCCATGCCTGACGCGGCGCCGCTCCGACTCGCGCTGGCGGTCGCCCGCTACTTCGAGTTCGGCGGGATGCCGCGGGCCTTCCGCCGTCTCGCCGGCGAACTCGTCGCGCGCGGTCACGAGGTCCACGCCTACGCGCGAGAGTTCGCGGGCCCCCTGCCGGAGGACGTCGTCGTCCACGAGCTGCCGGTGCGCGCGCTCACGAACCACGGTCGCAACGCCGCCTTCGCCCGCCACCTCGCGACCGCCGTCGCGCGGCCGGGCGGCTACGACCTCGTCGTCGGCTTCACGAAGATCCCCGGACTCGATCTCTACTACGCGGGCGACACCTGCTACCGGCAGCGCGCGGCCGAGCTGCCCCTCGCCGCTCTCCGCCGCCTGACGCCGCGCTACCGCGCCCTCGCGGCGCAGGAGGAGGCGGTCTTCGGCCGGGGTCGGGGCGTGCACGCCATGCTCGTCGCCGCGCGCGAGAAGGCCGTGTTCCAGCGCTGGTACGGGACGGAGGACGAGCGCTTCCACGTCCTGCCGCCCGGCCTCGACCGCGATCGACTGGAGGCGGGGCTTCGCGAGGCCGACGCGCGTCCCTTCGATGCGCCCCGCGGTCTCGAGCCCGGGCGTCCCTTCCTGCTGATGGTCGGTTCCGGATTCCGGACGAAGGGCGTCGACCGCGCGATCGAGGCCTTCGCGGGCCTGGACGCGTCCGTCCGGGGCGATCTCGCGCTCGTCATCGTGGGGGAGGGCAAGGCGGCGCCGCTCGAGCGCCTCGCGCGACGCCTCGGCCGCGGGGACGACGTGATCTTCGCCGGGCCGCGTCGCGACGTCGCCTCGTTCTACCGTCACGCGGTCGACCTGGTGCATCCCGCCCGCCTCGAGAACACGGGCAACGTGCTGCTCGAGGCGCTCTTCTGCGGGCTCCCGGTCCTGGACGAGCGAGGTCTGCGGATCTGCGCAGACCACTGGCGTCAGCCGGGCCGGCGCCGGCGTCGTCCTGCCCGAAGCCTTGATCCCGAAGCGTTCCGACGCTGGGGACTTCGCGCGCAGCCCCGAACTCCCGACCTGGCGCGAGGCCGGTCCGCGCTACTGCCGCGAGACCGATCTCTACGGGCTGGTCGAGGCCGCCGCGGATCTCGTCGTCGATCTCGCGCGGGCGCGCCGCGCGCGGTGACGGGACCGGGCGGCGTCAGCCCGCGGGGCCGAAGCTCAGGGGACCCGTCCAGGGGCCGAGGACCGGACCGGCGGAGCCGGAGAGCGGAGCCGCCCTCGTCCAGTCGGCGCGGACGCCGAGCCGCTCCGCGCGCGCCTCGGCCTCGCGGCGGACGGCGTTCCAGTCCTCGCCCGCGCCCGGAGCGGGGACGCCGTCGACGACGACGACCGAGCCCTCGCCCTCCTCGATGAGCGCGAGCGGCGCCGGGGTCGGAAGGCCCCAGCCGTGCAGGATCCAGAGGTCCTGCCACACGCGCCGCGCGGCCTCGACGCCGCCGGGTCGGAGAAAGGACAGGCCCGTCGGGGCCGCGCTGCGGTCGGGGGCGCCGAGGTAGCCGGCGAGTCTTCGCGCGCGGGCGCGCCGCGCGCGAAGAGGAGCGGTGGTCGCCGCGCGTCGTCACCGCGACCTGCCGCAGTTCCGCAGGCGCTTGCGGCGCGCGCTCCCGGAACTCGGCCCAGGCGCGGTCGCGCTCGAGACCGACCGCGGTCGGGAGGGCGCCGCCGTGCCGCGGCCCTCCGCGTAGGCCGCGATCATCTCGTCCGATCGCGGCCACCGTCGGTCGAGGCGCGCGAGGAGCGCCCTGGTGGCTGCGCGCCGTGCGTCGGCGACCGGGCGGAAGAGCAGGGGACGGTCGCACCGACGTCGACGAAGATCGGTCCGTCCTCGCCGACGAGGACGTTGCCGAGGTGGCCGTCGGCCGTGTCGATCCGCGCGCGGTGCAGGGTCCCGAAGGCGCGGAACAGCCGCCGCGCCGCCGGCGCGTCCTCCTCGCGTGCGGGGCGTCCGACCGCGAGGAAGCGGTGGTCGCGCGCGTCGGGGACGAGCTCGAAGAGACCGCGGTCGCCCGCCCCGCCCTCGGCGCGCCCCTCCGCGAGGAGCGCGGGCGTCGCGATCCCGCGCCGGATCAGCTTGCGGGCGCGCGTCGCCTCGCGGTGCGCCCGCCGATCTCCGGCCAGGTCGCGCGCGAAGAGCTTGGCGAAGCACGGAGCGCCGTCCCGTTTCGCCCGAGGCGGGCCCATCGCGTCCGGCCGGCGTCGCGGCCGTCCGTGCGCGGCAGGACGCGCGTGATCCGGAGGATCTCCAGCTCGCTCTCCGTGCCGCCGCGGCGCGGTCGGAAACGGAATCGCAGGTCCTCGGGCGGGATGTGGGCGTCGTCCCTCACGCAGGGACTTTGGCCCTCGGGTCGCGTCGCATCAAGGGCGGAGCGGAAGCGGGCCCCGGATCGAGGGGCAGGAAAAGGGGCCGGAGAGATCGCTGAGCGATCCCCCCGGCCCGGGCTCCTGGAGAGGAGAGAAGAGAGAGGAGTGTTGTTTCAGCAAGGGAGACTCGCGCCCGGGGCGCGGGAGGGTGTCCCGTTCGCGAGCCTCCGTTCAGGGCTTCTACGCCCCGCGTTGGCCGATCGTGAGAGAGATTTTCTCGCGCCGGCCGTCGCGGATCAGGATCACGGGAACCTGGGCGCCCGGTTCCGTCATCGCGACGCGGTTGCGGAAGCGGTTGGAATCCTCGACCGGCTCGCCCGCGAAGCGGAGGATCACGTCGCCCGCCCGGATGCCCGCCCGGGCCGCGGGGCCGGCGGGGGTCGTCTCGACGACGAGCACGCCGGCCTCCTGGCCGCGCTCGCGGGCGGTGGCCGCGTCGACGTCCACCACGCCGACGCCGATCACGCCGCGATCGACGTGTCCGGAGTCGATGAGGCTCTTCATCGCGAAGCGCACCATGCGCACCGGGATGGAGAAGCCGATGCCGGCCGAGCTGCCGGACCGCGAGGCGATCGCGGTGTTGATGCCGACGAGCTCGCCGCGGAGGTTCACGAGCGGGCCGCCGCTGTTGCCGGGGTTGATCGCGGCGTCGGTCTGGATGAACTCCTCGTAGTCGGCGATGCCCATGTCGCCGCGGCCCACCGCGCTCACGATGCCGGCCGTGATCGTGTGGCTGGAGCCGAAGGGGCTGCCGGCCGCCGCGATGACCCAGTCCCCGACCTCGATCGCGTCGGGCTCGGCGAAGACGATCGGGGTCAGGGTCCTCGGCCCCGACGTCGAGGACGGCGAGATCCGCGCGATCGTCGATGCCGATCGGGCGGCGCGCCGATCGGAGGATCACGGCGGAGCGCCGGCGCGGCCCGCGCGATCGTGGGCGTTCGTGATGACGTAGCCGTCCGCGCTCACCACGACGCCGCTGCCGACGACGAGGCGCGAGCTCGACCGCATCGCGCGCTCGAAGAGAGCGCCTCGAGCGCATGAGCTGCGGCGGACGTTCGCGCCGACGATCGAGGCGCCTCCACACGACCTTCGCGGACGCATCGCGTGGCGCCGTCGCGGCGGATCGGTTCCCGCGCGAGGAGGCGCGATCGAGCCGCGCGCCGCCCGGCACCCGCTGCCGGTAATCGCCGACGCCTCGAACGGCGCGAACTGGACGAGGACGGCGGCGGTGAAGAGGAAGAGAGCCCAGCGGGCTCCGGGCTGTCGGAAGATGCTGTTCACGGTCCTACCTCCGCGTTCTTCGGCCTGGACGAGGCCCGCCGATGCGCGGTCTCTCGGCCGATCCGGGTCATTCGCCGGTCGGAGGTCGGGATTCTCCGGCGTTCCGACCGGGCCCCCTGTTACGGACGGGGGAGTGGGATTTGCTCCGGGACCCTTCCCGCGGGGTTTCCCGGAGGGAGCGCGCGGTTCGGCCCGCGCGGCCGAGAGCCCGCGGGCGTCGAGCTCCCGGGCGCGAGTCACGAAGGGCGAGTCGGCGAGCGCGACGCGGTAGGGGCGACGCGGTCGCGCGGCGAGGCGTAGTCGATGACGCGCGGTCCCGCGACCAGCGCGCGCGACGTTCCGTTCGCCGGGGAGCAGTCGAGTCCGCCGGGCGCGAGGAGATCGTGGCCGTCGAAGGCGAGATCGATGCCGAGGGCGGCCGACACGCGACCGGGGCCGGTCGTCAGCTCAGATCGGGGCGTCGGCCCCGACGGCGGCGCACGATCTCGAGTCCCGCGACGGGACGCGCCGCGCGGACGAGGACGGCCGCGCCCTCGCCGGGTCCCTGGCAGACGACGTTCAGGAGGTGGTGGATCCCGTAGCAGAGGAAGACGTAGGCGTGGCCGGGGTCGCCCCACATCGCGGCATTTCGGGCCGTCCGCCCGGCGCGGCAGTGATTCGCGGAGTCGTCGGGATGCCGGTAGGCCTCCACCTCCGTGATCTCGAGTTCGACCGCTCCGCGGCGCAGCCGCATGCCCGGAAGCTCCAGGGCGACGGCGAGCGCGTCGCGCGCGAGGAATCGCCGGAGCGCGGCGGGGGAGGGCTTCCGTTCCAAGTCGAGCGTTCCTGACGGTTTCCGTCGTTCTTCCCGCGACGATCGGGGCGCGGGACGGAGTCGGTTTTCCTGGCTCCGGTCCGAGGGGGTTCCTACACTCTGGGTCGCGCCCGGGCCGGCGGGTCCGAGTGCGGTCGCCACCCGACGATTGCCGAAGGGTCCGACCCCGGGTCGCTCATCATGTCCGAAGTCCCGTGGCTTCGTCGAGCCGCCCGCGGCGAGACCGGTAACCAGCGCCCCGCGCCCCGGAACGAACGGCCCCCGACGGGGCCCCGGAAACAGGAGTCCGCTTCCATCATGACGCTCATGCGCACGTCCGTGCTCTCCCTCGTCCTGGCGCTCGCCGCCGGCATCGGCGCGGCCCAGGAGAACGTTCCCGCCGGTTTCCTGGTCGAGAACCTCGCCACCGGCCTGAGCTCGCCGACCGATTTCGCCTTCCTGCCCGACGGCCGCGTGCTCATCACGCAGCAGAGCACCGGTCAGGTCCGCCTCTGGGTGCCGAGCCTCGGCACCTCCCTCACGACGGTCGGCTCCGTGCCGAACCTCACGACCGGATCGGAGCGCGGCCTGCTCAGCATCGCCGTCGATCCGAACTTCGCGACCAACGGCTACATCTACCTCTGGTGGAGCCGCAGCGCGCCCTCGATGATGGAGCTCGCGCGCTTCACCTGCACGGGCAACCTCACCTCGGGCACCAGCTCGAGCCTGAGCTTCGCGACCTCGTCGCGCTTCACGCTCGTCCAGGCCCCCGACAACGCCTTCAATCACAACGGCGGCACCTGCCGCTTCGGGCCGGACGGGATGCTGTACCAGACGATCGGTGACGACGCGAACATGTGCAACGCGCAGTCGAACACGACCTACTCGGGCAAGGTCCTGCGCATGAACGTCGCGACCCTGCCCGCCGGGTCCGGCACCGCGACCGTCGCCCAGCTCGATCCGGGCGACAACCCGATGAGCGGCTCGACCAACGGTCCGACCGCGCTCGCCATCGCCAAGGGCCTCCGCAACCCGTTCAGCGCGAACATGGATCCGGTCACCGGCGATCTCTTCATCGCCGACGTCGGACTGAGCACCCGCGAGGAGTACGACCAGTACGTCCGCAACCTCGGCAGCCCGCCGGCCTTCGTGAACTTCGGCTGGCCGATGCGCGAGGGCTTCGTCGGCGGCCCGCAGCCCACCTGCGCGGCGCAGACCGGTCTCACCGATCCGATCGACGATCGCAACTACGGCTCGGGCGGCACCTCGATCATGTCCGCCGGCGTCTACCGCAACATGGGCGGCGGCTTCGACTGGGGCATGTCCTACGAGGGCAACGTCTTCCACAACGACTACTCGAACGGCACCGTCGAGCGCCTCATGTTCAACGGCACGGCCTGGGTGACCGCACCCTCGGTCCCGGGTCAGCCCAGCGCGAACTTCTGGGGCACGGGCTTCCAGGGTTGCACCCACTTCGAGGTCGGCCCGGACGGCTCGATGTACTTCTGCGACAACTCCGGCAACACCTTCCGCCGGATCCGCACCATGGGGCCGATCAACGAGTTCCACCTCGTGAGCGGCGGCGGCCAGGTCGGCCTCCGCGACACGACCTTCGCGCAGCCGATCGTGCTCGAGCTCCAGACGCCCGGCGGCTCGCCGGTCCCCGGCGCGACGGTCAACCTCTCGGTCAGCGCGAACGGCTCGCTCCCGGGTCCGACGACGATGACGACGGACGCGATGGGTCGCGTCTCCTTCATGCTCGACGCCACCGCCGGCGGGAGCGTCGTCGTCACCGCGACGACGCCCGGCGGCAGCACGACCGGTGAGACCTTCAGCTGCTTCGCCCGTCAGCTCGGCATGAACTTCCTCGTGTCGGGCGCCAACGACATCGTCGTCGCGAGCCTCACGAACTTCAGCAACGGCACCGATCCCGTGCCCTTCCTCTTCGCGATGTCGGACCAGAGCGCGCCGACCTACAGCACGGCCTACGGCCCGCTGGCGGTGGATCTCTTCACGCTCGTCAACACCTACATCATCGAGGATCCGCTCGGCGCGGTGAACGGCAACATCACGCTCGGCGGCTTCGGCACCCCGAGCAAGTCGAACGTCTACTTCGTCCCGACGGGGCTGCTCTTCGGCACCCTGCGCTTCCAGGCGATCTGGCTGGACGGCACGACGCCGACGTCGATCCTCGGCGTCACGCCCAACGCCATCGGTCTCTCGAACGTGATCACCCACACGTTCTGAACCCGGACGGGATCGGCTGAAACGAATGCGAGGGCGCGGCCGCCGGCCGCGCCCTCGCTTCGTTCCCGCCCGCCCCCGAGCAAGATGCACGTACGGTGCCAGTCACCGGATGTGCATTTCCGTTCCACCGCGCTCGCAAGCGAAACCGACTCGCCCGGAAATGCACATCCGGTGACTGGCACCGTACTAGCATCTCGTTCCCCCGCGCTCGCGCGTATCCCCGGTGGCCCTTTTCCGCGCCGCGATCCTTCGCATGATGGGGGCGCCCGAATCGAAGGAGACGAACGCATGGTCCAGACCTCGATCCTCGCCCTCCTCGGAGGCCTGCTCCTCCTGGCCTCCTGCGTCAGCGACGGCGGGTCGGCGGCGCCTTCGCCCGCGGTCGCTCGCGACGAGCACAGCCGGTCGCGGCCCGAAGAGGCGCGCAGTCGTCATCTCGAGCTCGACCTCCGCGTGGACTTCGCGGCCCGCCGGATCGAGGGGACGGCGCGACACCGGATCGTGCGGCGTGATGCGACCGCGCCGGGCGACCTGGTCCTGGACGTGAAGGACCTCGAGGTCCGCGCCGTCCGCGCGGGCCGCGGGGAGGCCGCGCGCGCGGCGAGCTGGACCCTCGAGCCGGGCGACCCCCGGCTCGGCGACGGTCTTCGCATCCCGCTGGAGGCCGGCGAGGACACCGTCGAGGTCGACTACGCGACGACCGACGGCGGCACCGGGCTCCAGTGGCTGGAGCCGGCGCAGACCGCGGGCGGGACGCGGCCCTTCCTGTTCTCGCAGTCGCAGGCGATCCACGCGCGCACCTGGATCCCCTGTCAGGACTCGCCGGGAGTGCGCATCACCTACGACGCGGTCGTGACCGTGCCGGCCGATCTGACCGCGGTGATGAGCGCCGGCTCCGGCGGCGCGCCCGAGGCGGTCGCGGGGGGCGCGCGGCGGTTCCGGTTCGCGATGCCGCAGGCCATCCCGAGCTATCTGATCGCCCTCGCGGTGGGGCAGCTCGAGTTCCGCGCGATGAGCGACCGCACCGGAGTCTGGGCCGAGCCCTCCGTCGTCGAGCGCGCGGCCTGGGAGTTCGCCGACACCGAGTCGATGGTCCGGACGGCGGAAGGCCTCTACGGTCCCTACCGATGGGGGCGCTACGACATCCTGGTGCTTCCGCCGAGCTTCCCCTTCGGCGGGATGGAGAACCCGCGGCTCACCTTCGTGACGCCGACCGTCCTCGCCGGGGATCGCTCGCTCGTCGCGCTCATCGCGCACGAGCTCGCGCACAGCTGGTCCGGCAACCTCGTCACGAACGCGACCCATCGCGATTTCTGGTTGAACGAGGGATTCACCGTCTACTTCGAGCACCGGATCATGGAGGCGGTCTACGGGCGCGAGCGCTTCGAGATGGAGTGCATGCTCGGCATCCGCGATCTCGAGGAGGAGATGGCGGAGATGGAGCCGCGCGACCAGGTCCTGCACGTGGACCTCGCCGGTCGCGATCCCGACGAGGGCTTCACCGGCGTTCCCTACGACAAGGGAGCGGGCCTCCTCCGCCGGCTCGAGCAGGTCTTCGGCCGCGAGCGCTTCGACGCCTTCCTCCGCGCCTACTTCGATCGCTTCTCCTTCACGAGCATCACCACCGCGACCTTCCGCGACTACCTCGAGCGGGAGCTCCTCGCCGCCGATCCGGAGCGCGCGGCCGAGGTCGACCTCGATCTCTGGATCGAGGGCCCGGGACTGCCGCCGGACTTCCCGCGCGTCGTCAGCGACGCCTTCGAGCGCATCGACCGGAGCGTCGCCGACTGGCGCGCCGGGCGGATCGAGCTCGCCGCGTTCGGCCGCGAGCGCTGGACGACCCAGGAGTGGCTGCACTTCATCGGTCGTCTCGATCCCGTCGCGGACCGGGGTCGCCTCCCCGAGCTCGAGCGGACCTTCGCGCTCACCGCGTCCGGAAACAACGAGATCCTCTGCGCCTGGCTCGAGCTCGCGGTCCGCGCCGACTACGGTCCGGCCGACGCGCGTCTCGCCGGGTTCCTGAAGGAGCAGGGCCGACGCAAGTTCCTGACGCCGCTCTACCGGGCTCTCCTCGAGCGTCCGGGCGGCCGGGAGCGGGCGGCCGCGATCTATCGCGAGGCGCGGCCCCGCTACCACGCCATCGCCCGCGACTCGATCGACGCTCTTTTGGATTGGCGCGGCTGAGGCCGGTTTGAGATCTTCGGGGCGAGGCCCGTCCCTCGGGACGGCCTCGCGAGCGAGCGGACCCCCGGGAGTCGCGATGGCCGGCAAGAACCGCATGAATTCCGAGGAGCGCCGCGCCCAGCTCGTGGACGTGGCGCGGCGCTGCTTCGCCTCGAACGGCTACGCCCACACGACGACGGCCAAGATCGCGCTCATGGCCGAGGTCAGCGAGCCGGTCCTCTACCGCCACTTCGACTCGAAGCTCGATCTCTTCCACGAGATCCTCGCCTCGACGCTCGAGGAGTCGCGCCTCTACTTCGCGGCCGTCGCGGCGCAGCCCTCGAACGGCGCCGAGAAGATCCTGGCCCTGGCCGTGGACTTCCCGCGCTACTGCGAGGCGAACCGCGGCCGGTTCCGGGTGATCGAACGCGCGCTCGCGAGCGTCGAGGACGAGAAGTCGCGCGGCATCATCCGCGGCTATTACGAGGGCATCGTCGAGAGCCTGACGCGCCTCGTCGAGGAGGGACGTCGCGACGGGAGCATCCGCTGCGACGTGGCTCCGGGCAGCCTCGCCTGGGTCTTCACCATGAACGGCGTCGGATTCTGCCTGCTCTCCGCGCTCGGGATCCCCGAGATCATCGCACCCGACTTCACGACCGATCTGCGTCGGATCGTGCTCGGCATGCTCGGCTACGGAGCCAGCGGCCAGGAGTGACCCGTGCCCGGGTGCTCGGGGCGGCGCTCGAGGATCAGGCGATCGAGTTCCAGGCGGCCGGCCCGACCGGTCGCGCGGATGCGGATCGTCAGCGGCGTCTCGCCCGGCGTCGCCTTCTCGAAGACCCAGCTCATGCGATCGAGATCCTCGCCGTAGCCGGCCTCGCGAGGGCCGGGCTCGGGTCGGAGTTCGAGGGGCGGGCCGTCGTCGGACTCGCGGACCTCGAGCGTCGCGAGGCCGGAGGCGAAGGGTGAATCCCCGCGCGGGAAGCTGATCGAGAGTCGATGGGCGCCGGCCTGGATGCGCGCGAGCGGGACCACGGCGACCTCGCGCTCCGGCCCGTCCTCGTCCTGGTCCAGACGGAGGGTGACGAGGTCCGGCGCGCCGCGGCGCGCGCCGGTGGGAACGCCCTCGCCGCGCCAGTGAGCGAGCTTGAGACTCGACCAGGGCGAGAGATCGGCGTCGACGAGGCGGAGCTTCGCTCCCGTCCCCTCGGTGCCCGGGGGCGTCGCGAGCCGCAGTTCGAGGCGCCCGCCGGCCGGCACGACGAAGGGGTCGGCCTCCGTCGCCGGCCACCGCGCGAGGGCGACGCCCGCGCGTTCGAGGAAGAGGTGGGCGCGGTGGGCGGCCTCGGCGTCGCGGTTCACGAGCGTGACCACGAGCTCGCCGTTCGCGTCGAGTCGCGGCGCGCCGTCGGGCGCGAGCCAGGTCTCCTCGATCCAGATCTCGGCCACGCCCACCGCGTTCACCGCCGGGTGGTGGTTCTGCCACCAGAGTTCGAGTCGGCCGTCGGCCGTGACCGGCGCGGGGACGTCGTGTCGCTGCTCGCCGAGCTCGGGCCAGAGGGAGAGGGTGTGGTGGAGGAGCCAGGAGTCGCCGACGAGGGCGATCGCGCTGGGCGCGGGGAGGTCGCCCTCCTCGGGCCCGGCCGGGCGGGGATAGCTCACGCGGACCTGGTAGCGCCGCTCGGGGTCGAGGTCGGTGACGACGTAGCGGATCTCCGGCTCGGGGGTGAGCTGCGGCGCCCAGCGGAGGGTGTCGCGCGCCGCGCTTCCGAGACGCCCGCCGCTCGCGACGGAGATCAGTCCGCCGGCGCCGGCCTGGTCGAAGGGGGGCAGTCCGCAGTCGAAGTAGCGGTGCACCCGACCGCGATCGACCTTCTCGACCGGGATCGAGTAGCGCGGAAGCAGCACCGCGACGAGCGTCACGAGCGCCACCGCCGCGCCGTAGCCGCCGCCGAGGAGGGCCAGCGTGCCGGCCCGGCGACCGGCGAGTCGCTCGAGTCCCGCGCCGATCGCGATCGCCAGCGGCACGATCACGCCCAGAAGGTAGCGACCGTGGACGTGGTAGTAGGTCCGGTTGGCGAGCCCGATGACGATCACGAGGCCGAAGACCGAGAGCAGGGCGGCGAGGACCGGTCGCGGCGCCGCGGGGCGGTCCTCGCCCTCCCCGCGACGGGTCGTCAGGAGGCCGGCGAGACCCACCACGACGAGGGCCAGGAGGGGCAGGACGAGGAGTCGATGGGTCTCGACCTTCTCCTGGCCGAAGCGGCCGAAGAAGCTGAACCCGAGGTCGTCGAGGTAGTCGAAGGGCAGCGACCAGCGCGGCGTCCCGAGCCGGAGCAGCGCGGGATGGAACCGCAGGTGGTGCTCGACCGCGAGGGGACTCCCGAGCAGCACCCACTGACGGACGTGCCACCATCCCGCCAGGACGAAGCAGAGCGCGACCAGCGCGCCGAAGGCGAGGGCGCGGCGTCTCGGGGACGCGCCGCGCTCGCCGAGCACGAGGAGGCCGACGAAGACGGCCGGTCCCAGCGCGTGGAGCTTCGTGAGGAAGGCGGCGCCGAGGACGACTCCGAGCAGGATCACGGTCCGCGGCGCGAGGAGGGTTCCGCGGCGTCGCGCCCGGAGTGCCAGCCACGACGCGAGCGCCCCGAGGGCGGCGACGAGGGCGTCGTTCGAGACCGTCCCGAAGGCCACCGCCGCCTGCGCGCTCAGGAGGAGCGCGGCGAGCAGGCCCAGCGCGAGGCCCGGCCGCTCCGGGAAGGCCTCCAGGAGCGCGAGGCCGGCGAAGAGGGCGGTGAGGACGCCGAGCAGGACCGAGGTCGCGCGCAGGACCTGGAACACGCGCCGGGGCTGGGTGAAGAGGGCGCGCGTGCGCGGGTCCACCGCGATCCCCCGGGCCTCGGAGGCGGGGATCCCGAGGTCGTCGATCCGCCGGCGGGAGCCGTCGTAGGTCGTCACGCGTCCGAGCAGGCGCGCGCCGCGCCGCTCCGGGGGCCGACGTCCGGCGGCGGGGTCCTCGTCCTCGGGCACGGGGTCTGCCTCCGCCGCCGCGCGCCACACGAGGCCGAGCATCGCGTGAGCCAGCGGCGGGTGCTGGATCTGCCCCACCGCCTCGTGACGGGGGTCGGGGAGGTGGTGCGCGTAGGCGAGCGCCAGCGCGTAGTCGAGGTGGTCCTCCTCGTCGGCGCCCAGTCCGGCCGGCACGACGATCGACGCCAGGCTCGCCCCGAGGCCGAGCAGGAGCGCGAGACCGAGGACGACGACGTGGCGGGGGAGGGGGCGGGCGATTCTCATGCGAGGCGCATGGTAGCCCCGCGGCCGGACGACGGGGAGTCGCCATCTGATAGACTCCGCATCCGTCGCCGTCCGGGGTCGATCCGGCGGCGCGGTCGGGCGTGATCGCCCCGAGGATCGGATGCCGGCGGTCGGAGAGGCCGCGCACGCGGAGGGACCGATGGACTTCTACGAGGAATCGCTCGAGCGTCACCGCGTCCTGCGCGGCAAGATCGAGATCCACTCGCGCATGCGACTCGAGTCGCAGCACGACCTCAGCCTCGCCTACACCCCCGGCGTCGCGCGTCCCTGCGAGGTGATCGCGCGCGATCCCTCCGCGGCCTGGGACCTCACCTGGAAGGGGCGCTGCGTCGCCGTCGTCTCCGACGGCACCGCCGTGCTCGGCCTCGGCGATATCGGCCCCGAGGCCGCGCTGCCGGTGATGGAGGGCAAGGCGGCGCTCTTCCGCGAGTTCGGCGGCCTCGACGCGATCCCGCTCGTCCTCGCCACGAAGGACGTCGACGAGATCGTCTCGATCGTCCGCGCCGTCGCCCCGACCTTCGGCGGCATCAACCTCGAGGACATCTCGGCGCCGCGCTGCTTCAAGATCGAGCGCGCCCTGCAGGACGTGGGCATCCCCGTCCTCCACGACGACCAGCACGGCACCGCGATCGTGCTGCTCGCGGCGGTGATGAACGCGGTGCGCGTCCTGAAGACGACGCTCGGCAAGCTGCGCGTCGTGATGGTCGGCGCCGGCGCGGCCGGTCGCGCGATCGCCCGGCTCCTGCTCTGCGAGGAGCAGGACGAGCGCTGCATCCCCGTCGGCGACCTCGTCATCTGCGACTCCAAGGGGATCATCTACCCCGGTCGCGAGGGCAACGACGAGGTCAAGGAGGAGATGGCCCGCCTCTCGAACCCCGACGGACGCAAGGGTGATCTCCGCGACGCGCTGAAGGGCGCGGACGTCTTCATCGGCGTGAGCCGCGGCGGCCTCCTGACGGCAGCCGACATCGAGAGCATGGGGCCGAACCCGATCGTCTTCGCGATGGCCAACCCCGAGCCGGAGATCATGCCGGACGAGGCCCGTCGAGGCGGCGCCGCGATCGTCGGCACCGGTCGGAGCGACTTCCCGAACCAGGTCAACAACGTCCTCGCCTTCCCCGGCCTCTTCCGCGGCGCCCTCGAGGCGCGCGCCACGCGCTTCACCAACGCGATGCTCTACGCCGCGATCGACGCCATCGCCGACTCGGTCGTCGACCCCGCGCCCAACCGCATCCTGCCCCCCGCCTTCGACCGCTCCGTCGCGGTGCGCGTCGCCGACGCGGTGGCGAAGGCCGCCCGCGCCTCCGGCGTCTGCTTCGAGCGTCCCGACGCCTGAGAGCGCACGTCCGCCCGACGGTCGAATGCTAGTACGGTGCCAGTCACCCGATGAGCATTTCCGGGCGAGTCGGTTCCGCTTGCGGATCCCGTGGGAGCGGAAATGCTCATCGGGTGACTGGCACCGTACTAGCATTTCCGGGCGGGGCGGCTCCGGCTGACCAGCCCCGCGCTCGCCTCCCCGCGCGCGCTCAGACCCAGTCGATCATGACGAGCGTGTGCTTCGCCTCGTCGCCGGGGAGCTGGTAGTCGAGGTCGAGGGCGACGCCGAGCTTCCGCTTCTTCATCAGCGGGCCGGCCTCGAAGAGCTCCTCGTCGAGACGGGGGCCCTTCCAGAGGAGGAGCGGTCCGAACCAGCGATTCGTGCACCACTCGAGGAGGCGGAGCGTCGGCCCGACCGCGCGGGCGAGGACGACGTCGTAGCCCTTGCGCTCGTCGCGGATGAAGTCCTCGAAGCGGGACCAGACGCATTCGACGCGGTCCTCGAGGCCGAGGTCGGCGACGACGCCGCCGAGGAAGTCGATCTTCTTGCGCCGGGCGTCGAGGAGCGTGACCGAGAGGTGCGGGCCGGCGATCGCGATCGCGAGGCCCGGCCAGCCGGCGCCGGTGCCGAGGTCGAGGACGCGGGTGATGGGGGACTCGGGCGTGCCCTCGAGCAGCGGCGCGGCCACGATGGAGTCGAGCACGTGGCGGGTCGCCATCTCCTCGGGTTCGACGATCCGGGTGAGGTTGAGGTAGTCGTTCTTCTGCCGCACGAGCCACGCGTGGCGCGCGAGGCGCGGCAGGTCCGGGACCTCCCAGTCGGCGAGCGCCCCCGCGAAGCGCGCGTTGAACTCCGTCTCGTCCATCGGCCCGCTCATGCGTCGGACCCCACCGCCAGGACCGGCGCGGTCGAGGCGAGGACGCAGCGGCGGGCGATCGAGAGCGAGGGCGCGTCGGTGCGGCGCACGTAGGCCGCGACCGAGAAGCCCGCGGCTTCGGCCGCGAGCGTCGCGACCGTCCGCGAGGGGCGGTCGCCGACGCGGATCCCGAAGCGGACCGCGAAGTCCTCGCCCTCGCCGAGATGCTGCGCCGCCGCGACGATGCCGCCGGAGAGCCGTCGTCCGGCGCGCTCGACGAGATCATCCGAGAACTTCCGTCCCTCGTCCTCGTCGCCGAGGAGCAGGCGGATCGCGTCGAGGAGGGCCGGGTCGGGCGCCGCCACGAGTTCGAGGGCGCCGCCGCCGCGCGCGAAGGCCGCGCCCCAGGCCGCGGCCAGGATCTGGAGCGGCGGGTGGAGATCGATCAGCACCCAGGGGTGGGCCAGCGTGCGGTCGGCGTCGGCCACCGGCGCGCGGGCGATGAGCACCGGAGCCGGACACTCGGCGAGGAGCATGTCGACGGTCACGCCCAGGCTCTCCTCGCGGAGGCGACCGTAGTCGTCGCCGAAGGGCGCCGGGACGACGACGAGGTCGGCCGCCTCCCGCTCGCGCGCGGTGAGGATCGCCGCGGTCGCGCCGTTCGGGTCGCGGGTGCCCTGCGGCTGGTCGAGCGTGGCGACGGCGCCGCCGCACCGGCGCGCGGCGGCCTCGGCGAGGCCGAGGACGACGTCGTCCTGGTCGCTGCCGTCGCGCACCGCGAGGATGCGGCGGAGCGATGGGATCGCGATCTCCTGCGGCTTCGCCTTGAGGGCGGCCTCGAAACGGCCGAGGCTCGAGTCGACGTCGCGCGATTCCTGACGGTCGGGCATGTCAGCGCTCCGGGAAGAGGTCGAAGGTCTGGAAGGCCCAGAGGTAGGCGAGGGCGACGGCGCCCTGGACGGCGAGCGTCGTGCCGCCGACCTTCATGTACTCGCCCCAGCCGATCTTCACGCCGCGCTCCTTGTCGAGGGCGTGCAGCGCGATCACGGCCGCGACCGAGCCGACGGGGGTCGAGTTGCCGCCGAGGTTCGAGCAGATCACGAGCGTCCACCAGAGCGGCGTGACTTCGGCGCCGCTCGCCTCCATCGCGAAGGTGATCGGGATCAAGGTCGCGGCCACCGGGATGTTGTCGACGATGCCGGAGAGGATGAGCACGAAGACGCCCATGATGAGCATCGTCGCCACCGGATTCCCGCCGGAGAGCGCATCGATCCCGCCCGCGAGCTTCTGGAGCAGCCCCGTCTCCTGGACGGCGCCGATGATCACGAAGAGGCCAATGAAGAAGACGATGAGGGGCCACTTCACCGTCTTGATCGCCTTCTCGGTGTCGAAGCCCGAGAAGAGGAGGGCGGCGATGCCGCCGGCCATCGCGATGAAGTCGAGCCCGAGGCCCATGGTCTGGGCGGTCGCGAAGCCGACGATCGTGAAGAGGAGGATCACCGCGCAGCGCGTGAAGATCCGCCGGTCCTCCACGAGCGCCCACTCGTCGAAGCTCGCCACCTTGGCGGCGCGCTCGGCCGGGTCGCCCGCGACCTTCAGGCTCTTCGCGTAGAAGGCGCGCACGACGGCCCAGGCGATCGCGCCGGTGACGAAGGCGATGGGGGTCGTCACGCGGAAGAAGTCGAGGTAGGCGAGCCCGGCCTTCTGACCGACCATCATCGTGCAGATGCCGGAGGCGAAGGTGACCAGCGCGCCCGAGTTGGCGCTGATCGCGACGATCATGACGTAGGGCTTCGGGTCGTAGTCGAGCTCCTTCGTCACCGCCAGCGCCAGCGTCACCATGATCAGGGTGCCGGGCGCGATGGTGAGGAAGCTGCAGAAGAGCACGGTGAGCACGGCGAGGTAGAAGAAGAGCCGCCCCGGATCGCCCTGCGTCTTCTTGACGATCTTCACCGAGATGAAGTGGAAGAGGCCGGAGTGCCCGGCGATCTCGACGAGGATCGAGGTGCCCAGCAGAACGCCGAGCACGCCGAGGTCGTGGCCCACGGTCTCGTGGACCTCCTCGTAGCCGTGGTGCCGGTAGAGGCCGAAGGCCATCGCGGCCGCGACCGCCGCGATCGCGCCGCTCATGGCGGCGAGGCTCTTGTGCAGCAGCTCGAAGGCGATCGCCACGTAGGTGGCGACCATGATCGCGCCCAGCACCAGCATCGGCAGGAGCCCCGGGCTCTCCGCCGCCGGCGCGGCATCCTCGGCCCGCAGCTCGCCCCCGAGCGTGCCCCAGGCGATGAGCGCCCAGAGCCCGATCAGGCCCAGCGCCTTCCACTTCCGGTCCCGCGACCCGACCATGCTCGGCCCACCTCTCGACGACTCGATCGCGGCAAGCTAACAGGGGAGGGCGGCGGCGTCACCGGAGGGCCCGGCCGGGGCGGCTCCGGGGTAGAATGCCCCGATGATGATCCGACTCCTCGTCCTCTTTCTCCTCGCGGCGCCGCTCGCGGCCCAGGAGGGTGCCTCGCCGGCGGATCCGCTCCGCGCCTTCGTCGAGGGTTGGTCCGCCCGGCCCGCGACCGAACGGGCCGCCGCGCTCGACGCGCTCTGGAAGACGGCGAGGCCCGACGAGGGGCTGGGCGCCGCGCTGGCCGAGCTGCTCGCGGCCGACTCGCAGGATCCGGCGCTCGCGCGCTTCGTCGCCGCCGCGCTCCGCTCGCCTCGCGCGGAGCGTCGCGCCGTCGGTCAGCGCGCCGTCGCGCGCGCCGGCGGCTCCTTCCTCGCGGGGCGGCGCGAGGAGGCTCTCCGCGGCGAGCGCGACGCCGCGGTCTGGGCGGCGTGGGCGGCCGGCGCCCGGGTCCGCCGCGTCGAGGACGCCGAACTCCTCGCCCTGGTCGACGCCGGCCGCGAGTCCTCCGATCTGCTCGGGGTCCTCGGCGCCGCCCTCGAGGACCAGGCCCGGCTGCGTCAGCGCCGCGTCCAGCGGCTCGTCTATTACGCGACGCCCGCCGCCGCCGCGCGGGCGGGCGACGAGTACGGCCTCCTCCTCGGGCGCCTGCGCGCCGAGCGCGGCGCCCTCGACGTCGGCTTCGCCACCCTGGTCGCCGTGGTCCGCAAGCGCGGCGCGTCCCTCGAGCTCCGCGGCGACGACCGGACCCTCGCGAGCTGGGAGCTTCCGGACTCCGCCGTCGCGTCGCCGACGACGCTGCTCTTCCCGGAGGACGTCCCGGCGCGGGGTGAGGTCGATCTCCACGTGCGGGGCGCGGAGCGCGGCGAGGTGGAGATCCGCGGGGGTGCGGCCTGCCGCGGAGCTTCCTCGCCGCCGCGGCGACCCCCGGCGCCTCGATCCGCCCGGCGCCGCCGGCCCTCGTTCCGCCCCGTCGGCCGCAAGGGCAAGGACTGGACGCTCGCGGCGGACGGCGTCCGCGCCCGGGGCGACGAGCTGGCGATCGACCTCGAACTCGATTCCGACCGCTACCGGGAGCTGCGCATCGAACACGGCGTCGACGGGACCGAGAACGGGGTCTGGGAGATCCACGTCGGCGAGCTCCCCCCGCTCCGGGTCGTCTCCCAGGCCCTGCCGCGACTCGCCCGGCTCGCTCTTCCGCCCGGAACCCTCCGGGAAGGAGTGAATCGCGTGACCCTGCGGCGCGTTTCGGGGGCGGCGCTCGCCCTCGATGGAATCCTCCTCGTCCCCTGATACCGTGACGACGAGGCCCGGCGCGCCGGACCCGACTCCCGTTCCCGCTCCCGACGAAGGAAGGCCGCCATGACGAGATTCCTCACCTGCGCGCTCGCGCTCGTCCTCTCGGTCGCGACCCTCCGGGCGCAGGAGACCGAGGCGAAGGCGGCCCCGGCCGATCCGCGCGCGAACGTCCTCCGCGTCGCGACCTGGAACCTCCTCAACCTCTTCGACGAGGTCGACGACCCCGACCGGCCGGACGAGGACACCGACCCGAAGTCCTTCGCCGACATGGTCGCGATGGCGCGCTTCCTCGACGAGATCGAGGCCGACGTGGTCGGCGTGCAGGAGGTCGAGAACCGCCGCATCCTCGAGCGGCTGAACTCCTACCTCGAGCGTCCCTTCGCCTACGTCGAGCTGATCGAGGGCAACGACTTCCGCGGGATCGACGTCGGCATCCTCTCCCGCGTCCCGATCGAGCGCGCCGCCAGTCACCGCCAGATGCCGCTCGAGGGCGACCAGCGCTACTCCCGCGACTTCCCCTTCTTCCGTCTGCGGCCGACCGACCGCGACGCCCTGCAGGTCGGCGTCGTCCACCTGAAGTCGAAGCGCGGCGACAAGAAGACCTCGGACGCCTGGCGTCACGCCGAGGCGATGGGCGTGGCGACCGTCGTGAAGCGCCAGCTCGAGCTCGAACCGAAGACGCCCTGCCTCGTGATGGGCGACTTCAACGACCGACGCGACTCCGAGCCCCTCGCGCCGATCTTCGGCGTCCTCGAGGACCTGACCGCGAAGCTCGTTCCCGAGTCCGACCGCTTCAGCTTCGTCCACCGGGGCGAGCCCGAGCAGATCGACTTCATCCTCACCGCGAACCTCCGGGCGACGCGGGCGCGGATCCTGCACCGCCCCGACAATCCCTCCGATCACCACCCGGTGATCGTCGACTTCGACCTCGGCGCTCCGATCCGTCGCGTCGCCGTTCCCTCGAACGGCGCGCCGCGTCCGCCGCAGCGTCCGGTGATCGACGCCCGCAACCTCGAGGAGATCGGGCGGAACTTCCTGAAGGAGGTGACGATCGAGGGTTCCGTCGCCAAGGTCTTCCGCCCGAAGAGCGGCGGCGTCCTCCTGAACTTCGACGCGGACTTCCGGAAGGCGATCACCGTCTACGTGCCGCGCGAGTCGATCGAGACCCTCGGCGATCTCGACGCTCTCGTCGGCCAGCGCGTCCGCGTCAGCGGTCCCGTCGGAAAGCACCGCGACGCGCTGCAGATCCGACTCTCGCGTCCGGAGCAGCTCGAACGCCCGAAGCGCTGAGCCCCCTCTCCCGGTTGACGGGGGCGGCGCGGGGCGCCACCCTCGTCCCTCGTGAAGGACACCCGCGATTCCGACCTCGTCGCGCGCGTCGCCACCGGTGACGAGGGCGCCTTCGACGAGCTGTACCGCCGGCACCACCGCTGGGTGCACGGTCTCGCCCGCCGTCTGGGCGGCGACGGCGAGTGCGCGGACGACGTCCTGCAGGAGACCTTCGGCTGGCTCGCGATGCGGGCGCCCGCGCTGGACCTCCGCGTCCCGATGCGCTCCCTCCTCGATCCCGTCGTGCGCCACGGCGTCCTGACCTGGAAGCGGCGGAATCGTCGCGAGGGCGCGCTCGAGGCCCCGGAGGACCGGCCCGGCGATCTCTCGGAGCCGGCCGACGATCTCGCCGACCTCGCCGAGATCCTGCGCTCGCTGGGGGAGGAGCACCGCGAGGTCGTCCTCCTCCGGCACCTCGACGGCCTCGAGCTGTCCGAGATCGCGGCCGCGCTCGGCGTCCCGCTCGGACGGTCAAGTCCGGCTCCACCACGCGCTCGCCCGGATCCGGGAGCACCTGCGCGCCCGCCGTTACTTCGAGGGGCCGGGGACCTGAATCCGCCCCCTTCCGGAAGAAATGCCCGGCTTTCCTGAACCCCGGGGCCTACCGGCGCCTCACCCCCACGGAGACCGAACCGTGACCGATCCTCGCGACGACCTCGACGACCTGCCCGACGCCCTGCGGCGCGATCTCGCCCGCCTCGGCGCGGCGGCCCCGCCGCCCGGTGAGGAGATCGGTCGCGCGATCCGGCTCCGGGGCGCCCTGGTGCTCCGGGAGCGCCGCCGGCGACGCTTCGTCCGCCGCGTCGGAGGCTTCGCGGCGGCGGGGATCCTCGGGATCGTCTTCGCGACGGCCTTCCTCACCTCCGGGCGCGAGACCCGGCTCGGCGAGCGCGCCGCGTCCGACGCGCGTCGCGCCGACCTCCGGCCCGGCGACCTCGACGGCAACGGCCGGGTCGACGTTCGCGATGCCCGACGCCTCGCCCTCGCCCTGCGCGACGGCGGAGCGTCCGGACTCGCCGACGCGAACGAGGACGGCCGGGTCGACGGTGACGATCTCGAGTGGATCCTGGCGCGTTCCGTCTCGCTGGAGGGCCGTTGAGATGACCACCCGCATGTGCTGCCCGGCCGCCTTCTTGTTTCTCGTCCTGCTGCTCCTGCGGGAGGGCGGCGAGGGCCCGCGGCCGATCGCCGGCGGCGCGGCGCACCCGACCGTCGAGACGGAGTTCGCGGTCTTCGACCTCTGGGTCGACGGCGTCCCGAGCGGGCTCGGCGCCTGGCAGATCGAGGTCCGCGACGAGGCCGGCGCGGCGAAGCTGGTCGGCGTCGAGGGCGGCGACCACGCCGCCTACCCCGAACCGCCCCGCTTCGATCCCGCGGCCCTCCAGGGCGGCCGCGTCGTCCTCGCCGCCTTCAGCACCGCCGGCGAGCTGCCGCGGGGCGAGGTGCGCGTCGCGTCTCTGCACTACCTGATCGAGGGCGAGCCCGATCTCGCGGTCACCCTCGAAGCCGCCGTCGATGCCGACGGCCTCGACCTCGACGTTCCCGTCCGCCTGACGAGGAGAAACTGAGATGTCCGCTTCCCGCTCCTTCCCGTCGCCGATCGTCGCCGTCCTGCTCCTCGGCGCCTCGCTTCTCGTCGCCGCCTGCGGGTCCGGCTCGCCCGGCGCCGAGTCCGCCACCGCCGACGCCCGCCACGGGCTCACGATCGGTTCGGAGCTCCGGCGCGGCTACCTCGACGACGCGCAGGGCGCCTACGCCGCGGCGCCCTCGGAGCGCGCGGACGAGGATGTCCTCGCGCGCCTCTCCCCGGGCGAGGAACTCTGGGTGATCGACCGGGCCGGGCTCGCGGCGGCGGCGCCCGGCGACGAGATCGAACCGGGCTGCGGCCGCTGCTTCGGTCGCCGCGACGTCGGCGAGACCGTCCCGCTGCCGCTCGAGAAGACGAAGGTGCGCGCCGATGTCGCCGGCCACGTCGCCACCGTCGACGTGACCCAGGTCTTCCACAATCCCTTCGACACGAAGATCGAGGCGATCTACGTGTTCCCGCTGCCGCACGACGCGGCGGTGAGCGAGTTCGTGATGACGATCGGCGAGCGGCGCATCCGCGGCGTGGTCCGGCGTCGCGAGGAGGCGGAGCGGATCTACGAGGCCGCGCGTTCCATGGGCTACGTCGCGGCCCTCCTGAGTCAGGAGCGTCCCAACGTCTTCACGCAGAGCGTCGCCAACATCGAGCCCGGCCGCCGGCTCGAGATCGAGATGCGCTACTTCAACGCGCTCCCCTGGCGGGACGGCGGCTTCGAGTTCGACTTCCCGCTCGTCGTCGGCCCGCGCTTCAACCCGCCGGGCTGGTCGGACCGCATCGAGGCCCACCCGCAGGGCACGCGCGCGACGGCCGCGACCTCCGTGCCCTACCTCGCGCCCGGGCAGGACGGCGGCCATCGCGTCGAGATCGAGGTCGAGGTCGACGCCGGGATCCCGATCCGCGCGCTCGCGAGCGCGAGCCACGCGGTCGAGGTCGAACGGCTCTCGGACTCGCGGCGCCGCGTCCGCCTCGCCGCGAACGACCGCGTCCCCGACCGCGACTTCCGCCTCCGCTGGGAGCTCGCCGGAGATCGCCCCGAGGCCGGCCTCGTCCTCCACGAGAGCGAGGGCGGCACCTTCTTCAGCTTCCTCCTCGTCCCACCGCGCGAGCTCGAGACGATCCGCCGCGCGCCGACGGAGTTCGTCTTCGTCCTCGACTGCTCCGGATCGATGAAGGGCGCGCCGCTCGCGAAGGCGAAGGCCGCCGCGCGCCGGGCGCTGCGGGCCTGCGACCCGCGCGACAGCTTCCAGATCATCCGCTTCTCGAGCGAGGCCTCGCAGCTCGGCTCCCGGCCCCTGCCCGCCACCTCCGAGAACCTGCGACGCGGTCTGCGCTACCTCGACGAGCTCGAGGGCACGGGCGGCACGATGATGGTGGAGGGCATCAAGGCCGCCCTCGACTTCCCGCGGGATCCCTCGCGTCAGCGGGTGGTGACCTTCATGACCGACGGGTTCATCGGCAACGAGGTCGAGATCTTCGGCGCGATCGCGGATCGCGTCGGCGACGCGCGGGTCTTCTCCTTCGGCATCGGCAACTCGGTCAACCGCCATCTCATCGAGGGGATGGCGCGGCTGGGCCGGGGCGCCGTGGCCTACGTCGGGCTCGACGACGACGGCACCGCGGCGGTCGACGCCTTCTACGAGCGGGTCCGTCGCCCCGCGCTCACCGACATCCGGCTCGACTGGGGCGGCGCCCGCGTCGAGGATCTCCATCCCCGCACCGTTCCGGACCTCTTCCACGGTCGTCCGGTCATGCTGGTCGGACGACTCCGCGGGACGCCTCCGTCCACGGTCGTCGTGCACGGCCGCGCCGGGGGAGAGGAGGTCTCGACCTCGATCGCCCTCACCCCCGACGCCGAGCGTCGTCACTCCGGCATCGCGAGCATCTGGGCCCGCCACCGGATCGCGGATCTCGAGTACGCCGCCGCCGCGCGAGGCGAGAACCGCGCGGCCGAGGTCGAGGCGATCGCGCTCGAGTTCGGCATCGTCTCGAGCCGCACCTCCTTCCTGGCCGTCGACGCCTCGGCGCGCACGGAAGGTCGCATGGGCGTGCAGGTTCCGGTGGGCGTTCCGGTCCCCGACGGCGTCCGCTACGAGACGAGCGTCCCGCGCTGATCGGTCCGGGCGCTCCGGGAGGTGTGAGGGAGGCGCTCCGGAGTGCGAGGCGACCTCCCGGAGGAACTCCCGCCGTCGATGGGAATTTTCCCGGCGAAAAGCCCTCGCCGGGCGACGGAGGTGGGGGACCTTCGCGGCTCGGCGTCGGGCGCGGTCCTCCCTTCCCGATCCCGGAAATCCCCGTACGTGAAGAACCTCCCCTCCGTCCTCACCCGTCTCGCGGTGCTCGTCGCGCTCGTCGGGCCGGCCGCGGCCCAGACCGTGACCTACAACGACTTCTCCAACCCCGCGGGCATGAGCCTCAACGGGATGGCGACCCTCTCCGGAAACGACCTGCGCGTCGCCCCCTCCGGGCTCATGAACACCGGCTCGGCCTTCTACAGCTCGCCGCTGCAGGTCGCGAACGGCTTCGACACCACCTTCACCTGCCGCTTCACCGTGACCTCCGGCTCGGGCGGCTCGGGCATGGCCTTCGTGATCCACAACGACCCCGCCGCGACGACGGCCCTCGGTGCTCCCGCCCACGCCCTGGGCTACGGCGTGACCACCGGCACGCCCCCGGCGATCACGAACTCGCTCGTCGTCGAGATGGACCTCTTCCAGGACACCAACAAGAACGACCCGAGCGGGAGCCACCTGAGCATCCACACCGGCGGCCTGGGCGCGAACGACCAGCACGAGAACTTCTCGCTCGGCGCCTACTCGACGCCGACCGACATGAGTTCGGGCGCGCTCGTGCACACCATCCGCGTGCGCTACGTCCCCGGCACGCTCGAGGTCTACTACGACAACTCCGCGAGCCCGGTGATCAGCATCCCCTACACCTTCGCCGCTGGCGGCACCTACACGATCGGCGGCAACGACGGCGGCCTCGCCCTCATCGGCGGTGATTCGGCCTACGTCGGCTTCACCGCGGCGATGCCGAACACCACGGCCCAGCTCGAGCACCACGACGTCCTCTCCTGGAACTTCGCCTCGACGGTGCCGCCGATCTTCCCCGGCAACGGCGCCGACGCGGCCATCGAGCTGTCCCTGAACGGCGCGCTGAGCGCGGGCGCGGCCGGCCAGCACGTCGTCCAGTCCACGGACCTGATGAGCTTCCGGATGTTCTCGCCCGCCGGTTCGCTCGACGGCCAGCCCTTCGCGCTGGTCGCGACCGCCTACGGCACGGGCATGCCGCCGGCCGGCCTCTCGCTGCTCCCCGGCGATCCGGCCAACGTGTGGATCGACCCGACGAACGCCTTCATCCTCCTGGACGGGCTCTCGCCGACGACTCCCTTCATCCCGACCCTCGTCCCCGGCGGCTTCAACTGGGGGCCCTTCCCGGTTCCGGCCGGTCTCTCGGGGCTGGGGGTCTCGATCTCGGCCCAGCTCTTCGCCCTCGCGCCGGGCCTCAACCCGGTGAACATCGGCGTCTCCGACGGCCTCGATCTCCAGTTCCCCTGATCGCGGCCGACTTCGACCCGGCATGACCTCGCGACGGGGCCGCGTCCGATCCGGACGCGGCCCCGTCTCGTCCGGTCGGGTTCGGGGGCGAAGCGGGGGGCAAAAGAAAGAAGGCGAACGCGTGGGAACGTTCGCCTTCTCGTCGGCGCGCTGCGGCGCGTCAGCTCAATCGTGTTTGCATCATGCCTGATGAGGGGCCCGAAGCGAGGAGCATTCACTTCGGTCGGTCGCGAGGCCCGCGTCCCTCGCGACAAGTGCGGTCGGGGACCGGAGCTGCGGCCGCGCTTCGGCTTTCCCCGCGCCGGGTGAGCACCCACCGCTTGCGCGCCGACGACCCGGTCTCATGATGGACGGGACGGAGAAGCGGGAGGGAGAGAGCGGGATGAAGGTGCTCGTCACCGGTGCGTCGGGGTTCATCGGGGCGCCGCTGTGCCGCCGGCTCGAGGCGGAGGGGGCCCAAGTGACCCGGCTCGTGCGCGGTCGCCCCGGCGCCGACGCCGTGAGCTGGGATCCGGCGCGGGGGAAGATCGACGCCGACCGGCTCGCCGGATTCGACGCCGTCGTCCACCTCGCCGGCGAGCCCGTCGCCCAGCGCTGGAGCGAGGCCGCGATGGAGCGGATCCGGGCGAGTCGCGTCGAGGGCACGAAGCTCCTGGCGGAGGCTCTCGCCGCGAGCGGAGCCCCGCCGGCCGTCTTCGTCGCCGCCTCCGGGATCGGCATCTACGGCGACACGGGCGAGGCCTGGGTCGACGAGGACTCGCCGCCGGGAGACGACTTCCTGGCCCGCGTCGCGGTCGAGTGGGAGGGCGCGGCCGCGCCGCTCGCCGCGGCGGGCGCCCGCACCGTCTTCCTGCGCACCGGCATGGTCCTCGGCCGCGGCGGCGGCGCGCTCGGGAAGATGCTGACCCCCTTCCGCCTCGGGCTCGGCGGCCGTCTCGGCGACGGGCGCCAGTGGGTCTCCTGGATCGGGCTCGACGATCTCCTCGGGGCCTACCTCGCCGCCCTGCGCGACGATCGCTACTCCGGCCCGATCAACGCGGTGACGCCGCACCCCGTCACGAACCGGGATCTCACGCGGGCGCTCGGGCGCGCGCTGCGCCGACCGGCCATCCTGCCGGTGCCCGCCTTCGCGCTGCGCGCGCTCTTCGGACCGATGGCGGACGGCATCCTCCTCGCCGGACAGCGCGTCCGGCCGACCCGCCTCGAGGCCCTGCGCTTTCCCTTCGCGCAGCCGACGATCCACCGCGCCCTGACCGAGATCCTCGCGACGTGAGGGGCGAGGACCTCGGGGCGCTTCCGCGCCGTCTCGACGACGCGCTCGGCCTCGGCGGCGCCCACAAGTCGACGCCGGAGGACTTCGCCGTCGAGGAGCTCCCGGCCTACGAGGCCTCGGGAGGGGCGCACCTCCATCTCGTCCTGCGGCGCGCGGGACGGAACACCCATGATCTCGCCCGCGAGCTCGCGGCCCTCCTCGGCGCCCGCGAGGACGAGGTCGGCTACGCCGGCCGCAAGGATCGCCACGCGGTGACGACGCAGGCCTTCACCGTCCACGCGCCCGACCTCGAGCCGGACGAGGCGGCGAGCCGGGTCGCGGCGGAACTCGGGGTCGAGGTCCTCGCCGCGAGTCGCCACGGCAACAAGCTCCGGCTCGGGCACCTCCGCGGCAACCGCTTCACGCTGCGCATCCGCGGCGCGCGCGCCGGCGCGGCCGACCTCTCTCGCGCGGCGCTCGAACGGCTGGCGGCCGAGGGGGCCCCGAACTACTTCGGCGCGCAGCGCTTCGGCCGCGGCGGAGACAACGTCGCGCGAGGCCTCGCGATCCTCCGCGGCCGTCGCGCCCCGCGGCGCGAGCGCGATCTCATGGTCTCGGCGCTCCAGGCCGCGCTCTTCAACGACTGGCTCGCCCGGCGATCCGAGGATGGACTCCTCGACGTCCTGCTCGAGGGGGACCTCGCCCGCACCGCCCGGGGCGGCCTCTTCGACGTCGAGGACGCCGCGGTCGAGGCGCCGCGGCTCGCGGCGGGGGAGATCGAGATCACGGGGCCGATCTTCGGCGCGAAGATGCGCGCGGCGGGCGGCGCGGCCGGACTCCGCGAGGCCGCGGTCCTCGCCAATCACGGACTGGCCCCGGCCGACTTCCGACCCGTGCGCGCGGAGGGCTCGCGCCGTCCGGCCCTCCTGCGTCCGCGGGAGGTCGCGGTGACGACGCGCGACGGCGACCCCGTGCTCTCCTTCGTCCTCCCGAAGGGCGCCTACGCGACGGTCCTCCTGCGCGAGCTCGGCGTCGAGAACGACGCCTCGCTCCGGCGCGAGGAGGACTGAAGCGCGCGGGATCAGCCGAAGAGCGACTCGGTGAACTCGAGCAGGAAGGCGCAGGCGAGTCCGCCGTAGGTGCCGACCACGTAGCCGCCGACCGCGAGGAGAGCGCCGACGGGAGCCAGTGCCGGGTGGAAGGCCGAGGCGACGATGGGCGCCGAGGCCGCGCCGCCGATGTTGGCCTTCGATCCGACGGCGGCGAAGAAGATCGGAGCCTTCAGGAGGCGGCGCGCCAGCAAGAGGAAGATCGCGTGGAAGAGCATCCAGACCGCGCCGATCGCCACCATCGCCGGGGCGTCGAGCACCCTCGCGAACTCCGCGTGGGCGCCGATCGAAGCGACGAGCAGGTAGAGGAAGACGGACCCGACCGCGCCTGCGCCGGCTCCCTCGAGACGTCGTGCCGGCGTGAAGGACAGCGAGACCCCCAGGGTCGTCACGATCAGCACGATCCAGGTGAAGCTCCGCACGATGCTTCCGATGTCCGGGAGCCGCTCGGCGCACCAGTTCGCGACGACGGCGCCGCCGATCGCGATCCCGCAGATGATGAGGAGGTCGGCGAGGGTGGTCGGGCGCTTGACCTGCTCGTGGAACTCCTCCACCGCGCGCTTGCACTCCTCGATACTCGTGCGGTCGGCGCCGATCTTCTCGTCCATCGCCTTCTCCCGGTTCGCAAAGAACAGGAGTGTGGCCATCCAGACGTTCGCCACCGCGACGTCGACGACGATCATCATCTGGAAGGTCGAGGCCTTCACGCCGACGCTCTCGCCGATCGCGACCATGTTCGCCGTCCCGCCGATCCACGAGCCGGAGAGCGCGGCCAGACCCTTCCAGGCCTCTTCCGTGCCGAGGGAATCCGGGACGAGGAAGTGCAGGAGCCCGAAGGCGATCGGTCCGCCGATGACGATCGTCAGCGTCGCGATGAGGAAGAGCGCCACCGCGTTCCGTCCGAGGCGGAGGATCGCCGGGATGTCCACCGACAGCGTCAGCAGGATCAGGCTCGCGGGGAGGAGCCACTTCTTGATGAAGCCGTAGAGCGGCGATTCGATCGGGATCACGCCGAGGTTCGAGAAGACCGTCGGCGTGAAGTAGCAGAACACCAGCAGCGGGAGGACCTTGAAGATCTTCCCCAGCGTCGGGTGCGCGTTCATCCAGAAGAGCCCGCCCAGGATCCCGAGCAGGACGGCGAGCACCGCCATCGGCTGCTCGATGAGCGCGCCTTCGGCGAGGAAGGGAGCGGACGCGAGGGGGGCGAGATCGGCGGTCATCGGTTCGTCTCCGGAGGGGGCGAAACGAGAGGCCCCCGGATCGCGGCGGCGATCCGGGGGCCTCGGGGCGTCGGTCGGATCAGTTCACGCCGTGCATCAGCTTCTTGATGAGCGGCGAGAGGACGAAGAGCAGGACGGCGGAGCCGACCGCGACGATGAAGACCCAGAAGTAGACCGGGCGGTACTTCTCGAGGACCGGACCGACCATGTGGTTGGCGAGGTTCTCGGTCGCGACGTGCGCGCCGGTGACCGTGCCCGGGTCGAGGCCGTCGAGAACCTCATCGCGCGTCTCGGGCTTCAGGTCCATCGCCTTGGCGAACTCCTTCACCCAGGCCTTGCGCTCCTTGATGAGGTCCTCCTTCGCGAGGCCCTCGACCGCGTTCGACTGGAGGGTGAGGCCGTCGGCGCCGATGATCTCGCGCACGCGGCGCGCGGTCTCGGTGTCGAGCATCTCCTTCGCCGCGAGGTGGTCGAGCAGGCGGCCGGGTTCGATGCCGAGCTCGCCCATGTCGCCGACGAGCTGGAGGAGGTTGACCGTCTCGGTCCGCTCCTTGTCGCCGTCGTCCGACTTCTGCTCGCCCTTGATCGCGCACTCGGTGCACTCGATCGGGCTCTTCACGAAGGTCCAGAGGGCGTCGAGGACGTCGACCATGCCGGCCTCGCCGCCCTCGAGGAGACGGAGGAGCTTGCGGTCGGAGGAGCGCTTCGCCTCCGGCTCGTCGAGGACGAGCCCCTTCTCGAGCGCCCGCGCCTCGAGCTGCTCGCGGCTCATCTTCGAGAAGTCCTCGTCGGCCTTCGCCTTCGAGGTGCGGCTGATCGAGTTGAGGATCAGGCCGCGCTGCTCGTCGCTGAGGAGCGCCCGGGCGTTGCCGTTCTGGCGGTAGGACTGCAGGCGGACGAAGCCGACGACGCTGCGTCCGGGCTCGTCGTAGCCGTCGAGGCCGGCGACGGTGACGGACTTCATCAGCCCCGTGCCGTACACGAAGTGCTTGTCCGAGAGCTCGTGGAGGACGTTCTCCTCCTGCTTCTCCTTCTTCGCCTCGTCGGAGCCGAGCTTCGCGATCTCGGCCGGGGCCGTCGCCTCGAAGCTGACCTCGGTCTTCGCCGCGAGCTCGCCCGCGGTGATGTTTCCGAAGGCGATGCTGAGGAACCACGCGCCCATGACGAAGGCGGTGGCGGTCGGCGGGGCGAGCTTCGTCACCGCCGAGAGGCCGACGGGGGAGAGGCAGAGCTCACCGGTCGTGTGCAGCAGGTACATCGAGCCGAGGATGATCCATCCGACCTTCTCGCCCTCGCTGACGGCGTTCATGCCGAGGACGAGGACGCCGAAGCCGAGGCCGAGCTGGAGGAGACCCAGCGCGAACTTGACCGGGATCGAGGGCTGACGCGCGCCGAGCTTCGTCCAGATCATGGTGAAGATCGGGGCGAAGACGATGATGAAGAAGGGGTTCATCGCCTGGAACTGCGAGGCCGTCGCGGTGCCGTAGATCGGCACGACGCGGTCGACGACGCGGTCGGCGAAGAGGGTCAGCGAGGAGCCGGCCTGCTCGAAGAAGGTCCAGAACATCGCGTGGAAGACCATGAGGATGATCAGCGAGATGATCCGGTGCAGCGCGACGCGGCCGTGCTGGAGACCCGTCCGGATGAGGACGAAGAGCACGAAGAGGCCGATGATGTTGACGATCTGCTTCGCCACCGGCAGGTCGCGGTTGGCGAGCAACAGGAGCGCGATGAGCGGCGTGCAGACGAAGGAGCCCAGCCAGATCGCCTTCTCGAGGGGGAGGACGCCGAGGACGCGGCGCCGGCCGACGCTCGGGTCGCGGGGCTCGCCCTTTCCGTGCAGCTCCTTCGTGCCGATCATGAAGATCGTCAGGCCGAGGAGCATGCCGATCGCCGCGGCGCTGAAGCCGTAGTGCCAGCCGATGTCCTCGCCGAGGTAGCCGCAGACGAGCGGCGCGAGCATCGCGCCGACGTTGATGCCCATGTAGAAGATCGTGAAGCCCGCGTCGCGGCGCTGGTCGCCCTCGGCGTAGAGCTTGCCCACCGTCGACGAGATGTTCGGCTTGAAGAATCCGTTGCCCACGCAGAGGAAGGCGAGGGCCATGTAGAAGGCCTGATTGTCCTGGATCGCCATCAACCCGTGGCCGATCGCCATGAGGAGGCCGCCGAGGATGATCGCCTTGCGGTAGCCGAGGACCTTGTCCGCGAGCCAGCCGCCGAGGACCGGGAAGAGGTACACCAGTCCGGTGTAGCCGCCGTAGACGCCCGCCCCCTGGCCGTCGGTCATCCCGAGGACCTTGATCATGTAGAGGGTGAGCAGGGCGCGCATGCCGTAGTAGCTGAAGCGCTCCCAGAGTTCGGCGAAGAAGAGGACGAAGAGTCCTCGGGGATGTCCGAGCAGGGTCTTTTCCGGTGTCGCCGCGGCGGCCTGGGTCATCGCGTGGGTTCCCTTTCCAGATCGTCCTCGGTCAGCGGTCGCGAGCGCGGCCGCTTCGGATCGAGGTCGAAGGTGCGCGCATCGATCACGGCGCGCCATCCGGGGGCACGGCCCGCGCCGCGTCCCCATCCGCTCCCCGGCCGCGCGGGAGGGCTCCCGATCCCGGCCATAAGAAGGCGTGTTGTAGCGGATTAGGAGACGGAGGTCCACTCGGGAGGCCCTTTGTCGGCCTCCCGGAGCCGCGTAGGCTGGCGGGCGAGGCGATCGGCCGGACGCGGCCCTCGCGACGGGGTCGGCGGCGGCCCCCGTCGGGGGCGCGAATCGGCCTTCCCCCGAAGTGCGGATGAGCCCGGGGCCGTCGCCAGCCGAGAAATGGCAAGGTGATGCGCGCGCTCCCGTCCCGTGGGGACGGTGGGAGGGGCGGGGGCTCGAGGGCTCGGAACGGCGGGGATGATCAGAGCGCTCCTGACCTACTTCAGTCTGGCGCTGGTGGTCCAGCTCGGCACCGGCGTGCTCACGAAGCTGGTCGAGCTCGTGGTCCTCGGCGACGCCCTGAGCGAGCACCAGTTCGGGGAGTACCAGCACTACCTGCTGGTGCTCGAGCTGGCCTCGGGCGCCTTCTACTTCGGCTTCGATCACTCCCTCGTCACCTTCATCAACAAGAGGAAGGGCAACTATCGCCGCTTCCTGCGACTCTTCCTCGCCTACGCGCTCCTGCTCGGCGCGCTGTCGGGGATCGCCGCCTTCGTGGCCTCGCGCCTGACCGGTTTCTCCTCGACGCTGGCGATCGGGTCGGTGGGGCTCTTCGTCGTGGCCGAGCTCGGCAAGCTCACCTTCCGCGCCCGGATGGAGAAGGCGCTCGAGCTCACGCTGCTGGCGCTCCAGTCGATGATCTGGTCCGTCGGCTGCGGCCTCGGCGTCCTCCTGCGCGATCGCCCCGCGAACCTCGCGCCGGGGGAGGAGTGGGTGCCCACCTCGCTCGCGCTCTGGTGGGCCTTCGCCGGCTTCGCCGTGGTCGCCGCCCTGATCCTCGCGATCTCGGCCTGGCGCCTGAGCCGCTCGAAGGACGACCTCGGCCCCTTCCGGCCCTTCGGCCCCGACTACGCGGCGCTCTGGGACGACTACCGCCACCTCTGGCTCGCGGGAGCCGCCTTCGTCGTCAACCTGCGCCTCGTGCAGGTCATCGTCGACGCCTCGCTCGGGCGGGAGGCTCTCGGACGCTACGGCTACGTGATGAGCATGATGATGTTCATCCACCGACCGCTGGCGCTCGTGCAGCGCGCGGCCCTGCCGCTCTTCACGCGTCACCCGGACGAGGTCCCGCGCGGCTTCCGGCAGATGGTGCGGCTCAACCTGACGCTCTTTCCCCTCGTCGCGATCGGGATGCTGGGCGCCTTCGACCTCCTGCTCGAGTACCGGTCGCTGTCGAAGTACGCCGATACCTGGGACTACCTCGCGGTGATCGTCTCGGCCTCGCCGATGTTCACCGTCGAGTACCTCATCGCCACCGCGGCGATGGCCCGGGGCCTCGCCCGGAACACGAAGCGGGCCAACGTCGCCGCGCTCTTCGTCAACCTGCCGGTGACCTTCGCGCTCGTCCTCTCGCTCGGGCTCTGGGGCGCGGCGCTCGCGGCCGCGGCCTATCCGATCCTCTTCGGGATCCTGATGCTCTGGTTCAACCGCCGCGACCTGCCGGACTTCGTCGCCTTCGCGAGCGTGGCGGTCGCCCGTTCGCTCGTCTGGCTCGGGATCGGGATCGGCCTGCTCTTCCGGATGGAGGACCGGATCCTCGGGGCCTTCGCCGCCGCCGGGATCTACCTCGCGGGCACCGCGGCGACCGGGATGTGGCCCCTGGGCCCCTTCCGCGACCGCGCCTGATCCCCCGGAGGGGGCCGGGACCGCTTGTCGCGCGGGGGGCCACGGGCTATTTTCGGGCCGTCCCGCGCCGCGAGAAATCGCGGCTCCGCCGAGACCCGAGTCGCGCGTCTCGCCGCGCCCGGACACCGCACCGAACGACCCCGGAGAACGAATCCATGTACGGCAAGATCCAGGAAGTCCTCGCGGACCAGGGCCAGAGCCTGCTCGGCTTCTCGAACCCGAAGATGTCGAAGGACCTGCTCCACCTGCCCGGTCCCGACTTCGTCAACCGGATCCACGGGGACTCGGATCGCCCGACGCCGGTGCTCCGCAACCTCCAGAGCCTCTACGACCACGGTCGCCTCGGCGGCACGGGCTACGTCTCGATCCTCCCGGTCGACCAGGGCATCGAGCACAGCGGCGCCGCGAGCTTCGCGCCGAACCCGATCTACTTCGACCCCGAGAACATCGTGAAGCTCGCGATCGAGGGCGGCTGCAACGCGGTCGCGTCGACCTACGGCGTGCTCGCCGCGGTGGCGCGCAAGTACGCGCACCGGATCCCCTTCATCCTGAAGTTCAACCACAACGAGCTGCTGACGACGCCGAACACCTTCGATCAGATCGACTTCGCCAGCATCGATCAGGCCTTCGAGATGGGCTGCGTCGGCGTCGGCGCCACGATCTACTTCGGCTCGGAGGAGTCGGACCGTCAGATCATCGAGGTCTCCCGCGCCTTCGAGCGCGCGCACGAGCTCGGCATGTTCACCGTGCTCTGGTGCTATCTCCGCAGCCCGGCCTTCAAGAAGGACGGCGTCGACTACCACGCCGCGGCGGACCTCACCGGCCAGGCGAACCACCTCGGCGTCACGATCGGGGCCGACATCATCAAGCAGAAGCTGCCCGAGAACAACGGCGGCTTCACCGCGATCGGCACCGGCAAGACCCACAAGAAGGTCTACTCCGATCTCTGCTCGGACCACCCGATCGACCTCTGCCGCTGGCAGGTCGTGAACTGCTACATGGGCCGCTCCGGCCTCATCAACTCGGGCGGCGCCTCGGGCGGCAACGACCTCCAGGATGCGGTCGCCACCGCCGTCGTGAACAAGCGCGCGGGCGGCATGGGACTCATCTCGGGTCGCAAGGCCTTCCAGAAGCCGATGGCCCAGGGCGTCGAGCTCCTCCACGCCATCCAGGACGTCTACCTCTGCCCCGAGGTCACGATCGCCTGACCCCTTCGCTCCGCGCGAAGCCGATCGAACGCGGCGTCGGACTCCGGTCCGGCGCCGCGTTCGTCGTTCAGGCCTCGACGCGGTCGAAGCGCGCGAGGACCTCGACGTGGCCGCTCATCGGGAAGAGGTCGAGCGCGACGAGGTCGGCGAGGCGCAGCCGTCCCGGCGCGAGGAGCGCGCGGGCGTCGCGGAGGAAGGCCTCGAAGCCGCAGGCGACGAGGTGGAGCTGGCGGGGGGGCGACGTCAGGAGCGCGGCGAGGACGCCCGGATCGAGCCCGCGGCGGGGCGGATCGGCGATCACGATCTCGGCTCCGGCCACGCGCGGGGCCGCGTCCTCGGCGGGCACCGCGAGGATCTCGACGCGCTCGCGGAGCTCGGGCGCGAGCATCGCGCGTCCGCGCTCGAGTCCCGTCCGCGCGGCGGGAGCGATCTCCTCCATCGCGAGGGACGAGGCCCGCTCCGCGAGCCCGAGTCCGATCGTGCCCACGCCCGCGTAGAGCTCGAGCACCCGCGCACCCGCGGGGACCGCCGCCTGGACGCGTTCGACCGCGCGGGCGAAGAGCTCCGGGTTCGCCTGGAAGAAGGCGCCCGGCGGCACCCGGACGCGCGAGGCGCCGAAGCGCGCGCCGAAGTCCTCCTCGCCCGAGAGCCGGAGCATCTCCGCCCCCAGGATCGCGTTCGTGCGTCCGGGATTCGCGTTCGCGAAGAGACCCTGCAGGCGATCGCCGAGCCGCTCCCGCAGCGGTGCGGCGAGCGGCGCGAGCGCGCCCGGGTCCTCGGCGTTCCCGACGAGGACGATCTGGAGCGCCGTGCCGCCCGGTTCGACGTCCGCGCCGCTCTCCGGCGGGATCGCGGTGATCTGCGCGTAGCGGAGGAGGCCCCGATCCGCCTTCTCGTGGTAGGGCGCGACGCCGGTCGCCCGGATGGCCGCGCGGAGCGCCTGCGCCGCCTCGTTGATCGCGGGATGGTGGGTCAGGCAGCGGGGGACGTCGACGAGGTCGTGGCTGCCCTCCCGGAAGATCCCGAGCTTGGGCGAGTTCGCCCGCCCGCGGACGGCCAGCCTCGCACGGCGGCGCCAGCCGAGGGGCTCACCCGCGAGGAGCACCGGGTCCGGCGCGCCGGCCTCCCGCGCGAGCGCGGCCAGGGCGTCGAGCTGCTCCGGGGCCGGTCCGGCGAGGCCCCAGCGCGGGCACCCGGGGCAGGGCGGGCGATGCGGGCAGGGCGCGGGAGTGACCCCGCTCATCGGAGCGCGCCGGGTACGAGGTACCAGAGGCCCGCGATCTGGAGGGCGAAGACCAGGGTGTAGAGGACCGCGAAGTGCCGCTTCAGCGTCTTGTGGCGCAGGGTCCGCATGGCGAGGAAGGCCCCGGGCGTGCCGCCGCAGATCGCCATCAGGTGGAGCGCGCGCTCCGGCACGCGCCAGCCGCGCCGCCGGGATTGCCGCTTGTCCCAGGCCCAGAGCAGCACGGTGGCGAGGTTCACGCCCACCAGCGCTCCGAGCCACCAGGGCGCGGAGAAAAGCGCGCGCAGCCCGATCGCCGCTGCGGCGGCGAGGACGGAAAAGACGAGGAAGAAGAACAGGACGGGGCGCCGTTTCATCATGGTCCGCCGACGATGCCAACGCGGCCGGGCCGCGTAAAGTCCCGGCCTTGCGTCGTCGCGCGCCCCCTGGCACCTTCGGTCGGACGCGAGGAGGGAACGCGCGCGGTGTGCGGAATCGCCGGCTACCTGAGACTCGACGGCGCCGCCGCGGACCGCGACGTGCTGGTCGCGATGAACGACGCGATCGTCCACCGCGGCCCCGATTCGGCCGGCTACCTCGTCGAGGGACCGGTGGCGCTCGGCATGCGCCGCCTCGCGATCATCGACGTCGCCGGCGGCGACCAGCCCATCCACTCGCCCGATCGTCGCGCCTCGATCGTCTACAACGGCGAGAGCTACGACTTCGCCCGGGAGCGTGCGCGTCTCCTCGAGGCCGGCCGCCCCTTCCAGACCCACTCCGACACCGAGACCGTGCTCGCCCTCTACGAGGAGCGCGGCACCGCCGGCGTCGAGGCCCTCTGCGGGATGTTCGCCTTCGCGATCTGGGACCGCGTCGAGCGCCGGCTCGTGCTCGCGCGCGACCGGCTCGGCAAGAAGCCCCTGCACTACTACCGCGACGAGGAGGTCTTCCTCTTCGCCTCCGAGATCAAGTCGATCCTCGTCGGCCTCGCCCGGCTCGGCCGCCCGCGGCCGGAGGTCGAGCCCGAGGCCCTCGTGCCCTACGTCGCCTACGGCTACGTGCCGGCGCCGCTCACGGCCTTCCGCGGCATCCGCAAGGTCGAGCCGGGCCACCGGATGACGGTCGATCTCGCCGGCACGATCGCCCGCGAGCGCTACTGGGACGTCCGCCCGGCCCCCGACGATTCGCTGAGCGAGGACGAGCACCTGGAACGCCTCGAAGCGACGCTCGAGGAGGCGGTGCGGCTGCGGATGATCAGCGAGGTGCCGCTCGGCGCGTACCTCTCCGGCGGGATCGATTCCTCCACGGTCGTCGGTCTGATGGCCCGCGTCGCCGACGCGCCGGTGAAGACCTTCTCGATCGGCTTCGAGGATCGCGAGTTCGACGAGCTGCGCTACGCGCGGATGGTGGCCGAGCACCTCGGCACCGATCACCACGAACTCGTGGTGAAGCCGGACGCGGCCGCGATCATCGAAGATCTCGTCCGTCACTTCGACGAGCCCTTCGCCGACTCCTCGGCCATCCCGACCTGGTACGTCTCGAAGATGGCGCGCGAGCACGTGACGGTCGTCCTGTCCGGCGACGGCGGCGACGAGCTCTTCGCCGGCTACTCGCGCTACCGATCGGCCGCGACGGGCGGGCTCGGCGCCCTGCCGCTCGGCCTGCGCCGCGCGCTCTTCGGCGGGGTGGGGCGAGCGCTCCCGCCCGGCTTCTTCGGCCGCGCCCGCCTTCTCGACCTCGCGCAGGACGACGACGGCCGCTACGTCCACCACGTGACCTGCGGCGTCTCCGCCGATCACGGCTCGCTCTTCCATCCCGACTTCGCGCGTCGCGTGGGCGGCACGGACCCCGCGCCCTGGTATCTCGATCGGATGGCGGAGGTCGCCGGCGCCGACGCGGTCTCGCGCCGCGCCCACGGTGATCTCGGCCGCTACCTGCCGGACGACATCCTCGTGAAGGTCGACCGCATGAGCATGGCGGTCTCGCTCGAGGCGCGGGCGCCGCTGCTCGACCATCGCGTGGTCGAGCTCGCGGCGCGCATCCCGACCGCGATGAAGCTCCGCGACGGGGTCTCGAAGCACATCCTCCGGCGCCTCGCGCGCCGGCTCGTTCCGGCCGAGGCGATCGACCGCAAGAAGCAGGGCTTCGCGATCCCGATCTCGCGCTGGTTCAATCGCGACTGGCAGGCGCGCACCGACGACCTCCTGGACGGCGTCGTCTCGCCGTCCCGCGGGATCTTCCGCCCCGAGGCGGTGGCGCGCCTGCGCGACGAGCACCGCCGCGGGCGGCGGGATCACGGCCAGCTCCTCTGGTCGCTGATGATGCTCGAGATGTGGTTCCGGGCCTACGTCGACGATCGCGCCTACGGCGCCTGAGACTCAGTTCCCTTCCGTTGCGCCGAGGAGCATCCCGCGGCGGCGCTCCCGCGCCTCCTCGCTCGCGCCCGCATCGGGCTCAAACGTGACGAGCCACTGCCGCTTCGCCCGGAAAGCCGCGGTTCGCGTGAAGCGGTCCTTGCCGCGCGCGAAGGTGAGCACGGAGCTCGCCCCCTTCGGCGGCGACCGCCGCAGCCGCTCCGCGAGCCGGTAGTCCTCCTCGCCGTCGATCGCGAGCAGGAAGTCGCCGGGGCGGAGGTCGAGACTCTCGTCGCGGGAGACGACCTCCGCGCCGTCGTCGCGCGGTCGCCAGGCGAAGGGAGATCGGAGCGGCGGAAGTCCGCCGCGTGGCGCAGTCCCAGCGCGGCCGCCGCTCGCCCGAGGGGAGGCTCGCGGGTCCCGTCGACGTGGAGCGCGCGGAAGAGCGCGAGATCGCGACGGTGGGGAGGGGAGAGACCCGGCGCGGGTCCACCGAGAGCGAGGGCGTTCCAGAGGTCCTCCCGCGCGGCGAGCGAGCCCTCGCCGAGGAGGGCGAGCCGCGCGTCGAGACAGACGGCGAGGAGCGCTCCGATCTCCTCCGGCGAGGGCTCGTCGTCGGGCGTCCGGCCGAGGAGCTCGAGGCGGCGCGAGGCCTCGCGGGGGGAGTAGCTCGCTCCTCGGGCTCGGCCGCGGGCCGACACCGATCGCCGCGCGACGCGGCGGAGGAAGGTGCTCTCCGGGAAGTAGCCCGCGCGCAGGAGGGCGAGATCCGCGAGATGTCGGGCGACGCCGGCGCGGAACCAGGCGCTGTCCGCGCGCGCGTCGGGGGCGAGCCGATCGTTCCAGCGTTCGAGCCGCGCGCCGGTCGCGAGGGCGCGCGCGAGGGAGAAGGCCAGGGAGACCTCCGGATTGCGACCGCCGAGCACCGCCGGCGACTCGGCGAGGAAGGTCCGGCCGCCGCGCACCGCGGCTCCCGTCCTCCGGTCCGCGACGGAGATCACGAGCTCGACGTCGGGCGTGTCCTCCGGCGCGAGCCCGACCTGGGCCGGCCAGAGCCGCTCGCAGGCGCGGCGCAGCGCGGTCCGCGCCTTCTCTCCGGCCGGACGCCCGTCGAGCGCGTCGAAGCCGAGGAGCACCACGCGGAGCGTGCGGTCGCGATGCCGGATCTCGAAGGCCTCCTCGCCGCCGACGACGAGGGGCGTGCGGGTGAGCGCGGACCAGTCCCGGGCGCGGCGGTCCCTCTCGCCCGTGAGCGCGAGCGGAACCGGGTCTCGGAAGCGGACGCGATGGGGGGCGTCCGCGAGGTGCGCCACGCGCAGGAGCACGTGATCGAGCTCGACCACGTAGCTCCCGCGGCGAAGCGTCGATCGCTCGGTCGGAGCGGTGAGACGACGGCTGGGCGCCGCGGACCAGACGAGGCGCACGGCGTGATCTCGCTGCCCTCCGGCGACCCAGGAGCCGGCGCCGTTCGAGGAGACCTTCACCGGGAGGTCAGCCGGGGCGAGCGGCTCGGCCCGGAGCCCGATGATGGTCGAGGGCGCGAGGGGAAGTCGGGGGCCCGATCCGAGGAGGGTGCTCGCCCCGTACTCCAGCGTGACGAGCCCGTTCGCGTCCGGCATCACGACGACGGAGACCTCGAGTAGAGGCGCGTCGGCGGCGACCGCGATCTCGTAGACGAGCTCCGCCTGGCCGCGGGCGGCGCCGGCGAGGGCCGTCAGCAGCGTCGCGAGGAGGAGGCCGCCTCCGCGCGTCCTCATCGGAGCGTGGCGCCGAGGCGCGCGATGTTGGCGCTGGCCCACCAGGGGTGCATCTCGTAGGTCGGCCCGCCGGGGCGGCCCAGCGTGCTTTCGACGATCTTCCGCGCCTCGTCGGGATCGGCGAGGTCGAGGATGACGAGGCGCCGATCCGCCATCGGGGCGCCGAGACGCCCCTCCAGCACGGTGTGTCCGGCCGCCTCGAGGGCGGCGACGGCGGCGGCCTGCGCCTCGTCGCGCGCCTCCGCGACGAGGAGCAGTGTGTAGCCCCGGATCTCGAAGGCGGGCTCGCCCGGCTTCTCCCGTCGCAGCCGTTCCGAGGTCTCGCGCTCGAGGGCGGCGATCTCGCGCCAGCGCGGCGAGCTCCGCAGCGGCGCGAGCTCCATTCCGAGGACGCCGGCCTTCACGGCGGGGTCCGTCCGCGTGAGCGCCTCGGCCCGCGCGAGCGAGTCCGCGTCGAAGATGAAGACGCCCCGTCGGCGCGGGTCGGGATTGGGCGCGCCGAAGGGGCCGGCGATGAGGATGTCGCCGGACTCCGCCAGGCGCTCGATGTTGGCGAGGTGCTCGGCCTGGATCCGCTCCCGCGCCGCCGCGTCGTGGTCCTCGCGACTCTCTCCCGCCACGAGGAGGCAGAAGACGTAGGGCGCCGAGTCGGGCTCCGGCGCCGGGGGCGCATCCGTCCCGGCGCAGCCGAGGACGAGGAGGGGGAGGAGGGCGGTGACGAGGGCGCGCATGGTCGGTCTCCGGACGGGGCGAGCCGGCATTCTGGCCTCCCCACCGCGTCTCCGCCGCCCCGAAACCGTCGCAAGTCTCGATGGGATCTTGATCTGGTTTTTATTCACCGCCGGACGGCCCCGGGTCGATCACTTCCTTGCGCCCCCTGAATTCCCCCGCAGAGGCGCATGGTTGAACGTCCCCGGATCAGGCGCGGGAACTTCGGGTTCTTTCGTTCAAGTCCTTTGTGGACAGCCGTTTGTGGCCATTCTTGACCTGATGCCCGGCCTCCGCCGTCGCGCGGCCGTCGCCGTGCGCGCGGCGCTCTGGGCCGTCGCGGCCGCGATCCTCTCCGTCGCCTGCACGGGCGGAGGGTCCGGCGGAAGCGCGGCGGCGCCGCTTCCCGCGACCTCGATCGCGGTGCCGCCGGGCGGCGGAGCTCCGCCCGGGATGGTCAACTCCTCGAGCGCCGGCTCGCTCTTCGTGGACGTCGTGCTCGGGACGGACTCCCTCGCCGAGGATCTCGTCATCGTCCGGCTGACGGACGTCGTCGGCCTCGTCGCGCTGGCGGAACACGCCGGAATCCCGGGCGGCGGCGTCGCCCACGTCGGACCGATCGACGTCTCGGGCCTCGCGGACGGCGCGCTCACCGTCTCGGTCGAGATCATCCGCGGCGGGATGACGACCGGCGAGGTGGAGGCGCCCGGCCTGGTCCTCGACCAGACGCCGCCGGCTCCGCCGCAGACCGCGCTGCTTCCCGGAGCGGGCGGTCAGCCCGACGGCGTGATCAGCGCCGTGAACGTCCACCTCGTCTCGCTCCTGCTCGGACGCGAGACCGGGTTCCTCGGCGACGAGTCCTTCGGGATCGTCTTCGGAGACGGAGTGAGCTCGGTCTCCGTCGGCCCCTTCGGTCCGCCCGCCCCGGGCGCGACGACGATCGCGACCCCGCCCATCGATCTCTCCGGCCTGCAGGACGGACCCGTCTCCGTCCAGGTCGTCACCACGGATCCCGCCGGCAACGCGGTCACCACCAACTTCGAACCGCTCGTGAAGGACGCCTTCGTCCCCGTCGCGACCGCGGCCTACGTCCCGGCGGGTCCGCAGAACCCCGCGCAGGTCGTCAACCAGCTCTCCGCGACGACGGCGCTCCTGCGCGTGGAGATGCCCGCCACGACGGACGAGGGCAACCTCGTCGAGATCCGCCTCCTCGACGGGATCTCGGAGCTCCCCGTCGGCAGCGCGCCGGCGCCGGTGGGCGGGGGCACGATGGATTTCCCGGGACTCGATCTCTCGGCGCTGGAGGACGGCTCCATCACGCCGCGCGTGGTCGTCACGGACGCCTCGGGCAACCAGGTGACCTTCACGGGCGCGCCCTTCCTGCTCGACACGCAGATCGCGGCTCCGCTCGGGGCCTTCGTCGCCGCCGGCCCGGGGAACGCGGCCGGCGCCGTCAACGCGAACAACGTCGGCTCCGTCTTCGTCGCGCTCGACCTTCCGGCGAGCCTCCGTCCGGGCGACCAGCTCTCGGTCTCGATCACCGACGCCCTCGGGGCGCAGGTGAGCACGACGGCCGCCGCGCCCAGCGGGCTGCCCTTCGTCTTCAACGTCGGCCCGCTCGACCTGAGCGGGCTCGTCGACGGCAACCTCGTCCTCGCGGTGACCGTGGCCGACGCGGCCGGCAACGCCGCGGGTCCGCTCGTCGGCGGCGCCCTCAAGGACGCGGCGCCGCCCGCCTCGCCCCTCGCGGCCTCGGTGGCGGCGACCGGCCTGAATCCGGCGGGCTGGATCAACGCGCAGAGCCAGGGGGCGGTGACCGTCGTCGTCGATCTCCCCGGTCCCTACGACGCGGGTTCGATCCTGCGACTCGTCGCGACGGACGGCATCGTCACCCTCAACGCGCAGCAGCCCGCTCCCGTCGCCGGCACCAGCGCGGCCTTCTCGGGGCTCGCCTTCAACTCCTTCCTCGAGGGTCCCGTCTCGCTCGAGCTCCGCGTCGAGGACGCGGCCGGCAACGTCTCGGCGCCCGCGCTCGGGACGGCCGTGAAGGACGTGACGATCGCCGGCGTGTCCGCGGTCGCGCTCCTCGCCGGGCCGACCAACCCCGCGGGATGGGTCAACGAGGACAACCAGTCCGCGGCCTCCCTGCGACTCGTGCTCTCCGCGAACGCGATCGCGACCGACGCGGTGCAGTTCACGGTGAGCGACGGTCTGCAATCGGTGACGAGCGGCGCCGCGGCTCCCCCCGGAGGAGGTGCGCTCACGGTCGCCGGTCTCGATCTCTCCGCGCTCGCGGACGGGATGCTCACCGTCCAGGGCACGGTCTCCGACGCCGCCGGAAACGTCGCGGCCTTCGGGCCCGCGGGCGGGATCGCGAAGGACGTCGTCGATCCGGCCCTGCCGGTGCAGCTCTCCGTGGCCGCCGGACCGAACAACGGGCCGAACGAGGTCAACCTCTCGAACCTGGCCGCGACGCTTCTCGACGTCACCTGGCCCGCCGCGGCGGCGACCGGTGAGCAGGTCACGCTCACGCTCTCGAGCAGCGGCGGCGGCACGATCGTCTTCGGCCCGGTGTCGCCGCTCGTCGGCGGCGGGGCGGCGATCCTCGGTCCGGTGAATCTCGGGGCGCTGGGCGGCGGGACGCTCTCGATCTCGGTGGCGGCGGTCGATGCCGCGGGCAACGCCGCCCTCGGGGCCGGCACGCCGGCGCAGATCGACCTGAGCGCCGTCGTGCCGCCGACGGCGGCCGGCATCGTCGCGACCCCCGTCAACGCCTCGAACGTCGTCAACCTGGCCTCCGTCGCCAGCGTCGACGTCCTCGTCGCCTTCCCGACGTCCTACGTCGGCTCGGAGACGGTGTCGGTGACGCTGATGGACTCCGTCGGCGGCATCGTCCTCTCGCCCGCGACCTTCGCGCCGGTGGGGGGCGGCTTCATCGTCTTCAGCGGACTCGATCTCACCGGCCTCGCCGACGGGACCCTGCTCCTCGTCGTCGACGTCGATCCCGGCTCGGGGCCGATCAGCTTCCCCGCGAACTCGGCCCTGAAGGACACCGTCGCCCCGGTCGCGCCGAGCGCCTTCGGCATCACGGCCGGGCCGATGAACGCGGCCGACGAGGTGACGGTCGGCAACGTCGCCGCCGTCGCCTTCACCGCGCAGCTCGACGCCTCGCTGCTCGGCAACGAGCTCGCGACGCTGAAGGTCACGGACGCCAACGGTCTCGCCGTCCAGGTCACGGGCCTTCCCGTGCCCGCGGGTGGGGGGGCGACCCCGTTCGGACCGTTCGATCTCGGCGCCCTCCAGGACGGCAGCCTCACGCTCTCGCTGACCCTGACCGACCCGGTGGGCAACCGCACCGTCTTCGCCGGCACTCCGGCCCTCAAGACCACGAACGGTCCGGCCGCTCCCCTGTCGGCCGTGGTCGCCGCCGGTCCGGCGAACGCCGCCGGCGTCATCAATGCCTCGACCGAGTCCTCCGTCTCGGTCCAGGTCGTGCTCGGTCCGACCTCGACGCCCGGCGACGGGATCACCGTGCACCTGAGCGACGGCGTGACGACGGCGAGTTCCGCGACGCAGCCCGCGCCCGGCGGCGCCGCGACCGTCACCGTCGTCGGCATCGACGCGAGCGCGCTGGCCGACGGTCCGCTGCAGCTCGTCGTCCACCTCGACGACGGCGCCGGCGGCCTCACCGCCTTCACCGGATCCCCGGCGACGAAGGACACCTCGCTGCCGCCCGCGATCCTCGGCGGCGCCGTCGCGGCCACCGCGAACAACCCGGCCTTCTTCGTCAACCTCGCCTCGCAGTCCTCCGTCCTCGTGCAGGTCCAGCTCGATCCCGCCGTCCAGCCCGGCGACGCCGTCGCGGTCGTGCTGGTCGACTCGCTCGGCGCCACGGCCACGACGGCGCCGAAGCCGGCTCCGGCCGGCGGCGGAACGCTCTCCTTCACCGGGCTCTCGGCGCTCGGTCTCGCGGAGGGTCCGCTCGCCCTCCAGATCTCCGTCACCGACGGATCCGGGAACGTCGCGGCCTCGCTCGGGACGCCCGCGACGCTCGATCGCACCCCGCCCGCCGCCCCGCTCGCGGCGCAGGTGGCGTCGGGCGCCCAGAACCCGGCGAACTTCGTCAACGCCGCGAGCGCCGCCACGGTCGGCTTCGCGGCCACCCTGCCCGCGAGCTACGACGGGACCGAGGATCTCTGGTTCTCGATCAACGACGGCGTGAACCCGCTCGTCCTCACGCCCGAGGTGCTCGCGCCCGCGGGCGGCGGCGCCGCCGCCTTCCCGAGCGTCTCGCTGGCGGGACTCGCGGAGGGAACGCTCTCGGTCGTCCTCAACGCCCGCGACGAGGCCGGCAACGCGGCGAGCTTCAACGGCGCCGCGGCCCTCAAGGACACGATCGCGCCGCCGGCGCCCACGGCCCTCGGCGTCGCCGTCGGCGTGGCGAACGGCGCGAACCTCATCAACGAGTTCAACGTCGCCTCGGTCGCGCTCGGCGTGGTCTGGCCGGCGGGACTCGTCGGCGACGAGACCGCCGACTATGGCCTCGTCGCCGCGGGCGGCGGCTCGACGACGCTGAGCGCGGGCGTGCCCGGGGGCGGCGGGGCGCAGACCGTCGGAACCTCGACGCCACGCTCCTCACCGACGGCCCGGTGCAGGTCGCGGTCACCGTGCGGGATCCCGCCGGCAACGAGACCCAGCACGTCGGCACCGCGGCGACCAAGGATGCCACCGAGCCGGCGCCGCCCCTCGCCGCCGCGATCGCGGCCGGACTCCAGAATCCGGCCGGCTTCGCCAACCTCGCCTCCGCGGGGTCCGTCGTCGTCGCGGTCCAGTTCCCGGCCGGGGCCGACCCCGCCGATGCGGTCACGATCCGTCTCACCGACGGCACGCTCGCCTCGGTCGCGGGCGGGGTGTCGGTCGCGCCGCCGGCCTCGGCCGGCACGATCACCTTCCCCGGCGTCGACGTCTCCGGACTCGCTGCGGGTCCCCTCGCGATCACGGTCGAGGTGCGCGATCCCGCCGGCAACGTCGCCGGTTTCGCCGGAACCACCGGCCTCCTCGATCTCACGCCCCCGAGCGCGCCGCTCGCGGCGGGGATCTCGAGCGGCACCGGCAACGCGGCGGACGTCGTCAACGCCGCCAGCGTCACCGCGGCCACGGTGTCCGCCACGCTTCCCGCCGATCTCGCGGGTGACGAGACGCTCCGCGTCGAGATCGGCGACGGGAGCACGGTCGTCGCGACCGGGGCGATCGTCGTTCCCGCCGGCGGCGGCGTCTTCACCGGTCCGGCGATGGCGCTCGGATCGCTCGCCGAGGGTCCGCTCTCGGTGGCGCTCATCCTGGTCGATCCGGCGGGCAACGAGACCGTCTTCTCCGGGACCCCGGCGACCAAGGACACGACGCCGCCGTCACCGGCGCTCGGCGTCGGCGTCGCGGCCGGCGCGTCCAACCCGGCGCACGTCGTCAACGCCGCGAGCGTCGCCGCCGTCCGGTTCGACCTGGACTGGGGCGTCTCGCTCGCGGGCGACGAGACCGCTCTCCTCACCGTGACCTCGGCCGGCGGGGGATCGGCCGTCCTCGGGCCGCTCACGCCGCCCGTCGGCGGCGGCCTCGAATCCGTCGGACCCTTCGACCTCTCCGCCCTGGGGGAGGGTGCCCTCGCGCTCGACCTCGAGCTGCGCGACGCCGCGGGCAACGCCGTCGTCACGACGGGAACCGTCGCGACGAAGGACACCATCGGCCCCGCCGCGCCGGTCGCGCTCGCGATCCCCGCCGGGGCCCAGAACTCGGCGGGGTTCGTCAGCGCCGCGAGCGCCTCGTCCGTCTCGCTCGAGGTCTCGCTCGGCGCGGCCTCCGAGGCCGGAGACGTCGTCGGCGTCCGCATCGAGGATGCCGTCGGCGGCGTCGTGACGGCCGTCGCTCCGCAGAACGCTCCGGCCGGCGCCGGTCTCCTCACCTTCGGCGGCCTCGACGCGAGCGGGCTCGCGGACGGCGGGGTCGATCTCGTGGCCGTCGTCACCGACGCGGCCGGCAATCCGACCGAACTCTCCGTCGTCGCCGCGAAGGACACGGTGCCCCCGCCGGCGATCGTCGGGGCGCGGATCCCGGCCGGGACCGCGAATCCGATCCACTGGATCAACGCCGCGACCGCCGGCGCGGTCTCCATCGAGGTCGACGTCCCCGCCGCGTACGCGGCGACGGATCTCGTCGCGGTGCGCCTCGGCGACGGTCTCGTCGCCACCGCGACCACCGCGACCCAGGCCCCCGGGGGGTCGGGGGCGGAGACGCTCACCTTCACCGGGATCGACGCCTCCGCGCTCGCGGACGGCGACGGGAACGTCGTCCTGTCCGTCGACGTCCTCGATGAGGCGGGGAACCCCGCGACCTTCAGCGGCACCGCGGCGTCGAAGGACGTCGTGGCCCCCCCGAGCCCGGCGAGCCTCGCCGTGAAGGCCGGGCCGATGAACGCCGCCGATCTCGTGAACCAGCACAACGTCGCGGCGGTCGTCCTCGCCGTCACCTGGGCCGCCGGTCAGGCCACGGACGAGGCCGCCACCGCCGAGCTCGTCGCGTCGGGAGGGAACGTCGCCGGACCGACCCTCGCGCCCGCCGGCGCCGGGCTGACCGAGGATCTCGCCGCCTTCGACGCCTCGGCCGCGGCCGACGGCACCGTCACCCCGCGGATCACGCTCGTCGACCCCGCGGGGAACGAGACCGTCTTCCTCGGAACTCCGGCGCTGAAGGACGTGCTGGGACCGACCGCGCCGACCGCCGCCCACGTCCCGGCGGGCGCGATGAACGCGATCGACACCATCCTCTCCGCGAACGCCGCCGCCGTGGTCGTCGAGGTCACGCTCCCGGCGACCCTGCTCGCCACCGACGCGATCGAGGTGGAGATCGAAGACGGCGTCACCACGCTCGCCGTCGGTGCGACGCAGAACCCCACCGGGGGCGTGGGGGAGACGCTCAGCTTCGGACCGGTCGATGCCCAGACGCTCCTCGACGGCGCGGTCGTCCTGCGCGTGACGCTCACGGACGACCGCGGCAACGTCACCCTCTTCACCGGGACGCCGGCCACGAAGGCCGTCGACCCGCCGGCGCCCGTCACCGCGGCCGTCGTGGCCGAGATCCCCGGCACGAATCCGGAGGGCTGGATCAACCTGGCCTCGGAGCACGGCTTCTCGGTCGCGCTCGCGATCCCGGCGAGCTACGCCGGGACGGAGTCGGTCTCGATCACGATCAGCGACGGCACGAACACGCTCGCCGCCGGGCCTCTCGCGCCGCCGGCCGGCGGGGGCACGCTCGTGTTCTCCGGCCTCGACGCCTCGAGCGCGACGCCGGCCCCGCTCGCGGACGCGACGAACCTCCAGATCACGGTCGGCGTGACCGACCTCGGCGGGAACACGACGCCGGCCGGTCCCTTCGCCGCGGCGAAGGACACGCTCGCGCCGCCGGCGCCCGCCTCGCTCGCGATCAAGGCCGGTCCGCAGAACGCGGCCGATCTGGTCAACTCGAACAACGAGGGAGCGGTCGTGCTCTCGATCGGCTGGAACGCCGGCCAGCTCACGACGGACGTGGCGACCGTGACCGTGGCCGGCGACGGCGGCGGATCGGTCGCGAGCGCGGCCTTCTCGCCGTCCGCGGGGGGAGCGACCGACGATCTCGCGGCGCTCGATCTCTCCGGACTCGGGGACTCCAGCGTCGGCGGTCTCGCGCTCTCCGGCGAGATCCGCGACCTCGCGGGCAACCCGACGAGTTTCGTCGGCACGGCGGGAACGAAGGAGACGGTCCCGCCGGAGGCGCCGAGCGCCGCCGTCGTCGCGGCCGACCTTCCGGGTAACGCGGAGAACGTCGTCAACCCGACGAACGAGACGGCCGTCGTCCTCGAGGTCACGCTCCCCGCGAGCTCGGTGACGACCGACAGCGTCCGCGTCACGCTCGAGGACGGCGCGAGCGCCGTCGCGACGACCGCCACGCTCTCCGGCCTCGCCGGAGGCGGCACGCTGACCTTCCCGGCCATCGACGTCGGTTCCTCGGGGCAGGCGCTCGCCGACGGTCCGCTCGCCATCACGGTCATCCTGACCGACGCCAACGGAAACGTCGGCAGCTACCCCGTCGCGCCGGGCGCGACGAAGGACACCGTCGCGCCGGCCACGCCGAGTTCGGCGGCCATCCGCTCGGGCGCCGGGAACACGGCGGGCTGGATCAGTCTCGCGTCGTCGGGGGCGGTGAGCGTCCGCGTCGCGGTGCCGGCGAGCTACGGCGGGGGAGAGACCCTGACGGTCGTGCTCGACGACGGCGTCACCCAGACGGCGCCGGAGGTCCGGACCGCGGCCGGCGGGGCCGAGAACATCGACTTCACCGGCATCGACGCCACCGCCCTGAACGACGGGTCGGTCACGATCACGGTCACGGTCGAGGACCCGGCCGGGAACGCCGCGACGCCCCTCGGCGGGTCGGGACAGAAGGACACCGTCCTGCCCGATCCCGCGGCGGTGACCGTGCCCGCGGGAGACGACCGTCCCGCCGACGCCGTGACGCCCTCGAACGAGACCGGGCTCGTCGTCCGCGCGACCTGGGGCGGTGCCTCCGAGGCCGCCGATTCCTGGTCGGTCGTCCTCGACGACGGCGGCGCGACCGTCTCCGCGACGGGCGGCGTCGCGACCGCGGGCGCGGGGACGAGCACCCTCGCGCCCTTCGACGCCTCCGCGCTCGCGGACGGAAGTGTCGCGATCACCCTCACCGCGACGGACGCGGCGGGGAACGAGGCCGAGGTGACCGCCTCGCTCTTCAAGTACACGCAGGGCCTGTTCCCGCGGAAGATCTTCGCCGCGAACCGCGACGACGACACGATCACGAGCTATCTCTTCGACCTCGCGGCCGGCTCGCTCTTCTCGACCGGATTCGCCGTCGCGGGGGACGGTCCGGTGGATCTCGCCCTGGCCGAGGCGGCCGGGTTCCTCTTCGCCGCGAACGAGAACGGAGACAGCATCTCCGCCTACACCGTCGACGGCAGCCTCGGCCGCCTCACGGCCGCGCCGGGCAGTCCCTTCGCCGCCGGCGACCGTCCGGTCGCGGTGGCGACCGATCTCGCGGGACGCTGGGTCTTCAGCGCCGACGCCGACGACGCGACGATCAGCGCGTTCTCGGTGAACGCGACGACGGGAGCGCTGACCTCGCTCGGCGTGACGCTCCTGGCCTCGGCCCCGACCGACGTGATCGTCTCGCCGACCGCACGGCACCTCTTCGTGGGGCGCAGCGGCGCCATCGACGTCTTCGCGATCGACCCCGCCACCGGGGCGCTCTCCGGGCCGACGACCGTCACGACGGGGACGGGGGCCAACGCTCTCGCGGCCCATCCCTCCGGCGCCTTCCTCTACGCGGCCCAGGAGGCCGACGATCAGGTCGCCGCCTTCGACGTGGACGTGACGACCGGCGCCCTGACGCCGCTCGCGGTGGGCGCCCTCACGGCGGTCGGTGACGGTCCGGTCGAGGTGACGGTCGCGGCCGACGGCACCCGCCTCCACGCGACGAACGCCCTGGACGACTCGATCTCGAGCTTCGTCCTCGATCCGGCGACGGGGATCCTGACGCCCACCGCCGGCGCGGTCGCTCTCGCCGGGTCGGGCTCGATGCCGCGTTCGCTCGCGCTCGAGAGCACCGGCATGTGGGCCGTCTCGGCCAACGCCGCCGACGCGACGCTCGAGCTGTGGTCCCGGGACGGCGCGGGCGACCTCGCGAGTGACTCGACCTGGCCGACGCAGAATGGACCGGTGAAGGTCGTCTTCTGCCACGGTCCGAACCCGGTCTCCTTCGCGCTCTTCAACGCCTACGTGGCCAATCAGGCCTCCGGGCAGATCTCCCAGCTCAACGTCGACGACGTCGACGGCACCTTCACCGCGTCCTCGCCGGCGCTCGTCGGGGTGGGATCGCAGCCCCGCGGGCTCGTCATCGAGCCCGGTCAGCGCTGGGTCTACGTCGTGAACCGCGCGGACGACGACATCTCGCAGCTCGCGATCCACCCGGCGACGGGGCTCCTGACCTTCGTGCAGGACGTCGGCGTCCCGACCGCGGCGGGCGGCAACCCGCCGCGCAATCCCGAGTCGATCGCGATGAGCCCCTCGGGGGCACCTCTACGTGACGAGCCGGGACACCTCCGAGGTCGTGCCCTTCGCGATCAACGACACGACCGGGGCGCTCACGCCCGGGACGCCCGTCGCCACGACGGGCACCGTGCCGGTGAAGTGCCGGCTCTCCGTCACGGGAGAGCTGCTCTTCGTGCTGGAGGACAACGCCGTCGAGAGCTTCTGGGTGGACCTCGCCACCGGCGTGCCGACCACGGCCGACTACGAGTCGAGCGTCTTCAGCGCCAAGAACCTGGCGCTCCACCCCTCGGGCAACTGGCTCTACGTCGTGACCGAGTTCTTCGGGGTGAAGATCTTCGACATCGACGGCGCCACCGGCGCGCTGACCTATCGAAGCGGCGAGGACGCCCCGACGGGGCAGGGCGCGGTCTCGATGGCGGTGAGCCCCGACGGGGCCTTCGCCTGGGTCGTCAACCGCTTCGACGCCAACGTCAGCTCGTTCACGATCGACCCGCTCGACGGCTCCCTCACGCCGGTTGGGACGGCCGCGAACGCACCCGTCGGTTCGGACGCGCGCGAGATCTTCGTCGATCCCCAGGCGCGCTTCGTCTACGTGACCGACTTCGCGTCCTCGGGCGCCGGGAAGATCTACCTCTTCGACGTGGACGGCATGACCGGCGAGATCGCGCCCAACGCGGTCCAGGCGGTGGAGAACCTCACGGGCCTCGGCTCCGACGCCATCGTCTTCCGCGTCCTCGTCAACTGAGAGGTCGCGGCGCGCCGCCGGATGCGGAGGCCGGCCCGATCTCCGACGGGTCGCCCCCTCGCGGCCGCCGCCGGTCGGCCGAGCCCGCGGGTCCTCGCGTCGACGGAGGTCGCGCTCCGGTGCCCCGGGGCGCGGAACGGGCGGCTGGCCGGACCGCCGCTTTCTCCCGTCACCCGGAGCGCGCGTCGTCGTCTCTCCCCCCGGGGCGGGGCGCGCGCCGTCTCCGCGGCGGTGATTCTCTGCTCCCACCACGACCGGACCCACGGTTCCGGACGGCGATCCGCTCGGCGAGGCTCCGCTCGGCGGCTTCGGCCGCCGGCGCCTTGGGCGGGCCGGGCGACGGAACGAGAGCGCGAAGCGCCGTCCCCAACGAAGCGGGCCCCGGCGCGTCACGACGCGCCGGGGCCCGCTCGAATCCGGTCAGGGGTGGTCTCAGGCCTCGACGGGCTCGCGGAGTCCGCGAACGAGCTCCCGGGCCGTCTCCAGCTCGCCCTTGTCGAGGGCGAGGAAGAGGGCGTCCATCTTCTCGCGCTGGCGATGTTCCCGGCGGGCGAGCTCCCGACCCAGCTCCGAGCACTCGGCGGCCAGGTCCTGGAGGTAGTCGCGCTCGCGCAACTTGAGGCGGCCGCCGAAGTCACGGCGACGGAAGCCCGCCACCGCGCGCTGGATCACGCCGGCGGCGCCGGAAACGCGGTGCGTGAGGATGATCACGAGGCCGATGAGGATCCCCGAGGTGAGCATGAAGTAGCTGGCATTCAGCTTCAGGACGAGCCCGCGGATGTCGGCCGGCGACTCGTAGCGGGCGAGGATCTCATCCGGCAGGCGCCCCACGAACCATGCGACGGCCCCGCAGCCGACGAGCATCGCCCCGACCATGACGCCGACCCAGCCGAGCTGGAACTTCGCGTCGAGGATGTAGTGCGTCCGCAGACGCCAGCGCTTCTTCGAGCTCATCGAGACTCTCCTCCCGGATCGGGGGACCGAGGGTCCTCCCGCCGAGTCTCAGATCGGTCAGGCATCCCGGGCCGGAGCAGTGCGGATAAAGATCCGCCGAATATCGTTCGTCAAGGCGATCGCTCGCGACGGACGAAGGAGCCGGGAGAGGCCGGAGGATCCGGTCCCCGGGGAGATCGACCGAATGACGCCCAAGATGTTCCTCCTGCCCGTGGCGCTCGTCGTCGTCGGTGCCTGGCTGCTCTGGCCGGCCGACGAGGATGACGACTACGTGGACGACACGGACTACTCCGAGTCGGGACCCTCGCGCTTCGAGGGAGACACGGAGCTCCAGCGCTACCTCGCCACGCGGGGGATCAAGGACGCGAACTTCATCAAGCCGGGCTGGACACCGGAGGCCGAGGCCGAGGTCTGGCGCGAGCGCACCCGACAGCGGACGGTGGCGCCCACCGACAGCGAGGTCGAGTCCGCGCCCGACCACGTGGCGCGACCCGACGAGATCCGGAGGGCGGCGCCCGACGCCGTCGAGATCCGATGAGGCCGGCCAGGGACGTCCGTCGCGACGACGGATTCTCGATGATCGAGCTCATGCTCGTCGTGGTCGTCATCGCGGTCGGCACGATGACGATGACCTCGGGCATTCTCGTCTCGAAGTCGGCTTCCATGGAGCTCGAGGAGCAGGCCCTCGTCCGAGCACAGACCCGCGAGATCATCGAGCGCGTCCGCGCCCTCGATTTCGGCGTCGCGACCGACACCGTGGCGGAGGTCACCGAGACGACGACCGCCACCACGGGTCAGCTTCTCGATCTCATCTCTCCGATCACCACGACCGTGACCTCGACCGTGTCATCCACGGCGTCCGCGGTCGATGACACGGTCTCGTCGCTCTCGCCCTCGGTGACCATCTCGCAGCTCCGTACGGCGGGAAACCTGACGTGGTCCTACGACATCAGTGACCTGTCGGCGAGCACGTCGTCCAGCGACCTCGAGAAGGTGCGCCTCCGGCGACTCAGCATCGCGTCTCGCCGCCCCTGGGAGATGGAGGTCGTGAACGACCTCGACGGCGACGGCTCCTCGACGGGAGCCTTCGAGAACGACGGCGGGGTCGCCGTCGTCGAGATCCGCTACGGCGGCAAGGTTCGCGCGCGCGTCGTCGTCGCGGCGGATCCGGAGGACTGATCGATGATCCGTTCGCTTGCCCGTCAGCGCGGCGGAGCGCTGGCCATCGCGGTGACCGCGATGATCCCGGTCCTCGGGCTCCTCGTCATCTCGATGCAGCAGACCGTCGTCGAGACCCGGTCGGAAGAGGTTCGCGCCGAGGCGGAGCGCGCCGAGAACAACGCACTCTCGGCGCTCGAACTCGCCAAGGCCGAGATCTCCGATGCGACCTACGCCGAAGCCGGCTACGTCAACTCGAACGAGGTCCTGCAGCGCGCGATCGAGCGCGAGGACGCGGCACATCTCTCGACGGACGCCGACGGTGTGATGGCCCTGGCCTGGGACCGCCTGAGCGGGGCGCGGACCTGGATCGACGCCTCGGCGCCCGGCGTCACCGGCGACGACGTCATCGCGTACCGCCTGCTCGCGACCTATCAGATCGGGGTCGATGACCCCGTGCGGGTCTGGGTCGTCCCGGTGAACGGACTCTGGTTCATGCTCGAGGCGGAGGCCCGGATCGGACGCGCGCAGCGGACGGCGCGCATCTTCGTCCGCGAGCGCGACCCCTTCACCCGATTCAGCCTCTTCGTCGACGAGATCAACCAGCCGGTCTCCGTGAGCATGACGGGAGACGTGCACAGCAACTACAAGCTGCGGTACTTCTACGGCGATCTCGAGTTCGACGGCAAGATGACCTCGACGAACGATTTCGCGTTCACGCTCGGCGCGGCCTGGGGGAATCTGGACTTCAACGGCGGCTACGACGAGGGTGCCGACGCCATCACGTTGCCCGATGTGGACGAGGTTCGCGAGCGCATCAAACCGCCCGTCGGAGCGATCGCCTACGGCGCGTCCGGGGACTACGCCTACATCGGATCCACGCTCTACGATCGGGCCCGGATCACGCTCGATGGCGATACGGCCAAGATCCAGGCGCGGCTCAAGCTGCTCGGGACCTGGTCGACCCTCGATACGGTGTCGATCTCGACCGTCGATCGAATCTACTCCGAGGTCGGGTTGGAGGTCTCGGGAGACCTGGTCGGGAGGCTCTCGATCGCCACCGAGAGCACCGACGGGATCACGATCACGGGAAGCATCCGTTACGTCGATGGCGACGGCGACGCCGCCTACCTCGACCCAGAAGACGTCGCGAGCTACGCGCCGAATCCCGAGTACGACGGCGGATCCGCGCTCGGCCTCATCGCCCCGGCGGGAGACATCGTCTACGGCGAGTCGGTGCCGAGTAACCTCGAGGTCCACGCAGCCCTCTTCACCGGCGGGAACATCCTCCCCTTCGGCGTCGAGGTCTCGGTGGGGAGCGACGGCCTGGCGAGCGTCCAGAACTACGACGGCGACTTCCTACGCGACAACATCTTCACTCTCGGGTCCTCGATCTCGTCCCGGTACAAGATCCGCGGCATCGTCTCGGGAAGCGGTGATCGGAAGTCGGGCTTCGCCGACGGTGCCTACTCTTCGACACCTCGCTCGTCAGCAACCCGCCGCCCTACTTCATCGACATCGAGGCGGCCGCTCTTCCGCGGCAAGCATCTCGTGGGAGGACGGACCGATGATTGAAACGAACTCGTCCGGGCTCCGGCGCCAGCGGGGGATGTCGCTCGTCGAGACGATGGGCGTCTGCATCATCACCGCCGGTATGATGGTCTTTCTCGCGAAGACGACGGTGCTCTACTCCGACCAGACCACCTCGAGCATTCATCGCGACGCTGCCCTCAAGGAGGCTCGCGCGATCCTCGACGTCGCATCGCGGGAGCTCTGTCAGACGACGTCGCAGCGCGATCACGAGGAGCCGGCCGGCCTCACCCTGCCCCTCCCCTCGGACACCGACCCGGATACGTTGAATGAGGCCTACAACTATCCGCCGGTCTCGGTCGGCCTTCTTCACGAGACCCGGGATCGCGACGGCACCGAGTACTGGCACGCCGACACGACGACTCGCCGCTTCTTCATCTACGCGACCTACGAGGCCTTCGACACGATCGAGTACTCGCGCGTCGCGATGCCTCAGGGTGCGGAGGACGCGGCGGCGTTCCTGGCCGGCGCCGCGGGCGAACTCGAGATTCCCTGGACCCGACCCAAGAAGATCCTGCGGGTCGGCGATCAGGTGGTGCTCCGGAGCCTGCGAAGCGAGGATCCCAACGACTTCGAGGAGACCGTCCTCGGAACCGGCGTGACCCGTCTCGAGTTCCACCTCGACGCCGAGGGTCGCTTCGAGATACTCGTGGAGACGCGTTCCGGAGAGGAAACCGAGCAGGGCATGGGCGACGCCAACGGCGCCCGGGCCAGCGAGTCCCTCGTCGTGAACCCCTTCAACACCCTCTGATCGCGGATCTCCGGGCGACGCCCGGGAATCAGCGATCCGTGGGCTCGAAGGTCGGTGCGACGACGCGCGTGTTCCACTCCCGGTCCCAGCGACGCGCCTCTTCCGTCCAGGGGAAGGCCTCGCGCGGGGGATAGTCGCCCATCGTCGACCAGGGCAGCGGCTCCACCGTGTCCGGCGTCGCGGTGTAGGGATCCATGTCCTTGCACCAGCCGTGCGCGCGCAGGAAGAAGCTCCGGCGCCGCCCCTCCGGCAGGGGGGAGAGTCGCGCGGCCGCGAACTCGAGGGCGATCTCGTCCCCGTGGTTCATGATGACGTAGCGATCGTCGGGCGAGCGGAGCAGCTCGCGGACGTCGCCGAAGCGCGTGAAGCGGCCGCCCAGGCTCTTCCAGTCCGAGGCCGGCGAGACGCGCTGGTAGTCGTAGATCGTCGGCAGCGCGCCGTCCGGGCTGTACTCGAGCGGGTAGCCCAGAAAGCGCAACTCGGCCGCGTCGAACTCGTGACGCACGATGGCCGTCGCGGGGAGTTCCTCGGCCCAGCCGACGCGCACGCGGTCGAGATAGATCTCGAGCTCGGTCCGGAGGCGGACGCGCGCGAGCTCGCCGCCGTCCAGCCCCTCCAGCGGGATCGTCATCGCCCGCTGCATTCCCGCCGGGTAGCCCACGTCGGTGGCCACGGCGCGCCAGGCTCCGTCGCGCTCGACCTCGACGCCGAGGCTCTCCGCCTTCAGGTCGACCTGGGTGCCGGCGTAGTTCACGTGGGAGTAGGGGTACTCCACCGAACCGTCCACGAGGAGGACGAGGCGGGCCTCGGGCGAGGGACGTGCGGCCCGGATCGCCTCCGCGTCGAAGGAGAGATCGACGAGGCTCGGCGCCGCGAGATAGCCCAGGAAGCGCGGATCGCGCCGCAGCCCCTTCTGGTAGCGACGGTCGATCCGGAGCAGCTCGTCGAGCGTGTCGCGGCCGTCGCCGCTGAGGGCGGCGCGGGGCGCGAAGGTGCGTCGGAAGAGCAGCGGCCGGCCGCTCGGGGCGGGGCCCGAGATGGCGAGGCGCTCGTCGGCGAGGACCTCGGTGCCCGCGTCGTGCTCGACGACGATCAGGGCGAGCTCGTCGACGTAGCAGACCTCCTCCATCGGCTCGGAGATGCGGAGCCGGTATCGGCCGTCGGGATCCGGTTCGAACTCGCCGATGGCGACGGTCTCGTCGGCGTCCGGCGGCGCGTAGCGATCGGGTCCGACGTAGAAGCCGAGGCCGCCCGTGCCGAGGAAGTCCGTCACGAAGGCGAAGGTCCCGTCGCCGCAGGACTTGAAGAGCACCGGGCAGGAGGATGCCTTGCGATTGACCTCGTGGTAGAGGTGGCGGCGGTTCGCCTCGAGGTCGAGCTCGTTCTGCATCACGAGGTCGGGCCAGATGATCCGCGTGTAGTCGGCGCGTCCCGCCTCGCCGAGGCCGAAGTGGAGGTTCGGGTCGGCGCCGGCGAGGAAGGATCCCGACGACGCGAGGTCCCGGTGGACTCGCCGCGGGCCGTGTCCGAGCTCGACCGCGGCCCCGAGGCCGAAGTGGTTGCTCCACATCGGGGCGGTGTCGTTGACGCGCTTCCCGCGGAGCTCGAGGACGAGCCAGTTGCCGGCTCCCTCGGTGAGGTTCGAGAGGACATGGAGCGCCCCCGTGGCGTCGGAGGCCAGCACGTCCCGGCGGCCGTCGCCGTCGACGTCGACCGCTGCGAGGCCGCGGAGGTCCCGAGGAGCCGCGAGGCCCGTCGCCGTCACCGTCCACGACTTCCCGTCGCGGCGGAGGATCTCCAGGGTCGTCTCGGTCCGGTTGCCGCCGGCGTAGACCGCCCGCACGAGGTCGAGGTCGCCGTCGTTGTCGAGATCGATCGGGAGCAGGGAGGTCGCCGCGAGCGCGCCGGCCGCCGGCGCAGGGAGCTCGAGCGGCGTCGCATGGCCGCCGCGTCCTCGGCCGCGCCGAGCGAGACGTTGTGCCAGACCGCGTCGGCCGCGCCCTCGCCGCGGAGGACGGCGAGGATCGAGGGCCCGTCGTCGTCGGCGTCGAAGACCACCGCGCCGCGGCTCGGCCCGGCGTCGTCGAGGCGCCAGCGCGAGGTCCTCGCGGAAGCGCCAGTGGCGATCGTTGAGGAAGAAGCGACCGGGTTCGCCGTCGACGACCTCGGCGAGGTCGACGTCGCCGTCGCGGTCGAAGTCCGCCGCGACGAGGGCCGTGCTGCGCCGCGCGCCCGACGACGGTGAGTCGCCGGCGACCGCGCTGATCCTGGCGACCCGCGTCGGAGTAGATGTCGGGGCGGTCGTTGCTCCAGATCTCGTTCGCGGCGCCCGGAAGGAGTCGGGGAAGACGCAGTCCTCGCCGGCCACGGCGTTCTCGTCCGGCAGCGCGAGCTCGGTTGGCGACGACGGATCCGAGATCGCCGTCGTGGTCGGCATCGACCGCCTGCGCGGCCAGCGTCACGGCACCGGAACCTTCGAGCCCGGGGGCGGGCACGAAGCCCTCCGCGCCGCGGTTGAGGAAGAGTCGGTTCGGACCGAGGCCGAAGACGAAGAGGTCCGGGCGTCCGTCGTGGTCGACGTCGGCGAGGACGCCGCCCAGGCTGCGGAGCCCCGGCGCTTCCAGGTCGCGACCGAGGGCGCCGAGATCGCGGCCGTCGAGAGACGATGCGACCCGGCCCGCGGCCGTCGGCGACGTAGGCCTCGAGCGTGCCGTCGCCGTCGAGATCGTGCAGGGCGAAGCCGCCGGCCAGGGAGGGCAGCACGGTCTCGACGAGAAAGGTGCGGAGCGGCGTCCCCGCCGGGACCGCGACGCGCCCGAAGGCGGCGCCGGAGGCGGCGCCGGAGGCGGGGGCCGGGGTCTCGCCGCCGGGGGCGATCACGCGGGGAGCGCCGACGGCGAGCGGGCGCGGGCGCCGGCGCGGCCGGCCGCTCGCCGAAGGGCGCGAGGTCGCGCATCGCGCTCGCGTAGCGTCCCATGCCGTCGTAGATGAGCTTGAGCTTCTTGCCCACCTCGGGCTTCAGCTCGTCGAAGAGCTTGAAGGCCTCGAGCGCCTCCTCCGCGCCCGGTCCGTCGCCGTTGCGGCGCCGCGCCTGGAAGAGCGCGTACCACGCGCCCAGGTGGGGCTCGAGCCGGGCCGCCTTCTCGAGCTGGGCGACCCGGCCGCGAGGTCCTCCACTTCCGGGTGCGCGCGAAGCGCCGCTGGAGGAGCCGCTCCGTAGCGATAGCAGACGTCGGGATCCTCCGGGCGCAGGCGATGCGCGGTCTCGAAGGCCGCGAGGTCCTGGTCGCCCTCGCGTCCGATGTGCGAGAGGAGGATCCCCAGGCAGTAGGGGCCCAGGGTTGTCGGCGCGTCCACGCATGACCTCGCGGAAGATCCGCTCGGCCTCGGCGTAGTCGGCGTCGCGGAGGTTCGTCGCCTTCTCGGTCGTGTTCAGGAGCGCGATCGCGGGGTTGACCCGGGCCTCGACCGCCGAGGCGCCCGCTCGTGCAGCTCGCGGAAGACGGCCTCGGCCTCCGCGACCTTGCCGAGGTCCATCAGCGCGATGCCGCGATTGTTGAGCTCCGAGGCCGCGGCCCAGTCGAGCCGGCCGCGAGGCTTCTCCGGAGCCGGATCCTCCCGCAGACGAGGGCCGCGGCGAGCGCAGCAGACCGATCCGGGCGAGGACGGTGGGGCGGAGGGCGGTCATCGGGTCTCTCCTCGGTTTCGGTCGCGGCGGATCGCGCGGATCTTGGCCTCGAGTCGGGACACCTCGAGGTCGGCGGGGCTCGCCGCCGGCGGGAACACGGTCTTCCGGGCGGCCGGGTAGGCCTCGCTGCGCAGGTGCGTGAGCATCGCGTGGCCGACGCGTCGCTCGCGCTCGCGGCGCAGCACGTCCAGCGCCACCGGCGCGACGACGATCCGCTCCCCCGGTCCCGGCGGCGCCTCGGCGAGGATGCGGCCGTCGAAGTCGACGGCCATGCTTCCGCCCGGCCAGCTGAAGGGCGGGTAGTGGGAGAGCTGCGCGCCCTGGTTGCAGGCGAGGACGAAGGCGGTGTTCTCGATCGCCCGGCAGCGATTCACCACGGTCCACCAGTCGGTCGGCGGCGTCGCGCCCCAGGGATCCATGTACGCGGAGATCCGGATGAGGACCTCGCAGCCGCGCAGGGCGAGCTCGCGGGTCACCTCGGGGAAGAGCCAGTCGTAGCAGGTCGCGACGCCCAGGCGGCCGAGCTCCGTGTCGACGACCGGGAAGAGCTCGTCCTCGTAGTCGGGGACGTCGTGGGGGCTCGCGTGGACCTCCCAGGGGATCCAGGGGTTGACCTTGCGGTAGCGGGCGCGCGTCTCGCCCTCGGGCGAGATCAGGAGCGTCGCGTTGAACAGGTGGTCGGGGTAGCGCTCGTCGATCTCGATGAAGCTGCCGGTCTGCAGCCAGCAGCCGAGTTCCCGCGCCTTGGCGGCCAGCCGCCCGATGAGCTCGTGATCGGAGGGGATCGCGAGGTGCTCCCGGAGCTCGGCCACGGTGGGGTAGACCGGCGCCGCCAGCGCGAACTCCGGGAAGACGACGAGGCGCACGTCGTGGAAGGGCCGATAGCCGACGACGGCGCTCTCCATCATCGCGATCATGCGGTCGACGTTCCACGCCATGTCGGGGCGGCGAGCCGGGTTCGGCTGGTCCGTCTGGCACATCGCGGCGTAGTAGAGCGGCAGCGCGTCGGTCATTCCGGGTCCTCGGGGGGCGGGAGCGGCCGGTCCGATCGCGGCGGCCGGGAGGCATCTTGCCACCTCCGCGCCGCGGACGCTCGGGTCCTCCCTGGTGTCGCGACCGGGCGCCATCCGACGGAATTCCGGGTCGAATCGGGGCGGAGCGGCCGCGTTGGTCGGGGCCGCGGCGCTCTGATAGAACGGGGGATCCAGGAGGAAAGCGATGGCCATCTACCGCAGCCCCGATCCCGTCAACGAACCCGTCCGTGCCTACGCACCCGGCTCCGCGGAGCGCGCCTCGCTCCAGGCCCGGCTCCACGCGATGCAGGGCGAGGCGGTCGAGATCCCCATGCGGATCGGCGGCCGGGACGTCATGACGGGGCGTCTGGGCGAGGTGCGGCCCCCGCACGCGCACGGTCGCGTCGTCGGTCGCTTCCATCAGGGCGGCGCGGCCGAGGTCGAGGCCGCCATCGCGGCCGCGCGGGCCGCGGCGCCGGAGTGGGGGCGATGCGCTGGGAGGATCGCGCCGCGATCTTCCTCAAGGCGGCCGACCTCCTCGCCGGGACCTGGCGCGACACGCTGAACGCCGCGACGATGATCGGCCAGAGCAAGAACTGCTACCAGGCCGAGATCGACTCCGCCTGCGAGCTGATCGACTTCCTGCGCTTCAACGTCCGTTTCGCGCAGGAGATCTACGAGGAGCAGCCCCTCAGCGTCCGCGGCTTCTGGAACCGCCTCGACCAGCGCCCGCTCGAGGGCTTCGTCTTCGCCGTCACACCCTTCAACTTCACCGCGATCGCCGGCAACCTGCCGAGCGCCCCCGCGCTCATGGGCAACACCGTGGTGTGGAAGCCCGCCTCGACCGCGGTCCTCTCCGCCCACTGGGTGATGAAGCTCTTCGAGGAGGCGGGCCTGCCGCCGGGCGTCATCAACCTCGTCTGCGGCGGCGGCGCCGAGATCGGCGGCCCCGCGATCGCGAGCCCCGAGCTCGCCGGCGTCCACTTCACCGGCTCGACCGGCGTCTTCCAGGGCATGTGGGGCGAGATCGGCGCGAACATCGCGCGCTATCGCAGCTACCCCCGGATCGTCGGCGAGACGGGCGGCAAGGACTTCGTCCTCGCGCACCCGAGCGCGGACCGCCAGGCCCTCGCCGTCGCGCTGGTCCGCGGCGCCTTCGAGTACCAGGGTCAGAAGTGCTCCGCCGCGAGCCGTGCCTACGTCCCCCGCAGCATGTGGGGCGAGGTCAAGGAGCGGATGGGCGCGATGCTCGAGCAGATCAAGGTCGGCCCGGTCGACGATTTTTCGAACTTCGTGAACGCCGTCATCGACCGCAAGGCCTTCAAGACGATCACCGGCTACATCGAGCACGCTCGCTCGCAGTCCGACTGCGAGATCGTCTTCGGCGGCGGCTCCTCCGACGCCGAGGGCTACTTCATCGAGCCCACCGTCATCGAGACCGCGAATCCCCGCACCCGCACGATGTGCGAGGAGATCTTCGGGCCCGTCCTCACCGTCCACCCCTACGACGACGCCGACTTCGAGGCGATCCTCGAGATCTGCGACACGACCTCGCCCTACGCCCTCACCGGCGCGGTGTTCTCCCAGGATCGCACCGCTCTCGTCCGCGCGAGCGAGCGTCTGCGGCAGGCGGCGGGCAACTTCTACCTCAACGACAAGCCGACCGGCGCCGTCGTCGGCCAGCAGCCCTTCGGCGGCGCCCGCGCTTCGGGCACCAACGACAAGGCCGGCAGCAAGCTCAATCTCCTCCGCTGGACGAGTCCGCGGACCATCAAGGAGACCTTCGAGCCGCCGCACGACTTCCGCTACCCCTTCCTCGGGTAGGTCGATCATCGCGCCCGAAACGGCGGCTGCGGCGGCGGTCTTTCGCCGCGAGGCGGCGTTGCGGGATCCTCGACGTGGCGAGGGCCACGCCTCCGGTCCCGCGCCTTGCCTCGCGACGAAATCCCGGCGCCTCGCTCGCCGTTTCGGACGCGACGATCTCCCGGATCGGGGTCGGGAAGGGCTTGGGGGGTACGCAGCGGACGGGGTGCGAACGTTCGGGGCGGTGCGACGCGGTCGGGTGAGCGCGGCCGGCCGGCCGGCCGGCCGCGGCGGGGGAGGTCTAGGCGAGGGCGTCGAGGGCGGAGGCCAGGGAGAGGTCGAGGGGGGTGAGGCCGCCGGCGTCGTGCGTGGAGAGGCGGACGGTGACGGTGGCGTAGACGTTGTGCCAGTCGGGGTGGTGGTTCAGGCGCTCGGCGACGAGGGCGGCGGAGGACATGAAGCCGAAGGCGCGCGTGAAGTCGGGGAAGCGGAACGTGCGCTCGATGTGGTCGCCGCGGCGCGTCCAGTGCGGGAGCGCGGCGAGGGCGGCGGCGATCTCGGACTCGTCGAGGCGGCGGGGAGCGGTCATCGGGCGGGACTCCGGCGAGTGACGATCGGCGGCGGAACCGTGTTATCGTGTCTCCGCAACCGTTTGGCGAGACGAAAATGAAGCGCACGATCGAACTGCACGGGGTCCCGATGGATCTCGGCGCGAACCTCCGCGGCGTCGACATGGGGCCGAGCGCCCTGCGCATCGCGGGCCTCGAGCGCGCGCTGCGCGAGCTCGGGCACGAGGTCGTGGACCGGGACGAGGTCGAGATCCGCAGCCGCGTGTCGCTGGATCCCGGCGAGGACTCGGCGAAGTTCCTCGGCGCCATCGTCACCGCCTGCGAGCGTCTCGCCACCGTGGCCGAGAAGGCGCTCGACCGGGGCGCCACGCCGCTCTTCATGGGGGGCGACCACTCGCTCGCGGTCGGGACCGTCTCCGGCGTCGCCGCGCACTTCCGCAAGCGGAAGGAGCGCATCGGCCTGATCTGGTTCGACGCCCACGCCGACATGAACACGCCCGACACCTCGCCCTCGGGCAACGTCCACGGGATGCCGCTCTCGGCGCTGCTGGGCTTCGGGGCGCCGGCGCTCTGCGAGATCGGCGGCTTCCGCGAGAAGGTGCGGCCCGAGAACACCGTCATCATCGGCGCGCGCGACGTCGACGAGCGCGAGCGCGACCTCGTCGCGCGCTCCGGCGTGACCTGCTACTCGATGAAGGAGATCGACCGCCTCGGCATGGCGGAGGTGACGCGGCTCGCGATCGAGCGGGCGACCTCCGGAACGGCGGGGATCCACCTTTCCTTCGACATCGACGGTCTCGATCCCGAGGTCGCGCCGGGCGTGGGAACGCCGGTCCTCGGCGGCGTGAGCTTCCGCGAGGCGCACCTCCTGCTCGAGCTGATCGCGGACAGCCGGCGCCTCTGCTCGATGGACGTCGTCGAGTTGAATCCCGTGCGCGACGATCGCAACCGCTCGGCCGAGACGGTGGTGCACCTCATCCAGAGCGCCTTCGGGCGCCGGATCATCTGAGGGCGCGAGGTCAGACCTCGCCCAGCGGGCGCCACTCCTCGCCGAAGCGCGGGTGCCAGACCAGCGTGTGCCCGTCGATCGCCCCGCTGCGGTGGAGCGCGGCGAGCGCCGCGGCCGAGATCGGACCCGAGGGATGTCCGCCGTCGTCGAAGTACCACTCCGGTCCCTCGTCCGCCTCGCCGGCGAGGGCGGGGAGCTCGCCGCCCGCGATCTCCCGCGTGTCGAGTCCGAGGGCGAGGTCGTGCGAGTCGAGCCGCCCGAGGACCCTCGATTCGAAGGAGGACTGGCGGGACTGCTGCTGGTGGAGACGCTCGCGCAGGCGTCGGTACTCGGCCTGTCGCGAGCGGCGATCGGACTCGACCTCGTTGAGATCGGGAAGGAAGACGAGCACGAGGACGCCGATGCAGCTCGTCACCAGGCCGATGAAGAACCAGGCGATGGCGCTCCGACCCTTCGCCGCCGCGATCACCGCGGCGATCACGCCCATCACGATGCTCAGGCTCAGCTCGGTGCGCCCGAATCGGATCGCGGTGGCGAAGAAATCGAGTTCCATCGTCGTCTCCGGGGCTCTCCAGGGGCCGTCGCCGGCCGACGGGGCTCATTCGAGAGCCGGGGAACGTATTTTCGCCTCGGCCGCCGTGATGTAAAGTCCTGACGGCATGGCACTTGAATGCGGGGCTGGGAGGCCCGGGCCACGATGGATCGCTACACCTTCGAGACCCGCTGCTGGCTGGATCTCCGCTTCTCGCCCGAGGTGCATCGCCACTTCGGCTCCGCCTACGAACCCTACCAGCCGCTCCACGGCCTCGCGCCCGGCGCCTGGGGGCCGAACCAGGTCCTCATGTACGCGCGCTGCGTGCGGCTCCTGGGGGCGCTCGAGGCCCTCGGGGCGGGGAGCTTCCTCGACGTCGGCGGGGCGGAGGGTTGGATCGCCCGGATGGTGGCCGATCGGTTCGGGGTCGAGGCGGCCTCGGTCGATCTCTCGCACGAGGCCGCGCTGCGGGCCGCCGAGTACTGCGAGGTCCCGGCCGCCGCGGTCGATTCCGCGCGGCTGCCCTTCGCGGACGGCGCCTTCGACTTCGTCTTCCTGAGCGAGGTGCTCGAGCACCTCGCGAATCCCGTCCGCTCGCTGCTCGAGTGCCGGCGGGTCGCCCGGCGCGGCGTCATCGTCACCACCGAGGCCTTCGCCGCCGACGAGGCCGCTCGCGCGGAGGAGCTCGCCGAGCGCCGCCTCTCGCCCCACATGGATCGGAGCATCTTCTGCCCCGAGGATTTCGATCTCGTCTTCGGGGGCTGGCGGCTCTCGCGCAGCAATCAGTGCCGGAACCTCCCGGACCCCCTGCCGGGCGACGTCGACGCGGCGCGGAGTTTCCTCCGCGAGGGACTCGGGGAGACGGGACTCGACTGGCCGGCCCACGGCATCGTGATCGTGGCGACGCGAGACGAGGAGCCGCCGGCCTTTCCGGGCGATTTCGCGGCGACGCTCGACTGGGTGCGCGACTGGTTCGCGCCTGCCGAGGCGGGCCCGCGTCCGCTCGACGGAGGCCGCGGCCTGCCCGAGGCCCTCGCCCGTCGGATCGTCGCCCCGCACGACCGCTCGCCGCTCGTCGCCGTCGAGGGAGGCCTGCGCGCGCCCGACGGTCGCGTCTTCCCCGTCCGGGCCGGCGTGCCCGATCTCGTCACGCGGCCCGAGGAGCCCTTCGCGCGGAGCCTCGACGCGGTCCTCGAGGAGGCCTTCCCCGAGGACGCCGCGCGGCGGGAGGGGCTCCGCGAGCTCGCCCGGAAGCTGCGCTTCGACCTCCCGACTCCCTCGGAGGAGCGACGCTTCCTGGATCGCGACGACGAGGGCTGGGAACGCGGCGAGGGTGTCGTCCGGGAGGGCGACGGCGGCGAGGGGCTCGTCTACCGGGCGTCGGACGACGATCCGAACCTGCTCTCGCCTCGCGTGCTCGTTCCCGCGGCCGCGGTCCGGGGCTTCTCGGTCGAGGTGGCGGCCGACGGCGGCGGTGAGGAGGAGCTCCAGATCTTCTGGCACACGCTCCGGCGTCCGGTCTGGTGGGCCGGCGGCTGCTGGACGGCGAGCTACCCCGCGGACGACGCCTGGCACCGGCTCGAGTGCCGTTTCGACGAGGGATTGCCGGGCCCGGAGGGCGACGAGCTGCTGCGCCTGCGACTCGATCCGCGGCACCGCGCCGGCGGCTTCCGCCTGCGCGGCCTCGAGATCAGGGTCTGATCGCGGCGCGGTAGGGGAGGACGATCAGCCCCTGCTGGGGGTCGTTCGTCTTCACGTGCACGCGACCGGAGATCTGGGTCTTTCCCGCTTCCGGGGTCAGCGTGAAGGTGATCGCGAAGGCGCGGCCCGCCGCCACCTCCTTGACCGTCCAGCTCACCTGCTTGTCGGAGCAGAAGACCTTTTCGATCACGAGTCCGTCGCCCTTGCGCTTTTCGATGCGGACGACCTTCGTCGCCGTCTCGCCGCGCTTGATCCCGCCGAAGGGGATCCGGTCGGGCGAGACGATGAGCGGTCCCTTGATCTCGGCGTGGACGGTCACGAAGCCGTTCGTCTTGTACTTCGCGTTCAGCTCGAAGGAGACGTCGGCGCGCAGGGTCCGGCCGGCCGGGGCCTTGCCGTCGACGGTCAGCCGCAGTTCGAATCCGTGCTCCTCGTCCTCGGGCTTGCCGAAGGGAACGGCCTCCGCGAGGACGTTCGGGGAGGAGGAGTAGAGGCGCTTCAACTCGAGGTCCAGACCGCGCCGGACCTGGATGCGCAGGCTGCGCGTCGTCACGACACCCGCGTCGAGTTCGCCGAAGACGATCCCGGTGCCCCCGACGATCCACCAGGGCGAGAGGATCTCTCCCTTGACCTCGATCGAGATGCGGGGACGGCCCGGCGCGTTCGACGTGAGGAAGATCTCCTTCGCGATGACGCCCGCGACGCGGGTGGAGTCGAGGGAGGCCACGACCTCGTAGCGGCCGCCGGCCGGGACCCGGGCCTGCGTCTCCTTCACCGACACGCAGCCGCAGGTCACGCCGATCTTGTCGATGACGAGCTCGGCGTCGCCGGGGTTGCGGATGACGAAGGTCATCTCGCGCTTCTCGCCCTGTTCGAGGCGGCCGAAGTCCCAGCGGGCCTCGCCCTCGATCACGATCTTCGGGGTCTGGGCCGCGGCGAGTCCGGCGAGGAGGAGCGCGAGAAGGGTCGAGACGAGCGGGCGGAGCATGTCGGGGCGGGCCTCCTTCGCGACCGGTCGGGTCGGCGTCCGCGGATCAGTCCTCGTCCGGGACCGGCTCCGAGAAGCGCTTCAGGTACTTCAGCACGAACATCGACTCCGTCCGCTCGACCGCCTTCAGGCGGAGGAGGTTCTCGGTGAGGAAGCGCTCGAGGCTGGGCACGTCGGCCGCGGCGACGTGGGCGACGTAGTCGCAGCTCCCCATCACCGCGAAGCAGGAGAGGACGCGCGACTCGTTGCGGATCGCCTTGTGGAAGTCCTCGATGTGATCGTGCGACTGGCTCTTCAGGCGGATCGTCACGAGGGCCGAGACGTTGTGCCCGAGGCAACGCGGCGCGACGCGCGTGCTGTAGCCGAGGATCGCCCCGGTCTTCTCGAGGCGTCGCACGCGCTCGAGGGTGGCCGACTCGCTGAGTCCGACGAGCTTGGCCAGCGCGGCGTTCGAGATCCGCGCGTTGTAGATCATCGCGTCGATGATCTTCTGATCGATCTTGTCGAGCCGTTCGCGCGCCGTCGGCCGCTCCGTCTTGCTCTTCGCCATCGTCCCCGCTTGCTCCGCGACCTGTCGCATCCGGTCGCTCCGTCACCGCCGGACGGCGATGGCGACGCGCCGAATGTTTGTACGAGACGCGGCGTCGATCGGCAAACGGCGGGCGTTTCGGGCGGGAATTCCCCCGCCCGGAGCGCGTCCCTCGAGGATCAGCGGCGCGAGTCCTCGGCGGGCTTCTCGGGCGCGGGCTTGAGGCCCTGCGAGAGGGTGGCCGCGAAGGACTTGATGCCGTCGAGGACGGCCTTCTTGGCGCGGGGGTTGGGCCCCGCGGCCTCGAAGCCGTCGCGTCGCGCGTCGTTCATCTTGCCGTCCAGCGCCGTGAGGGCGGCCGGCAGACCGCCGAGCCAGGCCTGGACCGTCGCGAGGTCGTCCTCGAGCTTCTTCGTGCGGAGCTCGAGCTCCTGGCGCGCCGTCTGCGCCTCCAGGACCTGCTTCTCGAGGGCCGCGACCTGCTCGCCGAGGTCCTGGGGGGCCGGGGCGGGGGCGAGGGCCGGACCGCCGAGGGCCAGCAGGGCCGCCGCGACGGCGGGGAGGATCGACTTCGTCATGGGACCGGTCTCCGCGATTCGTGAAGGGGGGCGGCCGGACGGCGGCCTCCCCGGGTCTCATCGACCGGAAGCGCGACGACGATGGAGTAAAAACCCGGGTCGAGCCGGGCGCGGGAACGCCGGAATCAGCGGTAGAAGTAGGCGTTCTGACGGGCGCGCTGGTCGTAGCGCATCGAGGACTGGCGGGCCCCGACGCGAGCCTCGGGCGGGGCGGGGAGGCCCCGCTCCTGGCGGCGCCGGGCGAGCCGCTCCTCGGGGCTGAAGCGACCGCTCAGGGCCTCCACCGACCGCTGCTCGGCCGGCGTCATCCCGAGCGCGCCCTCGACCGCGTCGAAGGGCGAGGTCACGATCTGGACCGCGACCGCCGCGACGTTCGTCACCGTCGTGTCGTAGAGGTCGAGCGCGGTGCCGGCGGCCGGACCCACGAGGGGCACGGAGTTGGTCGTCAGCGAGGTGCTCGAATTGATCCCCGAGGCGCAGCCGGTGGCCAGCAGCGCGAGGACGATCGGAGCGAGGGTGGCGAGCCGTCGGATCATGGCGGAAACCTTACCCTTCGCCCGGCGGGGGATCAAGCGGCGTCCGGAGCGTCCCGCGCCGGGTCAGAGACCGACGTAACGCGCGTAGAGGGCGCGGGCTTCGGTCGGGTCCGAGGTGCCCCGGACGAGGCCCCGGCCGTCCCGGAAGACGGTGATCTCGCGCTCGGCCAGGCGGAGGGTCACCGCGAAGCCGTTGCGGTCGACCTCGCCGGCCCGGGAGAGGCGGTCGGCCAGCTCGGCGAGGTCCAGGGACCGGGCCACGCCGGGGAGGATCTGGACGCTGTCCCGACCGCAGAGCGAGACGGCCCGGGTGGGCGTCGTCCGGTCCAGCCAGCGCCGCTCCCGTCCCACGCAGGCGGGGCAGTCCTCGCGCGGCCCGGCCGGCTTCCGCGCGCCGATCTCCACCATCCGGAAGGGCCAGAGCTCGAAGGAGAGGAGGCCCCGCCGGAGCGAGGACTCGTCTCCCACCAGCAGCTTGAGCGCCTCGGCGACCTGCAGCGAGGCGGTGATCGTCGCCGCGGGCGCGATGATGCCCGAGGTGTCGCAGGTCTCGGCGCGCTCGGCCGGCGGCGGTTCGGGAAAGAGGCAGGCGAGGCAGGGCGTCTTCCCGGGCCGGATGGTCGCGGTCATGCCGGTCGCGGCCACGCAGGCCCCGTAGATCCAGGGGATGTCGAGCTCGATCGCGAGGTCGTTGATGAGGTAGCGCGTCTCGAAGCCGTCCGTTCCGTCGAGGATCAGGTCGCAGCCGGAGAAGAGCTCCCGGGCGTTCAGCGCGTTGAAGTCCGTCGCCTCGGCCCGGAGTTCGAGGCCGGGCGCGATCTCGAGGAGGGCCCGCCGCGCCGCCTCCGCCTTGGGGAGTCGCTCCTCCGCGTCGCGCTGCCGGTAGAGCCCCTGGCGGTGGAGGTTGCTCGCCTCGACGACGTCCCGGTCGACCGCGACGAGCGCGCCCACCCCGGCCCGGACGATCATCTCGGCCAGGGTGGCGCCGAGGGCGCCCAGTCCCACCAGGCCGACCTTCTTGCGGGCGAGGGCCTCCTGCCCGGCGCGACCGATGGGCGGGAAGAGGATCTGCCGCGAATAGCGGGCGTCGAGCTCGTCCATCGGGTTCCTCCTCGCCCTCGCGGGTCGCTCCGGGGCGCGGGCGCCGGTCGCCTCCCGCTCGATCCGTGTTAGCACGACCGGGGTCTCGCGACGAAAGGCCTCGCGGCGGCCGCCCGAGAAACCCCGCCGCCGACCGAGTGAAACCCGCGCCCGCCTGCTAAGGTCTGGGGGCGAGAGCGCGCCGCCCGCCGACGCGTTCGCGCCTCCCTCGGCCGACGAGGAGTCGGCGGTCGCCAACGCGTCGAGAGCGCTCGTGAACGACAGCCCCTTCGGCCCCTTCAAGGCCTTCTCGATCCTCTGGTTCCCCTTCGCCCTGCCGGCCATCGCCTGCGGCGTCGCGGGATGGATCGTCTTCTACCTCGCCAACGTCCTCTTCGCCGCGTCCTTCGACGGCGTCGAGAGCGCCGCCCAGGCCATCGGCTACTTCGGCGTCAACGCCCGCCGCGCCGTGCTCGGGCTCGACTTCTCGCCCGCCGCGGACACCGGGACGGCGCTGATGTTCGCCTTGCAGGGCGCGGTCGTCCTCGTGCTCTGGTCGACCTTCGGCCTCTCCACCTGCCGGGTCATGGCGCTCCGCCTCGCGCGGGAGGAGTACATCGGCTACCGCGATTCGCTCGCCTTCGGCTTCCGCCACGCCCGGAGCGTCCTGCTCTTCCCCTTCATCGTGGGAGCGATCGTCGCGGTGCTCTGGGGCATCCAGGCCGCGCTCGGTCTCCTGCCCCAGTGGCCGGGAACCGGCATCCTCGCGGTGATCGTCCTGCCGCTGAGCTACGCGCTCACCTTCGCGAGCGTCGCGATCGTGCTCTCGAGCCTCTTCGCGATGGGCATGCTGCCGGCCGCGATCGCGGTGGAGCGGAAGGGGACCCTCGACGCCTGGGGCAAGGCGCTCAACTACCTCTTCGCGCGGCCGCTGCACGTGATCCTCTATCTCGTGCTCCTCAAGGTCTTCCTGGTCGACATCGTCGTCCACTACGCCTTCGAGGTCGACGTGCTGCACCGCTGGACCGAGCGCGCCCTGACCTCGTGGCGCGACGACGCGCACTACCGTGAGGTCTCGCGCGGACTCGGCGACCTCGGCGGCTACGACGCCTTCTGCGCCTGGATCCACCGCGGCATCCGCGCCCTCATCGACCTCTTCGTCGTGGGCTTCGCGCTGAGCTGCTTCTTCGCGGCCTTCACCGGCATGTTCCTGATCTTCCGCCGGGACGTGGACGGCATCGACGTCGGCGACATCGACGTCGAGTCCGATTCGCGTCGCGACCCGGCTCCGCGGCCGGTGCCGCCGCCTTCCGCCTGAACGCTCTTCGCATCGCGACCCGCGAGGCCTCGGTCCTCCGTCACCGCGGAAGGTCGAGTGATCCCTCGCGCTCCGCGCGGAGTCCCGTCGCGGTCCTCGTCCCGTTCGCGGCGGCGGCGTCGGTCGCCAGCGAGGCGCGCGCCGTCGGCCGCGCCCTCCGTGTCGCGGTGCGAGCGACGCATCCATGAAGAAGGGGCCCGGTCGCGCGCGGCGACCGGGCCCCTTCTCGTCCGTCGCGTGGCGACGGGATCAGCGCGTGTAGTTGACGGTCACGTCGTCCAGCGCCGGAAGCGGGTCGCCGATGACGGGCGCGCCCGGGCCGGTGCCCGGCGCCGGGAAGGTCGTCACGAGCTGGAGCTGGAAGAAGCGGAAGCCGTTGATGTCGGAGACGTTCGCCAGCGGGACCGGGCCTCGCATGAGCGAGAAGCCGCTGGCGGTCATCGCCGTCGTCGCCGGCTGGCCCGGCTGGTTCGGGTTCTCGGCGATGCCGAGCACCATGACCTCGGCCATGCCGGTCGTCGCGCCGTTCGCGAGGACGGTGAACATGCCGCTCGTGTAATCGGTCGAGTTCGAACCCGAGTCGATGATCGAGGTGAAGGCGGTGCCGATGACGTCGTCCGTGAAGGAGAAGGGCACGAGGGCCAGCTCTCCCTGGACGATGCTGCCCAGCGACAGCGCGCTCAGCAGGGCGGCGGTGTTGCCGTCCTCGAGCTGGATCACGCCGTCACCGCCGCGGCCGCCGTCACCGTCGAGCGCCGGGTTGAAGTTCGTGCCGCCCGCGCCGCCGTCGCAGAAGAAGCTCGCGCCGTTGCCGAGGCCGATCGTCGCGAAGGTCTGGACCCAGATCGAACCGCCCGAGCCGCCTCCGCCGCGTCCGAGGAGCGTCAGGGTGCCCGCGCCGCCCGCGCCGCCGCGGCAGCGCGTCTGCGTGACGTTGCCGAAGGTGACCGCGCCGCCCGCCGAGATGCGGATCGAGCCGCCGCCGCCGCCGCCCGCGCCGCCGGGGACGTGGGTGCTGACGAGGGTGGGAGAGACGATGCGGTCGCCGCCCGCGCCGCCGCCGCTGCCGGCGGGGGCGAAGTTCAGGAAGGGCGGGATGAAGGCCGGCGGGAAGGTTCCCGCCGCACCCGGGGCCTGGGGCGAACCGGCGTGGATCTCGCCGGCCTGCGGGCCCGCGAAGGCGAAGTTCGGCGGATCGCTGACCGTGTAGCCGGCGAAGGAGCTCGCCGCGCCGCCGCCGCCGCCGCCCGCGCCCTGCGTGGTGGTGGGGCCGGCGCCGACCTGGCCGCCGCCGCCGCCGCCGAAGAGCGCGGTGCCCGCGGCGAAGTTGATCGTGTTGCCCGGGATCGTGGAGTCGGCCGGGTCGGTCTTCGCGCCGGTGCCGCCGAGACCGAAGAGCGAGATCGTGCCGTCGGTGTTCGGCGAGGAGTTGCCGCCGTTGCCGCCGCCGGGGCCGCCCCAGCCGCCGGGCTGCGAGACCGAGGCGGCGTTCGGGCTGCTCGAGGCCGCGGCGCCCGGACGGCCGTCGCAGCTGATGACGGTGTTGGCGCCGATCGTCACGGTGCCGGTGGCGCGGATGTTCACCGAGTAGTTGCTCTGAGCCGGCGAGACGTCGGTCGTGCTCGAGAAGCTGATGGTGAAGCCCGGATTGTTGCCGCCGTTGATCGTCAGGTTGGTGAAGTTGAAGAAGCCGTCCATCGTCGACACCGAACCCGAGGTGAAGTTGTCGGTGTTGATGGTCAGGCCCGAGGTGTTGAAGGTGCCCACCCCGTCGTCACCGGTGCCGACGATCTCGATCGGGAAGGTCGCGGTGACGGTGCCGTCGCCGATCCAGGAGATCGCGCCGACGCTCTCGAGGAAGTTCGCCGTCGTGTCGAAGTTGTCCGCGAAGGTGAAGTTCTGCGGGGTCGTCGCCGGGTTGTCGTTGATCGTGAAGAGCAGCGAGCCGGCCGGAGCGACGACGGGGTTGCCGCCGAGGTCGGTGACGCCGGTGAGACGGATCTCGTAGATGTCATTCTCGGTGAAGAGGCTGCCCGCGTTGATCGTGAGGCGCGAGATCTGCTGGCCGATGACGGTGCCGAACTGCTGGAAAACGAGCGGGCTCTGCATCGCGAGCGCGACCGGGATCGGCTCGGAGCCGGCGGTCGTGTTGAGCAGGACGATGTTCGCCTCGCTGATCGTCGCGGGGTCGATCGGCTCGTTGAAGTCGATGACGACCTGCGACTGGTTCGGGTTCGCGACCGCGGTCGCGGACTGGTCGACGCCCGGCGCGGCCATGCTCGCGGCGGGGGTCGTCGACACGATGATCGGGTCACCCGGGTTCGGGTCGACGACGTTGCAGGTGCTGACCGTGAACTGACGCAGGACCGCCTCCTGGATGGGCGAGCCGTTGATGTAGATCACGTTCTGCAGGCCGCCCGCGCCGTTCGGGATGAAGATGGTGTAGGTGGCGTCGGCGACGAGTCCGCCGAGGCAGGGATCGGCCGCGCCGAGGGGCGGGAAGGCCGTGAAGACGACGGTCTTCGGGTCGCCCGTCTGGAGCTTCCAGGTGCCCATCGCGCCCGCGCCGGTCGCGTTGTTCGTGATGCGGATGCTGCCGGAATCGGCCGCACCGTCGGCGGGGAGGGAGGTCAGATCGACCGGGCCCTGGAAGGTGAAGAAGATCGCGGCGTTGACCGCGACCTCGTCCGGGTTGTCCGTCGGGCCGAGCGTGCCGCTGATGCCCTCGATCGTGATGAAGGAGAGGAGCGCGTCGCCCTGGCCCGCGCCGCCGGCGCCGCCGTTGCCGCCGCTGCCGCAGCCCGCGCCCACGACGGCGAGCGCGGAAATCAGGAGAGTCGCGACCAGGGAGGTCGTCTTCCGGTTCTTCAACAAGGCAGGAACTCCTTCATCCGATGTCCGCCGCGGGTGAATCCACGTCGGTCCTTCACTTCCCGCGGGGCCCTCTGCGGGGACCGCGACGGGAGCAACAACTTACCCTGCGCAAGGACGATGCCAAAGCGCCGGCGAAACCCGGTCCGTGTCCAAACCGCGCGCAGGCGGGGTCTTGTGGGCGCACATCCCAGTCCGGTGTCCGATCTCCGATGCGGGCTCGTGCGGTTTCGAACGCCCGGAGGGGCGCGCGTCGCGCCGCGATCAGTGTGTCGAAGAGTCAATCGGACAACGAGTTAGGGCTTCGGTGGCCCCGGAATCACGGGCGGCATGTTACTCCATGGCCCCGCGAGCTGCAACCGCTTTTTGTCTGACGCAAGCCCATGTCATGTATGTGTTTGCGGCGATTTGCCTCCCGCGGCCCGGCTCGGCGTCGCCCGCGCCGACTAAGCTGCGGGCTCGACGCCGCGGGGTCGGCCCGATCCGGCCCGGTCGCCGGCCCCTCGTCCCCCCGACATTCCGTATCCGCGTCGCCCCGAGGATCCCATGACGACTCCGATGATGCAGCAATGGAAGGACGCGAAGTCCGCCCACGGCGACGGCATCCTCTTCTTCCGGATGGGCGACTTCTACGAGTTCTTCCACGAGGACGCGAAGCGGGCGGCGGAGCTGCTGGGGCTCACTCTCACCGCGCGCAGCAAGGGGCCCGACTCGATCCCGATGGCCGGGATTCCGGTGAAGGCCGCCGACGCCTACGTCCGTCGCCTCGTCGCGCGCGGCGAGAAGGTCGTCATCTGCGAGCAGGTCGAGGATCCGGCCGAGGCGAAGGGCATCGTCCAGCGCGAGATCACGCGCATCGTCACGCCGGGGACGATCACCGAGTTCGA
>JAWKSY010000009.1:0-195218 GCA_041402125.1 Planctomycetota bacterium
GTCGCCGACGGTGCCGACGCCGCCCGCGAGCAGCTCGCGGGCCGCGTCGCGTGCCGCCTCGAGGAGGCGCTCCTCGTCGTCGCGCGCGGCGGCGATGACGCGCGGCGTCACGTGCTCGTCGATCCAGGACAGGAATCCCGACGCCGGGGGCGCCCCCTTGAGGAAGCCGCAGGCGAGATGGGCGTGCGCGTCGACGAAGGCGGGCATCAGCGCGGCCTCGCCGAGATCGCGCGCGCCCGCCGGCGCCGCCCCGCGGCCGAGCTCGGCGATGCGTCCCTCGCGGACGCGGATGAAGCCCGGCCCGAAGGGAGCGGCGCTCACCGGCACGATCCAGCGCGCCGCGAGGACGAGATCCTCTCGCTCGGTCACGTCGTGCCCATGACGCCGAAGGCGGTGACGAGGCCGAGGTAGACCGCGCAGCCGATGACGTCGATCGAGACGGTGATGAAGGGCCCGGCCGAGATGGCGGGGTCGATGTCGAGCCGGTGGCAGACGCTCGGCACGCTCGTGCCGAGGATGGCGGAGATGCCCGCGAGCGCGACGATGCTGACGAGGACCGCGCTCGCGATGCGCCGCGGATCCTCGTCGCCGATCAGGTAGGCCGCGGTGGCCCCGCACACCGCGACGGCGAGTCCGACGAGGAAGCCGACCGCGAGCTCGTCGAGGATGACCCGCGGGATCTCGTGCGCCTCGATCTCCCCGGTGGCGAAGCCGCGCACCATCACGGCGGACGACTGCGTCGCGATGTTGCCGCCGAGCATGACGATCATCGGGAGGAAGTAGGTGATCTGTCCGACCTCCTCGAGGCCGAAGGCGCGGAGGACGAGGGCGCTGCCGAAGCCGCCGAAGACCGAGACGACGAGATAGGGAAGACGCTTCCGGACGCGCCCGAGGATGCTGTCGCGCGTCGGGCGGATGTCTCCCGAGCCGGCCATGCGGAAGACGTCCTCGCTCGCCTCCTCCTGACCGGCGGTCAGGACGTCGTCGACGGTGACGACGCCGACGAGATCGTGGAAGCGATCCACGACCGGGATCGAGGAGAGGTGGTAGGTCTCCATGACCCGGTAGATCTCCTCGCGGTCCGCGTCCACGTCGACGTGGACGACGTCCGTCCGCATCAGGCTCCGGACCTCGTCGAGGTTGTCGGCGAGGATGAGCTCCCGGGCGGAGAAGACCCCGAGGAGGCGCTGCCCCGCGGTCACGAAGATGTTGTCGATCGACTCGATGCGCTCGCGCGCGCGGATGAGGTCCTTGACCTGCTGGACCGTCCACTCCTGCGGCACCGAGAGCAGGTCGGGAGTCATCAGGCCGCCCGCCGAGTCGGCGGCGTAGCGTCCGAGGTGGCGGATCTTCTCCGCCGCCTCCCCGTCGATGCTCGCCAGCAGCCGGTCCCGCTCGGCCTCGTCGAGGTTCTCGATGAGGTCGGCCGCGTCGTCGGGCGCGAGCCGGGTCACGATGTCCGCGAGCCGGTCGTCGCCGGCGAGTCGCTCGAGGTACCAGGCCTGGATCGACTCGTCCGCCTCGTCGAGCAGCTCGGCCTGGGCCTCGGCGGGCAGGCACTCGAACACGGTGTGGCGCTCGGCCGGCTCGAAGTCGTCGAGGGCGTCGGCGACGGCGATGATGTCCTCGAGGGCGAGCTCCCGGAGGCGCGAGCGATCGGCGGCGGGATCCGCGACGGCGCGGGCCAGCTCGGATCTCAGGCGCTCGAGATGGGGGTCGCGGTCGGGCATCGTGTCTCTATCTCTTTGCTTCGAGGAATCTTAGAGACCGCGGCCGCTCCCGACAACGCCCCGGGGGCCTTCCCGCCGCCCCGACCGGAAAAGCACCGGCACCGAGGACTTCGCTAAGCGTCTGTTGGTCGGGGCCTTGCGCCCCGGGGGGGCCCCGGGGGGCGGGTCCGGGGCCCGCCCGGGGGCTGGCACCGCCGCCAATCGGGCCGTATGAGAAGGGTCCCGCGGCGCGGGCCGGGGCGGCATCGCCCCCCCGGCTTTCTCCCTCCCGGCGCCGTGGTCATCCGGATCCCCGACCTCGGCCGGGGATCCGAGAACCGGAACTTGTGAAATGTTGGCAAACCAGACGGATCAGGGCGGCGAAGGAGAGCGGACGCGCGGCGGATCGCGACGTCTCCGCGGTCTCTTCGCGATCTGCGACGAGCTCGATCGCAGCGCCGAACACTTCGACGACGAGGGCGGAGGCCCGTCGGCGGGCCGCCTGCGGGCCCGGCGCGCGCGACTCCGGCGCGACTTCCTCCGCCTGGCCGCGGGACCGATCCCGGCCCCCCTGGCGCGGGCGGCGCGGGGCGAGGAGACCCTCGAGCTCGATCCCGAGGAACGCCTCCTCGCGATGCTCCTCCTGAATCGCCGCATCCGCGACGGCGAGGTCGGGATCAGCGGGCGCGACCTCCTGTGGATCGCCCACGACAACGCCTTCGACGTGCTCGCCGCCCTCCCGCGGCTCGAGCCCGGAGGGACCCTCTTCCGCCGCGGTCTGATCCAGAGCTGGGTCGGCGACGCCGGCCCCGAGGCCGACGGACTCGATCGCTACGTGTCCTTCTCGGCCGAGGCCTGGGAGCGCCTGACGGGCGCGGAGGGGGAACCGACGGAGGAGGAGATCTTCCCCTTCGTCGACGACGCGGACTTCTTCCTCGCGGTCCGGGACCTGGTGGTCGCCCATCAGCGCCGGGCGGCGCGACTCTTCGCGGAGGGGGTCTGGCGCGAGATCCACGGCGAGCCCGAGGAGACGCCGACCGAGCTCGAGGAGGAGATCGAGCGGATCCGCGGCGAGATCGCGGCGCGGTTCGAGCTGACGCCGGAGGGCGGCGACCTGGCGCTCGTGGCCTTCAAGCGCGACCTCGCGCTGGGCGGACCGGAGCTTCTCGTCGTCGCCGCCCTGCTCGTCCAGGAGGCGCTCGTCGGCGATCCCGCGCTCCCGGCGCTGGATCTCGTCCGGCTCGTGAGCGGCTCCGAGCGCGAGCTGCTGCGCAAGCGCGCCCTCCTCTCCTCGCGGAACCCGCTCCTGGCGGGGGGCACCCTCGAGCTCGAGGACGGCCCGGCCGCGAAGTGCCTCACCGGAACGGCCTGGCTCGCGGACTGGGTCGTGGAGCGCCTGCTCGACGCCCGCTTCCCCGATGCCGGCCGCATCGCGTCCGACGAGAAGATCGAGTTCCACCGCTACCTCTCGCGCCTCGACGACAGCGAGGACTTCTACCGCAAGCTCGACTGAGATCCGCGGCTCCGGGCCGGGCGCGGCGGGAATTCTCGGTCGCGGGACGAGGGGCATTCGGGCGGCGGAATGATAAGCTCCGCCCATGCCCATCGATCCGAACAAGGACGCGAAGTCCAGGGCGCTCTACGAGAAGATCCGCGGCGAGCTCTCGCCGGTGATCGACCGGGGCGTCTACGAGGAAATGGTCGAGCGCTTCGACGACGCGGGCGACGTCCCGCGCGCGGTGGCGGCGGCCCGCAAGGTCGTCGAGATGGCGCCCGACTCCGTCGACGCTCACTTCCGCCTCGCGACGCTGCTGCTCAAGAACGAGCAGTGGCGCGACGGCGGCCGCGAGCTCGAGGTCTGCGCCGACCTCGACACCGTCGAGCTCGCGAGCCGGCACTGGTCGCGCAACGGCCTGTACTACATCGCCTACGCGTTGTTCAACATCGGGAGCTTCAAGGAGGCCTCCGAGGCCTTCCGCGGGGCGCAGAACCTGATCGACACCTGGGGCGACCCCTACATCCTGAAGCGCTTCCACTGGCACCAGGGGATGTCGCTCCACCTGCAGGGCCTCTACCTCGACGCGGCGGAGGCCTACCGGCGCGCGATGGTCGCCCCCGGCCCCGGCGACAGCTGCGCCGAGGACGAGATGGACGAGGACATCGTCGAGACGGCGCAGGACATGAACGACGAGATCGAGCCCTACATGGAGCTCGCGCAGCAGGGCAAGTCGATCGACCCCCAGGAACTCGTCGTCCGCCCGGCCTTTCTCTGAGAGCGCCGCGCGGTGCGCGTCCTCCTCCTCGAACCCTACGACGGCGGATCGCACCGGCGCTTCCTCGACGAGCTCACGCGCGAGCTCGATCTCGACGTCCTGCGACTCTCGCGTCCGGCGCGGGCCTGGAAGTGGCGGATGCGCTTCGCGGCCCCGGACTTCGCGGCGCGTCTCCGCGCGCTCCGGGCGGCCGATCGGCGCTTCGATCTCGTGATCGCGTCGACCTTCCTCGACCTCGCGGCCTTCCGGGCGCTGGCGCCGGCGGAGATCGCGCGGCGACCGCATCTCCTCTACTTCCACGAGAACCAGTTCGCCTACCCCGCCCAGCGCGAGGACGAGCGCGACCTCCACTTCGGGGTCACCAACTTCCAGTCGGCGCTCGCGGCGGAGCGCTGCCTCTTCAACTCGCGGCACAACCTCGAGAGCTTCCTCGACGCCGCCGCGGACCTCGCGCGCCGCGCCCCGGACATGGACCTGACGTCGCTCGTCCCCGACGTCCGCTCCCGCTCCGCCGTGCTGCCGGTTCCCCTCGACCTGCGCGCCGAGCCGCCCTGCGCCGCTCCCCGGCCGGCCGGCCCGCCGCTCGTGCTCTGGAATCACCGCTGGGAGCACGACAAGGACCCGGAGGCCTTCTTCCGCGTCGTCGAGACCGTCGCCGCGCGAGGACTCGACTTCGAGGTCGCGGTCGCCGGCGAGAGCTTCGCGCGCCGACCCGCGGTCTTCGACGAGGCTCCGGCCCGGCTCGGAGCCCGCCTCGTCCACCACGGCTTCCTTCCGTCCCGGGCCGACTACCTCTCGCTGCTCCGCCGGAGCGCGCTCTGCGTGTCGACGGCGCGACACGAGTTCCAGGGCCTGGCCGTGCTCGAGGCGGCGGCGCAGGGGGCCCATCTCCTCCTCCCGGATCGCCTCTCCTACCCCGAGCTCTTCCCCGATCTCGCGCGCTACCGCGACGAGGAAGATCTCCTCTCTCGCCTGGCGGCCTTCGTCGCCGCCCCGCCGCCGGTCGATCCCGACCTCGTGGCCCGGGCGATCGACTTCTCCTGGGAGCGCCTCGCCCCCCGTTGGAGAGAGGAACTCGAGGCCCTCGCCGCGAGTTGATGTCGACGAAAGGCGCGCGCCCGCCGGGGCTTCCGCGCGAATTGGCGGCTCCGGGGGCCGGGGTTAGAATCGCCGCATGGCTGACGCACACGACGACCTGATCTACGACTGGAACGTCGAACGCGAGGACTGGCGGCCGTCCCGGCCCGTCACCTTCGACGACGAGACGCTCCGCGACGGACTCCAGAACCCTTCGGTCCGCAACCCCTCGCTGGACGAGAAGCAGGAGCTCATCCGGCTCATGGACCGCCTGGGGATCCAGACGGTCAACGTCGGCCTTCCCGGCGCCGGCCCGCGGCACTACCAGGACTGCCTCGCGCTCGTGCGGACGATGCTCGAGGAGAAGCTGAGCATCCGGCCCAACGTCGCCTGCCGCACCGTCGTCTCCGACATCTCGCCGGTGCGCGACTTCATGGACGAGACGGGCATCCCCGTGCTCGCCAACTGCTTCATCGGCTCCTCTCCGATCCGGCTCTTCACCGAGGACTGGACCTTCGAGACCGTCCTCGGCCACGTCGAGACCTCGCTGAAGTGGGCCGCGGATCACGAGGTCCCCTTCGCCCTGGTCACCGAGGACACGACCCGCAGCCGACCCGACCAGATCCGGAAGCTCTACGAGCGCGCGATCGAGCTCGGCGCGGAGCGCCTCGTCGTTTGCGACACCTGCGGCCACGCCACGCCCGAGGGCACCTACCGTCTCGTGCGCTTCATCCGCGAGATCGTCGAGGAGTCCGGCCGCGACGTGAAGATCGACTGGCACGGCCATCGCGACCGCGGCCTCGGCGAGGCGAACTGCATCGCCGCGGTGAAGGCCGGCGCCGACCAGATCCACGGCGCCGCGCTCGGCATCGGCGAGCGCGCCGGCAACGCGGCGATGGATCTCATCCTCGTCAACTTCAAGCTGCTGGGCTGGATCGACAACGATCTCTCCGCGCTCGCGGAGTACTGCCGCAAGGCGTCCGAGTACCTCGGCGTGCCGATCCCGAACAACTACCCCGTGGTCGGTCACGACGCCTTCCTCACCGGGACGGGCGTCCACGCCGCCGCCGTGGTGAAGGCGCTGCGCAAGAACGACGCCTGGCTCGCGGACCGCGTCTACTCCGGCGTGCCCGCGGGCGACTTCGGACTCGAGCAGCAGATCGGCATCGGCCCCATGTCGGGCAAGTCGAACGTCCTCTTCTGGCTCGAGCGCCACGGCTTCCCGACCGATCGTCCGGCCCTGATCGACGCGATCTTCGAGCGCGCCAAGCAGTCGAACTCGCTGCTGAGCGACGCCGACATCGAGAGCGTGGTGAAGGCGGAGCTCGCCGGCTGACCGGGCGCGGCGCGGGTCAGTTCCGCGCCGCCTTGTCGGCCGCGAAGGCCTCGCGTTCGAAGCGGTTGTCGCGGTAGGCGTTCCCGCCGCGCCCGCGCGCCGCGAGGCTCGCCGCGAAGTAGGCGGGCAGGAAGAAGGGTCCCCACCGCTCGTACTGCCGCACGTGGACGCGCTCGTGACGACGGGTGCGTTCGAGCGTCGCCGCGTCGCGACCGAGGACCACGTGCCCCAAGGTGATGGCGGCGGCGCCGCCGGGCAGGGGCACGAGCCGCCGGAGACCCCAGCTCACCCCGCCCCCGTGCACCTCGAGGACGCCCGCGACCACGCGGGCGCCGCCCCCGCGGCCCAGCCGGGCCGCGATCGCGAGCAGCAATCCGAGGAGCGTGTTCGGCGCGGCCCAGAGGTAGGCCGCGCCCCGGACGAAGGCGCTCAGCGGGTGCGGCGCGCCCGGCGGAGACGCGCGACGGCGAGGACCGCGAGCCCGAGCAGGGCGAGGCCGGCGACCGCCGGAAGGGCGTGATCCAGGGCGGCGTGCGCGAGACCGCTGCCCTCCTCGACCGCGCCGTGTCCGTCGTGGGCGAAGGTGATCGCCGGAGCGACCGCGACGAGAGCGAGGGCGGCGGCGAGGCGGAGGGCGAGTCTGCGCATGGTCGGTTCTCCCGGGAACGAGCGCGGTCCGGCGCCGCGTCCGACGATCATAGGCGACCGCCGGGGCGATCCCAGGGGCGAGCCGGAGTCCGGGACCTCACCCCCTCCCGCGTGAGTCCGCCGGGCGGGGCCCGCGGGGCGGCGGCTCAGTCGAAGACTCCCGGTCGCGTCGCGACGCGCGAGGTCCCGAACCGGAACAGGACCACGCCCGTGGTCGCCCAGCCCGCGAAACGCAGCCCCTCGAGCGCACCCGCGTGCTCCCCGCCGAGAAGGAGGACTCTCCAGATCCCCGCCGGGGTCAGCCCTTCCTCCGGGGCGACGGCGACGAGGAAGAAGAGCGGCCGCGACGCGAGGTGGGCCCCCCACCAGGCCGCGAGGACGATCGGCAGGCCACGGGCGCCGCCCCCGCGCCAGAGGCGGAACCACAACTCGCGCACCGCGAGGAAGGGGACGAGGAGGTTCGCGACGGGGACGAACCACCCCAGGAAATGGGCCCGGGGCGACCAGCGGGCGGCGCGCAATCCGTCGGCCCGAAGCCGGCTCTCGAGGGCGGCGAAGAAGGCGGCCATCGCCGGAACGCGGAGCAGGTCGGAGACGAGGCACACGGTGGCGAAACGGTCGCGCCAGGGAAACCAGGTGTCCCAGTCGCCGCTCACCTCCGCCCAGCGATCCAGGGTGCGCCAGACGACATCGCCGAGCATCGCTCCCGTCAGGGAATAGAGGGCGATCAGATAGGCGGCGCGCACCGCGAACCAGCTCGCCGGACGCATCAATCGAAGACCTCGATCTCCGTCGTGCCCGGCGGCGTGGCCGCGAAGAGCCAGAGCGTCCCCATGAAGGCCACGCCGCCGATGCCGCGGACGAGGAGCGCGGAGATCGCGAGGGCCTCGAACCCGGCCGCGCCCGGGTTCGTCTCGAGGAGGAACGCCGCGAGGGGCCCGAAGTCGAGCACGGGGGAGATGACCCAGGCCACGAACCAGATCATCAGAGTTCGGGGCGCGCGACTCCGTCCGAATCCGCCGCTGACGAGGTGGTCCCACATCTCGCGGAGGACGAGGAAGGGGATGACGAGGTTGGCGATGGGGATGAACCAGCCTCCCGCCGCCCAGCCCGGGGACCAGCGCCAGGCCCGGCGGCTGCCGGACGAACGCGAGTGCAGCCAGAGCGAGACGCGGTAGAGGAAGACGGCGGACATGATCCCGGCACCGAGCTGGACGAGGAAGGTCAGGCCGCCGAGAACGAGCCGGATGTTCGCGAGCCGCCGGTAGTCCTCCATCGTCCCGCCCGTTCCGGTCCTCAGGAGGATCGCGCTCGCGACCTCGCCCAGGAGGACGAGCCCCACGAGAACGATCGCGACCAGGGCGAGAGCGCGGGGTCGCGCGACGGGGCGACGGCTCCGCCCCGGCCGGCGGGATGCGACGCGCGGCCGGCCGGTTTCATCGGACATGACGCGTCTCCTTCCGCGAGCCGTCGCCGCCCGCGACCTCGACGGTGGCGAGGGCGTGCAGGGTGAGGGCGATCAGGAGGGCCGCGGCCGCGCGCAGGCCGAGCGAGCCGAGGCGCAGGCCGCCGAGGACGGCGTCGTCGACGCCGGCGACGAATTCGGTCGCGATCCACGCCGCGATGAGGAGGAGGTGGCCGGAAGCCCAAGCGAAGACCCAGGCCGAGAGGCGGAGCGGCGCGCGGCCGGCCGATCCCGATCCGACGAGATGGGACCAGACCTCGCGGAGCACGAGGAAGGGCATGACGAGGTTCAGCCCCGGCACGAGCCAGCTCGCCGCGGCCCAGTCCACCGAGTACCGCCAGGCCGGAGCGTCGGTCTCCACCCGGCGGACCCAGCGGGAGAGATGCCACCCGAAGAAGGCGACGAGGGCGATGAAGGCCATCTCGATCTCGCCGCCGAGAAACCCCGGGGCGACGACGTCCTCGGGCCAAGGTCCGACGCGGCGGAGGAAGGGCAGGTAGGCGACCACCTCGAGGCCCACGCCCAGGATCCCGACGGCGGCGGCGAGATAGGCGCTGAGGATCGGACGTTCGTCGCGCGGGCGACCGTAGGTGTCGACGGCCCGCGCGGGCGGTCGCGACGGGCTCATGCGAAGACCTCCGATCGCACCCGCCGCGGCGTGTCGAGGAAGCGCGCGAGGACGATCACGAAGAGCACTCCGTTCGCGACGTCGAGCGCGAGGAAGCCGTGGTCGATCCCGGCGACGAAGGCGGTCGGCAACGACTCCCAGGTCGTGTCGTCGAGGGAGGACGTGACCGCGCGCGCCACCGGTCGGAGCATCCAGAGCCCCCACCAGAGACGCAGCACGAGGGGCGAGACCGCCCGGGGATCGTCCTCGGCGACGAGACGCCGCCAGAGCTCGCGGAGCACGAGGAAGGGGACGACCAGGTTGACCACGGGAACGAACCAGGCGACCGCGGCGCCGGCGGGCCAGGTCCAGGCGCGGGAAGTCGTCTCGCCGGCGCGGAGCCAGCGCGCCAGGCGGAAGAAGAAGAGCGCGGTCGCGATCCCGGCCCCGACGTGGAGGAAGGGCGGCACCCGGAAGAAGATGCCCTGGAGCAGCATCGCGGTCTTCGGGTCCTCGATCGACGTCAGCGTTCGCACGAGAACGTGCCCCGCCGCGACGAGCAGGAGGTGGAGCACGACGAAGACCTGCGCGACCCGGCCCGAGGTCTCGGGTCGCCGACCGCCGCCGCTCTCTTCCCTCTCGTCGCTCACCCCGGACCCTCGCCCCCGACGCCGGGGCGATCATAGCCGATCACCGCGGCGGGGGTCGACGTCGGAGGGCGGCCCGAGGCGCTCAGCCGGCGAGGGCGGCGGGATCGTCCGAGATGCGGGCGGCGACGCTGAGCGGGTCCTCGGACTCGATGAGGCCGCGGTCGATCATCGTCGCGAGGCGCGCTCGCAGGTCGGCGGGGGCGTCGGGCTCGCCGAAGAGCTCGCCGAGACGACGACCCTCGGTCCCGATGCGCCGTAGGATCTCGACGTCGATCTCGTCCAGCGGGAAGTCCCGCTGGGAGTCGGCGACGTAGCCGAGCCGGACGGTGCTTCCGTCGGCGGACTCGAACACGTGCACCGTGTTGCCCCGGCCGAAGCGCGCGACGCGCTCCTCGAGCGCCGGGGCGTCGAACGAGGTCGGCCCGAGCTGCGCCACCGCGCGGAGCGCATAGAGCTTCTCGGGGGCGTTGGCGCCGTAGAGGAGACTCGCCCCCGTGATCGTGAGCTCGATGTCGGAGCGCACGTGGAAGGCGGTGTGCAGGTTCTCCTTGTCCCAGTCCACGCCGTCGCGAGGACGCGCGTGATGGAAGCCGTCCTCGCCGACCACGATCTCGACGTCGTAGTCCTCGGCGGTGTGGAAGACGGGCACGTCGGGCGCGAGACCGAAGGTCCCGGTGTAGAGCGAGAGGTGCATCGTCTCCGGGTGCTCGCGCCAGAAGCGCCAGGTCGTGCGCGCGTCATCCTCGGTCTCGGTCGGGAAGCCGATGAACCAGGTGCCGCACATCGTGATGCCGTGCTCACGGAGGTGGCGGAGGATGATCTCGATCTTGGCGAGATCGTTCCCCTTCTTCATCCGGTCGAGGACGCGCTGCACGCCGGACTCGAAGCCGAACTGGAGCTGCTTGCAGCCGCCCTCGGCGAGCTTCTTCACGTAGACCTTGTTCGTGTAGATCTTCTCGAACTTGACCTCGGCGTACCAGTTGAAGTCGAGGCCGTCGCGCGCGACCTGCTTCGAGACGTACTCGAGCGTCACCGGCGGCGTGAGCGGGTCGAAGAAGTGCAGGTACTTGACGCCCTGCTCCTCGACGAGCGTCTTCACGTCCTCGTAGACCCGCTGCGGCGAGCGCTTGCGGAATCCGATGCGGAAGCTCTCCGGGCAGAAGGTGCACTTGCCGTAGTAGCAGCCCCGCGAGGTGGTGTAGATGCCCGCCTTCTCGGGGAGCATGTAGTGGCTGAAGTCGACGTCGCGGTAGTCGGGCGTCGGGTTCCGATCGAGATCGACGTTCTTGAAGCTGACCGGGCGCAGGGTCTCGTCGCCCTCGCGGCGCCAGAGTCCGGCGACGGCGTCGAAGCTCTCGCGCCCCTCGACCGCGGCGACGATGTCGACGAGCGCCTCCTCGCCGTCGCCGACGATCGCGTAGTCGACGTAGTCGAAGAAGCGGGCGTCGCCGAGGATGATCTCGGCGCTGTCGGAAACTCCCGTGCCTCCCATGACGAAGCGGAGTCCGGGGAGGTGGCGGCGGAGGATCTTGGCGAGGAAGAGCCCCGTCGCCACCTGGAGCGAGAAGGGGCAGGACATCGCGACGAGCTCGACGCCCGCCTCGCGGAGCCTCGGCACCAGCTCCTCGACGACGTACTCGTGGAGCGGGTCCACGGCGTCCGAGGCGAGGTAACGGTAGAGGTCCTCGTTGTAGGTCTGGTGACGCGGGTCGAAGCGCGGCGTGAGCGCGTTCAGGAAGCGGTGCGTCGTCTTGATGACGCGATCCATGTAGCGGTACCGCGCCGGGTCGTAGAATTGCTCCGGATCCTTGAGACCGGCCATGGCGGACTCGGTCTCGAGCATGACCTCGCGCGAGTAGACGCCGAGGCGGAGGAGCGAGTCGAGACGGGCGTCCTCCTCGGGGCTCCGGTCGGTGCGGTCGCGGAGTTCGGCGACGAGCTGATCGAAGATCGCGAGGTAGCGGCGCAGGGTCTCCGGTCGCGTGCCGTGGGTGAAGCTCTCGGCGTTGACGTCGTGGATGACGGTGTCGTGTCCGGCCTCCTTGAGGCAGGCGCTGAAGAGCGGCAGGGCACCGAAGATCATCGTCGGGCGGACGAAGTCGGGCGGGTAGAGCAGGGCGACTCGCACCAGGGATCTCCGTTCTCGCGAAGGCGTGCGCCGCCCCCGGGGAGCGAAGCGCACCGGTCCGCCGGGGGCGGACGAACGACGGGGCACGATCGGAAGGCACGGCTGCGGTCGGCATCATCAGCCGGACGGGGAGTGTAGAACCCGCTCCCGGACCGATCAAGCCGACCCGCCCCTCCCGGACGGACCTCTCCCCCGTTCATCGAGCGGCCGCACGCCGAGCCTGCGTCCCGCATGAACACCCGGGGGTGCTCGGGTGAAGGTGAGCGGTCAGCGACCGCGCAGCCGCGCGGCGAGCTGCTCGCGCTTGATCACCAGGCCCCGCCGATCGAGCAGGAAGACCCGGCGCCAGGCGAGGTCGCGTTCGCGGCGCATGTCGAGGGTCTCGTCCATCCCGTCGAGAAGGAAGGCGGCCGCGCGATCGTGCAATCCGCGCGACATGGCGAGGACGCCGACCGCGTAGCGGAGCAGTCGAGCGTCGGAGACGAGCGGCGTCAGCGCCGCGGCCTGTCGGCGGAGCGCGGCGGCGTCCTCGGCCGGCAGGGTCTCGAAGCGCGTCTCGCCGAGGACGCGATCCTCGGCGTCGCGCAGCTCGAGCGCGAAGCGCGCCCCGGGCTCGAGGGTGAGCGCCTCGGGCAGGGGTCCGACGGTCGAGGCGGCGGCGAGCGACGCGCGTCCCTCCGGACCTCCGTCCAACCGCAGCAAGCGGAGGGTGAGAGGGCCCTCCCCGAAACCGCGGAGCCGGAGAACGGGGCGGCCGGGAAGGACCAGGCCGCGCGGCTCGACGACGGCGCGACCGGGGTCGATCGCGGGATCGGGATTGCGACCGAGGACGGCGGCCTCGGCGACCTTCACCCAGGGCTCGTCCTCCCGCGGAAGGGCCTCGAGGACCGGGCGCAGGGCCTCGCCCCCCTCCTCCGCGTCGAGGCGGAGCTCGGGGAGGATCCCGATGCCGCCGGCCGCGAGCCGGCGGTAGAGCGCGGTCGCGTCGGCGGCAGGCGCCGGGCGGACGCGCTCGCGATCGAGTCGTTCGTGCAGCGCGATCGCGGCGAGGACGGCCGAGACGGCGAGACCGAGGAGGAAGAGGCCGCCCTTCACGACGCATCTCCGGCGACGAGGCGGTCCGCGCGGAGGAGTCCGAGCGCGAGGAGCGCCGTGCGGTCGACGAGGGAACGCCGGCGCATCCACTCGCCCGCGGAGTGGATGCGACCGCCGACGGTTCCGAGGCCGTCCACGGTCGGACAACCGGCGCCCGAGGTGACGTTGCCGTCGCTGGCGCCGCCCCGGTACTCCGGCCGGAGATCGAGCCCGAGCTCGGCCGCGCAGGCGGTGAGCCGCGCCACGACGGCCGCGACGCGCGCGTCGGGCGTCATCGGTTCGGTCCGCAGCTCGAGCGTGAAGCGACCCGAGGACCGGTCTCCGGTCAGCGGGTTCTCGACGTCGGCGCGCCCGGCGATCTCGCGCATGGCCGCGACGACGGCGTCGCCGTCGGCGCGCGACCGGAAGCGGAAGTCCACCTCGAGACGGGCGGTCCCCGGAACGGTGTTCACCGCGGTCCCCGCGCTGACGAGGCCCACGTTGACGGAGGTCCCGCGGGCGGGGTCGTTGAGGGCCTCGAGGGCCTCGATCTTCCGCGCGGCGGAGAGCGCGGCGCTGAGGCCGCGCTCCTTCCGCGCGCCGGCGTGGGACTCCACGCCCGCGACCTCGATCCGGGCCCGCCCGATGCCCTTGCGTTCGGTGACGAAGGTCGTCGCGTCGCCTTCGAGCTCGCTGCCCGTCTCGAAGACCAGGGCGAGGTCGGCCTCCCGGGCGAGCGCCTCGAGGTGACGCGCGCCGGCGGGAGATCCGATCTCCTCGTCGCCGGAGAAGAAGACGGTCAGGTCGAGGCCGGCGAGCCGACCCTCGCCCGCCAGGGCCTCGAGCGCGCCGAGCATCACCACGTTGCCGCCCTTCATGTCCGTGACGCCGGGTCCGAGGATGCGACTCGGGTCCTCGGGATCGATCCGGAAGCCTCCCACCGGATGATCGGGGGGAAACACCGTGTCCGAGTGCCCGACGAGCAGGATCCGGGGGCCGGTCCCCGGCCGGCGGGCCACGAGATGGGCGCCGACGCCGGGGTCGCGGATCGTCTGCACCGCGAATCCCAGTTCCTCGAGCCAGACTTCGAGGATTCGCGCCACCGCGTCGACACCGGCGGTGTTGACGGTGTAGGAGTTGACCTCCACCAGCTCGGCGAGACGGGATTCGAGCCGCGGGCCGAGGGCCCGGACGCGATCCAGGACCGCACTCTCAATGGCCGAAAGGGGCATGGGAGAAGGGCTTCGCGACATTTTTCGCCCGCTCCGCGGAAGGCGCGGAGCCCGGGGGTCCTCGGACCGTAACAGCAGCACCCATGGCGTCAACGCCGGCCCGAGCGGGGCGACGAGCACCGGGGCGGAACCCACCGGGCGACCGGGGAACAGGAGAATCGACAGATGAAGAAGCTCATGACGGCGCTGATCGTCGGCCTCCTCGCGACCGCGTCCGCGGTGGCGCAGGAGAGCGGCCGCGATCTCGATCGCGCTCGCCGGGAGATCGAGGCCAAGAAGAAGGAGGTCGAAGCGACCCTCCGGGCCCTCGAGAAGAAGATGGCCGCGCTCGACCGGAAGGCCCAGGGCGGCGCTCACGGCAAGGCGCCGGGCGAGCGGAAGCCCCGACGGAGCACCGTCATCGCGCCGAGCGGCAAGGCCGACGAGGCGCCGCAGAAGGGACTGATGATCATCCAGGACGAGAACGGCGTCCGGAAGCAGATCGTGATCGGCGGTCCCGAGGGCGCCCACGAGGACATCCGCGTCTTCGGCGTCGAGGGCGCGAAGCCCGGGCAGCTCCGTCTGCGCGCCACGATGGACGACGACGATGCGGACGATGACGATGACGACGAGGACGAGCACGACGAACTCCGCCGTCGCATCAACCGCCTCGGCGGCGAGCACGGGCGCATGCGCTTCAGCACGGACGGATCGGGCTACTGGCTCCAGCACGGCGACGACGATGACGACGAGGCGGACGACGACGATGACCACGCCGAGCTCCGCCGCCGCATCAACCGCCTCGGCGGCGAGCACGGGCGGATGCAGCTCGGTCACGACGGCGGCGCCTACTGGCTGAAGCTGGAGGACGACGACGATGACGACGACGCGCCGAAGGCCCGCCGCTTCCGCGTGCTCGATCGCCTGAAGGATCTCGACATCCGCGTCGACGGCGCGGAGCTCCACGAGCTCGGCCTCCCCGGCCTCCTCGAGCACATGGAGGGCGACGACTTCCGCATCCAGATCGAGGGCATGGATCTCGATCAGATCCACCCCGGCCTCCACGGCATGATGCGCCACGGCGCGCCGATGATCCTCCGCCGCCTCCACGGGATGCCCGGGGCCCAGCACTTCCTCCGCCGGGGACCGCAGGGAGACCGCGGCCTGCGTCGCGAGGTCGAGGAACTCCGCCGCCGCGTCGAGCGCCTCGAGCGCCGCCTCGGTCACGGCGCCGCGCCCCGCGCCGGCGGCCGGATCCAGGCTCCCCGCGCTCCGAAGGCCCCGAAGGCGCCCAAGGCCCCGCGCCCGCCGAAGGCGCCGAAGCCCCCGAAGGCCCCCAAGGCTCCGAAGGCTCCCAAGGCGCCTCGCGTGCTCGTCGCCCCGCACGGCGCGATCGGCATGAACGGCGGCGTCGGGATCGAGGGCCTCGAGGAACTCCTCGGCCAGCTCGGCGAGATGGAGATCGAGATGGGTGATGCCGGCGGCCTGCGCCTGATGGCGCCCGACCTCGGCACGGCCACGATCGAGCTCGACGGCGAGATCGGTGGTCTCCAGGACGTCCTCGAGAAGCTCCAGGCGCTCGAGATCGAGATGGGCGACGGCGGCGAGATCCACCTCATGGCGCCGGAACTCGGCTCCGCCGCGATCGAGCTGAAGTCCCACGCGGCCGATCTCGCCGACGACGCCACGCTCCTCGAGAAGATCGAGGCCTCGGACCTGCGCGACCTCGTCATCGAGCTGCAGGATCTCGAGACCGAGCTCGAGTCGATCGAGGCGCCGGCCGTCATCGAGGTCGAGCGCATCGCGGCTCCCGCCGCGTCGCGTCGCCTCCGCCTCTGATCCCCCGCGGCGCGGCCGCGAGGTTCGGAAAGCAGGGACGGGCTCCGGAGGCGACTCCGGAGCCCGTTTCCGTTCCCGACCGCTCCCCCTCGCGGTCCGGATCATGGGGGAGGCCGAAGATCAGTCGGACTCCGAGAACTTCCCCTTGAGACGGCTCAGGAAGGACGCGACGGCCGCGTCGTCGGCCGGTCCCTCGCTCGCGGCGTCGAGGTACTCGACGTCGTCCGAGTCCATCTCGGCGATGAAGCGCGAGCGCTCGCGCTCCTGGGCCTTGCCGTAGCGCGTCCGCTCCTTCGCCCAGGAGAGATGCAGCGTCTCGCGCGCCCGCGTGACCGCGACGTAGAAGAGGCGCCGCTCCTCGTCGATCCCGTCCGGGCGCTCCTCGTCCTCCACCGAGTTCCGGTGCGGGAAGAGGCTCTCCTCGACGCCGACGATGAAGACGTGCGGGAACTCGAGACCCTTGGCCGAGTGCACGGTCAGGAGCGTGACGCCGGTCGGCTCCTCGGGGGCGCCGTCGTCGGGCTTCTGATCGAGGGCGAGACGCTCGAGGAAGCCCGCGAGGGCGTCGCGTCCGCGCGCGTCGTTGCGCGCCGCGAGCTCGAAGAGGGACTCGACGACGTTCCACCGGACCTGCGCGTCGAGCGGATCCGCCGCCTCGATCTCGAGGAAGGCGCGGTAGCCGATGCGCTCGGTGAGGGCCTCGAAGGCGGCGCGCAGTCCGACCTCGTCCAGCGTCGCGGCGAGCCCCGCCATCAGCTCGCGGAACTCCGCGATCCGCGGGGCGGCCGGTCCGACCACGTCCTCGGCCTCGCCGGAGGCGATGAGCTCCATCACGCCGATGCGGCGCTCCGTGGCGGCCTCGACCATGCGATCGCGCGTCGCGGGGCCGATGCCGCGCGAGGGTCGGTTGATGACGCGCATGAGGGCCCCGTCGTCGCGGGGATTCGCGAGCACCTTCAGGTAGGCGAGGAGATCCTTCACCTCGCGGCGATCGAAGAGCGACCAGGTGCCGACGACCTCGTAGGGGATCGCGCGCTCCCGCAGCCGCACCTCGATGGCGTTCGACTGCGCGTTCGCGCGGAAGAGCACCGCGATGTCCCGGTGCGGGACGCCGTCGCGGGCCTTCGCCTCGATCTGCGCCACGAGCCGGTTCATCTCGGCGCGCTCGTCCGCCGCCTCGTAGACCGTGAGGCGATCGCCCTCGCCGAGGGCCGACCAGAGCGTCTTCACGAGACGGCTGGTGTTGTTGCCGATGACCGCGTTCGCGGCCCGGAGGATGCGGTTCGTCGAGCGGTAGTTCTGGTCGAGGGTGACGACCTTGGCGCCGGGGAAGTGCTTCGCGAAGGAGAGGATCAGTCCCGACTCCGCCCCGCGCCAGCCGTAGATGCTCTGGTCGTCGTCGCCCACGACCGCGACGTTGCGGCGGCCGCCGGCGATGGCCTTGACGATGTCGAACTGGACGCGGTTGGTGTCCTGGTACTCGTCGACCATGAGGTAGCGGTAGCGATCGCGCACCAGCCGCAGCACCTCCTCGTCGCTCCCGAGGAGGCGCGCGGCGAGCATCATCATGTCGTCGAAGTCCACGACCTGACGGCGCCGCATCTCCTCGTCCACCTTGCGGTAGGCCAGCGCGAGCTTGAGCTCGGCGTCGTCCGCGGCCGCGTCGGCCGCCGCCTCCGCGTCGAGTCCCGCGTTCTTCCAGCGCGAGATCACCCAGCGGCCCCACTTGGGCGAGACCTCGCGCTCGGAGATGCCGAGTTCGCGCAGCGCGGTCCGGAGGAGGAGGCGCCCGTCCTCGTCGTCGGCGATGCCGAAACCGCGCCGGTAGCCGAGCGAGGTCCCGTGATCGCGCAGGAGGCGCAGCGCGAAGCTGTGGAAGGTCGAGATGGTGAGGGTCGCAGCGCGCACCGGCCCACGAGGCCGGCACGCGCTCCTTCATCTCGCGGGCGGCCTTGTTGGTGAAGGTCACCGCGAGGAGTTCTCGCCGTCGATCCCGCGGGACAACAGTTGCCGGCGGCCCGCACCGTCGCGACCCGGGTCTTTCCGTCCCCGCGCCCGCGAGCACGAGGAGGGCCCTCGGTCGTCGTGACCGCCTCCCGCTGCGGCGGATTCAGGTCGTCGATGATCCGATCGAGATCGCGCCGCGCACCCCATCCCCCTTCCGCTCCGCCCCCGTCCACCGGCTCGACGAGAACGCCGGCGGTCATGCGCCGCGCGCAGACAGTCGTCGGGGCCCCGGCGATCGGCTCGAGGCGCCTGCGCCGCGCTTCCCGGAGGCGGAGCGCCGGATCAATTTTTCTCCCCCGAGATTCCGGGGTCGGATGTAAGGCCGGCGGAATGGCCGTCTATGAAGGGAGCAGAGGAGACGCCCTCCTCCGGACGAAACAAGGCCGCGATGAAGAACGCGGTCGTGCAGATAACGCAGGCTCTTGTTGGGTGATTGAACGGCGCGAGTCACCCGGCGAGGGCCGGCGTTTTTTTTCGTCCGGACCGCCGTCCCGCCTCCCGGCCGGAAATCCCCGCCCGTCCCCGCCGTTTGACCCCTCCGACGAGACCGTGATAGGTTCCGTCGACGGAATCCGGACGAGGGCGGCTGGTGGCGAAGTGGCGGTATCTCCTCGCGTGCGCGACGCTGCTCGTCGCGGGCGCGTTCGCCTGCGGCGACGACTCCCGGGATCCGGAGAGCGCCGAGCGCCGGCTCCTCAACGAAGCCGTCCGGGCCACCTGGGGCGAACTCGGCCCCGAATCGCTGCGGACCTACCGGCAGGTCACGACCTGGATGTCCCCGGAAGCCCCCGAGGGCGCGGCCGGAGCCGAGGTCCAGGACGCTGGTCGCCCCGAGGGCCGCTACCTCGAGATCGGCGGCACCCCTACGGCATCAGGAGACCTTCGGCACCGACAGCAGGGATTCCTGGGCCGCCGTCGACGGCACCGTCGTCCCGATCCCCGACACCGAACGAACAGCTCGAGTTGCAGCCTGGCTCGTCGAGATCTCGCGACTCGGCCCGCTGCGGGACGCCGAACGCTTCTCGCTCTCCCATCGCGGGCCGGAGCGTCTGCCCGACGGCCGCGAGGCCGACACGCTCCGCGTCCGCTCGGACGAGCAGCCGACGCTCGAGATCCTCCTCTTCTTCGGGCGCGAGGATCATCTGGTCCACCGGGTCGCCCTCACCGACCGCGAGACGAAGCAGGTCCGGTCGCTCGAGCTCCGCGACCACCGCCGCGTCGACGGCATCCTGATCCCCTTCGAGGTCCTCGCCTACCGCGGCGAGGACCTGGTCGCGCGACAGGTCGTGAAGCAGGTCGAGATCAATCCGACCCTCGATCTCGCGCGCTTCGCGCGCCCCCTCGATCTGAACCGCGACACGATCACCGACAAGCCGGCCAGCGTCAGCGGGCGCTTCGTCTGCGCCGTCCACCGCGGCGCCGAGGATGAGATCTTCGAGACGGTCGAGGAGCTGAAGGACTTCATCGCGGGGCACGAGATGGAGATCGCGGGTCCGCTCGTCGTGAGCCGCGACGCCGCCGCCGCGCCGACGGTGTGCATCGCGATCGGCCCGGCCGGCCGGGAGCCCGACGTCGCCGAGGCCGCGACCTATTCGATCCGGACCATCGAGCCCGCGCGGGCCCTCTGCCTGACCCACGTCGGCGAGGACGCCCACGGAGAACTGGCCACGCGCCTCCGCGACCGCGCGACCGAACTCGGCCTCGAGCCGACGGGACCGACCCTCGAGGTCTGGTTCTCGCAGGACGGCCGGCTGCGCCAGATGCAACTCCCCGTGCGTTGAGGGTCGGGCCGTGAGGCTGGCGGAACGCGTGATCCTGGTCTTCGGAGACGCCGGACCCGTCCACCGGTGCATCGCCGCCCGGCTGACGGAGGAGGGCGCGGCCGTGGCGCTCGCCTCGGCGGACGCGACCCGCGGCGCGCGGATCCAGACCGAACTCGAGGCGGGCGGCGCCACCTGCTCCTTCCTGGCGATCGAATCCCTCGACGCCGCCGCGGCGCGCGGCTGCGTCGGCGAGGTCGTGCTCGACTTCGGAGCGATCGACGGCCTCGTGGTCTGCGGGACCACGCCGCCCCGCGGTGACGCGGTCGAGGTCGACGAGGCGGCCTGGAACCGTTCGCTGGCGGAGCATCTCCGCGCCCCGTGGCTCGTCGTCTCCGCCGCCCTGCCCTTCCTGAAGAAGAGCGTCGGCGCCTCGGTCGTCGTCGTCACCTCCACCGACGGCATGGCGACCGAACCCCGCTCGCTCCTGTCGGCGACGATCGCGGCCGGACAGGGCGGGCTCGTGCGGACCCTCGCCATCGACGGCGGGCCGCACGACATCCGCGTCAACGCCGTCGCGGCGGGCTACATCGAGACCGAGGAGTCGCGGCGCCGCCTCGAGGGCGCGGCCGATCCCGCGGCCAGCTTCGAGCGGGAGATGGCCGTCCAGCCGCTGGGGCGATTCGGACGGCCTCGCGACGTCGCCAACGCGGTGCTCTTCCTCCTGTCGGAGGAGTCGTCCTACGTGACGGGCGCGACGCTCGTCGTCGACGGCGGACGTCACGCGGTCGCGCGAGACCTCTACGGCTGATCGAGCGTCTCGACCCGGCGCTCGATCAGGAAGCCGCGCGCCTCGTCGGCGAGTCCCGAACTCTGGACGAAGTCGGCGAAGGCGGCGACGACGTCCTCGTCGAGCGTCACACCGGCGAGTCCGGCCTCCTCGGCGAGCTTGGGCAGCACGACGAGATCGCGAAGCTCGCCCTCGAAGGCCAGTCGCCGCTCGCGCGAGAAGAGCGCGAAGATCGCGAAGCGGGCGCCGGTGAGGTGATCGAGGCGCCAGCCCCGGGTCCGCTGACCCTCCCGCGCCGCGGCCGGCACCACGAGGAGACCGTCGTTTCCCGGCGCGAGACGGGAGTCCTCGCGGCCCTCCGGATGGAGCGCGTGGAGGACGCCCCGCTCGTCGAGCGCGACGACGTAGCAGTGGGAGGCGGAGCGACCGAGCTGCTCGACGTGCAGGAAGAGTTCCTCGCCGGACGCGACCCGTCCCTCGGCGGGGATGCCGCGACCGTCCCGGAGGACGTAGACGTCGGACCAGCGCGGCTCCTCGGCGCGCGCGGCGTCGACCGCGCGGAGATCCACGCGGGGGAAGGACATCCAGACGACGGCGGCGATGACGGCCATCGCGGCGCAGGCGGCCACCGCGCGACGCAGGCGCCGGGTCTCGGCCTCGACCTCCTGCTGACGACGCTGCCGGGCGACCGACGCCGTCGCGGCGTCGACGACGGGCAGTCCGAAGTCCTGCCGGTCCTTCGCGACCTCGAGCGTGCGCCCGGAGCACTCGTCACAGAGGAGGACGTGGCGGCGCACGTTGCGGCGCTGCTCGTCATCGAGTCGCAGCTCGAGGAAGGCGGCGATCACCTCGTCGGTGAGGTGATTGACCTCGGCCGCGCCCTCCATCGCCCGTCCGAGGGCCGGATCCTCGGCGACCTGGGTCAGGACGCGATCGAGGGCGGCATCGAGCTCGGCGCGCATCGCTCAGCTCCGCTCCGGGTCGAGCTCGTCGATGTGGTCGGCGAGCAGCTTCCGGACCTCCGCCATCCCCGAGTCGAACAGGCGCCGCGCGGTGTCGAGATCGAGCCGGGCCGCGGTCGCCACGTCCTCGAGGGGCTCGCGCTTGAGGCCGTGCCGGACGACGAGGACGGCCTGCGCCATCCCGCGGGTCGAGGTCTCCGCGAGGCGATCGACCGCCGCCATGACGAGCTGCGTCGCGCGGGCGGTGCCGATCCCGTCGAGCACGCCCGCGAAGGGATCGCGGTCGGCGGCGGAGACGCCCTCGTAGCCGTCGCAGGCCGGCGTCATCTGCCGCGGATCGGTCGTCGGCGCCACGTACTCGCGATACCAGACGTGCGGCGTCCGCCGGCCGTCGGGCCCGCGACCGATCTCGAGGTTGCAGAGACCCTCGGAGGCGTCGAAGTGGCGGCAACGGCCGCAGCGGAGGCCGGGGATCTCGTCGCGGGGCGCCAGGACGTCGGCGGCGAAGTTCAGGACGAAGCGATCGAGCCAGACCAGCGCGTCGGGCAGCCGGGCCAGGGCGTCGCCGGGGAAGTCCTCCATGAGCTGGAGGCGGAAGGTCGACTTCTCGGTGACCAGCGGCGCGAGGGAGCGGGCCTCGCGGAAGTTCTCCGCCAGGGTCCGCTCGACGGCGAGCCGGACCCGGTTCCGGAAGCCGCAGGGCCCCTCCTCGAGGAGCGTCTCGAGGCGGCCGGCCTGGAGGAGAGTGCAGTCGCGCTCGGCGCCCGCGCCGAACTTGCAGGACTGGCAGACCCGAGGGATCTGCGTCGCGGGGGCGGCGGCGGTCACGACCGGGGCTCCCCGGCGACGACGGGCCGGAGGCGGGTCCCGCCGGGGCGGCGCCCGGTCGGCGGCCTGTTAGACTGGCGGTCCTGGATCCCGGTCACTGGAGATGCGTCTCGATGTCGCGATATCTCGTTGTCGGAGCGGCCCTTGCCGCGATCGCCGCGGTGCTGCTCGGCTTCCCCTCCTGCAGCGACGCCGAACCGAAGCCGCCGAAGGAGAAGGACTGGTCTTCTCTCATCGACCAGGAGCGGGCCTTTGCTGATCTGAAACGCTACGTCGAGCTGGGACCGGCCTCGCACCTCCCGAAGTACGACGCGAACCTCACGGCGGCGCGGGACTTCATCAAGAGCTCCCTCCGGGAGGCCGGGGTGAGCGACCTCTCGAAGAGCGACACCTGGGTCCAGCTCTCGGGCGACGACCGTCGCGTGCGGATGGAGAACATCGTCGGGACGCTGCCCGGAAAGCGGCCGGAGGCGATCCTCCTGGGGGCCCACTACGACATCAAGATCCTGGACCAGTACCCCGAGTTCCAGGGGGCCAACGACGGCGCGAGCGGCGTCGCCCTGGTGCTCGAGCTCGCCCGTCAGCTCGCCGAGCGCGCGAAGACGGAGCCGCTCGAGTACACGTACCGCTTCGCCTTCCTCGACGGCGAGGAGGCCTTCGTCGACTGGTACGGATCGAACAAGAACCTCGAGCCCGACAACACCTACGGCAGCCGCCGGATGGCGGGATCGCTGGCGGAGGGCGAGGTCGCGGCGGTGATCATCCTCGACCTCGTCGCCGACGAATTCCTCCAGTTCGAGCGCGAGGGGCACTCCACCCCGGAGATCCTCGAGCTCTTCGAGACGGCGGGGATCGAGGCCTTCGGCGTCACGCCCTTCGCCCCGCGCACCCGCGAGATGTCGGACGACCACCTGCCCTTCCTCGCGGCGGGCATCCCCGCGATCGACCTCATCGACTTCACTTACGGCCCCAACAACAAGTACTGGCACACCAACGGCGACCGGCTCGAGCACGTCTCGGCGCGGAGCCTCGCCAAGTCCGGCACCCTCGTCCTCAGCGCCCTGCCGGCCCTCGAGGCCTGGCTCTCCTCGCGACCGAAGTAGTCCCAAGCCCTTTCGAGAAAGCAGCTTGTGGCTCGCTCGCGCCGCGGGTCGGACGCCGGGAAAATAGTCGGGTCGGGGGTCGAATGCCCCGCGGTCCCCGGGGAGATACGGAGCGAGTCATGGCGTTCAGTGCACTCATCGTCGCCGTTCCGCTCCTCCTCGTGGGCGCCGTCGTCCTGTTCTTCGTGCTGCGTTTCCTGCAGCGTCGCCTCCACGTCTTCACGCGCGGGACGATCGGCTTCATGACCTTCGTCTGCGTGGGCTTCGCCCTCGTGGACCTCGTCGCCTTCGGCAACGGCTCCGCAACGACGAGGCGCGCCTCCGCGTGGAGAGCGAGGAGGCCTTCGTCGGCGACGTCGTGCACCGCATCTTCGAACCGGGTGAACTCGTGGCGGAGCTCAAGACCTCCGACCCCGACCTGCGCCGGCGGCTCGAGGAGGAGCACCGGCTCATCGAGCAGGAGATCGCCCACCTCGTCGGCGACGGCAACCTCGACCGGTACGAGCTCGCCTGCTTCCAGGTCGAGCGCGACGTCCTCGACCGCTTCCGGCCCCGCCTCCTCGCGGGGAGCGTCACCACCTGGCGCGCCGAGGCGATGATGGTCGACGTCCGGAACCTGAAGGGGCGCGCGAGCGAGCGCTACTTCGGCGGCGCCCTGCGCTGCCGGCTCCGCGTCGACGTCGTCCGCGACGGCGAGGGTGGCCTCCACGTGAATCGCGTGGACGGCGAGGTCGAGACGTTCTCCCCCGAGTCGGTGGACTACTCCTGGCGCCGGTCCCGCTGGCGCAACCCGATGTTCCGCCCGGTCGGGCCGGGAATCGGCCCCCTGGCCGACTAGGTCAGCCCCAGCGCTCGCGCAGCCAGGACTCGGCCGTCGCGACCCGACGGTCGAGGTCGAGCCACGACTCGGCGAAATCGGGGCGGAAGGCGCGGACGGCGAAGACGACGATCGCCGCGATCAGCGCGAGGCTCCCGATGTAGATCGAGAAGCGGAGCAACCAGAAGACGAGGTAGCCCAGCGCGCGGAAGGGCCAGAGGAGCCACTCCCAGAGCTTGCGCCCCATCCCGCCCTCGCGACGGCGCTCGGCCGAGACGTGCCGCGCGATCCGGAGCCCCTTCGCCGCGGAGTGGACGAGGGGCAGGAGCAGTGAGGCGAGGACGAAGAGCAGGGCGAGGCTCACGCCCGCGAGCAGCGCGTTGCGCCCCAGACCCGCGGGCAGGCGATCCGGGTCGACGCGTCCCGTCGTGATCCCCCAGGCGAGCGCCGCCAGTCCGCCGATCGGCAGGATGTTGATCAGGAGCAGGCCGAGGATCCGCCCGCCGAGCGAGCTCTTCTTGCGATGCGCTTCCCTGACCATTCCGGTTCCCCTCGCGACCCATCCGTCCCCGTCGTTCGGAGGCCGCCGCTCTCCGCGACCCTTTCGCCCGACCCGGGGCTCTATGCTACCCTCGTTCCCGTTCGAACCGATCTCCCGTCACCGGCCCCGCGGCCGGGATTTTTTTGCTCCGACCGGGCTCCTTCGCCATGAAGATCCTCCCCTTCCTCGCCGCCCTGGCTCTCGTTCTCGCCGCCCCGCTGCTCCGCGCCCAGGACGCGCCGAGCTTCACCTCGGCGCGCACCGAGCTCCGCCGCGAGATCGACTCGGACCGCTTCGCGGCGCGCATCGCGGCGATCCGCAACATGGTGAAGACGCGGGACGTCCGCGGCGTCGCCGAGCTCCGCACCGCGATGCACAAGGTCCGGAAGGAGATCGAGAAGGGCGAGAAGAAGGCCGAGCCGCTCCTCAAGGAGCGAGGCAAGATCGACGAGGAGATCCAGAAGCGCTTCGGGACGAAGTCGTCGATCTCGGCCGGCTCGGTCCAGTCCCTGATCGACAAGAAGAACGAGCTCACGGTCAAGATCCAGGAGCGCGACGAGGAGCTCCGCAAGGAGCGCCGGACGCTCGACGCGATCCTCGTGGGCATCGGCGACCTCATCGTCTCGCTCGAGCCGGCCGAGGCCGGCGAGGCCACGAACGAACTCATCGATCTCGCCAAGAAGGTCCGCGACGAGGACGATCGCCTCGTCGCCATCGCGACGCTCGGCTACGTCCGCACGGGCGAGGCGGTGCTGGGACTCGTCGCCCTGGCGCTGAACGATCGCGATCCCGTGACGCGGATCGGCGCCCTCGACGCGCTCGCCGAGCAGGGCGACTCGCGCGGCGCCGATGCGGCCGTCGCCGCCCTCGACGACGAGTTCTGGCAGGTCCGCGCCGCCGCCATCCGCTCCCTGTCGCGCTTCGGCAACATCGGCGCCATCGATCGGCTCGTCACCCTCGTCGACAAGGAGGAGGGTCGCCTGCGCGACGACGTCCTCGACGCGCTCCGCTCGATGACCGGCGTGGACTACCGCGAGAACGGCACGCTCTGGGAGAAGTGGTGGACCGACAAGCGCGCGCCGCTGAGCGAGGCGCTCGAGGGCCTCGCCTCCGACGTCCCCGCGGTGCGCGCCCAGGCGCGCGAGGTCGTCCGCGACGAGGGCTTCCTCCTCGGGGTGCGCCGCCTGCTCGACGCCCGCGGCGTTTCCAGCAACGCGGTGCGACGGGAGGAGGCCCGCCGCCGGGTCGATCCCGAGGTCGCCAACACGCCCGCGCCCGGCGGGGTCGAGGGCGTGGCGAACGAGGACCAGGAGCTCGAGAGCTTCCTCGACGCCGTCGGAGGCGCGATCGCCGGACGACCGGAGGAGATCCGCGACGAGGCGGTCGAGCGCCTCCTCCTCGCGCCCCGGGCCCGCACGACCGACGACGCGAAGCGCGCCCTCCTCACCCGACTCGTCGGGCGGAGCGGTTCGCCGAAGGCGGCGCGCTTCCTCGCCGAGGTCCTCGCGAGGGGCTCGAGCGACACCCCGGCCGCCCGGGAGATCCGGCTCGCCGCGGTCGAGGGGCTCGGTTACTGCGCCCGCGCCGAGGACCTCCCGCTCCTCGCCCGTCTCTTCGGCCAGGATTCCCCCGACAAGGACGTCCTGACGGCCGCGGCCCGCTCCCTCGGACGCATCGGCACGAAGGCGGCCGCGCGTCAGCTCCTGAACGCGCTCGGCGAGATCGCGAGCCGTCGGGACGACGCCGTCTACGCCGGCGCCCGGAAGGTCATCGGCGACGAGCTGCGCCGCCTGACGGGCACCTCGACGGGCGACGACTACAAGGAGTGGCTCGCCTGGTGGAAGGAGAACGGCGAGACCCTCGAGACCGAGCGCGACAAGGCCGTCGCGAAGGCGGGTCAGAAGGAGGCCTCGCCGGAGGAGGACGGTCGCTACGGCTTCTACGGCATCAAGACGAACTCGAAGCGCCTCTGCTTCGTGCTGGACGTCAGCGGGAGCATGAACGAGCCCGCCGAGTACGGCGGTTCCGGCCAGACGAAGATCGAGGTGGCGAAGGAGGAGCTCGGCAAGGCGATCTCCGCCATGCCCGAGGACGCCGAGTTCAACATCATCATCTACGCGACGGACTTCACGCTCTGGCAGAAGAAGCTCGTCCCGGCGGACGCGAAGAACAAGGCCGCCGCGAAGGCCTGGGTGGCGAAGATCGCGGCCAACGGCTCGACGAACATCTACGACGCGCTCGCCAAGGCCTTCGAGTTCGCGGGCCGCGGAACCTTCGACAAGGCCTACAAGACCGCGCTCGACACGATCTTCTTCCTCTCCGACGGCCAGCCCACGGCGGGTCGCATCCTGAGCACGCCCGAGATCTTCCGGGAGATCGTGGAGCTCAACAAGCTGCGCCGCGTGGTGATCCACACCATCGGCGTCGGACGCGATCACGACGCCAACTTCATGCGGCTGCTCGCCGAGGAGACGGGCGGGCAGTACGTCGCCCGCTGAGGCGGGCGGTCAGTGATCGAGGAGGGCGAGGATCTCATCCCCGTACTTCTCGACGCGGCGCCCGGTGATGTAGGGGATCGCGGCGAGCTCGTCGCGCGTCCGCGGGCGACGCTCGACGATGTCGACCATCGCGTGCTTCGGCATCACCACGACGGAGGCGAGGTTCTCGCGCTTCGCGGCCTTTGCGCGCCAGCGGCGGAGTTCCTCCGCCAGCTCCCGCTTCTCCTCCGCGTCGGGCTCGGGCGGCGCGCGCCGCGGGATCTCGATCTCGCCGTCCCGCGCCGCGCGCAGGGCCTCGAGGATGTCGGCGCCGTGGCGCGCGACGGTCTTCGCCCAGCGCCGATCGCGCCCGAGCTCGCGCGCCGTCCGGGGCAGATCGCGGGCCACCGCGAGCAGGAACTCGTTGTTCATGACCTTGTAGGCCGGGAGGTCCCTCTGCCGGGCGATGCGGTCGCGCAGGAGGAACAGCGCCTTGAGGGCCGGTCGCGACGCGGGCGGGAGATCGCGGGCGCCCTTGATGCGGCGCCAGCCCTCGTCGTCGAAGGGACGGTCGACCCAGACCTGGGTGGTCAGCCAGTCGCACTCCGCCTCGTACTCCTCGAGGAGATCCGCCTCCTCGAGCTCCCGATCGAGGATCTCCTCGAGGTCGGCGAGATGTCGGACGTCGGCCGCCATGTACTCGAGGTACTTCTCCTCGAGGGGTCGCAGGGCCCAGTTGTGCCGGGTGAGGGACTTGTCCATCCGCACCCCGAAGAACTCCTCGCAGAGCGCGGCGAGGCCGAGGCTCGTCCGACCCACGAACTGGGCCGCGACCATGGTGTCGAAGAGTCCGTCGAAGCGCAGGTCGAAGTCCCGGGAGAGGCAGAGGACGTCGTAGTCGGCGCCGTGCAGGATCTTGAGCGTCTCCGGATCGGCGAAGACCGGCCGCAGCGGGGCCAGGTCGCGGAGCCGGATCGTGTCCACGAGGAAGATCTCGCCCTCGCACTCGATCTGCAGGTAGCAGACCTTCTCGAAGTAGCAGTGGAGGCTGTCCGACTCGGTGTCGACGCCGATGAGGGGAGCGCCCTCGAGGCTGCGCGCGAGCTCGTGCAGGGCCTCCGGGGTCTCCACGTGGTGGATGCGCTCGGTCACGGCCGGGGCCCGATGGAGGTTCGCCCGGAACCGATCGCCGGGTCACGGTCGGCACGAACGCGAAGGATGGGCGTCATCGGATCTCCGCGGACACGGGTGCGGGTCGGCGCTTTCGCGGAAGGGACCGGAGCGCGGGCCCCATTAAATCCGATGAAGAGAGGATGGGAAACTCGGGAGACCTGAAAACCGGGCCGTTCACGGGCCTGATCGGAACCCTGGCGGCACTGGGACTTCCGGCCGCCCTGCTGCTCGGACTCGGCTGGGCGGACGAGGACCGGGGCTCCGTCCTCTCCGCCGTGCTCCCGGCGCTCTCCCTGGCGAGCTTCCTCGCCCTCTTCACCCGAGGCGGCGTCGCCTTCCACACCCGGTCGACCCTCGCGAGTCTGGCGTTCCTGTGGTTCGGCCTGGCCGGGCTCTCCCACGCCCTGAGCCTGAACCTCGCCTTCGGCAGCGCCCCGCCCGACTTCCAGGGCCTCGAGGGGCTCTGGGTCCTCATCACCGCGGTGATCTTCGGCCTCTCCGGGCACGCCGGGGTCCGGGAGCGCCTCCGCCCCCTGACGCGTCGGCCGGAGGGCCTCGTCGCGGCGGGGCTGCCGGCGCTCGTGGTCCCGATCCTGCTTCCCCGCGTCCTGGGCTTTGACGTCTGCTCCCGGCTGCCGGAGGCCGGCCCGGCCCTCGCCGCCGGCGCCTTCTTCGCCCTGGGCGGCCTGCTGCGCCTCCCCCGCGTCCTCGCCAACCCCCGTCCCGCCGTCCTCGCGCTCGCCCTGGCCGGGATCGCGGGCGCGATCGAACGCTTCTGGGTGGTCGCGCAGCCGGGGGACCCGAACGCCCGCTTCCTCGCGCTCTGGGTCGTCGCGCCCCCGGTTATCGGCACCCTCGTCGAGGATCTGGCCTGGATCCGCCGGTCCTCGCACGCCCGGCTGCGCGCCTCGCTCCTCGCGATGAGCTGTCTCGTGGGCGCCGGCTGCGCCCTCCTGAGCCTGGAGGTCTCGGCCGGGCCGCGCCGCGAATCGGAGCGCGCGCACCGCGTGGAGATCCGCGAGGGTTACCTCGAGCTCCAGCGACTCCTCCTCCGTCAGGCGGATGCCCGCGGCGCCGAGGAAGTCCTCCGCCAGGCCGCGGCCGAGCTGGAACGGAGCGACCCGGTGGCGCGCCGCGAGGGACTGGTGGCCGCCATCGAGACCCTCCTCGCCGCGCCCCGTCCCCTCGAACGCCAGCGCCTCGCGGCCCGCCTCGGCGAGCGCGCCTCGGAGGAGGCCCAGCGCGGCGACGAAGCCGTGCGACGCGCCGAGTCGGACGCCCTGCGCCGGGGCCGGCTGCCCATCCTCCTCATCGTCGCGGGATGCGGCCTCGCGGTCCTCCTGGTGACGGTGACCAGTCGCCGGGTCGTCTCGCGCCTCGACGACCTCGTCCAGGCGACCCGACACTGGTCCGCCGGCGATCTCGATCGACGCGTGGTCTCGACCGCCGACGACGAGATCGGCCGCCTCAGCTTCGCGTTCAACGCGATGGCCGAACGCCTCGCCCTCCAGAAGCGCGAGCTGCTCGTCCTCGCCGAGGCGGTGCAGGGTTCCACGGAACCGATGGCGCTCCTCGACGATCGGCTGCGCGTCCGCTTCGTCAACTCGGCCTTCCTGCGCCGGACCGGCCGCGTCGCCCTGGGCATCGTCGGTCGCCCCTGCGCCACGATCATCGCCGACGCGACGAACGATGGGTTCGCCGACGACGTCTGCCGGGCGCTCGGGGCGAAGGACCGCTTCTCCGCCGACGTCGAGCTCCTGAACGGCGACGGCCAGCGCATCGAGACGCGCCTCACCGTCTCGCGCGTCGACAGCCAGCCCGAATCGCGCGGCTACCTCGCCGTCTTCCGGGACGTCTCCGCGATGCGCCAGCTCGAGCGGGAGCGCTCGGAGTTCACGCGGAGCATGGTCGCCATCAACCGCGCGGCGCAGCGCCTCGTCGACGACCTCGAGTCGATCGATCTCCGGCGCGAGACCGTCGAGCTCCTCCACTCCGAGTTCGGCGTCGAATCCCGGATCTGGCTGCTCCCCGCCGACGGCGACGAGATGATCCTCGCCGCGAGCTCGCTCGACGTCGGGGACGCCGAGATCACGACCCCGGTCGGCGAGGGACTGGCGGGCTGCGTCGCCGTCAATCGCCAGCCGCTCGTCTGCGTCGAACCCGATCGATCGCGTCGGCTCTTCTCGGCCACGACGCGCGGCTTCTCGTTCCTGGGTCCGCAGGGGGCCTTCCCCCTCATCGGCAACGGCCGCGTTCTCGGCGTCCTCGAGATGACCCTGCCCGACCAGGGTCACGGTCGATCGGTCGAGGCCCTCGTTCTCCTCGCCCGGATCCTGAGCGGCGCCCTCGCCAACGCCGAGCTCTACCGACGCTCGAACGAGCAGCGCGAGCAGCTCCACCGCCTGGCGCGGAGACTCGAGCGCGCGAAGACGCGCCTCGAGCTCAACGCCTCCGACCTGGAGGCGGCGAACGCGAAGCTCGTCGAGGCGGGCCGCGCCCAGTCCCTCTTCCTCAGCACCGCGTCGCACGAGCTGCGCACGCCGGTGAGTTCGGTGCTCGGTCTTCTGAACCTCGTGCTGGACGGCGGGGCGCGCGACGAGGACGACGCCCGCGACCTCGTGCGCCACGCGCGCGACTGCGGCGTCCATCTCCTTCGCGTGGTGAACGACGTCCTCGACATCGCGAGGATCGAGGCGGGCCGCCTGGAGATCGACTGCCTCGACGCGCCGCTCGCGGTCGCCTTCGACGAGACGCGGGCCCTCGCGGGCATCACGACGCTCGACCGCCCGATCGACGTCCGGTTCGAGGATCCGGGTCCGCTCGCGGTCTACGCCGACCCGCACCGCGTCGTGCAGATCCTCGTCAACCTCGTCGGCAACGCGCTGAAGTTCACGCCCGAGGGTCGGATCACGATCGAGGTCGCGGACCGGAGCGCGCGCGGCTTCGTCGAGATCGCGGTGGTCGACACCGGCATCGGCCTGGACCCCGAGGAGTGCGGCCGCGTCTTCGACGTCTTCACGCAGGCCGACGGTTCGGACACGCGCGCCTTCGGCGGCAGCGGTCTCGGGCTCGCCATCTCCCGACGTCTCGCGGGCATGATGGGCGGCACCCTCCGCCTCGAGAGCGAGGGACCCGGCCGCGGCGCGCGCTGCGTCCTGACCCTGCCCCGGGCGCGCGAGGGCGCGGTGCTCGCGCGCCGCATCCTGGCGCGGAGCGAGGGCGAACTCCGCGGACGCGTGCTCCTCGTCGACGGCGACCCGCGCTTCCTCGACGAGATCGGCGACCGCATCGCGGCCGAGGGCTGGCAGGTCCTCCGCGCCGAGACGGCGGACGATGCGCGGGAGATCGCGATCACGACGCGGCCGGACTGGATCCTGGCGGAGTTCGCCCTGCCGCACGCCTCCGGGGCGCGGCTCGAGACCGGTTTCGACCTCGGTCGCGATCTCCTCGAGGACGACACGCTCGCGGAGTCGCGGTTCGCCATCCTCACCGGTCTCGACCCGGAGCGCGATCCGCTGCGGGGCGCGCGCGCGGCCTCGGCCGGACTCCGGGTCTTCGACAAGACCGACCTCGACGCGCTCGTCGCCGCCCTGCCCGGGCGCCGCCCGCTCGCGAAGGCCTGAATCGAGCCGGACCGGGACTCACGGACGAACGACCCGACGGCTCGCGGACGGCGTCCGCGGCGCGGTCGGGCCTCGATGCGAGTTCGTGGGGGTCGGAACGCGGTCAGTCGGTCCGGGCGTGGTGCTCGGCCTTCATCGCGTACAGACCGGCGTCGGCCCGACGGATGAGGTCCTCGGAGCTCTCGAAGGTGTCGGGGCGCAGCCCCGCGAGACCGAAGCTCAGGCCCAGGGCGTAGGACGCCCCGTCGAAGACGACGGGCTCGGCCCGGAGCCGCACGAGGATGCGCTCCATGACGATCTCGGCCGCCTCGACCGGCGTCTCCAGGAAGACCACCGCAAACTCGTCGCCGCCGACGCGACCGATGAGGTCCTGGCAGCGGCAGCACTCGGCGATGATCCGGGCGACGTGACGGAGGGCGGAGTCGCCGGCGAGGTGTCCCGCGCCGTCGTTGATGTCCTTGAAGTGATCGAGGTCGATCATCGCCACCGTGAGCGGGTGGCGGAAGCGACGGGCGCGCTCGATCTCCCCGTCGAGTCCGCTGCGCAGGGCCTCGACGTTGAGGAGGCCCGTGAGCGAATCCGTCCGGGCCCGGCGGACGAGCTCCTTCTGGAGGTTGCGGATGCGCAGTCCGGCCTGGACGCGCGCCGCCAGCTCGTCGTGGTTCTGCTCCTTGCCGAGGTAGTCGTCGGCGCCGCGCTGCAGGCCCTCGATCCTCTCGGAGCGTTCGGTGCGGTTGGAGAGGATGATGAGATAGGTGCCGGCGAGCGTGTCGTCGCGGCGGATCGCCTCGCAGAGGCTCGGTCCGTCGAGTCCCGGCATCATCCAGTCGGTCACGACCACGTCCGGGCAGTGCCGGCGGGCGAGTTCGAGGCCACGTCGGCCGTCGCCGGCCTCGATGACGCGCAGCCCCTCCATCTCCAGCCGTCGCCGGACGATCAGCGCGCAGGCCGGATCGTCCTCGACCACGAGGACCAACGGCGTCTCGGCGGCGCTGGGTGCGCACCTGGAGCTCGGGTCGTGACTTGCCATCAACCCCTCATCGACCGGAGATCGGGGGGCCCATGAGAGTGCATGAAAAACCGGGGCGCCGGGCGGAGGGCCGGGCCGTGAGGCATCGCGAGTCCTTGTCTCCACCCGGTTTGCGGCCGCGCGATCAGACCGGGCGGAATCCCTCGAGGAAGCGCATCGCGTCGGCCGCGAAGACGGCCGCGTTCGAGCTCGCGCGCGAGACCTCGACCGCCACGAGGCCCCGGTAGCCGATCTCCTCGAGCGCGGTGAAGATCGGCGGAAAGTCGACGTCGCCCTCGCCGAAGGGCAGGTGATCGTGGACCCCGCGGCGCATGTCCTCGATCGAGACGGTGATCAGTTCGCCCCGGTACCGGCGGAGGGCCTCGGGGGGATCGCACTCGCCCGTCACGAGGAGATGCCCGAGATCGAGGGCGAGGCCGAAGCGGGGCGAGGGGAACAGCTTCTTGAGCCGCGCGTAGTCGTCGAGGGTCTCGCTGAACATCCCCGGCTCCGGCTCGAAGGCCAGGTCGACGCCCAGCTCCTCCGCCCGGACGAGGAGGCGGGAGATCCCGTCGGCGAGGAGCTCGAAGGCGGCCTCGTCTCCCAGCTCGTCGAAGTCGTGTCCCGACCACAGGCTCACCGCGCTCGCCCCGAGCTCGGCGGCGATCTCGAGGCAGCGCTCGAGGAAGGCGATCCTCCGGCCGCGGTGCCGCCGCGTCATCAGGCTGGGGTAGTGCTTGATGCGGGGGTCGAGGTTGAAGCGGGCGCCGGACTCGATGACGCAGGCGAGGCGGTGCTGCGCGAGCTTCGCCGCGGTCCGCGCCACCTGCTCGCGGAGGTCCGGGCCGTAGGGGTCGAGGTGGGCGTTGTCGAGGGTGAGGGCGACGCCCCCGTAGCCGAGCTCGCCGAGAAGGTCGAGCGCCTCCGGCAGGCGGTGGTAGGCGAAGCCGTTCGTGTTGTAGGCGGCGATCCAGCTCATCCCGTCGGGCGGTCTCCTCGGAGGAGGATCGGTCCGCGGCGCCGACCCGCGAGCATCCTAACGGCTCCCGCCGGGAAGGCCGACGGTCCGCTCCGCGCGCGCCGCGATATGATGGCGCCCGATGACGAGCCGACCCTCATGACCGCCCTCGCCCCGCCGCTGGCCGCCCTCCTGGCCTTCGCGATCGCCGTCGCGACCGCGCCGCGCCTCGCGCGCCGGAACGCGCGGCGCGGCCACGTCGATCGGCCGGGCGGCCGGAAGACGCAGGCCGACGCCGTTCCCTTCGGGGGCGGCACCGCGCTCTGGCTCGGAACGCTCGTCCCCGGTCTCCTCGCGCTCCTCGCGGCCGGCCTGCACGAGGCCGGGGTCCTTCCCCTCCCCGCCGCGCTCGCCGAACACGCGCCCGGGGCGCTGCGCGCCGCGCCCCAGCTGCTCGCGATCGCGGGCGGCGCGCTCCTCCTCGCCCTCGTCGGCCGGCGCGACGACGCCCGCGGCCTCCCGATCGCGCCGCGCCTGCTCGCGCAGTTCGCCGCGGCGGGGCTCGTGGCGGCGTCCGGGACGCGACTCGGGCTCTATCTCGGCGGCGAGGCCGCCGGGATCGCGGTGACGATCGTCTTCATCGTCTTCCTCACGAACGCCTTCAACTTCATCGACAACATGGACGGCCTCGCCGCCGGCGTCGGCCTGGCGTCGAGCCTCGGCATCGCGGCCGTCGGTCTCGCCGACGGGCAGCTCTTCGCCGCCGCCTTCGCCTTCGCGCTCGCCGGCGCCTTCGGCGGCATCCTCGTCCACAACGCCGCCCCCGCGCGACTCTATCTCGGCGACGAGGGGAGCGGCTTCGGAGGCTTCGCCCTCGCCGCGGCGGCGATCCTCGTCTCCTACCGCAGCGAGTCGGGAGGGACGACGCCGGTCGCCTACACCTTCCTCGCCCCCGCGCTCCTCCTCGGCGTGCCGCTGGCGGACGGTCTCTTCGTCTGCACGAGTCGCCTCGCGCGGGGCATCTCGCCCTGGACCGCGGGTCGCGACCACCTCTCGCATCGCCTCGCCGAGCGGAGCGGACCGCGCGTCGGGGTGCGGCGCCTCGTCGCCGCGGCCTTCGCGGCGGCGGCGGCGGCCCAGCTCCTCTACGCCCGCGCGGGCCTCCCGCTCCTCGCCGCGCTCGCGCTCGCGGCGGGCGCGGTCCTCGCGCTGCGCCTCGGGCGTCGGGGAGGAGCGCGATGAGCGTTCGCCCGCGCCTCGAGACGGGCGGCGTGACCCTCGCGGCCCTCGGACTGGCGACGGCGATGCTCCTGCCCGCGCAGCGCGCCGCGTTCGACGCGCGGATGCTGGCGATCTTCGCCCTCGGCGCGGGCGGCGCCCTGCTCCTGACCGCGGACGCCTTCGCCCGCCGCCGCCCCGTCCTCTTCGGCTCCTGGCGACTCGCGGGACTGGCCCTCCTCGCGTTGCTCGCCCTGGTCCGGGGTCCCCTGTCGGCCGAGGGGACCGAGCGCGTCCTGCTCTGGCTCGGCCTGATCACCGCGGCCTCGGGCCTGGCCGGCGCGCTCGACGACCGCGATCGCGCGGACGGGCTGGCGCTGCTCCTCGCGGCGCTCGCGCTCGGCTCGCTCGAGGGCCTCCTCGAACGGACCTTCCTGCTCGACGCGCGGCGCGCCGCCGCGACGGCGGTGGCCGCCGACTGGCAGCCCTTCTTCTCCTCCGATCGCGCCCGCAGCGTCTTCGGGCAGGCCAACGCCTTCGGCGGGTTCCTGCTCCTCCTCCTCCCCCTCGTCGCGGCCGGCCTGGCGAGCGCGAAGAGACGGTCCGCCGCGCTCCTCCTCGCCGTCGCCCTTGGCGCGCTCGCCGCGAGCGGGTCGCGCGGAACGATGGTGGCGCTCGTGCTCGTGGCCGGAGCCGCCAGCGCGTTCGCCCGGTCGGAGAGCCCGCGGGCCCGGCGCGTCCTCCGGCTCGTCCGGATCGCGCTCGGTCTCGCCGGCCTCGGCGCCGCCGCGATCTGGGCCCTCGTGGCGACGGGGCACCTCGGAGCCGAGGACTCCGCGCTCCTCGAGACGCTCGCCTTCCGGCGGGACTACGCGCATCAGGCGCTCCGCGTCGCGGCGGATCGCCCCGTCCTCGGGGTCGGCCTCACGATGTACGGCGAGGCGTCGCGCGAGGTCGTCCGTCCCGGCGAGGAGTGGTCCCTCTTCCCGCACCAGGGCTACCTGTGGCTCCACGCCGAGCTCGGGGTGATCGGGGCCGGACTCGCGCTCCTCGGGCTCGCGGGCCTGCGAGATCACGCCGGAGCGCCGGGGCCGCGCGAGCCCCGCGGACCGCTGCGTCCCCTCGTCGTCGCGGGCGGCGTCGCGGCGCTCCTCTCCGCCTCGCAGGGCGGACTCGCCCTCCTCCCCCCGGCGACCGCGCCGACGGGAGGGACCCTCGCCGTCGGCGTGACGATCGCGGCGGGCGCCCTCGCCTTCGCCCTCCTGCGCCCCCTGGCCGTCGCCCTCCTCGCCGCGCCGGGGCGCCTCCGCTCGGCGGCGACCTTCGGTCTCCTGGGACTCGCGCTCCACGCCCTCGTCGACGTGGACCTCTCCGTCCGGAACCTCCTCGCCACCGCGGCGCTCTCGCTCGCGATCACGCGACCCGTCAACGCGCGGGGCCCCCTCGGTCGTCCCGGACGGGCGCTCGCGGTCGGGGGAGCCTTCGCCCTCCTCGGAGGCTGCCTGCTCCTCGCCCGCGAGAGCGGCCCCGCCGGTCGGGCCGAGGCCTGGCTCTGGGCCGCGCGCGCCCGCGCGGCGACCGGAACGGTGGTGGATTCCCGATTCGAGGAAGGACTCGACGCGGCCCTCCTCGCCGGAGCGGAGGCGCGACTCCCCCTCCTCGCGGCGACCCTCCCCGCCGCGGATCGCCTGGTCGACCGCGCCACGCGCCGCGCGGGACGGACCGCCGACCTCGAGCGGGCCCTCGCGCTGCTCGGCGACGCCGGAGAGGCGATCGATCGACCCGCGGCCGCGCGGAGGCGGAGGATCCTCGCGGCCTGGCGGGAGGCGGGAGGAGCCGACGATCCCGTCACCCTCGCCCGGCTGCGGGAGGATTACCGGGCCGCGGCCCGGTGAACCCCGGGGCCCGACGGCTTATGATCGGGGCATGAGCGACCATCGACCCCGACTCTTCATCCCCGGCCCGACCGAAGTCTTCCCCGAGATCCTGGCCGCGCTCGCGCAGCCGGTGATCTCCCACCGCGGCCCCGAGATCGCCGAGGTCACGCGGGACGTCTTCGAGAAGCTGGGCTTCCTCTTCCGCACCCGACACGAGTGCTTCGTCGCCCTCTCCGCGGCCACCGGGCTGATGGAGAGCGCGGTGCGCAACCTCGTGGGGAAGCGCCTGCTCGTCGCGGTCTGCGGCGCCTTCAGCGAGCGCATGTACAAGGTCGCGCAGAAGAACGGCGTGCCCTGCGACGCGCTCGAGGTCGAATGGGGCCGCCACGTGTCGCCGGCGGCGATCGAGGAGGCGCTCGCGACGGGCAAGTACGACGTCGTGGCCGTCGTGCACAGCGAGACGAGCACCGGCGTCCTGAATCCGATCGCCGAGATCGGCGAGGTCGTGCGCCGCCACGAGGACGTGCTCCTCGTGAGCGACGTCGTCAGCTCGCTGGGCGGCGCCCGCTTCGAGATGGACGAATGGGGCGTGGATCTCGCCTTCGCGGGAACGCAGAAGTGCATCGCCCTTCCGCCGGGTCTCTGCGTCTTCGCGGTGAGCCCGCGGGCGATGACGCGCTGCGAGTCGCGGCCGGATCGCGGCCACTACTTCGACTTCATGAACTTCCGGAAGATGGCGGAGAAGGGCCAGAGCCCCGCGACCATCAACACCAGCATGATGGTGGCGCTGCGCCTCCAGCTCCATCGCATGGTCGCCGAGACCATGGAGCACCGCTGGAAGCGCCACCAGGCGATGGCCGATCTCGTGCGGACGCGACTCGGCGACCGGTTCGCGCTCTTCCCCGAGAACGACTTCATGACGCCGAGCGAGACGGTCTACGGCGCTCCCGAGGGCCTGGACGTCGCGGCGCTCGTCGCCGCGGTGCGGGAAAAGGGCAAGCTCTTCGGAGACGGCTACGGTATCCTCAAGGGCCGGACCTTCCGCATCGGCCACATGGGCGACCTGCAGGTCGAGCACGTCGCCGAGTTCCTCGAGGTCTTCGAGGCCACGCTGGCCGACATGAGCTGACCGCGCCGCCGGATCCGACCGACAGGAGGAGATCGGAATGAGCGACCCGAGCACCCTCGGACTGTTCCTGAGAGACCTCGTCAACCGCTACGAGGAACGCCACGGCGTCCGGCTCTCCCCCGACGAGACGAGCGCGCGCTTCGGCGAGGGGATCGCCCGCACCATCACCGGCGTCCTCGCCGGCCGCGCGCCCCGCCACGCCGACGAGATGGCCGCCGCCGTCGCCGCCCTGGAGGGTGACGACGAGGACGTCGGAACCGCGCTGCAGTTCTGCCCCGAGGGCGTCCGCTCGGAGCGCGCCCCGGAGGAGATCTACGTCCTGAACGCCCGCATCGTGGAGCGCCTCGCGCGCCTCGAGCGCTTCCTCCGCGAGAGCGGCCAGTACGACGCCTACCGGGCGTGGGCGGCCGAGAACCGGGACCGCGAATGACGCCCCGTCACGCGTCGCGACCCGCACCGGCGACGCGGTGACGGAATTCGACTCGGGACGGACGGAGCGCGTCTCCGACGACGCACGCCCGGGCGGCCGCGACGACCGCGCCGAGGCCGCGCACGCGCTCGGACGGGAGACCCTCGGTCGCTACCGCATCCTCTCCGAGCTCGGTCGCGGCGGTCAGGGCGCGGTGTTCGCGGCGCAGGACGAGCGGCTCGGGCGACGCGTCGCCCTGAAGGTCCTCTCGACCAACGACTTCGTCTCCGGCGAGGTCGTCGCGCGTTTCGAGCGCGAGGCCGAGGCGGCGAGCCGGCTGGACCACGCCGGCATCGCCCGCATCTATGAGCTCGGCGAGGAGGACGGTCTCCGCTACATCGCGATGGAGCTCGTGCCCGGGCGGACCGTCGCGGCCGAGATCGAGGCCGCGCGGCGGTCGGGCGCCGAGTCCGCCTTCGAGCCGGACGGCGACTCCGGAACGACCGGGCGGACCGGGCTCGGCGGGTTCGCGCGCCTCGCCGGCTTCTTCGCCCTCGCCGCGGATGCGCTGCACGCCGCCCACGAGCGGGGCCTCGTCCACCGCGACATCAAGCCGGGCAACCTGATGGTGCGCCCCGACGGCGCGCCCTGCCTGCTCGACTTCGGGCTCGCGCACGACGCGGAGGCGGGCGACCACGGGTTGACGCGCACCGGTGACGTGATGGGAACGCCGGCCTACATGTCACCCGAGCAGATCGACGCCCGCCTCGCGCGCCTCGATCGCCGGACCGACGTCTACTCGCTCGGCGTCACGCTCTACGAGTGCTGCACCCTGGCCCGCCCCTTCGACGCGCCCACGCGGCACGAGCTCCTCGAGGCGATCCTCGGGCGCGAACCGCTTCGCCCCCGCGCCCGGACCCCGCGCCTTCCGCGCGACCTTGAGGCGATCATCCGCACCGCGATGGACCGCAATCCGGCGCGACGCTACGAGACGGCCGCCGCCCTCGCGGACGACCTCCGACGCTTCATCGCGCACGAGCCGATCCTCGCGCGACCGGTCGGCCCTCTCGTGCGCCTCGCGCGCTGGGGACGTCGCAATCCGGCGTGGGCGACGCTGCTCGTGACGGTGGCGGTCGGCCTCGTCGCCGGCTTCGGCATCGTCCTCGCGAAGAACCGGGATCTCGCCGCCCGCGGGCGCGAGCTGGAACGCCTCGACCGGGAGAAGACGGCGACCCTCGAGCAGGAGCGGCGCGCGCGCATCGAGGCCGACGGGGTCGCGTCGCTCGTCGAGCGGGTGCTGCATTCGATCACCGGGCTCGACGGCGCGGTCGGAGCCGACGCGACCGTCCGCGAGCTGCTCGACGGCCTCGCGCGAGAGCTCGCGGAGGACGCCGCCGTCGAGGACGTCGTGCGCGCGCGCCTGCACTCCCTGCTCGGCGACGCCTACCGCGGCCTCGAACTCGCGAACGCGGCCGAGGAGCAGTGGACGCTCGCCGTCGCCGCCTCGCGGCGTGCGTCGCCCGACGGCGACCTGAACCTCGCGCGTCTGCTCCACCGTCTCGCCGATCAACGCAGCCGCCGCGACTACGCGGGCGCGGTCTCGCTCGCGGACGCGCGCGCCTTCCTCGCCGAGTCCCGTGCGATCTATCGTCGCCTCGTCGGCGAGGACTCGGCCGAGGTGCGCACGGTGGACGGCTCCGTGGCCGCGATCGAGCTCGCGAACACCGGGAACCCGGTGACCACGCCGCCCGACGGCTTCGTGACCTTGCTGGCCGGATTCCATCCGAAGCTCGCGCGCGACGAGGTGCGCCGCGGTCTCGAGCGCGAGCTGATCGAGGTGAGTCGCAGCTGGGCCGCCGGCGACCGCGAGGGCGCGGCGGCCCGCGTGCGCTCCTGGGTCGGGCCGACCCTCACCGGCCACCCCTTCCTCGTCGCGCAGTCCTTCGTCGCGATGGAGCGCGTCGCGGACTGGGCGCTCGAGAGCGGATACCCCGACTTCGGCGCCGGCGTGATGTACGAACGGCTCCTCGCGGCGCGACGCGTGCGGAGCGAGGACCGACCCTTCGTGGGTCGCTGTCATTCGGAGTTCGCGCGCTACCTCGAGCGGCGCGGCGCCGTGGACGAGGCCTGGTCCGAGCACCGGGCCGCGCTCGCCGGACTCCGGGAGGTCTGCGAGCCGAGCAGCATCATCCTTCTCGACGCCACGGACTACTTCGTGCGCGCGGCGATCTCGGCCGGTCGTCTCGAGGAGGCCCGCGCGACGGCGGCGGAGCGGGAGCGCGTGACGCTCGCGGCCGTCCCGCCGGAGGATCCGATCTTCGCCGACGCCTTCCTCATGGCGGGGCAGGTGGCGGCGGCGGAGGGCGGCGAGGAAGGTCGTCTCGCGGCCTTCGAGCGCGGCCTCGCGGTCCTGCGGGAGCGCGGCGCCGTCCAGAACCTCGCGCTCGTCCTCGCGTGGCGGGCGGCGGCGTTGCGTCGGGTGAAGCGGGTCGAAGAGGCCGAGGCGGCGCTGGCCGAGGCGGAAGCGGCGCTCGGGAACGCCGCGCCCCGCAAGGACGTGAAGGAGGCGATCGACGAGGCGCGCGCGTCGGGGTGAGGATCCGGCGGGGGCGGAGAGGTCGGGAGGGGGATTCTCGCCGATCGGGATGCAGGTACGGTGCCAGGCACCCGACGTGCATTTCCGTTCTCGCGCGACCCCGGGCGGAACAGACTCGCCCGGAAATGCACACCGTGTGACTGGCACCCCACCTGCATCCGGGACGCGGAGCGCGGCCGCCCATCACGCCAAGCGGTACGGGGCGAGGCACCCCACCTGCATCCGGGACGCGGATCGCGCTCGGCGAATCGTGGCCGCCCGAAACGACGAGGCGCCCGGTCGGGGGACGGGGCTCCTCGTCGTTTCGGGCGGTCGTGGGAGTCGCGGGCTACTTGTTCTCGAACTGGATGTAGCCGCGGAAGCGCTTGTCCCAGCGGGCCATCTGCTCGGACTCCTTCTTGAAGACGTTCGCCGAGGTGTACCAGAGCTGCTCGTCGACCCCCTGCACGTCGACCTCGATGAAGTCGGTGAAGAGGTTGCCGGCCTTCCGGTAGTCCTTGAGCGCGTCCTTCACCTTGGTGAGGAAGCCCTTCTCGTCGCCGCCCTTGCGGATGGTCTCGGCCTCGTCGAGCTTGATGAGGGCCTGGCTCATCGTGCGCTCGCCCTCGTCCCAGTTGCTCATGTCGACCTTCTTCCGGAGCTCGGCCCACTCCTTGAAGGTCTTGCCGTCGTAGAGCTTCGCGGTCGGCGTGGAGGTCGAGGGCGTCCCGTTCGACTTGGCGACCGGCGTCGGATCCGGGGGGGTGTCGCCACCCTTGTCGTCATCCCCGCCCTTCGTCGCGAGCATCGCGATGACGACCACGACCACGAGAAGGCCGACGCCTCCGAGGATCAGCGGCAGGGGGTTGGACTTCTTCGCGACGCGGCCGCGCGGGCGGCTGCTCTCTCGGACGGGTCTGCGAGCCATGCGGATCATTCTCCGGTTTCGGCGCCCTTCCCGGGGGGCGCCGGTCGTCGATGGGCGCGCACTATAGCGAGCGGTGCCGGGGCCGACCAAATCCCGGGCACTCGGCGCCGCGGAGTGCGACCTCACGGGGCCTTTCAGACGCGGCGCAGGCGCGCGGCGTAGCCGCCGTCCTCCTCGGGGGCATCGGGCGTCAGGGCGATCTCGGCCTCCACCGCGAACCCGGGCGTCTCCGCCAGTCCGCGGTCGACGATCGCCCGATTCTCGGATCCGAGAACGCTGCAGGTGGCATAGATCACGCGACAGTCGTCACTTGCGGCCGCCGCCGTAGCGAGCGCCACGCGCAGGAGGCGGGTCTGGAGGGCGGCGAGTTCGGAGAGGACGTCCGGGGTCAGACGATGGCGGGCCTCGGGACGTCGGGCGAGGACGCCCGAGTTCGAGCAGGGTGCATCGACGAGGATCGCGTCCCAGGGCCCCGCGATCGGACGGTCGCCGTCGGCGGCGACGTGAAGGATCTCGGGCGCGGTCACCGCGGCCCGTCGGCAGGTCTCGCGGACCTCGTTCGCCGCGGCGCGGTCGAGGACGCCGGCGACGATGCGGGCCGCGGGCGCGAGGCTCGCGAGGTGGGCGGTCTTGCCGCCCGGCGCCGCGCAGAGATCCAGGATGCGCTCGCCGTCGCGGGGCGCGACGAAGGGTGCGACGCGGGCCGCGAAGTCGCCCTGGGGCACGAGGAGTCCGGCCCGGAAGAGTTCCGACTGCGCGAGATCGACGAGTCCGCGCGCGGCGAGGAGACCGGCCGGATGATCGGGGCGCGCCGTCACCTCCGCGCCGGGTTGCTCCTCCCGTAGCCTGGCGACCGCCTCCTCCGCCGTCAGACGGCGCGGGTCGGGGCGCAGGGTCGGCACCGGTCGTCGGTTCGCGTTGCGCATCAGCGCGCGCGCGCCCTCGGGACCCAGCTCGGACTCGAGCCGCGCCGCGGCCTCGCGCGTGAAACCGCGGACCGCCGCGGCGTGGCCGAGGGCGTCCTCGTCCGGATCGGGAAGGATCGGCTCGGGAAACCGCCAGGCGCGGTCCTCGAGCTCGAGGAGGTCGGCGGAGGGTGCGCCTCCCGGTGCCTCGCGACGCGCTTCCCGATCGACGCGGCGGAGCACGCCGTTCACGAGACCCCGCGCCCGGCGGCCGAGACGCGTCGGGACCAGTTCGACGCACTCGTGCACGACGGCCCGGGGCTCCGAGCCGTCGAGGAAGAGCAGCTCGTAGAGCCCGATCCGCAGCGCCGCCGCGAGACGCTCGTCGGTGTAGCGGCGACCGGAGGAGAGGTAGTGATCGAGGAGGAGATCGAGGATCACGCGACGGCGCAGGACCCCGGCGCAGAGCTCGCGGAAGAGCGGGCGCTCGGACGGCGGAAGCGCCCCCGCTCGCGCCCGGGCGCGGTCCTCGACGAAGCCGCGCTCGGGCGCGGAGAAGAGGCGATGCGCCTCGATGCGAGCACGGGATCGGGCGGTCACGAGTCGAGACTCCGGACGAGGAAGCGCGCGTCGGGCGCGAGTCGCGCTCCGTTGAGGAAATCGCGGACGCTCATCGGCCGCCGACCGGCGGCCTTGATCTCGGTGAGCGCGAGCGAGCCCGCGCCGGCGGCGACGACGAGGCGGTCGCCGCGCGCCTCGAGCAGGGTTCCGGGCTCGCCCGTGCCCGCTTCGATCTCGGCGCGCAGGAGCTGGACGACGGTCGTCTCCCCACCCGAGCCGAGCTCGGCCCAGGCGCCGGGCCAGGGCGAGAGGCCGCGCACGCGACGGTCCAGCTCCGCGGCGGGCGATCGCCAGTCGAGGCGCCCGTCCTCCTTCGCGAGAAGGCCGGCGCGGGTCGCCGACGCGTCGTCCTGCGGCTCGAAGCGGAGCTCGCCCCGCGCGAGCGCGTCGAGCGCGCGGACGATGGCCGCCCCGCCGAGGGGCGCGAGGCGATCGTGCAACTCGCCCGCGGTCTCCCGCGGGCGCGCGGGCTCGCGGACGACGAGGCCGACCGGACCGGTGTCGAGCCCCTCGTCCATCTTCATCACGCTCACGCCCACCTCGTCGTCACCGGCGAGGATCTGGGCGTTGATGGGCGAGGCGCCGCGCCAGCGCGGCAGGATCGAGGCGTGCACGTTGAGGCAACCTTCCGCCGGCAGGCCGAGGAAGAGCGGCCGGAGGATCTGTCCGTAGGCCACGACGACGGCCACGTCCGGGCGCGCGGCGCGGACGCGCTCCCGCGCGGCCCGGGTGTTGATCTTCTCGGGCTGGAAGACGGGAAGGCCGAGGTCGGCCGCGGCGGACTTCACCGGCGGCGGCAGGAGCTTCTTGCCGCGCCCCGCCGGACGGTCCGGCTGGGTCACGACCAGCGCGACCTCGTGCTCGGAGGCCGCGAGGGCGCGGAGGGCGTGCACGGCGAATTCGGGGGTGCCGAGGAAGACGATGCGCATGGCTCCGGTGTACCGACCGGCCGGCGCGGGGCCAATGCGCGCCGACCGGGGTCGGTTCACTTCTCGAGCTGCTTGCGCGCCTTGCGGGCCGCCTTCGTCTCGCCGTACTCGCCGACGACGCGCTCGAAGAGCTTCCGGGCGGCCTCCGCCTCGCCCTTCTTCGCGAGGGCCGCGCCCTCGTCGTAGAGGGCGTCGGCGGCGTCTTCCTTCTCCTCGGCCTCGATCACGAGGCGGATGCCCGGATCCTCCTTGAGCTCGGCGAGCCGCGCCGCGGCGTCCTGGGCCGCTGGCAGCTCGCCTCCCTTCACGATCGCGCTGCGGTAGTGGCGGTAGGCCTGGTCCCACTTCTGGCGGGTCTCGGCGGCCTCGGCCTTCTCGACCAGCTTCACGATGGCGCGATTGGCCTTGATGGCCTTCAGCGCCTCACGGCCGTCCGCCGTCTGGCGCATCTCGGCGAGACGGCGCTTCGCCTCGTCGGCGATGGGCGTCTTCGCGAAGGTGTCCGCCGCCTCGTCGAGTCGCACCGCGTAGACCACGAGGCCCTTCTTCGCGCCGCGCGCGAAGCTCGTGCGGACCTCCTCCATGATCTGCTCGCGCAGCTTCGCAATCTCGCGCCCGAGGAGCGAGTCGGCCGGCAGGTCCGGCGCCGAATCGAGCCGATGCCAGGCGGCGACGAGGCTCTCCCGCTTCATCTCGTTGCGCGCCCGGGTCAGGCATTCGCGGACCTCGCGGTAGCTCTTCTCGTCGAGGCCTCGCCCCATCTTCTTGACGCCGGCGCGGATCGCGGCGCGCATCCCGGACGAGGACGGATCGTCGACCGACTCGGAGAGCACGGTGAACTGGCCGTCATCGCCCTCCTTGGGGTGGACGAGCCGGATGGTGGGGGTCCGCATCGTGTCCTTGCCGAAGCACATGCGGTAGGCCTTGTTGTGGTAGCTCTGGTGCTGGGTGCAGGTCACCGAGCCGTGCCGCTTGCAGACCTGGATCGTGGAGCCGCCGTGCGGCACCGCGACGGTCCCGTGCTCCTCCAGGCAGCAGAGGATCGGGATGACCTGCTCGCAGTCCTTGATGATCGAGGAGTCCGTGAAGACGGAGTCGGTCAGGATCTCGCTCGATTGCTCGCCGTCCGTGAGGAAGACGAACATGAGCGGGACGTTCCGCTGCATCGCGGTCTCGACGGCGTCGTCGAAGCTCCCGCGGAACCAGGGGACGCGATCCCCCGCGTCCGGTTCGGACGCAGCGGTGGCGAGCGGCAGACACAGGGCGAGCAGGACGGCGAATCGTCTCATGCGGCGGCCTCCGAGCAGGGACGCGGCAGCGGAGGCGGGAGTGGCGCCGCGTCGGGTCAGGTCGGCCGAGGATACAGGATGGACAGCATGCGCGGCGACCGCGGGCGGGAATGAGAATCCCGGGGGATCGGCCCCTGGTGACGAGATCGGAGCGCATACCAAACAAGATGTTCAGGTATGGGGTCGATCCCCCGGTTCTCGCGATGAGAATCGCAGCCGGCATGCCAAGCCCGGGATTCGCGGACTCCGGGACCGGGGTTTTTGTCTCGCCGACTCGAACCCCATGACCGGTCGCCGCTTGCGTCCCGTGCTCCGCGTTCGCTCCCCGCCGGCGGACGGCACTCTCCTGTCAAGGGCGGCGCGATCGTGCGCAAACGCTCACTCCTCCCGACCCCGACCGGACCGGGAATTCCCGGTCGGGCGAGAAAAACGCCCGCGCGCGCCGTCGTCGGAAGCGGCTGTCATTGCGGCGCTTTCGTCGGGGCCCTCCGAACGGAGCAGATCTTCACCCGAGGTCACCTCAACTCGATGCAGTCCTCTTCCGAACATGGGACTGAGAAGGGGAAGGATCCCTGAGAGTGAGAGAGAGCAGCTTTCCCACGCGTCCGGCGCGGGGGGCCGGCCCATGGTCCCGCCGCTACGGGGAGGAGAAGGGAACAGATGCCAGCAGAACTGGTCAGCAAGCAGCAGCGTCAGGAGATGATCCTCGAGATCGTGAAGTCGAAGGAGGTCCACAACCAGCTGGAGCTCATCCGCTTCCTCGAGGAACGTGGAATCACCGCCACGCAGTCGAGCGTGTCGCGCGACATCCACGACCTCTCCATCGCCAAGGTGGACGGCCGCTACGTCGTCGCCGTGCTGCCGGTCACCAACGACGGCGCCTACGGCGAGCCCGTCGACAACCCGGGCAACGCCTTCGTGACGAGCCTCGTGCCCTCGGGCCCGAACCTGCTCGTCGTGAAGACGCTTCCCGGCGGCGCGCGCAGCGTCGGTCGCTCGATCGACAAGGCGCGTTGGCCCGAGGTCCTCGGACTGGTCGCGAGCGATGAGACCCTGTTCATCGCCACGAACGAGAAGCGGGATCAGCTCCGGCTGATGACGCGTCTCCAGCAGTTCATGGAGAACCACGAGCCGGCTCACCACGAGGAGCCGGGTCTTCCGAGCTTCGCCCGTCCGGGCGGCGTTCGCTAGGACGACTCCCCGAAGGGGTCGTCCCGCGCGCGAGAGCGAGGGAAGAGCGCGAGGGCGTCGGGGACCGCGGTCCCCGACGCCCTCGCGTCGTGTTCACGGCTCCGTCCGGCGCTAGCGCCAGGGGACCTCGACGTTGGCGGTGATCGCGGCGCGGCTGCGCGTGAAGTGGAAGCGATAGGCCTGCGGGCGACCCTGGACGTAGGGCTGGACGACGAGCTTGTCGGCGCCGTCGGTGTCCATGCGGATCTCGTCGACGATGTCGTTGACGGGGCGCACGCCGACGTCGCCGTCGTGGATCGTCGCGCGCTCGCCGTCGTCACTCGTGCGGCCGCGGAAGTCGAGGATCCCGTAGGCGATGGGGTTCATCCGACCGTCCACCCCGGTCGAGGTCTCGATGACGCGCACGCGGCAGGCCACGAGGCCGTTGTCCGAGACGGCGAACTCGCCGCCCGCCTTGCGCGTGTGTCCGTACTCCACGCCGGCGGGAGGCTCGGTGAAGAGCAGACGCGCCCCGGACCGGACCGCCGCGCGATCGATCTCGATGCGGTAGAGCGCGAAGTAGCGGCTCTGTCGCGCGTCGTCGGTCCGCGTGCGATAGCTCGAGTTGGCGCAGCCTCCGAGCAGGAGGAGGGCGGCGCAGAGGACCGTGAGGCGGATCATCGGGATCTCCATCGCGTGAACGGCGACCGGGCGCGGTCCGGTCGGAACGCGGAGCGGTGCGTTCCCTCGGGGACGATCCCGGTGGGCCGTTCTTTCCTCAATCCTTGAACTCGTCGGCCAGCTCGAGCTCCTGCTGGGCCGCGGCGAGATCGCTCTCCTCGACGGCCTTCGGCGCGATCTCGATGTCGCCGAACTCCTCGACCTGGCGCGCCTGGACGACCTGCGTCTTCATCAGGAGGAGGAGCGCGAGGAAGTAGCCGATGCGCTCGGAGCGATCGCGCGTCTCGGCGAAGAGCTGGGAGAGGCGCAGCGGGCCCCGGAGGATGCGCTCCTCGAGCCGGACGGCGAAGTCGCGCACCGGGATGTGCTTGCCTTCGATCACGCGCTCCTTGCGCGCGTCGATGGTCGTCTCGTCCATGATCTTCTGGAAGAAGCGGAAGAGATCCCAGATCGACAGCTCGTCGAGCGTGCGATCCTCCTCCACCCGCGGCTCGGGGCGGGCCGTCTCGGGACGGCCGAGCCGGCGCCGGGCGGCGTCGGCGCGCGCGTCGAGGGTGCGCGCCCGCTCGCGGATCCGCTTGTACTCGAGGAGCTGCTGGACGAGCTCGTAGCGCGGGTCGAGCTCCTCCTCGAGGTCGACCTCCTCCACGGGGAGCAGCATCTTCGACTTGATGACCATGAGGGTCGACGCCATGACCGCGAAGTCGCCCGCCGCGTCGAGGTCGACGTGTTGCAGCATCTCGAGGTAGACGAGGTACTGATCGAGGAGGCGCGTGATCGGGATGTCGTAGATGTCCACCTCCTCCTTGCGGATGAGGTAGAGCAGGAGGTCGAGGGGGCCGCTGAAGTGCTCGAGCGAGACCTTGTATTCGGGTTGGGCGGTCATGCTTCGAGCCACTCCTGTATCGCGCGGCACCAGAGATCGAGCCGGCCGATGACCTTCATCGTCACCGCGCCGAGTTCCTCCGGGTAGAGGAACGCCATCCCGAGGAAGACGACCAGGAGCAGGATGATCCCGGGAATCGTCAGGGTCCGGTAGTAGAAGTCCCGCCAGGATTCGGGCATCGCGGCGGCGACGACCCGGCTCCCGTCGAGCGGGGGCACGGGAATGAGATTCAACAGCCCCAGGAAGACACTGAAGGCGACGGCGTAGAGGCCGTAGAAGTAGGGCGTCGGGGTCCCGAAGCCCGAGATCCAGGGGTCGACCCAGCCCAGGTGGACCGCGCCGGCGAGCCCGACGAGCGCCATGGCCGCGACCATGAAGTTGCCGATCGGCCCCGCGAGGGCGACGAGAGCCATGCGACCGGGCCCCACCGCCATGCGCACCTGCACCGGCCGGGCGCCGCCGAGCATGAAGCCGACCGAGAGCAGCATGACGATCGGGACGAGCAGCGTGAAGAGCCAGGAGACGTGCCGGAAGCTGAACGGGTTCTTCCGGGTCGCGATGTAGTCGCTGCGGTCGCCCGAACGCCACGCGATCCAGGCGTGACCGGCCTCGTGGACGCAGGACGTCACGACGAGCATCCCGATCAGCCAGGGGAGCATCTCGAGCTTGTACTTGAACTCCACCCGCCCCTCCTGGTCGCGCGTCGCGAGACGCGCATCGTATCAGGGCCGACGCCCCGCCCCCAGGCGCGACGAGGCCGCGCAAGTGGTCGCGCGGGAGCGATTTCGGCGCGGAACCGTTTGCGGCGTGCGCCTTCTTCGCGTCGTCCGGGAGGGCTATGATGAGCCGCGTCCAGGGGGACGGGAGGGGTCCGCGCCGTGAACCGCCGCGAGAGCGCGATCGAGGTGATCGAAGCCGAGCTGGCCGCGGTCCGCGCCCTGCTCGACCACCTCGACGAGACCTTCGATACCGCGGTCGACCTCGTCCTCGGATGCACGGGTCGCGTCGTCGCCAGCGGGATGGGCAAGGCGGGCCTCATCGGGGAGAAGATCTCCGCCACGCTGGCGAGCACCGGGACCCCGAGCTTCTTCCTCCACCCGGCGGAAGCGATCCACGGCGATCTCGGCCGGCTGCGCCCCGAGGATCTCCTGCTGCTCCTCTCGAACAGCGGCGAGACGGAAGAGGTCATCCGCCTCCTCGAACCGGCCCGGGCGCTCGGCGCGACCCTCGTCGCGATGACCGGAGCCCCCGAGAGCCGGCTCGCCCGCTTCTCGGACTGCCATCTCTCCATCGGGAGCGCCGGTGAGGCCTGCCCGCTCGGACTCGCCCCCACCTCGAGCACGACGGCCATGCTCGTCCTCGGTGACGCACTGGCGATGACAGTGCTTCGGGAGCGGGAGTTCGGCCCGCGGGACTACGCCCGCTTCCACCCCGGCGGCAGCCTCGGACGCCGTCTCACCACCGTCGGCGAGCTCATGCGGTCCGGCGAGCGGAACACGCTCGTGCCGGCGGACGCTTCCGTCCGGGAGACCCTGCGCGCCATCAACGCCACGCGGGGCCGTCCCGGCGCCGCGACCGTCGTCGCGGCCGACGGTCGCCTCGCCGGCTTCGTCACCGACGGCGATCTGGTCCGCGCGCTCGAGCGGGGCGCCGACGTCCTCGAACGGCCGATCTCCGGGATCATGGTCCGCTCGCCGCGATCGATCGCTCCCGACCGGCTCGCCTCGGAGGCCATGGGTCTGATGCGCGAACACAAGATCGACCAGCTCCCGGTCCTGTCCGAGGACGGATGTCCCGTCGGACTCGTCGACGTGCAGGACCTCATCGACGCGGGGATCCCCTCGTGAGGAGTCCGACCCCCGCCGCCGACCTCGCGCTCCTCCTGTTCGACGTGGACGGGATCTTCACCGACAACGGGCTATCCGTGGACGAGGACGGCCGGATGTCGAAGCGCTTCGACATCCGCGACGGCGCCGCGGTGAAGCTCGCCCAGATGGCGGGCTATCAGGTCGGCCTGATCAGCGGTCACGATTCGCGCGCGGTGGAGAAGCGGGCGGAGCAGCTCGGGATCGCGATCTGCCACGTCGGCGTGAAGGACAAGGCGCCCGTCTTCGAGGCGGTGCTGCGGGAGACCGGATGCCGGGCCGAGGAGGCGCTCTACATGGGCGACGATCTCTTCGACCTCCCGGTCCTCACGCGCGCCGGATTCGCGGCCACGGTGCCCGAGGCGCCCGACTTCGTGCGGCGCCGTTGCCACTGGACCGCCTCGCGGCCGGGCGGGCGCGGCGCGGTCCGCGAGCTCGTCGAGCACCTGCTCCGGGAGACGGGCCGGCTCGACGAGATCCAGACCCGCTTCCTTCCCGGTCCCTGAAGCCGAGACGCCGCGCTCCATGCGACCCTACCTCGTCGTCCTGCTCGTGCTCTTGCCCGCGGTCCTCGCGATCGGGCTGTGGTGGCGGTCGCGCGACGACGATCCGCAGGTGCGGCGGACGGAGAATCACACCGACGCGATGCGCGGGGTGGCCACCGACACCTTCCAGGGCAGCGCGGGTCGCGGGACCTTCTTCATCCGCAACGCCACGGTCACCCTCGGCGGCGAGAGCCTGAGCTACCCGTCGGCCTACTACTGGCTCGGTGAGTGGCGGCGCGTCGAGGGAGAGGACCGCTTCGACGCCCGCGACGTGCTCGTCGTCCGCAATCCCCGCCCGGAGGACCGGGCCGCGCTGGAGGGGCTGCTCCGCATCGGCGCGGAGGAGGATGCCGCGACGCGGCGGCGGCGCATGGAGGACGCGAGCGCGAACCTCAGCTTCGTGCGCGCCGCGCGGGCGGAATTCCTCGACGCCCCGCGGCTCGAGGCGGCGGGTCGGATCCGACTCCTCGACGAGGTCGAGGGGCGACTGGGCGAGGGGGGCTCGCGCTTCACCTCCGAGCGCCTCGACCTCTACTTCCGCGACGACCGCCTCGAGCGGCTCCACTTCCCGGGGGAGTTCGCGATCGAGGGCGACCGGATCGAGATCGCCGGGCGCGGCTTCGACGTCGCCCAGGGGCAGGAGAGCCTCGTCGTCGATCACGCGCGTCGCGTGGCGGTGTTCCCCGGCACGAGCGTCGGCCTGCGGTCGCCCCTCGTGTCCATCCGCTCCGACGGTCCCTTCCGCGTGACGCCGGACGCGACGGACCGCCCCCGTTCCGATCTCTTCGCCTGCTTCGACTTCGCCTCCGCGCGCTTCGAGGGCTCGGGCGGGATCGAGGTCGCGAGCCGGGACTTCCGGACGACGGCGCAGACCTTCGACGGCTCGCTGGGTCGGGACGATGCCGGCCGGAGCGAGCTTCGCGACCTCTCCTTCGCGGGAGACGTGCTCATGACGGCTCCCGACGGGGAGATCGCCGGCCAGGCCGCGCGCTGCGACGTCCGCGACGGCGAGATCTTCAGCGCGCGGATCGACGGACCGGGGACCCGGGTCTCCTGGGGCCGCCTCACCGATCCCGAGGCGCCGGAGGCGCGCTGGACGATCGAGGCGCGCGGCGACGGGGCCGTGGCGATCTCGCGGCGCCTCGACGACGCGGGCGCGACGACCGGCCTGGACCTCGAGATGGCGGATCGGGTCGAGCTCGACCTGGTGGTGGACCCGACGGCGAGCGCCCCCGACTATCGCCTCGCGGGCGAGACGCTCGTGGTGGCCCTCGACGCCGCCGGGCCCGCGGGCGCGCGTCGCTTCCGCTCGCGCGAGGTCGGACTCGCCGGCGGCGTGAGCGGCACCGGTCCCGATCTCTCGCTCGCCGGCGCCGAGCTGGTGCACCGCACGAGCCGCGACGAGGCGGGTCGCCCGACCGCCCGGCGCATCACCTTGCTCGGCCCGGCGCGCGTCTCGCGGAAGATCGGCGCGACGGCGCGCACCAGGACGCCGGAAGCGCTCGCGACGATTGAGGCGAAGCGACGGATCGAGGTCTTCGAGAGCACGTCGCCCTTCGCGCCCTTCGAGCTGGAAGCCTTCGGCGCCGTGTCGGGTCGATGGCGCGAGCAGGGGGGCGACGAGAGCCGCATGAACGCGGAGTCCCTCAAGCTCGTGGTGCTCGACGCGGCGAGCGTGGCCTCCGGAGAGAGCCGCCTCGCGAGCCTCGTCCTCCGCGAGAAGGTGACGCTCACGCTCCCCGAAGGTCACGAGCTCGCCGGCGCCACCCTCGAACTCTTCGACGGCGGGCGACGCACGAACCTGACCGGCGCGCCGGCCTCGCTGTTCCTCGTCCGCGACGAGACCCGCCAGGAGCTGCACGCGCGGACGATCGTGCTCGACGACGCCACGGGGCTCGCCGCCGCGGCCGGCGACGTGCGCGCCGAGGCGGACTTCCCGGCCTTCGTGCTCACCGGCGGCGGAGGAGGCGAACCCCGGCGATGGACGATCACGGCCGGGAAGCTCGACGCCAGCCTCGCCGCGCCGCTGCCGCTGCCCGGCCGCGTGGGAGCGAAGCCGCCGGTCGCCACCGGCCGCCGCCTGCGCGACTTCCGGGCCTCCGGGGCGGTCACCGCGTCCTGTGTCGATCAGCGACTCGAGGCTCGCGAGCTCTTCTTCGATCCCTCGCGCGGCACGGGATGGGCGACCGGCGCGCCGCTCGTCGCGACCATCGACGAACGCGTGGGCGACGAGGTCCTCGCCAACCGTCTCGAATCGGACCGGCTCGAGATCCGACCGGAGTGGACGCTCCTCCAGGGGCGCTGCGACGTGCGCCTCTTCGTGGCGAGCCCCCCGGCGACGCCGGGCGCCGCGCCCGGATACGAGCGCCTCCACGTGGTCTGCGACAAGGACGTCCTCCTCAAGCCGGACGTCGCCTACTTCACCGGTCACACCGTCTTCGATCGCGGCGAGGCCGACCGCGGCGGGTTCCACGTCTCGGCCGACCAGGCCTGGGCCTATCTCGACGCCGCGGCGGGCGGCGGACCGCTCGGACGCCTCCGTCGGATCGAGGGGCTGGGACACGTCGACTTCCGCTGGGGCGAGGCCGAAGGCAGCGGCGACCTACTGAACTACGAAATCGACGCGGGAGAGGTGCGGTTGTCGGCGGATAAAGGCAAGGTCTGCACCATGAAGCTCCAGGGACATCCGAGCCGGGCCCGCTCCCTGGTCTACGACCAGACGCGCCGCCGCGTGCGGGTCGTGGAGCAGCGCGGCCTGCTCGACCGAGCGGGAGAGAAGCCTTGAGCCCGCGCCGCGCCCCACTCCTCCTCGCGGCCCTGGTCCTCGTCGTCGGCGCGCTCCGCGCGCAGGACGAGGCCGCGCCGCCGGTCGGCGAGTCCGTCAGCTACTCCTGGCAGCTCGGCGAGTACCAGATCGACGAGCGCCGCTTCGTCGCCGTCGGCGCGGTGCAGCTCTCCTGGCGCGGCGCCACGCTGCGCTGCAACCAGGCGGTCCTCTGGCCCGTCGGCGCTCCCGACGACTCGGGAGCCGGGATCCGCGAGAACGAGGAAGGCAAGATCGGCGTGCGCGCGCTCTACGCCGAAGGGACCGTCGTCCTGACCCTCCCCGACGAGGAGATGGTCTTCCGCGCCGATCGCCTCTACCTCGACCTCGTCTCGCGCCGCGGCATGCATCTCGACGCCGTGGTGCGGAAGGACATCATCGGCCGCGACGGTCGCGCCATCAAGCTGTCGTTCCGCGCGGAGGAGCTGCGTCAGCTCGACCCGACCCGCTTCGAATTCCTCGACGTCCACGCGACGACGAGTCCCTCGCTCTCTCCGGGGTACCGCATCGAGACGCCGGCGATCCGCGTCCAGGTGGATCCGCGCCGCGTGATCCCCGAGCGCGGACCCGAGCCCTATCGCAACATCCGCTACGAGCTCGACGAGTCGGTCCTCTACCTCGGCGACCTGCCGATCTTCGCGACGCCGCCCTTCTCGGGGAACACGGCGGATCGCTTCGGCTACAGCTTCTTCCGCGGCGCCTCCGTCGACGCCTCGAGCAAGTTCGGGCCGAGCGCGCGGGTCACGCTCGGCGCGCCGATCGACATCGACGGCGAGCCCTGGGGCGACGTCGAGGTGCCGCTCCAGTACCTCGGCGATCGCGGTTTCGGCGGCGGACTCGACCTGCGCTACGCCGGCGAGGACTACCGCGGCACCTTCGAGGGCTTCTACCAGAACGATCGCGGCTTCGATCAGCTCTTCGGCGACCCCACGACGAACGATCGCGGCCGTGCGACCTGGCGCCACCGGCACTTCCTGCCCGAGCACATCCAGCTCGACGTCGAGTTCAGCAAGATCAGCGACCGCGGATTCCTGCCCGAGTACCACGAGTCGGAGTTCAAGTCCGGCAAGGAGCAGGAGACGCTCGTCTACCTGAAGCGGGCGCGCGAGACGACGGCGCTCACCTTCCTCGCCAAGACGCGGCTGAACGAGTTCCAGGACCAGAACGAGGCGCTGCCGCAGCTCGGCTACAACGTCTTCTCGTATCCGGTGCTCGAGCTCGGCGAGGGGACCTTCCTCTACTTCGACGCCGACTACGAGATCGGGCGCCTGACGCGGCGCTACGACGAGGCGCTCGGGATCCGCGACGAGCGGGCGGCGCGGATCGACCTCGACAACACCTTCGGCGTGCCGCTCCACCTCGGTCCGGTCGTCGTCGAGCCCTTCGCCGGCGTGCGCTACACCTGGTACGAGCGCGGCCGCGTGGCCGAGTCGGGCCTCTCCCGCATCGGCTACACCTGGGGCGGGCGCGCGAGCATCGAACTGTCCCGGGTCTTCGACACCTCGGGCGGCCTCTTCGACCTCGACGGCCTCCGTCACGTGATCCTCTTCGACGTCGAGTACCGCTCCGTCCAGCACGTCTCCCGCGAGGTCGCCGACTTCATCCCCTTCGACGCCGTCGACGGCTTCACCGAGCGCGACGAGATCCGCATCGGACTCCGCAACCGCCTGCAGACCTTCTGGGAGATCGACGGGGAGTCCGAGGCGGTCGACTTCGTCGACCTCGACGTCGAGTGGACCTACTTCCCCCACGCCGACCGGGACAACGGCGGCGAGGAGATCGGCAACCTCGACGTCGACCTCGCGGTCCGCTTCACTCCGAACTTCGTCTTCCTCACCGACTTCGAGTACAACTTCGCCCTCGACGACTTCGAGATCCTGAACTCCACCGTCGGCTGGGCCCCCTCCCGGGACGTCTTCCTCGCCGTCGGGTACCGGCGCTACGCGGGGGTGAACGACGCGGTCGTGGCCCGAGGGCAGTGGCGGGTGAACGAGCGGCTGGGACTGGCGGTCGAGGGTGGATACGATTTCGTCGAGAACCGGTCCCAGGACCAGAGCCTCCGCATCCAGCGGATCGGCGAGGACTGGGTCTTCGAGTTCGAGATCGAGCACGACAACCAGGGAGGCTTCGGCTTCGGGATCTCCTTCACGCCGCGGATCTTCTTCGACCCGCGGGTGCGCTTCGGAGCGATCCGCAACGAGCCTCGCTTCTCAACTCTGCGCGACGACGTCCTCCGCTGAGCGTCGCCGCCCCGAGGTGGCCCGGATGAACTCCTTCTTCGCGTTCGGCATCGGCACGCCCGAGTTCATCGTCATCGGGATCGTCGGGCTCCTGCTCTACGGGCGCCGCCTGCCCGAGGTCGGCCGCTCCTTCGGTCGGACCTTCTTCGAGTTCAAGCGCGGCCTCAACGACCTGCGGCGCGAGTTCGACGACGCGGGCAACCTCACGCGCTCCACCGTCCAGGAGTCGCGCGACCACTACCGTCGCCACGAGGAGGAGGTCATCAAGGAGGCGCAGGCCTTCTCGGCCGGAGTCTTCGGCGGCGACGAGGATCCGGCGCGCGACGACGAGAAGCCGGACGGCGAAGGGCCGGAAACGAAGAAGGGCGACGAGACGTCGCCCTCCTCCTGAACCCGACCCTCGAGTTCCGGACCCCGCGATCAGCTCGCCAGGCTCTCCGCGCGGTCGCGGCAGACGCAGCGGTTGCGGCCGGCTTCCTTCGCCTCGTAGAGCAACTCGTCGGCGGCCTTCACGAGCGCCGCGGCCTTCTCGGCCGAGTCGACGCTCCGGGCGAGCGCGCCCCCGATGCTGATCGTGACGGAGAGCTCCTTGCCCTCGGCGCGGACGAGGGTCGATTCGACGGCGACGCGCACGGCCTCGGCGACGCGCTCGAGTTCCTCGAGCTTCGCCTCCGGGATGACGACGACGAACTCCTCGCCGCCGTAGCGCGCGGGAAGGTTGGGGCGCGCCACCGTCTGGGCGAGCGCGCGTCCGACCGTCTTCAGGACCTCGTCGCCGACGAGGTGGCCGTGAGTGTCGTTGAAGCGTTTGAAGTGATCGATGTCCATGACGAGGACGCCGAGACACTCGCCGGGGTGGCGGCGGGCCTTCGCGACCTCGTTCTCCATCCAGCGATCGAAGGCGCTGCGGTTGTGGAGACCGGTGAGCTTGTCCGTGTGCGCGAGACGGTCGAGCTCGTCCTTCTCCCGCTCCAGTCGCTGGGCGCGGGCCGTCGACTTCTCGAGGTCCATCGCCGCGCCGATGCTGATCTGCACCATCTGCTGACGCGCCGCGGCGACGATGCCGTCGTAGTTGGCGACCTCTCCGAGGTCCACCTCGAGCATGCGCGCGGTGTCGCTGACGTTCTCCTCGAGCTCCACGAGGAAGCTCTCGATCTCCGATTCACCGAGTCCGAAGAACTCGCGCGCCGCATCGTGGAGGGCCTTGAGACCGCTGCCCTTGTCCTGGTCGAAGAGCACGCGCGTCGCGGCCCGGCCGACCTTCTCGAGCTTCGCGATCGCGACCGCGATGGGATCGGTGTCGGGTCCCGCCGCGGAGGGCGCGCCCGAGTGGCGGACGGCCTGCACGATCATGTCCGGCAGCTCCCAGCGGTCGAGCAGCGCACCGCCGACGGCGTGGTGATCGAACCCGAGCACCGCCCGCTCCTCGGCGGCCGAGGGGAACGAGTCCCGCGCGCTGGAGACGACACCGGCGTAGGCCTCGGGTGCGACATGGTTGAGCGCGAGCTGACCGATGCGGCCGAGGATCCCGCAGAGGAAGGCCTCCTCACCGAGACGGAGGCCGACGTGCTTCGCGAGTTGACGGGCGGCGACGGCCTGGGCGAGGCTGCGACGCCAGAGCTCGTCGAAGTCGAGGCCGCCGCCCCGCTGGTTTCCGACCAGCGAGAAGCTCAGGGCCATCAACTTCACGGTCTTCAGGCCGAGGCGCATCATCGCCTGATCGAGGGAGGTCACGGTGCTGCCGCTGGGGAAGAGCGACGAGTTCGCGAGCTTCAGGAACTTCGCGGTCAGGGCCGGGTCGCGGGCGATGACATCGGCGATGTCGCTGAGACCGACGCCGTCGTCGCGGGTCAGTCGAAGGATCTCTGTCGCCAGCGTCGGCGGACTGGGCAGGTTGTCCGCGTTCACGACGTCCAGATAGGACGGAAGGGGATTCGTCATCGTCGTGCGGCCTCACTCTCGCATTTCGATCGATCGCGGAGGCCGGCGGACACGGTTTGCCGGGACCATCCTCGATCTTCTCTGGATCGACCGCGAGCGGCGCGGCAGATGAGCCGGATTCGTGATGTGGCGACGATTTAGGCTAATTCGACGTCGTCTTGATCCGATCTTGATCGTCGCTTTTCCACGGCCCCCGATCGCGTCGAGGAGGCCGGGAAAGAACACGGCCGGCGCGCCGCCCGGAGGCGGCGGCCGGCCGGCCGGAGGGCGAGCGTGTCCGGGTCAGACGTCGACCTGCTTCACGTCGAGGGCGTTCTCCTCGATGAACTCGCGGCGCGGCGCGACGGCCTCGCCCATGAGGACGTTGAACATGTTGTCCGTCTCGCCGATGTCCTCGACCGTAACCTTCAGAAGGGTCCGGGTTTCCGGGTCCATCGTGGTCTCCCAGAGCTGCTCGGGGTTCATCTCGCCGAGACCCTTGTAGCGCTGGATCTCGAGGCCCTTGCTGCCGGCCTTGCGGACGATCTCGGGCAATTCGCCGAGCTCGAAGAGCGCCGAGGTCTCGCCCTCGATGTCGATGCAGAAGGGAGAGGAGTCGGGGTCGGCGTAGCCGACGGAGCGGACCTGGAGGTCCGCGGCGGACAGGCCCTGGGCGGCGAGGGATCGGAGCGAGCGCTCGAGGACGGCCCGCTCGTGGATCTCCACGCGCGTCGCCACCGGGAACTCCGGGTTCTCCGGCAGCTCGCCGTGCTCGACGACCTCGGTCTCGCGGCCTTCGGACTCGCGCCAGCCGGCCACGATCGATCGCTCCTCCTCCGCGGTGTGGACGAAGTGCTCCTCGCCGCGGAAGCGCAGCATCACTCCCGGGAGCGCGCCGTCGCGAGCGAGCCCCAGGTAGGAGAGCAGGTCGACGCCCCGACGCATGAGGCCCAGCCGCTGGCCCTGGAGGTCCGCGATCGCGCGGCAGAGGGCGCCGAGCTCCTCGCCGTGGAGGGCGCGGTCGATGCCGTCGGCGCGGCGGAAGAAGCGGGCCCGCTGGGTTCCCACCTCGAACAGCATCGCGTTCATCTCGCCGTCCGTCTTCACGTAGCGCTCGTTGCTCTTCTGCTTGATCTTGTAGAGCGGCGGCTGCGCGATGTAGATGTGCCCGTTCTCCACGAGCTGAGGCATCTGCCGGTAGAAGAAGGTCAGCAACAGGGTGCGGATGTGACTGCCGTCGACATCGGCGTCCGTCATGATGATGACGTTCTTGTAGCGCAGCTTGGACAGGTCGAAGTCGTCGGTGCCGATGCCGGTGCCGAGCGCGGTGATGATCGTCCGGATTTCCGAGTGGCCGAGCATCTTGTCGATGCGGGCCTTCTCGACGTTCAGGATCTTTCCCTTCAGGGGGAGGATCGCCTGGTAGCGACGGTCGCGGCCCTGCTTCGCGGAGCCACCGGCCGAATCACCCTCGACGAGGAAGAGCTCCGAGCGGTCGCGATCGCGCGAGGAACAGTCCGACAGCTTGCCCGGAAGGCCGGCCCCGCCGAGCGCGCCCTTGCGTCGCACGAGCTCGCGGGCCCGACGGGCCGCCTCGCGCGCGGCGCTGGCGTCGACGGCCTTGCGGATCACCGCCTTCGCGGTGTTGGGGTTCTCCTCGAGGTACTGCGCGAGCTGCTCGGCGACGAGGGTCTCGACGATGCCCTGGATGTCGCGGTTGGCGAGCTTGATCTTCGTCTGGCTCTCGAACTTCGGCTCGGGGAGCCGCACCGAGATGACGGACGCGAGTCCCTCGCGGAAGTCCTCTCCGGAGAGCGTCTTGCCGTCCTTGATCAGGCCGAGCTGACGGCCGTAGTTGTTCATCGTGCGCGTGAGCGCGGTCTTGAAGCCGGACAGGTGGCTGCCGCCCTCGCGCGTGTTGATCGTGTTCGCGAAGGTGTAGGTGACGTCGCTGTAGCTGTCGTTGTACTGCAGCGCGACCTCGACGCTCACCGCGCCCTTCTCGGCCTGGAAGTAGATGATGTCCTCGTGGATCGCGTTGCGCTTCTCGTTGAGGTGGCGCACGAAGGCGATGATGCCGTCCTCGTAGCGGTAGTGGTGCTCGCTCGAGTCGCGCTCGTCGATGAAGGTGATCGCCACGCCGGCGTTGAGGAAGGCCAGCTCGCGGAGGCGCGTGCGGAGCGTCGTCGCGTCGAACTCCGTCGTCGAGAAGATCTCGTGGTCCGGCTTGAAGCGGAGCTTCGTGCCGGTGCGATCGGTGTCGCCGGCGATCGACATCGGCCGCGCGGTGACGCCGCGCTCGAAGCGGAGCTGGTGGACCTTGCCGTCCTGGCAGACCTCCAGCTCCACCCACTCCGAGAGGAAGTTCACGACGGAGACGCCGACGCCGTGCAGTCCGCCCGAGACCTTGTAGTTGTCGTCGCTGAACTTCCCGCCCGCGTGGAGCTTGGTCATGACGATCTCGACCGCGGGCTTGCCCTCGGTCGGGTGGATCCCGCAGGGGATGCCGCGGCCGTTGTCCCGCACGGACACGGACTGGTCGGTGTGGATCGTGACGACGACCTCGGTGGCGTGTCCGTTCTGGGCCTCGTCGATGGAGTTGTCGACGACCTCGTAGACGAGGTGGTGCAGCCCGTACTCGTAGGTGTCACCGATGTACATGTCCGGGCGCTTGCGCACCGCGTCGATGCCTTCGAGGACCTTGATCGTGGACGCGTCGTACTTCTTGGGCGTGTCGCTCATTCGTTTCGCTCGTGACCGGGGCGCCTCGCCGAGGGGAAGGCGCCGAGCCTGAATCTGACGTCGCGGAGCGCGGGGTTGCCCTCGAGCTCCTCTCGCAGGGCATCGAGCAGCTCGATGCGACGGAACTGCGCGAGCTCCGCGCAGAGAGGCGGCGAGTCCACCTCGATGACGGCGGTGCCGTCCTTCCAGCCTCCGACCCGAGTGCCGGAGATCCGCCGGGACGCGGTGATGCGCTCCCAGGCGTTGATGATGCGATGGCGGGGCTCGACCTGTTCGCGCCGCTTGACGTCCAGCAGGCCGCGCACGATCTCGCCGAGGGTCTCGGGGTCCCGCCGGGAATCCGTCATCAGCCGTTGCGCATCGTCACGGGCATGATGACGTAGATGAGGCCCTCCTCGCCGCGGACGACCGCCGGCGCGTTCGGGCGCGAGAAGCCGAGCTCCACCTCGTCGGCATCGAAGACCTTGAGCCCCTCGATGACGTAGTCGGGATTGAAGGCGATGGCGAAGGCCTCGCCCTCGAAGTCGGGGGCGTCGACCTCGATCCGGGCGTCGCCGGCGTCGAGGGCGTGCGCCGAGAGGCGCGCGACGCCCTCCGCGAGTTCGAAGCGCACCGAGCGGGTCTCGTGGCTGGTCAGGAGCGCCGCCTGCCGGAAGGCGCTCGCGAGCTCCTCCCGCGAGAAGCGGACCCGGATCGGGGTCTCCTTGGGAATGACCGCCTGGTAGTTGGGGAAGCTGCCCTCGACGAGCCGCGAGGAGATCACGGCGCGTGTCGTGTGGAGCATGATCTCCTTGTCGTCGAGCGCCATGCGGACGGTGTCGTCCTCGTCCGTCATGACCTTCTCGAAGACGGCGAGCGCGCGGGCGGGAACGATGGGGCCGGCGGAGACGGCATCCGAGCCGTCGATCCCGACCTCCTTCATCGCGAGGCGCTTGCCGTCGGTCGCCACCATGCGGGCGACGTCGCCCTCGATGAGGAGCTTCGCGCCGTTGAAGGCGAAGCGCGACTTCTCGCGAGCGACCGCGAACTGGGTCTTGCGGATCAGGGTGACCAGCTTCTGGCGATCGAGCCCGAAGGCCCGGTCCGAGGGGAACTCCGGCAGGTGCGGGAACTCCTCCGGCGATTCGCTCAGGAGGTTGAAGGCGGCCCGTCCGGCCTCGATCCGGACCTTGCCCAGCTCGTCGCTCGAGAAGTCGACGGTGTCGGTCGTGCACTCGCGGAGGATGGACGCGACCCGGGAGGCGGGCAGGACGGCCTCGCCGACGGCGTCGACGCGCTCGAGGGGAACGTCGAAGCGGATCGAGAGCTCGAGATCGGTGGCCTCCAGGCGGGCGCGGGAGGCGTCGTCCACGACGAGGTGGACGTGGCTCAGGATGGCCCGGATCGGACGGCTCGGGATGATCGTCCCGACGACCTGGAAGGCCTCGAGCAGGGCCTGACGCTTGGCGGTGAATCTCATGGCGGGCTCTTCCCTCGGGGGGCGCCGAAGGCCCCGTCTTGCGATGGCCCGAGTATACGAAGACGGACCCCGTCGGAACAGGCCGGCGGCCCCCCGGGGGCCGCTCGCAAGTTTCCTTCGGATCGAGTCTTAGGCCGCGCGCTCCGCCGGGTGGGGAGGGGCCGGGATCCGGGGGCGGAGAGGCCTCGCGGGGAGGGGGGATCAGCGCTGTTCGAGGCGCCGGATCAGGCTCTCGACGAGGGCCCGGAACTGCTGGTCGGAGTCGAGCCGCTTCCGGACCCGATCGCAGCCGTAGATGACCGTCGAGTGGTCGCGGCCGCCGAAGTACCCCCCGATCTCGGAGAGGGAGAGGTTCGTCAGCTCGCGGATGAGGTACATGCAGATCTGGCGCGGCAAGGTGATCGACTGGAAGCGCTTCTTGGACTGCAGGTCGGAGAGCCGGACGCCGTAGTGATCCGTGACGAGCTCGATGATCTGCTCGATCGAGACGCGCCGGGCGCCGATGTCCACCAGTCCGTCGAGGGAGGCCTTCGCGGTGTCGACCGAGACCGGCTGCCCCATCAGGGCGGCGAAGCCGAGGAGACTCGTCACCGCGCCCTCGAGCTCACGGATGCTCCCCCGGATCGCGTCGGCGAGGTACTCGGCGACGTCGTCGGGCACGTCGACCCCCTCGCTCTGCGCCTTCTTCCGGATGATCGACAGGCGCGTCTCGTAGGTCGGCGCCTCGATCTCGCAGACCATGCCCCACTTGAAGCGCGAGACGAGCCGCTCCTCGAGCTGCGGGATCTCGCGCGGCGGGCTGTCCGACGAGAGGATGATCTGCTTCTGGTCGTTGTAGAGCGCGTTGAAGGTGTGGAAGAACTCCTCCTGGGTGTGGTCCTTGTTCGCGAGGAAGTGGATGTCGTCGATCACGAGGACATCGAGGCCGCGGTAGCTCGCGCGGAAGGACTCGACCCGGTTGCGCCCGAGGGCGCTGATGAAGGAGTTGATGAACACCTCGCACGGAACGAAGTGCATCTTGGTGTTCGGATTCCGCCGGTAGAGCTCGTGGCAGATCGCCTGCAGGAGGTGCGTCTTGCCGAGGCCGAGCTTGCCGTGGATGAAGAGCGGGTTGTAGGTCCGCCCGACGCCCTCGACGACCGCGAGCGCGGCCGCGTGGGCGAGTCGGTTGCTCGGGCCGACGACGAAGTTCGAGAAGGTGTAGGCCGGATTGAGCGAGAGCGCCCCGGCCCGCGGGGGCTCCGGCGGTCGCACCGCGGGAAGCGGGCGCGGCGCGGGCGCCTCCTGCGTCGTTCCCTGCGCGCTCGCCGCGGCGACGGTCTCCGCCGTTTCCGGCTCGCGCGCGCCCTCCGGCCGCGACAGCTTGTCGTCGACGACGAAGTCGATGCGTCCGAAGGACCAGCCCGCCGTCCGGCCGGAGACGGTCGCGATGAGGTCGCGGTACTTGCGCCCGAGCCAGGTCGCGCCGAACTCGTTCTCGGTGCCGATGAGCAGACGCTCCTCGGTGGCCTCGAGGCACCGCGTGCGCGCGAACCAGGTCGCGTACTGACCGTCGGTCAGCTCCTCCGAGATCGTCGTCAGGACGCGGTCCCAGAAGCGCGCGATGTCGTTGACCTGCTTCATCACCCAACCTCGACTCTGGACGGACGGAGACTGGTCACGGGTCGGACCCGATCTCTCGAAGACGTCGCTCATCGGAAATGTGTGCGTCGTGTCCGCGCCGCGTGACTCGCACGTAACGCCGCAGCGAGGGCGCAATATAGGGCGGGGTCCGGGGGAGGTCAATCCGAAATGAGCGGCCGATTACCGCGTCGGGGGGACAGCGTCTCGCGGCGTCTCGGATCCGGAACGCGCAGCGGTGCTTGCGAATGGTTATGGCGCGAATTTTCCCTCCGCGCGAGCGATCTCGGCCATCGCATCGACGAAGAGATCGACCTCTTCGTCCGTCGTTTCGTGGCCGATCGAGACGCGGAGCGAGGAGAAGTTCGCCTCGGGATCGAGCCCCATCGCGCGCAGCACCGGAGACGCCTCGATCGCTCCCGACGAACACGCGCTGCCGAGACTGACCGAGACGCCGCGCAGGTCGAGATTCATGAGCAGGGTTTCCCCGTAGAGACCGGGGAAGCGGAGCGAGAGCGTTCCCGGGACGCGGTCGGCATCGCCGGAGTTGAGGACGTGCGGCACGGCGCGCGCCTCGAGTCCGCGCCGGAGTCTCCGCTCGGCGGACCGACGATGCTCGATGCGACGCGGGGCCTCGTCGAGCGCGAGCTCGAGGGCCAGCGCCGCGGCGGCGATCGCGGGCACGTTCTCGGTGCCGGCCCGACTCTCGCGCTCCTGCCCGCCGCCGAGGATCAGGGGTGACCATCGCGTCTCGGCGCGGCGGACCAGGATCCCGACCCCCTTGGGTCCGTTGAACTTGTGCGCCGAATAGGTCTCGAGGTCCGCGCGCTCGGCGCCGGCCCGGAGTTCGGCTTTCCCGGGCTCCTGGACGCGGTCGCAATGGAAGGGGATGCCTCGGGTGCGGCAGGCCTCGGCCAGCAGGGCCGCCGGCTGGCGGACCCCGGTCTCGTTGTTGACCGACATCGCGGTGACGAAGGCCACGTCCTCGTCGAGGGCGGCGAGCGCCGCTTCCAGATCGAGACGGCCGCTCGAGTCGACCGGGAGCCAGGTGATGCGATGACCCTGGGCCTCGAGCCGCCGCAGGGGGGCGACGACGCTCGGGTGCTCGATCGAGCCGGCGACGATGCGGCGCTTCCCGGGTCGGGCGGCGGCGAGGCCGAAGACGGCCGTGTTGTTCGCCTCGGTGGCCGAGGCGGTGAAGACGACCTCGTGGGTATCCGCAGCGAGCCGGGCCGCGACCGAACGTCGCGCCTCCTCGAGGACCCGCCGCGCCTCCCGACCCTCGGCGTGGAGGCTGCTCGGGTTTCCGGGGAGGGCCAACGTAAGTTCGTACTGACGGCGGGCTACGCGTTCGTCCACCGGTGTCGTCGCGTTGTGGTCGAGATGCGCGCGCGCCATTTTCGCTGCTCCGGATTCGCTTCAGCGGGGGCCGATCCGCATCCGACAGGAGGTTAGCCGGATCCCCCATCCCGACCCGCGTTCACGAGTCTTCATGCGATGAGCATCGTCAACACGCGCGACAAGACCATCAACACGAAGATCGTCTACTACGGGCCGGGGCTCGGGGGAAAGACGACGAGCCTCCAGTACGTCCACTCGGTCCTCGACCCGGACATGAAGGTCAAGATGGTGTCGCTCAAGACCGACGAGGAGCGGACGCTCTTCTTCGACTTCCTCCCGATCTCGCTCGGTGAGCTCGACGGGTACGAGGTCCGGATCCAGGGTTTCACCGTTCCGGGGCAGGTCAAGTACAACCTGACCCGCAAGTACGTCCTGATGGGCGCCGACGCGGTGGTCTTCGTCGCCGATTCGGCGCCGGACCGTCTCGAAGACAACGTGCGGTCCTTCGGCAATCTCCTCGAGAACATGCGGGACAACGGTCTGGATCCCGAGCACGTTCCGATCGTCCTCCAGTACAACAAGCGCGACCTGCCCGACGCCCTGCCCGTCGAGGAGCTCGACGCGACGCTCAACGCCGAGGGTCGACCGGCCTTCGCCACCGACGCCATCCAGGGCGACCACGTGTTCGACGCCTTCATCGAGGCGGCGGCGCGCATGCTCGACGCGACGGCTCATCGTTACGGCCTCGATCGCGAGGGGACCGACGTCGCCTCGGCGACTCGAGCTCTCCTCCAGAGTCTCGCTCAACCCGCGGGCTGATCCATCACGCTCCGGTACAGATCGACGTAGCGCGGCAGGACGCGCGGGAGGGCGTAACGCTCCTCCGCGCGTCTTCGCGCCTCGTGTCCCATCGCGGCCAGCCTCTCCGGTTGCCGGAGCATCGCGCGCAACTTCGTCGCGAGATCTCCCGGCACCTCCAGATCGAAGAGCCCGCCCGTCTCTCCCTCCTCCACCAGCTCCGGGAGACCGCCCGCGCGCGACGCGAGGACGGGCACGCCGCAGGCCATCGCCTCGAGCGCGGCGAGTCCGAAGGACTCGAAGCGCGAGGGCAGGAGGAAGAGATCGGCGCAGGGCAGGATCTTCTCGACCGCATCCTGAGAGCCGAGGAAGTGGATCCGGTCGGCGACGCCGAGCTCGCTCGCGAGACGCTCGGCGCGTCCGAGTTCCGGACCGTCACCGACCATCACGAGCCGGGCGGGATCGGTGGCGACCACCGCCGCGAACGCCTCGACGAGTTCCGTCACGCGCTTCACGCGCCGGAAGTTCGACACGTGCATCAACAGGGGCTCGTCGCCGCGCTTGAGCGCCTGCGCCTGCGCGCAGGGCCGCGCCGAGAATCGATCGAGGTCGACGAAGTTCGGGATCTCGACGATCTCGCGGGTCGTGCCGAAGGTGCGTCGCGTCTCCTCCGCCAGCCAGGCGGACACCGCGGTCACGCCGTCCGCGCGATCGATCGAGTAGCGCGTGATCCGGGAGTAGGAGGAGTCGTTGCCGACGATCGTGATGTCGGTTCCGTGCAGGGTTGTGATGACCTTGAGATGCCGGCCGACCATGTCGCGCGCGAGGATCGCGCTCACGCTGTGCGGGATCGCGTAGTGCGCGTGGATCAGGTCGAGCCGGTGCTGCTCCGCCACCTCGGCCATGCGCGTCGCGAGCGCGAGTGCGTAGGGCGGGTACTTGAAGAGCGGATACTCGGGCACGCCGACACGGTGATAGAAGAGGTTCCCCCGGAACTCGGGGAGCCGGATCGGCGCCTCGTAGGAGAGGAGGTGGACCTCGTGTCCCTCGTCGGCGAGGGCGATGGCGAGTTCGGTCGCGAGCACGCCGCTTCCGCCGTAGGTCGGCCAGCAGGCGATGCCGATCCGGAGTCGATCGTCTCGAGCGTTCATGGCTCGTTCCGGTAGCGCCCGAAGCCGCCGAAGAGCGACAGGGGATCGCGGGTGGGGATGGGACCGGCCGCGAACAACGGTTCGCCGTGCGCGACGCCGACGACGTGGCCCCAGTGACGGGCGCGGCCCTCCCACCAGTCCCAGAAGTTCTCGCCGCTGATGTAGGTGCGCGGTTCCCGCGAGTCGGGATCGTGGAACTGCGAGCGATAGCACATCGCGGCGCGCTTCTTCTCCGCGAAGACCGGACTGACGTCCACAATCAGGTGCGGCTCGAAGGAGGTGTGCTGCATGAAGTAGAGCACGCGTTCGGGTCGCCAGGGAGCGAGTCCGGGATCGCGCTTCGCGACGCCCGCGAGGAAGGCGCACTGGCGGACGAGTTCGCCGGCCGCGCGGTGATCGGGGTGGAGATCGTCCCAGTAGGGCGCGAGGATCAGCCGCGGTCGGTGACGACGGATCAGGTCGATGACGACGGACTTCGCGGCCTGGTTCGCCTCGAGGTGACCGTCGCCGAGATCGAGGATCTCGAGTTCGGCCGCGCCGAGCGCCTCGGCCGCGGCGGCCGCTTCGGCGCGGCGGATCTCGCGGGTCCCGCGGGTGCCGAGCTCGCCCTCGGTGAGATGGCAGATCACGGTACGCTCGCCCCGTTCCCGCGCCAGGAGGAGCGTGCCGCCCACTCCGAGCTCGACGTCGTCGGGGTGGGCGCCGATGGCGAGGATGTCCGATCCGGCCGTCATGGGGAGTTCCTCTCCGGCAGGCGCAGGATGTGATCCTCGAACGCGAGCGGATCGATCGCATCGACCAGCCAGCGACCGAGGTCGGCGCCGCGGCCGTGATCATAACAGCCGAGACTGCGACGCCTCTGTTGCGCGCCGCCGCGCGGGAAGAGTGCGGTCGCGAGGCGGCGACGCCGGCGGCGCTCGTCCTTCGCGGCACGCGCGACCTGCTTGCGCCAGCGATCCTCCGCGTCGCGGAGCCCGCGCTCGACCGCGCGCGTGAGCGCGTCCATTCCCTCCCGCCACCTGGGGTCATCGACGGTCGCGCGCCGCGCCTCCTCGAGGCCGCGGTCGAGGATCTCCCGGAGCCGGGCGGATGTTTCCCCGTCGACGTCGGCCGCGTTCGCGTCCGGCCAGGTCTCGGGGTCCTGGAGGAGTCGCGCGTCCTCGAGACCCAGCTCCCGGACCGTGGACCATTCCTCGGCTTCGAGCAGCGCGCCGCTCGCGCGCGGCCAGACGAGTGGCGCGCGAAGCCCGAGCGCCGTGAACAGGGGAGCGACCTCCGCGAGATAGCGGATCTCCGCCGGGCCGCAGATCTGCGCCGCGACGGGAAGGAGGGCACGCTGAACGAGCGGTCGGAGCAGGGCCGAGGGAGACAGCGAGAGCTCGATGGCGTCATCGCCGAGTCCGGTGAGGGGTCGCCCGTCGGGGAGTCGCGCGGTCGCGCCGCGACCCTCGAGTCGGCGGCGGCCCTCGTCGTCACTCCAGAGGAGGAGGGAACGATCCTCGTCCGGCTCGTCGAGCTGAGGGGTCCAGCCGGCGATCCGGAGCTCCTCGCGGCGCTCGAGCCAGGCGGCGCGGAGGGTGTCCTCTTCTCGCCAGATCGCCCGACGGATCTCCGCGCTCTCGGGCTGGACATCGCGCGGTTCGAGAACGATGAGTCCGCTTCCCGCGAAGCGGCGGAGCTGCTCGCGACGCATCCAGCGACCGAGATCTTCACCGGCGCGCGGTCCATCCTCGGCGACCACTCCGCCCTCGCCGCTCTCCGCGATCAGACGTTCGTACTCCCGGACGGATTCGTCGTCGACGATCACGCGGTCGAAGGAACGACCGCGACCGCCGAGCGGGAGGTGGTGCAGCCGGGAATCGAGGCGATCGGGAGTGCGGAGTTCGAGACGGTTGGCCTCGTCGAAGTCGTGATCCTCGGAGGCGTTCCAGAAGACCGCGACGGCCGGACGACCCTCGCGTTCGAGTCTCCGCGCGAGGGCGATCGCGGTCGCGATCTTGAAGCCCACGAGAAGGGCGCCGCCGAGGAGTCCGGGCTGCTGTCCGGTCGTCACGACGACGGCCCCGTCGGCGAGCTTCCGCAGGGCGGCGTCCCGCTCCACATCGGTCGGATCATCGGCGTGAGCGCGGGCGAGGGCGGCCACGACCTCCGGTCGCGCGACCTCGAGTCCGGACGCGCGGTCGAGAAGCGTCGTGAGCTCCGGTGGAGGACCGAGCAACCCGGCGGCGCGGCCGTCGCCGTCGAGCCAGGCGCGATCGAGACCCGGTCCGTCGGTCATGTCCCCTTCCTCTCTCGAGGTCCGGCGACGAGGACCATCCGGTCGGATTCCTCGGTGTAGGGTCGTCCGTCGAGGGAACCCCAGAGTTCGACTCTCTCGAGACCGACCGCGTCGAAGAGGCGCGCCCAATCCTCCTCATCGAGGAGTCGGACCGACTCGCGGTAGGCGTGGCGCCGACCGTCGGCGTGGCGGAGGACGACGTCCTTCTCGACCCGTCGTCTCGCCGTGTCGATGCGGCGACGTTCCTCGATGAAGAGATCTCCCTCGTGACGCCGGCTCTCCGGAACGAGCGTGGCGCGGACGCGCGGGGGGTTGAGGTAGTCGATCAGGATCCGTCCCTCGGATCGCAACGCGGTGGCCATCCCGCGGAGCACGCGAAGATCGTCGTCCTCGTCATCGAAGTAGCCGAAGGAAGTGAAGAAGGACGTGACGAGATCGGCGGCGGCGCGGAGGGGCAGATCCCGCATGTCGGCGCGGAGGAAGGCGACGTTCGGAAGGGATCGCGCCCGGGCCCGAGCGATGAGATCGGAGGAGAGATCGACCCCGATCCCGGTGTGGCCTCGCCTCGACCAGGCCGCGAGGTGACGTCCGTTGCCGCAACCCACGTCGAGGATCACCGCGTCGTTCGCGGCAACGAGCCGTTCCGCGACGCCGGTGACTTCACGCTCGGCGGCCTCATCGGTCCGGTGGGCGTAGACCGTCTCGTAGGCGGCTTCGAAAGCGATCTCGTACCAGGGCCGATCGGAGTTCATCGAGGCGTCGATCCGAAAGCCTCGCCGAGGGCCCGCGACCAGTGCCGCGCCGCGTCGGCGATGTGTTTGCGCCAGTTCTCCGGCGCGTCGGATCCGGTCCACGGCCTGGCGATTCCGCGGGAGAGATTCACGAGCGTTCCCCCGCCGGCGGCATCCCGGGCGTGAGCGGCGTCGTCCGCCGTCGCTCCCTGGGCCCCGACTCCGGGAACGAGGAGTGGGGAGCGCGGCATCGCCGCGCGGAGTTCGGCGGCGAGGGCGCCGTGCGTGGCTCCGACGACGGCGCCCACGACTCCGGGGAATTCCTCGCTCCACGCGGCCACGCGACGAGCGACCTCGCGGTAGAGCGGTCCGCCCGCGGCGAGTTCGAGATCCTGGAAGTCACGCGACGACGGGTTGCTGGTCTTCACGAGAACGAAGACGCCTCCGCCCTCGTCCCGGGCCGTCTCGAAGAAGGGACGGAGACCGTCGTCGCCGAAGTAGGGATTCACGGTGATCGCATCGAAGGGGCGCGGCGAGCGATGGAGGGCGAACGCGGCGCGAGCGTAGGCCGCGGCGGTGCTGCCGATGTCTCCGCGCTTGCAATCCGCGACGACGAGCGCGCCGCTCGCTCGCGCGTACGCGGCGACGTCCTCGTAGGCGTCGACACCCGGCGCCCCGAGGACCTCGAAGAAGGCGGCCTGCAGCTTGAAGGCCGCGGCATGCTCCGCGGTGAGATCGACGAGGGCCCGACCGAAGTCGCGGAAGGCGAGAGCCGTGTCGCTCATCCCCCGGAACTCGCGCGGGAGATCGGCGAGTCGCGGATCGATCCCGACGCAGAGCGGCGAGCCCACCTCTCGGAGACGGAGATCGAGGCGAGCGGCGAAGCTGGTTGCGGTCATGTCATTTCCAGGAAGTTCGCGATGAGTCGCCGACCGTGTTCGGTCAGGAAGGACTCGGGATGGAACTGGACGCCTTCGACGGGGAGTCGGCGGTGCCGGATCCCCATGACGACGCCGTCTTCGGTGCGAGCCGTGACCTCGAGTTCGGGAGGAAGATCGTCCGGGTCGACGGCGAGCGAATGATAGCGCCCCACGCGGAAGGGGTCGGGAATTCCGCGGAAGACGCCGCGCCCGTCGTGACGGATCGAGGCGGTCTTTCCGTGGACGGCTCGTGGAGCTCGAGTCACTCGCGCGCCGAAGTGCCAGGCGACACACTGATGGCCGAGGCAGACGCCGAGGATCGGAATGCGTCCGAGAGCGGCGGCGAGGAGGTCGAGGGAGTGGCCCGCGTCAGGGGGCCCGCCGGGTCCCGGTGAGATGAGGATCCGATCCGGGGGATCCGAGAGGATGTCGGCGACGTCGAAGTCGCGATGGCGACGGACGTCGGGTCGCGATCCGAGTTCGGCGACGAGATGGACGAGGTTGTAGGTGAACGAGTCGTAGTTGTCCACGACCAGAGTCCGGCCGTGTGGCGTCCCGGATTCCCGCGGCGGACGAGACATCTGAATTCCCATTCTCTAGAAGAGAGTCATCTTCATCATATGGCGCGGTGACTTCGTGGAAAACGGGCGCGGCGCGGACGCCAAGTCACGACGGCATCGAGGGCAAGGAGCCGTGTGACATTCGCGGAGGGGCGTGGAGGACCGGGCAGCGCTCGGGTGACGGCGCCGGGACTTCTCCACCACGTCTGCCGCGACGAGCCGGAGCGCGCGGCGATCTCGGGGAGGGATCTTGGTGCGCGTACGCCGGACTTCGACCGCGGGCCAACAGCAACGCAACGCGGTCGGACCGGCGGCGGTGGTGGTGCCGCGAGAGGCGGGCTACGACATCTGGTCGACGGGTCGACCGCGCTCGATGATCGCGTGGATCCTCATGAGCAGTCCCAGCTCGATCTGACGGACGCGATCGCGGTTCAGGCCGACGAGGCGTCCGATCTCCTTCAAGGTCATCGGCTCCTGATCGCCGAGACCGTAGCGGTGCCGCAGAATCGTCGCGTCCACCTCATCCAGTCCCGCGATGATCTCCCGCAGGACGCGCAGGTCGTCCCGGTGGGCGAAGTCGTGTTCCGGGTCGGGATGCTGGGTGTCCTCCAGCGCGTCCGCGACCGGGCTCGAGATGTCGATGGAGGCGACGAGATCCGTGGTCTCGGCCGCCGCGACCACGCGGACCAGGGTGTCGGGGTCCTGGGACTCCTGATCCATGGCCGCGATGGTCTCGTCGCGGCTCGGCTCTCGGGAGAGCTCCTGCCGGAGGCGGCGCTCGACGGCGCGGAAGCGGGCCACGAGCTCCGCGACGTAGGAGGGGACGCGGACCGTCTTCACCGTGTTGTTGATGGCCCGGCCGATCGCCTGCCGGATCCACCATGCGGCGTAGGTGCTGAAGCGGCAGCCCTCGTCGGGGTCGAACTTCTCGACCGCGCGGATGAGCCCCAGGTTTCCCTCCTCGATCAGATCGGGGAGGACCAGGCCGCGGTGCAGGTAGGACTTGGCGATCTTGACGACCAGGCGGAGGTTCGCGCGGATCATCCGCTCCCGGGCTTCCGGGTCGCCGTGGCGAACGCGAAGTCCCAGCTCCTGCTCGTCTTCCGGCGTGAGGAGGGGGATCGTGTTGATCTCGGCGAGGTAGAGATCGAGGGTCGGGTCCATGGGCTTGGCGGGGCTCCCCAGCGTCTCCCCGGCCCCTGGGTCCGTCAGGGGATGACGGAGTCCCGGCCCGGTTCGAACTCGAAGCGGCGGCGATGTTTACGCTTGACGAATTGGCCGAGCGTCCCCAGGGCGACGCCGATGTCGAGACACGGTGACCAGAGCCGGACGTAGAGGCGATCGCAGAAGGTCCGCTTGCGCAGGGAGGTGTTCCCGACGAAGCCGAGCGCTTGCGCGAGCCCGGTGATGCCGGCCCGAGCCATGTATCTCTCTCGATACTTCGGAATACCTTCGGAGAACACTTGAGCGAACTCCGGGCGCTCGGGTCGAGGTCCGATCAGACTGAGGTCGCCCCGGAGGACGTTGCCGATCTGGGGGAGCTCGTCCAACCACAAGCGGCGTAACCATCCGCCCAGAGGGGTGATGCGATCATCGCGCTCGCGGGGCCACTCCGGCCGGCCGGAGGCCTCGGCGTCGCGACGCATGCTCCGGATCTTCCAGATCCAGAAGCTGCGACCCCCGTCGGTGAGGCGACGCTGTCGGTAGAAGGCCGGGCCGCCGTCCGTGACGCGCACGACGAGGGCGAGAACAGCGAGGACCGGGATCACGACCGGAAGGGCGATCAGGACCGCGAGCAGGTCCATGTTCCGTTTCAGCCGGGCGCTCATGCCGCGCGCCGGCACCTCGGGAGCCTCGAGTCGACAACCGGGCCCCGACCAGGCCCGGACGCGGTCTCCTTCGCGCTCCGGGTCCAGGACGAGGGGATCCCCGCCGCGGCTTCGGGCCGCGGCCAGCCGGTGCCTTCGCCTCGCGGACTCGAAGGCCCCCTGTCCGGCCGTCGCGGCGACGACGGCTCCGGGGACGAGGGCGGCGCCGAACATGACGAGTTCGCGGCCGAGCGCGCTGCCGGCCGCGACCAGGAAGGCCGCCGAGGGCGACAGGAAGTCCGGGGCGACGAGGCCGAGGAGTCCGACGTCGAGTCCGGCCAGGAGCGGCGCGGCCAACCAGGTCGAGCGCCGGCAATTCCGCGAGAGGTCATGGGCCCCGAAGGTGAGCAGGAGTCCGACGACGAGACCACCGGTGAGGAGGAACCGCGCGTCCGGCGCGGTCCCCGGCCCGAAGAGGGCTCCGGCCGCGAGCGCGACTCCGGCGAGATCGGCGAGACCGACGAGGAGTCCGAGCGTCAAGCGGCGCAATCGGGTCACGGGGGTCTCGACTCCAGAGAAGGCGGCGCGCCGGCGTGTGCCGACGAGGGGACTCGTCTATAATCCACGCACTCCCATGACGGAAGAGCCCAACGACATCGAAACTCCCCTCGCCCCGGAAGCCGAGACGGTCTGTTCGGAAGAGGAGTTCGTCGCGATCCTCGCGCGCGAGATCCCGCCGCTCGTCCACATCGACGGTCTCGTGCGGAGCAACGAGCGCGCCCGACTCAGCCGCCGGTTGCTCGCCACCGTCGCCGAGGAGGCGGCGGAGCTCGAGGACCTCCTGACGGACTACGACGCTCCCTACAACCGGACCTTCAGCCACCTCTACGAGCTCGTGAGCGCGCTGCAGAGCTTCAGTGCCGTCGGCTACACGGTCAAGAGCCTCGAGCATCGCACCTCGCGCCTCGGATTCCCCGGCGACGAGGAACTCGACGGAGAGTTCGCGCTCGAAACGAAGCGGACGCTCGACTTCGTCGAGGGAGGTGTCCGCTCCCTCCTCGCGGCCATCGGTCAGCAGAGCCGCCGCCACTGCGGCCCCGCTCTCGCCGGTGGCGCGCCCTCGCACATCATGCAGGAGCGCCTCGGCGAGAAGAAGTTGCCGCACACGGTCGGCGCCGACGACGTCCACGACGTCAAGGCGCGCATCGCGACGGAGGCCTCGCTGTACCTCGCCGCCCTGAAGACCTTGCGCGAGCGCTCGTCGGGAGAGCGCTTCTCCGACGTCGCCGCGATGCGCCGCTACGTCCTCGACGTCTGCGACGAGGAGCAGGCGCGTTTCTTCGAGGCCAAGCTCGCGAACATCCAGAGCCGCTACGACACCTTCGTCGTCAACTCGCTGACGGAGCGCCGCGACACGCGGCTTCGCCGCTTCCGTCAGATCGTCGGCACGGCCCGGGATCTCATCCGCATCATCACGTTGCTCGTGCACTACTACGAGCGCCACGAGGACGACCTCCGATCGAAGGAGGCGCGCGATCGCATCGCGACCATGCTCGACAAGGAGCAGATCCTCGATCGCATCCTGAACTACGCGTTGTACTTCGCGCAGCGCATCCTCGATGCGGGCGAGCCGCTCGCTCAGACGCTCCTCGACGACTACACCGTCTCGCGCTGCGTGACCCTCACCCTCCCGGAGGGCGTGGTCCTCCACGCGCGGCCGTCCTCGCTCATCGTGAAGATCGTCGTCCACCACGGGACGCCGGTCGAGATGCAGCTCGGCGATCAGCGCTGCTACGCCGGATCGATCACCCAGGTCATCATGGCGGCCGGTGCGCAGCACGGCCTGCGTGAAGTCACCTTCACCGGCGACGTGAAGCCGATCACGGACATCGAGACCCTCTTCGCGCATCGCCTCGGGGAAGACGGGATGGGGTCGCTCCCCGACGAGCTCGCTTACCTCCGCGACTGAGACTCCGGGAAGACGCTCCCCCCGGTCTCCGGACCCCGGACGATCAGTTCGGGGTCCGGGGATGCCGCAAACCTCGCTGCGGCCGCCGCTTGGTCGCCGAGGCCCCCCACGTTAGGCTCTCGCGCCCACGCGGGCCGCAGGGATCCCCTGCCCCGCGGGCCACGCGCCGTCGGGATCGGCGCGACGGAGGAGTCGTCCCGCTTCGCGGAGAAGCTCGATGTGGATCGGAGTCATCGCCGACACCGAGGGTGAGCTGCACCCGCGCGCCCTCGAGGTCTTCGAGGGCATGGATTTCATCCTCCACTGCGGCGGCATCGGGGACCCGAGCATCCTCCTCGAGCTGTCCAACGTCGCCCCCACCTCGGGCGTCGTCGGAGCCGGTGACACGGCGGCCGAGTACGAGCCCCTGAAGTCGATCCTCTTCCAGAAGTTCTCGGACGTGCCGATCTTCGTGACCCACGACATCGGCTCGCCCCGCAAGCCCTACCAGACCGTGCTCGACGTCCTGAAGGACATGGAGCCGAAGGCCCTGCTCTTCGGGAAGACGCGTCAGCCCTTCAGTGCCGCGATCGAGAAGCGCCTCTGGTTCAACCCGGGCTCCGCCTCGGGAGGGAACGGCGAGTACCCGGCCACCGTCGGCATCCTCGAGATCGACGGTCAGGCGGTGCGCGGCGAGATCATCGAGCTCTGACGAGCCGACCTGCGGTCGATCAGCGACCGAATCTCAGGCGATCGGCGAGGATTCCGGGCAGGCCCGCGCTCCGTATCTTCTCGCTCGCGGTGCCGATGTCGTAGGGCACGCGCTCCAGCCGGTACTCCCCCGTCTCGGAATCGTAGATGCCGCACGCGGCCTTCGGATTCTCGTCGCGGGGCTGACCGATGCTCCCCACGTTCAGCAGGGCGCGATCGCAATCCGAGAGGTCGAGCCGGGTGCCCATCGCGAGGCGGATCGAGTCCTCGAGGATGAAGGCGAGGGGAACGTGGGAATGCCCGACCATGCACACATGGGTCTCCATGGCGTTGATCGTGCGGGCCGCGTCGTAGTAGGTCTGGATGTAGTCGAAGTTCGCCGGCTGGTCGAGGGTCGCGTGGACGACCGTGATCTCGTCATCCACGACCTCGACGAGGGGACGCGATGAGAGCCAGGCCAGGTCGTCCGGCTCGAGCTGCGATCGGGTCCAGTCGACCGCCTCCTTCGCGTAGACGTTGAAGAAGGTCGTCTCGAGCTTGCCGACCACGGCCCAGTCGTGGTTCCCGGCGACGACGGTGGCCCCGATCTCGCGGACGCGGTCGATGCAGGCCTTCGGATCGGCTCCGTAGCCGACGATGTCGCCGACGCTCAAGAATCGCTCGACCCCCTCCGACCGCAGCTTGCCCAGCACGGCGTCGAGAGCTTCGATGTTGCTATGGATGTCGCCAAGTAGCCCGTAGAGCACCGCTTACATCTCTGGGCGCCACGAAAGTCGCGTCGACTGCGGGGCTCCCATACTACGCCCTCCCGCGAGGGGGGTCAAGCGGAGGGAAGGGCCCGGAGCGACGTCCTAAGATCATGCCACAGAGGAGGTTATAGGCGCAGATGTATCCGGCCGCCACCAGGGCGAGTTCGACTCGCGCCACCGCCCTCCCCATGGCCGATCCCGCGGTCTCAAGGAGGCTGAGGGGCGGCATGAACATCGCGGCGCTCCGCCAGACCCAGGAGTAGGCACCCTCCGTCGCGGAGCCTTCCGCGAACCGGGTCGCGCACACGAGTCCGAGGAATGCGACGCCGCCCAGGAGCCGCCCCAGCCCGGCCCCGAGAACCCGGGCCAGGGCCAGGAGGACCGCCCCCCGGGCCAGGAGCCAGGGGGCTCCCCCAAGGATGGCGGTGAGTTCGGCGGAGCCCCAGGCGAGCTCCGGACGCCAGGTCGCGACGACGAACGGCGCCAGGCCCTCGGTGAGGACCAGAATGAGCGTTCCGAGGGCCAGGACCAGAAACTGGCCGAGGAAGCCCCGTGCGTTCAGATTCTGGGGCCCCAGCGGCCGGGCGCCGATCGACGGGGCTCGAAGGAGCAGCGATCGTGGGTCGATCTGAGGGATCGCGATCACGAGGCCGAAGAGGATCGCCCAGACCAGCGACGAAGACCCGGCGAGTTCCAGGGCCAGATCTCGCGGCGCACGCGCTCGGAGGGGCAGGAAGCTCGGCAGGAGGGCGGGAATCAGGCAGAAGGACAACAGACCCCAGAACGCGAGGGACCTCACGCTTTCCCGGGCCGCGAGCCATGTGATAGTCTGTTGCCGCAAAGGGTTCCTTCCGGGGTGGTTGGAGGGATGATCCCCCGTCCGGGGGACCCTCGAGCTTTCCGATTCGACCTCGGGGCGCCGGTGTTCCACGTGGAACACCGACCCATCCGACGCGAGCCGACCCGTGTTCCACGTGGAACAAGGTGGAGACGATGCCGCAGATCATAGCCGCCGCGGGCCTTTCGACCGGTGCGGGGCGCACGACGTCCGTCCTGAACCTCTCCTACGGCCTCGCGCTCGCCGGATCCCCGGTGCTCGTGATCGACCTGTCCCGGGATGGGCGTATCACCGAGCGCCTGGGCATGCCCGCCCTTCGCCGCGGCCAGGTGGCCGCGCTTCTCGCGGGTGATCCCGAGGCGGCGTCTCTGGGGGTCGTGATTCGCACCGCCGACGTCGGGCTCGACGTCGTCCCGGCCGATCCGAAGACCCGGGAGGTCCAGAGGATCGACGAAGCGCATCTCAGTCGCGCCATCGAGGACCTCGAAGTGGTCTACGACGTGGTTCTGGTGGACTGTCCGGGGGATCGGGGTACTCTGGACGCCGCGGTCTTCCGCGTGGCGGATCGCGTCCTGCTCCACATCTCCCCGTCCGCGCTCGAGCCGGACTCTCGGCCCGAATTGTCGGCCTGGATCGACGCGTACCGTGCGACGCGGCGAGAATCGGGGAAGGAGAGCCACCGGATCGATCTCGTCGTCATCGGCGAGGAATCGAGGCCGGCGATCGATGAGCGCACGCTCATCGATCTCGTGGGCTCTCCGGAGCGCGTTCACGTCATCCCCTGGGATGACGAGGTGGGCGAGGAAGACGCCCGGAAGTCTCTGTTCGAAGGTGAGAGAGTGGCGAGTCCCCTGGCGTGGGCCTACGGACTCCTGGCGAAGGAGCTGGTGAGCGGTGAGTGATCGTAAGTTGGGACGAGGCCTGGATTTCCTTATCAAGCGTCCGGTGGCGCCCGACCCCGAACCCGCCCCGGCACCCCCGCCGGTCGAGGGGCTCGCGAAGACGGAGATCGCCGTGGGCGAGATCACGCCGAATCCCTTCCAGCCGCGGCGGATCTTCGGCATCGACGAGCTGAATGAGCTGATCGAAAGCGTCCGCGAGCATGGGGTCATCCAGCCCATCGCGGTGCGACGCGGCACGGGGGGCTACGAGATCATCTCGGGCGAGCGACGCTGGCGCGCCTGTCAGGAACTGGGTCTCGAGACGATCCCGGTCGTGATCCATGCCGCCGACGATCAGAAGATGCTCGAGCTCGCGCTCATCGAGAACATCCAGCGCGAGGATCTGAACGCGATCGAGAAGGCCAAGGCGTACCGGCAGCTCATCCGGGAGTTCAACCTCACCCAGGAGGAGGCTGCCCGTCGTCTCGGCGTCAAGCGCGCCACGGTGGCCAACCACCTCCGACTCCTCGAGCTCGCGAGCGAGATCCAGGATCTCGTGTCCTCGGGCCAGCTCTCGATGGGTCACGCTCGCGCGCTCCTCGCGATCGCGGAGCCGGCCGAACGCGCGCGGATCGCCCGCCGCGTGATCGACGCCGGCCTCTCTGTCCGCGATGTTGAGAAGCTGGCGGCGGAAGCGTCCGCCCCACGAGCGGTCGCCGCTCCCAAGTCCCTGCTGCATCCGCAGTTGGTGGAGGTTCGGGACCGGATCCGGGACGCCCTCCAGTCCCGTGTGGAGATCCGGGGGAATACGCGTCGCGGCAAGGTCCTGATCGACTTCCGGACCACCGATGAACTCAACCGCCTCCTCGAGCTCGTGGAACGAGCGGCGCGAGAGCCGCAGCACCGCAGCGAGATGGCCTGAGACCCCCCGGCGGGGGTCCCGCGGCCCGGCGAGCCGAGGGAAACGAAGAAGGGCGCGACTCCGAGGAGTCGCGCCCTTCTTCGTTCAGGAGGCGAGATGCAGAGTCGACGGCTCAGCCGTCGTTCTCTTCCTTCTTCTCGCCCTCGGGGGTCGCTTCGCCGTCACCCGCGTTCTCGGCGGCCTTCACGGCCTCCTCGAAGGCCTTCTCGGGCTCGCTGACCTCGGGGAGCTCGGGAACCGTCGCCAGGGGCTTCCACGAGTCGACGCTGGGGTACTGGATCTCTCCCTCGACCGAGACCGAGCCGACGTCGATGCGGTTGAGCGGAAGCGTCTTGTTGAGGAGCTTCTCCTCCTTGCGCAGCTCGGAGTCGAGGAGCGGGCGCAGGTGCTCCAATCCGGAGATCACCTTCGCGAAGACCGAAGCCGGCGCCGCGTCCTCGCCCGGGGCCTTGACGAAGATGTCGAACTCGAAGCCGTTGGCCACCTGACCCGACTGGCGGAGGGCGACCGAGCCTTCCTCGACGGGCAGTCGGAGGTTCATCTCGAGCGGGACGTTGTAGAACTTGTTGGTCTGGTCCCAGATGAAGGGCCGATCGGCGGCGACCTTCGTGAAGGGGTTGCCGAAGGTGATCGTGCCCGCTTCCTTGTCGACGTGGTTGACGGCGGTGCCGTCGTACAGGCCGGCGCGGGCGTTGGCGAGGAAGGCCGCCACGGACTTGGGCGCGGTGCGGCTGTAGAACTCGAGCTCGACGACCTTGCCGTCCCCGAGGGTGATCTTCGCCCGAAGTCCACTATCCGCCTTGACTTCGACCTTCGTGGGGTTGGCCTTGTAGAAGGCGACGTCGGCCTGCGCGAGATCGCGCCAGAGGTCGATCACGTTCTTCTCGGGCTGGTCGGTGTCGGGACGCATCGCGAAGAAGGTCGTGTCCTTGAACTTCTTCTCGATGTCGCCGAGGACCGAGAGCTGCGACTCGAGGTGCTGGATGCGCTTGGCGTCGTCGGCCTCGTTCCGGCTGGCGTAGAAGTGCAGCGCCTGCAAGGTGTGCCAGTAGGCCCACTCCTGCTCGGTGCCCGCGAAGTCGCCCTTCTTCTCCTCGAGCGTCGTGATCTGCGACACGATCTTCTTCAGCTCGGCCGCCGCGGTCTCCGGGTCCACCATGGGGGCGGAGGGGCTGCCGCTCGATTCGGAACCGGAGGAGTTCCGGTACATGATCATGATCCCGGGAAGCTGGGCGTAGGCCGCCGGATCCGGGTTGAAGGGGTCGAAGCCCGGGCGGGGCATCACCGACTGGGCCTCGGTGAGGATGGCGTTGCGGGAGTTCGCCTCCTCCTCCTTGCCCTGCTTGAAGAGGTTCAGACCCACCACGACCACGAGCACGACGGCCGCCGCGGCGATCGCGAGCTTCAGCAGTCCACGTCCCGCCCCGCCGTCACCGCCGGCATCTCCGAGGCGCTCCCACCAGGCCGTCGCCGACGCGCCGCCCGCTTCCGTGGTCTTGGTGTTCATGGTCTCAAGTGCTTTCGACAAATACGGTTATGAGAAATTCGTCGTTGCGGGCGCGATCGACCGGCTCGATCTCGATCTCGCAGCGCTGCCCGGCCTTCTCGTATCGGAGACGACGGCCGCTCTCGCTCGCGGGCCGCTCCCCATGGCTCCAGCCGTAGGGGTTTCGCGGCATCTGCTGCTCGAAGTGGCGGAGGATCTCGTCCTCCTTCCCGAAGCCCCAGTAGACGAAGCGCCCCACCCGCTGACCCCCGAGCGAGAAGCTGTAGGTCTCGTTGCGGTGGTTGCGGAGGAAGAAGCCGTCGGGCACCGGAATATCATCAAACTGGAGCCGCGACAACTCCGCCGAGCGGCCCTTGAGCTCGGGCGAAGCCGTCACTCCGATCTCCGAAAACGATTCAGAGACCGGGTTTCTGGTCTCCTCGACCTGCACGCAGGCCGGCGCGATCAGGCCCGTCGCCAGGAGGACGGCCGCCGTCCTCCCCCATGCCATCTTCAACATCTCGAGTGCTCCCCATCCGTGACGCCCGGATTATAGCGCGGAAGGGTCCCCGGCCCTCGCCCATGCAGGCTCGGGAATCCGGAGTTTCAGGGGCCGGGGATGGCGGGGGCGACGGGATCGAAGCCGAGCTCGCGCCAGAACGCGTCCACGCCCTGATCGGCGTCGCGCACCAGGGAACCGATCACGTCTCCCATCGCCATCAGCAGGAGATCGGCGGAGGTCGACTCGACGTTGCCGAGGGTCGAGGTCGTCGCGGTGCGCGTCACGTCGTAGCGCTTCTCGAGGAAGCGTCGGCCGTCGCGATCGGTCAGGAGGACGTCGGCGGTGAAGCGGGCCTCGACCTCGACGCTCGGAACCACCGGAATGAGTCCGAGGAGGTCGCGGTCGGCTCGCGCCGTGAAGTGGATGAGCGTGAGCCGCAGGAGGTAGTGCGGCCGACCGGTCGAGGGCGCGGCGGCGAAGACGCCGGAGGTGACGAGCTCCCGTTCGGCGACGCGACGGAGGGTCGCCGGGACCGGCCGCCGGAACAGGTCCTCGGAGTAGTAGGACTCGTTGAGGTAGTTCTCGCGTCCCAGCTCGTAGGAGGGACGCCGATCCCGAAGCGGCTCGACCTCGATCGAGCCGTAGGGCGGATGGGTCGGACGGTAGTCGAGGTCGGCGACGACCTCGGTCGCGACCCGATCCGGTTCGCGCGGCGTCGTCGAGCAGCCCACCAGGACCGCGGCGCCCGCGATCAGGAGTGCGAGGAGCGCGCGACTCATCCGCGCTCGGGGCGGAGACGTTCCTTGCCGCCGATGAGACCGAGCTGGGCGAGCCGGACCTCCTTCTTGTGCTCGGCCGTGGCGCGGCCGATGACGCGGGGGTCGACGCCGTGGGCCCCGAGGACCTCGAGCGAGCGCGCCGCGTCCTTCTCCGCCACGACGACGCAGAAGCCCACGCCCATGTTGAAGACGGAGAACATCTCCGCATCGCCGATCTCGCCGATGCTCTGGATGAGGCGGAAGATCGGCGGGATCTCGGGCAGATCGTCGATGTCGAAGCCGACGTCGGCGCGGATGCGGTTGAGGTTGCAGTAGCCGTCGCCCGTGGGTGGCAGAGCGCGTGGGCCTCGACGCCGGCATCGCGGAGCGCGAGGATCGCCTCGACGTAGAGTCGCGTCGGCTCGAGCATCTCCTCCGCCAGCGTGCGACCGAGCTCGGGGACGTGGGCGTCCAGCGCGAGCTTGCCCTTCTCGAGGAGGACGCGTCTCGCGAGCGTGAAACCGTTCGAGTGGAGACCGCTCGAGGCCAGGCCGATCACGACGTCCCCCGCGACGACGTCCTGTCCGAGGTTGATCTTGTCCCAGGGGACGAGACCGACCGCGGTGCCGATGAGGTCGAGGCCGGCCGAATCGCCGTGGCCGCGGATCAGCTCGCGCACCTGCGCGATCTCGCCGCCGGGGATCGTGATGCGCGAGGCCCGCGCGCCCTCGAGGAGGCCGCGTCCGAGCTGCTCGAAGACGTCGTCGCGGATCTCGCCGCAGGCGATGTAGTCGACGAGGGCGAAGGGCTCCGCGCCGACGCAGAGGATGTCGTTGACGTTCATCGCGATCATGTCGACCGCGATCGAGTCGTAGCGCCCGGCGAGTTCGGCCACGATGATCTTCGTGCCGACGCCGTCGGTCGCGATCGCGAGGCCCTGGCCGCCCGGCAGCTCGAGGACGTTCGCGTAGTAGCCGAGCCCCATCACCGGTCGGCCGAAGCCGCGGTCGTCGCGGAAACGGAGCGCGGTGTCGATGGACCGGGCCAGGACGCCGAGACCGCTCTGGGCGCGGTGGGTGTCCACGCCGGCCCGGTCGTACTCGAATGCTCGTTCGCTCATGGGCTCCCCCGGTTCTCCTCCGTCCCTCCCGCGCGGCGGTCGAGGGCGGGTGGCGCCGCCGCGGCGGCCGTCTTCCGCCGAGTGATAACACGGGCCCCGGAGACTTTCGCCGGGGGAGCCGCGCCGGCGTGGCGTTGAGCCCCGCCCCTCGACCCTTAGAATCCCAGCCACCCCGGACGCCTCCGGGAAGACCCCGGCCCCCGCCCCTCAGGGAGATTCCGATGCGCATCGAGACGAAGGCGATCCACGCCGGCCAGGAACCCGAGGAGCTCACCGGCGCCGTCGCGGTGCCCATCTACCAGACGAGCACCTACGCCCAGCCCGACGTTGGGGTCCACAAGGGCCACGAGTACAGCCGCACGAGCAATCCGACGCGCGACGCGCTCCAGACCTGCCTCGCCGCCCTCGAGAACGGAAAGCGCGGCTTCGCCTTCTCGTCCGGGATGGCCGCGATCACGACGCTCATGTCCCTCTTCGAGAGCGGCGACCACATCGTCTGCTCGGATGACGTGTACGGCGGGACCTTCCGCCTCTTCGACAAGATCCTCCGCCGCTACGGGTTGGAGTTCAGCTTCGTGGACACGCAGGACCCGGCCGCCGTCGCGGCGGCCTTCCGGCCCCGCACCCGCCTGGTCTGGGTCGAGACGCCCTCGAACCCGATGCTGAAGATCACCGACATCCGGGAGATGGCGCGGATCGCGCACGAGAACGGGGCCTGGCTCGGCGTCGACAACACCTTCATGAGCCCCTACTTCCAGCGACCGCTCGATCTCGGGGCGGACATCGTCATGCACAGCACGACGAAGTACCTGGGGGGCCATTCCGACGTCGTGGGCGGCGCGCTCATCACGCGCGACGACGCCCTGGGCGAGCGGATCGCCTTCTCGCAGAACTCGATGGGCGGAACTCCCGGCCCCTTCGACAGTTGGCTCACGCTCCGGGGCATGCGCACGCTCGGGGTCCGCATGCAGCGCCACGAGGAGAACGCGGCCCGCATCGCCCGCCATCTCGTCGCACACCCCCGGGTCGAGCGCGTCTACTACCCGGGATTGCCCGACCACCCGGGACACGCCGTGCAGGCCGGCCAGACCGAGGGCTTCGGCGGGATGATCTCCTTCACCCTGAAGGCGGATCTCGAGGGCACGAAGCGCTTCTGCCGCAGCACCGAGCTCTTCTTCCTGGCCGAAAGCCTGGGTGGCGTGGAGTCGCTCCTCGAGCACCCCGCGATCATGACCCACGCCTCGGTTCCGCCCGAAACCCGTGCCCAGCTCGGCATTTCCGACAACTTCGTAAGGCTCAGCGTCGGCATCGAAAACGTGGAGGATCTTCTCGCGGATCTGGACCAGGCGCTCGCCAAGGTGGATAATTGACGTTCCCCAGCACCGATTCCGCACAAGTCATCGACACCCGCAGTTCACAAGACTGGAGTGCCACGTGAGAACCTTTCTCGAGAGTCGAGAGCTCATCCGTCGTTTGAAGGAAGGCTCCCCGATCGAGGCGGAGGGAGACGTCGTTCGACTTCCCCGTTTCACGGAGATCAAGGAAGCGGAACCGGAGGACTTCGGCGTGCGCGCCAGCGACGAGCTCATCGTCGCCAAGGCCCGGACGGCGACCTGGTGCCTCTGGCCGGTCAACCGCCGGACGAAGTTCCAGAAGCGCGACGGCGAGAAGTTCCTGAAGATCCTCAACGGGATCCAGGAGAGCCACCCCGAGAAGCCGGTGAAGGGCTGGGTGCTGACCACCGGACCGGTCTGCGACGAGACGCGCAACGCCCTCAACGAGGGTGGTCACCGGATCAACCGCATCAGCGTCTGAGCGTCCCCGAGGATCTCCTCGCCGGCCCGAACCGGCGCGGAGGTGATTCGCCGAGGGACTCCGCCCGCGACGCCGCGATCAGAAGCGGCGTCGCGGAGCGTGCGCGTAGCGGCAGCGTCCGCAGCGCAGCACGTCCACGCCGTGCACGACGGCGTGCTTCGTCGATCGACGGACGAGGATCTCGTCCCCGGAATCCAGCTCGAGGATCTCGGGGTCGTTGTCCGCGCAGAGTTCCGCCGGCCCCCGCACGATCAACACGCGCACGTCGTCGTCCTCGCGCAGCACGAGGTGGTTGACGAACTCCGTGCAGTTGTTGAAGGCGAGCCCGATCCCGGTGCGGATCGAGGTGTTCGTGATGCTGCGGAAGTAGGCCGAGCTGCCGAAGGGGGTCGCCAGCACCAGCCCGTCGCCGATCGTCTCGTCGCTGACCGCCTCGCCGTTCACGTAGACCGTGAACCGGACCGAGCTCCGGATGTCGCGGTTGCGAAGGATGACGTCGTTCAGTCCCCGCAGCTCGCGCAGGCCGACGGCCGCGGTGACCTTCATCAGCTCCGCGACCGGCAGGTCGCCGGCGAGGAACCGGTCGAGCACGAGCTCGTCGGTGTGCTCGCGGCACTTGATCGTGTTCTCGTTGTCGCGGATGCCGAGCTTCGGGACCCCGGGCCAGCGACGCTCCGCTCCGATGAGCGTCCCATCGCCGCCGTAGGCGATGATGAGTTCCGGATCGTTCTCCGGCGCGACGACCTCGAGCCCCCGAGACGCCGCGAGGGCGACCATCGGCTCCGGTTTGCTTCCGACCACGGCGACCTTCATGCCCGGATTATCGACGCCGTCCGGCGCCGATCAAGGGGCAGCCCCGTCCGGGGCGCGACGGTCAGCGCAGCTTCAGGGTCGCGATGCTCACCACCGCGCAGAGGATGGAGACGATCCAGAAACGGAGCACCACCTTCGGCTCCGCGATGCCCCGGTGCTGGTAGCCGTGGTGGGCGGGAGCGCGGAAGAAGAGCCGTCGCCCCACCCAGCGGATGCCCACGTAGTCCTGGATGAGGACCGAGAACGCCTCGAAGACGAAGATCGCGCCCGCGATGAGGAAGAGCAGCTCCTGCTTCACGAGCACCGCGAGCGTCCCGATGCTCCCCCCGAGCGCCATCGAGCCGGTGTCGCCCATGAACATCTGGGCCGGGTAGCCATTGAACCAGAGGAAGCCGAAGCAGGCGCCGACGATGGCCGAGGCGAAGATCGCCAGCTCCGCCATGGGATGCCCCTGCAGCGCCTGGAGCTCGAAGAACTCCGCCGCCTTGGCGTTCCAGCTCAGGTAGGCGAAGACGCCGAAGACGGCCGCGGTCAGGCCGCTCGGGAGCACCGCCAGGCCGTCGAGGCCGTCCGCGAAGTTGATCGCGTTCGCGATCGCGACGATGACGAAGACGCAGAACGGAAGATAGAACCAGCCCAGGTCGAGGGGCGGAATGTGCGTCGGCGCCGGGAAGGGAAGGAAGAGCTTCGTCCGGACCGCCTCGGCGAAGGGCGAGGTTCCGTCGCTCAGCACGATCAGGCCGACGAAGGTCGCGAAGACGGCCTGCAACCCGAGCTTCACGCCGCGCGACAGTCCGGCGTCGGACGAGCCTCGCCACACCTTCAGCACGTCGTCGAGCGCCCCGAGCCCTCCGAACCAGAGGACGGTCAGGAGGAGCAGGTGACTCATCCGGCTCTCGAGGTGACCGAAGCCCAGGGTCGCCACCGCGATGCCGCCGACGATCACGAGCCCGCCGGCCGTCGGCGTGCCGCTCTTCGAACGGGTGAAGTACTCGCCGTAGTCCCGCACGCGGTCGCGCATGCCCACGCGATAGAGCCACGCCGCGCAGCGTCGGCCGAAGAGAAGGACGAAGAGGAAGGCCAGCGCGAAGGAACCGACGCAGCGCACCGTCGCGAACTTGATGATCCGAAGGGGGGTCTCGTCGAGCGGCCAGCGCTCGGCGAGGAGTTCGTAGATCCAGGGAATCACCGCTCGCCCTCCCGGGTCTCGTCCTCGTCGCTCAGGCCCTTGCGGACGCTCGCCATCGTCGCCTTCAGCTCGAACTGGGGCTTGAAGGACTCGGACGTGACGAGCACGTCGTCGAGTCGCCGCAGGAGCAGCGCCCGATCCTCCACGATGCCGCGGCGGTAGAGCTCGTAGTAGGCGCGCACCACCTGGTGACGCACCTGCCAGTTCGCGTGGTAGTGGAGGTCGCCGAGGACGTCCATGATCGAGGCGTCGAGCGCGACCGCCTGCAGCGCGCGCACCGCGTACATCGCGACCTCGAAGTTCCGGTCCCGCACGAGTCGTCGCAGGATCGCGATCGCCTCGTGGCGCGCCGTCGGCGAGAGCCGCGGGGCCATCGCCTCGATCGCGCGGGCGGCCGCGCTGCGGACCTCGAAGTAGGGATCCTCGAGGGCGACCAGCAGCGCCCCCTCGACCTCCTCGTCCGGCTCGCCGATCTGCCGGAGCGCGTAGACCGCGTTGCGGCGGACGAAGCCGGGGTGGCGGAAGTCGCCGCCGAAGAAGCGGTGTCCGAGCGGGGCCGGTCGGCGATCGCGCACGATCGCCGAGAGGTCGGGCCGGAGGCTCTTCAACCCGAGCACGCCGGCGAGCTTCACGCCGACGTTGACCTCGCGCCAGTCCTTCTTGGCGAGCGCCTCGCGCGTGATGCGCGTGAGCGGGCGGCGATCCGCCGTCTTCACGAGCTCGGCGTCGTTGAGCGCGACCTGGTAGAGGCGGCCGGGCGTGAGCGTGTAGAGGTTGACGGCGCGACGCGGGCGCGCGCCCGGCGTCGGACGCGGGAAGAAGCGGGCGAGCCGCGCCATGATCTCGTCGGTCTCGGGGGCCCGCAGGAAGGCGGCGGTCACGAAGTAGGTGATCCCGCCCGCGACGACGGGCGCGCCGAAGCTGATCAGCCGCGACGCGAGCGTCGGCAGCAGCGCGAAGTCCCGCACGACCTCGTAGCTGAACCAGGCGATGAGCGCGCTCGCCATCGTCGCGAGCGTCGCGGCCTGCAGCGAGGGCGCGAGATCCGCGAGCCGGAAGCCGGCCCCGTCCCGCGCGAGGTTGCGGTTCAGGTGCCAGACGCGGAACACGCCGTTCACCAGGTACGCGATCGAGGTGCCGAGCGCGACGCCGACGAAGGAGAGGTCCGTCGCGTAGACGAAGAAGAGCGAGAGCGCGACGTTCAGCAGGGTCGCGCCCAGGTTGATGAGCATCGCCTGTCCGACCTCGAGGCGCGCGGCGTAGAACCGTCCCGTGAGCCCCTGCAGGCCCCAGCCGACGAGGCCGATCGCGTAGGCCGCGAGCGCCGCGGCGACGCGGCGCGACTCGTCGGGTCCGAAGTTGCGGTACTCGAGGACGAGCTCCACCGAGGGCAGCGCGAGCACGACCATGAGGGCCGAGATCGGGAGCAGGAGGAAGACGTTCCAGTTGATGCCGCTGACCACGAGGCGCCGACAGAAGTCGCGGTCGCGGACCGCCTGCCACTCCGAAAACTCCTTCAGGGCGACCGTGTTGATCGACTGCGGGACGAGCGCGAAGGGGAGCTGGAAGAGGATGAGCGCGAAGAAGAGCACGGCCGGGTCGCCGATGGCGAGCGTCGACACGATCATCACGTCGATGACTGAGCCCGCCTTGCCGATGACGACGTCGCCGAAGATCTTCGGCGCCGCCGCGCGCACCTTCTTCATCCCCGGCTCGGAGAGCGCGGCGAGCGGTCGGAGGTCGATCTCGTGACGCCGCCGGAAGGTCTTCGAGAGCAACGTCGGCAGGTGCGCCGCGACCTGGCCGACGCCGCCGAGGAGCACGCCGACCCCGAGCCCCGCGATCCCGAAGACGGGATAGAGGCCGACGCCGGCGACGACGCCGACGCTGTAGAAGAGAGAGGACCAGGCCGGGACGGCGAAGCGGTTGTGGGCGCGGAGGATGGCGCTGAAGACGGCCGCGATCGTGACGAGCACGAGATAGGGCATCATCCAGCGCGTGAGCGTGACGGCGTCGTCGAGGAGTCCTTTCTCCGCGAAACCGGGGAGCATCCAGGGCAGCCAGATCGGCACGGTGAGGATGCCGAGCACGGTCACGACCGAGGTCAGGACGATCGAGACGGTGAGGACGGTCCGCGTGAGGCGGCGCGCGGCCTCGCGCCGTCCGCTCCGCTCCAGCGTCAGGTAGCTCGGCAGGAAGGCGCTGTCCACCGCGTTCTCGGCGAAGACGCGGCGGAAGAGGTTGGAGATGGTGAGGCTCGCGGCGAAGACGTCCATCACCACCGAGGCGCCGAAGGTGCGCCCGAGGACGAGGGTCCGCACGAGCCCGAAGGCGCGCGAGAGCATCGTGCCCAGCCCCGTCGACACGATCCGACCGAGGATGCCGCCGCGCCGGTGACGCATCTCGATGTTGCGGAGCCGGGCGTCGAAGACGAGGCGGTTGGGGCCGATCTCCACGACCTGACCGGGGAGCAGGCGCGTCTCGCGACGGATCGGCTCGCCGTCGACGCGGATCTCGCCGCGACGCGGGATCAGAAGGTGCGTCGTGTCCTCGCGGCTCCGACCGACGCGACGCACCAGGGCCCGCTCGCGGCGGCCGCGCTCGAGCAACACGAGATCGGACGTGCTTCCGTGGCCGATCGTGCTGAGATCGAAGATCAGCTCCGTCTCCTGGCCGTTCGCGTCGGTGAAGTAGCCGACGAGCTGCTGGCTGCTCTCGCGGCGCGTCTCGGGCGCGGGGCGCGCGAGATCGAGGACGGCGCGGGCGTTGCCCTTCGCCGCGTCGGGGACGACGAGGTTGCGGATCGACCGCGCCATGCCGTCGAGCCGCTCCCGGTCGGCGAGCAGCTCCTTCACGCGCCGCGCGAGCTGGTCGCCGTGGACGCGCGCGATGCGCTGTCCGCTCTCCTCGTAGCTCTCCTCGAGGATCAGTTCGGCCGCGCCGCGATCCTCGACCGAGAGCGCGTTGTCGAGCTGGTGGCCGTCGGGACCGTCGCACTTGGGGATCAGGAGGGCCGGCTTGCCGAGCGCGGCGAGTTCCATGATCGCGCCCGCGCCGGCCCGCGTCACCACGAGGTCGCTCGCGCGGTACGCCGACTCGATGTCCTCGAAGAAGCGGCGGCGGATGTAGCGCCCGCGCGAGGCGTCCGGGAGCTGGACCCGCTCGAGGCGACTCTCGGTGTCCTCCCAGGCGTGATACCCGCCCCGCTCCATCAACCCCGTGCTGTGGATGACGGTGATCTTCTCGTCCTCGAGCAGCCGGGCGATGCCGTCGACCGTGGCGCGGTTGATCGAGCGCGAGCCCATCGAGCCCCCGACGAAGAAGGCGACGCGGTGGTCCTCGGGGATGCCGAGGCGGCGGCGCACCTCGCCGTCGTCTCCCGCGGCCAGTCCCGGTCGGACCGGGTAGCCGGCGACGACGACGCGGTCGGCGGCGACGGGCATGAGACCGCGCGTCTCCTCGAAGGAGACCGCCACGCGCGTCGCGAGGCGGGCGAGGAGGCGGTTGGCGCGCCCCGGGCGGACGTTCTGCTCGTGCAGGTAGATCGGACGGCGGAGGAGCCAGGCGGCGATCACCGGCGGGACCGACACGTAGCCGCCCGTCGCGACGACCGCGGCCGGTCGCTGGCGGATCAGGACGAACAGCGACTTGAGCACGCCGAGCACGAGCGCGAGCGTGAAGCGCGCGAAGGCCAGCGGGCGCCGCGGCGAGACGAAGGGACGCGCGCGGATGGCGACGAGCGGGATGCCGCGCTTCGGCACCATCGTCGCCTCGGCCCCGTGGCGGAGTCCGAGGTAGAGACAGACCGCGTCCGGCTCGAGCTTGTGCAGCTCCTCGATGATGGCGAGGTTCGGCGAGACGTGCCCGCCCGTTCCTCCGCCCGTGAAGACGAAGCGCAGCGACCTACTCAAGGGTTCCCCAACCGCCGAGCGGGCGTGAATTTCCGGCGCGCGCACTCTACCCCAGGCTCGGACGGAGCCGGGGCGAGGAGCCGAATGTTGCGCGGTGGACCGGGTCGGAGCGAACCGCCTTCGCTCCGGGCTCGAAGATACCAGCGACCGGGGCCGCGTCAATCGAGCGCTTCGGTCTCCTCGGCGAGATCCGAGAAGGGCGCGTCGGGCGAGCGATCCATCGCCTCGAGCGCGCGGCGGCGCCGGCCCCGGATCGTCGCCCAGAGGAGCAGGGTCACGACGCCGATGAATCCGGCGAAGAGGAACTCCGGCAGGCGCCGGAGCCCCAGGTCGAGCTCCCGGGACGCCTCGCCCCGCCAGGCCTCCTGCAGCTCCTCGAAGCTCCGGCCGGTCAACTCGAGCAGGGCGTCGTCGAGCGTCCGGCCCCGACCCAGGTGGCGGATCAACGCCCGGATGTTGCCGCGGACGAACTCGTTCTCCGCGTCCAGGCGGCTGAGGAACCGGACGAAGGAGAGCGCCTGGGCGTACGCGAGGGCGCTCGCCGACTCGCCGGCCGGGAAGGACTCGTCCAGTTCGGAGAAGGGGATGAGCGCGTCGTCGGCGAGGGCCGCGGCGAGCACCCCGTCCTCGGGGCGGTAGGGCGATTCGCTCACCCACTGCGCGACCCCCTCGTTCAGCCAGACGGGGATGACCGCCTCCGGATTCTCCCGGACGAAGTGACCGAGGACGCAGTGGACGATCTCGTGCTGGAAGACGACCTCCATCGACGGCACGCGGAGCGTCCGCCAGGCCTCGCTCTTCAGGACGATCACGTCGGCGAAGGAGAAGGCGATCGCGGCGACGTGAGCGGCGACCTCCCCGCCGCCGAACTCCCGGACGGCGGCGGCGAAGCTCTCGTGGTCGCGGACGAGGCGGACCGTGAGCGGCCGCGGGTAGGCGATCCCGAGCCGCTCCTCGATCCGGGCGAGGAGCGCCGGGTAGGCCGCCCGCAGTCGCTCCGCGGCGCCCTCCAGCCCGTCGTCACACCGCACCGTGAGGTGCGGCCCTGACGACGCCGGAGCGGTCTGCGCCGGAGCCGCGGTGGCGAGGAGGAACAGGAGGAGGACGAGCGCGCGTCTCAACGGAGGGTCCTCCGATCCGGCTCCCGGGTGGGGCGCCCCGGGACCCGAGGAGTCCCAAGTCCTCTGGTCAGCGTCACCTGCGCTCCTCCTCGGGGTCGTCCAACCGCCCGCGTCGTCATTCGGTTCGGGCCGGGCCTTCAGCGTGACATGATGGGACCTCTTCGCGGGAGATCGAGGAATACGCGGGAAGGCCCCCGGAAACGGACGGGCCGGTCCGCGTGGGGTCGGCCGCGCTCCACTGGGGGGAACCTCCTTGGCTACACATGTCGCCGCACTGTCCGAGTCCCAGATGCAGGACCTCGAGGCGCGCCTCGCCGAGGGCGACTTCGAGCGCAAGGAGGTCCCGCACGCCCGGCTCGCGCTCAAGGGCGAGGGGGTGAGCTGCACCCTCTACCGTTCGGGGAAGTGCGTGGTCCAGGGCAAGGGTCTCGATCAGTTCCTCGAGCGCTACCTGCCCGGCGAGGGCGAGGCCCGGATCGCCCAGGAGCTGGATCCCGAGCGCGCCGTGCTCGCGGTCGGGTCCGACGAGGCCGGCAAGGGCGACTACTTCGGGCCCCTCGTCGTCGCGGCCGTCGCCTACGGACCCGAGTACCACGCCGCCTTCGAGGACGTGCGTCTCGGCGACAGCAAGAAGATCACGGCTCCGGTCGTCCGCCGCGGGGCGAAGATGATCCGAGACCTGCTGCCGCACGCGACGGTCGTGCTCCGACCCGAGCGCTACAACCAGCTCTACGCCGAGATCGGCAACCTCAACCGGCTCCTCGCCTGGGCGCACGGCGCGGCGATCGAGAAGGTCCTCGAGCAGTGCGACGCCTCGCTCGTCATCGTGGACAAGTTCTGCGAGGAGCCCGTGCTCCGGCGCGCCTTCAAGCCCCGGGCCCGCGCGGCCCGGCTCAGCCTCCGTCCGCGCGCGGAGTCGCACCCCGCGGTCGGCGCGGCGAGCATGCTCGCGTCCGACGTCTTCTGGCGCGAACTCGAGCGGCTCGGGCGCGAGTTCGATCTCACCCTCCCGAAGGGCGCCGGCGATCCCGTCGACGCCGCGGCCCGGCGCCTCGTGAAGGCGCGCGGCGAGGGCGTGCTCGCGAAGGTGGCCAAGCTGCACTTCAAGACGACCCAGAAGGTCCTCGGGTCGTGATCGAGGGCGTCGCCGGTCTCGCGGTCGCCCTCCTCGTCGCCGTCGGCGCCGCGGGTCAACCCGACGCGCTCGAGGGGTGGGGATGGGTGGTCGCGCTGGCCTGGACCGTCGCGTTCGCGCTCCTCGACCGCCGGGGACTCGGCCGGGCGATCGCGCACGCCGAGGCGCGCCGCCGCGGCGAGCTCGTCGGCGCCCCGGTCCGTCTCGCGCCCCTCGCCGTCCTGCGCGTCCTCACCTTTGTCGGCGTCACCGCCCTCGGCTGGTGGGAGCCGTGGCGCGCGGCCTGGTTCGGAGGCGCCTCGCCCTATCTCGGTCTGCCGCTCGCGATCGTCCCCTTCCTCGCGGGGTGGATCCTCTCGCTCCCGGCGCGGCGGGAGCTCGCCATCGCCCGGCACGGTCGCCCCTGGCCCAAGGGAGCCTTCCTGCGGCTCCACCTGCGCGTGCTGCTGGTCCCCGCGATCATGATCGGCGCGCTCCTGGCGGCGGGCGAGTTCGCCTCGATCGATCCCGTCTGGGCCGACTGGTTCCTCCTGCGGCCGGTCGCCGCCTTCATGGTGGTCGCCCTCGTCCTCGTCCCCCTGACGCTCGCGATCGTCGCCCCGCTGGCGCTGCGCTTCGCGCTGCCCGGACACTCCCTCCCGCCGGGGGCGCTGCGGACGCGCTTCGAGGAGGTCGCGCGGCGCGAGTCCTTCCGCCCGCTCGACATCCGCGTCGTCGACACCTCGGGCCACGTGATCAACGCGGCCTTCGTCGGCATCCTCGGCCGGCTCCGCTACGTGTTCATCTTCGACGGCCTGCTCGAGCGGCTGGACGAGGACGAGCTCGTCGGCGTCTTCGCCCACGAGATGGGACATTCCCGCCGCTCCCATCCCCTCGTCTACCTCGCGCTCGCGACCGCGTACTCCGCGACCGTCACCGTCGCGGACATGCTGCTCGGCGACACGGGGGGCGTGGCGCTCGACGTCCTCCTGCCCCTCGTGGCGCTCGTCGTCTTCCTGCGCTTCGTCTTCTCCCCGGTGAGCCGGACCTTCGAGACCGAAGCCGACGTCTTCGCCGCCCGGGCGCTCGACGGCCCGGGACCGATCGCGCGGGCCCTCGAGGCGCTCGGCGACCTCCATCCCTCGCGGCGCCGCCAGGGGGGACTCCTTCACCCCGGGATCGAGGACCGCGTCCGCTTCCTGCGCGCCTGGTGGGACGACCCCGCCCTTCGCGAGGCCTTCTCGGGCCGGATCCTCGCCCTGCGGACGGTCGTCTTCGCCTACCTCGCCCTCGCCCTCATCGGACTCGTGGCGCTCTTGCCGGGCGAGATGGGGCGGGCGTCCGTCGTCACCGCCGTGCGCGCCGCGAGCGACGCCGACGACGAGGCGGCGGCGTTGACCGCCCTCGATCGACTCGACGCGGCGCTGCGCGCGGGCGACATCGAGGATCCCGGCGCCCACATGCGCCTGCGGCTCCTCCAGGTCGCCTCCACCGAGCGCCAGGACCGCGGCGACTACGCCGGGGCCGAGGAACTCCTCTCGCGCATGCGCGCCGTCCGCGAGGAACTCGACGACGCCTCGCAGATCTACAGCGCCGCGGTGATCCTCGCCCAGCAGGCCGCCGCGACCGGCGACTGGTGGACCTTCCGTCGGGAGCTCGCGGAGTCGCGAAGGAGCCTCGCGGACCTCGAGACCGAGTACCGGGCGGTCTCGCCGGACCTTCCGGAGGATCTCCTCCGGGAGCGTCGGGATCTCGTCTGGATGCGGCGCGGCCTGCTCGTCGTCGAGGCGGTCGGGGCCCTCCCTCTCCTCACCCCGCGCGCGGACCCCGGCGAGCTGCCGGACGAGCCCGATTACCGCGCGATGGGTGTCCTCGAACGAGCCGCCTCCGACCCCGCGGCCGCGCTTCCCGAGGACTTTCCCGGGCCCGCGGTGGAGGCCCTCGGAGAGCGCTGGCGGGCCGATTTCCTGCGCCGCGTCGCCGACGCGATCCGGGGGTCCCGAAGCCGTTGATCCGACGGTGTTTCCGGAGCCCTCTCCGAGAGGCTTCGAGGGGCCATTAAGTCTTTAGGCCAAAAGGGTTTTTGGTTAGATTCCCGGCACGCCCCGCGCCGGGGTCCATCCGCCTTCCGGCCGGCGCCGGAAGACCCCCTCCGGCGCCCGGAAAAACCGCTTCGAGACGACCTGCATGAGCGACGAGAAGAACCACGAGGAGGAGAGCCCGGAGCTCGATCTCCGCGTCCAGGAACTGGCCCTGGACGAGGAGATGAAGGAGTCCTACCTCTCCTACGCGATGAGCGTCATCATCCAGCGCGCCCTCCCGGACGTGCGCGATGGGCTCAAGCCGTCGCAGCGCCGCATCCTCGTGGCGATGAACGACCTCAATCTCGGGCCGCGCTCGAAGTTCCGAAAGTGCGCCAAGATCGTCGGTGACACGACCGGTAACTACCACCCGCACGGCGACCAGGTCGTCTACCCGACGCTCGTGCGCATGGCGCAGCCCTTCAACATGCGGACGCAGCTCGTCGATCCGCAGGGCAACTTCGGCTTCGTGGACGGTTCGCCGCCCGCCGCCATGCGATACACCGAGGCGCGCATGACCGCCGCGGCGACCGAGATCCTCGACGATCTCGACAAGGAGACGGTCGACTTCGTCCCGAACTACGACGACACCCGTCTCGAGCCCTCGGTCCTCCCCTCGCGCTTCCCGAACCTGCTCTGCAACGGATCGCAGGGCATCGCGGTCGGCATGGCGACGAGCATCCCGCCGCACAACCCGCGCGAGGTCGCGAATGCGGTGATCGCGCTCATCCGCGATCCCGAGATCGGTCTCGGCGAGCTGATGCAGATCATCCCCGGTCCGGACTTCCCGACCGGAGGCATCATCTGCGGCCGCAGCGGCATCCAGAAGTCCTACGTCTCGGGGCGCGGCCTCGTGACCGTGCGCGGACGGGTCGGGATCGAGGAGCGCTCCGGCGATCGCCAGAGCATCGTCATCACCGAGCTCCCCTACCAGGTCAACCCGAACTCGATCTTCGACCGGCTCAAGGACCTGATCGCCGACGGCGTCATCAAGGGCATCACGAACGTCAACGACGAGACGGACCGCAAGGCGGGCCTGCGACTCGTCATCGACATCAAGAAGGGCGAGAACGCGGAGCTGATCCTGAACCAGCTCTACAAGCTCACGCCCCTGCAGTCGACCTTCAGCATCATCATGCTCGCGCTCGACAAGGGTCGGCCGCGCACCTTCTCGCTGAAGGATCTCCTCGTCGCCTTCCTCGACCATCGCGTCGACGTCATCCAGCGTCGCACGCGCTACCTCCTGCGGAAGGCGCTCGATCGCTGTCACATCGTCGAGGGACTGCGCATCGCGGTCCAGAACATCGACGAGGTCGTCCGCATCATCAAGGAGTCCGGAAGCCCCGAGGAGGCCCGCGATCGCCTGATGGCGGCCTTCTCGCTGAGCAAGCGCCAGGCCGACGCGATCCTCGCGATGCGTCTGTCGCGCCTCACCGGGCTCGAGGTCACGAAGCTCGAGGAGGAGTACCAGCAGCTCCTCGCCGACATCGCGAACTACAAGCGGATCCTCGCCGACGTCTCCGTCGTGCACGGCATGGTCGCGGAGGAGATGGAGTCACTCGTCGCGAAGTTCCCCGACGCGCGCCGCACGAGCATCGAGGACGTCGAGTCCGACATCGAGGACGAGTCGCTCATCGAGGACGGGGACTGCATCGTCTCCGTCACGCACTCGGGCTACGTGAAGCGACTCCCGGTCGAGACCTACCGCGCGCAGGGACGCGGCGGCAAGGGGATCAGCGGCGGAGACCTCAAGGACGGCGACTTCGTCGAGCGCATCATCGCCGCGCGCACGAAGGACTACTTCCTGATCTTCACCGACCGCGGCCGGCTCCACTGGCTCAAGGTCTACCAGATCCCCGAGATGTCCCGGACGAGCCGCGGGCGCGCCATCGTGAACCTCCTCCAGCTCCAGGAGGGGGAGTCGGTGTCCTCGATCATCCCCGTGCGGGAGTTCGACGAGCGCTTCCTCGTCATGGTCACCGAGCGCGGCATCATCAAGAAGACGCCGCTGTCGGCGTTCTCGAACGTGCGCACCGCGGGCATCATCGCGCTCTCGATCGACGAGGGTGACCGCCTCGTCCGCGCCGAGCTCACGGGTGGCGACGACGAGCTCCTCCTCGCGACCGCGAAGGGACAGGCGATCCGCTTCCACGAGAACGACGTCCGTCCGATGGGTCGGACGGCGCGCGGCGTCCGCGCGATCCGCTTCAAGACGGAGGACGATGCCGTCGTCGGCGCGGTCGTCGTCGCGGCCGACCGCACGCTGCTCACCGTCTGCGAGAGCGGCTACGGCAAGCGGACCGACTTCGAGCAGTACCGCGTCCAGAGCCGCGGCGGCTCCGGCATCCGCAACATCAAGACGCCGCCGCGCAACGGCCGCGTCGTGGTGGTCCGGGCGGTCTCGAACGACGAGGACCTCATCCTCATGACCGAGGCCGGCATGGCGATGCGCACGGGGGCGGAGACGATCTCGCTCATCGGCCGCGACACCCAGGGTGTCCGCGTCATGGGTCTCAAGGACGGCGACCGGCTCGTCGGCTGCGCCGTCGTCGCGCGCGACGCCGAGGAGGAGGGCGGCGCCCCCGAGGGTGGCGAGGCCTCGCCCGAGCGCGAGGACTGATCGCGCGCCGGCCCGGGGCCGAAGGCGACCGTCAGGCGTCCGGGGAGGCCGGCTCCCCGGCGCCGTAGGCCTCGAGGCGACCGAACCAGGTGACGAGGACGAGCGCGCCCTCGGGGCTGTGGGGCTCGTGCACGCTCCCGGGCGACAGGGCGACCCAGGTGCCGGCTTCGTAGCGGCCGGACTCGTCCTCGATCGCGCCCTCGATGACCCAGTACTGCTCGCCCTCGGGGTGCACGTGGCGCGGCGCCCGCGCTCCCGGCGCGAAGCGCAGGAACATCGCGCTGAAACTCCGCTCGCGATCGCGATGCACGGTGGCCTTCTCGACCCCTCGCACATGGGCGAGAAGGCGCCTCGTCCGGCCGGAAGGTCGTCGGTCGAGGGGCTTTCGGTCGGTTTCGGAATTCATGCAAAAGTCTCCAAGACGTAACCCGGTGTTCAATAGCGACTTGTGCTCCGGATTTCCTGTAACGCCGCATCTTTTCCCGAGAACACGCGCCGTTTTCACCCCCTCGCCCGCCAAGAAGAGTGGGAAAAACGGTGCTTAGGGCTCGTTGATGGCGCCAGGACTTCGGTCCTGGCGCCATCTTTTTTTTGCGCCCGCCCCGAGCGTCGTCCGGCGCCTCGCCGATCGAACCGCGGGCCACGGACGTCGTTGTCCACCCCCGCGTCCGGACCCCGCTTGACCCGCTCTCCGACGCGTCGTACCGTAACGGCCCGCGCGAAAAGCAGAAACGTCTCTAACCCCATGGTGGAAAGTCGTTTCGAGCGCGCTCCCCACGGAGCCGCGGCCCTCTATCCTAGGAGTCCCCACATGAACTGGTGGTCCGGTCTCGGCCTCGTCGTCACCACGGTCGCGGTTCTCGCCGTCTCGGCTTCGGCCCAGAGCGCCGACATCAGCTACCTCGACTCGAAAGGCAAGCTGCGCGACGACAAGGGCACCATCGAAGGGCACACCTTCCGTGGGCTCGCCTTCAACAAGGGTCGGAACGCGCCGACGCGCCTCATCAGCGCCGACGAGCTCGTCAAGGTCGAGTACTCGCGTCGCCCCGACGGCTACGACGAGGCCATGGCGCTGATCGCCAAGGGCGAGCTCCGCGACGGCGCGGAGGGTCTGCTCGGCGTGCTCGGCGAGCTGAAGTCCGACCGCTACGCCTGGGCGCGCCAGGAGTGCCTCTTCGGCGCGGCCGACGCCTACTACCGCGGGGGCGACTACGATCAGTACAACGCGCTCACCGCGAAGCTCGTCGCCGAGGTTCCGGAGACGCGCTTCCTGCCCGAGATCGAGCTCCGGCGCGCCGACCTCCTGACGGCGCAGGGGAAGTTCGACGAGGCGGTCGCCGCCTACGACCGCATCTCCAGCGAGGGCGCGACCAACGGCTACGCGCCGAGCTTCCTGGCGCGCGCCGCGCTCGGCAAGGTCGAGGCTCTCCTCGCGGCCAAGAAGGTCGGCGAGGCCGAAACGACGCTCGCGGCCGCCAAGGCCAAGGTCTCCGGCGACGCCGGCCAGGCGCGATTCCGCGCGATGGAGGCCCGCGTGGCGCTCGCCAAGGAGGACATCTCCGGCGCGCGCAGCAAGTTCCAGGCGCTGGTCGAGGCCGGCGCGAAGGAGTTCGAGAAGGACGCCGGCGTGACGCGCCACCCGATCCTCCTCGCCGCCGGCGCCAACGGGCTCGGCGACATCCTCTTCGCCGAGGAGAAGTACCCGGAGGCCATGCTCGAGTACTCGAAGACCTTCGCGCTCTTCGCGTCCGACGTCTCGCTCCAGTCCGAGGTCGCCTGGGCCATGTGGCAGTTCGCGCGCTGCAACAGCCGCCTCGCGAACTCCACGAAGGAAGACGAGCAGCGGAAGGTCTACGCCGACCGGCACCGCCGGATGCGCGAGCGCGTCGCCAGCGAGTTCCCGCGGACCCTCGGCGGCCAGCTCGCCCTCAAGGAGATGGGCGCTCGCTGAACGCCCCCGGGGTTCTCCGGACCCGCCTCACGAGACCCCGCCCGACGGCCTTCGCGCCGTCCGGCGGGGTTTTCTCGTGAAGGACGAGGGAGGGAACGAACCGCGCTCGTCTGCTATCGTCGGCGGGGCCGCGCGGCGTGCGCGGAGCAGCGGGGTTCGAGGGGGCGCGTCGAGAATGGCCAAGGGAACGGGACGTTCGCGGCCGCGCAAGCGGATCATCGTGGCGGGAGTGCTGGGCGTCCTCCTCGCCCTCACCCTGATCTTCGTGTTCCGCAACGTCTACGACCCCTTCGCCGAGGACGTGCCGGACCTCAAGGTCTTCCTCCCCGCCGATCTCGACTGGGTCATCGAGTGCGAGGACCTTCCGACCGTCCTCGACGAGCTCGAGAACTCGGAGTTCTTCGCCGCGCTCGACGCCCACCCCGGCTTCCGGGAGTTCATGACCTCGCCGACGATGCGGGATCTCTCGGCGCTGCAGCGTCTGCGCGACGGCCTCCGAGAGCTCCATCGTCTCGAGTCGAGCTTCGAGCTGCCGGTCGACGTCGAGCTCATCGGGGATCTCAGCGGTCGCCAGCTCGTCCTCGGCGGCTACGCCCCCGAGGCGGGGGCCGACCCCGACGCGGTGCCGGGCTTCGTCGCCGCGATCCGTCCGGACTCCCGCTGGGGTCAGGTCTTCGTCAACGTCCTCTGCCACGAGACCCTCGCGACGACCTTCATCTCCGATCGTCTCCCCGACGCGGAGCTCCGCCACCGGAACTGGGGCGTCGAGATCGAGTTCGCGGCCCAGGGCAAGCCCATGGTCCTCGGGATCGCGCGGATCGAGAGCGCCATCCTCGCCGGGACCGATCTCGATCTGCTCGTGCGGATCGCCAAGCAGACGCGCGCCGAGGGCGTGCCCCTCGTCGCGCCGAGTCGCTATCTCGACCGCTGGGCCTGGGACGAGGCCGCGCCGGGTTCCTCGCTGCGCCTGCTCCTCTCGCGTCGCTACGCCGAGTCGGAGGTCTCCCTCCTGGACCGCTGGCTGGCGCCGATGTGGGGGCCGGACATGGCCCGCGTCTTCGAGGGCCTCTTCCCCGAACTGAACGCGGGAGGCGCCGACGCGATCTCGGCCGAGTTCGACCGCGAGGCGCGCCTGCGCTGGGAGAGCGACGCGACCACGCGCACGTCGCGCTCCCTCTTCGGCGCGGCCCGGGATCTCGATCGACCGGCGATCCGCCGCCAGATCGACGAGGTCCTCGCCCGCCTGTCCTCCGTCGTCTTCGGCTACGGCTACATCGACGCCGCCCCCGGGCAGATCGTCCGACGGGTGCTCGAGGACCCGCGGCTCGTCGATGCCGACAAGCGCGCCCTCTGGTTCGAGGAGCTGGCGGCGAATGTGCCGCGCTTCGCGCGAGCGGCGCCCGCGCCCGGCGTCGCGCCGGATCTCGTTCCCGACCTCCGCGAGGAGTTCGACCGCCTCTTCGCTCCCGGCGTCGGGATGCTGCTCTTCCAGAAGGAGCGCAGCGACGAGGAGGTGGACAGCGGGCCGGGAATCGCCGCCGTCTTCCGCGTCCGCGACCGTGCCGCCTTCGACGACTTCCTGGCCGAGATCTCGACCGCCCTCGACGGCGCCGACATGCAGGCCTTCGATCGCGTCGACTGGGAGGACGCCGTCCTCTGGCGCATCACGAAGACCGCCTTCCTGGACGATCCGATCAACAACCGCCCGGGATTCGCCCTGGTCGGCGAGTGGCTGATCGTGACGAACTGGTTCCGCCTCCTCGGCGCGATGCCTTCCGTCGCCGCGGGCGGTGTCGAGGCCTTCGGCGAGGGACCGCGACGCGAACTCGAGGACCTGCTCGACCGCGCCGAGCCCACCAGCCGCGCGTTCCTCTACCTGGACGCCTCGCGTTTCCACGACTTCATGGAGATCGCGAAGGAGGGGTGGATCCGGGACCGGGCGGAGATCACGGAGCAGGAGAAGGGCCTGGAGTACCGTCGTCTCGAACTCGAGGCCACGAAGGCCGGCATCGCGCCGATCGAGCGCGAGGTCTGGATCGACCGCGCCTACGAGCGGTGGAAGATCACGATGCAGCGCGAGCGCAATCCCGACACCATCCGTCGGGAGATCGACCGGACCCTCGGCTGGTTCCGGGGGGTCTTCGGTCGCCTCTTCGCCACCGTGGGCCGGGGCGAGGATCGGCTCCGATTCGAGCTCCGGCTCGACGCCGCGGGGCGCTGAACCCGGCCGCGGGAGGGGGCGTCGGGCCGCCCTTCCGGGAACCCGAAAAATGCGCTCCTCGGCCCCTGGTCCGTCGGGACGGGCCCCCTATAATCCGGGTCCTCGTGCAGCCGCGGTGGCGGAATTGGCAGACGCGCTAGGTTGAGGGCCTAGTTCCGGTGAAACGGAGTGCGGGTTCGACCCCCGCCCGCGGCACTGAGACGACGAGCGCCGATCCTTCGGGATCGGCGCTCGTTCCTTTTCCCGACCCGATCGGGAACCTCCTCCCCCCTACGAGCGCGGCCCGGAACCCTCGGGCGAGGATTCCGGGCCGCGCGTCGCGGACGTCGCTCGAGAGGCCGGATCAGGGCCAGACGTAGCGCTTCGGGGTCGTGATGTCGGTCACGTTCCCGGCGCCGTCGAAGACGACGATCATGAAGTCGAAGGTGTCACCCGACGGGATCGCCGGCGTCGGCACGTTGATCGTGTAGTTGCCGGCGCCGTTCGTCAGGACGTGGAGACCCGGCGTCCCGAGCGGGTAGCCGAGGATCTCGAAGATCAGCGGATCGGGGTAGAGGCCGAAGACCTCGCCGCCGCCGACCGGACCCGAGACGTTGCCGCTGATGAAGTGCCAGCAGCGGGTGACCGGCGTCGTGGTGTGCATCTGGACCTGCTGGACCGCACCCATGTTGACGAAGTCGACCCGGTTGAAGTCGAACGGGGTGCCGACCAGGTGCTGGAAGTTGTCGAAGTAGCCCTTCGAGACCGACAGGCCGCTGAGGTCGCCGACGTGCATGCGGATCGTGAAGACCGTCGTCGCGGTGGCGTTCGGGAAGACGGCGCCGAGATCGACCGAGGCGTTCAGGATCGGCGTGGCGCCGCCGACGACCGTGCTCGTGTCGAGGTGGACCGCGTTGTAGACCGAGGTGCCGTCGCTGATGCTGACCTCGAGGAAGTCGGCCTCGCCGACGTTCGCCGTCACGAGCACGCAATCGAAGGTGAGCAGGGTCTGGGTCGGTGAGGGCACCGTGAAGGCCTGCGAGATGGCCGCCGTGGCGCTCGCGTCGGTGCCGAAGCCGCCCGGGTTCGAGTGCGGCATCGCGCCGCCCGTGCCCTGGGAACTGACCGAGAGGTAGAAGAAGGGGTCGGTCGGCATGCCGGCGTCGGAGAAGAACGCCGACGTGATCGTTCCCGACTCGATCGTCCACCCCGCCGGCGACGGGAAGCCCGACGTGAAGGAGGGGTTCGTGAGCTGGGCCTGAGCCGGGGTCGCGACGAACGCCAGGGTGAGCGCGGCGACGAAGGCAAGAGCGATCCTGGACATGGGGTCTCCCGTCGAATGGGTCCCGGCGGCGCGCGATCGCGACGTCCGGGAGCGTGGGTCTCGTCTCGGACCGCCGGAAGCGGAGGTCCGAATCCGCACGCGCATCGGCGTGTGCGGGGCGGCGCGGAGCGCCACGGGCGTGTCGGGTGATTCGAGCACGGCACGGGTGCGAACCCGGGGACGCGGAGCGCCCTCGGCCCCGACATTGGAATCGAAAGTCGGGGGCCCTCCCAGCGTTTTTTCCTTTGTCCGGACCGGGGAACGGGGGGTCCGACGCAAGCCGTCTCGGACGCCGGTCTTGCGCCGATCCGCACCCCCCTCGGCCGGTCGAATGAACACGCAGTTCCGCGCCTCCTCCCCGACGCCGGGTGAAAATGCGACGAGGCTCAAGTCGAGTCGCGGTCGGCCCGATGAGGAGAAGGGGAATCCGGCCGTCGGTTTCCGGAGCAAGCTCCGGACCCCGGCGGGAAAACCGGGCGCGCGCGGGCTCAAGTCGCGCCCCGATCTTCCGATCATCCCTCGACGGACCGGGACGCGGCCTCCTCAGGCGGCGGAGCACCGGGGTCAGGAGGACCGACCATGAGCATCAAGGGTCTCGGCGCACGCGCCCTCGGCCACACGCACGACCAGGCGACCACGTCCCGCATCCGCAAGGACGCCGGCGCCGCTCGCTCGGCCACGTCCGGCGCGGACGGTTTCGTCGCCTCGGACACCACCGCCCGCATCCGCGGCCACCTCGATCAGGTGCGCGGCGAGCCGGCGTCCCGCTCCGAACTCGTCGAGCGCGCCCGCGCGCTCGTGCAGTCCGGTGAGATCGACGCCCCGGAGAACATCGCCCGCGCGGCCGAGGGATTCCTCGCCGGCGGCGCCTGATCCGGCGAAGCGGACGCACGCGAAACGCGAACGGCCCGCTCTCCTCGCGCGAGGAGAGCGGGCCGTTCGCGTTACCGGTCCGGCTCGCGCCGGACTTCAGGCCGTCTCGAGCTCGGGGGCCGCGGCGGCCGCCTTGGCGACCCGCGCCTGCGCCACGGACATCCAGCCGACGTAGGCGAAGCCCCAGCCGAAGAGGCCCATGAAGGGCACCGAGAACCAGAGCTTCTGCCAGATCGAGTAGGCGACGATCATCAGGAAGTAGAACGCGAAGAAGAGGTCGAGCAGCGGCATCAGGTTCTTCGCCGCCTTGTACTTCTTCTGCGCCCACTCGGCCTTGCGCCGCTTCTCACCGTCGACCGAGTACTTCGGCGTGCGGACGAAGGGGCTCTCCTGGTTGAAGAAGGCCTCGAGCACCGCCTTGCTCTGGTTGAGCGCCATGCCCATGCCCATCGCCATGAGGAGCGGCATGAGGTGGAGCTTCTTCCACCAGGCGCGGTCGATCTCGCGCTCGGCCGTCGCGTAGAAGCTGAGCACGCTCACCGTCGCGCCGAGGAAGAGGGAGAGGTCGAAGGCGATCGCCCAGGGACCGGCGACCATCTGCGAGCGGTAGTACATCGCGGGCATCATGAGCACGCAGAGCGCCACCATGCCCAGGTAGGTCAGGTTGTTCGTCAGGTGGAAGGTCGCCTCGACCTTCTGCGAGAAGGTCGCGTTCGGGCTGCGCCAGATCGTGGGCAGGAGCTTCTTCATCGCCTGGATGAAGCCCTTCGCCCAGCGGTGCTGCTGGCTCTTGAAGCCGTTCATGTCGACCGGAAGCTCGGCCGGGACCGCCTGGTCGACCAGGTAGACGCCGCGCCAGCCGCGGAGCTGCGCGCGGTAGGAGAGGTCGCAGTCCTCGACGAGCGTGTCGTGCTGCCAGCCGCCCGCGTCGGCGATCGTCGACTTGCGCCAGGTGCCCGCGGTGCCGCTGAAGGTGAAGAAGCGACCCGAGCGCTGCCGGCCCGTGTGCTCGAGGACGAAGTGTCCGTCGAGGAAGATCGCCTGCATCCGCGTGAGCAGCGAGTGGTTCTCGTTCAGGTGCGCCCAGCGCGCCTGCACCCAGCCGACCTTCGGGTCGCTGAAGTGGTGGATCTGTCGGCGGATGAAGTCCGACGGCGGCACGAAGTCGGCGTCGAACATGACGATGAACTCGCCCTTCGCGGTCTTGAGACCGTTCTCGAGCGCGCCCGCCTTGAAGCCGCTGCGGTTCGTGCGGTGGATCTGTTCGATGTCGACGCCCCGCGCCTGCCAGGCGGCGACGTGGGCGGCGACGATGTCCCGCGTCTCGTCCGTCGAGTCGTCGACGACCTGGATCTGGAGGCGATCCGAGGGGTAGTCGAGCGCGCAGACCGAGTCGATGAGGCGCTCGACGACGTACATCTCGTTGAAGACCGCGAGCTGGACGGTGACCAGCGGGAGGTCTTCCTCGGCGTAGGGCGCGAGCGGCACCGGCGGATTCGCGCGGTTCCGACGGTACATCCAGATCACGTGGTAGCGATGGATGCCGTAGAGCCAGAGGAAGAAGAGCACGAGGGCGTAGACGCCGAGAACGACGATCTTCAGCCAGGCCGCCTCGTCAGGGGCGGCCACGGCGCCTCGCATCAGGCCGTCGTTGAAGACGGCGAAGTCGGTTCCGAACATCCCGAACCCTCGCATGGCCGGCCGGCGGTCTCCGCCGGGCGCCATTCGCCCGATCCGCATCGTATTTCGGCGCTCCCCCGTCGCTTCCGGCGACCGACGAAGAGCCCGAACCAGCTGGGGATCTTATCCTTGCGCTCCTGTCCCCCCAAGAACACCCGGACCGGGACCCACGAAGACGCGCCCGGAACGGCGGGGGCCGTCCGGGCGCGGTCTGCGTGTGTAAAGTATTACCAGTGTGAGTTTTACGAGTTCTTGTCGCCCTTGGTCTCGACCGCGGCGGCCGGACGCGGGTCTTCCGCCGCCCGAGATTCCGGCCGGAGGGATCGCGCGAGGGTCGCGCTGATCCGGTAGGCGGCGTAGGTCGAGAACAGCCGGGGGGAGACGAGGACCTTCTCGTGCTCGACGAGAGACTCCGTCGGATCCCGGTAGACGAGGTCGTACCAGTTGTGGGCATCGTCGGCGACGCGGCGGTCGCTGGCGTCGAGGTGGAGGTCGGTGCCCCAGAGCACGCGGCCGCTCCGGCAGTCGATCAGGTGCAGTCGCATCCCGATCTGCATCTGGGGGTAGGCCCGGAAGCGGAGCAGGGTGCCGGTGAACACCCCGTCGGCCCCGAAGCGGCGGTTGAGCGCCAGGAGATCCGCGGTCGAGTAGACGCCCTTCATCCGCGCCGAGTCGAGCTCGATGTCCTCGAGGTCCCGGGCGGTGACGGGCACGACCTCGAAGAGGCCGCGGCTCGTGATCTGATCGACGAGGGCGTTGCGGAGCGCGAGTTCCTGCGGGCTCTCCGCGTCCTCCATCCGGAGGGGTGGCAGCACCACGCGTCGCAGCGGCGAGGCCGGGGGCCGTTCGCTGCGATAGGGCACGACGTTCTGCTCGCCGGGCGTGATGTCGACGAGCAGGCAACCCGGCGCGGCGGCGAGGGCGAGGAGCGCGACGAGCGCCGCGAGGCGCCTCAACGCTCCGCGCCCGGAGCGAGCCCGTCGATCTCGCGCTTCACGATCTCCTGCTTGCGCCGGATCGCCTCCAGTCGAGCCAGGATGACCTGGCGCTGGTAGTCGCGCTCGCGCTCCCGGGACTGCTCGAGGAGCCCGCGGAGCCGGTCGAGGTCGGCGCTCAGGCGCTCCTCGCTCTCGGTCGCCATCACGGTCTTCTCCTGGGCGCCCTCGAGCTTCTGCTCGGTCTCGCGCAGGCGCTCCTCGAGCTCGACCTGGCGCTGGCGCATCTCGTCGATGATCGCGAGATGGTTGTCGTCCTCGTTGCGGGCGTCGAGCTCCGGCGAGGACTCCAGTCGCGGTGCGGCGCTCCCCGAGTCGGCGGCCGGCTCGAGGATCGGCAGCTTGACGAGGGCATCGCTGGGCGAGGACGTGCAGGCCGTCGCGGCGGCGAGCGCCAGCGGCAGGGCGAGGGTGAAGAGGCGCGAGATCATGCCGATTCCTCCGGGTAGTCGCATTCCAGGATCATCGTGTGTCCGCACGGACAGGTGACTTCGATGGCGCGGATGAGGTCGCCGTCGCGATGCAGCTCGACCGTGCAGCGGGCCTCGGGGCCGGTCGGTTCGTGGGCGTGCTTGGCGGCGACGGTGCCGGGGCCGCCGCTGGCCGGGGCGGGCGAGCGGACGGCGCCGCGCTTGATGATGCGTCCCTTGGATTCCACGTCAGGCTCCCGTTCGATCGGCGGCGCCGAGCGCCTTGTTGAGGCGGAAGACGGCCCGGCTGTGGATCTGCGACACCCGCGATTCGGTGACGCCGAGCACCTCGCCGATCTCCTTCAGGAGGAGGCCTTCGCCGTAGTAGAGGACGATCATGTGCCGCTCCTTCTCGGGCAGCTTCGCGATCTCCTCCTTGAGCTGTTCCAGGAGCTCGCCGCGCTCCACGATGTCGTCGGGCGTCGCGGTGCGCATGCAGCGCAGGCAGTCCTCGAGTCGGCTCGATCCGTCCTCGTCGGACTCGCCCTCCTGCAGGCTGAGGACCGCGGCGCCGTGCATGTTGACGAGGACGTCCTCGACCTGCTCGACCGTCAGGGCCATCGCCTCGGCGAGCTCCTCGGGCGTGGGCGTGCGGCCCAGGACCTCCTCGAGCTCCTCCGTCGTGCGGTGGAAGTGCTTGATGCGGTCACGGCGGGAGCGGGGCAGGACGTCGTAGCGGCGGAGCTCGTCGAGCACCGCGCCCCGGATCGCGACGTAGGCGTGCGTCTTGAACTGCGCCCCGCGATTGGGATTGAAGGTCCGGGCCGCGTTCATCAGCCCGAGGACGCCGACCTCGAAGAGGTCGTCGAGATCCATGAAGGACGGCGGCGTGACCGGCAGCCGGCCGATGACGTGACGCACGAGCGGCAGGTAGTCGACGACGAGCGCGTTGCGCTCCTCGTCGTTCATCGTGCCCGCCGCGTAGGCCTCGTCCGCGTAGTTCATCCCGCGGGCGCCTCCCGGCTCGTGCGACGTCGCGCGATCGCCGACGTGATCAGGCCCCGGGCCAGCAGCCGGACCGCCAGGCCGACGACGACGTAGACGACCGTTCCCGCCACCACGAGACGGAACGCCGCCGTCTCGAGGGAAAGCCCTCTCCAGGCGGCGAACAGCACCGACGCGGCGGCCGTGATCAGCGCGGCGATCGCGCCGACGAGCTGTCCGAAGGTTCGAGCGGCGAAGCGTTCCATCGATCGGCGCGGTTCCCGTGAAGAGGTGTCACGGGATCTTCATCGGCATTTTCATGCAGTCGACTGGAGTCCCGCCCCGCGTTCGCGGCGACGATCTCGCGCTTCGGCTTCCCCGGAACGCGCCGCGGCGGCGGACCTCCCGGAGGAGACCCGCCGCCGCGGCGAGAAGGGTCATCGGGGCTCCCGGAAGGAGCCCCGGAAGATCAGGGCCGGCCCGTCCGGGGCCGGGAGTCCGCGCCCCGGTCCACGGGCTCGACCACCAGCGTGAAGGTCTGGCTGACCCGCGTCGCCCGTCCGTCGAACGCGGCGGCCCGGAGCTGGATGACGGAACCGGCGAGCGCGAGGGGAAGGTGGGCGCGGCCGACGTGGCTCCCGCGATCCGAGACGCGATCGAGGTCCATCACCCAGGCCGTCTCGGGGTCGAAGTCGCCGAGCCCTCCCGGGCCGGGGAGGGAGGCCCCGAGCACGATCGAGGCGCCGAGGTCGACGCGACCGGTGACCTGGTAGCCGAAGTTCTCGCCGGCGGCCGCGAAGCCGTAGACGCCGGGAACGCCGGGGGCGGTGAGTTCGAGATGGAGCTCCTGCGCGGCGGCGGGGCCGGCCAGCGCGACGAGGAGCGAAAGGGCCGCGATCGAGCGCGAGAGCCGTTTCATGGTCGTCTCCTCCGATTCCGGCGGGACCGAAGGGTCCCGCTCCGGAGGGTCATGTCGTCGCGTCGGCGGCGGTGACGGGAATCACCGCGAATCCGCGGGGACATCGCGGCGCGCCTCGACCGACGGCGTCGCCGTCGGTCGAGGGTCGGCCCGCGGCGGACCTCACATGGACTGGGCGGCCGCCATCTCCGCGCTCGGCGCGGTGAGGTCGATCTGGCCCACGGGCTCGATCCGCCGGGCCGTGGTCACCTCGTTGTAGGAGAGCACGGGGATCTTCGGATCGAGGCCGGCGAGCATGTCCGCGAGGTGACGCCGCACGGTGGCGCGCGCGAGGATGATCGGATCGTGCCCGCGCTGCATGGCGGCCCCGTAGGTCTCCAGGACGCGCTCGCGGAGCCGCGCCAGCGGGACCGACTCGGCGCCGACCGCCTCCCGACCGGTCACCTCGGCCTCGAGCGCCGCCTCCACCCGCGGGTCGAGCACGATCGCGCGCAGGACGCCGTCGGGTCCGAGGTGGCGCGCGGTCAGCATCCGTCCCAGGCGCTGACGCACGAGCTCCGTGAGGTGACCGAGGTCCTTCGTCTTGCGTCCGTTGTCCGCGAGCACCTCGAGGATCGAGGGCAGGTTCTTGATCGGGATGCGCTCGGAGAGGAGTTCCTGCAGCACCGCCTGGACCTCGCCCAGTCCCAGGACGTCGGGGATCAGCTCCTCGACGATGGCGGGCGAGTTCTCCTTCACCCGGTCGAGCAGGGTCCGGACGTCCTGCCGCGAGAGCAGCTCGGGCGCGTGGCGGCGCAGCGTCTCCGTCAGGTGCGTCACGAGGACGCTCGTCGCGTCGACGACGGTGTAGCCCGCGATCTCCGCGTCGGAACGTCGCTCCTCCCGCACCCAGGTCGCGGGGAGTCCGAAGGTCGGGTCCTCGCCCCGGATGCCCGGCAGCTCGCCCTCGGCCGTGCCGGGGTCCATCGCGAGGACGTGCTCCGGATAGAGCTCGCCCCGCGCGACCTCCTGCCCGCCGACGAGGATCCGGTAGGCGTTGGCGTCGAGACCGAGGTTGTCCTTCATGCGGATCGGCGGGACGACGAGACCCAGGTCGCGGGCGAATTGCCGCCGGATCATGCCGATGTGATCGAGGAGGCCGCCCTTGCGGTCCGCGTCGACGAGGGGGATGAGGCGGAATCCCACCTCGATCCCGAGCCGGTCGACCTCGAGGAGACGACCGAGCTGATCGTCGCTGAGCTCCGGTCCCTCCGGCTCGGGCTCCGGCGGCGCGGGCTCGTTCTTCGCCGCCTCCTCGCGCTCCTCCCGCGTCTTCAGCGTCCGCTGCACCACGAAGAGCGCGATGCCCAGCAGGACGAAGGGGAGCTTCGGGAAGCCCGGAACGAGCGCCAGCAGCAGCATGACCGCCGCCCCGGTGCCGATCGCGCGGCGGTTGCCGAGGAGCTGGCTGCCGAACTCGGTCGCGAAGCGCTGCTTCGAGGAGGTCTTGGTCACGAGGAGACCGGCCGCGACGGCGATGATGAGCGCGGGGATCTGGCTGACCAGGCCGTCGCCGATCGTGAGGATCGAGTACTTCTCGAGCGCGGCCGTGATGCTGAGGCCGCCGCCCATGCCGATGATCACGCCGCCGATCACGTTGACGACGTTGATGATCAGGCCGGCGATCGCATCGCCGCGGACGAACTTCGACGCGCCGTCCATCGACCCGTAGAACTCCGCCTCCTGCGCGATCTTCTCGCGACGCTCGCGCGCGTCGGTCTCGGTGATGAGGCCGGAGTTGAGGTCGGCGTCGATCGCCATCTGCTTGCCGGGCATGGCGTCCAGGGTGAAGCGCGCCGCGACCTCGCTGACGCGCCCCGAGCCCTTCGTGATCACGATGAACTGGATGATCACCAGGATCGCGAAGATGATGACGCCCACGACGAGATCGCCGCCGACGACGAAGTCGCCGAAGGACTGGATGACGGATCCGGCCTGGCCCTTCAGCAGGATCAACCGGGTCGACGCCACGTTCAGGGCCAGCCGGAACAGCGTGGTCAGGAGAAGGATCGTCGGATAGGTCGAGAGCTCGAGGGCCTCGCGGGCGCCGAGCGTGATCAGCAGCACGAGGATGCCGAAGCTGATGTTCACCGCGATCAGCACGTCCAGCAGGGCCGGCGGCAGCGGGATGATGAGGACGAAGATCATCGCCATCACGCCGAGTCCGAGCAGCACCTCGCTGCGGACGCCGGACTTGTCGGTGGCGGACTTCACGAGCTCGGCCATGCCTGCATCCTCCCCGGATCAGACGCCGGTGGTCGCGCTGCGGCGCGGCCCCCGGTCCTTCTTCTTGAACACGATCGCGAGCAGCTCCGCCACGGCGCGGAAGAGACGCTCGGGAATCCAGTCGCCGACCTTCACGACGCGATAGAGCTCGCGCGCGAGCGGCTTGTTGATGACGACCTCGACCCCGGCCTCCTCCGCGATGCGGATGATGGTCAGGGCCATGAGCGCGCGACCCTTGGCGACGACGCGCGGGGCGGCGTCGCCGTCCTCGTACTTGAGCGCGACCGCGAAGTGAGTCGGGTTACGAACGACGACGGTCGACTCCTCGACGTCGCGCTTCATCCGCGACATCGCGGCCTTGCGCTGGATCTCGCGGATCTTCCCCTTGACCTTCGGGTCGCCCTCGGACTGCTTCGCCTCGTCCTTGACGTCCTGCTTCGTCATCATCAGGTCCTTGTTGTGCTTCCATCGGCGGTAGAGCAGGTCGATGAGGCCGATGACGAGGAGCCCGCCGCCGACGCGGAAGCAGAGCAGGAAGACGAGATCGATGAGCTCGAGGATGATCTCCGTCAGGGGACGTCCGGCGAGCGCGTCGAAGCGCGCCACGGCGCCGGAGAGCGTCATCCAGCAGACCGTGCCGACGAGCGCCAGCTTCACCAGGCTCTGCAGCGTCTGCACCAGGTTGTCGAGGCCGAAGAGCTTCTTGACGCCCTGCGCCGGGTTCAGCTTGTCGAACTTCGGCTCGAGCGCCTTCGAGCTGATCCGGAAGCCGATCTGCAGCACGCTGCTCGCCACGACGGTGACGAAGATGACCGCGAAGATCGGTCCCGTGGCCGCGAAGCAGATGTTCGCGATCATGCGCAGGAGCGCGGTCGGGTCCCCGTCCATGAGGTCGTTCACGGGCAGGCTGAAGAAACGGATGAACTCCGGGATCAGCCGCCCGATCGCCTCCGCCGCGCCGAGCCGGATCGCCGCGATCGAGACGAGGAAGACGAGGGCCCCGACGATCTCGCGGCTGAGCGGGGTCTGGCCGCGCTCGCGCGCCTCGTCGAGCCGCTTGCCGGTCGGTTGTTCTGTTTTCTCCTGGTCCTTGTCGTCGGCCATCGCTCAGCTCGCGGTCATCTCGGCCAGCATCGTCTCGGTGCGATGGAAGACGAGGCCCATGGCCGGCACGACGAGGTGCAGGGTGGAGACGATCAGCAGGAGGCCGATCACGATCTTGAAGCTGAAGGCGAACTGCATGACCTGGAGCTGAGGGGCGACGCGGGCGATGATGCCGAGCGCGATGCCGCCCACGATCATGGCGACGAGGATGGGCGCGGCGAGCTCGAAGGCCGCGCCGAAGAGGCCGCTCGTGAAGAGGACGACGGCCTGGATGAGCTCGGGCCCGAGCGCGAAGCGGCCCACCTCGTAGCGGTCGAAGGAGCTCACGAGGCCGCGGATCACGAAGAGGTGTCCGCCCACCGAGAAGAAGAGCACGATGCCGAAGCTCTCCAGGATGTGGGCGATGACCTGGACGTTGACGCCGGACACGGGGTCCTGGATCGAGGCGAGGTTGAAGCCCATCTCGGTGCTGATGAGCGTGCCGGCGACGCGGATCGTCTCGAAGGTGAGATTGACGACGAATCCCATCAGATAGCCGAGCATGATCTCCCCGAGCATCGCGACGACGATCTGACCCGAGAAGCCGGGGTCGGCGAAGTTCTCGCGGCTGCGTCCGAGGGCGACGAGCGAGCCGATCATGACCCCGAGTCCGAGCTTGGTGAGCCGGGCGCCTCCGCCCTGGCCGAAGAGCGGCACCGGCGCCAGGAGCGCGATGCAGCGCACCCAGTGCAGGAAGAAGAACCGCAGCTCGTACTCCAGGTCGCCCATCGCGATCAGTTCGCCGCGTCGGGGAGGGCCGAGAAGACCTGGGCCGTGAACGAGACCATCGTGTCGATGATCCAGGGCAACATCACGACGAGGGTGATCCCGACCGCCATGATCTTGGGGATCATGGTCAGGGTCTGTTCCTGGACGCTCGTCACGGCCTGGAAGAGGGCCATGAGGATGCCGACCACCATGCCGACGATCATCGCGGGCGCCGCGATGATGACGGTCAGCCGGAACATCTCGCCGCCGAGGGCGATCACGTAGCTCGAGTCCATGGCGCGCTCTCTAGACCGCGACCACCTGGAAGCTCTGCATCAGCGAACCGATGACGAGCGTCCAGCCGTCGACGAGGATGAAGAGGAGGATCTTGAAGGGGGTCGAGATGATGACCGGCGGCAGCATGAACATGCCCATCGCGAGGAGGATGGAGCTGATCACGATGTCGAGGATCAGGAAGGGGATGTAGATCAGGAAGCCCATCTTGAACGCCGTCTTCACCTCGGAGAGGGCGAAGGCGGGGATGAGGATCTGCAGCGGGACGTCCTGCGGCGTCTCGGGATCCTCCGCCTGCGTGACGTCGAGGAAGAGGGCGATCTCCTCCTCGTGCGCGTGCGAGAGCAGGAAGGTCTTGAGCTCGGCCTTCGCGACGTCCGTCGCCTCGGCCATCGACAGCTCCTCGTTCATGTAGGGCTGCACGGCGCCCTCCCACACCGCGTTGATCGTGGGGTTCATGGCCACGATGGTGAGGAAGATCGAGAGCCCGATGACGACCTGGTTCGGCGGCATGTCCTGGATGGAAAGCGCCTTCCGGACGAAGGACAGGACGATGATGATCCGCGTGAAGCAGGTCACCGTCATGAGGATCGCGGGCGCCAGGGCGAGCGCGGTGAGGATGAGGACGATCTGGACCGGCGAGGAGAGCTCGCCGCTCGCGGCGCTCGCGAGCGCGCTCTCGGCCGCCGGCTCGAGCGAGGGCAGGTCGTTCGCCTGGGCGGCGAGCTCGGGGCCGAGGGCGAGCGTCGCCCCCAGCACGAGAGCGGGGAGGAGGAAGCGCTTCATCGCACGAACTCCGGGTGGACGGCCGGACCCGCGGCACTCTCGCGCAGCAGCCTCTCGGCGAAGTCGTTCTCGGTCTCGGGAGTCGACTCCTGGTCGAGGCCGAGATCGCGATCCTCGAACTCGGAGAGGAGCGTGATCGTCTCGGGTCCGGCGCCGAGCACGAGGCGGCGTCCCTGGACCTCGACGACGTAGATCTGCTTGCGAGGTCCCAGGGGAAGGGCGTCGACGATCTTCAGCACGCGCTCGCTGCTCGGAGCGAGTCGGGTCCTCTTCAGGAAGACGCGGCCGCCGACGACGGCGACGACGCCGAGGACGAGGACCACGAGGAGTCCCCCGAAGAGGCGGGGGAGGGAGGCGCCGCCGGCCTGCGGCACCTCGAGCGCCCGGCGCGGTCGACCCGTCGTCGGCGCGGCCGCCTCGGGGGTCTCGCCCCCCGGGACCGCCGCGTTCGCGGCCGGCGTCGCCGCGGGCTGCTTCGCGGGCGCGCGCGCGGCTCCGCCTTCGGAGGGGCCGAGCATGGAGGCCCCGGCCAGCGCGAAGACGAGGAGGAGACCCCCGCCGACGAGCGTGGCCTTCATCGCGGGCCGATCGCCCTGACCCTTCAGCATTCCCAGCACGTGCGTCCCCTCGATTCTCGGGGAGGCGGAGGGCCGCCCCGACTCCCCCGCATCATCAAGGGGCGTGCCGAGTGGGGCCGGGAGGGCAGAGAGGGTCACAAGTGGTTACATGGTAATATCTTGAGGCGCGTGATCCGTCGATCGGCCTCTCGAGAGCGTCGCCGGGCCGTCGCAAAAGCCGACGATCCGTCGGATCCCGCGACGACGGTTTCGACGGCGCGGCGCCGAGACGAGCCGAGAAATCGGCGCCGTCAGCACTGGACAGTGCGAGGCGTCGAGGCTCGAAACTCGAGACCCGGCGGCCGCGGCGGCGGGACGGGAGGAGCGGGTCAGCGGGCGGTGAAGATGCGACGGGAGGTGCCGCCCTCACCGATCCGGACGCGGATCGAGGCGAGACAGCGGGGGCAGTGCCCGGCGTAGTGGGTCCCGGCGTGGTTGGGGTAGATGCGGCCGTAGACGTGGCAGCATTCGAAGAAGATGCCGAGGAAGGGGCGCGATTCGCGGGGACCGTTCTCGGTGCGCTCGGTGGTCATGGGACTCCGCCTCTCTTCCCGAGTGTTCGACCGACGCCCCCCGTCGGCTTGAGTCCGAGGGAATCCGGTCCACGACGGACCGCGAGCCCGGCCGAGCGGGAAACCGCGGCCCCCCCAGGGGGGAGCGGACGACGGCGATTCCGCGGGGTGATTCCCTTTCCCCGGGCCGGGGCAGATTGCATCCTGCGGCCATGAGCCAGCGACATCTCGAGGACGAGCTCGACACCCAGGACGGTCCGGAGGGCCGCGTGGTCCTGTTCGACGTCATGGGGACGCTCGTCCATGACCCTTTCCACGAGACCATGCCCTCCTTCTTCGGGATGAGCTTCGAGGAGCTCCTCGCCGTCAAGCATCCGACGTCCTGGCTCGAGTACGAGCGGGGCGATCGCGACGAGGCCTCCTTCCTCGCCGATTTCTTCGCGGACAGCCGCGACTTCGATCACGCGGGGCTGCTGAAGGCCGTGAAGGGGGCCTATCGCCTCCTTCCCGGGATGCGACGCCTCCTCGAGGACCTCGACGAGGCGGGTCTCCGCGTGCACCTCTTCTCGAACTACAGCGACTGGTACCGCTACGTGGAGGAGGAGACGGGGCTCTCCGACTTCGCGCGGTGGACCTACGTCTCCTGCGACCACGGGCCGCGAAAGCCCGAGGCCGAGGCCTTCCGCCTCGCCTGCGGTTTCGCCGGCGTTCCGCTGGAGGGCACCGTCTTCATCGACGACCAGCCGCGGAACGTCGAGGCGGCGGCGGAACTCGGCCTGGACGCCATCCTCTTCCGCAACGCCGCCGACCTGCGGCGCGAGCTGGTCGACCGCGAGATCCTGTGATCGACCCCGACGGCCGTCCCCGCGGTCCGGTCGGTGATCCCGGCTGTCGCTGCGCGACCCGAGCGGCTAGGATGGACCCATGAGCGGAAACGACACCAACGAACCCCGCGTGGCCGTCGTCACCGGCGCCGGCCGGGGCATCGGGCGCGCGATCGCCGAGCGACTCTCGCTCGAGGGCTTTGCCCTGGAACTGACCGGTCTCGACGGCGCCGAGCTCGCGGAGACCGCGCACGCGCTCTCCCATCACGGTCCCGTCTACGCGGCCTCCTGCGATTTTCGGCGCCGCGACGAGCTCGATCGCTGGTTGGCGGAGCTCGCCGCGCGTCGTCCCCGCATCGACGTCCTCGTCCACAACGCGGGGGTCGGCGGCCCCGATCCCGAGGACGATCGCGCGCTCCTGACCCATCTGGATCATCTGCTCGAGGTCAACGCCTCTGCCGTCCACCGCATCACCCGCGAGCTCGCGCCCTGCCTCGCCGAGGACGGACGCGGGCGCGTCGTCATCGTCGCGAGCGTTCTCGGCAAGATGGGAGTCCCCGGGTTCTCGGCCTACTGCGCCAGCAAGGCCGCGGCGATCGGCCTCGCCCGGGCGATGGCCCTCGATCTCGCGAAGCGGTCGATCACCGTCAACGCCGTCTGCCCCGGCTGGACGGACACCGCGATGGCCCTCCAGGGCTTCGAGGCCATCGCGGCCGCCGGAGACGGCGACGCCGCCCGGGCCCGCGCGGAGGTCGAGCGCGGCCTGCCCCTGGGCCGGATCGTCCGCCCCGACGAGGTGGCCGGCCTCGTGGCCTTCCTGGCGGGGCCCGACGCCGGCGCGATGACCGGTCAGGCCCTGACGATGAGCGCCGGCGACCTCCAGAAGTAGCCGCCGCCCGGTCGCTTTCGCCTCGAAGGACATGATTCCGTCTCCCTCGGCCCGAGACCGCCGTCGGGCGGCCGGCTCGATGACGGCCGGGACGCCTTCGAACTCTCCCGGCCTCAGGTTTCTCCCTCCGGCATCCGATAAAGATGCAGTTCCGAGAAGGGAGGACGTCCAATGGGGGCGGCCGAGGACATCCTGGACATCGGCGGCATCGACGCGCTCCTCGAGCGCTTCCGGAGCCGTCGCGTCGCGCAGCGCCATCTCGCCGAGGCCAGCCAGAGCTTCGCCGTGGAGACGCCGACGACCCTGCGTCCGGAGGTGCTCCGCGCCACGCGGCTCCGCTACGACAAGATCGAGGACCGCCTCGCTCACGAGCTGAGCGGCGTCCTGCGCACCCGGGCGGAGATCGAGATCACGCTGCATCAGCAGGAGCGCCTCGGCGCCATCCTCATGCGGCTCCCCCGACCGGGCGTCACCTTCCGCGTGGACGTCCAGGAGCTCGGTCAGCCCGCGCTCTTCTGGATGCCGGCCGGAACCGTGAGCTCGATGGTCGATCTCCTCGTCGGCGGCGTCGGCGTCGACTCGACCTTCGACCGACCCCTCACGCTCATCGAGCGTCGCATCCTCGACGACCTCCTGCAGCCGATCCAGCAGTCGCACGCGCGGATCCTGTCCGCGATCGCACCGCTCTCGTTCGACGTGGCCGCGTCCTACCATCGCCCCGAGGAGCTCGCGCCGGTCGCCCACGCGGAGACCTACCTCGTCACGGAGTACGTGATCCGCGTCGGCAAGGAGCTCTCCTGGAGCCTGTCCTTCGGGCTGCCCGTCGGCGAGCTCGTCGACGCGCTGGAATCCTGCGCGACCCTGCCGATCCAGTCCGAGGAGTCGAGCGGAGATCGCCGACGCGCCCTCGAGCTCTCCCTCTCGGGGGTCCAGGTCCAGACCAGCGTCGAGATCGGTTCGACGCAGCTCAGTCTTTCCGACGTCACCGCGCTCGAACCCGGTGACGTCGTCGTGCTCGATCGGAAGCGGGGCGAGAGCTTCGACTTCCGGGTCGAGGGAGTCGGCAAGTACCGCGGGCGTCTCGGACGGGCGGGCAAGATGCTCGCCTTCTCCGTGGACCGCGCGATCGAGGCGGTGAATTCACAGGACGAGGTCGCCAGGCGATGAGCGAGATCAGCGATCAGGAGATCGAGGGAACGGGTCCCGCCGAGGATCCGGGTGATGCCGGCGTGGCGCCGATCGCTCTCGAGGAGTTCGCTCCGCCCGGGCCCAGCTCGTCGGCGGCCGGCGCGCCGAGGAACCTCGGCCGCGTGATGGACGTGAGCGTCAACGTCAGCGCCCGCATCGGCATGGTGCGGAAGACGATCTCGGACGTCCTCGACCTGCTTCCCGGATCGGTCGTCGATCTCGGACGCGGCGCCGGCGAACCGGTCGATCTCGTGATCGGAGACAAGCTGGTCGCGCGCGGCGAGATCGTCGTCGTCGACGATCACTACGGCATCCGCGTCACGGAGGTCGTCCAGGATTCCTGACCCGGGGGCCCCGTCAGACGAGGTTGAGCGTCCGCTCCTCGCGCAGGCGTCGCGCGAGATCCCCTTCGGCGAAGTCGTGGTCCAGGACCCCGTAGAGCCCGAGCCGTCCGCAGTTCACGACGCGAGCCGTCGTCGCCTCGTCGAGGACGACGACGAGCGCCTTCGCGCCGCACCCCGGAAAGTCCTTGAGGCTCCGCAGCATCGGCAGCAGGTAGTCCCGGCCCCCGCGGATCTCGACGACGGCGCCCGTCACCTCCGAATCGGAGAAGGCCGCGACCAGCTCTCCGAGGCTGGTCACGCGCCGGCAGCTTCCGCCCGCCGGGGCGAGGAGATCGGCGATCCGCGCCTCGAGCGCCGGATCCTCCCGGAGGACCAGCAGGCTCTCGTGCTCGGGCATCTCGACCGCGGCCGGAGCCCCCGGATCGATCAGGAGACCGGACAGCGCCCCCTCGAGCGCACTCTCGGCGACGAGGATCTCGAGTCGTTCCTTCTCGTCACCGTCCTTCGCCGCGAGGGAGATCACGGTGAAGGCACCCGCGGGGACCGGATCCGCGCCGCCCTCCCAGCTCGCCCCGGCGAGGAGCACCGTCGTGACCGAGCGGTCGGCGAGGGCGGGCACCCGGGCCGCGCTCTCGGCCGCGAACGCGTCTCCGAGGCTCGCGGCGGCGGCGTCGCGCGCGGCGCCGTCCTCGTCGCCGGCGATCCGGACGAGGGCGGGCAGATCGACGAGGACGGAGAGGCCCGTGCCGTCCTCGAGCGTCAGGGCGAGCCCGAGGCCGGAATCCGGCAGCGCGCCGCGGTAGTCGATGCCGTCCGCCCCGGACACGGAGCGGACCGCGAACGGCGCGCCGGCCGGAAGGGCGGCGTCGAGTCGGCGGACCAGGGATTCGGCGAATCCCCGCAGGGCGTTCGACCAGCTCTCGTTCACGTTCCCGTTCCCGCGACGCCGCCCGACTGGACCGCGTCGCTCGGAGACAACATCATCTCGTGGTATCGACCGCGCGACCGGAGCGAGGCGTCGGATGAATAAGAATCCCCCGGGCAGCTTCGAGGCCGAGTGGCGGGCCCGCTTCGACCGCTTCGCGGAACGCGGCGGCACCTCCGCCAAGATCTCCGGCTGGTCGGAGCACGGGCTCGAGCGGCGCATCGAGGAGGTGATGGCGGCGATCGACCGCGATCCCCCGGCGCCGGGCGCGCGCTTCCTCGATCTCGGCTGCGGCAGCGGCATCTACTGCCTGCACCTCCGCGAGCGCGGCTTCGTCCCCCTCGGCGCCGACTTCTCGCCCGGGATGCTGGGCCGGGCGCGCGCCGCGCTGGATGCGGTCGAGGGGCCGGGGGCGGTGCCGCTCGTCTGCGCGGACGTCCTCCGCCTCCCCTTCGCCGACGGCGTCTTCGACGGCGTCGTCAACGTGGGCGTGCTGCAGCACATCGAGGACGGCGCGACCGCCCTGCGCGAGATGGTCCGCGTGCTCCGACCCGGCGGCCGCCTCTACGTCGTCACGCTCAACAAGATCTCGCTCCACGGCATCGCGTCGCATCTCGTCGCGCGACTCCGCGCCTGGTCGCGGGGCCGCTGGCGGATCCGCCAGCACGCCATCCGCCGCCGGCCGGCGACCTTCGCCCGGATCGCCGAGGGCGCCGGCGCGCGCGTCGTCGACCTCCGCGGCGTCTATCTCTTCCCGGGCCCCGTCCGCGGTCTCGAGCGCGTGCTCCGCCGCCTGGACGCCTGGCGCTGGCCCTTCAGCCGGCGGCCGGTGCCGCTCTTCCTCGCCAACGCCTTCCTGACCGTCGTCGAGGTCCCCGCGGAAGCGCGGTCGCGATGAGCGCGGCGCCGACGACGCCCGAGGCCTATCTCGCCGGCCTGGCCGCGGATCGCCGGTCCGTCGTCGAGGAGGTGCTGGCGATCGCGCGCGCGGTCGCGCCCGACGCGCGGCTCACCATGAAGTTCAGGATGCCCACTCTCGAACTCGAGCGGCCCCTCTGCGCGGTCGCGGCGCAGAAGCACCACTTCGCGCTCTACGTCTGCGAGGCGGGCGTGCTCGACGAGCGTCGCGACGACTTCAGCGCGCTCGACCTCGGCCGGGGCTGCCTCCGGTTCCGCCGCCTCGAGCAACTTCCGCGCGCGGCGACGGAGTCGCTACTCGCCGAGGCGGCGCGGCGCGTCCGGACCGGGCACTGAGATGCGATTCCTCCACGACGCGACGGAACTCATGGTCGTCGACCTCGAGGCGACCTGCGACGTGGGCGGCTTCGCGCCGGCGGAGATGGAGATCATCGAGATCGGGGCCGTCGTGGTGGGGGTCGGCGACTGGGAGACGCGCGCCGAGTTCCGGACCTTCGTCCGCCCCGTCGATCGGCCCGCGCTCACCGCCTTCTGCACCGCGCTCACCTCGATCCGCCAGGAGGACGTCGATGCCGCGCCGACCTTCCCCGAGGCGCTCGAGGCCTTCCGCGCCTGGTACCGCCCCCGGGATCTCGAGGTCTGGAGCTCCTGGGGCGCCTACGACAAGAGTCAGCTCCGGCGGGACCAGCGTCGCCACGGCACCGGGAATCTCCTGCCGAAGCGCCATCTCAACCTGAAGGCGCTCTACGCGCGGGCCTTCCACGCCGACGGCCGTCGCCCGGGTCTCGCCCAGGCGCTGGCCGCCTCCGATCTGGAGTTCGCGGGATCGGCGCACCGCGCCCTCGACGACGCCCGCAACACCGCGCGGCTCCTGCCGCGGATCTTCGAGGTCCTCGGGGCGGAGTGAGAGGGCCGGGGAGCCCGGATCAGGCCTCGGCCGCGCTCTCCGCGGACTCACGACCGCTCTCGCCGTCGAGTCGCCGGAGGTACTCGAGGACGCGGTCGTCGAGGTGGTCGAGGTAGTGGCGGAGGATCGGGTCCGCGATGTGGATCTCGCGGTGCCAGCGGAGCTCGGCCATGATCCGCTCCGCCTCCGCCGTCGAGGCGATCGGCGGGCGCTCCCGTCCGGGTCCTCCGAGATGCAGCTCGCGATGCGCGTCGTCCATGTTCCCTACGCCTCCCGGACCCGCCGGGCAGACGGGGGTCCATCCGTCAGGAGGACGAATCGGGCGCGAACGACGCGCGAATTCCCGAAAGAAATTCTCGTGAAGAGGGCTCGGACGGCGCCGCGGTCAGGCGCCGAAGTGGTCCTCGTAGTCCTGCATCGCGGCCTCGACCACGGCCCGGGCGTGCTCGGCGCCGTAGGTGAGGTCGATCGAGACGTCGGCCTCCTCGCCCGGAACGAGCTTGTAGGTCAGGAAGTAATGACGCAGCCGCTCCGAGAGGAGCTCGGGGATCTGGTCGAGGTCGCGGCACTCGGCCCAGAAGCGATCGTTGTCGAAGACGGCGATGATCTTGTCGTCGGCCTCGCCGCCGTCGACCATCTGCAGCCCGCCCACGACCCGCGCCCGCAGGATCACCTCGGCCCGGTCGATCGGCCGCTCCGAGAGCACGCAGATGTCGAGGGGATCGCCGTCGCCCGACCGACTCTTCGGCGAGAGGGCCTGCACGCGCGACCCGCAGTAAGTGCGGGGGATGAAGCCGTACAGGGTCGGCGGCTGCGAGCTCGATCGCTGGGGGCGGTCGACGCGGAGGTAGCCCGTGCTCTTGTCGATCTCGTACTTCACGAGGTCGAAGGGCGTCATCTCGATGTAGGCCTCGACGACCCCGGGAGCGTCGTCCCCGATCTCGAGTCCGTGCCAGGGGTGGGGACGCCAGCGGTAGAAGGGCTTCGGGAAGGCCATGGCGGATCCTGCGCACGAGGGCTGGGACGATCGCGACCGGGTGTCGGCCGCCGCGTCCGCTGGTTTCTAGCATCGGCCACCCGGGGGGCCCAGACCTCGCGCCCGGGCGAAGATTCGGCCGCGCCGGATATTCAGTCGGCGTCCTCGTCCAGGCGGGCGCGCCGGACCTCGAGTCCGCGCTCGAGGGCCTCCATCCACTCCCGACGCTCGGCGAGCTTCCGCGCGATCTCCTCCCGCCTCTCGTCGTCGTCGGCCGCCTTGCGCTCCTCCTCGAGGGCGGTGAGCTCCTGCGCGAGAGCGTCGCGTTCGCGGCCGAGTCGCTCGAGGGTCGCCGCCTCCTCGGCCTTGTCGAAGACGCGGCGTTCGACGGCGGGCGTCGTCTCCTCGGCGAGCGAGCCGGGCTCGCGCGGCGACAGGATCGGACGCGTGGGGTCCAGGCGCCGCTGGTTCATGAAGGTCGGCGAGACGATCTCGATGCCGGCGGCGTGCAATCCCTCCATCATCTCGCGCCGCAGGCGCGATCGCGTCGTGAACAGGCTCACCGGGTCCGAGAGCAGTCCCGCCGCGCGATAGTTCACCGAGAAGTCCCCCAGCTCCAGGATCTGCACGAAGGGCTCGGTGAGGCCGGCGCGCCCGATCGCGGCGAGGAGGATCTCCTCGATCGCGCGGGGCGAGTTCTCGTAGCCGAGCGAGACCGTCGCGGCGACGATCGTCCCCGACCGACGCACGACGCGGATCGGCTGCGACAGGAGGTAGAGGTTCGGAAGGGTGGTGAGGTCGCGGTCCTCGGTCTGGATCTCGGTGTGGAAGAGACCGATCTCGGTGACGCGGCCGAACTGATCGCCGACGCCCAGGAAGTCGCCGTGCCGGTAGTTCTTCAGGCTCCGCAGGAGCAGGCCGGCCATCGCATTCGAGACGAAGGTCGTCGAGGCGAGGGCCACCACCGCGGTGACGACGATGCCGAAGACGGAGAGGACCGCGTCCTGCTGGCCCTTCTCGATCGGCAGGAGGAGCAGGAGCAGGAAGAAGGCGAGGAAGGCCGCGGCGAGGACGAGCAGCGGACGCCGGAAGCTGCCAGGGTCGCGAAGCTCGCCGAGCGAGGGGCGGCGGAAGAGGAACCAGTCGGCGACGATGACGAGGCCGATCGTCCCCGCGACCAGGACGAAGACGGGCGCCAGGTCGGCGAATTGCTCCATGAAGTCGGCCATCGATCTCCCCGAGGACTCTCCGGACCCCCGGAGCTTGCCCCCTCGCGCGCCGCGCGTCCACGGCGGCGGCCGTCTCGCGGTCCGGCGAGAAAGAGGAGAAAATCCGAGAACGACGGCGGTTCGGCGCCGTTGGGGGCCTCCGGCCCGGCGATCGGAGACGCGAGATGAACGAGAAAATCCGCTCGACGGGCCCGCTCCTCGTCCTCGCCGCCATTCTCGCCTTGGCGCTCGTCCTCCTCGTTCCCGCCTTCTGCGAGCGGAGCGAGGCCGGGCTGGAGGGGCCGGAGGCGCGCCCGGAGGCCGTGACGTCGGGGCCCCGCGCTCGTCGTGATCGCGGCGAGGTTCCCGTCCCGGCGCCCGATCGGCCGGCTCCGTCCTCGGTCGGGAGCGCGCCGCCGCCGGACTCGGATCCCGTGGAGATCGCCCTCGATCCCCTCGATCACGGTCCGGCCGTCGCGCGCCCGCGCGCGCGGATCGCCCTCGAGGTCCTCGATGCCCGCGGCCAGCCCACGAGCTATCGCGACAACGCCGTCGTTCGTCTCTGGCGACTCCTCGGGCCCTATCGCCTCGACGTGCCGGCGCGCTTCGACGTGAATCAGCAGGGGCTCTACTCCCGCGGGCGCGGTGGGGCGGGCATCGAGCCCGGCCCCCACGAGATCGCGCTCTCCGCGGGCGCCTACGGCGCCGGCGAGCTCGCCTTCTCCGTGGAGCCGGATCGACCGCACGTCGGAACCCTCCGCACGACCGGCTACTCGCGCGTGATCACCCTCCGCTTCGTCGATCCCGAGGGACGGCCGATTCCGGCGCTGTCGGACCTGCCGAGGTTCGTGCATCCGCGATCCGACTCCATCCCCGGCCGCTGGAGCCGACCCACCTCGGTCCTGCGCGATCCGCCCGTCACGGGGGGGAATCTCGGAGGCATCGGAGGCGGCTCCTTCAGTCATCGTTCCTCGGATCGCCGTCGCGGTTCGAGCTGGCTCACCGACGAGGGGCGCCTCTGCGTCCGCGTCGTCGCGGGCGTCGGCGGCGCGCTGGAGATCCCCGAGGATCGCGCGCTCTTCGAGCCCCTCGAGTCGAAGATCTCGATCACGAGCGACTTCACCGGTTCGGAATGGGAGGACTACCGCATCGTCCGCCGCCCGCTCCCGGATTACGCCGAACGCCTCGCGAAGCGTCGCGTGGCGAACGCGAACGATCCCGGCCGGTACGCGCTCGCGGCGCCGATCGCCTCGCGATTCCGGGTGGAGGAGTGGCAGCCGCGCCCCGCGGCGGAGCGTCCGCCGACCGGGGATCGCGTCCGCCTGCACGTCGACGTTCCGGAGGACTTCCGCGCCCGGTATCGCGCGAAGGACGGTCGGATCCGGGTCTTCGATGCGGCCCGCGAGACCGGACCCTGTCACTTCGACCTGCATCCGGGAACGGTGGTCGAGCTCCGCGCGGGCGACGGCGCCCTGGCGCGGACGGCGCGACCCGAACCCTACGTGGTCGGATCCGCGGCGGAGCAGCATGTCGCCCTCGGAGAAGGTCTGGTCCCCGTCGAGGTGGAGCTCGTGCTCGGCCCGACGCTCGGCGCCTGGGCCCGATCGGCCCGGCTCGGATTCGCGGGCGATCGCCTTCCCCCGGGCGAACGGAACGACGGGGAGTTCGAGGAGCGTTCGCGGATCCTGTCCGGGACGCCCCGGGCGCGCATCCGGACCGCGATCGACCCCGTCACGCTCACGCGCCGGGCCGAGGACGATCGCATCGTCGTGTGCCTCACGCCCGGCGAGGGGCGCGGCCGCGAGGAGACGCTCGTCTACGAGTTCGCCCTCGACGCCGACCGTCGCGCCGAGCTTCGCGGGGGATTCCTCGAACTGGACCTCGCGAACGCGGCGCCGCGCGGAGCGGCGGGCCTCCTCGTCCTCCGCGCCGTCGGACCCGCGGGAGAGGGCCTGCCCTGGGTGGAGGGGAGCGTCTTCGAGCTCGACGACGAGCCGGCGGCCGGACACGCTCGCGAGGTCAGTCGCCGACTCGCCGAGGAGGGCCGTCGCCCGGACGACCTCGCGCGTCATCTCCGCGCGAAGACCGGAGACGAGGTCCCGGACGACATCCCCCTGGTGGATGATGCGCCCTTCCTTCCCTCGACGCGCTCGTCCACCGATCTCTCCACCTTCGGGGCGACGGGCCGCGCGCGGCCCTACCTCGCGCCCGAGTCGCTCGCGCGCCGTTACGACGAGGAGATCGTGGCCGAGTACGGGCTCGCGGCGCTCGATCGACTCCATCGCTTCGGCGCCTGGTATGACACCGTGCGATCGATCGACTCGGACGATCACGGCTACGTCGTGTGTCGCTTCCCTCCGGGCGATCGACGAGGGCTCGTCGCCGGCCGTCGCTACGTCCTCTACCTCTGGTCGCGCAGCCGCGACGACCTCGTGCCGGACCGCCGCTTCGTCTTCGAGGCGAGGGCGGGCGTCACCGACCTCGGCGCGATCGCGCTTCCCGGCTACTGATCGTCGTCGCTCAGGGGGTGCGGCCCGCCGCGCGCGCGATCTCGGCCGCGTCCATCGGGGGCGGCGTCAGCCGGCCGAGCTGCCGATCGTGGACGCGTCCCAGGAGGAGCTGGGCGGAGAGGGCGCCGATCAGGGCGAGGAACATGTCCCACTGCGTGTCCCAGACGTCGCCCTGCGTCCCGAGGAAGGCGCTGGCGCCGTCGGCGGTGAAGACGGCCGCCCACCACTCGATGAGCTCGTAGAAGGCGCTGAAGGCGAGGCAGATCGAGGTCGTGAAGAGGAAGAGCCAGCCGCCGCCGCGGACGGGCGAGCGACGCACGAGGATCTCGCGGGCCAGGATGGCGGGCACGAAACCCTGCGCGAGGTGCCCGATGCGGTCGTAGTGGTTGCGGGCGAACCCGAAGGCCGAGCGCGCCCACTCCCCGAGCGGCACCTGCGCGTAGGTGTAGTGCCCGCCCAGGGAGAGGATCAGCGCGTGCGCGACGAGGCACCAGGCGAGCAGCCGGGTGAGCGGGAAGCGCCGCCAGGTCGCCGCGACGAGCCCGAGGCCGATCATCACCGGCGCCGTCTCGAGCCACCAGGTGAAGCGGTCGTGAGGTCCGACGCCCGACCAGCCGAGCCCGACCGCCGCCACCGCCACCGCCGACCATCCTTCGCGCTTCGCGATCATCGTCGTCCTCCCCCGCCCGGTCCGCCGGCGCCGACGGGCGGCGGCATCCTATCAGGCGGGGCGAGGGTCGGCGCCGCGCGAAGACCCGGCCACCGTCGTGTCGCCGGGGTAACGGGTCACCGCGTTCCGCCGTCGCGGGCGCCGCGGCGACGCTCGCGCAAGTTCCACCGCGAGAGGAACTTGGAAGAGGGGGTGGACCCCGGCCGGTTGGGTCCGCAGTTTGCTGAAGAGACCGCGGCTCCCGCCTTCACCCGGCGTTGCTCCAGGTCATCTTCGAACCGCGATCGCTCGTGCGATCGCGCCTTCCGCCCGCGGTCGGACCGCGGGCCCTTGGAGAATCGGTGCTCATGTTCCGACGGATCCTCGCTTCCCTCTCGTTCCTCCTCGTCGCGACGGGCCTCTTCGCGCAGTCCCTGCCGACCCGCTGGGAGATCACTCTTCCGAACCTCACGCCGCAGCCGCGCACCTGCGATCTCGCGGTGGTCGACGACCTCGACGGCGACGGCTTCGCCGAGATCCTCGTCGGCGTGAAGAACCAGAACCACGACACGACCTACGTCGACGGCTTCGCGCTGCTCGTCTCGGGCGCGGACGGCTCGGTGATCCACACCCTGTCGCCGCCCGTGGCCGCCCTCTCCTTCGGCCTCTGCGTCGTCGCTCTCGACGACCTCGACGGCGACGGTTTCCGTGACCTCGGCGTGCTCTCGCACCGGTTCCCGATCAGCAGCTTCTACTACGGCGTCCACGTCGACTTCTTCTCCTGTGCGACCGGCGCGCTGCTCGGCGGCGTCGACAGCGTCCTGACCTCGCCGCCGGCCGCCCCGACGCTGGAGACGGTGACGGATCTCGACGGCGACGGCATCCGCGAGCTCGCGATCTGCGCCACCGCGCCGTCCTTCGGCGGCAGTCCCGCCATCGAATTCGTCAACCCGGTGACGCAGTCGGTCGTCACGTCCATGAACTACCCGACCGGCGCCGCCGGGCAGGCGACGGTCGTGCGGCTCGACGACCGCGATGGCGACGGCATCGAGGAGCTCCTCGTCGGCCTCGGCGGCCTGACGCCGGGCTTCCCCGGCGGAGCGCTCACGCTCCACTCCGGCGCCAATCTCGCCCCCATCACGACCTGGACGGTCCCGAGCTCGGGTCAGCAGTACGCGCAGCACGCGCGCCTCGCCGGCGACGTCGATCGCGACGGCGTTCCCGACGTCGTCGTGCCCGACAACTTCTTCTCCAAGATCTACGTCCAGAACGCCGCCACCGGCGCGATCGTCTCGCAGCGGAACTTCCCGGGCGGCGTCCAGTACTTCTTCCACCAGGCGACGGGCAGCCTCGGCGACGCCGACGGCGACGGCTACGACGACTGGTTCGCGATCGACAACACGGCGCACATCCGCGTCTTCTCCGGTCGCGCCGGCACCGAGCAGTTCAACTGGGAGGACCGCGTCAACCTCGGCAACATCGTGCGCGCGGTGCGTGCCTACGGCGACTGGAACGGCGACGGGATGGACGAGTTCCTCGTCGGTTTCGGCGCGAAGGTCTCGATGATGTCGATGGTCGGTCGACGGCCCTACGGCGGGCCGCAGCCCCTCGATCTGACCTGGCGCCACTTCGGTCTCGTCGGCAGTCTCACCGGCGACCTCGAGGTGTCCGGCGGCACTCCCTTCGGCAACGGCGTGATCGCGGCGAGCACCGGCGCCGCGAACATGACGGCTTCCGGCTTCACGCTCCTCATCGACGCGACCCCGGCGAAGCTCGTGACGGTGGCCGGTTTCGGTTTCAACGCGAGCGGGAAGGCGGCCTTCGGGCTCAACCTCTCGCAGCCCGCGATCGCGGGCACCTCGGTCTACGTCCAGGCGCTCGAGACCTCGCCGCTGATCGCGGCGTCGAATGGACTCGAACTGCTCTTCGCCGACGAAGGGATGCGGATCACGGGGATCACGCCCCGCGGCGTCCTCGGGGGAGAGACGGTGACCGTCCAGGGCTTCGGATTCACACCCACGGTGACGCTCACCGTCGCCGGCACCGTCATCCCCGCCGCGTCCGTGTCGCCCACCGCGGTGACTTTCATCGCGCCCGCCGGCCTGACCTACGACGCCTCCGTCCAGGTCCAGAACTCGACGGGCGAGGCGCGATCAATCGTCTTCAACCCCGCGCCCACCGCGACGCTCTTCGTCACCCAGGGTCCCGCCGCCGGCGGGAACTCCGTCGTCGTCAGCGGAGGGCCCTTCCTCCCCGGCACGACGGCGACGGTCGGAGGGGTCCCCGTGACCTTCCTCACCTCGACCTCCCTCGCCTTCGTCTTCCAGGCGCCCCCCGGCCCCGTCGGGCCCGCGACGATCAACGTCAACGTGCCCAGCGCGACGATTCCCGGCGGCGTGAACATCCCGCTGACCTACACGTATCTGTGAGCCTCGACGCGGGGTCGACGCCGCTCCAGGGCGTGACGTCGACCCCGCCGCCCCTTCGGGCGTGACCCGGAACTCCGGGTGGACATCGGTCACGCGGGCCCGCAGATTGCGGACGGTCGGAGGCCTCCGTCTCCGGCCGGCGTTGCTCCAGGTCATCATCGAGCCGCGGTCGTCCCGACGGTCGCGCGATCCGCCCGCGCCGCGGGCCCTCGGAGAATCGATGCCCATGTTCCGACGGATCATCGCTCCCCTATCGTTCGTCCTCGTCGCGACGGGCCTCTTCGCGCAGTCCCTCCCGACCCGCTGGGAGGTCACTCTCCCGAACCTCACGCCGCAGCCGCGCACCTGCGACCTCGCGGTGGTCGACGACCTCGACGGCGACGGCTTCGCCGAGGTCCTCGTCGGCGTGAAGGACCAGACCCACGACGCGACCCTCATCGACGGCTTCGCGCTGCTCGTCTCCGGCGCGGATGGCTCGGTGATCCACACCCTCTCTCCGCCCGTCGTCGCTCACTCCTTCGGTCTCTGCGTCGTCGCCCTCGACGATCTCGACGGCGATGGTCTCCGCGACCTCGGCGTGCTCTCGCACCGCCTCCCGATGGGCAGTTTCTCCTACCCGATCCACGTCGACTTCTTCTCCTGCGCGACGGGGGCGCTGCTCGGCGGCGTCGACAGCGTCCTGACCTCGCCGCCGGCCGCGCCGACGCTGGAGACGGTGACGGATCTCGACGGCGACGGTATCCGCGAGCTCGCGATCTGCGCGACCGCGCCTTCCCTCGGCGGCGGTCCCGCCATCCAGTTCGTCAACCCGGTGACGCAGACGGTCGTCACCTTCCTGAACTACGCCACGGGTCTCATCAGCCCCGTCGGGCAGGCGACGGTCGCGCGAGTCGACGACCGCGACGGCGACGGCATCGAGGACCTCGTCATCGGTCGCGGCGGGCTGCCCCTCGGCATTCCCGCGACCTCGTTGACGCTGCACTCCGGGGCGAATCTGGCCCCGATCACGAGCTGGATCGTTCCCGGCGCGGGCAGCCAGTACGGCCAGCACTGCCGGCTCGCCGGCGACGTCGATCGCGACGGCGTGCCCGACGTCGTCGTGCCCGACAACGTCCTCCAGAAGGTCTACGTCCAGAATGTCGACACCGGCGCCGTGATCTCGGCGCGCTCGCTCTCCGGCGTGCAGTACTTCTTCCACCAGGCGTCGGGGACGCTCGGGGACGCCGACGGTGACGGCTACGACGACTGGTACGTGATCGACGACACGGCCCACATTCGTGTCTTCTCCGGCCGGGCGGGGACCGAACAGGTGCAGTGGGAGAACCGCGTCAATCTGGGCAACGTCGTGCGCGCGGTGCGCGCCTTCGGCGACTGGAACGGCGACGGGATGGACGAGTTCCTCGTCGGCTTCGGCGCGAAGGTCTCGATGATGTCGATGGTCGGACTTCGGCCCTACGGCGGGACGCGTCCGCTCGATCTGACCTGGCGTCACTTCGGCCTCGTGGGGAGCCTCACCGGCGATCTCGAGGTGTCGGGAGGAGCGCCCTTGGGGTCCGGCATGATCGCGGCGAGCATCGGCGCCGCGAACCTGACGGCTTCCGGCTTCACGCTCCTCATCGACGCGACTCCGGAGAAACTCGTGGCCGTGGCCGGCTTCGGCTTCGACGCGAGCGGGAAGGCGGCCTTCGGCCTCAACCTCTCGCAGCCCGCCATCGCGGGCACCTCGGTCCACGTCCAGGCGCTCGAGACCTCGCCGCTGCTTGCGGAGTCGAACGGTCTCGAACTGCTCTTCGCCGACGAAGGGATGCGGATCACGGGGATCACGCCCCGTGGTGTCATCGGCGGCGAGACGGTGACCGTGTCCGGCTCCGGTTTCACGTCGAGCGTGACGCTGCGCGTCGACGGGGCCGTCGTCCCGACGACCTCCGTGTCGCCGACCTCGGTGAGCTTCGTCGCACCGGCCGGTCTGCCCTACGGCATTCTCGTTCAGGTCCAGAACTCCACCGGCGAGGCGAGGACGATCGACTTCAATCCGATACCAGTCGCCACGCTTCCGGTGTCGCAGGGCCCGGCGAGCGGCGGCAACCCCATCGTCATTTCCGGCGGGCCCTTCGTCCCCGGGACGACGGTGTCCGTCGGCGGCGTGGCTCAGCCCCTCCTGACCTCGGCCTCGACCGCTCTCCTCCTGCTGGCGCCACCCGGCACGGTCGGGCCGGCGCTGATCACGGTGAACGTTCCGAGCGCCACTGTCGCCGGCGGGCTGAACTTCAACCTGGTCTACACCTACCTATGATCGCTTCGACCCGGACCGGCGCTCCGGCCGCGAGGGTGTCCGGTCCGCGCCGCGAGGTCCGAGAGAACGCTCGGTTCTCGTGAACCCGGTCGGCGTGGCGCCGCCTCCCTCCGGTGACGACCCCACCGCGAGGAGGATCCGATCGTGAAGTCGCTGCTGGTGCTCGCTCTCGTCGCACTCGTTCCGTCCTGCATCTGCTGCCTCACGCCGCCGCCGTGCGAGGCCGGCCCGGAAGGCTGGATCGAGGTCGCCTGGCACGGACGCGACGAGGGACCCTCGCTCGAGGTCGCGCGGAGGGAGGTCTTCTGCGATCGGGCCGTACGGACCTGGACGATCCGCCCGGGTGAACGGCGCCGGATCCCGCTCGACGCGGGCGACGGAACGCTCGGCTTCACCGCCGGCGGGGCCCGTCTGGAGCGGGAGCACGCGGTCGCGATCGGAGCGGCGCGGCGCTTCGAGGTCTGGCCGAACGACGGCGAGACGCTCCTCGTGCTCGGCGGCGAGCGCTGAGTCACTCGACATCTTTCGGGAACACTCTTCCGACGAGAGTCCTGAAGAGTGCAGGATGCGAGCGACGAATCCGGAGCGCACGGAGACCACTCCGATGCGCGCGACCTGCCTGACCGATGAGCCCGCGGCGATCCGCCGGGGCGCCGAGGGGCGCGGACCCCCTCAACGACACCGTCACCCTCGCCGCCGGCGTTCGACGCCGCGCGTCGCGACGGGATGACCGGATCCTCGACCCGAACTCCGCCATCCCACGAGACACCTTTGACGTCGTCCCTCCCCCGGCGCCTCGTCGGTCGCGTCCTCCGGGACGCGGCGAGACGCCGCGACCTCCGTCCTCCGGCCGGGAACGTGCAGGCGTTCGTTCCCCCGAGTGCCGGGCAGAACAGGTGACCCCACGATGATCCGATCCCTCGTTCTCCTGTCCGTTCTCCTCTCCCTCACGGCCGGGCCGACCGTGGCCCAGGAACTGCCGAACCTCTACGAGATCGTGATTCCTCCCCTCATCCCCGGGCCGGAAGCGGGTGATCTCGACCGCCTCGACGACCTCGACGGCGACGGGGTTCCGGAGCTGCTCGTCGGCGTCCGGTCGTCCTCTCTCGGCGTGAGCCTCGCCAACGGCTTCGCGCTCGTCATCTCCGGCGCGACCGGGGCCACGTTGCAGACCCTGATGCCGCCCCCGGCGGTGACCTCCTTCGGCCTCTCCGTCGTCGCGATCGACGACGTCGACGGCGACGGACTGAGCGACCTCGGCGTCTCCTCGCACGAGTTCGAGCCGGGATTCATCATCCCGGCCCCCACGGTGCGCGTGCACGTCTACTCGAGCGCCAGCGGGGCGCTTCTCATGACCCTGGCCGGTCCGACCTCGTCGGAGTTCCTCCCCCCGACGCTGACGATGGTCGGCGATCTCGACGGAGACGGACATCGTGACCTCGCGATGGCGTCGGCGAGCTTCTTCAACATCCAGCGGCCGGCGCTCGTCGTCCGCAGCCCCGTCGACGGATCGCTTCTCGCCGAGGTCTTCTACCCGGGTGTCGTGACCGGCGGCGCCGGCGTGGCCGCGATGGAGGATGTGAACGGCGACGGCACCGACGATCTCGCGTTCGGATTCTCCGGACCCTTCCTTCCGCCCGGCCCCGGTTCGCTCGCGCTCCGTTCGGGAACGGACCTCTCCTCGCTCACCACCTTCACGGCCGCCGCCGCCGGCAGCCAGTTCGGATCGCGCGTCTGGTCCCTCGGCGACATCGACCTCGACGGACGGACCGAGATCCTGACGCCGCGGGGATTCGCGAACGGATCGCTCGTCTTCGACGCGCTGTCCTCGTCGGCCGAGTACGAGTTCTCGTCCGTCCAACCGGACGTCGACGTGCATCGCGCGGCGGGCTCGCTGGACGACGCCGACGGCGACGGCCACCCGGACTGGTTCGTCGTCGATGACCTCGGCGGACTCCGCGTCTTCGGCGGCTTCGGCAACCGCGAGCAGGATCGCTGGGCCGAACGTCTGGCGCTGAACGCGCCGGTCCGCGGCGCGGCGCCGCTCGCCGATCTCGATGGCGACGGGGCGTCGGAATTCGCGGTGGCCGTCGGCAACACCGTCCGCGTCGTCTCGCTGGCCGGGCGGCGCGCCTACGGTCCCGGGGGGGATCTGACCCTCGACTGGCACTCCTTCGGGATCGCGGGGAGCCTCGCCGGCGAGATCGAGGTCACCGGGGGCGCTCCGGGCGCGCCCGGCATCCTCCTCGCGAGCTTCGCGACCGCGTCGTTCCCCTTCGCGGGGTTGCCGGTCGTGGTCGATCCGACGCCGGCGGCCGGCGCGGTGACGGCGAGCTTCACCTTCGGGGCGAACGGCGCCTTCTGCTACGGCGTGAGCCTGGGGCAGAACGCGCTCGCGGGCCGGAGCATCTTCGTGCAGGCCTTCCAGTCGGCCTTCCCCTTCCGGGCCTCGAACGGGCTCGAGCTGCTCTTCGCCCGGACCGGGCACGAGGTCAGCTCCTTCTCCCCGACCGGCGTGCTGGGCGGAGAGACGGGCATCGTGACGGGGTTCGGCTTCGACGCGGCGTCGACCATCACGATCGACGACGTGCCGGTGACGGTGACGGCGCAGACGAGCGACGAGCTGCAGTTCGTCGTGCCGGCCGGAGTCGCCTACGACGCGAAGCTCGGCGTCCGGAGCGCGAGCGGTGAGGTGCGCTTCCTCCGCATCAACCCGACGCCCACGATGACGCTGAACACGACCGCCGGCCCCGCCGCGGGCGGAAACGTCGTCGTCATCCAGGGCGGCCCCTTCCTGCCCGGCACGACGATGACGATCGGCAACGCGATCGCGACTCCGGTCGGCGGGAACGAGGGGACGCGCACCTTCCTGGCGCCGCCCGGCACCGTCGGACCGGCCGCGGTGGTCGTGACGATTCCGAGCTCGGTCTTCGCCGGCGGATACGTGCTGACCGGGACCTACTTCTACGAGTGAGACCCGTCGCGCCCCCGGGCGCGACTCCCCTCGAGCTCCGCCCCCGGGACGTGCGTCGCGCGCCCCGGGGGCGCTCTCGTGTGGGGGATCAGATGCGGCGGCGCATGACCCGATCCCAGACCGCCCAGAAGCCGCGCTTGCCGCTGGCATCCGACATCGGGCCGAGGAGCTGGGCCAGGTTCTGGCTGAAGGCGAAGTAGGGGATCTTCGCGGTCCACCAGAGCTTCACGAGGACGCTCGTCGCGCGCGCGCGCCAGAGGTCGCGGAAGAGCGAGCGGGCGAGCGCGCCCGTGTACTCCATGACCCGGTAGATGTTCGGGGCGAGCGCGAGACCGGTGAGGTTGTGGATGTTCTGGTGGTCGAGGTAGGCCCGGCGGAACTCGTACCAGATCGAGTTGTCGTGGCTGTGCTCGACCGCGCAGCGCGGATCGAAGACCACCTTGTGTCCGGCGAGGATGGCGGACTTCGCCCAGGTGATGTCCTCGCCGAACTGCCGGCGGACGAAGGGGAGTCGCGAGGCGACGAGGTCGCGCCGCACCGCCGAGCAGACGTTGTCGTAGGCGATCGTGCGCCAGCGGTCGAGAGGCGGGAGCAACCAGAAGTCCATCGGGCTCGCGACCTGCTTCACGATCGGCGCGCCCTCGCCCTGGACCCAGTCCTGCAGCCGCGCGCGCAGGAAGGGCCCGCAGCTCGCGTGCGGGATCTGATGGCAGTAGGCGCCGGCGACCTCGGGATCCTCGAAGTTCGAGACGAAGGTCCGGAGCCAGTCGCGGCCGTGGGGGACGGCGTCCTGCACGGTGAGGACGAGGATCTCGCCGCGCGCGAGCTGGGCACCCCGGTTGCGGGTGAGCCCGTGGTTGAACTCGCGGTTGGGGATCTCCGTCAGGCGCACGGGATGGCGCCGCAGGAGGTCGAGCGTCCCGTCGGTCGAACCCGAGTCGATGACGACGACCTCGTAGTCGAAGTCGACGTCCTGATCGAAGATCCCCGCGAGGACGCGTTCGAGGAGCGGCCCGCCGTTGAAGGTCGGGATGAAGACGGAGACGTGGGGCCGCTCCTCCGTCAAGGATCAGTCCTCGCCGAGCCCCTCGCCGAAGGAGCCGTCGCGCGCCCCTCCGAGTCCCGGCTGGCGGCCGAGGCGATGGTTGGGCGCCCGCTTCTTCTCGTCGCGAGCCGCCACCGACTCGTCGGACTTCTCGGGGAGGGCCCAGGTGCGCTCCTCGTCGCCCCAGACGACGTCGCTCGATTCGGCCTTCTTGCCGCGCGGCCGGCGCGGCTCGGCCGGCTTCGAGGTCTCGGCTCGATCCTCGGTCCGACGCCGACGCTCGTCGCGTCGCGGCGTCTCCTCGGGCGGGGACTCGGATCGGCGCTCGCTCCGCTCGCGACGGGGCGCCTCGTCGCGGCGCTCCTCGCGCGGGGCGCGCTCGCTCCGGCGGGGGCGATCCCCCTCCTCGCGGCGCCCGCGACGGCGCGATCCGCCCTCGTCCTCGTCCCGACGACGGGACGACGCGCGCGGCGTCTCGTCGCGATCGCGCTCGTCGAGCGTCGTGCCCGCGACCAGCTCGTCCATCTTGCGGGAGTGATCGGCCGCGATCTCGTCGTCCATCATGTACATCGCGCGCTCCCGCTGCTCGCGATCCCAGTCCTCGTCGTCGGCGCGGACCATGGCGGCCGCGCCGCTGTCGGCGGAGCGGGAGGGGCGGGAGGCTTCCGGCAGCGCGCCGGAGGCGGGGACGATCGTCGCCCCCTTGTTCTTGAAGTCGACGACGAGGCGCACCTCGCTGGGCTCCGCGCCCGCGTCGTAGTCGAACGTGAAGGTGACGCGGGTCGTCTCGCCGCGGGCCACCGCGGACTGGACGCGGACGTCGCCCTCGCCGAGCTTCTCGATCGTGATCCCGAGGTCGTCCGGGTCCGGCCCGAGCGGCGTCTCGACGTACTCGCGGTGGGACTTGCGGCGGCGACGGCGGCCGCCCTGGGGAGATGAGGGTTCGTTCACTTTCAGTGCATCCTCTCGTTGCTGGGCGACGAGGCGCGCGCGTTCGTAGATCTCGAGGTAGTCGGCCGCGTTGCGTTCGATCGTCTTCACGCGGTCGCGGTGACCCGAGCAGGAGCGGCGCAGTTCGTCGTCGTCGATGAGTCGGCGCAGGACGCGGGCGAGGTCTTCGGAGTCACCCGTCCGGAAGAGGAGTCCGCTCCCGTGCGTCTCGACCGCTTCCTTCATCGCGCCGATGTCGGAGGCCACCACGGGAACGCCCGCGAGCATGGCCTCGCGTATCGTGAGGGAGAACGTTTCCCACCACAAGGACGGGACGACCAGAATATCCACGTCCCGAAGGAGTTCGGCGAGATCCTCGTTGTCGTAGTGCCCCATGAACCGGACCGCGCCGCGGGCGCGCTCCCGGAGCAGGCTCACGTACTCGGCGTTCTCGTGGAAGGCCGGCGTGTCGCCGTGGATCCGCAGCTCGAGATCCGGGTCGTCGAGACGGTTCATGGCCTCCACGAGGACGTGCACGCCCTTCGTGTTGATGACGGTCCCGATGTAGCCGACGACGCGCGGCCGCGGCGCGGGATCGTGGGGGAAGGGGAACATGCCGTGGTCGAGCCCGTGGGCGAGGGCGACGATGCGCTCCGGGTCCAGGGAGGGCACCGCCTCGAGCATCCGGTCCCGGTGGAAGCGGGAGGGGGTCAGGAGGATGTCGGCGAGGTCCAGGGTCCGGGCCATCTCGCGGTCGTAGAGGGCGAGGTCGTTCTCGGGGTTCGGCGACCGCCCGTCGCGGGGGAACCAGTCGGGCCAGATCCGGCCCAGGCATTCGTGGCAGCGCGCGCGGTCGATCGTCTCGCAGATGTCGCCATCCGGGTGGAGGCGCTGGCCCCGCGGGCAGACGGTCCAGAAGTCGTGCAGGGAGAAGACGACCGGATGGCCGGCCGCCTTCGCCGCGTGGACGACCGTCGCCGAGAGACCGGTGACGTGATGGACGTGGACGACGTCCGGCGCGAAGCGCGCGAGCTCCCGCGCGAAGGCGTCGCGCGCCGGCGGGTAGCACCAGGTCCACTGGAAGGAGCGGTAGCCCTCGAAGAGGTTGTTGAAGCGGACGACCTCGATCCCGTCCTCGGTCCCGCGGGTGACCTCGTCCTGCGCGCCGAGGGGGTCCCCGCCGCGGCAGAAGACCGCGACCTCGTGTCCCTCCCGCAGGTGGCGCGCGATCGCCCGCACGTGGAGCTCGGTCCCGCCCCATGCGTCCGGAGGATAGGTGTGCAGGACGAAGAGGATGCGCATCCGCGAGCTCGAAACGGCCGACGCGGCCCGACTCCTCGAGCCGGAACGCGATCCCGCGGCGGCGGGAAGAGGTCGCGCGCCCGTCGCGCGACCCGACGGGATCGTATCAGGCCGTCGCGCCTTTGCCTCGCGCCTCCGCCTCGCGCGAGGCGCGGGTATTCACCCGGCGCGCGCCGTCGGCGCGGGCAGACTTTTTTTCGCCGGGGAATCCCCTAAGCTCCACCTCGCGCCGAGCCGAGGTCGGAAGCGGGGCTCCGGGCCGCTCTTCGACTCCGGATCCGCCCCGCCTCGCCCGCCTCCGGGGCGAGAGATCGATTCCTTCGAGCGAGCGAGCGAGACCCTCCGTCGTCATGCGCATCCTGCACGTCACCCACGAGTTCCCGCCCTACGAGTTCGCCGGGACCGCGATCTACACCTTCAACATCGTCCGCGCCCAGTCCGAGAAGCACGAGGTCTTCGTGTTCTCGCGGCTCGCCGACAACGATCGCGCCGACTACGAGATCGTGGACGAGGACCGCGGCGACTACCGCGTCCGGCTGATGAACAAGCCGAACCTCGACTGGTCCAAGCTCGCGAACACCTACACCGACGAACGCGCCGAGAAGCTCTTCGCCGCCTACCTCGACGAGGTCAAGCCCGACCTCGTCCACTTCCAGCACATCCTCGGCCTCTCGCACACCGTCCTGGCGGAGGTCAAGCGGCGCGGCATCGGACTCGTGGTCACGCTCCACGACTTCTGGACCATGTGTCCCATGGGCCAGCGGATGTGCTACACGGACAAGCAGCTCTGCGAGGAGATCGACTACAAGAAGTGCGGTCCCTGCTGCTACGGCGAGAACTGGAGCTGGACCGAGGCCGACGAGCGCTCCGCCGCCGCCGCCGAGCCGAGCCCGGCGCCGTCCCGGCCCGGATTCGACGAGCTCTTCCGGCACCGCGTCCGCTACACCCCGGGCACCTTCGCCCGCCGTCCCCGGGCCGCGCTGTGGGCCGCGGGCAAGACGATCCAGGGACTCTTCGGCGGCGTGTCGGAGCTCCCCGAGCCCGAGGTGCTCTCGAACAACCCCTTCGCCGTCCGCACGCGGGCGATGCAGGCGGCCCTGGCGAACGCCGACCTCCTGATCACCCCCTCCGCCTTCCTCCGCGACGAGTTCGTGCGGCTCTTCGGGGTGCCCAAGGAGAAGATCATCCACTCGCCGAACGGCATGAAGTTCGATCACGTCACGCGCCATCCGCGTTCGAAGTCCGACGTGCTGCGCTTCGGATTCGTCGGCTCCGTGATCCCCACGAAGGGCGTGCACGTCCTCGTCGAGGCGGCGAGGAAGCTCGACGGTCTGTCGGGGTTCCGCGTCGACATCTACGGCGCCCCGAACCAGTGGACCGTCGCCTACGACGAGGAGTGCAAGAAGAGCGCCGAGGGTCACCCCCAGATCAGCTTCAAGGGTCGCTTCGACAACAAGAAGATCGGCGAGGTCCTGGCGAACATGGACGTCCTCGTCGTGCCCTCGATCTGGTACGAGAACGCCCCGCTGACCCTCAACGAGGCCGCGATGACCCGGACCCCGGTGCTCGCCTCGGACCGCGGCGGCATGCTCGAGTTCGTGCGCGACAACGGCTACGGCCGGACCTTCCGTCTCGGCGACGCCGACGATCTCGCGCTCAAGATGCGGGAGCTGATCGAGGATCCGGGCAAGATCCCCGCCCTCGCGGCGACCGAAGTCTACATCAAGCCCGTGGATGACAACGCCCACGAGCTCGAGGCGATCTACGAGCGGATCGTCGCGGGTCGGGCGCACGGCGCGCGGGACTACGTCTACGGCGGCTGATCGCCGCCCTGGTCGTCCCGCCGGCTCCGGCTATCCTCGCGGGACGGGCGCTCCACGTCGGGGCCCACCCGTCGTCGGAGGGCCGTCCGTGACCGTTCCCCCCCTCGCCCAGACCGTGGGCCTGCTCGTCTGCTCCAACGTCTTCATGACCTTCGCCTGGTACGCCCATCTCCGGAACCTGCCGCACCGGGCCTGGTACCTGGCGGCGCTCCTGAGCTGGGGTGTCGCGCTCTTCGAGTACCTCCTCCAGGTGCCGGCGAACCGGATCGGATACTCGGTCCTGCGACTGGAGCAGCTGAAGATCCTGCAGGAGGTGATCTCGCTCGCGGTCTTCGTACCCTTCGCCGTGCTCTACATGAAGAAGGGGCTGACGCTCGACTACCTCTGGGCGAGTCTCTGCATCATGGGCGCGATCTACTTCGTCTTCCGCCCCGCCGCGGCGGCCTGACCGGAGCCTCCTCGATGGACTCGAAGCTCTTCGCCAGCGTCTTCGCCACGGTCTTCCTCGCCGAGATCGGCGACAAGACCCAGCTCGCGACCATGCTCTTCGCCGCCGACGCCCGGGAGAAGAAGTTGACCGTCTTCGCGGCGTCCGCGGCCGCGCTCGTCTGCGCGGCCGCGATCGGCGTCGCGGCGGGAGCCCTCGTCTCCCAGGTCGTCCCGCCCGCGGTGCTGCGCTGGGTGGCCGGGCTCGGATTCGTGGCCGTCGGCATCGTGGTGATCGTCCGCGGCTGAACCGTCCGCGACCCGTCGCGACCGGCTCCGTCCCGCCGCCTCAGCGGGCGCGTTCGTCGACGTAGCGACGGACGCGCTCGACGTAGGCATCGGTCGAGAGGCCCATCGCGCGCGCTTCCTTCTCGGCCGCCTCGAAGTCCGCGCCCTCGTCCAGCACGCGCCAGGCGATCCACATCGGCCCGACGCGATTGCCGCTCTTGCAGTGGAAGAGCGCGGGGCGGGGGAGATCCCGGAGGAGCTCGCGGCCCCGATCGAGGAGCGCGTCGTCGAGCTCCTCGACGCCGTTCCAGGGCACCGCGACGTAGTCCATCCCGGCCGCCTCGACGGCCGCGCGCTCGTCGAAGTCCACGGCCTCGGAGGGGCGGCGGAAGTTGACGACGGAGGCGAGGCCGCGCTCGGCGCCGGCCTTCAGCTCGGCCTCGGTCGGCTGGGCCGAGACGAGCCGCCCCTCGAAGGCGTGGAGCGTGGTCGGTCCCCCGAGCGAGGTCGTCCCGAGGCTCGCCGGTCCGGACGGGTCGAGGGCGTCCGTCGCGCCGGAGTCGGACGTCGGCGCGGCTTCTCCGGAGCAGCCGGGGGCGATCGCGAGCAGGCCGGCGAGGAGGAGGGCGGACAGGGGCTTCATGGCGAGTTCTCCTTCGGGTGGGGGGCGGTGGCGTCCGCCGCGGCCCGGCGGGCGCGCGAACGGAGGAAGGACAGGAAGTAGCGGCGCCGGAAGGCGGGATCGCGTGGAGCGAGACCGGCGGCGCGGGCCGCGCGCCAGGTCTCCCGGTAGTCCCGGCCGAGGCCCATGCGATACAGCGCCCGCAGGCGGTCGCCGTACTCGGAGCGGCGGAGGACCGCCATGCGCTCCGGTCCGAGCGCGGCGTGGACCTCGGGTCGGGCCTCGAGGGCGCGGCTGACGACGTTCCAGTGCTCCGCGATCGCGTCCCAGCGTTCCCGGACGCGATCGGAGGCGTCGGGAAGAACGTCCGTCACGACGGCGCCGCAGCCGCGGAACTCGACCGTCGTCAGGAGGCGAAGGAAGAGCTCGGTGTACTCGCGCGAGAGGAGGGACTCGTCGAAGAGTCCACGTTCCCGCCAGAGGGACCGCCGCGCGAGGAGCCCGTTGCAGTGGAGCCAGCGCGCGTCGTGGAGGTAGTCGTCGGGCCCGGGGCGAGCGCCCCGGGCGAGAGGGTCGGGGCCGCCTTCGCGACGACGCGGGGGGCGGCCCGAACGGAGGCCGAAGACCACTCCGTCGAAGTCCGGGTCCTCGCGAAAGAGGGCGAGTCTCCGCTCGACCGCGTCGGGAAGGAGGCGATCGTCGGAATCGAGGAAACCGACGAACTCGGCCGCGCACTCCCGCACGCCCCGGTTCCGGGAGGCCGAGCGCTGGAGGTTGCGGGGATTGACGAGGACGCTCACCCGGGTCGGAAAGCGCATCCGCAGGAACTCCGCCGTCCCGTCGGTGGAGCCGTCGTCGACGACGACCGCGGTCGTGGCGGCGTGGCTCTGCGCGAGGACCGATTCGACCGCCCGCGCCGCGAGCTCGCGGCGCTGATAGGTCGGGATCACGATCGCCACGGATTCGTCGCCGGTCATCGGAGCTCCTCGGCCGGGATCATAGCAGCCGGGCTCGCGGGGTCGGAGCGCGTCGCGGCGACGGACCGGATCGGAGTCCGTTGCGGGAATCGCCCCCGATCCGACATGATGCCCCCATGATCAGGCTGACGGTCTACGAGGACGAACGCGTCGAGGAGCGGATCTTCGAGGGGAGCGCCGTGGACATCGGCCGCTCCCGGGAATGCGACCTCTTCTTCGCGGACGAGCGGCTCCTGTCCCGCCGGCACTGCCGGCTCCGCCTCGTCGACGGCCACTGCGAGATCGAGGATCTCTCGAGTCGCAACGGGCTCCGCGTCAACGGCATCTTCCTCCAGCGGGGCATCCTCGAGGTCGGGGACGAGGTGGCGCTCGGCAGCGTCCGCGTCGAGCTCGTGGCCTACGGCCCCGACGAGTCGGAACCCGAGCGCGTCCGACCCTGCCTCGAGTGCGGCCACCTCATGCCCTTCAGCGCCCCCACCTGCCCCCGCTGTTCGCAGGGGACGCCGCCCCGTCTGAAGCGCCGCATCCTCGCCCCGGACGCGATCCCGGGCTACCGACTCCTCCGCCGTCTGGGCGCGGGGGGCATGGGCATCGTCTTCGAGGCCGAGCGGTCGAAGGACGGCTCGACCTGCGCGCTCAAGGTCCTGAAGCCGCACCTCGCCCGGCATCCCGCCTACCTCGCGCGCTACGTCGAGGAGACTCGCGTCCTGACCCTCTTCCGCCACGACAACATCGTGCGGGTCGAGGACCACGGCACCTCGGGCGATCTCGTCTACATCGACATGGAGCTCGTCCGGGGCGAGTCCGTGCGCCACCTCATCCGGGTCGGCGGCCCGATCCCGGAGCGGCGAGCCCTGAAGATGATCTGGGAGATCACGCTGGCGCTCGACTACGCGGCGCGGCAACGCGTCATCCACGGCGACGTGAAGCCCAGCAACTTCCTCCTCGACGAGAAGGGCACGGCGAAGCTCTGCGACTTCGGCCTCGCCCGCTTCCACGAGCTCGGGTCGCCCCTGAAGCACGCGGGGATGAGTCCCGAGCACTCCGGACGCAAGGGGACGGCGGCGTACGCGGCCCCCGAACGCCTCCTCACCGCGATCAAGCCGAACGCCGTCGGCGACATCTACAGCCTGGGCGTCAGCCTCTATCAGATGCTCACCGGCGTGCTGCCTTTCGGCAGCAACCGTTTCGCCAGCCGGCGCGCCCGCCCCGAACCGCCCGATCTCCGCGAGCTCGCCCCCGCCACCCGGGCCGCCACCGCCATGCTCGTGGCGCACATGATGGAGGCCGACCCCGCCCGTCGCTACCAGAGCTACCGCGAGCTCCAGGACGACCTCGCCCTCCTCCTCGACTGAACCGGAGCCGACCCGATGAGCGACCGCGACGACAAGATCACCTGCCGCACGCCGACGCCCGGGAAGACGCCCGTCCGCATCCCCCGCTGGAAGTACGACGCGCTTCGCGCCGCGATCCTCGCCGCGACGCCGCGCCGCGGCGAGGGCGTCCTCTTCGGCGAGCTCTCCGAGGCCGTGGCCGACCGGCTCGACGACGACGTCCTCTCGCGCCTCGGCTCGATCCCCTGGCACGTGACGACGGTGAAGCTCGACCTCGAATGCCGCGGCGAGCTGCACCGCGTCGCCGGCGCGCGCCCGCAGCGTCTGCTCCGCGGACCGGGGCCGGTCTAGCGCGGCGGGGTGTCGAAGGGGCCGCGGAGGTCGAGCTGGCCCGAGTCCGAGGCGGTGATGAGGTAGGACTTGCCCGGGACGAGCTCGGTCGAGACGGCCTTGCACTGGACGACCTCGATGCCCTCCGCGCGGGCGGCGGCGGGGTCGGTGGCGAAGCCCCAGAAGCCGCGCCAGAGCTCGCGCTCGACCTCGGAGGGCGTCTCGCTCACGCGGTAGCTCGGCGGGACCGGGTGCTCCGGGTCGGCGAAGGAGTAGCCGGCCTCGGGCGCGGTGTGCTCACCGTAGGCGCGGCGGAACAGGAGGAGGCTCTTGCCGGCGAGGGGATCGCGGCGAGCCTCGGCCGAGAAGGTCATGACCAGCGCCTCGAAGCGCGGCTGGCGGCCCGCGAGCTCGATCTCGCGCGGCTCGTAGCGTCCCTCCCCGTCGGCGGTGAGCTCCTCCCACACGACGCGGGTGCGGTAGCGCCGGGTCACCGGATCGACGGACTGGTCGAGGACGCGGATGAGGGCCCGGCGATCGGGAAGGCTGAGGGCGGCGAGCTCCTCGCGGACGCGGCGCGTCTCGGCCGCGCGGTCGGTCTCGAGGAAGCCCGGGATCCCGCCGCGCCGCCAGGTCTGCCAGCCGACGACACCGCCGCCGACGAGGAGCACGAGGAGGGCGATTCGTGAGATGCGGGACATGGCGGGTTTCCTCGGGTCGAGCCGATTATCATAGTGCCTCGCGCCCTCGGTGGAAGGGGCTTCGTATCCGCCCCCGCCCGCGCGACCCTTGCCCCGTGGGGCCCCTCGTTTCGCCCCCGGGCGGAGATCCCGTCTTGTCCCCTGTCGACTCCCGAGACGAAATCCCGGCGTCGGATCGCCATCTGAGCTACCTCGGCCTCGCCGTGCCGGTGAGTTCGGCGATCCTGATCGTCTCGCTCGTCCTCTTCTTCGCCGGCGGCGACGCGGCGATGGAGGTGGTCGGGACCGCGCTCGCGACCGCGACCGTCGCGGGCAAGTTCGTGGTCATCCGGGGCATCCACCAGCAGGGCTTCTTCGACTCGCCCTACAAGCTCGCGCTGCTCGTCGTCTACCTCGATCTCGCGGTGGCGCTCATCGCGATCTACAACATCGGCATCCTCTACCGGATCCCCCGCTTCGGACGGAAGATCCAGGAGATGCAGCGCAACGGGAAGCGGATCCTCGCGCGCAATCCCTGGATGGGAAAAGTCACCTTCATCGGGATCGTCGCCTTCGTCATGTTCCCGCTCTCGGGGACGGGGGCGATCGGAGGGTCGATCTTCGCGCGCCTCCTCGGCGTCTCCCGCGTCCGCACCCTCGTCGCGATCGCGATCGGTTCCGTGCTCGGCGCCTTCCTGATGGCCCTGCTTGCCGACCTCTTCGGCGAGACGCTGCAGCGCTTCCAGGACAACCCCTTCAGTCTCGTGGGCGGGCTCGCCGCGATCGCGCTCGCGGTGTGGTGGCTCATCCGGATCGCGAATCGCGCCGCGCTCGGGGCCGAGGACGAGGAGTCGGAGGAGGCGATCGCGGAGGAGCGCCCCTCCGGATCCGCGGAGCGGGAGGAGGCGGTCTGATCACCGCCCCGCCCATTTCCGTCCCCCGCCTTGAAGCGTCGCCGCGGGGACTGCTATCCGGGCCCATGACGAAAGCGCTCCGCACTCCGCCGACCCCCGCCGCCGCGACGACTCCGCTCGCGATCCGGCCCGCGCTGCGCGTTCTCGCCGTCTGTCATCGATTCTCGCTGGAGTGGATGCGCGGCGGCGGCGACTGATCTTCCCGGACGAGGAAGTGAGGAAGCCGCATCCCGGACCCCGGGATCGCGGCTTTTTTCGTGAGGTGATCGAGAGCGGACGATGAGCGCACGGGCGACGAAGGACCGGATGGTCGAGAAGGCGAAGGCGAGGGGAGACGAGGCGGCGATCCGCTTCGTGCTCGCGCTCGCGGAGTCGCTCCACCGCTACGGCACGCCGGCGGACCGCCTCGAGGAGAACCTCGCCCTCTGCTCCGCCCGACTCGGCCTGTCGGCGCAGTTCTTCGCCTCGCCGACCAGCATCCTCGCGAGCTTCGAGACGCGCCGGGGCGTCGTGTCGCGGATGCTCCGCGTGGCGGAAAGCGAGCTCAACCTCGAGAAGCTCGTGCGCGTGGACCGCGTCATCAGCCGGCTCGTGCGCGGCGAGATCGGCCCCGACGAGGCGCGGATCGGGCTCGAGGAGGTCGAGCGCGCGCCCGACCGCTTCGGTCCCGCGATGCGCGTCGCCGGCTTCGCGGCCGCGGCCACGCTCGTGGCCCGCCTCTTCGGCGGGGGAGCGGCCGAGCTCTTGCTCACGCTCCTCACCGCGTCCGTCATCGGCGTGACGGTCCATCTGCTCGCGGCGAGCGATCGTATGCGACCGCTCGCGGTGGCGGTCGCGGCCGGGCTCGCCTCCGCGTCGGGCTTCGCCTTCCTCGGTCCCGTCGACGAGGCCGCGGCCTACGTCGTGACCGTCTCGAGCCTCATCCTGCTCATGCCCGGACTCAAGGTCACCATCGCGATGCGCGAGCTCGCCATGCAGCACCTCACCTCCGGCACGACGCGGATGATGGCCGCGCTGCGGACCCTCCTCGGCATGGCCTTCGGGGTGATCGGCGGCCGGCAGGCGGCGGCCGCCCTGCCGTCCCCGCCCGACTTCCTGCCCGGCTTCGAGCTGCCGGAGGCGACGCTCTGGGCGGCGGTCGCGCTCTTCCCCATCGCGCTCGTGGTCGACTTCCGGGCGCGATGGCGGGATCTCCCCGTGATCGCCGCCGGCTGCTTCAGCGCCTACTTCGCGGCGAGCTGGGGTCGCTCCGTCTTCGGTCCCGAGATGGGCGCCTTCGTGGGATCACTCGCGGTGGGCGTCGCCGGGAACCTCTTCGCCCGCGTCTTCGACCGGCCCGCCAGCGTCCTGCAGATCCCCGGCGTCACGCTCCTCGTGCCGGGGAGCGTCGGCTTCCGCAGCGTCTTCCAGCTCCTCGACCACGACGCGGCCTCGGGCGTCGACGCGGCCTTCCGCATGGTGCTCGTGGGGACGGCGCTCGGGTCGGGGCTCATCGTCGCGAACGTGCTCGTCCCGCCGCGTCGCGCCCTCTGACGGCCCTCGCCTCCGGGCGAAGCCGGCGGGCCTGCGATGCCTCTCAGTCGCCGGCGAGAGCGCCGAGCAGGCGCTTGTTCTCGGCCTCGTCCTCGCGGCGCAGCGCGTCGAGGCGTTCGCGTTCGCGCGTGAGGAGTCGCTGGTAGAGCGGAAGGAGCCGCCCGATCTCCTCCTGGCGGCCGAGCTGGCGGGCGGACTCGAGGAGGTGCTCGAGCGCCGCGAAGTCCGTCGCGTCGAGGTCGAAGGCCCGCGTCGCCATCTCGTGGCACTCGGGCCAGCGGCGGAAATCGCGCAGCGCGTGCGCGGCGAGCGACCAGCCCCGGTGGTCGTCGGGGTGGAAGTCGATCAGCTTCAGGGCCTCGTGGTAGCTGTCCTGGATGCGTCCGGTGAGGCGCAGGGCGAAGCTCATCGCGTGGAGCCCCTCCGCGTTCTCGGGCTCGAGGCGCAGGAGATCGCGGGCGGCGTCGATCATCTCCTCCGGCTGGCGCATGTCCTGGTTGATGCGGATCAGCTCGATGAGGGGCGCCGGATCGCGAGGGTCCGCCTCGCGTCGACGGCCGATCTCCCGCAGGCTCTCCTGTCGCTGCTTCACGACGTCGAGGATGCGTCCGTAGACCTCGTGGTACTCGTCGGCGAGGCCGCCGTTGCCGAGCCGGCGGTGGACGTTCGAGAGCGTGAAGTAAGCCTCGTGCGCGAGCGGGTTGATCGCGACCGCGCGGTCGAGCCAGCTGATCGCCTGCAGGAAACGCTCGCGACCGCCGAGACCCTCGTAGACCCGGGCCAGGCTGATCATCACCTCGACGTCCTGCGGACGCTGCTCGAGGGCCGCGAGATACCAGCGGATCGACTCCTCGCGATGACCGGCGCGTTCGTGGCTGCGGGCGAGATTGATCTTGGCGTCGCCGTAGTCGGGGCTCGCCGCGAGCACCGCGGTCAGCTCGCGGATCGCGTCCTCGAAGCGGCCCTCCTGCATGAGGACGCCGCCGTAGAGGTGGCGGATCTTGACGTTCGCGGGGTCCGCGGCCAGGCCCCGCGCGAGGAACTCGAGCGCCACCGTCGGCTTCGTCGCCCGGTGCGCCGCGACGCCGCCGAGGTAGCAGGCCTCGGGAAACATGGCGCGCACCGCCTCGTCGGTCAGCGCCTGCTCCTCGATGTCCGGGAGGCGCTCGAGGAAGGCGAGGCAGGCGACGTCGTCGCCGTCGCGATAGGCGGCCTCCGCCGCCCCGAAGATCGCCCGGGCGTTGCTCGGCTCCTCGGCGAGGATCTCGCGGAAGAGGTCGAGCGCTTCCGCGTAGCGCCGCACCAGCACGGCGGCGCGGGCGCGGGAGAGCCGCGCCTCCTCGTACATCGGATCGAGGAAGCTCGCCTCGCGGAAGTCCCGGTAGGCGCCCGCCGCGTCCGCGGCGACCATCAGGTTCACGCCGGCCTGGTGCCGGTTGCGCGCCCGGCGCGCCTGCTCCGGACTCACCGCGGCGAGGGCGGCCTTGCGGCGCGCCCGCGGATTGTCGGGGTCGAGATCCGCCGCCCGGCGATAGAGGGCCAGGGCCTCCTCGTTCCGGAGCGAGGTGACGAGGCCGTCCGCCTCCTGCACGAGCCGGGCCGCCTCGGCCCGTTCGACCGGCCCCGCGACCTTGCGCGGCGGCGCGGGCGGCGCGTCCGGCCCGCAGGCCGGGATCGAAAGGGCGAGGAGCAGGATCAGTGAGGTCGTGCGGAGCATGGCGTTCCCGGTCTCGACGGCGGCGCGATCCCGCGCGGCCCGCCCGAGGATAGCGCAGGCGGGACGGCGGGGGAACGCGATCCCTCCGGGGCGCCCCGGCGCGCTTGATGCTCGGGAAGCCCCTTTCGTACGCTCCCTCTCGGCCCCAACCGTCACCGCGAGGAATCTCAAGTGCGCCTCTCCCGCCTGTTCCTGAAGACCTACCACGAGGACCCGGCCGACGCCGAAGTCGTCAGCCACAAGCTCCTCGCCCGCGGCGGCTTCCTGGTCAAGACCGGGGCCGGCATCTACACCCTCACGCCCATGATGTGGCGCGTCGTGCGGAAGATCATGCGCGTCGTCTGCGAGGAGATGGATCGCGCCGGCGCGCAGGAGATCATGATGCCGATCCTGCAGCCCTTCGATCTGTGGCGCGAGAGCGGCCGCCTCGACGGTTATCTGCAGGCGAACATCCTGTTCAACCTGCGCGACCGGAAGGGCTCGGAGCTCGCCCTCGGTCCGACGCACGAGGAGGTCGTGACCGACCTCGTCCGTCGCACCGTCGCCTCCTACAAGGACCTGCCGGTCACGCTCTACCAGCAGCAGATGAAGTTCCGCGACGAGATCCGGCCCCGCTTCGGCCTGATGCGCGGTCGCGAGTTCATGATGAAGGACGCCTACTCCTTCGACGAGGACGCGGCCGGACTCGACCGCTCCTACGAGGCCATGCGGGAGGCCTACCACCGCATCTTCCGCCGCCTCGGCCTGGAGTACGTCGTCGTCGACGCCGACTCGGGAGCGATCGGCGGCAGCGGATCGCAGGAGTTCATGGTCACGGCGGACTCGGGCGAGGACGCGCTGCTCATGAACCACGAGGCGGGCTACGGGGCCAACGTCGAGAAGGCCGGAGCCGTCATCCCGGCCGCGCCCGACGGCGGCGCGCCGCGTCCGATGCGCCGGGAGCACACGCCGGGCATCACCTCGGTCGAGCAGCTCGTGGCCTTCTTCGACCTGCCCGCGGCCGCGATGGTCAAGACCGTGCTCTACGTCGCGGTCCAGGCCGAGGACGAGTCTCCCGTCGCCGTGCTCATGCGCGGCGACCGCCAGATCAACGAGGTCAAGCTGCAGAACCACCTCGACTGCCTCGCCGTCCGCCTCGCGACCGACGACGAGGTCCGGCGCTTCACGGGCGCCGAGCCCGGCTTCGCCGGGCCGGTGGGGATCGCGAAGGAGGTCCGCGTCGTCGCCGACGAGAGCGTCCGCGGCCTCACGAACTTCCTCTGCGGCGCCAACGAGACCGAGTACCACAACCTGGACGTGAACGCGGGGCGCGACTTCCCCGAGCCGGAGTACGTGGACGTCCTCCTCGCCCAGGCGGGCGACGGTTGCCCCGGGGCGCCCGGCAAGACGCTCGAGGAGGTCCGCGGCATCGAGGTCGGGCACATCTTCAAGCTCGGCACGAAGTACTCGTCCGCGATGGGCGCGAACTACCTCGGCAAGGACGGCAAGCCGCATCCGGTCGTCATGGGCTGCTACGGCATCGGCACGACCCGCATCGCCGCCGCCGCGGTCGAGCAGAACAACGACGAGAAGGGCATCCGCTGGCCCTTCGAGATGGCGCCCTTCCACGTCGTCGTCACCGCGGCCGGCAAGAAGGACCAGGACGCCATCGCGGCCGCCGAGGCCCTCCACGACGAGCTCGAGGCGGCCGGCTACGAGGTCCTCCTCGACGACCGCGATCTCGGACTGGGCGCCCGCCTGAAGGACGCCGAGCTCCTGGGTATCCCGTTCCGCGTGCTTTTCGGTCGGGGCTTCAAGGACGGGCTCGTCGAGATCAACGACCGGCGCCGCGACGAGACCACGGACGTGGCGGTCGGCGAGGTGGCGGCCTGGATCACGGCGCGTCGGGACTGATCGGACGCGCGGTGGGCTTCCTGCGCGACAAGGCGCGCGACGTCGCGGCCGACCTCCGCTCCTTCGACGGGCGGGCGGTCGTGACGCTCGCCACCGCGGCTTTCGTCCTCGTCGCGCTGCAGTTCCGGGGCAAGGCCGGGTGGTGGCGCACGACGGAGTTCGTGGCCGAGCGCTCGCGGACGCCCCTGGAGGCCGACTTCGTCTCGCAGTGCTGCTGGGCGGTGGCGACGGACCTCGGCTTCGGGGTCCTGCCCTTCCTGGTGGCGGTCCTCGTCCTGCGGATGCGCCCCTCCGAGCTCGGCTTCCGCTTCGGCGGGTTCTTCCGCCACCTCGGGCTCTACCTCGCCCTCTTCGCCTTCATGGTGCCGGCGATCCTCTGGGCCGCCGAGCGGCCGGACTTCCGGGGGACCTATCCCTTCCCGGCCCTCGCCCGGACCGACGACCACCACTTCTGGGTGTGGCAGGCCTTCTACTTCTCGCAGTTCGCGGCGGTGGAGTCGTTCTTCCGGGGCTTCCTGCTCTTCCCGCTCGAGCGTCGCTTCGGCCTGAACGCGATCTTCGTGTCGGTCATCCCCTACGCGATGATCCACTTCTCGAAGCCGATGCCCGAGGCCTTCGGAGCCGTCTTCGCCGGCATCGCGCTCGGCTACCTCGCCCTCAAGACCCGAAGTTTCTTCGGCGGCATCCTCCTGCACTACCTGGTCGCGATCACCATGGATCTCCTGGCCACCGGTCGGCTCTGATCCCGGCCCCGCCCGGTCCCTCCCCCGGTGCCCGGGGCCGTGTTAATGTCGGCGCCGCCGGCATCCCGGATGCCGCGGAAGGAGTCCGCTCCGGCGCGCCGGGCGGGGAAGGAGCCAGAGATGACGCAGGCCACCGTTTTCGATCTCGTCGACGCTCGCTGGGAGGCCGGACGCAAGACGCTGGCCGCGACCCTGGTCCTGGTCCTCGGAAGCCTGGTGCTCGCCGCTTCGGCGCAGACCCGGGTCTTCCTTCCGGGGCAACTCGCGCCCATCACGCTGCAGACGGTGGTGGTGAGCCTCCTCGGTCTCGTCTTCGGGGCGCGCCTCGCGGCCGCGACCTGCACCCTCTACCTGGTCGAGTGTCTGGCCTTCCCGGGGTTCAGCGCCACCGGCGGCAACCTCATGGTGAGCGGCGGCTTCCTCCTCGGCTTCGCGCCCGCGGCGGCGATCGCCGGCGGACTCTACCGTCTCGGCTGGGGTCGCGACCTCGTCCGCGCCACGCTCGCGATGACGGTCGCCCACGCGACGATGCTCGCGGTCGGCACCCTCTGGCTCGCGACCTTCGTCCTGCCGCTGGACGAGGCCTTCCGCTTCGGCTTCCTCGCCTTCGCCGGCGTCGAGGCGATCAAGATCGCGCTCTCGATCGGCGTCATGCGCGGCGTCTCGCAGGTCGCCGGCCACCTGGAGCGCCGCGGCGCCTGACCCGCGCCCCGCTCCGTCCGCGATGACCGTCCTCGCCGTCAGCTCCGGAACCTGGATCGCCCTCGGCGTCGCCGCCACGCTGGCGATCCTCGCCGCCCGCATCCTCGCGCGCCGCTTCGGGCCCCGTCCCCTCGCCGTCGCGCCGGATGACCCTGAGATGCTCCGCGCCTCCGAGCTCGCCCGGGCCCGCCTCGACGAGTTCGAGCGGCTGCGGGGCGAGCGTCCCGACGACGCCTACCTGAAGTTCGTCGCACCCGGGGAGACCGAGCCTCCCGAGCACGTCTGGGGCCGCGTCCTCGAGGCGTCCTCCTCGCGTTTCCGCGTCGAGCCGGTCGCCTCCGGGCCCCTCGACCCCGACGCGGCGGAGGCGATCGAGATCCCGCGCGACGCGATCGAGGACTGGCAGGTCGAGCTCGCCGACGGGCGCATCGCCGGCGGCTTCACCCAGCGCGTCCTCTTCGCAAAGGGCCGCGCGGCCTGGGGCCGGCTGCCGGCCGAGCTCGCCGAGGCCGAGCGCCGCTACGCCGCCGACTGAGGCGACCCGTCGCCCGATTCTCCTCGGGTGATCCGCGTCTCGACTCCGATCGCGGGACGAAGAGGGCGAGGCGCCCGCCGGGGAACCTCCCCCCGACGGACGCCTCGCGGACCCTCCCGGCGTCGCTCCGCCCTCACGCGGCGCGACGCCCGGCGGCGATCAGAAGTGGATGCCGACTCCCACCGTCACGCCGGAGCCCGTCCGCCGCGGCGTCCGCGGGTCTCGTGCCCGCCGCGTCCGCCTCGACGTCCCCAACCGTCGCGATCACCGCGGCGGTGTCCGCGATCCACCCACACGCGGCGCGTGCGGTACTCCCAGTGGCCGGCCACCCAGCGTCGGTCCCAGCGACCCTCGCGGACACAGACGCGGTAGCGCGTGCCGCAGGGCTGGTACCGGTACTCGTAGCAGGGCTCGATCCAGATGCGGTCGTGGAAGCCGTCGACCCAGACGCGGACGCGCTCGTCGCGCCAGTAGCCGTCCCGATCGAGGCTCAGCTCGCCGGCCTGGACGCCGGTGCTCGCGGAGGCGGCCGGCGCGGCGGCGCCGAGGACGAGGGCGATCAGGGCGATGGGAAGGATGGTCTTCATGACAGGTCTCCTCGAAGCGGTTCACGGTGCGATCGGCGGAAGGGAAAGCAAGCACCGTGCCAAGCCCGACCGAGGAACCGGACAAGTCTTTTCATGGCATTGATTTAAGATCGTTGTCGGGGCGGAGGGAGAGGCGCCCGGAGGCCCCGATCGCCCCCCTCCGGGGACACCGTCTGTCCTCGGTTCGGGACAGATCGCGCGCCCTGGTAGACTCCCGGCCCCCCTCCCGGAGCCGAGGAGACGCGCCCATGCCGAGCTGGCCCGAGACCGAGACCCCGTGGACGCTCGACGCGCCGGCGATCGCCGCCCATCACGATGCGATCCGGGACTTCCTCGCCCGAGAGGGGCTCGACGCCCTGGTCGTGACCAGCTCCGATCCGCACCTGAACGAGTACACCCCGCTCCGCAACAATCACCGCTACCTCCTCACCGGCTTCACCGGGTCGACGGCCCTCCTGCTGGTGCCCCGCGAGGGCCGCGCGCGGCTCCACGTCGACGGGCGCTACCACCTCCAGGTCGACGGGGAGATCGACGCCGACCGCGTCGAGGCGGTGAAGGTGCGCTTCGGGTCCCAGCTCGAGGCGAACCTGCTGGCGGATCTCGCGGGTCTCGAGCGCGTCGCCTTCGACGCCTCCCGCGTCTCCGATGCCTTCGCCGATCGGATCCGGGCCGTCGCGCCGGCGGCGCGCGCCCTCTCCGGGGGCGAGATCGCCGCGGTCCTGGGCGGGGCGCCCGCGCCGAGCGCCCGCCCGCTCGAGCGCATCCCGGCCGCGATCTCCGGTCGCGACGCCGCGGCCAAGCTCGCCGCGGTGCGCGCCGAACTCCGCGCCGGGGACGCGATCTTCCTCCTGGCCGCGCTCGACGACCTCGCCTGGCTCACCGATCTGCGGGGCTACCACTTCGCGCGTCAGAGCTCCTTCGCGGCCACCGGCTTCATCACGTCCGACGAGATTCACGTCTGTCTCGACCCCGCCCTGCGGGACGCGCCTCGGCCCGAGATCGATCCCGCCGTCCGGCTGCACTTCGAGCCGCTCGAGGCCGTGCTCGGGGCGGAGCCCTGGGACGAGCGGCCGCGGCGCGTCCTCTGGGATCGCCAGCGCACGACGGCCGCGCTGCCGGATCGCCTGCGGGCGGTGCGGCCCGAGTGGAGCTACGAGGGCCTCGATCGCAATCCCGTGGTCGCGGTGCGGGCGCGCAAGACCGCGGCCGAGATCGCCCACTTCGAGGCGATGAACGCGCGCTCCTCGCGCGCCGTGGCCGAGACCTTCCGCTGGCTGCGTCGGGAGCTCGGCGCCGGTCGCCCCGTCAGCGAGCTGGACTTCCGCGATCGCGCCAACGAGAACTACCGGGCCGAGGGAGCGCGCGATCTGTCGTTCTCGACGATCGCGGCGAGCGGTCCCGACTCGGCGATCATCCACTTCTCCGCCTCGTCGCCGGAGGTCCTGATCCGGCCGGACGACCTCGTCCTCCTCGACAGCGGCGCCTACTACGAGGGCGGTTTCGCCACCGACATCACGCGCACGGCGCTCGCCGGCGGACGGGCGGCGCGCGCGTCCGATCGCCAGCGCGAGATCCACACCCTCGTGCTCAAGGGGTTTCTGGCCGGGATCGGCGCGATCTGTCCCGACGGAACCCCGGGCAGCTACTTCGACACCCTGTGCCGGCGTCCGCTGCACGCGACGGGGCAGGACTACGCCCACGGCACGGGGCACGGCGTCGGGATCAACGTCCACGAGGCCGGCATCGGCCTCTCGCCGACCTCCTCCTTGCCTCTCCACGCGGGACACGTCTGCTCGATCGAACCCGGACTCTACGTGCCGGGCTTCGGCGGCGTCCGGATCGAGAACGTCGTCGTGTTCGAGGACGACCCCGAGCACCCCGGCTTCCTGCGCAACCGCTCCCTGAACCACGTGGGGATCGATCCCCACCTCGTCGACCGCGATCGCCTCGACGAGCGCGAACGGGTCCTCCTCGACGACTACCAGGATCGCTGCCGCGCCGAGGGCACGCTCCTCGAGGACGACTGAAACCGCGTTCTCTCCCCGTCACCTCCGGGCCGGTCCTTCGTCCTCTCCTCGGGAGGGTCGGGCCGATGCGAACGGGGGAGGGGAGCTGGCGACGTCCGGGGCCCTGGATCGCGGCCGCCGCCCTGACCGTCCTGATCCACGCTCGTTGCTCGCCCCGCCCTCCATCCGGACCGCCGTCGCCGACGCCGGGGCGCGGCCCGGGCGAGGACGAGGTCGAGCTCGTCTTCTCCGTCCGGGACCGCGAGCTGGACCGTCCGATCGCCGGGGCGACCCTCCGCCTCGACGGACCGGCGCTCCGCAACCGGGTCGCGCGGACGGGGGCCGACGGCCGCGGTCGCTTCCGCGGTCGGACGCGCACGGTCGGGGCCTTCCGCCTCCGGGCCGGCGCGCCCGGCTACCTCGCCCTCGACGCGGTCCTGTCCGGTCGCGACCTGCCCTGGTCGACCGAACGGACGATCGGTCTCGCGGCCGAGGGTCGGCGCGCGACGCTCCGTCTCGAGCTCGAATGCCCCCTCGGGGCCGACACCTTCGCCTGGCTGGCGTGGCGGGTGCGGCGACCGCGCGACGGGGTCCTCGGCGGCCCGCCGGCGCGGGGGTTGGCGCTCCCCGGGACCGTCGCGCGGAGCGTGGATCCCGACCGCGTGATCGTCGCGCTCGGTTCCGTTGAAGGCGGCGGACGTCTGGATCTCGTGGCCCGGTGGAGGGCGGGATCGCGCGAGGCGGTCTGGCGGGAGTCGCTGAGGCTCGAGGGGGCGGGCGGCGAGACCGTCGTCCGCGGTCGCGCCGCCGTCGCGCGTCCCCGCCGGCTCGCCGCGCCGCACGAGCCCGTCGCGATCGAGGAGGCGGGCGCGCCCTTCGCGCTCGAGGCGCCGCCCCGGCGCCTCGTGACCGATCGGCACGGCCGAGCCGCTCCGGCCTCGCTCCGCTGGCCCGCCGAGACGGAGTGGCCGTTCGACATCCGGAGATGCAAATAGCGTGAGAAACGGAACAAGCGTCCAGCGCGCGCGTTATACCCCCGTACGCCTCGCGGCCCTCAGGCGGGCGAGAGGCGTGACCGCGCGCATCACCCGACGGGTCAAGTACTTGAAACGGCCCTCGCGGCCGAACGACCGGAGTCCTCTGATGAGTCTCGCACTTCGTCTGCTCGCGCTGGCGGGCCTTCTGGCCCTGGCGCCGACGATGAACGCCCAGATCGAACTCCCTTGGGTCGGCGACATGGACAAGGCGCTCGAGCGCGCCAAGGCCGAGAACAAGCCGATCCTGGTCTGCATGCACTGGGCGGGCGAGAAGGCCTGTATCCAGATGTTGAACAACGTGTATCAGAATCCCGACGTCGCGGAGGCCATGCGCCGTGACTTCATCCTCGTCGGGACGAGCCCGGACGCGCACGACGAGATCGAGAAGGGCGGCAAGAAGTACAGCGCGCTCTTCCGCACCGTGACCTGCGACGAGCTCGTCCGCTGCGAGCACCGGGTCAAGGAGCTCTACTTCAGCGGCCCCAAGGTGACCGTACCGCAGCACATCATCGTCATGCCGGACGGCACCGCGGCGGTGAAGAAGACCTACCTCATGGACCAGGGCAAGCTCCGGTCCTTCCTCCAGGACTTCATGATCGGCTTCGCCGGTGATGCCGCCAAGTCGCTCGACACCCGGCTCCGCGAGTCGCTCGAGACCGTGCGGAAGGGCAACTCCGAGGACCGCAAGAACGCCATCCGCCAGATCATCGAGTACGGCGACGCCAAGGTGATCGAGCTCCTCTACCACACGATCCAGGGCATCAAGAAGGACAAGGATCGCGGCGAGTGCATCCGCTTCATGGGCTACCCCGAGCTCGCCGCGGCCGGCCCGATCCTCATGCGCTGGGCGAAGGACTCCGAGGAGTACATCCAGAACTGCGCCGTCGTCTCCCTCGAGGAGACGGAGTATGCCGCCGCGAAGGCCGATCTGGACGCGCTCTACGAGTCGGCGAAGGATGACCACCTGAAGAAGGACGCGCTGCGCGCCCTCGCGGTCTGCGGCGCCGGCGACGCCGCCGTCAAGGCGAAGCTCCTCGCGGCCTTCGAGTCCAAGGACCAGTGGATCCGCCAGGCCGGCTACCTCGGCCTCCAGAACTTCCTCGGCTCGGGTTCGGACGACGTCCGCACCGCGATGAAGGAGGCCTACAGGAAGGACGATCTCTTCCAGAGCCGCGGGGCGATCATCTTCTCGTACTCGGCGACCAAGGACTCCGACCTCATCCCCGACCTCCAGGAGATGATCGAGAAGGAGAAGAACCGCCAGATCGCGGGACTCGCCGAGCACTCGATCAAGATGCTCAACGGCGAGGCCGCCGAGTTCGAGCGCGGGATGCAGAAGACGATGAAGTCGATCTTCTCCGGCGACAAGATCATCCGGAACCGTGTCCTCGACTGGGGCTCGGGCGGCGGCCGGGGAGGCGGCGGACGCGGCGGTCGTCGCCGCTGATCGCGCATCCTCACTCGCGCGGCCCGTTCGGCTCCGGCCGACCGGGCCGCGTTCGTTCTCGTTCCCCGTCGGAGCGGCCCGGGTCGTGCGCGTCCTCTCCCTCTTCTGCGAGCGCTTCGGGCTCGAGACCTATCGCAAGTCGGTCGCGGAGGCGCCGGATGACGAGCGCCGGGTGGCGCTCGATCACGCCCTCGTGTGTCTCGTCCACGGCGAGACGGGCGACGACGACCGCACCGTGACGAAGCTCGTCAAGCACGCGAAGTGGCAGGCCCGGAAGTTCGAGTCGCGGTGCATCGTGCTGCACTTCTTCGCCCACCTCGGCGAGGACCGCGGCGACCCGGAGCTCTGCGCGCGTCGGCTCGCGGCCGCCGCGGCCCGGCTCCGCGCGGCTGACTACGAGGCCCACGTGATGCCCTTCGGCTACTTCTGCCGCCTCGATTTCGGCGTGCACGGCGAATCGCTCGCCAAGGTCTTCAAGGTCCTCTGACGGCGGGACCACCCGGATCGGCATCAGCCCGACGGAACGGGCCGGGGTCGGTTATGCTGTCGGTTCGCAGAACAGGGAGCGCCCCGCGATGATGACCCGCCACTCCTGGCCCCTCCTCGGACTGTTCGTCCTCCTCGCCGCCGCTCCGGCCTCCGGCCAGGGCGCCTGGAAGACCTTCGAGCACAAGGAGACCGGCATCCGCCTCCGACGGCCCTCGGCCTTCGACGCGACGCCGCTCCAGCCGACCGAGAAGGTCATCATCGCGAAGATGGCGCGCGAGAAGCCGCTGCGCGCGAATCGCCGCGACCGGCGCACGCCCGAGGCCTTCCAGATCTTCGTGATGCCCGATCCGACGACCGGACAGGACGAGAAGGCTCCCATCACCAGCTACGACGACATCGTCGAGCGCCAGAATCGCATCCACACGATCAAGGATCTCCTCGCCTCGCGTTTCCGCGGCTGGAGCGCGGTGAAGGCGGAGGGCAAGGGGCTCGGCGAGGACGAGGAGGAGTACGACCTCCTCGTCAACGGCAAGCGCGGGGCGCGCATCGGGTACCTCTACAAGCGCAAGGTGCCGGGCTACACCTGGGGCGTCGTGGGCTTCTCCGACGAGCAGGTCTCCGACGTTTTCGCGAGGCACTTTCGCAAGATCGGCCAGAGCATCGAGCGCCCCGAGGGCTACGACCGCGTCAAGGACGACTCGGACGACTTCTACGCCAACAAGGACTTCCGCGACGTGCCCTTCCGCGTCGCGGCGCGCCAGCGGATGGTCAAGGGCTGGAAGGCGCACGACACCGAGAACTTCTTCGTCCTCTACGACACCGACAACTTCCGGCTCGTCAACAAGATCGCGACCGACCTCGAGGTCATCCGCGCGCACTACGAGGAGATGTTCCCGCCGGTCGGCGAGATCGAGGCGGTCTCGGTCGTGCGGATCTGCGAGAACGCGCAGGAGTACGCGCGCTACGGCGGACCCGCGGGCTCGGCCGGCTACTGGAACTTCGTGGCGAAGGAGCTCGTGCTCTTCGACATGAGCAAGATGGTGCGTCAGGGCAAGGACGGCCGCGAGATCCGCGGGAAGCGCTCGGACAGCTACATCACGCTGTACCACGAGGCCTTCCACCAGTACATCTTCTACGCCCTCGGTGAGCTCAGCCCCGACTACTGGTTCAACGAGGGCAACGCCGACTACTTCAGCGGGACGACGGTCTACAGCGAGTCCAAGCGCGTGAAGGGGATCGAGGAGAACCCCTGGCGGATCCCGGTCATCGCGCGGACGCTCGGCGGGAAGGGGCAGATCTCGCTGAACGATCTCGTCACCGCCAAGCGGCAGCAATACTACGACCCCCGTCGCGTCGGCCTCATGTACGCCTACGGCTGGTCGCTGTGCTTCTTCCTCCACCAGGTCGCCCCGGAGATCGAGGAGAAGGAAGGCGTCGTCGAGCAGAAGTGGCCCGAGATCGTCTCGCGCTACTACGACACGCTGAAGGCGGCCCGCGAGAAGCACGTCGTCCCGCTCGGGCCGAACACGCCGATGCAGGACCGTCAGGTCGCGGAGGAACTCGCGCGGAGCGAGGCGAACCGCGCCGCCTTCGAGGGCGTGGATCAGAAGAAGCTCGAGGCGGTCTGGGTCGCCTGGCTCGAGGAGCTCACGAAGGACGAGCGCCGCAAGATCGAGCGCGAGAAGAAGGACTGATCCTCCCTCCCGTCGAGGGAGAAGGGAGGACGGGTCGGATGGGCGGGCCACGGCGGTCCACGGCGACCGCCGACGCATTGACGCCTCGATTGCGAGGCCGGCGCACCCATCTCGACCGGTCCAGGGGATTCGCGACGCGCCGCGAGGCGCGCCAGTCTCCTGATCGACCGCCGCGGCCTCGCAACTGAGTCGAGGCGAAGATATCCGCGCGGCGCGCGCGCGTTCCGCGCGGAGAGCGCGGCGCTCGGCCCCGACATTCGTCCGATCCGCTTCCGGATTCTCATTCAGTCCGCCCGCCGAGCGGACGCGGGGTAGCCTTCCGGTGACCCGACGGTTCGCCGCGAGGAAGCCGTTCGAGGAGCCAGGCTCGCCGAGGATGCGGGCCGACGGATCCGTCTCCATCGCGTCCGTCCTTCTCTCGTGCTTTCGGGGTGAGCAGTTCCTGCGAACCGCGGGTCGCGCGTGAGGCACCGTCATGCTCGGCGGAACCCAGTTCAACGCGGCCCTCTTCGGGCCCACGAAGCCCGTCGCCCGGACGCAGCCGGCGACGCCGGCATCCTCCGACGGCGATCGCCCGACCCTTCCGAGCGAGGTGCTGGCCTTCGGCCGTCGTGATCCCGCGCGGGCGGCGAACGCGGCCCGCGACGTGCGGGAGGACCGCGCCCGGGAGGCGCGGGAGCGCGAGGCGGCCCGTCGGCCGAAGACCCCGCCGCGCGTCGCCTTCCGGGAGCTCGGCAGCGACGACGAGGGTGGTCCCCTCGTCGACGTGGAAGGCATTCCCGAGGCGGTGCGCACGCACCCGCTCAGCCTCGTCCCCGAGCTCCCCCTGCCGCCGAAGGTCTCGATCTACGAGGCGGACGGGAGCATTCCCGAGGAGGCGCCGCCGACGGGTCGCTACCTGGATCGACTCGTCTGACGGCCGGGCGGCACCCCCGCGGGAGATCTCTCGGCGCGGGGCGTGAATTAAGATCCTCCGTCCCGCGACCGCCTCGACCTCCCGCTTCGCTCCTCTGGCATTCCCGGCGCCCCGGCTCCGCGCGAACTCGGGCTTCGCACCGCGCTTGCGGCGCCTCTTCGCGGGGGCGCCGCGTCGCTCCTCCGGCGCGGGCGTCCCTCCGGCTCGACCAGCCGAGAGACTTCGCCAACAGCCGCCCGGGGAACCGAACCGAATAGTCTGGGAGCATTTATCGAGAGACATAGAATCGATGCTTGTCCATCGATTCCCCAGGAGGACGTCGCGATGCGCCGACCGAACCGCCGGATGGTCGCCCTGACCGCCCTGATCCTGAGCCTCGGCCTCGCGCCGTTGACGGCCCAGGAACGGGTGTCGAGCCGCCTCGGCCCCGACGCTCCGACGCTCGCGGTCTCCGCCGGCGAGATCGCGGCCATCGCTCGGGACGGACGCCACTGGCCCGAGCTTGTCGCCCTCGCCGACGCCCGCGGCTGGCGGACGGTGGATCTCGTCCCCGAGCGTCGCGTCCTCATCGCCGACGTCGGGACGACCCGACGCGACGCGGTGCTCGCGGAGCTCCGCGCCGACGCCCGCGTGGACGCGGCCTTCCCGCTCCATCGCATCGGATCCTCGACGGGCCCCGAGTCCCGCTACTTCCTCACGCGGGAGGTCGTCGTCGCCTTCGAGCCGGACCTCGAGCTCGCCCGGCGCCGCGAGATCCTCGCCGAGAACGGCCTCGTCGCGATCCGCTCGCTGCGCTGGTGCCAGGGCGCCCAGCTCGTGAAGACGGCCGACGCGACGCTCGATCCCCTCGCGATCTGCGCGACCCTGGACGCGACCCCGGGCGTGCGCTTCTCCCATCCGAACTGGCTGCGCCGCCTCGGCGTCCGGGACACCTATCCCGCCGACCCGCTCTTCGGGAACCAGTGGCATCTCCTGAACATCGGGCAGGGTGCCGGACTGCCGGGCGCAGATCTCGGCGCCGTCGGCGCCTGGGACCTCAGTCTCGGCGCGGGCACCACCATCGCGGTCATCGACACCGGCGTGGATCAGAACCACGGCGACCTCGCGCAGACGGCGCTCGGATTCGACCCCCAGCTCGGACCCGGCGTCGGGAACGGCCACGACGTCTCGGGGCACGGCACCCGCGTCGCCGGGTGCGCCGCGGCCCACGGCGGCAACGGCTATCTCGTGTCGGGCGTCTCCTGGCAGAGCACGATCATGCCGATCCGCCTCCTCACCGGTAGCGGCTACGGCACGCCGACCGAGGAGTCCGACTGCTTCGTCCACGCCGCCGACAACGGCGCCGACGTCATCACGAACAGCTGGGGCCCCGACGGCGTGCCCTTCCCGCTGCCGGCGCTCGTCGACGCCGCGCTCCAGTACGTCACCTCCAACGGCCGGAACGGCCTCGGCTGCCCCGTCTTCTGGGCCGCCGGCAACGGCAACGAGGACGTCGCGACGGACGGCTACGTCTCGTCCGCGTACACCATCGCCGTCGGAGCGACGACGAACTTCGACGTGCGCGCCATCTACAGCGACTTCGGCGTCGCGCTCGATCTCGTGGCGCCCAGCTCCGGCGGGACGCGGGCGATCACGACCACCGACCTCGGCGGCTCGATCACGCTGATGTTCACGGGGACCTCGGCCTCGGCGCCCCAGGCCGCCGGCGCCGCCGCGCTCATGATCTCGGCGAACCCGGCCCTGACGTGGATGCAGGTCCGCGACTTCATGCGGAACTCCGCCCAGAAGGTGCAGCCGCTGGCCGCGAACTACGACGCGGCGGGTCACAGCCTCACCTACGGCTACGGCCGCCTCGACGCGCACGGGGCGGTGATGGCCGCGGTCGCGGCCGCGCCGACGCCGCCCTCGCTCCTCGTCTTCAGCTGGGGCATCGGCGACATCAACGTGTGCATCTCCGACCTCCCTCCCTTCGGGGAGTGGGCGCTCGGCGTGTCCTCGCAGCTCTACTCGCCGGTCGGATCCGGTCCGCTCTTCGGGCTCGGTTGGGATTCCGTCCAGACCTTCCTCATGCCCGCGGGCGCCATCCCCTTCCACTACTTCGCGGACGCCGCCGGCGGCTACCAGTGGGGCGCGGTCGGGCTTCCGCCCGGACTCACCTTCCAGACCGCGGTCGTCGGCGTGATGACGGACGGCTCCCTGCTCGGCTCGAACGTCCTCCAGGTCTCCCTCTGATCACGCGCGCGGACGACCGCCCCGGCGACGGCGCGCCACGGAGCCGTCGGGAGGAAGGTTGAGCCCGCGGGGGCGGGTCGTATCCTCGGGAGGTCCGCCTCGTCGAGGGAGCCCCGTCGCCATGTCTCATCGCCGCCCCGTGTTCCTGGTCTGCCTCCTCGTGCTCGGCGCCTGCGGAGGAGATGAGCCCGCGAAGGGCGGCGGCGCGACCGCGGCGGAGAGAGTCGCCTTCAAGATCCGCGACGTGACGGCGGACTCGGGCCTCGACTTCGTCACCCGCAGCGGAACTCCCGAGCAGAAGACGATCGCCGAGGTCAAGGCCACCGGCGTCGGCGTGCTCGACTACGACGGTGACGGGCGCCTCGACGTCGTCCTCGTCGCGGGTTCCTCGCTCGAGCGACGCCGCGCGGGCGAGAGCGGTTTCGGCACGCGGCTCTTCCGCAACCTCGGCGGCCTGCGTTTCGAGGACGTGACCGAGAAGGTCGGGCTCCCGCCGACCGACTGGGCCTGCGCCCCGATCTGCGCGGACTACGACGGCGACGGGGACGACGACCTCTTCGTCACCCACCTCGGACGCAATCGCCTCTTCCGCAACGAGGGCGGGCGCTTCGTCGACGTCACGGACGAGGCCGGCCTCGGCGACGAGGGCTGGGGGACGAGCGCCGCCTTCCACGACATCGACGGCGACGGCGACCTCGATCTCTACGTCTGCAACTACCTCACGATCGATCTCGACGATCCTCCGATGCACGGCAAGAAGGGCCTTAACTGCATCTGGAAGGACATGCCGGTCATGTGCGGGCCGGCCGGCCTCGCGCCGCAGGCCGACCGCGTCTACCGCAACGAGGGCGACGGGCGCTTCACCGAGGTCTCGAAGGAGTGGGGACTCGACGAGGTCGAGCCCTCCTTCGGGCTCGGCGTGGTCGCCGGCGACCTTGACGGAGACGGCCGACCCGAGCTCTACGTCGCGAACGACGGCATGGCGAACTTCTGGTTCGACTGGGACGGCACGCGCCTCGTCGAGCAGGGCTTCGAGCGCTCCGTCGCCTTCGGCGAGAACGGCGACGCGGAGGCCGGCATGGGGCTCGACGCCTGCGACCTCAACGGCGACGGCGCGCAGGACCTCGTCTGCACGAACTTCTCGAACGAGTACAACAACGTCTACGTGAGCAGTCCCGGCGACGACTGGTACCGCGAGGAGTCCGTCGTGAGCGGCTCCGCGACCGCGGCCTTCGACCACCTGGGCTGGGGCGTCGGCATCCGCGACTTCGACCTCGACGGGCGCTGGGACTACTTCGTCGCGAACGGCCACGTCTACCCCCAGGCCGCGCAGTCCGGCACCGGCACCGACTACAAGCAGGCGAACCACCTCTTCCTCGGTCGGCCCGAGGGACGCTTCGAGCTCGCCTCGACGCGGGAGCACCCGGGCCTGGCGGTGCGGCAGGTCTCTCGCGGCGCCGCCTTCGCCGACCTCGACGACGACGGCGACGTCGACATCGTCGTCGTCAACCTGAACGCGCGCTGCAGCCTGCTCGAGGTGCTCGCGGATCGGGCGACGAGCGGCCGCCACTTCGCGGGCTTCGCCCTCCGCCAGGACGGCGCCAATCGCCAGGCGATCGGCGCGCTCGTCCGTCTCGTCGACGCGGCGGGCGCGACCGTCTTCGCCCGCGAGGTGCGACGCCAGTCGTCCTTCCAGGCCTCCTCCGATCCGCGCGTCCACTTCGGCCTCGGCTCGAAGCCCGAGGTCGACCACGTGGAGGTGCGATGGCCGGACGGCACGCGCGAGGCCTTCCCCTTCGCGATCGACCGCTACTCGGAACTCGTGCGCGGCGCGGGAAGGAGATCCGATGAACCGCCTCCCGCTCGCCCTCGCGACCTTCCTCCTCTGCGCCGCGTCCCTGGTCGCCCAGAACGGCGTCAAGGACGGTGGCATCGAGTACAACCTCCGCCGCGCCGAGCGGCTCATGGACCAGCTCAACTTCCGGTTCGCGGTGACCCACCTCGAGAAGGTCGGAGCCAACTACCCGAAGGACGCGCGGGTGGACGTCCTGCGCGGCGAGTGCCACTTCGCGATGTCGCAGTGGAAGGAGGCGATCGCCGCCTACCGCGCGGGCTTCGCGAAGGACCCGGGCCTCGTACCCCGCGTCTCGAACTACCCCTTCGCGCTGCTCAAGCTCGGCGAGCTCGACGAGGCGGAGAAGGGCTATGAGGCGATCTTCGCGAAGGCCGGCGACGACGGCGAGCGCGCCCAGGCCGCCTACGGCGTCGGCCTGGTCAAGCTGAACCGCGGCGACGAGCCGGGCGCCCTCGCGGCCTTCCAGCGCGCGCACGGCTTCAATCCGCGCTCCTCGAAGATCAACTACCGCCTGGGCATCGCCTACCGCATGGCGAAGAAGCCCGACGAGGCGCTCCGTCACCTCGAGATGGTGCTCGACCGTAACGGGCTGCACGAGGCGGCGGCCTACAACGTCGCGATGGCCTGGACCCAGAAGAAGGACGCCGCGAAGGTCAAGGAGTGGAAGCGCCGCCACCGGGAGATCCGCGACGCGCGGGTGAAGCTCGCCGGCTTCCGCGCCCGCCTCACCGAGCGTCCGGGCGACGCGCTGCTGCTGCGCAACATCGCCGAGATCCTCCTCGAGTTCGGCAACCACGACGAGGCGGTCGGCGTCTGGCGCGCGGTGCGGGCCCAGGCCTCGACCGACGCCGAGGTCGTCTACAAGTACGCGCTCTGCCTCTTCCACGTCGGCGACTACTTCGCGTCGCGGACCCAGCTCGAGCAGGCGATGCGTCTCGATCCCGAGCTGAAGGAGGCCCAGGCCCTCCACGATCGGATCATGGCCGAGTTCCACGGCGGCGAGCGCAAGGTGGAGGCGCCGGGCGCGACCCGCGTCGACGAGGACGGCGATTCGTGAGTCCCCTCGGCGCGCTCGAGGCGCGGGGCGGAAATCTCGTCGCGGTCGAGGCCGCGCCCGAACACTCCGTCCGTCTGCTTACGGCCGTCGCGCGCGCCTGGGAGGTGATGAAGGCCGAGGCCGCCCGCGAGGGCGTCGGCCTCGTCGCCGTGTCCGGCTTCCGCGACCTCGAGCGTCAGCGCGCGATCTGGAACCGGAAGTTCGCGGCCGCGCTCGAGGACGGCCTCGACGAGGCGGCCGCGCTCGCGCGCGTCCTCGAGTACAGCGCGCCGCCCGGATGGTCCCGCCACCACTGGGGCACCGATCTCGACCTCGTCGGCGAGGCTCTTGCCGCGGAGCCGCGCCTCGAGGAGGCCGACTGGGACGACGGCGGCCCCTGCGCCGAGGCCGGCCGCTGGCTCGCCCGCCGCGCCGCGGACTTCGGCTTCGTTCGACCCTACGATCGCGACCGCGGCGGCTTCCGCCCCGAGCCCTGGCACTGGAGCTTCGGCCCGATCGCGCGGCCCGCGCTCGCGACGGCGCTCGGCTTCGAGTGGACGGAATGGCTGAGGGCCGAACCCTTCGCGGGTTCGGCCCTCCTCCTTCGCGATCTCGCGCGCGAGCGCGATCGCTTCCTGCTGGGGATCGATCCCCGGCTCATTCCCGATCAGTAGTCGGCGCGGCGGAACCGCCAGTAGCCGAGCCCGAGAGAACCCAGGAGCCACGCCGAGGCGGTCTGGATCGGTTGCCAGTCGATGTAGGGCATCGCGAGGATCGAGGCCACCGACGTGCCCTTGAGGCTCTCGAAGTTCGGGAACGACCAACGGACGCCCCGCGCGAGGGACGTGAGCCAGTCGTAGTTCTTGAACATGCCGACCTGTTCGAGGCCGATGAAGATGCCGAGAGCGGTGTCGATGACGATGTAGAAGCCGAGTCCGACGATCAGGGCGAGCGTCGAGCTCCGCGACAGCACGCCGAGCAGGGCGAGCAGCGCGTAGAGCACGCCGCCCGCGAAGACGAGGAAGCTCGCGCCGAGATAGATTCGGGCCGGCCAGTAGCCCACCCGCAATCCGAAGCCGACGAAGAGCAACGTCGACACGCCGAAGACGATGGCGGCGAAGAGGACCATGCCCCCGAAGTACTTGCCGAGGAAGATCTGAAGCCGCCGCGTCGGCCGCGCGACGACGACGTCGATCGCGCCCGCGGCGAGCATGCCGGGAAAGTAGCCCGCCGCCGCTGCGATGAAGAGGATCATCGCACAGGTGAAGACGACCCGCATGAGCATGCTCAGGAGGGCCTCGGTCGAGCGCGCCAGACGACCGGAGGCGACGTTGCGCTCCTCGAGCCGCCGCTCGCGCTCCTTGAAGTCCTCCTGACCGCTCGGATCGTCCATCGTGAGGCTGCCCTCGCGAAGGAGCTCGGCCTGGACCCAGGCCTGCTTCCACATCGTGTAGAGGAACTCCGGCGGCGTGTCCGTCCAGAGGAAGCCCAGGCCGCGGTCGGCCTCGATCTTCAGGCGCTTGTTCTCGCGCACGTAGTCCGATTCGCGCAGGGCGATCATGGCGCGCTCGGCGACCGCCGCCGATGAGAACGAGATCCGGTCACCGCTCAGGGTTCGGAAGGCCCGGATTCCGTCGTCGGTCGACTTCGAGAAGAACTCCGACGCTTCCTTGGCGAGATCGTTCGACGGGAAGACGAGATCCGGGCCGTCGGCCGTGACGGGTGCGGCACCGCCGAGGACCTCGAACTCGCGCAGGGTCTCCGCCGCGGCCGCGGCCGACTCGGAGTCCTCGAAGGCGGCCACGAAGCTCGCGTAGCGCCGACGGAGCGAGGGGTTCGGATCGAACATTCCACCGTCGAGAGACTCCGCCACCTCGAGTCCGGACAGCCCTTCGCAGAGCCTCTGGAACTGTTCCTCGGTGACACGGCCGTCGGCGTTCCGGACGTAGACGACATCCATCGGTCGGGAGACGATGACGGCGGCGAGGGCGAGGATCAGCAGCAGCACGATCAGGATGATCAGGACGACCTGCTGCTTCGACTGCTTCCAGGTGTCGCCGACGATGGCGAGGAAGACGTTCATGCGTCGGCTCCGTCGGTCTGGCTGGAGATGAGGTCGATGAAGGCGTCCTCGAGGTTCACCTCGTCGGGGCGGACGGAGGAGATGGAGACTCCCGAGGAGCGCAGCAGATCGATGAGGCCGTCGATCTCGGTCTCGGCGGCGACGCCGATCGAGAAGCGCGTTTCGGGGCCGCGCGGTCCCGCGGAGGTCGCGAGGGCGGCGCCGCGGTCGCGAAGGCGCTCGGCCAGGTCGGACGGGATCGCGCCGCAGCGGAAAGCGACCTGCAGACCCGTGCGCTTGCCGCTGACCGCGGTCTTGATCTCGTCCACGGTGCCGATCTTGACGAGCACGCCCTTGTTCAGGATGGCGATCTTGTCGCAGATCACCTCGACCTCCGAGAGGAGATGCGAGTTGAAGAAGACGGTGGCGCCTCGGTTCGCGATCTCGGCGATGACGTCGCGGATCTCACGCCGTCCCTTGGGATCGACGCCGTCGGTGGGCTCGTCGAGGAAGATGAGGCGCGGGTCGCCGAGCATCGCCTGCGCGAGGCCGACGCGCTGGTTCATGCCCTTCGAGTACTTCGAGATCTTGGTGTCGGCCCATTCCTGCATGCCGACGATCCGGAGCTTGGCCTCCGTCTCCTGCTTGAGATGGGCGCCGGAGAGGCCGGCGAGCCGTCCGAAGTAGTGACAGACGCCGGCGCCGGTGAGGTAGCGCGGGAACCGGTGACCTTCGGGAAGGTAGCCGACGCCCTGGCGCGACTCGGGGTCGCGAAAGTCGCGTCCGAGCAGGCTCGCGCTACCGCTGGTCGCGTGGACGATCGACAGCAGCGACTTCACCAGGGTCGACTTGCCGGCGCCGTTCGGTCCCAGGAGGCCGAAGCGCGTTCCGGCGGGGATCTCGAGATCCAGGGGCTTCAGGGCCTGGATCCCGCCCTTGTAGGTCTTCGCGAGACCGCGGGTCTCGACGGCATTTTCCACGTCTCTCTCCTTCTCCGTCCCGGGGCCCCGGGATTGTAGAGGGCTCATCCGCGCGGGTGTAGACTCGCGCCATGAGCGAATTCGATCCCGACGAGCCCGTTCGCTGCGAGGGCTGCGGCGAGGAGCTGCCGGCCTTCCTCGACGCCTGCCCCTACTGCGACGGGGAGGACGAGGAAGGTGACGTCGGAGTCGAGACCCTCGCCTGTCCCGAGTGCGGCGTCCAGCTCTACGAGGAGGCGCAGCAGTGCTTCGCCTGCGGCGCCTGGGTGACCCTGCGGGTCGGCGAGCCGGCGCGACGACGTCGCCTCATGCTCCTCGTCGCCGCCGCCCTGGTCGTGATCCTCACCGTCCTCGCCGTCCTCTTCGTGAACCGCGCCTAGGGCCGGTCGCGCGAGGCTTGCCCTTCGCCGGGGCCGGTGGGATATTCCCGCGGAGGATTCCCGTGACCTACGACGCCAGCCGCCGCCCGACCGGGCTCGAAGCGACCGAGACCGGCATCCGCATCACCTGGGCCGACGGCGCCGTCACCGAGATCGGCGGCGAGGACCTCCGACGGGCCTGCCCCTGCGCCAACTGCGTCGACGAGTGGACCGGCGAGCGTCGCTTCCGCGACGAGAACGCCGTCGGGGTCGGCGTGCGGGCGATGAATCAGGTCGGGAACTACGCCTTCGCCATCGTCTTCACCGACGGCCACGAGACCGGGATCTTCAGCTACCCCCGCCTCCGCGAGCTCGGCGACCCGCAGGCCTGAAGGCGCTCAGGACACCTGCGCGATCATCCGCGCGAGGCCGTAGGTCACGAAGGCGACGAGACCCACCCAGAGGAAGGCGTTGAAGCCGCGGGTGTGCGCGTCGCGCCACCGCAGGTAGGCCCTCCCGACGGGCGGGATCACGCCGAGCGCGAGCAGGACCGCCGCGGGCCAGAACAGGAAGGCGAAGGGGTGGTAGTGCCAGGCGCTCTCGAAGCGCAGGTGCGTGATCGAGGTGACCCCGCGCGTCATCCCGCAGCCGAAGCAATCCACGCCGGTGTACTGCTTGAAGACGCAGAGCGAGACGCCGTAGCCGTCGGGGTTGAGCACGACCGAGGCCGCGATCACGGCGGCGCAGATCCAGAACAGGCTGCGCGCGAAGACGAAGGAGAGGTCCGGGACCTTCAAGGGGCGTCTCCGGGCGGGAGGGCGCGCGGAAGCCCCGGCGACGCGCGCCGCCGGGGTCTCCTCGGGCGGGCGATCAGTCGTCGTCGGACTCGTCGTAGTGCTCGACGTTGATGATCGAGTGGATGCCGCCGCGCGTCGACCAGCGCGACTCGAGCTCCATCCACTTCGGATCGCAGGCCGCGACGAGGTCGTCGAGGATCTTGTTCGTGGCGGCCTCGTAGAAGATGCCCTCGTTCCGGAAGCCCTGGAGGTAGAGCTTCATCGACTTGAGCTCGATGCAGCGGTCCTTCGGGGCGTAGGTGAGCGTGAGCTGCGCGAAGTCCGGGTGGCCCGTCTTGGGGCAGACCGAGGTGAATTCCTCGACCTCGTGGCAGATCGTGTAGTCGCGGTTCGGCTCGGGGTTCTCGAAGGTCTCGATGTCGGCCATCTCGGCTCTCTCTCCGGTCGGGAGCCGCGCATCCGGCCCCGGGGTCGGCGCCGGTCCTCCCGGCGCTCCTGCGAGGGGTTCTAACCGCTCGGCCCTCGCCTTTACACGCGCTCGCGCGCGGGGGAGGAGGGCGCGAGCCTGATATACTTCGCGCCTCCCGGGGGAAGGTTCCCGGGATCGCGATCCGGAGGACCCCATGAAGCCCGTCGAATCGATCTGGATGAACGGGGCGATGGTCCCCTGGGACGAGGCGCGGATCCACGTCCTTAGTCACGTGATCCACTACGGTTACGGCGTCTTCGAGGGGATCCGCTGCTACGAGACCCCGACCGGCCCCGCGATCTTCCGGCTCGACGAGCACCTCCGCCGCCTCGAGGAGTCCGCGCACATCCTGCGCCTGCCCAACCCGCACGCGCGCGAGGTCTGGCGCGACGCCTGCATCGCCGTCGTGCGCGACAACGGCCTGCGCTCGGCCTACATCCGCCCGACGCTCGCCGTCGGCTACGGGCCGCTCGGCCTCGCGAACATCCACAACGAGCCGGTCGCGGCCGTCGCCGCCTTCGAGTGGGGCGCCTACCTCGGCGAGGAGGGGATCGAGAAGGGCATCCGCGCCAAGGTCTCTTCCTTCGCGCGCAGCCACGTCAACTCGCACATGCTGAAGGGCAAGATCAACGGCATGTACGTCAACAACGTCCTCGCGAAGCGCGAGGCGCTCGACCTCGGCTACGAGGAGGCGATCATGCTCGACACGACGGGACACGTCGTGGAGGCCAGCGGCGAGAACCTCTTCGTGGTCCGCGACGGCGAGATCGCGACCCCGCCGATCGCGTCCGTCCTCGGCGGCATCACGCGTTCGAGCGTGATGCGGATCATGCGCGACCTCGGCCACGACGTCGTCGAGCGCCCGATCACCCGGGACGAGCTCTACATCGCCGAGGAGCTCTTCATGTGCGGCACCGCGGCGGAGGTCACCCCCGTGCGGGAGGTCGACGACCGGCAGGTCGGCCCGGGTCGCCCCGGTCCGGTGACGAAGGCCGTGCAGGAGCGCTACTTCGCCGCCGTGCGCGGCCGTCGCGAGGAGTACCGCGACTGGCTGACGCCGATCGCCTGATCGCGTCCTACTGCTTGGCGGGCTCCAGCGCGAGGTCGAGGACGATCAGGGCCATCGCGGTCCCGTAGCTCTTCCCCAGCTCGTGGCTGTCGATCCAGCCGCCGTCGGCCTCCCCGATCGCGGTGACCAGCTCCACGCAGCGCTTCCGCCAGGCCGTCTTCTTCTCGGCCTTCACCGGCGCGGCCTCCACCGCCATGGCCAGTCCGTGGACCCCGTACCAGAAGAAGAAGCCGCCGTTGTTGTAGCGGTCGGCGTGATCGTCGTACTTGCGGACGTTCTCGAGGATGTCGTGCTTCGCGAAGCCGTGCTCCACGGCCCGCTCGAGCGCCGCGGCGTCGCCCTTGCCCTCCTCCGACGTGAGGTAGAGCGCGAGCTCGCAGAGCGGCGTGCGGCCGACGGAGAACTCCGGCGTCGCGCCGCGCGTGGACACGCCGTAGCCGAAGTGTCCCTCCTCCGAGCGCGAGCTGCGCAATGCCGCGGCGGCCTCGTCGAGCAGGACCTTCTTCACCTTGGCGCCGTGCGTCCGGGCCGAGCACATCGCCTCGATGACGCTCGCCGTCGCGAAGGGGTTCGGGTACTCGTGCGCCCAGGCGCCGCGACGACGGGGCATCTTCTCGAGCTCGGCCAGGATCTCGGCCGTCTTCTTGCGCGCGCGCTCGGCCAGTTCGGGCCGCGCGGCCGCGAGGGCGTCGAGGAATCGGAGGCGGTAGACGTGCGCCCAGACGAGCTCGTCGGAGTCCTCCGCGTTGACGTTCTTCTCGTCGAGGAGGAAGCGGGTCGCCCGGCTCACCGCCGCGTCCGCGCGCGCCGGGTCGGCCTCCCGCCAGGCCAGGACGGCGGTCGCGGCGAGGGCCGTCACCGCGACGTGGACGTTCGGGAGGCTGTCGATCCCGCCGAAGTCGTAGCGGGAGTCGTCCCAGCTCCCGTTCTCGCGCTGCAGGAGCAGGAGGAGATCGAGGCCGCGCGCGGCCATCTCGCGGGCGTCCTCGGCGCGGCCCGGCGTGCGCGTTCCCTCGGCGACGGGGGCGGAGAAGGAGGCGGCCGGCAGGTCGCGATAGACCTCGAAGCCGTGGATGAAGGGGCCCCAGCGTTCGAGCTCGAGCTTGCCCTTCCAACCCCAGCGGTCGTCCGCGTGCTTCTTCACCAGCTTGCCCCAGATCGCGTCGCCCTCCTCGTTCCGCGCGAGGCGATGGAGGCAGGCGCCCATGAAGTAGAGGCACTCGGCGCGGTCGGACTCGCTCGTCTCCGGGCCGACGACGACCTTCTGGAAGGCCTCGTGCGCGTCACGGTACTTCCCCGCTCGGAGCAGGGCGTGCGCCGCGGCCAGGGCGGGGCGGGGCGCGGTCTCGGGGATGGGCGCGGCCGCGCTCCCGAGCGCCTCGGCGTGCTCCTTCAGGACGCGGCCGAGTCGATCCATCATCCAGCGCGAGTTGTAGACGCTGAGTCGATCGAAGCTCGCGACGCGCGCGCCCTTCGGATCGAGCAGGAGGAACCCGGGCTCGACGAACTCGAAGACCGCGAGGCCGTACCGCGCCGCGATCTCGGCCGAGGTCGCGCGATCGACGGTGGCGATCATCCGCTCACCGCGACGGCCGAGGAGGCGCGAGAAGCCGAGACGGAGGGGCACGAAGCGCTCGTTGATCAGGCCGACCATCGCCGGGTCCATGAAGGCGCCGCCCATCATGTACCAGTAGAGTTCCTGCTTCCGGTCCATCTTCGTCCCGCGCGCGGTGGGGACGAACCAGAAGACGGGCTTCTTCTCCTCCGCGGCGCGCGCGAGGGCCGCGTCGAGGTCCTCCATCCAGGCGATCTCGCTTCCGCAACGGGAGGCGTAGGCGCTGCGCGGCGGCGGACCGCTCTGGGCGCGCAGGGCGGGAGCGGCGAGGAGACCGACGACGAGGGAGAGGAGGGCGAGACGACGCAGGACCATGGATCGCTCCGGGCAGGGAACTCGTGCCCGGAGTATAGCGATGCGTCGGGTGCTCGGGGGGACCCGGAGCCCTCCGGAGGGACACGCTGGTTCTGAATGCGAGCGGGGCCGATCTGGACGGATCGGCCCCGGGCTCGAGGGGATCAGGTGGAACGCGGACCGGTACTCTCAGCGGATCACCAGCCGCCACCCCAGCCGCCGCCGCAGTTGTTGGAGCCACCGCCCCAGCCACCGCCGTAGCTACCGCCGCCGGAGCCGCCGCCGCAGTTGTTGGAGCCACCGCCCCAGCCACCGCCGTAGCCACCGCCGCCGGAGCGCCGCAGTTGTTGGAGCCACCGCCCCAGCCACCGCCGTAGCTACCGCCGCCGGAGCCGCCGCCGCAGTTGTTGGAGCCACCGCCCCAGCCACCGCCGTAGCTACCGCCGCCGGAGCCGCCGCCGCAGTTGTTGAGCCACTGCCCCAGCCACCGCCGTAGCTACCGCCGCCGGAGCTGCCGCCGCAGTTGTTGGAGAGCCACCGCCCCAGCCACCGCCGTAGCTACCGCCGCCGGAGCCGCCGCCGCAGTTGTTGGAGCCACCGCCCCAGCCACCGCCGTAGCTACCGCCGCCGGAGCCGCCGCCGCAGTTGTTGGAGCCACCGCCCCAGCCACCGCCGTAGCTGCCGCCGCCGGAGCCGCCGCCGCAGTTGTTGGAGCCGCCGCCCCAGCCGCCGCCGTAGCTGCCGCCGCAGTTGTTGGAGCCACCGCCCCAACCGCCGCCGCAGCTACCGCCGCCCCAGCCGTTCCATCCGCCGCAGTCGTCCTCCGGCGGGCACTCGAAGACGCAGTCGTTGTTCGGGGCCTCGAAAAGGGCCTTCGTCGCCTGGATCTCCGCGATGTCGCAGGAGGCGAGCGCCTGGTTCGTCATCCACTTCACCTGCGAGTAGGAGTAGGGGTAGTCGACGCAATCGCTCTTGGCGTTGAGGATCGCCGCGGCGGCCTCGCGGAGGAGGCACTTGACCTCGGAGATCAGGCTGCCGTCGCCGTCGTCCCAGACGAGGGCGTGCGAGTAGCGCTTGTTGTAGAGGCCGTACCAGTTGAGGTAGGTGCCGCTGAAGTCGTAGCGCAGCTTGTCCTCCGGGGAGAAGCCGCAGGGCCAGAGGTCGGGGTTCTGGATCCAGAACTCCGGCGTGCACTCGTCACCCGGATCCTGCGGATCGTCGAAGGTCGACAGGTCGAGCGTGAAGCTCATGAAGTCCTCGCCGATGCCGTCGTCCTCGAGCGAGCCGCAGAAGGCGGTCAGGCCGATGACGAGCTGACCGTCGACGAAGTAGTCGGCGATGAGCTGCGAGAAGTTCGTGATCGTGAACTCGATGTCCGGCGTCGCGGCGCTCGTGTCCCCGAAGACCGCGCCGACGTGCTGCGGCAGCGGGGTCAGGAAGCCCGAGAGCGGCTGGAACTGGAAGGCCGGGTTGAAGGTCGCGACCTGGAAGCCGTTGATGTCCGCGCCCTGCGGGAGACCGGCGATGACGTCGGTGATGCCGTCGTCGTCGAGGTCGAAGGCGAGCGTGAAGGACTCGGAGCCCTGGAAGGCCGGCTGGTCCACGCCGCCGTTCGCGAGGAGGGGCAGCGAGGACGTGCCCGGGTCGCCGTCGCCGTCGGCGTCGCCGAGGATGCCCGCGGCGTCGAAGCCGACGAAGAGCGTGTCGAGGCCCGCGTCGTAGCGGAGGCCGACCCCCAGGAGATCCCAGCCGGAGACGATGCCGGCGAGGTTGGGGGGGAGGCCGACGTCACCGACGCCAGGGTCGGCGATGATGGCGTCCGCGGGGAAATCGTTGGCGACGTTCCCGGTGAAGGTCACGGCCTGGGCGAAGAGGGCGGTCGGCAGGAGAAGCGCCGCCGCGAGCGGGAGAAGGAGTCTTTTCATGGGTCGGGGGTCTCCGGAGTCGCATCGTTCGGCCGGGGATCCGGGGACGCCCGGAGGCGTCGTCGGGGTCCGGGCGCGCGGACTCTCCATGACGGGCAATCGGTCGGGCGCCGTTCGACGGGAAGCGGCGCGTACGCTGAATGGCCGGATCTTAGTCGCGGCTTCCCCGGTCCCGAGGGCCATTCAATGACACCCGATCCGGGTCCCCGCCGCCGGTGAGGACCGCGGGTCGACCACCGCTCGGACGCGGGCCCGCCAAGTCACGCGGGCGCCGCGGTTTCCGTCGGCCTCCGGACGTCTCGTCACGTCGCGGCGCGGCGCCCGGCTCTCCGCCCTCGCTCCGGGGGAATACCCGCTCGCCGTGATAGGCTCCCCCCATGAAGGGTCGGAAGCAGGTCCACCACGCCATCGACGCCGAGACCGCGGCCCGGCTCGCGGCGGCCGGCGCGTCCGATTTCGAGTCGGTGATGGCCTGGCGCGGCCTCGAGCCGGTGAAGGCGGCGCTCCCCTGGAAGAGCATCGCGCGCGGCGAGCTTCCCGACGGTCGGTCGTTCTTCCTCAAGCGATACGACGAGGTCCCGCGCGGCGAGGCCTGGGCCTACCGCCGCCGCCCCGGCGGCCCCACCTGCGCGGCCGAACGGGAGTGGAGAGCGCTCACGCGGCTGGCCGAGCTCGGCGTGACGGCGCCGCGACCGCTCGCCTGGGGCGCGGAGCGCCGCGGACCCTTCGGGCTCGTCCGGCGGGCCTTCGTCCTGACGGAGGGACTGCCCGAGGCCGAGACCCTCGAGGCGTCACTCTACGCGGAACTCGGCGGCGGGGACGAGAGCGCCCGCCTCCGACGTCGCCGCGTCGGCGCCCGGATCGCGCGTCTCCTCGCCGCGATGCACGCGGGCGGCGTCAATCACCGCGACTTCTACGCCGGACACCTGCGCGTGACGGCGGACGACGCCGTGCAGGTCCTCGACCTCGATCGGGCCGACGTGCGGGTCTCGATGCCGCGCCGATGGCGGGAGAAGGACCTCGCGGCCCTGCACTTCTCCGTCCCGCTGCGCCTCGTGGGGATGCGCGAGCGCCTGCGGTTCGCGGTGATCTATTTCGGGACGGAACGGGCGGAACGCCGGCCGATGCTCGCCGCCGTCGCGCGACGGGCCGAGGCGATGCGTCGCCGCACACGCGAGAAGATCGCGCGCGGCGACCCGAACGTCCACCTCAACGAGTGAAGCGTCCGGCGCTGGCCGCGGCGGCGGCCTGCTCGACGCGCGCCCGCGCCGCCAGGGCCGACTCGTCCGTCGGGTCGAACGACAGCGCCGCGTTCACGAAGCCGATCGCCGATCCGAAGGAGCCGCGGATCGTGTAGAGGCTGGCGATGTGGAGCCGCAGCCGGATGTGCATCGCCAGGATCTCGTCCTCGAGGGCCTCGATGCGGGCAGTGAGCTCGTCGGGGAAGCTCCGGTTGCGGCGGAGGCGCGCGAGGTCGCGCTCGCCGCTCGCGACGTAGCGGATGGAGGCGTCGTAGCGCGTCTTGCTCCGGCGCAGGCTCCCGTCCTGCGCGAGCCCGCGCGACTCCTCGCGCCGCGCCTTCTCGACCCAGGCCGCGACGTCGTCGATCTCGCCCTCGACCCGCTCCCACTCCTCCTTCGCCTTCCGGCTCCGCTCCAGCGCGACGCGTCGGCGCTTGGCCGCCTCGAAGCGCCGGCTGATCTCCTCGAGCAGCGCGGGGACCGACTCGGCCTCGGGGCGCTCGGAGTAGCGGCGCAGCGCCGCGAGGGCCTTGCGACGCGCCGCCCGGAAGTCCTCCTCGTCGAGGTCGGCGCGACTCGCCGCCAGCATCCGCTCGAAGTCCTTGCGCTCGGAGGCGTCGATCAGGTCGAAGACTTCACGGGTCGGGTGTTCGGGATCGAGGACGCAGGCGCGGTAGTGTCGGGCCGCCGTCGCGTGCAGGCCCGCCCGGGAGGCGAGGTCACCGACGCGGCGGTGGTCGTCGCGATCGAGGGGCGAGAGCAGGCTCACCACGACGCCGTAGAGCGAGTTGGGCGCGACGCGCTCGAAGGCGTAGGTCTCCTTCACCGAGCCCTTGCCCACCTTGCGCTCGAGCACGAGGCTGTCGCCCTCGAGCGAGACGGCGCCCGTCACCACCCGCCCCGTCGTCAGTTCGAGGGTCTCGGTCCGCGCGCCCTGCGCGGAGGCGAGGGCCGTCGCGCCGAGCAGCGCGAGGGTCAAGGCGAACGGGAATCGTGCGAGCTGGGGCCACTCCATGGCGTCCTCCCGGGTATCCGCTCCGGCGCGTCCATCGAGATCAGTGATACGGATCCGCCGGCGCCCATGCGAGCGGAATCCCCCGTGCGAGTTCGCACGCTCCATGCGCCGCGCGCCGAAAATGCGACGGAACGGCGGCGGCCCGCGCTGATAGGATGGCGCGCACCGCACCGCGCCGCGCGCGGGGCAAGGTCCACGACGAGCGGGAGCAGGGCATGGGGTATCGATACGCGGTCCTCGGAGCGGGGCTGCAGGGCACGGCCGCCGCCTACGACATGGCGCGATTCGGCGACGCGGAGGAGATCGTCCTCCTCGACCGATCGGACGAGATCGCCCGGGACGCGGCCGCGCGGATCAACGGTCTGCTCGGCTGGGACGTCGCCCGCGGCGAGGCGCTCGACGTTCGCGACGGCGGCGCCGTCGAGACGGCCCTGCGGGGGATCGACTGCACGCTCTCGGCCGTTCCCTACTTCTTCAACCCCTCGATCGCACTGGCCTGCATCCACGCCGGATCGCACATGTGCGATCTGGGCGGCAACACCGACGTCTCGCGTCGGGTGCTCAAGATGAACGACGAGGCGACCGACGCCGGCGTCAGCATCATTCCCGACTGCGGTCTCGCGCCGGGCATGGCGAACACGCTCGCGGTCTACGGCATGAGCTACATGGACGAGGTCGAGTCGGTGCAGATCCGCTGCGGCGGGCTCCCGCAGGCCCCCAAGCCGCCGCTCCTCTACAAGGTCGTCTTCAACATCGCCGGCCTCACGAACGAATACTTCGGCGTCGCGAACTTCCTGCGCGGCGGGAAGGTCGTGCAGGTCGAGACCTTCACCGAGCTCGAAGAGATCGAGTTCGACGCGCCCGTCGGGCGCTGCGAGGCCTTCGTGACCTCCGGCGGCACCAGTACCTGCCCCTGGACCTTCGAGGGCAAGGTCGAGAACTACGACTACAAGACCGTGCGCTACAAGGGGCACTACGAGAGCTTCAAGGTCATCCGCGACCTCGGACTCCTCGACCTCGAGCCGATCGAGGTCGGCGGATCGAAGGTCGTGCCCCGCGAGCTCTTCCACCGGGTCGCGTCCCCGCGCCTCCAGTTCCCCGAGGATCGCGATCTGGTCGTGCTGCGCGTCACCGTGAAGGGACGCCGCGACGGCCACGATCTCAAGATGGTCCTCGAGATCATGGACTTCGAGGATCCGGAGACCGGCTTCAGCGCGATGCAGCGCACGACCGGATGGGCCGCCAGCGTCGTCGCCATCATGATGGCCGAGGGCGAGGTCCGCCCCGGCGCGACGCCCCTCGAGCAGGCCGTCGACGGCCGGGAGTTCGTGAACCGCTTCAAGCGGCGCGGGATCCGCTTCACCGAAAGCATGCAGCGGACGCTCACCGACCTCGGCTGACCGCGCCGGTCCGCTTCCCCGCTCAGCCGCGCGGGTCGGTCGCGTCGCGGAGCGCGTCGCCCACGAGGTTGACGGCGAAGATGGTGGTGAAGATCGCGAGGCCCGGGAAGACGGCGAGGTGCCAGGCCCCGCCGAGACTCGCGGCCTCCCGCGCCTCCCGCAGGGACTGCCCCCACGAGGCCGCGCCGGGCGTTCCCAGCCCCAGGAACGAGAGGGCGGCCTCGGCGAGGATCACCGCCGCGAAGAGGACGGTCGTCGCGACGAGAAGCGGGCCGGCCGCGTTCGGGACGAGGTGACGGCGGACGAGCCGGGCGTCCCCGACCCCCAGCGCGCGCGCCGCGGTCACGAAGTCGAGCTCGCGCAGCCGGGCGACCTCGGTCCGGACGAGTCGCGCCGGCAGCGCCCAACCCACCGCGACCAGGAAGACGATGAGCGCCGCCGCGCGCCAGGACTCGCCGGGCGGCAGGTAGGCCGTCAGGGTCACCAGGACGAAGAGCGCCGGCAGCGCGGCCGCGGTCTCGATCAGCCGGGAGACGATCCAGTCCACGGCGCCGCCGTAGAGTCCCGCCGCGACGCCGAGCGCGAGGCCGACGAGGGCCGCGAGGAGGGCCGTGGCGGCCGCGAGGGCGAAGGAGTGCCGCGCCCCGTGGACGAGTCGAGCCGCCAGGTCGCGACCCGCGCCGTCCGTCCCCAGGAGGTGCGCGCCGCCCGGCCGGGCGAGCCGGGCGAAGGCGGCGTGATCGGGGGCGTAGGGGATCGGCGGGAAGATCGCGGCCGCGAGCGACCGCTCCTCCGCGGCGTTGCGCTCGCGCAGGGCCGCCCTCGCCGGGGCGTCGTCGAGCGCGTCGAGCCGCCCCTCGACCTCGACGAGCACGTCGATCAGCAGCGGCATCCGCGAGAGGAAGGACTCCAGCCGCTTCCGGGCCTCGACGCGCCGGTCCGCCGCGAGATCGGTCTCGACCTCGCGGTCGAGCTCGGCGAGGCGCGCCCGCGTCTCGTGCTCCAGGTGATAGCGGCGTCCGTCGTGGCGCGGCGCGGCCGCGAGCAGGGCCCAGGCGACGGTCGCGACGCCGACGATCAGGAGCGCGATCGCGCGCGGACGCGGCGCGAGCCGCCGGCCGAGGAGCACGATCAGGAGCGCCACGCCCGCCCCGAGTCCGCCGCGGTCGGCGGCATCCAGCCCCGCGAACAGGGGCCAGCGCGCGGCGCCCGAGGGATCCACGTAGCGGAAGGGCCGGTCGAGGGCGATCAGCGGCGCGAAGGCTGCGACGAGCGCCGTCGCGGACAGGACCCCGAGGGCGATGCGCACCGCGAGGCGGGCGCGCAGTCGCTCGCGCACGATCGTTCCGAAGCCCCGCGGCGCGCTCACGTCCGCACCCTCGGATCGAGGCGCGCCGCCAGCGCGTCGGCCACCGCGAGCCCCAGCACGACGGCCGTCGCCACCAGCAGGAGGAGGGCCTGCAGGATCGGGAAGTCGCGTCGCGTCGTCGCCTCCCAGAGGAGGAGGCCGAGGCCGCGGATGTTGAAGATGCGCTCCACCACGACCGAGCCGCCGACCAGCGCCGGGAGGGCCGCGCCGAAGAGGACGACCACGGGGCCGAGCGCCGAGCGCAGCGCGTAGATCCAGACGACGCGACGCTCGGCCACGCCGCGGGCCCGGAGGGCGAGGACGGGCTCGCTCTCGATTGCCTCGAGCATCGCGGCCCGCGTCTGGCGCGCGACGACGGCCATCCCGGGCAGGGCGAGCGCGGTCACGGGCAGCGCGAGATGGCGGAGCCGGTCGAGGAGGGCGGGGAGGAGGGCGAGCGACTCGTGATCGCGTCCGGAGAGGCGCTCGAGCGGGAAGATCGCGACGCCCGCTCCGGTGGCGAGGAAGACGAGGAGCAGCGTCGCGAGCCAGAAGTCGGGCACGGCCTGGAGGCCGTAGAGGCCCCCGCGCAGCAGGCGATCCACGGGGCGGCGCGCGCGACGCGCCATCGCGACGCCGAGCGGAACGCCGAGTCCGAACATCACGAGGAGCGCGCAGCCCTGGAGGAGCAGGGTCGGGCCGAGCGCCTCCGCCACGATGCTCCGCACCGGTCGCGGATCGCTCATCGCGATCCCGAAGTCGAAGCGGACCGCGGCGCGCGCCCAGATGAGGAAACGCTCGCCCGTCGGGCGATCGAGATGGAACCGACGCTCGGTCTCGCGGAGGTGACGCTGGAGCGCCTCGGCGTCGAAGGCGGCGGTGGACTCCGGGTCGGGGCCGACCGCATGACCCGGCAGGTGGAGGAGGAGGAAGTCGAGCGCGAAGACGAGGACGAGCGCGGGCAGGGCCCGGGCGATGCGCCGCAGCGTGGCGCGACCCCCGCTCCGTCCGCGGTCGGTCCTCACGCGCGGCGCCTCACTTGCCGGGCGCCACGCGGAAGTCCCAGGGACGCAGGCCGAGGAGGTGCGGGACGACGTTCTCCACCCGGCGGTTCCAGACCACGCAGGACGGGTTCACGAAGAGGAAGGTCATGGGCTGGAGCTCGTCGAGGCGGGCGTGCAGCGCGCGCGCCGCCTTGGTGCTCGCGAGTTCACCCTCGTTGTCGCGCAGGGTCTCGAGGAGCTCGTCGCACTTCGCGTCCGCGAAGTCCTGCCAGTTGTAGCCGCCCTGGCGCTGGGAGGAGTGGAAGAGCGCGTAGACGCCGGCCTCGGGGGCCGCGGCGTCGATGCCCCAGAGCAGCATGTAGGCGTCGTAGTCGTGCGCGGCGGCGCGCGGCCAGAGCGCGGAGGGCCCGTCGAGAGCCTCTTCGACGAGCTCGATGCCGACCTGCTTGAGCGCCTCGCGGAAGGGCTCGATGATCGCGACGGCCCAGTCGGCGGCGGCGTTCTGGCGCAGGAGGGTGAAGCGGAAGGGCTTGCCGCCCTTGTCGAGGCGACCGTCCCCGTCGGAGTCCTTCCAGCCCGCCTCGGCGAGCAGCGCGAGCGCACGCGTGGGCGAGAATCGCGGCGCCTCGAGATCGGGGTCGTAGTAGTGGCTGCGGTAGAAGAAGGGACCCGAGACCGACCGCGAGAGATCGTGGTAACGCTCGCGGTTGATCCGCTCGCGCGGCATGAGGTGGGCGAGGGCGCGGCGGACGCGCGGATCGTCGAAGGGCGCCCGACCGCAGTTCCAGCCGATGTAGCTGAACTTCGAGAGGTGGTAGTGGGCCTTCCCGAACTTCTCGTCCCAGGGCTCGCCCTTCAGGGCGACGAAGCGCTCGATCGAGTTGAAGGGCGCGATGTCGATCAGGCCCTGCGCGAGCTGCTCCTCGATCTGGATCGAGTCCTCGACGACCTTGTAGACGAACTCCTGCACCCGGTAGCGGTTCTTGAACATCGCGTGGGCGTCGCCCCACCAGTCCGTCTTGCGGACGAAGGCGACCTCCTCGTCGACGATCCGGTCGTCCTTCAGGATGTAGGGTCCGCAGCCCATGAGCGTGCGCTGCTGGTCGAGAGCATCGGTGGTCGTCGCCATGGCCGCGGCGGGGGCGATGCAGAAGAAGAGCCCGAAGTCGCGGGCGGCGCGGCGACCGTTGTTCTCGTGGCGGACCCGGAATCGTCGGGCGTCCACCTTCTCGACGCCCCGGACCCGCTTGCCGCCCGCGTTCTCGTAGGCGACCTGCGTGAGCTGCTGGATCGCGCCGAACTTCTCGAGGCAGGCCCAGGTGGCGACGGCGTCGTCGGCGGTGACCGGCGTGCCGTCGGTCCAGCGCGCGCCCTCGCGGATCGTCCAGACCTGCGCGTCGCCCTCGATCACCGGCATGGACTCGGCGAGCCAGGGCATCGGCTCGATCTCCTCGGGGTGCTCGGTGAGCAGCGAGAAGCTGAGGTGGTAGTTGATGAGCTTCTGCTCGATCGGCAGTCGCTGGGTCAGGGGGTTGAGGCGCTTCCAGCCGCCGTACTCGCGGATGACGACGCGCCCGGAGATGGGGTAGTCCTCGCGGAGCTCCGGATTCGGCTCGCCCTGGTAGACGCGCTCGCCGTTCTCCTCGACGAAGGTCGGCTTCGGCGCGGAGGCGGTCGGGGTGGCGGAACCGCCGCCCCCGCTCGGCGCGGCGGGCGGCGCCTCGTCGCAGCCCGTCAGCGGCAGCGCGGCGAGGATCGGGAGCGAGGCGATCACGAGGGCCCGGCGGAGGCCCGCGAAGGGGATCTTGAACATGTTCGTCCTTCCGTCGCGCGGAGGTCCGGGAGCGAAGGCGCCCGTCCGTCCGGAGGCTACTTGTCCGACGGCGTCGCGTCGAGGTCGGGGCACCGCAGCGCGTGCCGGCTCCGGAGCCGTTCCAGGTCGAAGCGCGAGCGGGTCAGCTCGACCCGGGCCTCGTCCCGATCGTTCTCGAGCGAGCGGATCGCCCGCTCGCGGAGCGCGGGGTCACGTCCCCAGCGCGCCTCCGGCGTCGGAGAGATCCGGTCGATGCGCGCGAGGACGGCCACCCGGTAGTCGAGTCCGATGGCGAGATCGAGGACGTCGCCCACCGCGTAGGGCCCCTCGGGACCCCGGCGCGCGGTCTCGGCCCAGCGCCACTCGAGGAAGCTCTGCACCCGTCGGCCGAGGCGATCGGAGCTGCGGGCGCGCGGGTGCCGCGAGTCGAAGGGACGGACGAAGAGTCGCGAGATCCGCTGCGCGTAGGCCGGGATCTCGAGGGCCGCGAAGGCGGCGCGGCGCGCCGCGGCCTCGTCGATCGCGCCGCTCGCGTCGCGCGTCTTCGCCAGCTCCTCGCCGAGTCGCGCCCGCCAGGTGCCGGCGAAGGCGCGGGCGGCCTGCTGGGCCGCGTTCCAGCGACCGAAGCGCACGAACTCGGGCCAGGCGCGATCGATGACCTCGTCCGCCGCGCGGACGCGCATCGACTCCTTCTCGAGGAGGCGGAAGATCGCGGAGTAGAGCCCCGGCTGCTGCACGACCCCGTCGGCGAAGTAGATGCTGGTCTCCTTCGTCGAGGCGCCGGTGTTGTAGTCGAGGAACTCGCCCGGCGCGGTGGCGTCGAGCAGGGGCTTCGAGTGATCGCCGGGCAGGACGGGATCGTTGTCGAAGTCCCGGCGCACGGCGAAGGGGACGCGGCGGTAGGAGAACCCGTGCCGCGCCGCCTCGGCCTCGAGATCGATCGGCGTCTCGGAGGCGCGGTACGCGCGCCAGAGGCGCTCGAGGTACTTCGTCGTCCGCCAGATCCGCTCGAGGTGCGCGTCGACCAGCAGGAAGGAGTTCTGGTCGTCGAGGCCGTTCGGCAGCTCGGCGTTGAGTTTCGCGAAGCTCGAACGGCGACCCTCGGCCCAGGCGCGCTGCATGCGCGCCACGTCGACCGGTCCCGGCTCGAGATCGGCGGTGAGCTCCGCCAGGCTCCGGCCCTCCAGCCCCGGACGGGCCTTCTCGAACCAGTGGCGGAAGGTCTCCATCGAGAAGTCGCCGTAGCGGACGTGGAGCGCCTCGGCCCCGAGCGCGGGGTGCTCGGCGTCGTCGAAGGTCACCTTCAGCGCGTCGGGGACGAGCGCGTACCACTGCTCGTAGGCGGCCCGGTCGGCGGGGACCTCGCGACGGGGCGTCAGCTCGTCGGGCAGGGTCTCCGGCGCGATGGCGATCGCCTCGACGAGAAAGCTCGTGCCGAGGGCGAGGAAGCGGGCGTGGATGGCCTCCTCCGTGATCTCCGCCGGCGGCGACATGCGGTCGAGGAAGGCGCTTCCGCGGTACTCGTCGCGGCAGTAGGCCTCGTAGGGGCGGAGCCCGCCGAACCCGCGCTCGCGGGCGTAGGCCTCGAGCCGGCCGCGATCGATGGCGTCGTCGACGATCACGCTGTCCCAGAGATCGCGGTGCGCGCGGCGCATCCAGGCGCGGAAGCCCTCCTCGTCGTCGCCGAGACCGAGGGCGCGCGCGCTCTCCACCCGGAAGGCGCGCTCCCAGGCCAGCTCGAGCTGTCGCGGCGCCTTCGCCTCGGGCGCGATGCGTCGGATCACCGCGAGGTGACCCGCGATCGTCTCCGGAGCCACCGTGACGACGCGGCCCTCGATCTCGAAGCTGCCGCCGCGGGGCGCGCCGTCCTGGCCGAGGCCGCGGGGCGGGAGGACGGCGGCGAGGAAGAGGGCGAGGGCGAGCGAGCGGGCGCGGACTCGGTGCATCGGCGAGGGGTCCCTTCTCTCGGGGGCGGGATCGCGCGACGGGGCGCGCTCGAGTCCCAGGATAACCGCCCGCCCGGCCCGGACCACCGGTCGCGATCGGGCCCGGCGCGGCGCCCGCGGTGGGGTCAGATGGGATCGAACTCGAGGAAGGCCGAGACCACCTGGACGAGGAGGACGAAGAGCGTCGCCCAGATGATGGTCCGGGTGACGGCGGTCGCCACGTCGCGGCCGCTGTCCTTCGGGCGCATCCCCTGGAAGTAGGCGATCGCGGCGACCCCGAGCGCGGAGAGGATCGACTTCCCGAGCACCCAGGCGCTGCCTTCCGGCAGGATCCCGCCGCCGCCCAGGAAGCGCCGCATCTCGGCCGCCCAGAACCAGGTCGATTGCTCGGGATGGATGGCGACGAAGACGACGAGGCTCGCCGCCCGGGCGCAGGCCCAGTTGACCCAGACGAGGACCGGCATGCCGATCGCGTGGGCCCAGAGCAGGTTGCCGAGGAGATAGCGGTCGGGGTGGACGCCGAAGGACCGGAAGGCGTCCGTCTGCCGCGTGTACACGCGGTTGCCGACGTCGGCGGCGACGGCCGCGCCGCTGCGGGCGGCGACGAGCATCGCGGTCATGCCGGGCACCATGATGCGGAAGAGCGCGTAGCCGATCGCGCCGACGACGCGGTCGATGAGCAGCGGCTCCGTGTACTGCTTGAAGGGCAGGAAACTGAAGGTGAAGTAGGTGACGATGAGGCCGAGGATGAAGCCCGCGATCCCGACGTAGGCGAGCGCCGATCCCAGCGCCCCGAGCCGCAGGTAGTAGAGGAGGTAGCGCAGTCCCCAGCGGGCGCGCGGCCAGCGGACGACCGCGGTCAGGGCCGCGGCGGAGCGCAGGGCGGCCTCGAGGGCCCGGCCCGTGGCGACGAAGAGTTCCGTCGCGCGCGCGCCGGACCCCGGCGCGCGCGGGCCCGCCTCGGCCTCGGTGGGGCGGGCGTCGCGGAGCTGGGCGAGCACGCGGCCCACCTCCTCCGCCGGGACCTCGCGGAAGCTCCGCGTCGTCGGGTCGAGGAGCACGATGCGGTCGGCGATGTCCGCGAGCGCGGCGAGGTCGTGCGTCACCACGAGCGCGGTCTTGCCGTAGTCGTCCGTCGCCCGCCGGATGCGCGCGCCGACGGCGGCCGACATCGCCGGATCCAGTCCGGACGTCGGCTCGTCGTAGACGACGAGGTCGGGATCGAAGGCGAGCGTCCGCGCGAGCGCGCAGCGCTGCTTCATGCCGCCGGAGAGCGTCGCGACCGCGCCCGCCGTCCCGAGGTCGAAGTCCTCGATCAGCCGGTCGAGATCCTCCTCGCGTCCCTCGGGCGCCGCCCGGCCGTGGTCCCGGCCGAAGGCGAGGTTCTCGCGAGCGGACCACTCGTCGAAGAGCGCGAAGTCCTGGAAGACGATGCCGGCGCGGCGCCGCGCCGCCCGCGCGGCCGGCTCGCCGAAGAGGCGCACCTCGCCGGCGATCTCGAAGGCGGGGTCGCCGCGATCGAGGAGGTCGAGGATGAGGCGAAGGGTCAGCGACTTCCCGGAGCCGGAGAGTCCGACGAGGAGGACGAGCTCGCCCTCGGCGACGGTGAAGGAGGCGGACTCGAGCAGGAGCCGCCCGCCGGCGCGCAGCGTGAGATCGCGGACCTCGACCGCGCTCAACGCACGCCTCCGTCCTCGCCGCGCCAGTCGGTCGCGCCCGCCTCGGGCGCGACGAGGATCCAGCGCTCGTCCTCGCGCAGGATCTTCCGCCGCAGGACGCGCGCGAGCTCGGGGTTGATGCCGCGCCCCTCCTCGTCGAGGACGACGCGGTTCGCGATCCGGTGGATCTCCGGCGTCAGCCGCTCGAGGAATCCCTGCAGCGGATCGCGCAGATCGGGGCGCGTCCAGATCGAGCCGAGGATCCCGGCCACGCGATCGTTCTCGACGACCCAGTTCCGCAGGATCGCGGCGAGGGCGTCGCGGAAGCGCGGATCGGCCGCGATCTCCTCCGCCGCGAGTCCGACGGCGCGCCGGATCTCGGGATCGTCGACCGCCTCGCGCAGCACCTCGGACGCGATGGCGCGGAAGTCGCCCTCGTGCGAGCGCAGGATCGGGATGGCCTCGCGCTGGGCGAAGCCGCGCAGGCGTTCGCGCACGCGGCGCTCCTCGCTGAAGGGCAGCTTGTCGACGAAGAGGTCCCAGGCGGCCGAACCCACCGGGAAGGCGGCGATCATCTCCTCGCCGATCTCGGTCACGAGCGGCGTCGCCCGGTCGCGGAGGGAGGGCCAGATCTCCTCCCGGACCACGCGCTCGGCGTGCGCTTCCCAGCCGCGCTCGCGCAGCACCGCGGCCAGCGCTTCGAACTCGCGATCGTTGTCCTCGAGGACGCGCGGCAGGTCCTCGCGCAGCGCCCCCGCCACCTCGCCGGCGAGGCGCTCCAGTCCGGGGCGGAGGTCGCCGAGGAGGCGTCCGCGCTCGCTTTCCCAGCGCGCGAGGAAGATGCGACGGACCTCCTCGCGAAGCTCGGCCGGAAAGAGCGTGGCGAGGATCCAGGCGATGTCGCCGCGCGTCGTGTAGGCCACGAGTCGTCCGCCGTCGCCGGTCCGCTCCGCGAAGTCGGGGTAGAGCGCGACCTCGGCGAGGAGGCCGTCGCCATCGCGCCGCACCGCGAGGACCTCGCCGGCCTGGAGGAGATGCCCGCCGACCTCGATGCGGAGCGCCGCGCCCGCCGCGACGGGCGCCGACGCGGGGAAACCGACCGTCCGCCGCGACGGCTCGCGCGTGAGCTGCGCGAGGCCGCGATCGAGCACGCGCCGACCGATCTCGGTGCCGCCGACGGCGGCGCCGGCCCAGGCGAGCAGGCCCGCCCAGAACAGGAGGCCCACGGAGAGGCGCAGGATGCGGGTGCGTCGTCGGGTCATGCGATCCCGTTTCTACCAGGAAGGCGGGGCGCCGTCGCTCGCGGTCCTCCGCGCCGCCGTCAATACGGCGCCCGGGGCCGGGATGCGCCGCGAATATCCGGAGTCGATCGCGAAGAAGGGCGCCCGACGGGGGACCGGCCCGCCGTGCCGGCCCCGCGGGCTTCCCGGAGCTCGGGTGATTTTTCACGCCCGCGCCGGTACCCTTCGATGCCGGCCGCACCGCCGGCGAAGACGTCAGGCCCCGCAGGAGGAGATCCGTCATGGGAATCTGGGACAAGATTCGCGGCGAACTCATCGACATCATCGAGTGGCTCGATGACGGCAAGAACACCCTGGCCTGGCGCTTCGAACGCTACGGCAACGAGATCAAGAACGGCGCCAAGCTGATCGTCCGCGAGGGGCAGGCCGCCGTCTTCGTCCGCGAGGGCAAGATCGCCGACGTCTTCCAGCCGGGCACCTACACGCTCGACACGAAGAACCTCCCGATCCTCTCCACGATCCTCGGCTGGAAGTACGGCTTCGAGAGCCCGTTCAAGGCCGAGGTCTACTTCATCACCACGCGTCGCTTCACCGACCTCAAGTGGGGCACGAAGAACCCGGTCATGCTCCGCGACGCGGAGTTCGGGCCGGTGCGCCTCCGCGCCTTCGGCACCTACGTGATCAAGGTCAACGATCCCGCGGTCTTCATCCGCGAGGTCGTCGGTACCGACGGGCACTTCACGGCCGAGGGCATCACGCGTCAGCTCCGCAACCTCGTCGTCTCGCGCTTCACCGACGTGCTCGGCGAGAGCAAGATCCCGGTCCTCGATCTCGCGGGCAACTACGACGAGCTCGGCGAGTTCCTGACCGAGCGCATCGCCTCGGATTTCACGACGCACTACGGCATCGAGCTCACGCAGATGCTCGTCGAGAACATCTCCCTGCCGCCGGCGGTCGAGGAGGCGCTCGACAAGCGCACGAGCATGGGCGTCATCGGCGACCTCAAGGCCTACACGCAGTTCCAGGCCGCGAACGCGATGGAGAAGGCCGCCGCCAACCCGAGCGGCGGCGGAGCCGCGGACGGCATCGGGCTCGGCATGGGCTTCGCGATGGCCCAGCACATGGGCAAGATGATGTCGCAGCAGTCGGATGCGCCGCCCGCCGCGGCGGGCGGCGGGGCGGATCTCCCGCCGCCGCTCCCCGAGGCGCCCAGCTACTGGGTGGCCGGAGGCGGCGAGCGCCGCGGTCCCTTCGCGATGGCCGCCCTGGCCGAGCAGGTCGCCGGCGGGACGCTCACCCGGCAGACCCTCGTCTGGTGCAAGGGCATGGCGGCCTGGACGCCGGCGGAGATGGTCCCCGCCCTCGCGCCGCTCTTCGAGGAGATGCCGCCGCCGCTCCCGCCGATGGGCTGATCGCCCGGCGGTCGCGGGACGGACGAAGCGCGGGACGGACGAAGCGCGGGCGGGCGACGGACGAGGACATGGCGCAGGACGATCCGGAGATCATCGAGCCCGCGGCTTCGGCGAAGCGGGACTTCCCCTGCCGGGCCTGCGGCGCCGAGCTCGCCTTCGTGCCCGGCACGAAGGCGATCGCCTGCGCGTTCTGCGGCGAGGAGAACCCGATCCCGGGCGCGGACGAGGAGTTCGCGATCCTCGAGCACGGCTACGAGGAGTGGCGCCGTCGGCTCGAGGAGCTCGAGAAGTCCCGGCCGCACGAGACGGCCGAGAGCGTCGAGTGCGACTCCTGCAAGGCGCTCATCGACAACCCGCGCGAGATCGCGTCCTTCCTCTGCCCCTACTGCAACGCGCCGATGGTGCTGGAGGAGCGGCGCGAGGATCGCGTCCGTCCCGAATCGCTCCTGCCCTTCCGCATCACCCACGATCAGGCGGTCCGGGCCTTCCGGACCTGGCTCGGCAACCTCTGGTTCGCGCCGGGCAAGCTCGCGCGCTACGCGCGCTCCGACGGCGCGCTCGAGGGCCTCTACCTGCCCTACTGGACCTACGACTCGAACACCGTCTCCCACTACACCGGCCAGCGGGGCGATCACTACTACACGACGTCGACCTCGCGAGTGAACGGCCGGACCGTGACGACCCGGCAGCGGCACACGCGCTGGACGAGCGCCTCGGGGACGGTGCACGTCGCCTTCGACGACGTTCTCGTGCCGGCCTCCCGCACCCTGCCCCGCAAGGACCTCGACGCGCTCGCCCCCTGGGATCTCGGCAACCTCGTGCCCTACGCCTCCGAGTACCTCGCGGGCTTCCGGGCGGAGCGCTACCAGGTGGATCTCGTCCCCGGCTTCGACGACGCGCGCGGCATCATGGACGTCGGCATCCGCTCGGCGGTGCGCCGCGACATCGGCGGCGACGAGCAGCGGATCTCGACGCTGGACACCACGCACCGCGACGTGAAGTTCAAGCACCTCCTCCTGCCGCTCTGGGTGAGCGCCTACCGCTATCGCGACAAGGTCTACCGCTTCCTCGTCAACGCGCGGACGGGAGAGGTGCGCGGCGAGCGCCCCTGGAGCGCCTGGAAGATCTTCTTCTTCGTCACGACGATCCTCCTGATCCTCGCCGCGCTCTTCTTCGTCTTCGCCGGCTGATCTCCGCCCCGGCGGGGCTCGGTATCGAACGGTGTAAAACGCGGCTGACGTTCCGGACGGCCGTGCGAGGTCGCGCGAATTCTCAAGGCCAAGGCGCCCATCGACTTGTCGACCGGAGAGTCGACGGCACGCGCCTTGCTTTCCGCGGGGCGATTCGTGGGTCGAGCCCGGCCCAATCGGGGGCGGCCCGACGGAGTGCGCGGTAGGGCGCGCCCCCGTGGGGCCGCCCCTCTTTCTTCGCTCCCCGCGTTCCGCCCCCCCCGCCCGGGAAAAGCCCCCGGCCCTGGTTGATATTCAGTCAGGATATGCGCATTTTCATGCGCCATGACGATCGAGGACCGCGACGCCCGCCGCCAACGCATCCGCCAGCTCCTGGCCGCGGAGGAGATCCGCGGTCAGGACGAGCTCGTCGCGCGGCTTCGCGGCGAGGGCTTCGCGGCGACCCAGTCGGGGATCTCGCGAGATCTTCGTGAACTGGGGGCGGGGAAGCTCGGGGGGGTCTACCGTCTCCCCGGCGAGGGGACGGATCGGGACGCGGCCGCGATGGCCACCCTCGGTCGCCTCGTCGTCCGGATCCAGGCCGCGGGACCGCATCTCCTCGTCCTCAAGACGGCGGTGGGGGGCGCGTCCCGGGTCGGCCTCGAGCTCGACCTCGCCGACTGGCCGGAGATCGTGGGCACCGTCGCCGGAGACGACACCGTCTTCGTCGCCACCGAGAGCGGAGCGGGACAGGCCCGGCTCCGCGGACGCATCCAGCATCTCCTCGAGGGAGCACCGTCGTCGTGACCGCCGAAACCGTCGTCCTCGCCTTCTCCGGAGGCCTCGACACCTCCTGGTGCGTGCCGTGGCTCCGCGAGACCCGCGGCGCGCGGGTCGTCACCGTGACCGTCGACGTCGGCGGCTTCGACGAGGCCGAGCGGGCCCGTCTCGCCGCGCGCAGCGCCGAGCTGGGCGCGGTCGAGCACCACCACCTCGACGCCCGCGAGCGCTTCTTCGACGAGGTGCTCCGCCACCTGATCGCCGGCAACGTCACGCGCGGCCACCTCTACCCGCTCTGCGTCGGCGCCGAGCGCGGGATCCAGGCCCGCCTCGTGGCGGAGACGGCGCGGGACATCGGAGCCGGGGCCGTGGTCCACGGCTGCACGGCGGCGGGGAACGACCAGATCCGCTTCGAGATCGCGCTCCGCGCCCTGGCGCCGGAGCTCGAGATCGTCGCCCCGATCCGCGATCTCGCGCCCTCCCGCGAGGACGAGGTCCGCTTCCTCGAGGAGCGCGGTTTCGCGGTCGCGAAGAGCTCGGGCCGCTACTCGATCAACAGCGGCCTCTGGGGCGTCTCGATCGGCGGCGTGGAGACGAACGGGACGACCGCTTCGATTCCCGAGGAGGCCTGGGTCCGCACGCGCGGCGCCTTCGAGGACCCGCGGCCGCCGCGCCGGCTCCGGCTCGGCTTCACCGGCGGCGTCCCCTCGCGACTCGACGACCGCGAGCTCGCGCCGGTCGCGCTCATCGAGGAGCTCGACGGGATCGCCGCCGCGCTCGGCATCGGGCGCGGCATCCACCTCGGCGACACCATCCTCGGGGCCAAGGGTCGTGTCGCCTTCGAGGCGCCGGCGGCGGCCGTCATCCTCACCGCGCACCGCGAGCTCGAGAAGCTCGTGCTCTCGGGGCCGCAGCAGCGCGTCAAGGACGAGCTGGCGGCGCAGTACGGGGAGTTCGTGCACACCGGCCGGGCGCTCGAGGGCCTGTGCCGCGACATCGAGGCCTTCTTCGGCAGCTCCCAGCGGAACGTGACCGGCGAGGTCTCCCTGCTGCTGCGGCCGGGTTCGATCTTCGTCGAGGGAGTTTCCTCGCCGCACTCGATTCACGCCGCCAGCCGTTCGGTCTACGGTGAGGCGGTCGGGGAATGGACGCCGGAGGACGCGCGCGGATTCGCCGCGATCTCGGCGCTGCCCAGCGTCCTCGCCGCTCGTGTCGCCCAGGGGGAGTCCCGGTCGTGAAGCCGCTCACGCTCGACAAGGTGGCCTCGGTCACCCTCAACTGCGGCGTCGGCCGCGAGGTCCGGATCGACGACCGCTTCCGCTGCCGCGAGGGCGACGTCGTCGCCGTCCGGCTGCTCTCGCGGAAGACGCGCTACAACCAGCTCGAGCTGGTGACCGGACGCTTCTCCGAGCTCAAGCCCGGCGACATCGTCGCGGGAGCGCTCGGACACCGCGACGCCCTCTACGGCTACGCCGGTCACCTCCCGACCTCGCTCGCCGTCGGCGACACCGTCCACCTGCTCAACCTGGGCGGCGTGATCGGGATCTGCGACTCCTTCAGCCCCGAGGTCGGCCCGCCCATGGAGTGCGAGGTCCTCGGCCAGGTGCTGCACTTTCCCGACGTCGGAGAGCGCCGGGCGCACCCCGCGAACGTCGCCGAGCACGCCCAGGCCCTGCGCGGCGCGCTGACGGTGGGCGGCGTGCCGGTGATCATCGTGGCCGGCACCTCGATGAACTCCGGCAAGACCTACGCCTGCGCGTCGCTCATCCAGGAGCTCGCCCGCCGGAAGATCGCCGTCGCCGCCGCGAAGGCGACGGGCGTCAGCCTCCGCCGAGACGTCCTCGCGATGGAAGACGCCGGCGCGCGCTGGACGACCATCTTCACCGACTTCGGCACCGTGACGACCACCGCCGGCACCGCGCCCGCGCTGGCGCGCTCGATGCTCAGCGCGCTCGCCGAGAAGGGGCCCGACGTGATCGTCCTCGAGCTCGGCGACGGGCTCATGGGCACCTACGGCGTCGACGCGATCCTCGGCGACGAGGAGCTCCAGACCTCCTTCGCCGCCATCATCCTCGCCGCGCACGACCCGGTCGGCGCCTGGGGCGGCGTCCGTCGTCTCCGCGAGGAGTACGGCCTCGACGTGACGCTCGTCACCGGACCCGCCACCGACACCTCCGCCGGCACGCGCCGCATCGAGGAGCTCGTCGGCGTGACGGCGCGGAACGCCCGTCGCGAGCCGGAGGCCCTCACCGAAGCCGTGCTCGACGCCGTCGCGCGTCGGACGCGCTGACCCCTCACCCCCCGGACCGCGAGAGGAAGCCCGTGAATTCCCCCGCATCGTCATCGCGTCCCGATCGCGTCGACCTCGTCGTCCTCGGCGCGACGGGCTACGTGGGCGGAGAGGCCCTGCGCCTCGGCGCCGAGCACCCCCGTCTGCACCTCGCGGCCGCCGTCTCCGGCTCCTCGGCCGGAGCTCCGATCGCCGGGACCTTCCCGCACCTCGACCGCGCCCTCGCCGGCCGCGACTTCGCGGCGCCCGGGGAGTGGATCACCTCGCTCGAGGGCGACGCGCCGGTCGCGGTGGTCTCGGCCCTCCCGCACGGCGCGAGCGCGAAGACGCTCGCCGAGACGATCGCCGCCCTCGAGGCGCGCGGCCGCGAGGTCTTCGTCTGCGACCTCGCGGCGGACTTCCGGCTGGATTCGCCGGCCGCCTTCGCCGAGGTCTACGGCCAGCCCCACGGGGCGCCGGAGATCGCGGGACGCTTCCTCTGCGCGCCGCCGGATCTCGTCGCGGGGCCGGCGCCCGACCTCGCGGCCCATCCCGGCTGCTTCACCACCGCCGTCACCCTCGGCGCGGCGCCGATCGTCGCCTCCGGGCTCGTCGAGTCGCGCCTGGTCGCGAGCTGCGTCACCGGCAGCACCGGCAGCGGGCGGACGCCGGGGCCGAAGACGCACCACCCCGAGCGCCACGGCGAAATGCGGGCCTACTCCCCGCTCGCGCACCGGCATCGCTTCGAGATGGAAGCGATCCTGGGCCGGGAGGGGGCCGGGCCCTGCGAGGTCGCCTTCCTGCCGCACTCGGGGCCCTTCGCGCGCGGCATCCACGCCACGCTCGCGTTCCGCCTGCGGCCGGAGGCGAGCGTCGCCGACGCCGAGGCGGCGCTGCGCGCGCGCTGGGAGGGCTCGCCCTTCGTGACCGTCACCGACGAACCGCCGCGCCTGAAGGACGTCACCGGGACCAACCGGGCGGCCGTCGCGGTGGCGGGTCGCGGCCGCGACCTCGTCGTCTTCAGCGTCATCGACAACCTCTTGAAGGGCGCGGCCGGCGGCGCGATCCAGTGGATCAACCGTCGCTTCGGCTTCGACGAGGCCCTCGGCCTCGATCGTCCCGCGCCCCCCTGGATGTGAGGATCACTCCTTGACCGCCACCCATCCCTCCGCGCTCCTCGACGTCTACGCCCGCCTCGATCTCGAGATCGTCCGCGGCGAGGGCTCCGAGCTCGTCGCGTCCGACGGCCGGCGCTTCCTCGACTTCTACGCCGGTCACGCCGTCTCGGCGCTCGGCTACGGCCATCCCGCGCTCATCGCCGCGCTCGACGAGCAGGCGCGGACGCTGTTCTTCCAGTCGAACCTCGTGCCCTCGAAGACCCGGGAGGAGGTCGCGGCGCGGCTCGCGGCGCTCGCGCCGATCGACGGCGCCAAGGTCTTCTTCTGCAACAGCGGGGCGGAGGCGACCGAGAACGCGCTGCGCGTCGCCTGCCGCGCCACCG
>JAWKSY010000010.1:0-167439 GCA_041402125.1 Planctomycetota bacterium
CCCGCCATCCTGCGGGACCAGGTGACGACGCCGGGCGGCACCGCGATCGCCGCGATCCACGACCTCGAGTCGCACGGCCTCCGTCCGATGCTGATCTCCGCCGTCGTGACCGCGACGGAGCGCTCCCGCGAGCTGAATCGCCGCCGACCGACCGACGACTGACGCCGCCTCAGTCCCCGGCCGCGCGACGTCGGCGCCACGCGAGCGCCGCGAGGGCGAGGAGCGCGACGGCGACGCACCAGGGATGCAGCGGCCGCGCGCGCCGCGCGCGAGCGGGCCCGAACGGCTGCGCCGCCTCGGCCGCCGCGGCCAGCGCGCGGGTCTCGCCCGCGTCGAGTGGAGGCGCGTCCGCCCCCGTCCCCGTCGGACGCCAGAGCGCGGCCTCGCGCTCGGGCGCGAGATCGAGCGCGCGCAACATGCCCTCCGCCAGCGCGAGCACGGCCGGGCGCTCGCTCCACCCCTCCGCGGCGGGGTCGACGCCGCTGAGGACCACGGCGCCGCGACGCACGAGGACCGGACGGTCGAGGACGCGGGCGAGCACCCGATCACCCGCCACGAGGGCGAGGGGCCGCGCGCGCCGCGGAACGAGCGCCTCCGCGCTCAGCGCGGCGAGCGCCGGATCGACCGGCACGAGCGCCCCCGCGACCGATCCGGTCTCGAACCGGGGATCCGAGGCGGAGGCGGGCAACCGGATCGCGGCGCCGACGCCGTCGCTCGCGCGACCGATCCGCAGATCGCAGGACCCCGCCGCGTCCGCGCCGTCCGCGACCTCGACGATCTCGGCGCCGAGGGCGGCCATCGCGTCGGCCAGGAGGTCCTCGGCGGGCTCCGCCGCGACGCGCAACCGTCGGGGATCGGGGCCGAGGACGACGCGGTCGTCGGCCGCCACGTCGTCGGTTCCGAGAATCCGCAGCTCGAGGCGCGCGCCGGCGGGGAACGCGGGCAGGTCGACCTCGAGCCCGGCGCGTCCGCCCTCGTCGAGCCGGAGCGCGAGGGTCCGGAGCGGCGGATCCGCCGGCGCGTCCGTTCCCGCGTCGAGCCGACGCAGAGTGACGGAGACCTCGCGCGGCGCGTCGGCGCTGCCGGCGATCGCCGCGAAGACGCGGAGGGTTCCGCCCGCCTCCCGGCGCGCCTCGGCCGCGACCAGGCCGACGTTCGTCACCGGAGCGTCGACGACGACGATGCCGAGATCGTCCGGCACCGGACGCGAGAATCGCAGGCGTCGGCGACGAGGACGCGATGTTCCCCGGGCCGCGCGCGGAAGGCGGGCAGGATCGCGCTCCGTCGGTCTCCGAGGTCGCGCCCGGGCCGCCCGGGACGAGGACGCGGCGCAGCGGCCCTCGGCCTCGAGGCGGCGCTCGAGCGCCGCCACCGCGGCCGCGCGGCCCGGCGCCCGCATGGCCGGGCCGGAGTCGACGAGGAGGAGGGGCTCCGGTCTCCTTCGTCGGACGCGAGGCGGGGACCGGCGAGCGCGAGGACGACGGCCGCGCCCAGCAGGAGCTCGAGCAGGGCCTCCATCGGCGGCCGCCGGCGCCGCCGGGGCGGCGGGGCCTCGGCGAGCAGCTCGCGCCAGAGGTCGAGCGAGGAGACGCGCCGTTCCTCGCGCCCGTGGTGACGCCACCGCCACCAGAGCAGCGCGCCGAGGGGAAGGAGCAGGAGGAGCGCTTCCGGCGCATCGAGACTCACCGTCGCGCTCCCGCGGCGGCGATCAGCCGGCGGACGGCCGGCTCGAAGGCCGCTCCGACCTCGAGCTCCACGAAGGCGAATCCGCGACGTCGAGCCTCGCGCGCCTGGCTCTCGCGCCGGGCGCGGAAGGCCTCGCGATACCGCTCGAGGAGCGCCTCGTCGACCGCGGCCTCGATGCGTTCCCCGGGCTCGGCGTCCTCGAGGTGGATCCTTCCCGCCCGGCCGCGGGTCGCGATCCTCGGCGCGTCCACTCGCCGATGACGACCGCGGCGAGCGGCGACGACACCGGGCCACGCGGCCGGGACGGCGGCCGGCCCCTGGAGATCCGAGAGGACGAAGACGAGTCGGGGCCGCGCCCCCGCGACCGAGGCGCTCGCGCAGCCCTCGAGCGCCGCCGCCGGCCGGCGAGGGAAGCTCCTCGAGGCGCTCGAGGAGCGCACGCGCGCCCCGCTCGTCGGCCGCGGCGGCCCCGAGGGCGGAGTTCGCCGCGAGCCCTCGCAGGGCCACCTCGACGGCCCGCGCCGGCGAGGCCGAAGGCGAAGTCCGGCCGCGACCCGGCGCGCGAAGCCGTCCTTCGCCGGCGCGCCGAGCCCCATCGAGGCGGAGCGGTCGAGGAGGACCTCGACGTCGAGGTCGGTGTCCCGCTCGAAGACCTTGGTGTGGAGCTCGCCGAGCTGACCGTAGAGGTTCCAGTCGATCCGTCGGGGATCATCGCCCTCGGCGTAGGCGCGGTGCTCGCGGAAGCGGTCGCGACCGCCGAGACCCGGCGCGCGCTCGGCCTCTCCCGAGGCGCCCGACGCGAAGGACCGGCGCAGCTCGAGCCGCAGGGCCTCCAGGCGACGACGCGTGTCGGGGTCGAAGAGCAAGCGCGAGCTCCTGCTGCCGGGGAACCGGACCGCGCGCTCGCGAGTCAGGTCCGCATGTAGCGACGGTAGTCGAAGAGCATCCGATCCGCGAGTCCCTGCGGATCGAGCCCGTAGCGCCGCAGGAGGCCGGTCCGGCGGCCGCGCGGCGGCACCTCGTCCGGGAGTCCCAGGGGGCGGATCCGTCCCGCCTCGAAGCGCTGGGCCGTCGCGGCCTCGAGCATCGCCGCGCCGAGACCGCCCACCACGCCGTGCTCCTCCACCGCGAAGACGAGCTTGTGCTCGGCGAGGAGCTCGCCGAGGAGTTCCCGATCGAGCGGGCGCACGAAGCGCGCGTTCACCACGGTCGTCTCCACGCCCTTCTGCGCCATGATCTCCGCCGCCTCGAGGGTCGGGTAGACGCTCGGACCCAGCGCCACCGCGGCGACGTCGGTCCCGCGCCGGAGGAGCTCGCCGCGGCCGCGGACGAGCTCCCGCTTCTCGGGCACGAGGTGATCGAGGTGCGGAACGAAGGTCCGCGGGATGCGGATCGCCTTCGGGCCGGAGTAGCCGATCGCCATCTCGAGCATCGAGCGCATCTCGGGCACGTCGCGCGGGGCGAGGAGATCGATGCCGGGCACGCTCCGCAGGAGCGCGAGATCGGAGGTCGCGTGGAAGAGCGTCGCGTCGTCGTCGACGAGTCCGGCGTAGACGAGCGCGAGCGTCACCGGGAGGCCGCGCAGCGCGATCTCCTGCACGATCTGATCGAGTCCGCGGGCGAGGAAACTCGCGGGCATCACGACCATCGGCCGCCGTCCCTCGTGGGCGAGGCCGGCCGCGAAGGCGAAGGCGTGCTGCTCGCTGACGCCGATGTCGAAGAGGCGGTCGGCGTGCCGCTCGCGGAAAGCGTTGGCGAAGCGCTGGATGCCCTCGAACTCCGGCCGCGCGACGACGACGACGGTGAAGCCCGGGTCGCGCTCGGCGAGCTCGAGCACGGTCTGCCCGAAGGCGTCGGTGAAGCGCTCCTCCCCCTGCCGCTCGTACTCGAGATCGGCGACGAAGCGCATCTCGCCGTTCTTCTCGAGCACGCGGACCGGCTCGTCGACCGCCAGTCCGGGGCGCGAGCGCCCCTCGAGCTCGGGCTCGCGGCGCGTGACGACGTGCAGGAGGTAGAAGCCCTTCTGGCGCTTGATCTCGCGCAGGAGCTGCACGAGGTGCGCGATGTTGTGGCCGTCGACGGGACCGAAGTAGCGCGGCCCCAGGCGCTCGAAGGTGTAGCCGGGCACGAGGGCGCGGGCGACGACGTCGCGGAGCTGCTCCGCCGCGCGCTCGAGGCTCTCGCCGATGAAGGGGACCGCCTGGATGAGCTTCTGGGCGTCCCGTTTGAGGTCGTTGTAGGGCTTGCCGACCCGGATCTTCGAGAGGTACTCCCCCATCGATCCGACGACCTTCGAGATGGAGAGCTGGTTGTCGTTCAGGATCACCAGCACGTCCTGATCGAGGAAGTCGCCCGAGTTGAGCGCCTCGAGCGCGACGCCGGTCACGACCGCCCCGTCGCCGATCACCGCCACCGTCTTGCCCGGCGCCGCGCGCCCGGCCGCGACGCCGAGCGCCTTCGAGATCGAGGTGCCCGCGTGCGCGGCGAAGAAGTGGTCGTAGGGCGGCACCTCCTCCGCCGGGAAGGGCGCCTGGATCTCGGCCGGCGCGCCCTCCTCCCCCGGTCGGGTGAGGACGAGATGCGCCGCGCACTGGTGGGCGAGGTCGAAGATCAGGCGGTCGTGGCTGAAGTCGAAGCTGTAGTGGAGCGCGCAGGTGAGGTCCGTGATGCCGAGCGCGCTCTTGAGATAGCCGCCGCGGAGGTGGAAACGTTCGCGGACGACGTCGCGGATCTCCTCCGCCACCTGCGGCAGACGCTCGGTGGGAAGCTGGCGGAGATCCCGCGGACTCTTGATGCTCGAGAGAAGCCGACCCATCGACGGACCCCCGGGCGCGTCAGTGGACGCGCGAGCAGACGTAGCGCGCGAAACCCGTCAGCCGACCGCGGCCGTCGAGCCCCTCGATCGCGGCGATCCCCTCCGCCGCCAGGCGCAGGGCCTCCTCGCGCGAGGCCTCCACGCCGATGCAGGCGGGGAAGGTCATCTTGCCCTGCTCCACGTCCTTTCCCGCGCTCTTTCCGAGCGTGGCGTCGTCGGCGGTCACGTCGAGGACGTCGTCGACGATCTGGAAGGCCTCGCCCACCAGGCGCCCGTAGCGCGTGACGCGCTCGAGGACCTCGGCGTCGGCCCGCGCCGCGAGCGCGCCGAGGCGCACCGAGGCGACGATCAGCGCCCCGGTCTTGCGGGCGTGGATCTCGCGGACGACCTCGAGGTCGGGGGCCCCGCCCATGTGCTTCATGTCGAGCACCTGGCCGCCGATCATCCCGTCGGTGCCGGCCGCCGTCGCGAGCTCCTCCACCAGGGACGCGACGAGGTCCTTGTCGCGGGTCTCGCGCGCGATGAGGAGGAAGGCGGCGTTGCTCAGGCCGTCGCCCGCGAGCACCGCCATGTCCTCGCCGAACTTGACGTGACAGGTCGGTCGGCCGCGTCGCAGGTCGTCGTCGTCCATGCAGGGCAGGTCGTCGTGGATCAGCGAGTAGGTGTGGATCATCTCCAGCGCGCAGGCCGCGGGGAGCACGTTGGCGAGGTCGCCGCCGAGCATCTCCGAGGTCGCGAGCGCCATCGCCGGCCGCAGCCGCTTGCCGCCCGCGAGCAGGCTGTAACGCATCGCCTCGACGATCTCCGGCACCGTCCCGCCGGCCGGCAGGTAGGTCTCCAGGCCGGACTCGACCCGCTCGCGCAGGCCTCCGAACAGCTCCTCGACGGACACGGTCGTCATGCGGTCTCCCCGTCGCTTCCCTCGAAGGGCTCGACCTCGCCGTCGGCGGTGAGCGCCTCGATCTTCTTCTCCATCGCGGAGAGCTGGCCGCGCAGTTCCTTCACGAGCTTGACGCCCGCCTGGTAGCGGGCGACGGCCTCCTCCAGGGGGACCTCGCCCTCCTCGAGACTGCGGACGATCTCCTCGAGCTCGCCCTGCTTCTCTTCGAATCCGCGCTTCTTGGCCATGCCGCTCTCCGGGGTCCGGGAATCCTATCAAGGACCTCCGGTCGCGTCCCGTGGCGGCTCGGGAGCCTCGACCCGGGACCGCACCTCGCCCTCGGCGAGGCGGGTCGCGATCCGGGCGCCCGGCGCCGCCTCGTCGGCGCGGCGGAGGATGCGGCCGGTCTCGAGGTCACGGGTGATCGAGTAGCCCCGGGAGAGCACGGTCAGCGGCGAGAGCGAGCCGAGCAGGCGCTCCGCCTCGTCGAGCCGCCGACCTTCGCGCTCGAGCCGCCGCCCGACGGCGCTCCCCAGCGCCCGCTCCGCGAGGGCGAGGCTCTGCGCCGCCGCCGCCGCGCGACCGGCGAGGAGGGCGGGCTGCAGACGACGTTCGGACTCTCGGAGTCCGCGCGAGGCCCGCTCGGCCCGCGCCGCGAGCGCGCGCCGCAGCCGCCCCGCCAGATCGTCGAGCCGCTGTCCGGCGCGGCCGACGAGCGAGGCCGGTTCCCGCAGCGCCCAGCTCCGGGCGAGCGCCTCAATCTCCGTCCGGGCCGCGCGGACGCGTCCCCGCACGCGGCGGTCGAGGGCCGCGGCGTCCGCGTCGAGCTGGGCGAGGAGGCGCCCGAGGTCCGGGACGACGCGCTCGCCGGCCGCCGTGGGCGTCGGCGCGCGGAGGTCGGCGACGAAGTCGGCGAGGGTGAAGTCCACCTCGTGCCCCACCGCCGACACGATCGGCGTGACCGCGCGATGGAGGGCCTCGACGACCGCGGGCTCGTTGAAGGCCCAGAGGTCCTCGAGACTCCCGCCGCCGCGACCGACCACGATGACGTCCACGTCCTCGATGCCGTCGAGTCGCGCCACCGCGTCGGCGATCTCCGCCGCCGCTCCCGCCCCCTGCACGCGCGCGTCGGCCACGAGGACGGAGGCGCGGGGAAAGCGCGCGAAGATCGTCGTCAGGAGGTCCCGGACGGCCGCCCCGCGCGCCGAGGTCACGATCCCGATGCGTCGCGGGAGGAAGGGCAAGGGGCGCTTGCGCTCCTCGTCGAACCAGCCCGCGGCGCGGTAGCGCTCCTTGAGCTCGCGGAAGCGGCGCTCGAGCTCACCGAGTCCGGCGGGGTCCATCGCGTCCGCGACGAGCTGGAAGCGACCCTTCGGCTCGTAGAGCGACAGTCGCCCCCGGACCTCGACCGCGTCGCCGTTGCCGGGACGGAACGTCAGGGCCTGGGCCCGCGTGCGCCACATGACGCAGGAGATCTCGGCCTTCTCGTCCTTGAGCGTGAAGTAGAGGTGGCCGGAGCCGCTGGAATAGAGGCCGCTGAGCTCCCTCGACCGGGCGACCTCGCCGAAGCCGCGCTCGATCTCGCGCGCGCGCGCGTTGAGCTCGGAGACGGTCAGTGCGCGACGACGCTCGGCGGGCGGCGTGCCCGGCGGCGCGTAGCCGAAGAGACGGCGGCGTTCCTGGTTCACGGCGCGGCCCTTCCCGGAGAGACGATGCGACGAGGCGGCGGGACGAGTCCGGCGCCCTCGGCGCCGGCGAGCCCCCGAGGAGCGGATCAGGGGCCCTCAGTCGGCGCGGAGGAAGCTCCAGGATTTCCCGCGCCAGGCGTCGCCGTTGGTGCAGAGGATCGAGTCGCGGTAGACGCCGTTGTAGAAGGGGAAGGCCGGGCCCAGGTCCGAGGTCGCCCGGCGCCAGCTCCGCTTCGTGCCCTCGTGGAAGAAGAACTCGACCAGATCCCCGCGCGCGGAGAGGACGAGCTCGGCGCGACCGGCCGAGACCTCCTTCACGACGCCGCGCCCGCCGACGGTCTCGGTGAAGACGACGTCCTGCAGCTTGCCGTCCGCGACGCCGCCGATCGACTCGAAGTGGAACCGGCTGTTGCCGCGGTGACCGGCGACGAGGCGATTGAGCTCGGTGCGGATCGCCTCGACCTCGTCGGGCGCGAGGCCCTCCTTCGTCGGCGCGGCCCCCTCCCCCTCCCCCGCGGGCGTCTCGACGCGCTCGGCGCGGCTGGCGGCGAGGGCCTCCGCGAGCTCCTTTCCGCCCTCGACGATCGGGGGCGGCGCGTCGGCCACGACGTCGGCCGCCCGCGTGCCCTGCTCGCGCAGGCGGGCGAGGATCTCGTCGTTGAGGCGGAGGGCCTTGGCCTCCGCCGCCTCGGCCTTCTGCATGTAGAAGGTGAGCTGGCGATCGAGCTCGGTGTTCTTCTCGGTCAGGGTCTCGATCTTGTTGCGATCGAGACCGCGCTCGCTGCGGAGCTGCTCGACCTCCGCGCGGGCGTCGCGCGATTGCTTCTTCAATCCGTCGAGCTCCGTCCGGAGCCGGCCGAGCTCGACCTCCGCCGCCGCGAAGCGCTGGGTCGCGTTGCGCTCGTCGTTGCGGGAGCCCTCGAGGCGGCGCTGGAACTCGGCTTCGGACTCCCGCGCGCGCTCGGCGGTCGCCTCGACCTGGGCGAGCACGCGGCCCTCGACGGCGTCGATGCGGCGCCCCTGATCGAAGTTGCGCTCGGAGAGCTGCCGGCGGCTGTCGAGCCAGACCCAGCCCGCGAGACCGCAGACGACGAGACCGAGCGCGGCGAAGCCCCAGATCCAGCGCTGCTTGGCGCCGCGCTCGCGGCGCAGCTCCTCGAGGAGCTCCTGCTGCGTGCCGCGCACGCCCTTGAAGGTCTCGTTCAGGGCCTTCGTGGAGTTCAGCATCATCTCGGAGCGCTGGTCGTTCGCCAGCGACTCCTGGATGCGGGCCTGCGTCTCGTGGACGCTCTGCAGGACCTCGGCCTGGAGCGCGAAGGCCTTGGCGAGGTCGCCGAGGGGCCGCGCGATCGCATCCGCCGCCTCGCGGTCGACGGCGCCGCGGCGGGCGTCGACGATGAGCTGCGCGGTGCGTCCCGGCTCGCCGGCGGCGGTCCCTTCCTCGGTCCTCGGCTCGGTCCGGGCCTCGGGATCGCCGGCGGCGGCGGCCGCGCGGCGCTTCAGGAACTGCTTGTCGTCGGGCTTCGCGGTCATCGGGGCTCGGTCTCTTCGGCCAGGCTGCGCGGACGCTCCACTGTCCCGTTCCCGTCGGTGGGACGCAAGAGACGGTCCAATCTTCCCTTCGGGCTCGCGGCGAAGTCGGCGAGCGCCTCGCGCGCCGCCGTCCGCGGCGCGAGGACGAGCCCTTCCAGGGGCAAGCAAACCACTTGCGTCATTCCCGTCCAGTCCGGCGTCGCGGGCAGCGCGATCGAGAATTCCATCATGGCGTGCGGGGCGATCTCGCGCCGACCCTCGAGGTCCGCCGCCGCCAGTCGATGCGCGAGGTGACGCGCAAGGCGCGCGGGATCCGCCGCGAGGGAGAGCGGCGCCCGCGAGGCCCAGGGCCCCTCGCCCTCGCGCCGGAAACCGGCGAGGAGATCCTCGGGGAGCGTCAGCGCGTCGTCCCCGTGGTTGAGCACCCAGAGCCGCGCGATGCGCCAGCGGCCGCCAGTCTCGAGGGCCTCCGACCAGATCTTCCCGTGGAAGCGCTCGCGATCGGGGTCGAGTTCGCCGGGAAGGAGGAGCAGTTCGAGCGGACCGCGCGACCCGTGGACCACGGCCTGGAGATCCTCGCCGTCCGCGTGGAGGACCGGACGGGGCGGAACGCCGCGAGCGTCGTCCTCGCGCGTCGCGATCACGAGCGCGGTCGCGGCCGCCGCGGCGATCGCCGCCAGGGTGAGCCAGAGCTTCACGTCGTCTCCTCCCGGCGGGCGCGTCGGGCGGCGCGCCGCCCGAAGTAGCGGCGCGACAGGGGGTAGGTCGGCGCCGTGAACACGACGGCGACGATGAGACTGCCGAGCCAGAGCGGCCAGCCGAGCTGCTCGATCAGGTCGATGAACGCCGTCCAGAAGCTGGCGTCCTCGCCGGGGTCGAGGATCCGCTTCACGTCCTCGTAGCCGACGGCCTCGCCGCCGAGGATCCCGAGGCCGAGGCGGTAGTAGCCGTAGTACATCGGCAGCGTCGTGACGGGATTGCTGATCCAGCACATCGCGAGGCCCGCGACGCGGTTGCCGCGCGCGATCGAACAGAGCAGGAAGACGATCGGCATCTGCACGCCGACGGTCGGAGTCAGGGCCACGAAGACGCCGAGGGTCGTTCCGAGGGCGATCGAATGCGGCGAGTCGTTGATGCCGAGGACCGGGCGCAGGATCCGCTCGTAGACGAGGCGTCCGACCCAGCCGAAGCTCATGTCCCAGGCGCGCCGCCACACGCTCCGCGGCGGGCTCGGAGCGACCGCGGGAACCGTGGACTCGGGGGCGGTGGAGGGCGCTTCGGTCGGCATCACGTCGGCGAGTCGCCGCCCTCCGTATCGGGGGTCCCCGGCGCGATGGGCCGCGCGGGGACGGGGTCGCCCGCAATCTAACAGAACGGACGGGCGGGGCCGGCTCAGACGAGTTCGGCCGGGCCGTCGACGAGCTCGAGGTACCGCTCCGCCAGGGCCGATCCCACGGGCCCCGGCGCCGCCCGCAGGGTCGCCTCGCCGGCCCGTCGGATCGGCATGAAGGTCGAGACGGATCCGACGAGGAAGGCCTCGTCGGCCGCGGCGAGACGGTCGAAGCCGAAGCGCTCCTCCCGGACCGCGATCCCGCGCTCCTCCGCGATCCGCAGGAAGACGAGGCGGGTGACGCCGGGCAGGATGGGCAGGTCGAGCGGCGGGGTCCACAGCTCGCCGTCGAGGACGGCGAAGACCGTCGACCGCGTCCCCTCCGTCACCGTGTCGTCGCCGAGCACGAAGATGCCCTCGTCGAAGCCCCGCGCCCGCGCCTCGGTCTCGGCGAGCCGGTTGACGAGGTAGTTCATCGTCTTGAGTCCGGCCATGCCGCGCTGGCGGAACTGCGGCGCGACCCGATCCACCGCGATGGTCGGGAACTCGCGGGGCAGCGGCGGGATCTCCTCCGCGCTCACGAGCATGCTGCTGCGCCCGTCCTTGCGCCCGAGGAGGTGGAGCTTCACCCGCGCGTTCTCGATCCCGAGCGCGGCGAGGAGCTCGGCGATCGCGGCGCGGAGTCCGGGCTCGTCCCAGGGGAAGTCCATGCCGAGCTCGAGGGCCGTCCCGCGCATCCTCTCGACGTGCGGGACGAGGAAGCAGGGCTTGCCGCGGTGGACGCGGATCGTCTCGAACAGCCCGTGCCCGTGGGCGAAGAAGGGCTCGTCGAACGCGATCTCGAACCGATCCCCCTCGCGGATCTCCCCGTCCAGCGAGAATCCCTTCTTCACGTCCGCACCTCCGCGCCGATCACCTCGAGCAGGCCGCGGATCTTCGCGACCGACTCATCGTATTCCGAGCCGGCCTCGGAATCGATGACGATGCCGCCGCCGCCCTGGACGCGGGCCCAGCCCGCCTCGAGCACGACGGTCCGGATGGCGACGTTGAATGCCGCGCGGCCGTCGCGACCGACGTAGCCGATGCCGCCGGTGTAGACCCCGCGCCGCGTCCGCTCGAGCCGGTCGATGACCTCCATCGCCGCGATCTTCGGCGCGCCGGTGATGGAGCCCGCGGGATGCGCGGCGCGCAGGAGGTCGAAGACGTCGCGGTCGGGTTCGAGCTCGCCCTCGACCGTGCTCACGAGGTGATGGACGGTCGGGACCGGCTCGAGGGCGGCGTGCTCGGGCACCACGACGCTGCCGGGCCGGCACACCCGGGAGAGGTCGTTGCGGACGAGGTCCACGATCATCGCGAGCTCGGCGCGGTCCTTCTCGCTGCGGGCGAGCGCGTCGGCGCACCGGGCGTCCTCGACGGGATCCGGATGCCGCGGCGCGGTGCCCTTGATCGGTCGGGTGCGGGCCCGCCGCCCGTCGACCTCGAGGTAGCACTCGGGAGAGGAGCTCAGGACCCAGGCCCCCCGCTCGCGGAACGCCGCCCCGTAGGCCGCGGGGTGACGGAGCCGGAGCGCCTCGAACAGGGCCAGTGGCTCGGCCTCGCAGGCCGCGAGGAAACGCTGGGTGAGGTTCACCTGGTAGACCTCCCCGTCGCGGATCGCCTCGCGGATCTCTTCGATCGCGGCGCGGTACTCCTCGGGCGCGTGGCCGCTCACCGCCGGCCGACGCGAGCCCGCGACGAAGGGGACGACGGGCGGACGATCCGCCGCGTCCGCGATCACCGAGCGCGCGAGCGCGTGACGTTCCTCCGCGTCGTCGGCGCCGGCGAAGATCCGCAGGGGCGCGCCGTCCTCGTGCACGACGACGAGGTCGTACCGCGCGAAGGCGAGATCGGGCAGCGAGGAGTCCGGCGGGTTCTCGTCGGGGACGACCTCGACGGCGCGACCCGCGTCGTAGCCGAGGTAACCGAGCAGACCTCCCGTGAAGGGGACGTCCTCCGGTCCGCGGGCGAAGGGGAGTCCCGCGTGCAGGCGACGGAGAGCGTCGAAGGGATCGTCGATCCGCCCGCGCGCCCCGCCCTCCTCCATCCATCCCTCGCCGCGGTGCCAGCGGTAGTGCGCGCGCGGATCGACGCCGAGGATCGCGAGGCGGCGGCCGCGCCGCGGTCCCGAATCATCGAGGAGGAAGGTTTCGTATCGCTCGGCGAACGCGGCATGCAGTCGCGCGAAGTCGATCGTGCTTTCGAGAACGAGCTCCTTCATCGACACCTCGTCGCCCTGGATCCGGGCGCTATGATCGGGGCATGGAAGAAGTCGATCGCTTTTTCGAGGTGTTGCGGGAGGGGCGCCGCGTCTCGCCGCACACGCTTCGGGCCTACCGGAGCGACGTCGCCCTCTTCCTCGAGTTCCTCGCCGCCTCCGCCGGCGACCCGCCGCTCGAGGCCGTCGAGACCCGGCACCTCCGCCGCTATCTCGGCGTGCTCACCGATCGCGAGTACGCCCGGACGACGATCGCGAGGAAGGTCGCCGCGCTGCGCGGCTTCTTCGGCTTCCTCCACGCCGAGGGACGGATCCCCCACAACCCGGGCGCCCTCCTCCGCAGCACGGCGGGACCGCGGCGGCTGCCGAAGGTCCTCACCGACGAGGAGCTCGAACGTCTCCTCTCGGCGCCCTCCGGACGCGGCTTCCTCGCGCGTCGCGACCGCGCCATCCTCGAGTTCCTCTACAGCACCGGCGCTCGCGTGGCCGAGCTGGTCGGCGCCCGCTGGTCCGAGATCGATCTCGACGAGGGGGTGGTCCGGCTCTTCGGCAAGGGGCGCAAGGAGCGGCTCGCCCTGCTGGGCCGCTTCGCGCGCGAGGCGCTCGACGCCTATCGCGCGCTCGCGCTGGCGAAGGCCCGCCCGGAGGCCGAGGATCGCGTCTTCCTCAATCACCGCGGTGCTCCCCTCACCGACCGGAGCGTGCGTCGCCTGCTGAAGAAGCGACTCCTCGAGGCCCGGCTCCCGCCCGGCATCAGTCCCCACACGCTCCGCCACTCCTTCGCGACCCATCTCCTGCAGGCCGGCGCCGGTCTGCGCGCGGTCCAGGAGATGCTCGGGCACGAGTCCGTCAACACGACGCAGATCTACACCCGAATCTCGCCCCGTCATCTCCGCGACGTCTACCGTCGCGCGCACCCCCGGGCCGGCGGCGCCGGCGAACGGGAGGCCGGCGCCGCGGGCGACGCCTAACCCTCGCGGCCGATCCGCTCGAGGAAGAACTCCAGCGCCTCGATGCGACTGTAGCGGCAGTAGCCGCGCTGCTCGTCGAGCCGCCGCGCGAACTCCCGCGCGGCCTGCCGCCGCTCCTCGTCGGGGCTGCCCGGGCGGACGCCCTCGACGACGAGGACGTCGCCCACGAGCCGGCGGATCCGATCGAGCTCCTGCTCGAAGAAGCTCCGGCGGAGCCGTCCGACGAGATCCGGGAAGATCTCGTCGTAGTCGAGCGCCCGGTCGGGATGCTCGAGCTTGAAGGCCGCGAGCTTCGTCATCAGACCGACCCGGAACGCCTCCGCGTCCTTCGTCACGCCGAGGCGCTCCTCGACCCGCTCCATCAGGCGGCGATCGGGATCGACGTCCTGCCCCGACTTCGCGTCGCGGACCTTCTCCGAGCCGCGCAGCGCCTTCAGGTGCTGGACGTACTCGACGAGGAGCCGCCCGTACTCGGTCTCCTCCGCGAGCTCGGCCGCGGCCCGGACGTCCTCCTGGAGGAGATCGAAGTAGTGGCGCGACGCCTCCTCGGCGAGGTGGTCGACGTCGTGGTACCGGTTGCGCGTCCGTGCGAGGCGCAGGAACTCGTGGAAGGCGGCGTCGCGCGTCAGCAGTCCGAGGGAGCGCAGGAACAGCAGCGGCGTCAGGCACTCGCCCGGCGGGCTGACCGCGATCTCCGACAGCAGCGTCGCGAGCTCTCGGGGCGAGCAGCCGCGACGTCCCTCGTAGGCGGCGTCCCAGGTCCCCTCGAACTCGGTCTCGAAGTCGTCGTACTCCTCGCGCATCGTCTTCACGTGCGCGCGGAGGAGAGAGCGTTCCTCGTCCCCGAGGCCGGCGGGCGGCGTGCCGTCGTCGTAGAGGCGGGCCTTGTCGAGCGGGGTGAGCTTCTCGACCACGCGGCGCAGGGCCGCGTGGCCGAGGTCGGAGAGGGGCTCCATCAGTCGCGTCATCACCGCCCAGACCGCGGCGACCTCGGTCAGGTGCGGCGCCACCCGGATCCGGGTCGGAAGCTTCGCGAGCTGGCGATCGTAGATCTCCTTCTCCCGCGTGAACTGCATCAGGTAGGGCACGCGCACGAGTTCGAGGCGCGCCTTGAAGGACGAGAAGAGCGGATCGCGGCGGAAGGCCGTCAGGTAGTTCTCGTTGCTCGTCGCGACCAGTTGAGTTGAGGTGCGCAGTGAAGGACGGGAGGTTGATGACGCCGTTCTCGGCCGTGGTGAGGAGGTACTTGTTCGCCTCCATCGGCCGCTTCGAAGCTCTCGCTGTACTCCACGATGCCGCCGTTGCCGTCCACGAGGTCCCCATCGCCTCGAAGGTCCTCGTTCTGGAGGATCGGCGGCAGCCCGTTCATCGTGGCGTGCCCGATCTGTCGCGAACCGGCGTCCATGTTCCCCTGGGGCTCGATCGCGACCGCCGCCTGGCGGTAGCGGCGGCTGACGTCGAAGCGCTCGGCCTGGACGTGTCGCATGACCTTCGCCCAGTCGCCGTGATAGGCCTTGATGAGCGCGTCGTAGATGCGGCGCGACTTCGGTAGAGGTCCCGCTGGCAGGAAGCGCGTGAGGATGAACCGCTCGCGCTCGTCCTCCCCGGCCTCGACGAGGACGTTGCTCGAGGAGCGGCCCCCGCGAGGCGCGGGGCACGGAAGATCGGGTTCTCGTTGAGCTCGCAGGGATCTGGCCGAATGCGGTCGGCGTCGAGGTGGGCGTAACTGTCGATGTCCTCGTCGGGGAGGACGGGATTGAAGCTCGAGGCGCTCGCCGCGCTCGTCCACCTCTTCGAAGACCCAGTTGAAGCGGAGCAACATCCCCTCGTCCTCGCGGCTGTAGGCCTCGAGACCGCGGACGAGCGCCGCCGGGGTCGTCTTGCTCGACCCGTTGGGGCCGTGCAAGAGGATCATCCGGTCATTCGACGTCGCTGGACGAACTCGCGCAGGCACCGGTAGAGCTCGTTCTGGACCTCCTGACCGGCTAACCGGCGAGGCCGCCGCGCGGGTCGATGCGGAGCCGGAACCGGCGCACCCGGGACTACGACCCCCTGGTCGTCTCGGTCCCGGTGGTCCATCATGTCGGCGGTGTACTGCGCCACGTCGCGCGTGAGCGCGTAGGGCCGGCGGCGCAGGAGGTCGAGGTACTCGGAGAAGGAGAGGATCGCGCCGACGCGCTCGAAGCGCTCGCGGGATTCCCGCCCGATCCGTTCGAGGATCCGCTCGATCTCTTCCATGGGTCCCCTCCCCGACGACCGTTGACGGGACGCATCGTACCAGGAGCGGTGACGACCTCGGGGCCCGGCTCTCGCGAGTGACCCCGAGGGGATTTGAACCCCTGTTACCAGGATGAAAACCTGGTGTCCTGGACCTGACTAGACGACGGGGCCTCTTGTTTCGACTTCCGGAGTGAGGACAGAAGGACTCGAACCTTCGACCCGCTCCTTAAAAGGGAGCTGCTCTACCACCTGAGCTATGTCCCCTGACGCCGCGGCCTTCGGGTCGCGACGGCCCATATCCTTACCGGATTTTCCGGAGATTCAAATCTCCATGATCTCTTTCGCCTTCGCCGCGGCGATGGCGTCGATGTCCTTCTCGGCGGCCTTCGTGGCCTCCTGGATGTCGTCCAGCAGGCGACGGTGGTCGTCCTCGGTGATGATCGAGTCCTTCTTCACCTGATCGGCGTGCTTGTTCGCCTCGCGACGCACGTTGCGGATGGCGACGCGCTGCGACTCGGCGAGCTCCTTGACCTTCCCCGCCATCTTCTTGCGGGTCTCCTCGGTCAGGGCCGGAACGGTGAGGCGGATCAGCTTGCCGTCGCTGCTGGGCGTGATGCCGATGTTCGCGGCGAGGATCGCCTTCTCGATCGCCTTCACCTGCGTGGCGTCGAAGGGCTTGATCGTGACCGTCTTCGGATCGGGGGTGGAGATCTGCGCGAGCTGGCCGATCGGCGTCGGCGAACCGTAGTAGTCCACGCGGATCGTCTCGACCAGCGCCGAGGACGCGCGCCCGGTGCGGATGCCCCGGAGCTCCTCCTCGAGATAGGACACGCACTTGCCCATCTTCTCGCGACCGTCCGCGATGATGCCGTCGTAGCTCAGATCCATGTCTCCCCTCCTTCGCTCAGGATTCGCGATCGAAGTGCGCGATGGTCGTGCCGACCTCGTCGTCGCCGCTCAGGACCCGCGAGATGTTCTCGGTGTCCAGCATGTCGAAGACGACGATCGGGATGCCCGCCTCGCGGCACATCGTGATCGCGGTGTGATCCATGACCTCGATCTGGCGGTTGATGACGTCGAGGTAGTCGAGACGCTCGAGGCGTTCGGCGTCCTCGAAGCGCTTCGGGTCCTTCGTGTAGACCCCGCCCACCTTCGTGCCCTTCAGGATGACCTCGCAGCCGAGCTCCCGCGCGCGCAGGGCGGCCGCGGTGTCCGTGCTGACGAAGGGGTTTCCCGTGCCGGCGGCGAGGATCACGATGCGCTTCCGCTCGAGGTGGCGGGTGGCGCGGCGCCGGATGTAGGGCTCGACGACCTGGTTGATCGCGATCGCCGACAGGACGCGGGTCTCGCAACCCATGACCTCGAGCGCGCCCTGCAGGGCGAGCGCGTTGATCACGGTGCCGAGCATCCCCATGTAGTCCGCGGTGGCGCGGTCGATGTCGATGCTCGTGAGGTGAGCGCCGCGCACGAGGTTGCCGCCGCCGACGACGACGGCGACCTCGATGCCCTGATCGGCGATCTCCTTGATCTGGCCGCAGGCGGCGTGGATCGCGGTCCGGTCGAAGCCGGTGCCGCCGGCGGCGCAGAGGGACTCCCCGCTCACCTTCAGGAGGATGCGACGGTAACCGTCACGCCCCCGCCCGCGATCGTTCGTGCCGTCCGCCGCCATCACCGCCGGCTCAGCTGCCGATCTTGAAGCGAGCGAAGCGCTTGACGGAGATGTTCTCGCCGAGCTTCGCGACCAGCGCCGTGACCATCTGGCCGATGGTCTCCTCGCCGTCACCCATGTAGGGCTGCTCGAGGAGCGCGTGCTCCTTCTTGAACTTGTCGATGCGGCCCTGGACCATCTTCTCGCGGATGGCCTCGGGCTTGCCCGACTCGGCGGCCTGCGCGAGGTAGATCTTGCGCTCGCCCTCGATGAGGTCGGCCGGGATGTCGTCCGAGCTCACCGCGACCGGGACCGGATCGTTGGCGGCGACGTGCATGCAGATCTGGTTGAGGACCTGCGTGAAGTCGTCGTTGTTGGCGCAGAAGTCGGTCTCGCACTGCATCTCGACCATGCTGCCGACCTTGCCGTTGAAGTGGATGTACGAGGCCACGCGACCCTCGGACATCTCGCGACCGGCCTTCTTGGCGGCCTTCGACATGCCGCGCTTGCGCAGGAAGTCGATCGCGGCCTTCACGTCGCCCCCGGTCTCGTCGAGGGCCTTCTTGCAATCCATCATCGGCGCATCGGTGGCGTCGCGAAGCTCGCGGACCTGCGCTGCGGTCACCTTGGACATGGTGTCGTCTTCCTGTTCTTCGTGTTCCGGGGCCGGAGCCTTGGCGCCGGCGGGATCATGCGGCGGGCCGGAGCCCGCACGAGTTCAGCCTTCGGAGGACTCGGGACCGGCGGGGCCGGCCTTGGTCTCGCCCGGATCCGCCGCGACGCCGGCGTCGCCGTCGTCGCTCTGGCGGGCCTGGCGACCCTCCTCCTCCTGGATGCGCTGGGCGCGCTCCTCGCGAGCCTTGCGGAGGATCTTCTCGAGCTCCTGCTGCTCGCTCGCGCGGCGGCGCTGATCCTCGACCTTTTGCTGGCGCTCGCGCTCCCGGGACTCGTCGTCCTTGTTGCGCTGCTTCTCCTCGATCTGACGATTCTGCTGCAGGGCCGAACGGCCGTGCTCGATCGCGGTGACGAGTTGGCCGAGCAGCACGTTGATGCTGCGCAGCGCGTCGTCGTTGCCCGGGATCGGGATGTCGACCGTCGTCGGATCGCAGTCGGTGTCGAGGATCGCCACCGTGGGGATGCCCATCTTGCGGGCCTCGGCGACGGCGGTCTTCTCCTTGCGCGCGTCGACGATGACCATCGCGCCGGGGAGGCCGTTCATGTCGCGGATGCCGTGCAGGTTGCGGAAGATCTTCCGCTTCTCGCGCGAGAAGCGCGAGAGTTCCTTCTTGCTCATCGCCTCGGCGGTGCCGTCCGACTCCATGCGCTCGAGCTCCTCGAGGCGACGGAGACGCGAACGGATCGTCTCGAAGTTGGTGAGCGTGCCGCCCAGCCAGCGCTCGGCGACGAAGGGCATGCCGAGCTTGCCGGCCGCCTCGGAGACGAGGTCCTGGGCCTGGCGCTTGGTGCCGACGAAGAGGATCTGCTTGCCCTCGGAGGCCACTCCCTGCAGGAAGAAGCAGGCCTTGAACAGCCCGCGCAGCGTCTCCTGGAGGTCGATGATGTGGATCAGGTTGCGCTTGCCGAAGATGTAGGGACCCATCTTGGGGTTCCAGCGGCTGGCGCGGTGACCGAAGTGGACGCCGGCTTCGAGGAGCGACTTGATCGGGACTTCGTACACGATTCTCTCCGTGGCAGGAGCGCTTTTCGCCCGGGGACCTTCCCCTCCCGCGGACCGGAACCGCGGGGCGACGATCGCTCCTTGTGCTTGTGCGACAAGGGTTTGAGTACTCTGGAGCCCTTCCGGCCGGGCCCGAAGCGGCGTATTCTAACAGGGAGCCCGAAAGGCCCAAGTCGCCAGGGGGAGCGGGATTGAGTGGGTCCGGAGGGCCCCGGCCGCGCGGTCCCGCGAGGATTCCGGCCCGGGCCGGGGAAAGGACCGGGAGTGTCGTCTGAGCCCTCCTTCTTCTTCGTCGCCGGCGAGCCCTCCGGCGACCTCCACGGGGCCCACCTCGTCGAGGAACTCCGCCGGCTCGCCCCCGGGGCGCGTTGCCGCGGATTCGGCGGCGAGCGCATGCGGGCGGCCGGGATGGAGCTGCTCGAGGACCTCGCCTCGGACGCGGTGATGGGGATCTTCCCCGTCATCGCCGCCCTCCCCCGCATCCGCGGCTGGTTCGACCTCGCCCTCGAGGAGCTCCGTCGCGATCCCCCGAGCGCCCTCGTCCTGATCGACTACCCGGGCTTCAACCTCCGCCTCGCGCGGCGCGCCCGGGAACTCGGCGTGCCCGTCGTCTACTACATCAGCCCCCAGATCTGGGCCTGGCACACGTCCCGCGTGAAGAAGATCGAGCGCGACGTCGATCTCATGATCCCGATCCTCCCCTTCGAGGAGGAGTTCTACCGCGACCACGGCGTGCCGGTCTTCTTCCCCGGCCATCCGGTCGTCGATCACCTCGAGAGTCTCGAGATCGACGCGGGACTCGTGTCCTCGCTCCGCGAGGGCGCGGAGCTCGTCCTCGGACTCTTCCCGGGGAGCCGTCGTCACGTGGTCGACTCGCTGGCCCCGGTCTTCGCGCGCGCGGTGCGCGAGCTGCGCGCGCGGCCCGAGGGGGCCGGCCTCCGCGTGGTCGTCGCCGCCGCCGACGCCGCGCTGGCCGAGCGCCTCGCCCGCGAGCCGGAGTTCTCCGACGGCGACGCCCGCATCGAGATCGGACGCCCCTACGAGGTCATGCGCGCGGCGGACCTCGCCCTCACGACCTCGGGAACGACGACGATCGAGCTCGCGGCGATGGGCGTCCCCATGGTGCTCGCCTACCGGGTCTCGGCGCCCTTCTACCTCGTCGGACGCGCGGTGCTGAAGGTCCCCCACATCGGACTCGTCAACCTCGTCGCCGGTCGCGAGGTCGTGCGGGAGCACATCGGCGTGGGCAACTTCGGCGGGGAGCTCGCGGAGGATCTCGCCGAGCTGCGGCGGGACGAGGAGCGTCGCGAGACGATGCGACGCGATCTCGCCGCGATCCGTGAGAAGCTCGATCGCAAGGGGAGCTACGCGCGGACGGCCGAGCGCATCCTCGAGTTCACGCGAGAGCCTCGTCCTCGCCCGCGCGACTGAGGGACTCGCGGAGCGAGGCGACGATGCGCTCCGCCACCTCGAGCGCCTCCACGCCCTGCTCACCGGTGACCGGCGGCTCCGCCCGGCGGGCGACCGCATCGAGGAAGGCGCGATCCTCGGCCTTGAGCGGCTCGATCTCGGGCACCGAGAGTTCGGTCATCTCGACCAGGCTCTGCTGCATGAAGTGCAGCGGGCTCGGCGCGGAGGCGAAGGCCTCGGCGAGGTCCACGTCGCCGTCGCGGAGCGCCTTGCCCTTGCGGACGATCCGCCCCTGCTTCTGATGGAAGTCGAGGCTGACGTAGGCGTCGCGCGAGAAGATCCGCATCAGCCGTTCCGTCTTCAGCGCCACGCGGCTCGCGGTGACGTTCGCGACGGCGCCGTTCTCGAAGACGATCCGCGCGTTCGCGAGGTCCTCGGTGGTGCGCCCGATGACCGGGACGCCGACGGCGTGGACGCCCGAGACCGGGCTCCGGACGAGGTGCAGGATGATGTCGATGTCATGGATCATCATGTCCAGGACGACGCCGACGTCGGCGCTGCGGAAGCTGAAGGGGCTCACCCGCTGCGACTCGATGAAGCGCGGCGCGAGGGGCTGCCCCTCGAGCGCCAGGACCACCGGGTTGAACCGCTCGGAGTGCCCCACCATGAGGACGCGCTCGTGACGCCGGGCCAGCTCGACCAGCTCGCGGCCCTCGGCCGGCGTCTTCGCGATCGGCTTCTCGACGAGCACGTCGACGCCGCGCTCGAGCAGCCGGGACGCGACGTCGCGATGGCTCGAGGTCGGGGTGGCGACGATCGCGGCGCGCAGGCGCTCGGGGAGATCCTCGACCGACGTGAAGGCCGGCACGCCGAGCTTCTCCCCCTGGGCCTCGGCCCGGGCGCGGTCGGCGTCGAGGACGCCGATCAACTCGGCCTCGGGGAGCTCGGAGAGGACGCGGGCGTGGATCGAGCCGAGATGGCCGACGCCGGCGACGACGACGGGAATGCGCTCAGACATTGCGCCCGCGACCGTGGCGGCCGCTGTCGACCCGGCGCAGGAAGGCGATGAGTTCCTTCACCTCGGGCGCGAGCCCGGGATCGGACTCGAGCATCTCCACCGCCTCCGCGCGGGGCACGCGCGAGCGGAAGAGCGCCCGGTAGCCCTCCTTGAGGGCGGCGATCCGCTCCGCCGTGTAGCCGTGGCGCTGCAGGCCGACGACGTTGACCTTGCGGACCTTGCTCGGGTTGCCCTCGACGATCATGAAGGGCGGCACGTCCTGGACGATGCGCGTCAGCCCGCCCACGTAGGACAGGCGGCCGATCGTCGTGAACTGGTGCACCGCGGCCGCGCCGTTGAGGATGGCGCGATCCTCGACGATGACGTGCCCCGCGAGCAGCGAGTTGTTCGCCATGACGATGTGGTCGCCGAGGATGCAGTCGTGCGCCACGTGCGCGCAGGCCATGATCAGGTTGCCGCTGCCGACGCGGGTGAACCCGTCGCCCTTGTGCGTGCCGCGGTTGATCGTGACCCCCTCGCGGACGACGTTGCGGTCGCCCATGACGAGGAAGGTCTCCTCGCCGTGCCACTGGAGGTCCTGCGGGTCCCCGCCGACGCAGCTGTGGGGGTAGACGGTGTTGTTCCGGCCCAGGGAGGAGTTCGGGCCGACCGAGACATGGCTCTTGAGGACGGTCCCGTCCCCGATCACGGCGTTCGCGCCCACCGAACAGAAGGGCCCGATGACCACGTTGGCGCCGAGCTGGGCGCTGGGATGGACCCGGGCCGAAGGATCGACGGTGGTCGTGCTGCTCATGCTCGACGTCTCGCGACGGTCCGCGTCTCGTACTCGCACGCCGCGCATCGCGACGCCGCGCGCCCCCCCGACGCGCGCCGCGCAGGTCCCGCCATCGCGAGCCCCCCGCTCCCGGCCGCCATCTTAAGGCGAGGCCCCCGCCCCGAGGGAAGCGTCGAGCCGGCCTTTTTTTCGCGCGGCCCCGTCATCAGGCGTCCATCATCATGAAGGTCAGGGTCGCCTCGACGGTCAGATCCCCGTTCACGGTGCCCCGCCCGACGACCTTGCCGGACATCTTGCGGATGTTCAGCGTCTCGCATTCGAGCCGGAGCTGGTCGCCCGGGACGACGGGCCGGCGGAACTTGATGTTCTCGATGGACATCAGCACCGCGATGCGGCCGGTGTTCTCCATCCGGCGCATGAGGAGAACGCCGGCGAGCTGCGCGAGCGCCTCCACCTGGAGCACGCCCGGAAAGATCGGCTGCCCCGGCCAGTGCCCCTGGAAGTGCGGCTCGTTGAAGGTGACGTTCTTGATCGCCACCGCCCGCTGGAACCCCTCCACCGAGACCACCCGGTCCAGGAAGAGGAAGGGATACCGGTGCGGGATGATCTTCATGATCTCCTTGATGTCGAGGCCGGTGTCGCGCTGCACGAGCCCGAGATTCTCGAGCTCCTCGAAGCGCTTCATCAGCTCCTTCACCAGGAGGACGTTCGTCGCGTGGCCGCTCTTGGTGGCCATCACGTGGGCGTGGAGATCGACGCCGAGCAGGCCGAGGTCGCCGACGAGATCGAGCGCCTTGTGCCGCGCGAACTCGTTGTCGAAGCGGAGCTCGTTGCCGATCACCCCGTCCGGGCCGATGACGAGCGTGTTGTCCGTCGTCGCGCCCTTGCCGAAGCCCGCCGCCTGGAGCTGACGCGCCTCCGACTCGAGACAGAAGGTTCGCGCCGGGGCGAGCTCGGCGAGGTAGTTCTTCTCGGTGACGTCGAAGCTGCAGTGCTGGCTCGGAAGGTGGGAGTCCGGCGGGTAGTCGAGCGTGTAGGAGACCTTGAGTCCCGACTCGTAGGGGAAGGCGACGATGTAGCTGTCGCCGTTCTCGACCACGATCGTCTTGTCGAGCTTGAAGGTGCGGCGCGGCTTGCGCTGCTCGACGATCTCCGTCGTCGCGAGGAGCTCGGCGAAGGGCCGCGCCGAGCCGTCCACGCCGGGAAGCTCGGGCCCGTCCACCTCGACGACGAGGTTGTCGATGCGGAGGGCGTGGGCGGCCGAGAGGAAGTGCTCGACGGTCTCGATCTCGACCCGGTCCTCCTTGAGGACCGTCTGGCGGTCCCGCTGGACGGCGTGGCGGTGATCGGCCGGGATCTCGGGCGCGCCCTCGACGTCGACGCGTCGGAAGACGATGCCGGAATCGGGGTCCCCCGGGAGCAGACGGAGTTTGACCTCCTTGCCCCGATGGATGCCGACCCCGGTCAGGGCGACCGGGGCCTTGATCGTGCGCTGGTTTCGCAAGGCGATGACGGCTCGACGTCTCGAGGCGGCTCGATCCCCGGAGGGATCAGAGCAGCTTCTTCACGTCTTCGGTGATGTCCATGCCGGTCTTCGCGAAGACGACCGAACGGACGACGATGCTCGAGCTGACCTGGCTCATCAGGCGCCCCGCGACCTTGCCCGACTGCTGCATCAGGACGAGGTCGAGGCCCTTGTCGCCGGCGACGCGCTCGATGATGCCGACGATCTTCTCGTAGCTCTCGGACGCCAGCTTGGCCTGCTCCTGGTCGTACCAGCGGTCGTCGGCCTCGCTCTGGAACTTGAGCTGGGCCTGCTTGGTCTGGATGTCGGCGTAGAGCTTCGAGTGCTCCTCGCTGCCCCGCGGGAAGATCTCGAGCTCCTGGGCCATCGAGTCCACCGTCTCCTTGAGCGTGCTCAGGGCGCGACGCTTCGTGAGGTAGCGGGTCCGGAGCGCCTCGTAGGCGCCGGTCCGCTGGGCGTAGTCGTCGATGAGGTCCTCGATGTCCACGGTGCCGATGTTGGCGGCGCGGTAGATCACGCGGTCGCCGTCGCCGATGCCGGCGTCCGCCGACTCGCGCGCGCCGAAGACGAGGATCGCGGCCAGGGCGATGAGCCCGCCGAAGACCAGGAAAGCCGGATTGCGCATCGTTCTTCCTCCTTCCCGCTCAGAACTGTCGGCTGAGCGAGAAACTGATGATCTGCGTCTCGTCGTCGCGCTGCTTCAACACCGGGAACCCGAAGTCGATCGCGAACGGAGTCTCGCCCAGGAAGGGCACCTTGAGTCTGATACCAAAGCCGATGGACAGTCGGAAGTCGCCCAGGTCGCCCGAATCGAAGTCCGTGGCGAGGGTTCCGGCGTCGGCGAAGAGCACGCCGGCCACCGTGTCCTCGTAGAGGGGGACGATGTAGTTCAGCGAGCCCAGGATGAGGACCTTGCCGCCGTCCGGGTTGTTGTTGGTCATCGGCCCCACCCCGCGGAAGGCGAAGCCGCGGAGCGAGCTCTGGCCGCCCGCGAAGTAGCGCTCGTAGATCGGGACGTCGTCGGAGGACCCGGCCTCCTTGACCCACGCGAAGGTGCCGTCGAACCAGAGCACCTGCCGGTGTCCGTCCGCGTCCTCCGCGATGGTGAGGTAGTACTCCGCGTCGACGCGCGTGCGGTTGAAGGTGATGTCGCCGCCCAGCCCCGCGTACTCGTAGGTCAGGTAGAGGCGATAGCCCTCGGTCGGCGAGCCGAAGTTGTCGAGGTCCGCGATCGTCGCGGAGAGACTCAGGCTCGAGATCAGCCGCGCGCCCTCGTAGTCGAAGACGATCTGGCCGACGTCGCTGTCGATGTCGTCGACCTCGACGTTCTCGAGGCGGTAGCGCGCGGTCAGCGTGATGTTCCGGCCGAAGCGCTTGCCGAGACCGAGGATCATGCCGGTGCGGGTCTCGTCCCAGCCCTCGCGGAAGCGGATCCGGCGGAAGCCGTTGAAGCTGAACTCGTAGTCCGAGTCGAAGATGAAGGGGTGCAGGTAGGTGATCTGGAACTGCGTCTCGATGAAGCCCGGATAGAAGGCCAGCTCGAGGGTCTGCCCGCCGCCGGTGAAGGCGTCCAGGATGTCGTCGAACCCGGTCGGAAAGTCGAAGGGGTCGAAGTTCTCCTTCCGGTAGACGATGGCGCCCACCAGACCGGTGTTCGAGTTGACGCCGGCCGCGAAGCGGATCGAACCCGTCTCCTTCTCCTCCAGCTCGACGATGATGTCCTTCACGTCATCGCGGGCGGTGTCCTCGACGCGCAGGAAGGCGTCGCGGTAGGCCTCGTACTCGCGGTCGCGGATGTCGAGGCGCAGCACCTCGAGGGTCTCCGGCTGGAAGTACTGCGTCGAGCGGAGGCGGCGCTTCGCGCGCTGGAGCGTGTTGAGGTTCAGCGGCGATCCCGGCGCGAGGTCCTCGAGGAGGCGCCGGATGACCTTGTCGCGGGTCTCGGTGTTGCCGCGGATCTCCACCCGCCCCACCTTGACCGGGTTGCCCTCCACGACCTTCAGGACGACGTCCATCTCGCGCCCCTCGAAGGGGATCGGGGTGACGTCCTTGATGTCGACGTTGATGAAGGACTCGTCGTAGTAGGACGACTCGAGCCGGCGGATGTCCTGGGCGAGATCGCCGTAGGCCTCGTAGCGCTGGCCGACCTGGGACGCGAACGCCGCGAGGGTCTCGGCCTCGTCGAAGCGCTGCATGCCCTCGATGCGGATGCTGCGGATCAGGTAGGGCTCGCCCTCGTCGATCCGGATGGTGAGGTAGGCCTCCTCCTTGTCCGCCGAGAACTGCCGGTCCTCGAGGGCGACGCGCGCGTCGAGGAAGCCGCGGCCCTTGTAGAACTGCTGCAGCGTGACGAGGTCGGCGATGACGTCCTTCTCGGAGTAGGGATGTCCGAAGAGGAAGCCCGCCTCGTCCGTGAAGGGCATGGCCTCGAGCAGCTCTCCCTTGTCGAAGGTGAGGTTGCCCCGGAAGCTCACGTCCTCGATGCTGACCTCGGGCCCCTCGGTGATCCGGAAGACGATCGTCGTGAACTGGTCCTCGGGGCGTTCGTACTTGACCTGCACGAAGTGGAAGCCGTCGGCCAGGTACTTCTCGCGGATCGCGGTCACGTCGAGCTGCAGCGTGATCTCGTCGACGAGACCGCCCTCGCGGGTGCCGATGAGCTCCAGGAGCGTCTTCCGGTCGTACTCCTCGTTGCCGAGGAAGATGACGACCTCGACGCGGGGATTCTCGGTGACGAAGAAGCTGATCTTGACGCCGTCGTCGCCGCGCGGGATGAGCCGGGTGCTCGCGGTGCTGAAGAGACGCAGCTCCTCGGTGAGGCGCTTGAGGTCGGAGTTGAGGACCTCGCTGTCGAGCGGCTGACCGATCTTGGTCTTGATCTGGGCCCGGACGCTGTCGGGGCTGGCGAGCTCGGCTCCGATGAACTCGATCTCGCGGACGATCTTCCCGTCGAAGGACTCCTGTCGCGGCGGCTTGTCGCCGTCCTGCGCGAGGAGGGCGGCGGACGCCCACAGGAGGATCAGCCCGGCGCGGATCACGGCTCGCATTCACCCTCTCCTCTGGTCCCCTCGCGATCCCGCCGCGGCGCGGCGTTCCCTCGATCGCGGTCCGGTCCCGGGGCCGGGGCCCAGGGGGCGCCGGCCGGGTCGGTCAGTTTCTAGCACAGGGGTGACGGCCCGTCCATCCCGGCGCCCCGGGGAAGGCGGCGTCAGTAGCTGACGGGCGGATTGCGGAAGAGCATCTTGTTCCGGATGAAGCGAAGGCGTACCTCGCCCGTCGGTCCGTTGCGGTGCTTGGCGATGATGAGATCGATCTCGCGGCCGTCCGCCGGGCTCAGCTCGATGTCGTCGCCCTTCTGATAGTTGGCGTCGGCCAGGAACATGATGATGTCCGCGTCCTGCTCGATCGCGCCCGACTCGCGGAGGTCGGACATGCGGGGCTTCCGCTCCTCCTTCTCCGCCGAGCGGTTGATCTGGGAGAGCGCGATGATCGGGATCCCGAGTTCGCGCGCCAGCGCCTTGAGGGAGCGCGAGATCGTCGAGATCTGCTGCTGGCGGTTCTCCATGCCCGGCGCCTCCATGAGCTGGAGGTAGTCGATGAACATGGCGTCGATGCGCTCGCGCCGCTTCAGGCGCCGCGCCTTGCCGCGCAGCGCGGTCGGCGTGAGGCCCGGGGTGTCGTCGATGTAGAAGGGCAGCTCGTAGAGCTTGTCCGCCGCCTGGCTGATCTGGGCCCACTCCGTCTCGCTCAGGTTGCCCTTCCGCAGGTGGGAGCCGTTCACCTCGGCCAGGGCGCAGAGCATGTTCGAGGCGATCTGCTCCCGCGCCATCTCGAGGCTGAAGAAGGCGACGGACTTTCCGTGCCGCAGCGACATGTTGAGCGCGCAGTTGATCGAGAAGGTCGTCTTTCCCACCGAGGGACGGGCCGCCAGGATGACGAGATCGCCGGGCTGGAAGCCGTTCGTCATCTGATCGAGCGCGTGGAAGTCCGTGGGGCAGCCGCTCATCTTGCCGCGGTTCTTGCAGTACTCCTCGACCATGGCGACGGTCTTGTGGAGCACCTTCTTCATCGGGGCGGGCTCGTTGCCGCCGCGGTTCTCGGCGAGCTGGAAGCAGCTCGACTCGACCGTCTCGACCAGGCTCGTCGCGGGCTCGCTCGAGCCGTAGGCGTCCTCGATGATCTTGTTCGCGACGGAGATCAGGCTGCGCTTCAGGGCGCGGTCGCGGACGATCTGGGCGTAGTCCGCCACGTTCGCGGCGCTCGGCACCGCCTCCATGATGCGCAGGAGGGCGGCCTGCCCGCCGACCTCGTCGAGACGACCGTCGGCCTGGAGCTCGTCGCGGACGGTGACGGGATCGACGGCGCGGTTCGCCTCGTAGAGCTTCTGGACGATCTCGAAGATGGCGCGGTGCTGGGGATCGTAGAAGTCGGCCGGACCGATGATCTCGGTCGCGATCCCGAGCGCGTCGTTGTCGAGCATGATCGCGCCGAGGACGCAGGTCTCGGCCTCGACGTTCTGCGGCGGCTTGCGGGCCAGAAGTTCCGACGACATCCGGGGTCCCCTCCCTCTTCACCCGCGCCGGGCGGCTCGCGCGGCGACCGGTTTAGCACCGCTCCCGACGCGGCTCGACCGATGTGGATACAATGCTCCGGGGCGCCGCCGCTCCCTCGCCCGCAAGCCGTGGCCGGCGGGATCCTTGAGGCCGGACGACGCGCCGGGAATTCCTCGATTCTCCACAATGTTGCCGCGGGACCGGGACAGCCGCGGGCCGGAAACGACGAGGGGTCCCCGCGGCCGCGCCGCGGGGACCCCTCGTCGAACGATCGCGGAGCCGTGGGCCGGGATCAGCCCTCGATCGGCTCGCCGTCGGCCATCGCGGCCTCCTCGGCGTCGAGCTCGGCCTCGACCGCCTCGGCCGCCTCGCGGGCGGCCTCCTCGGCGGCGAGACGCTCCTCGCGCTCCTCCTCGGTCTCCTCGGCGACGACGTGGAGACCGATCTCCATCTCGACTTCGCTGTGGAGACGCACGGTGGCGAGGTAGTCGCCGATGCGCTTGAAGTGGCTGCCGATGATGATCTGCTCCTTCGTGAAGGAGCGCTCGAGCTGAGCCGACAGGCGCTCGGCGACGATCGCCTCGGTGACCGAGCCGAAGAGCTGGCCGGCCTCGTTCGCCTTCATCTCGATCTCGAGCATCAGCTCGCCGATCGACTCGCGAAGGTGCTTCGCGGCGGCGATCTGGTCCGACTCCTGGTCGAGGTAGCGCAGACGCTCCTTGCGGAGCGCCGAGATGACGTCCTCGGTCGGAGCGGTCGCGATGCCGCGGGGGAAGAGGAAGTTCCGGGCGTATCCGTCCTTGACGGACACGACGTCGCCGACGTTGCCCAGTCCTCGGATGTTTTCCTTGAGTACGACCTTCATGGCGGCTCCCCTCAGCCCACGTAGGGCATCAGCCCCATGTAGCGCGCACGCTTCACGGCGGCCTTGATCAGCTTCTGACACTTCGCGCAGTAGCCCGAGCGCTTCCGCGAGAAGATCTTGCCCTGGGGCGTGACGACCTTCTGAAGCGGCTCGAGGAACTTGTAGTCGATGAGCTTGCACTTCTCCTTCGACTCGTCGCGGAGCTCCTCCTGGCTACGGCAGCAACCGCGGTTGCGCTTCTCGGCGAACTTGCGGAACTTGTTCTTCCGCTTGCGAATCTGAGCGGCGGTGGACATTCGTGTTTCTCCTTCGTGGGGGTTCCGTCGCGATCAGCGATCGGACCCCGAACGGGCCATCGAGCTCTCCTCGTCGGACGACTCGTCGTCCGAACGCCGTCCACCCTCGCGACCCGGGCCGCGACGACCGCGATCGCGGTACTCGTGCGATCCGAAGCGGGCCTCGAGGTCCTGCGCGTTGAGGAACTCGGGGAAGTCGGCCTCGATCCGCGTCACCAGGTGACGGGAGACGATCTCGTTGAGGTTGAACTCGCGGTTGAGCTCGGTGATCTGCGACGGCGCCAGCTCGAAGTGAGCCAGGACGTAGATGCCGCGCTTCTGGTCGTTGATCTCGTAGGCGAGTCGACGCTCGTCCCAGCGTCCGACCTCCACCATGCGACCACCGCACTTCTCGATCAGGCGGGTGACCTCTTCGATGCCCTTCTGGGCCTCGCTCTTCACCTTCCCGTGATCGAGGAGAAACATGCCTTCGTACTTGTTCAAGATCAGGGCTCCTTCTGCACGCCAGCGCCGCCGCCCCCTCGGGCGACGTCGATAACCCGGTTGCAACCGGCCATGAGTTCCTCGAGGGACCGTCCCTCGACGAAGGCTCCGACCGTCTCCACGGCGCGATCCAGGATCGCGCCGATGTCTCGTTCCTCCTCGGGGCCGAAGGGGCCGAGCACGTGCTCGACCAGATCGGTCCCCTCGGGTCCGCCGACGCCGATCCGCAGCCGCGGCCAGTCGTCGGTGCCCAGCGCCGCGGTCACGTCCTTCAGGCCGTTGTGTCCTCCGCTCGAGCCGCGCGGCTTGAGGCGGAGGCGACCGAAGGGAAGGTGCACGTCGTCGACGACGACGAGCATGTCTTCCGGACCGAGGCCCAGGCGATCGAGACGCGTCCTCGCGACGCGTCCCGAGCGATTCACGTAGGTGAGCGGCTTGACCAGGGTCACCCGGTCGCCCTCGCTCGCCTCCAGGGCCAGCTCGTCCACCTTGCGGAAGGCGAGGCCCCGACTCGCGGCCCAGGCGTCGACGACCCGAAAGCCGACGTTGTGTCGGGTCCGGGCGTAGCGATGGCCCGGATTCCCGATGCCCAGGACGAGCTTCACGCCGCGATCAGGCGTCTTCGTCCTTCTTCTTGCCGATGACCTCGGGCTCGGCGGCCTCGGCCCCCTCCTCGACGGTCTCCTCCTTCTCGTGGTGGATGTGATTGATGACGATCACGTCCTCGAGATGGCAGTGGAAGGGCTTGGCCGAAGCCGGGAGTTCGATGTCGCCGATGGTGACGCGGTCACCGACCCCGACGCGGCTGAGGTTGATGACGACCTCGCGCGGGATCTCGAGCGGCAGGATCTCGAGCGAGAGCGAATCGAGCTGCTTCTCGACGATGCTGCCCGCCATGGCCGGCGCGGTGCCGATGTAGCGGATCGGGACGTGCACGTGCACCGGGATCGCGGCGTCGATGCGCTGCAGGTCGGCGTGGATGAGCTTCGCGCCGGTGGGATCCCACTGGAGATCCTTCATGATCGCGGCCTGCGTCTTGCCGTCGAGCGTGAGCTCGACGACGGTCTGGCCGTGATCGACGAGCATCTGCATCTCGTGGGTCGACACGGTCAGCGGCCGCAGGGCGCGGCCGAGGCCGTAGAGGTTGACGGGCAGGCGGCCATCCTTGCGCAGGCGGCGGCACGCGCGGGTGCCCTTCTCGGCGCGCTCGACGACTTCGATCTTGACGGTCTTCATGTGTCTCTTCCCTGGTTCTCCGCTGAACCGCCTCGCCGACGCGCACCGCGCGCGCCGCGACCGGTTCCTCGCTCCCGGCGGACCTTCCGGGGCTTCGCCTCGACCTCGCGCGCGGGGACCCCGACGACCGTCGCCCCGTCCGGGACGTCGTGACCGCCGGTGACCACCGCCCCCGCTCCCACCGTCGCGTCGCGACCGATGTCCACGGGGGCCACGAGGACCGAGCCGGAGCCGATGAAGGCCCCCGGTCCGATCCGGGTCCGGTTCTTCTCCACGCCGTCGAAGTTGGCGGTGATCGCGCCCGCGCCGATGTTCGCCCCCGCCCCGATCTCGGCGTCGCCGAGATAGGCCAGGTGCAGTGCGCGCGCGTCGGGCCCCAGGGTCGAGTTCTTCACCTCGACGAAGTTGCCCACCGATGCCCCGTCGCCGACGACGGTTCCCGCGCGCAAGTGGGCGAAAGGCCCGATCCTGCAGCGGGCGCCGATGCTAACACCGCCCATGATGACCGAAAAGGGCCAGACGACCGTGCCGGCGCCGATCCTAACCCCTTTGGCGATAAAGGTTGAGGACGGATCGACGAGCTCGACGCCGCGGGCTGCGTGCTCCAGCGCGATGCGCCTCCGGAGGAGCTCCTGAGCCCCCAGGAGTTCGCCTCCGGTGTTGATCCCGAGGGCCTCCGAGGGGTCCGCGATGGGCTCGGCGTGGACCTTCTTCCTGGCCTCGGCGAGCTGCTTCACCACGTCGGTCAGGTAGTACTCCCCCGCCCCGCGGTGCAGCTTCAGCGCCTTCAGGCCCTCGAAGAGGGTCGCGTTCCGGAAGAGGTAGATCCCGGAGTTGATCTCGCGGATCGCGAGCTCCGAGAACTCGGCGTCGCGGGCCTCGACGATCTTGCGGACGCGCCCGGTGGCCTCGTCGCGGATGATGCGGCCGAGCGATCCGGGATGCTCGAGGGTCGCGGTGATCAGGCTCGCCGGAGCGCGGGAGGCGCGGTGGTTGGCCCAGAAGGTCTCGAGGGTCTTCGGACGGATCAGGGGCACGTCGCCCGAGAGGATCATGACGTGACCCTTGCGGCCCGCGAAGCGCTTCGCGGCACACCGGACGGCGTGGCCGGTGCCGCGTTGTTCCTTCTGGACCACGAAGCTCACGTCGTAGTCCTCGAGGGCGGCGCGGACCTGCTCGCGGGCGTGGCCGACGATCACCCCGATCTCCCGCGGCTCGAGCGCGAGCGCGGCGTCGAGGACGTGCCGGATGAGGGCCTCGCCCAGGAGCGGATGGAGGACCTTGGGGATGTCGCTCCCCATCCGCGACCCGCGGCCCGCCGCCAGGATCAGAATGTCGAGGTCCTTCGCCATCGCTCGCTCCCCCGCTCGCTCGCGCCCGCGTCCCGTCGCGGGGCGCGAGCATGCTAACAAGCGCTCCGGGCGCGTCTTCGCGCGCGTTCCCCAAACGAAGGGCCCCGTCGCTCGCGCGACGGGGCCCCTCGTCATTACCCGGCTGGGCTCGAACCTGGAGCTAAGGGAATCAGAATCCCTTGTGCTACCATTACACCATCGGGTAGCGAGGACGGGCCGGTCAGCCGACCGTCCACGGCGTGATTATTGGGCGGGCGGTCCTCGAAACCAAGGACCTTTCCCCGCTTTCTCGCCCCGCCGTCGTGACGGCGCGGCGTCCGGCGCTCCGGGGTCGAAGGACCCCGTGGAAGCGCGATTACCCGGCCAGGACTTGAACCTGAACTAGAAGAATCAAAATCTCCTGTGCTGCCAATTACACCACCGGGTAGTGGCGGCGCGCGGCGGGTCGCGCCTCGTCCCCGCGATCCGAACGATCACGGGACCTGGGATAACCGGGTCCGGGGAAGGCGTCAACCGCCGTCGACGGCCCCGCGCGTCCCGTCTCCCCGCGCGATCTCGCGACGCAGGAGATCGAGGGCGTGGCAGGACGCGCGCTCCTTGACCTGCGATCGCGACCCGGGATGCACGCGCGACTCGGCGGCGGTCACTCCGTCCCGGTGCGCGCAGGCCACCCAGGCGAGACCGACCGGCTTCCGCGCGCTCCCGCCGTCGGGACCGGCGATCCCGGTCGTCGCGATCCCCCAGTCGGCGTCGTGCAGGCGGCGCACGCCTTCCGCCATCTCGCGCGCGACCTCCTCGCTGACCGCTCCGTGGGCCGCGAGCGTCGCCGCCGCGACGCCGAGCACGCCCTCCTTCGCCGCGTTGGCGTAGGTGACGTCGACGCCCAGGAGGGCGGCCGAGATGCCGGGGTGCTCGGTCAGGCGATGACCGATCAGCCCGCCGGTGAGCGACTCCGCCACCGCGAGCGTCTCGCCCCGCGCCAGGAGCACACGCGCGACGAGCGCGTCGACCGACTCCCCGCGCACGCTGACGATCGCCTCACCGAGGGCCTCCTCCAGGAAGGCGAGCTCGGTCGCGATCCGCGCCTCACCCTCCTCCACCGTGGCGGCGACGGTGCGGATCCGCAGGGCGACGAAGCCCTCCTTGGCCGCGATGCCGATGAGCGGGTCCCGGCCGCGGTCGAGGCGATCCCCGAGTCGGGCCGCGACGTCCGACTCGGCCCGCCCCGCGACGAGCACCTCGCGCTCGAGGCGCACGCCGGCGCCGCCGCGCGGCAGGTGCAGGCCGCTCATCGTCTCGAGTTCCGCGGGGACGCCGGGGTAGGCCTGGAGACGCGCCGCGCCGATCGCGATCTCGAATCCCGGCGCGAGGCCCGTCGGGTTGTCGAGGACGCGGGCGCCGCGGGGCAGGAGCGCCTCGACCCACTCGCGATCCGGCGGCGTCCGCTGGAGCCGCTCCCAGAAGCGGGCCATGACCGCGCGTCCCTCCGGCATCTCGACGAGAGGAACGTCGATCGCCCGCGCCGCCGCCTCGCGCGTGAGGTCATCGAGAGTGCCGCCGAGTCCGCCGCTCATCACGACGAGATCGTGCGCGGCGGCGAGCGCCCGGATCGCGTCGACCAGCGTCGCGAGATCGTCGCCGACGCAGACGATGCGGTCGACGGAGTAACCCCGCTCGCCCAGCCGTCGGGCGAGGAGCGGTCCGTTGCGATCGGCGACCCGGCCCTCGATCAGCTCGTCACCGGTGACGAGGATCGCGGCGCGCCGCGCGGCGTCACCGGCCGGCACGCCAGGTCCAGTCCGCGTGGTCCGCGCGCCAGGCGCGCCACGCCGTGAGGTGATCACCCCGGCCGCCTTCGGGATCGAGGGCGCCGAGAGATCCGGGTCGTTCACCGACCAATCCGGCGAGCAGGGATTCGATGAGGGCCGCATCCTCGCCGCCGGCATTCTCCAGCGCGGCGAGGAGCGGATCGACGAGCACGCTCACGCCGGCGTCGTCGGGCGCGCGGAGATCCATCGACTGCGTGCTCGGCGCGATCAGCATCCGGGCCACCGGCGCCCCCTCCGCGCTGGTCACCGTGATGCGGGAGTCGCGGAACACGATCTCGATCGCGGTCGCCTTCTCACCGTCGCCCACGACCCACAGCTCGCGGGCCGTCGCGCCGCCCTTCGACTCGTCCTCGTCGAGATCGCGGCGCTCGACGAGGAAGGCCCGCGTCGGGGTGAAGTCGATGAAGGCGCTGCGCGAGGCGCGGCAGCGTTCGAAGACCGCGAGGTAGGGGATCGCGTCGCCCTCGTCCTGGTCGGTCGTCCGCAGGTTCCAGGCGACCATCCGCTCCCGGTAGGCATCCACCGCCCGATCCTGCAGCAGGAAGACGAGGCCGAGGACGGCGACGACGATCAACCCGCGCCGGCGCCAGCGCGCGACGTCGATGGGCGGACGGTTCTTCCCCATCGCGAGCCACGAGAAGAAGATGCCGAGCTCGAACAGTCCGACCAGGGGCATCGCCATCAGCACCTGCGTCACGGCGTCGGGCGGGGTGAGGATCGCCGAGACGATGAACGCGCCGAGGATGAAGTGCCGGCGCTTCTCGCGCAGCGTCGTGATGTCGAGGATCTCGAGGCGCGTCAGCAGCGCGAGCACGACCGGGAGCTGGAACACGATGCCCAGCATGAAGGTCAGGGTGAAGAAGAAGTTCAGGTACTCGGACAGGCCGATGACGTTGTGCAGCAGCGAGGGATCGCTGAAGGACAGGAGGTAGCGCAGCCCGATCGGGATGAGGACGAGATAGCCGAAGGTCACGCCGGCCGCGAACAGCGCGATCATGAGCGGCGCGAAGCGGTAGACCCAGACCCGTTCGTTGCGATAGAGCCCGACCGACACGAAGGCCCAGATCTGCCAGATCCAGATCGGCGCCACGATGATGAGCGCCGCGATCAGGGAGATCTGCATCGAGGCGAAGAAGCCGTTCGTCGGCCCGAAGTTCGCCAGGAGGCTGACCATGTGCAGGTCCCGGGCGACGGCGATGTAGGGCCGCTGCACGAACGCCAGGACGACGTCGCGGTAGGCGAAGATGACGAAGAAGGCGAGGAAGGTCGCGAAGAGCGAACGGACCAGCCGCGAGCGAAGCTCCTCGAGGTGATCCCCGAAGCTCATCTCGCTCTGCGAGAGCCGCGACTCCTCCGGATCGACCTCGTCCTCGGCCATCGTTCCCCCTCGGGTGCCCCAGCTCGGCGCGCCGGATGATGGGAACCGGCGGCGGGTCCGACTCTATCCCCTCCCCTCCGCGCTCGAAAGTGCGCCGACCGGCCCCCGCCGCCCCTCCTCCGCCATCACGCGTCCGACCGCCCCGGGGAGATCCCGGAGGAGGGGCGGCGGGGGCCGGTCGGCGCCCTCGTCCGCGAGTCGACGATCGATCGCGTCCCGGTGCATGGAAGGTGCCGGTCACCGGATGAGCCACTTCCGCTCGCCAGCGCCCGCCGCACCTCACGATCGTCCCGGAAGAGGCTCATCCGGTGACGGGCTCCGTACGTGCACCCGCCCCGAAAACGAACGAGCCCGCGCACGGGATCGTGCGCGGGCTCGTCGCGGGACCGTTCGGCTTCGATCAGAAGGTGATGAAGTCCTCGAGGTCGCGGGCGCGGATCATCTCGACGCCCCAGCGGATGGAGTCCGTGTACTCCGGCGTGGCCTTGAACCAGTTCGGATCGGCATCCTCACCGACGCCGGCCTCCGGATCGGGGTTGTCGCCGAGGACGACGTAGTCGACGTTCACGTCGAAGGTGTCGGACACCTTGCCGCCGAAGTCGCGGAGGATGGCCTGGGCGCGCTGGTTGTCGAAGCGGCCGGGCAGGTTGCCGAGGAAGTAGAAGACCTGCGGACGCTCGGCGTCGAAGTAGGGGTTCAGGAGCTGGTCACCGGCCTTCGGGCTCGCGTCGGAGTCGACGGCGCAGAGGGCGCGGTCGTACTCGATGTCGCGGACCGTGATGAAGCCGTGGTACTCGCGGACCTTGCCCTTGTTGTAGCCGAAGGTCTTGAAGCGGGTGCCGCGGCGAAGCTGGTGCTTGCTGCCGAGGTTGATGTAGCAGGTGCCGGTCTTCGCGTCGATCTCGATGATCTGGCCGTCCGGCTTGTTGTGATCGCGCTCGACGACGACCTGGTCCTTCCAGCTCCGGACCGAACGGTCCAGCTTGTTGACGGCGAGTGTCGCCTCGCTGATCTGACGACGGGCCTCCGCCTGGACGCTGTCGAGCTGCTCGGTCGTGGAGGTGAGCTGGGCCTGGACCGCGTCGGTCTGATCCGACGCCTGCTTCACCTGAGTCGCGGCGCGGGAGCGGACGTCGTCCATCTCCGTCTTCAGCTCCTGCTCGCGCGTGCGGTTCTTCGCGATGAGCGCGTCGTTGTCGGAGTCGGCCTTGGCCTTGTCGGCGCGGGCGGCGTCGAGGTCGAGCTTGAGCTGACGGGCGTCGGCTTCGAGCTTCTCGATCAGGGTCTGCGCCGGATCGAGGACGTTCGTGACCTTGACCATCGACTCGTCGCCCTTGAAGAGCGAGCGGGCCGAGCTGACCAGGAAGTCGAGACGGGTGATGACGGGCTGGACGGTCTCCTGCTTCCAGGTCGTGACGTCCTGGGCCTGGATCGGATCCGGGCGGCCGATGACGCCGACGCCGAGCTTGTTGAACACGCCTTCCATGCCGAGCTCGTAGGCCGCGAGCTGCTGCTCGACGCGAGCGGCGGCGGCGTCGGACTTGACGCGCGCGGCGTTCGCCTCGTCGAGGTCGCTGTTCACCGTGAACCACAGCACCCAGCCCGCGAGCGCGATGACCAGCACGATGATGAAGAGAATGATGTTCACCGCGCCCGTCTGGCGTGAAGGAACCTGCATCATGGAGCCCTATCTCCCGTGTCCCCGCGACCTTCGCCGCCGGCCATTCCGTTTCGATCCTGCCCCGGGCGACGCGTCGCCGGGGGCGCGACAACCCTACCCGGAACCCATTTCGGACACCAGAGGCGCGTCGAATGCCGGATCCGACGCAAGTCCTTCTGAAGTCCTTTCTTGGGCACGGGAACCGGGCTCGCTGGGGGCGGGATTGTAGAGAGGCCCCGGAGAGGGTGTCAAGACCAATCCTCTTCGATTGAGTTTGACCCCGTTCGGGATGCCCTGGTACATTCCCTGCGGTTGGTCGCCCCGCGCTCGCCGCGTGTCGCCCCCGTCCTCCGGGCTCCCGCCCGACCCCCTCGATCCCCCCTACGTCGCGATTCCCGACTTCGGACGGCGAACGATCCACGTGGGCGGAACCGGTCCGCGGACCGCGTTCCGGGGCGAGCGGGCCGGCGATTCCCCGGAGTCCGGGCGCCGTCACGACGTCGAGGTCCCGGCGGGGCCACAGGGACGGTCCCCCATCGGGGACATTCTTCGCGCAGCGAGGCCGTTCGGCCGTTTCCGCTCTCCCCTCAGAGTTCCCCTCCATGACGGTCGTGATCGGGATCACCGGAGGTATCGGGAGCGGCAAGTCCACGGTCTGCGGGCTCCTGAGCGAGGAAGGCGCCCTGGTCCTCGACGCCGACGCGGCCTCCCGGGAGGTCGTGGAGGAACCGGAGGTCCGCGCCGCGCTGGTGCGGCGCTTCGGCGAGGCGATCTTCGACGGGGACGGGCGACTCGATCGCGCCGCCCTCGCCGACCTGGTCTTCGGGCCCGACGCGTCGGACGCGCGGCGGGATCTCGAGGCGATCATCCACCCCGCGGTGCGCGCGCGCATCGACGGGGATCTGGCGCGGGCCAGGGACGAAGGGCGACCCCTCGTCGTGCTGGACGTGCCGCTCCTCATGCGGTCGCCGTACCGCGAGGAGTGCGACCTGCTGGTCTTCGTGCGCAGCGCGCGCGAGACCCGGAACCGGAGAACCGCTCGTCGCGGCTGGACGCCCGACGAGCTCGAACGCCGCGAGCGGGCCCAGACGCCACTCGCGGAGAAGGAGCGCGCGGCCGATCGCGTGCTCGACAACGACGGAGACCTCGCCGAGCTGCGCGCCGCCGTGCGCGAACTCGTCCGGGGTCTGCCCCGCAACTGAGGGAGGGCGACATGGCCAAGGCCGCGAAGAAGAAGGCGACGAAGAAGGCGAGCGCGAAGAGCCCCGCCTCCGCCGCCGCCGAGGAGCTGCTCCAGGAGGAGCTCTTCGACGCCGAGGGCCTCGAGGCCCCGGCCGCCGCGCCGCGCAAGAAGGCGACGAAGAAGGCCGCGTCGAGGAAGCGGGCGACCCCCGCGCCGGACGAGGGCGAGGAGGCGGCGCTCGACTTCGGCGTGGGCCTCGAGGAGATCGACGAGCTCGACGAGCACGTCGCTCCCGCGATGCCCCCGCGCGAGGTCGCGGCCGGCGGCCCGCCGCCCGAGCCGACGCACCTCGCCGACCTGCAGCGACAGGACCTCACCGAGCTCCAGGAGCTCGCCCTGGCCGAGGGCGTCGAGGACGTCACCGGCATGACGCGCCAGGACCTCATCTTCCGCATCCTGAAGGGGCGGACGAGCCGCAACGGCCAGATGATCGGCGAGGGCATCCTCGAGATCCTGCCCGACGGCTTCGGCTTCCTGCGCTCGCCGGCCTACAGCTACCTGCCCTGCCCCGACGACATCTACATCTCGCCGTCGCAGATCCGGCGCTTCGGCCTGCGGACGGGCTCCGCGGTGAAGGGGCAGATCCGGCCGCCGAAGGAGAACGAGCGCTACTTCGCGCTGCTCCGCGTCGACTCGGTCAACGACATCGCGCCGGAGAAGGTGATCGAGACGCCGGTCTTCGAGGAGTTGACGCCCCTCTACCCCGAGGAGCGCTTCATCCTCGAGACGACGCCGGACGAGATCAGCATGCGCATCGTCGACCTCATCGCCCCCATCGGCAAGGGGCAGCGGGGTCTCATCGTGGCGCCGCCGCGCACGGGAAAGACGATCCTCCTCCAGAAGTTCGCGAACTCGATCGCGACGAACGCCCCGGACGTCGACCTCATCGTGCTGCTCATCGACGAGCGCCCCGAGGAGGTCACCGACATGGAGCGCTCGGTGCGGGGCGAGGTCATCTCCTCGACCTTCGACGAGCCGGCGAGCCGTCACATCCAGGTGGCGGAGATGGTGATCGAGAAGGCGAAGCGCATGGTCGAGAACGGCCGTGACGTCGTGATCCTGCTCGACTCGATCACCCGCCTCGGTCGCGCCTACAACACCGAGGTCCCGCACTCCGGCAAGATCCTCTCGGGCGGCGTCGACGCGGCCGCGCTGCAGAAGCCGAAGCGCTTCTTCGGCGCCGCGCGCAACATCGAGGGCGGCGGCAGCCTGACGATCCTCGCGACCGCGCTGATCGAGACCGGAAGCCGCATGGACGAGGTCATCTTCGAGGAGTTCAAGGGCACCGGCAACCAGGAGCTCGTCCTGGATCGCCGCATCTCCGACAAGCGCATCTTCCCCGCGGTGGACATCAACCGCTCGGGAACGCGCAAGGAGGAGCTCCTGCTCGACCCGGAGGAGCTGAAGCGCCTCTACATCCTCCGCAAGGTCATCAACGACATGAACCCGGTCGAGGCGATGGAACTCCTGAGCCAGAAGATGAAGAAGACCGGCAGCAACGTCGAGTTCCTGATGACCCTCAACCTCGGCTGATCGCGCCCTCCGGCGGGGGTACGCGAAGCGGGGCGGGAGGAGGCTTTGGCCTCCTCCCGCCCCGCTTCGTTTGGCGAGCCGCCCGTACGGTGACCTTCGCTCGATGCTCGTACGGTGCCAGTCACCGGATGAGCATTTCCGGGCGACTCGGTGGCGCATGCGGACGCGGGTGAACGGAAATGCTCATCCGGTGACTGGCACCGTACTAGCATTTCAGGTCGAACCCGCGGCACCGGCGAACCCGGGTGCACGGGGACGCAAATCGGGTGACGGGCACCGTACTCGCATCTCGTCCGGCGCGTCCGGTGGCGAGGACTCAGCGCCCCTCGAGCACGTAGTCCCGATACCAGGCCGTCCAGAGGCGGCGGATGCGATCGAGTTCCTCCTCCGAACTCGACTTCTCGACCACGCCGAAGCCCGATCCGCGGATCGTCGCGAGGTACCGGTTCGCCCGGACCCGCAGGTACCAGTCCCGGTCGCGCAGCACGGTGAGGAGGAGCGCCAGGACGCGCGGGTCGTCGCGCTCGCCGGTCAGGTAGGGACCGAAGTCGACCGCGCTGTAGCGCCGGCGCGACAGCGCCTCGACGAACCAGCGGTCGGGATCGCGCGCCTTCGCTTCCTCCCACCACTCGGTGTACTCGCGGAAGGCGTCCTCGGGCGAGGCCGGCGTGGCGGCCACGCAGGTGAGCAGTTCGAGCGCCTCGCGCGCCGGCGCCTCCTGGCCCCGATCGAGCAGCGACTTCGCGAGGACCGGGACCGCCCGGCCGACGAGGCGGTCGGCGAGGACGAAGGCGGCCTCGCGGGCGAGCGCCTCGTCCTCCCCCGCCAGGAAGGGCTCGAGCCCTTCCGCCGTCAGGTCGCCGAGGACGCGTGGCGCCTCGCGGATGAGCTGACGGGGCGCGAAGCCCGTGTCCTCGCGCGCGAGAAGGGCCGAGAAGGCGCGACGGCGGGTCTCGGGAGAGAGCGAGCCGATCGCGTCGAGGGCCGCGAGGCGCGTCGCCTCGTCCGGCGAGGAGCCGAGCGCGCCGATGAGGGCATCGGCGGCCTCGTCACGTCCCGTGGCGGCGATTCCCTGAAAGAGAGCCCGGCGCAGCGGGGCCGACGCCCCCTCGAGCCGGGAGCTCAGGGCCGAGATCGCCCCGGCGCCCCCGAGGCGACCGATCGACGTCGCGAGACGGCGCCGCAGGTCCTCTTCGCCCGCGTCGTAGCTCTCGAGCAGACGCGGCACGATCTTCGTCGCCAGGGCCGGATCGCGCTCGAGGGGCGCGAGCATCTCGCGTCTCACGCGGGCGTCGGGATCGCCGAGCGCGGCGACCGCGGCGTCGCGGGCGCGGGAGTCGTCGAGGCGCGAGGCGAGACCGCGGACGCCGGCGCCGCGCCGTTCGCGATCGTCGGCGCGCGCGAGCGCGAGCGAGGTCTCGAGCGGCCGCGCCGCGAGGAAGGCCTCCGCCGCGTCGATGCCCGCGTCCGAATAGAGCGGCAGGAAGGCCAGCACCGCGGCGTCGACGTCCTCGCCCGGCAGCTCGCCGAGCAGCGCGACCAGCTCCTCCGCGCCCGGGATCTCGACCTGCTTCGCTCCGAGGAGGGCGAGGAGCTCAGCGCGATGCGCCTCGCGACGCGCGGGCGGCACGGCCCGGAGCTGGAGGATCGCCTCGTGGCGCGTCCGGGCGTCGCCGTCGGCGTAGGCCTTCAGCGCCATCGCGGTGAGTCGCTCCGCGCGGGCCTCGTCCGTGAGCCCCGCCAGCTCGCGACGCGTCGCCTCCGTCCAGGCCCGTCGGTCGGGATCGCTCGACGGATCGCGGAAGAACTGCCAGCGTTCCGCGTCGAGGAGCCCCTCGATCGTCGAGAAGATCGGCCCGAGATCGGCCGGGATCTCGCCGCGGTGGAGCCGGCGATAGCGCGAGCCGTCGAGCTCGACCTCGATCTCGGCGAGATCTCCGGTCCAGTCCGGATCGTCGCGGACGCCGCGGGCCGCGAAGAAGCCGTGCTCGACCAGCGCCTCGCGGAGCGCGCCGATCCGCGGCCCGTCGAGAAGGAGCGTCCGACCCCGGTCGAGCATCTCGTCCGGGACGGCCTCGCCGACGAGCCGGACCGTGAGGTCGTCCCCGCCGGCCCGACGGCGTCGCGCCGAGAGGGCCATCGCCGCGACGCGATCCGCCGGCACCGAGCCCAGCTCGCGCCGGGCGCGGAAGGTCTTGCCGTTCTCGACCCACCATCGCTTCCAGGCGTCGCCGTCGCGGCCGAAGTCCCGTCCCGTGATCAGCGAGGCCTTCTCGAGACAGAGCGAGCCGACGCTGCGGTAATCGCGGAAGATCCGGCCGCCGACGGAGGAGTCGATGAGACGGAAGACGAGCGGACCGTCGGCGAGTTCGCGGACGCGCGCGTCGTCGCTCCGGAGGGAGAGGTTCGCGAGCGCGATCGCGGCGGCCGCGTTCTCGAGATCGCCGCGGACGCGGAACATCGCGAGCATGCGATCGAGTCCGGGCCCGGACTCGGGAAGACGGCTCTGGTTCGTGCGGTCCTCCCCCACCGTCAACGCGATGAGGGCGTAGCTCGCGGCGCGGAGCGTGCCGTCGCGCAGGATCGACCGCAGGCGATCGATGGCGGCGGAATCGTCGACGGTCGCGAGTTCATCGGCGGCGCGACGCGCCACGGAGGGTTCGCGATCCCCGAGGCGCGAGAAGAGGAGGTCGAGATCGAGCGGCGTCTCGAGTCGCGTGTAGAGATCCATCGCGCGCTCGCGGACCTGATCGCTCCCGGTCTCGAGCAGATCGCGCAGGCGATCCGCGAAGCGGGCGTCGAGGCGGCGCGGCAGGGCGTCGAAGGCCTGCTTCGCGATGCGTCCCGAGGGCGACAACAGGTGCGGCAGGACCGCGTCGGTGCCCGCGATCGGATCGATCCGCACGAGGGCGACGAAGTAGGTGTCGAGCGCGATGCGGTTGCCGACCTCGTCGAGCGACTCGCGCAGCCGCGGGAGCGCCGAGGCCTCTCGCATCTCGCCGAGCGTGAAGGCGGCCCCGGCGCGGATGCGCCAGTCGCGGTGTCCGAGCGCCGAGAGGAGTTCGGGCACGACCTCGCGCCCGACGAGGGCGAGGCGGCGCCCGATCTCGTAGCCGGCCGCTTGCGGGAAGGAGCTGAACCTCGCGATCTCGTCGCCGTACTTGCCCTGTGGGGCGTCCGGGTCCTTCGGCTTCTCCGGTTCCTCCGTCGGCCGCTTGGGCGGCGGGCCGAAGAGCGGCGAGTCGCCCTGCGGCGCGGCGAGGGCGAGGGACGACAGCGCGAGGAGGCACGGCACGACGAGGAGGAGCCGGGCGCGGAGGGATCGGAGGGTCATGGCGGAGCTCGCGAGTCAGTCGGTGTAGGTCGAGATCTTCAGGTCGCCGACGGAGTTGGCCCGCATCACGAGGAAGTAGCCGCGGCCGTCCTCGGTCGCGTCCTCCTTGTCCCGGAAGTGGAGCCGGACGAGGATGCCGCCCTCCGCGAAGCGGATGATCTTCGCCCGCTCGCGCGCCTTCTCCTCCGAGTAGGACTTGCCCTGGATGGGCGCGCCCTCGACGAACTCCTCGAAGGTCAGGACCTCGAGGTAGTTGGCGGCCCGCATGTGTCGCCGCATGGTGGGCAACCGCGCCTGCAGGGCCTTCTCGAGTTCGGCCTCGCTCGCGAAGACGCTCTTCTGATCGTCGAGCATGAAGGGATAGTCGACGAGGGTCAGCAACGTCGCGACGTCACCGTCGAGCGCGGCGTTGTGGAACTGCTGGGCGAGCGACCGCGCCACGGTCTTGCGACCGTCGTCCTTGCTCCCGCAGGCGAGCAGGCCGCAGAGGAGCGCCGCCACGGGAAGCGCGACGGCGAGGGCGAGCCGGATCGCGGCGGCCCCGGTCTTGAGATCTCGTTCGGCCTGCACGGTCACGCTCCTCTCGCTTGGCCCGCGGATGCCGGGCCGGGGACGTTCATCCCGCATCCATCAGCTCGCGGCCGCGGGCGCGCGGACGCCGGGCCCAGGTCTCGAGTTCGTCCGCCAGACGCAGCGCGTCGAGGTCGGGGCGCCGGACGAGGCTCGCGCGCGTCCTCGAAGGCCGCGATGAAGAGGCCCTCGTCGGCGGCGCCGCGCGAGGGCGACCAGACCGTGCTGGCGGAGCCCCATCATGTCCCCGGGGCCCCTCAGATCAAGATCGCGCTCGGCGATGGCGAAGCCGTCGTCGCAGTCGACCAGCGTCTGCAGACGCTCCGACTCCGCGCTCTCCCGCGTCCGGGTGAGGAGGACGCAGGTGCCGCCCTGCCCGCCGCGCCCCACCCGTCCCCGGAGCTGGTGGAGCTGGGCGAGGCCGAAGCGCGAGGCGCCGAGGATCGCGATCGTGCGCGCGTCCGGCACGTCGACGCCGACCTCGATCACCGTGGTCGCGAACAGGACTCGGACGTCGCCGGCGCGGAATCTCGCCAGGTTTTCGGCTTTTTCCTCGTCGGTCATCCGGCCGTGCAGGGCCGCCATGGGCACCCCCCGGAAGTGTCGCCGCGCGATCTCTCGACCCTCGCGCAGGAGGGAGGGAATGCTCTCGGTCTCGCTCTCGATCGCGGGGAAGACGATGAAGGCCTTCTCTCCCGCCCGCGCCGCGTCGGCGATCTCCGACCAGGGAAAGGCCCCGTCGCGCTCCTCGACGTGATGCAGGGTGCGCACCGGCGCCCGTCCCGGAGGGCGCTCGCGGATCTCGCTGTGGTCGAGATCGGAGAAGAGCGAGAGGGCGAGCGTCCGCGGGATCGGGGTCGCGCTCATCGCGAGGAGGTTCGGCTCGATCGCCTTCTGCACGAGCCTCAAGCGCTGCAGGACGCCGAAGCGATGCTGCTCGTCGACGACCGCGAGCGCGAGGCGCGCGAAGGGACTCCGTTCGGAGAGGATCGCGGTGGTGCCGACCGCGAGGAGGATCTCCCCCGCCGCCAGCGCGTCCTCGGCCCGTCGTCGGTCCGCCCGACGCGCGGAGCCCGAGAGGAAGAGCGCCTCGAGTCCGAAGGTCGCCGCCGCCCGGGCCAGCTCCGCGTGGAACTGACGCGCGAGCGTCTCGGTCGGCGCGAGGATCGCGGCCTGGGCCCCGGCGCGGGCGACCGCGAGGGCGGCCCAGATCGCCACCGCCGTCTTGCCGCAGCCGACGTCGCCCTGCAGCAGGCGCCGCATCGGACGGGGCGAGACGAGATCGGCGCGGATGGCGTCGACGGCGGCCGACTGGCCCGCGGTGAGGGCGAAGGGGAAGGCCGCGCGGATCTCCCCGTCCCGCGCCCCGTCGATATCGACGACCGGTCCCGAGGTGGCCGTGCCTCGATCGCCCCGTCCGCTCTCGACGCGGAGCGCGGCCGCGAGGAAGCCGTGGTAGAGGAGGCGCTCCTCGGCGGGCCCGACCTCTTCCGGCGTCTCCGGAAGGTGGATGGCGCGGAGCGCCGAGGCGAGATCCGGGAGACCGCGGACGCGACGCAGCTCGGCCGGGAGCGGGTCCTCGATCGCCGCGCTCGCCCGCGCGAGCGTCTCGTCCAGCAGGCGGCGGTGGATCCCGGGGGCGATCCCCGGGATCGGCGTCACGCGAGGCCGCAGCTCGGCCCCGCCGACCGGTTCGCCCTCGCCCAGGACGCGATGGTCGAGAACCACCGGCTCGCCGAGCCCCGTCCGCAGGGTGACGCGCAGGCGATCGCCGACCTCCAGCGAGCGGTGCAGGAATCCCTGGTTCTAGAGGGTGAAGCGGAGACCGCTTCGACCCGCGTCGAGCTCCACCTCGAGGTGCCCGCCGCGCCCGCGCCGCGAGGAGCGCAGCCGTCGCGAGCGGATCGGTCCGACGACGGTGGCCACGCCGGCCGCGGGGAGATCCTCGGCCGGGCTCGGGGCCGGAAGATGGTCGTGCCCCCGCGGGAAGCGACGCAGGAGATCCGAGAGCGTGGCGAGCCCGGCCGCGCGCAGGGCCCGCGCGCGCGCGGCCCCCACGCCGGAGAGGCTCTCCAGCGGATCGTCCAGCGGGGTGGTCGGAGCGGGGAGGTCGGTCGCGCTCATTTCCGTCGGGACGGGCTCGCGTCGCGGGGCGCCTCCGCCTCCAGGCGGGCGAGCACGTCCGCGGCCGGGATGCCGTGGAGCGAGAGTCCTCGGCCAGCGTCTCGTGGTAGGCCACGATGCAGCGCCAGCAGGGAAGTCCAAAGCTCTCGAGGACGTCCTTCGCCCGGGGATGGGCGTCGACGATCTCGTGCACGGGCATGTCGGCGGACCAGCTCACGCGCGCATGATAGCAGGCCGCCCCGCCCTTTCCTCCCCGCGCCGGAGGGAAGCGCGCGATCCGCGGGCACGCGTCCGGAATCGTCGCCGCGGGCGGACGTCTGGTAAGATCCCGCCGCCGGAGGGACGCCGACGCGCGGCGCTCGCTCCGGGCGCCGGCTCCGTCCCGAGGAACGCGACATGACGACGTTCTCCCGCACTCGCCCTGATCGGACTCCTCCTCGCCGCGGTCGCCGCGACGGGCCTCGCCCAGGGTGACGACGCCGCCGCGCGGCCCAGATCAAGGAGACCGAGACCGAGCTCGAGAAGGCCCGTTCCCGCCTCCGAGGAGGCCAACGCGGCGGTGCAGGAGCTCTACTCGACCTTCGCCGCCCTGACCCGTCGCGTGGCCGCGGGACAGGATCCGGCGACCCGCGAGGACGTCGAGCGCGTCCTCGAGCCCTCCTTCGAGGCGGCCGTGCCGCGGCGGCGGAACAGCTCGAGCGCGGGTCGGGTCCGCGCGCTCTTCGAGAAGTCCTGGAGCAAGGGACTCGCGCGGGCGGAGACCGACTTCGTGCGAAGCGTGGCCTCGCGCCTCCGCGACGTCGCGGTCGAGACGTGTCGGACCGCGGCGCCCGCCTCGCCGACGTCGCGCTCGCGGAGTTCGTGGACGAGGTCCTCGGCGCGACCTTCCCCGAGGACCGCCCCTTCGCGCGGCTGTGGAACGAGACGATCGCCGACCGGCGCTCCGAGGTCACCCGCTACGTCGAGGCCCGGGCGGAGATGACGAAGCTCGAGCAGCAGCTCATGGTCCTCCGCGACCCCAAGCTCGCCCTTCACGATCGGCGCCCCCGAGGGCATGGCCCGCATCGAGGCCCGTTCGGTGCGCGTCGAGTCCGAGTACGGATTCGCCCGCAAGGCGCGCAACGGCAAGGTGAAGACCTTCTTCATCGATCTCTGCGAGGTGACCCACGGCAGCTACTGGCGCGACTTCTACGCGACCCTCGACGACGCCGCGCAGAAGGCGACCTTCCTGCCCCGCGACGAGAACGACGCGCCGATCTGGTTCCAGGAGCCGACCAGCGGCGAGTTCCAGCCGGATCCCTCGCTGATGAATCTCCCGGTGACCGGCATCGACGCCGTCGCCGCCCTCGCCTACGCGAAGAAGCAGGGCAAGCGGCTGCCGACCGAGGCGGAGTGGCTCGCGGCCGCGGCCGGGCACAAGAGCCGCGCCACCGACTACGCCTGGGGTGACGACTTCGACCCGATGCGCTGCAACGCCAAGGAGAGCGGCGTCGGGGCCGCGGTCGCGGTGACGGACCTCCCCGTCGGCCGGTCGCACTTCGGCCTCTACCACGTCTGCGGGAACGTCAAGGAGTGGACGGCGACCACGGAGGAGGGCAAGGACTTCGACGACGCCGTGCCCGCCGGCGAAGCCCTCGCGATCCGGGGCGGGAGCTACAAGGAGACGGCGCGGAACGTCAGCCTGAAGTGGCGCTGGGTCCTCCCCGGCACCGGCTCGCGACTCACGGACGTCGGATTCCGCTGCGCCAAGGACGTCTTCTGATCGCCGGACGTGGTCCGGTGACGCGAAGAGCCCCGGCGACCGCGGGTCGCCGGGGCTCTTCGAATTCCGACCGGTGATCCGGCGCGGTCCGGGTCAGCGCCCGGAGGTCGAGAGCAGCACCAGTTCGGTGTCCTCGAGCGCCTCGAAGCGGTGCGGGAAGACGCGGTCGTAGCGCACCGCCTCTCCCGGTCCGAGCTCGAAGGACTCGTCGTTGACCTCCATCCGGAGCTTGCCGGACTGGACCACGATCGTCTCGAAGTCGCGGTCGTGCACGTCGAGCCGCTCGGTCGTCGCCCCGCGGGGCGCGTGTCCGATCGCGAGGTCCATCTCGTCGGTGGCGAAGGTCTGGAAGCTGAAGGCGCCGGCGCTCGACGCGCGCGCCTCGAGGCGCTCCGCGTCGCGTTTCTCCGCCATCGCGACCAGCTTGTAGGTGGTGATCCCGAGTCCGGACGCGATCTTGTCGAGCGTCTCGAGGTTCGGCTTGATCAGATTGGTCTCGATGCGCGAGATCGGCGCATAGCTCAGTCCGCAGACCTTGGCGAACTTCTCGATCGTCAGGCCGCGCTTCTGTCTCAAGGTCCGGATACAGGAGAAATCGTACTTGCGGCGGACCTCCTCCTCGCGCTGCGTGCGCGAGCGCTTGCCGCCCTTCTCCTTCGCCGGCTTCACACTTCCATCCATCGTGAACGCTCCCCTCTCGCGGTCCGTGGGTGCTCCCTCGGAATGCAACAAGGCGACGAAACGCGCCAAGTCCTTGAAGGGCAATTGTATAGCTCGACTCGTCACCCGCAACGAGATTTCGCCCACGATACAGAATAATCCTCGGCAACATGATCACCCGGATTGAGTGAAAATGCGCCGGCGCGGGGGAGGCCCGAGCGGCCCGGTTCAGTCGGCCGCGGGGACCACGAATCGCAGGCGGACGAGCGGCGCATAGGCCTCCGCGGGTCGCGGGGTCGCCGCGGGCGGCGCGCGACGCGAACGGCGCCCTTCCGCCGACTTCGCGCCGGTCGCCCCTCCCAGGGCGCCTCCGGCGCCCCCGCCGACGCCGAGGCGCTCACCGCCGCCCCCGCCGCCGGGAGCGCCGCCGGGGACCGGACGGCCCGCTCCCCGGCCGTTGACGGCCGGCGGACCGCTTCCTCCGGGACCGGACTCGCCCTTCTTCACCGGAGGTCCGCCGGGGGGCGGCGCGGTCCGGGGCGTGGGATTCGTCTCGGGCGCGGGCGGCGTCGCGAGGGACGCCCGCGCGACCGCAGCCGGCGCCCGTTCGGTGGCGAGGACCAGGGTCGCGACCCCGTCCTTCTCCCGCAGGGCGGCGAGGAAGGACTCGACCTCGCCCGCCGGCATCGCGACCTCGAGCAAGCGCCCCGCGTGCCGCTTCTCGCCGAGCACGGGGATGTCCTGCGCCGCAACGGCGCGGCCGGCGGCTCGCGCCCGCTCGGCGATGCGCTCCGCGTCACCGCTCTGCACGAGGAAGCTGCGCCCCGTGATCTCGCGCCGGACCGGAACCGGAGCGGGCGCCCCGGCCTTCTCCTTGCCGCCGCCACGGACGCCGGCGGTCGGGGCCGACTTCGTCGATTCGCGCTTGCGGAAGTCGTCCGTGCGTCCGTCGACCGCGACGCGGCCGGCCTCCGCCGGCGCGTCCTCGGACTCGCGGAGACGACGCAGCGCTTCCGTCGCTCCGGGGAGGGCCGCCGCCTCGCTCGCCGCCACGTCGCGATCGAAGAGCGCGCGGGCGATCTCGCGGAGGCGCGAGGCGCCCTCGGGCGTGATCCCCTGACGACGGAGGAAGCTGGATTCGAACTCGAGCTTCCCCTCGGCCGCCTCCTCGCGATCCGCGCGCCGATCCTCCTCGGAAGCGGCATCGAGGGCTCCGACGATCTCGAGCAGATGGACGTCCTCGATCGCCTCGTCGAGTTCCTCCTCCACCTCCTCGGCGTCCGCCTCGTCGGGCTCCCCCGACGGGGCCTGGCTCTCGAGGGCGCCCTCGCCCTTCGCGCCGGCGAACGATCGGGTCGGCTCATCCTTCTCGTTCCCGGCGATCTTCAGGCGCTTGGCCTCGCGATCCCCGTGCACGAGCCCGGACTTGTCCTTCTCCTCCGCGAGGCCGCTCTTCTCCGTGAGGTCGAGATCGGGGCCGGGAGCCTTCGACATCTCGGGCGCCGGGGCGCGGCTCTCGGGGTGCGGACCGATCGTGGATTCGTGACGCGGGAGCTTCTCGCGCTGCGCCTGCTCGGAAACCAGCGCGGGGCGCCGTCCGTTCGCGGCGTCACCGCCGGCGTCGTCCCGGATCTCGCGTCCGATCGCCCAGACCGCGAAGATCGCAGCGGCGAAACCCGCCGCGAGGCGCAGGGCGCCGAGGCGTTCGAGCAGACCGGGCTCCCGGACGGGGATCGCGGGACGCCCGGCGACCTCGGCCCGGAAGGCCTCCACGAGACGAGCGCCGAGCTCCGGCGGCGGCTCGAGCGCGGGCAGGCGCCCGAGATCGTCGACGAGCGCGCGGAGTTCCTCGTACTCGTGACGGCAGTCCTCGCAACGCCCGAGGGCATCGCGGACCGCGGCCTCGTCCTCGGCGGACAGGCGACCGTCGACGAGATCGACGATGTGCTCGCGACACTGCGCGCAGTTCACGATCCGACCCTCGCGTGATCCGACTTGCTTCGACGCCCCGTCACGCGAGGGGCCCCATGCGCGCCTTCAGTTCGAGTCGGGCTCGATGGAGGCGCGACCTCACCGTGCCCACGGGGATCTCGAGGAGCTCCGCGATCTCTTCGTACGATCGGCTCTCGACGTCGCGAAGCAGAATGATCTCGCGGAAGTCCGGCACGAGCATGTCGAGCGCGTCGACGAGCCTCTGCTGACGCTCGCGCGAGAGCAGGGCCGCCTCGGGTCCGCCGCCGAGATCGGCCGGCTCCGCCGCGCTTCTCCCCTCCTCCGGACGCGCCTCGATCGAGGCCACGATGCGCGGGCGCGCGGCCGCGCGGCGGTGGTCGGAGGTCACGACGTTGCGCGCGATGCGGTAGAGCCAGGTGTAGAACTCGGAGCCGCCCTGGAAACTCCCCAGACCGCGCCAGGCGCGGAGGAAGGTCTCCTGGGTGAGGTCCATCGCCTGGTCGGGATCGCGAACGAAGCGCCCGATCGTGCGGTAAACCCGGTCCTGATAACGGCTCATGAGCATCTCGAAGGCCTCGGCGCGGCCGTCGGCGACGCAACTCTGGACGAGTTCGGCGTCGCTCGCGTCGTCGGGGAGCATCCCCGTCATTCGCACCTTCTGACCCATCTCTGCGCCGTTCGTTCCCGATTCCGCCTTCGATTTCCGGGCCAGACTCTACCAGTCGCCGACCGGCTCATCGCCCTCGGCGGCGAAGAGCGCTCCGTGCAGGACCTCCAGGACGTGCTCGAGCCCCAGGCCCCGGGCGGAGACCCGGTGGGCCGGGGAGCCCGCGATCGGCTCGAAGGCGGAAAGTTCTCCGCCCGCCCGGCGCAGGGCCTCGTCGAGACGGCGACGGAGCCGGTCGGACGCCACCCGCCCGATGACGAGCACGCCTTCGTCCCCGAGGACGAGGAATCGCGGCCCCGGCGGCGGCGAGAAGTCGCTCGTGATCGAGGTGCCCGCCGCCTCCGGACGGAAGAGCGAACGGACGCGAACGGTCAGTCCGGACTCCCGCACCGGACCGAGCGCCTCCGGCGAGACGACGCCGGCTCCGGCGCGCGCGAGGAGTTCGGCCTCGTCGAGGGCGACCTCGGACACGGGCGCGGCTCCGGCGACGCGGTCGGGATCGGCCCGGCAGATGCCTTCGGCCAGCTTCCAGAGGGTCACCTCGCGGAGTCCGAGGGCGGCCGCCGCGAAGGTGGCGGTGAGATCGCTGCCGCCCCGCGGAAAGACGGTCGTCCGGCCGCCGGCGTCGCGGCCGCAGAATCCCGTGAGCACCGGGACCGCGCCCCTCTCCGCCGCCGCGCGGATCGCGGCGACCAGTTCCTCGCTCCCGCGCGGAAGGGCCGCGCGCTCGGGGCCCTCGGTCTCGAGGACGCGGTCGGCGAGGATCGCGCGCGCGGGCCGCCCGGCGGCCTCCAACGCGGCGACGAGACGCAGGGCCGACCACTTCTCTCCCAGGGCGAGGAGGGCGCCCGGCGTGTCCGCCCGCCGCGCGAGTTCGGACATCGCGATCGCCAGCGCGTCGGCGCGCGGGGCCTCGAACTCCTCGCGGGTCCGACGGATCTCGGTCTCGAGGAGCGGCGTGGGCACGCCGACCGGACCGGGCCCGCGCAGGGCCTCCTCCAGGGCGTCGGTCACGCCCTCGCGTGCCGAGACGACCGCCATGGCCTCCCGCGTCTCCGCGAGGCGCGCGACGACCGCCGCGAGCGTGGTCGCATCGCGCAGCGCGCGGCCGCCGAACTTGTGCACCTCGATGGGGGTCATCGCGAGGAGCCTACTCCCCCGGGAACCCGGCACCAAGCGCCGGAGGCACCGGCCGATCCGTTCGATCTCAGCGCGCTCGCGCCAGCCGTCGGAGTCGGTCCATCTGCTCGCGCACCGGATCGGAAGCGAACACGAACGCGGAGCGACCGGCCAGGTTCAGGACGATGGCGATCGCGAAGGCGAAGGAGAGCAGGCTCGTCCCGCCCGCCGAGACGAAGGGCAGGGTCATCCCGGTGGTCGGGACGGCCCCGAGGTTGACGCCGACGTGGACCACGCTCTGGGTCCCGATGAGCGTTCCGACGCCGACGGCGAGAAGACGCGCTTCCGGGTCGCGCGTGGCGACCGCGACGCGGAAGATCGCGAGGAGGAGCGCGAACATGAGGAGGACCAGGGTGAGACCGCCCACGAAGCCCCACTCCTCGCAGACCACCGAGTAGATGAAGTCGTTGTGGCGGTAGGGAAGCGCGTTCATCCGGTTCTGCGCGCCCGCGCCCCAGCCCTCGCCCCACCAGCCGCCGATGCCGACCGAGTGCAGGGCCTGCTCGAGCTGATAGCCCTCGACGAGGCGGTCCGCGTCGGTGAGCCGGTCGCGGAAGAAGGTCGAGAGGACGCGCGCCTGCTGGTACGGCTTCAGAAAGAAGGCGTAGCCGATCACCGCGAAGCCGACGCCGCCGCCGAGGATCGCGGCGGTCCGGCGCACCGAGAGCCCGGCCGCGAAGAGCATCGCGAGCGCCACCGGCGCGAAGAGCAGCGAGGTGCCGAGATCGGGCTGCGCGAAGATCATCAGCACCGGCACGGCGAAGAAGAGACCCGGCACCAGCAGCGACGCGGCGCGGCTGCCCTCATCGCGATAGCGCAGGAGCCGGGCCATGGCGATGATGAAGGCGAACTTCATCAGCTCGGAGGGCTGGACGCTCACGCCGAGCTCCAGCCAGCGGCGACTGTTGTTGCGCACGACCCCGATCACGGGCACGAGCGCGAGCAGGAAGAGACTGCCGCCGTAGACCAGGTAGGCGTGACGGACCCACCACGAGTAGGGAACGAAGGCCAGCAGGATCACCGCCGCCGCGGCGACGACGCACCACTGGAGCTGTCGGGTGACGAGGTCGACCCCCATCGCGTCGGACACGCTGGCCTGCACGACCAGCCCGAAGGCCACGAGAGCGCCGGCCAGCGCGAGGATGACGAGTCGGGGCAGGAAACTGGTGATCATCTCCCGCCCTCCTAGCCGTTCGTGATCCGGGCGAGTTCGACGCAGAAGGGCACGAGGAACTTGCCGCGCTGTCGCGTCCGCAGGGAGGTCATCGCGAAGGCGTAGCGGGGCGCGGACACCGGGAAGACGCCGGCGAACCAGGCCTGGTTGTGGATCGCCCAGCGGGTCCCGAGGAATCCGTCCGCGGTGCCCGTCTTGCCCGCGAGGCCGACGGCGCGCGCGGCGTCGTGGCCGTAGTGCTCCGCCACCTCCTCCATGGCGGCCGAGAGTCGCCGCCACGTGGACTCCGAGATGGGCCGCTCGACCCCCGCCGGAGCCGTCTCCTCGCTCCCCGGCCCGGAGAGGACGATGCGGGGGGCGACGCGATGCCCGCGACGCGCGAGGGTCGCCATCATGTCCGCGATCTCGAGCGGCGTCGTCGAGATCGAGCCCTGTCCGATGACCGAGTTCAGGGTGCTTCCATCTCCGCGCGCGGCGCGCGAGCGCCATCCGCCGTCGCGGCGGCTCACGAGGTGCGGCGTCGGCTGGAAGAGGCCGAAGCTCTCGAACCAGTCGAAGAGCACGCCCTCGCCGAGGAGGTGGCGCTGGTCGCGGAAGTACTCGTTCGACGACTTCACGAGGGCCTGGTGGAGGTCGACGTCGCCCTTGTCGGTGTCGTGCACCACCCGGTCCGGGTCCAGCCCCCGACCTCGAGCATGGCCGCGGCGGTGAAGATCTTGACCACCGAACCCGGCGGCGAGCCCAGATCCGAGCACTGCCACGAGGGATCCCAGAAGCGGAGATCCTCGACGCGCTCCTGGAGCTCCCGACGTCTCGCCGTCACCTCCTCGGACTCCAGCTCGCCCTCGCGCTGCTGGAGGTTGACGGAACCCCGGGCGCGGTCCAGCGCGGTGCGCCGGCGCCAGGAGCGCAACGCGCGCTCGCCCGGGACCGCGCCGGACGAGGCGAGGATGACGATCTCCCCGGTGGCGATGTCGATCACGCAGGCGGCCGCGCCGAGGCTCGAGCCGGTGGCCGCCGCGACCCGATCGAGCAGGGCCTCGGCCGCGAGCTGCCGGTCGCGGTCGATGGAGAGACGCACGTCCTGGCCGTGCCGCGGCGACCGGCTCTCGTCCGTCGTCTCCCAGTCGCCGTCGTCGCGACGGCGACGCAGGAGGAAGCCGTCCTCGCCGAGGAAGGTCGCGAGCGGCCCGAGAGGCGGCCGCCGCCGGATCGGACTTCCGGAGATCCTCGCGATCCGCTCGCGCGCGGCGCTCGGCCGCGCCGAGCGCGGCCTCGAGCCCGCCGGTGATCTCGTTCTCGCTCGACTGCCGACCGATCAGGAGGGTGCTGAAGCCCTCCTCGTCGCGCCAGTACTGGCGCCGCCAGCCCGCGTGCACCTCGAACCCGGCGCGGCCGAGCCCGAAGGCTCGCCAGACCCGGTCGGCGGTCTCGAAGCTCCACCCGGAGCCGAGGCGCCACGCCTGCCCGCCCTTGAAGTGGCGGATCCGGCTCCACTTCCGGGCGAAGCTCAGGTAGTCCGCCTCGTCATAGCCGGGCTCGGCGCGGACGCGACGTCCCACCGCCCGCTCGATCTCGAGCGGATCGCTGCTCCACAGCCCGAGCGCGCGGGCGAGGGCGCGTCGCTCGAAACGCGGACTGCGGCCGAGGGCCTCGCGGTCGCCGACGTCGGCGAAGAGCGCGAGCAAGCCCTGGAGCTCGGGTTCGACCCCCTCCCCTTCCGCGACCGCGCTCCGCGCGCGCAGGAGTTCGCGCCAGAGCGCGTCGTCGTCCGAGCCGGGGAGTCCGAGTTCGCGCGCGAGCTCGGCCTGCTGCTCCGACGACAGCTCGGCGAGGTCGTGAGTGCCGTGCCGGGCGAGGCAGATGCGATCGTCGATGACGCTCTCGATCGCGCGCACGAGTCGGGCGCGATCATCCTCCTCCCGGTCGAAGAGGCGGTAGAGGAAGGCGTCGACGTCGAGTCCGTCGGTCTCGCCCGCGAGCCATTCGAGCTCGGCGTACTCGTCCTCCACCGCGCGGGCGATCGCCCGGTCGTCGAGGCCGAGCGCCTCGCCGATGGTCGACGCGTCGTCGAGGCGGTTCGCCACCGCCTCCCGGGTGGCGAGCTCGGGCTCCTGCGCGAGGATGACGAGGCAGTCGAGGAGACGGCGACGCAGGAGATGCGTCGGCGGCAGGACGAGCTCGCCGCGGGGATAGAGGAAGGACCCCCAGCGCTCGGCGAGCGTCGCCCCGTCGAGGTCGATCGCGGAGACGGGCGCGTTCGCGATCGCCCGCGCGACGTCGGCGCGATTCTCCCAGGCCCCGAGGAAGCGACGCAGGCGCGCGGCGAGGATCTCGGCGCGCGTCGAGGTCGGTTCCTCGTCGAGCCAGTCGACCCGCTCCGGGAAGAGAGCCACCGCGAGGTCGTGCAGCGCGTCGATGCGGTTCGTCTCGCGGAAGCGGACGGGGAAGACGTAGAGCTGGTACGCCTCGGTCGAGCGCGCGATCTCGCGGCCGGCCCGATCGAGGAATCGACCGCGACGGGCGGGAAGCTCGAGGCGCCTCACCATGCGCATCTCGACCGCCCTTCGGTGGGCCGCCCCGTCCACGAACTGGATGTGCGCCTGCCGGGCGAGAAGCCCGACGAAGGCGACCGCGAAGACGACGAGGAGGCCGCTCGCGCGGCGTTCGAAGCCGGGACCGTTCAGACGCGCCATGCCTCAGCCCCTCCCCGTCACGCCGCGCGAGCGCGCGGACGCCGCCCAGAGACCGACCGCGGCCGACGTCGTCGCGGCCCGGAGGAGGAGCCAGCCGAGGGTCGCGAGGCCCGACTCGAGACGACCGCCCGAGAGGAGCCAGACGAATTCCACGACGGCGAGCCCGACCAGCACCACGGCGCTGCGGGCCAGGATCTCGCCGGGACGCCAGCGCAGCGACTCGCCCCGCCAGCGCGCGACGACGCCGCCGGCGGCGAGGCAGAGGAGCGCCTTCACGCCCCAGGGCCCGGCCCCGAAGAGGCCCGAGGCGAGTCCCGCCGCGAGCGCGACGGCGACGTCGCGATCCCGGCGCATCGTGAGCGCGGAGGCGAGCGAGATGCCCAGCGCGAGGTCGGGGAGCCCGCGCCCGTTGAGACCGAAGGCGCCGAGGACGCCCTCGACCGCGCCGACGACGAGGAAGACGAGCAGCGCCATCAGCCGATCCCCCTCACGAGGCGCGCGAAGCTCTCGCGGTGAACGAAGACGTGAACGACCAGCTCTCCCGGCGCCTCGTCCTCGTCGCGTCTCAGATCGGCGGCCGGATCGTCGCCCTCGACGGGCAGGAGGCCGCGCGGCAGGGGCAGCGCCCCCGGCCCGCCCCGGCCGCGCGTCACGCGCCGCGGCTCGCGGTCCTCGTCCTCGACGAGGATCGTCTCGGGCTTGAAGGCGACGGCCGGGACCGCGCGGGCCGTGTGCCGCCCCACCGCGGCGACGCGGCCGACGATGCGTCCGGAGCGCGTCACCGCGTCACCGGGGCCGAGGCCCTCGGCGAGACCGAAGGGCAGGATGACGGCGTCGCGCGCGGGGCCCGAGGCCCCCGGCGCCCGCGGCGCGGCCGAGAGGGAGGCGAAGAGGCGCGCCGGGCGCGCGTCGATCGGACGGTCGTCGTTGGGATCGAGGACGTGGACGCGGTCGCCGACCTGATCCGCGCGCGCGACCTCGATCGCGGCCTCGCCGTCCCGAGCGACGACGCGGCCGACGACGAGACCGGCCGCCCCGGGGCGGCGCGCGAGGGCGCCGACGGATCCCGACTCGACGAGGCGACCGCCGGCGGGTCGGGCGTGCCGGTGGCCGTCACCGACGACGAGGAGCCGTTGCCGGATCTCGCCCTCGTCGTCGACGAGGAGGACGCCGAAGCGCGAGGTCTCGTGGCCCGCGAGCCGGACGCGGGCGAGATGCTCCTCGACGCGGTCGACGAAGCCGAGGAAGCGGTCGCCCTCGCAGACGACCTGCCCCCGGTCGAGCCCCTCCGCCCACCCCGCTCCGATCACCAGCGTGTGATCGGCTTCGGAGGCCCAGACGACGGCGATGCCCTCGTCGATCCCGGGGGCGTCGAGGTCGACCTCGACCGGGTCCCCCGCGGTCTCCTCGCGATCCTCGGGATGCAGGCGCGTCGTGATCGCCTCGGCGGGCCGCGAGAAGAGCAAGGCGGCGCGCGAGCGGAACTCCTCGACCCAGGGACGGAGCGCGGCCGGCGGCGGGACCGTCAAGGCGACCGCCAGCGCGAGGGCCATCCATGTCTTCCTGGCTCGCGTCATGCCCACCCCGTCGCGTCGTCCGCGAGGGCCTCTCGGCGCGCGTCATCGGGAGGGGCGGCGGTCACGCCGCCCCTCTCCGATCAGAGATCCTCGGCGCTCTCGAGGATCTCCTTGAGGATGTCGAGGTTCTCGAGGATCTGCCCCGTGCCGCGCGCCACCGCGGTGAGCGGATCGGCGGCGACATGGCACTGCAGGTCGATCGTGCTCTGGATGCGCTTGTCGAGGCCGCGGAGGAGCGCGCCGCCGCCGCAGAGGGTGAGGCCGCGGTGCACGAGGTCCGCCGCGAGCTCCGGGTCGGTGCGCTCGAGGGTCCGGCGGATCGCCTGGACGATCGTCTCGACCGGCTCGCGCAGCGCCTCGCGGATCTCCTCGGAGCTGACGACCACGCTCTTCGGCAGACCGTTGCCGAGGTCGCGGCCGCGCACCGTCATCTCGTACTCCTGCTCGAGCGGGAAGGCCGAGCCGATGCAGATCTTGATCTTCTCCGCCATCTGGACGCCGATGAGCAGGTTGTGCGCCTTCTTCATCCAGGAGGCGATGGCCTCGTCCATCTCGTCGCCCGCGACGCGGATGCTCTCGGAGCAGGCGACGCCGGCCAGCGACATGACGGCGACCTCGGTGGTGCCGCCGCCGATGTCGACGATCAGGCTGCCCGCCGCCTCGCGGATGGGCAGGCCGACGCCGAGACCGGCCGCCATCGGCTCGTCGATGAGGAAGACGCGGCGCGCGCCGGCGCGCTCGGCCGAATTGATGACGGCGCGCTTCTCGACCTGGGTGATGCCCGACGGCACCGCGATGACGATCTGCGGGGCCGCGAGCAGGCGCTTGCCGCCCTGCACCTTTCGGATGAAGTAGCGCAGCATCGCCTCGGTGACCTCGAAGTCGGCGATCACGCCGTCCTTGAGGGGTCGGATCGCCTCGATGTTCGAGTGCGTCTTGCCGAGCATCTCCTTGGCGCGCTGACCGACGGCCTCGCCGTCGAGGAGGACGGTGTTCGTCCCCTTGCGCACCGCCACCACCGAGGGCTCGGCGATGACCACGCCGCGCCCCTGGACACACACCAGCGTGTTCGCCGTTCCCAGATCGACCCCCATGTCGATCGAGAAGACGCCCGCGACCTTGTCGATGATTCCGAACATGATTCCCCCCAACCGCCATGACGGCCCACGACGCACCGGAGAGACGGAAAAACCGTCCCCAGACCGGCGCCGCTCGACCAGCGAACTCGAATTGTCGGGAGACCCGACCTCACGCCGCCGCGAGCGGAGCGCGCCGCATGGAGGGACCGTATCAACGAGGGGATACAGCGATTCCGCGCGGATCGTCAGGGTCGATTACCAACCGCACGCGGAGGATAATCGATGGGCGCGGTCGCGCGCAACGACGCGTCGGAAAGTCGGCGCGGATTCGCGTCGCGAGGGGGACGGAAACGGAGCCGGCCGCGATCCTCGTCGTGGAGCGCGGCCGGCTCCCGTTCGAACTTCCGGAGTCTTCCGGGTCAGCGCATCGGGCCGACCAGGAAGGCCTCTCCGGTCGCCTTCATCATCATGAGGATGGCGCCGAGGAGCATCAGGAAGGTCACGATCACGATGCCGCTGGTGAGCGCGGCGCCGGTGTCGACGGCTTCTTCGGCGTCGTCGTAGACGTCGTCCATTTCGTCAGCCATGGGTCGTCTCTCCCTTTCCGATCAGAGCTTCGTGGCGCGGTCGCCCGAACGGGGCTGCCGACCCGGCATGCGGACGTCGATCGAACCCACGCTGCGGCCGTCCTCGACGCGGTCGATGCGGACGGTGCAGATGAAGTCGGCGCCGCGGACGATGTCGTACTCGTGGCCGACCTTGATGCCGACGCCGGTGCCGCGGTTGATCTCGACGAGGTTGGTGGCCGCGTCGAAGCGGAGGACCTGGCCGTCGATCTTCGGCTCGTCGCCGGTCGGCGGCGGCGGGTAGACGGCGACCCAGCGGGCGTGCTCGCGGTCGAGGGCCTCGAGCTGCTTCTGGATCACGCTCTTGCCGTCGCTGGTGGTCGTGAGCATGGCCTGGAACTCGTCGCGGGAGGCGATGGCGTCGGCCTTCTCCTTCATCGCGGCGAGAGCCTTGTCACGGTCGTCCAGGCTGGCCTGGCGGTAGGTGTCGACCTGACCGCGGAGCTCCTTGAGCTCGTCCTTGAGGGCGCCGATCTGCTCCGTGGCGGAGGAGTGCGTGGCCTGGAGGGTCGTGAGGGTGCTCTCGACGTTCCGGCGCTCGCGCTGCTCGCCCTCGAGCTTGGCGGTCAGGTTGCCCTTCTCGCTCTCGAGCGTCGTGATCGTCGCCTTGGCGCGATCCAGATCGCTCTGGACCCGGCCCTTGTCGGTCTCGAGCGCGGCGCGCTCGTTGAGCATCTGGGCCACCTGGTCGGCCCGGTCACTCTTCTCCTTCTCGAGCTGCGTACGGATGTCTTCCTTCTGGTGGAGGAAGGTCCCCGCGGCCATCAGGAATCCGGCGGCCAGGATCAGGTTGAGCACCACGAATACACGTGCGACTGCGTTCATGCCTTTGTCGTTCCCTTCGTTGGGCTTGAGCGGCCGACCCGCCGCCGGCGGACCTGGCGCGGGCTCATCGAGCTGGGACTCTCTCCAGTGCTTTGGCTCTTCGGGAGTTAGGGAGGCTACCCGGAGGCACCCCCCCTCGCGAAGATGTGGCGATTTTATGGAGGCGCGGCCCCCTGTCAAGGCGACATCATTTTAGCGTTCAGAGGCCCAAGTCCTCGCGCCGAAATGACTTGCCGAACGCAGCCGCGAGCGACAGCAGGATCGAGGCCGCCGCGAACACGGCGCGGACGCTCCACCCCGCCCCGTCGGGTGCTCGCGGGGGATCCCCGACCGGCACGCGGGCCGAATAGACGCCCGCCACGCGCTCTCGCCGGCCGTCGACGCTGACCACGGCCCGTTCGCGGCCCGCGGCGTCGATGAGGGCGCTGATCCCGGTGTTGCCGGCGCGGAAGATCGCGCGACGGTTCTCGATCGCGCGGAAACGCAGCGCGAGGTGCACGAGCTTCATCTCCGCGCTGTCGCCGTACCACACGTCGTTGCTCACGTTGACGTAGAAGTCCGCCCCGTGGCGTCGCGCCTCGGCGAAGAGCTTGGGGAAGATGATCTCGTAGCAGATGGTGACGCCGAAGCGCGGCCCCGCGGGCCCGAGGCGCATCACGCCGTCGCTCGTTCCGGGCGTGTGCGCCGGCGTGAAGCCGGAGCGCTCGCGGATGAGATCGAGGAGTTCCGCGCGGAAGGGGATCCCCGGCACGCGCTCGCCGAAGGGCACGAGCGCGCGCTTCGCGTAGCGCCCCTCCTCGACGAGACCGCCGTCGCGATGCGCGAGGAGGATCGCCGCGTTGCGCTCGGAGTGGCCCTTGCCGGTGGCCTCCTCCTCGCCCTCGCCGCGATCGGAGTAGATCTGCAATCCGGCGAGGTGCCGCGGGGCGCCCTCTCCCGTGCGTCTCGCGGCGGCGTCGAGACCGGTCGCGCGCGCGAAGCCCTCGGCCAGCCCACGACCGCCCCCCGAGCTCCGGGAGGCGAAGAGCTGCTCCGGCGTCCAGGCCACGGGCGCCGAGGCGCGCCGCGCGTCGTCGAGCGGCGGAAGGCTCGATTCGGGCCAGACGACGAGATCGATCGGGCCCTTCGCCTCGCGTCGTCCGCGCTCGACGAGCGCGAGCTGCCGTTCGAGGAAGTGCCAGCTCGGCGAGAGCCCGCGCGACGCGGCCTCGCGACGCTCCTCGAGCGTGACGTTCGGCTGGATCCCCAGCAGTCGCGGCCCCTCGACCTCGGCCTCGCTCACCCCGCGGAGGCGCCAGGCCCCGAAGGCGACGGTGAGGAGCGCGGCGAGGACGGCGGCCGCGAGCGCCGCGCCGCGGTCGCGGCGGGAGCGCTCGCGCGCGACGAGCGCGGCGAGGCCTCCGTTGACGAGCAGCACCGCCGCCGAGACCAGCGGCACCCCGCCCAGCTCGGCCGCCTGCACGAGGAGCGGCCGGTTGCCGAGCGCGTAGCCGGGGCTCGCCCAGGAGAGTCCCTCGAGGGCCCACTCGCGCAGGATCTCGTGGCCGGGGATCACGACGGCCAGGACGGCCCAGGGGGCGAGCCGGGCGCGCAGACAGGCGCGGCGCAGGAGCCAGGCGAGCGGGAGCGAGAACAGGAGGTAGAGGCCGGCGATGAGGGCCCAGCCCAGCCAGGCGAGCGCCCCCACCGTCGTCATCGAGGTGATCCAGAAGAGCTGCGCGCCGCCCTGCAGGGCCTGGGCGAGGAGGAAGCCGGGAAGGAAACCGCGCTCGCCCCAGCGCCCGAGCCCGAGAAGCAGCGGCACGAAGGCGACCAGGATCAGGAGGTCAGCCCCGAGGGGCGGGAAGGCGGCGATCTCGAGGAGGCCCGTCGCGGCGCCGGCGAGGCACCAGCGGAGCGGGCCGGACGGGCGCGCGGCGTTCACGCGTCAGCCCCGGGACGCACGGGGCGAGCGCCGCAGCGCCTCGGACTCGATCACGAGCACCGTCGCCATCTCCCCCGCCGCCGGCGGGGCCTCGCCGGTCGGGACGACGACGAAGGCGTTCGCGTCGGCCAGCCCGCGGAGATCGCCGCTGCCGTGCCACTCGAGCGCCCGCACCCCGAGCCCCTCGTCCGTCGACTCCAGGACGGCGGGCAGGTGCTGGGTCCGCGGCATCGCGCGGCCGGCGCAATCCGCCGCGACGCGCACGCGGATCTCCAGCGGGGTCGCCGCCCGACCGGTGAGACCGCGCAGGAAGGGCCGCACGAAGAGCTCGAAGGTCACGAAGGAGGAGACGGGATTCCCGGGCAGCCCGAAGACGAAGACGCGCCGTCCCTCGACATCGAGCGAGCCGAAGAGCAGTGGCTTGCCCGGCTTGATCGCGACGCGCTCCAGCTTCACCGCGAGGCCGCGCTCCTTGAGGGCGACGTGGACGAAGTCGTAGTCGCCCATCGAGACGCCGCCCGACAGGATCAGGACGTCGGCGGCGAGTCCGCGGTCGAGGAAGGCGTCGACGTCCTCGCGCGTGTCGCGGGCGATGCCGAGGCGCTCGGCGCGGATCCCCTCCCCCAGCGCCGCGACCTGGGCGGCCAGCATGTGGGCGTTCGATTCCCGGATCTGGCCCGGGCCCGGCCGCCCCGCTCCGGGCGGGACGAGCTCGTCGCCGGTCGCGACGACGGCGACGCGCGGCCGCGGGAAGACGCGGACGCGATCGCGACCGACGCTGGCGAGGACGCCGATCTCGACCGGACGCAGCGGCGTCCCGCGACGCAGGACCACCTCTCCCTCGCGGACGTCCTGGCCGCGGGGGGCGACGTTCGCCCCCGCCCGCGTCTCGTCCTCGAGGGCGACGCGGTCGCCGCCGAGGTCGCGCGAGCGCTCGACCATGACGACGGCGTCGGCGCCGGCGGGCATCGGGGCGCCGGTCATGATCCGAGCGCAGGCGCCGGGACCGACCTCGAAGTCCGCCACCTCGCCGGCCGCGACGGTGCCGACGACCGCGAGCTCGGCGGCGCCGGCCGCGAGGTCCGCCGCCCGCACCGCGAACCCGTCCATGCTCGCCCGGTCGAAGGGCGGCTGGTCCATGTCGGCGGCGACGTCCTCGGCGAGGACGCGACCCAGGGCCTCGTCGAGCGCGACGGACTCGCCGTCGCCCACGACCTCGGGGATCGCGGCGAAGAGGATGCGCAGGGCTTCGTCCTTCGGCGTCACGCGTCCGCTCCCTCGGGCCGACGGATCACGTCCATGAACGACGAGACCGAGAAGACGGCGCGGCCGAGCCCGGGCTCGCCGTAGCCGCGAGGCGCCGGCAGCGCGTTGCGCTCGTGGGTGTCGCGCCAGACGCGGAGCAGGCCGACGTGGTAGCGCAGCGACGCGGGACCGGCCTCGGCCGCGCCGAGGACGCTCAGGGGCTCCGGGCACCAGGTGGTGAAGCGCGGCATCACGCCCTGCGACATGAAGAACTCGAGCCCCTCGCCGGTGGAGGCCCAGGCCTCCTCCTCGGTGCGGAAGCCGAAGGGGCGCGCCATCTCGATCCCCGCCACGAAGTTCGGGATGACCGAGTGCGCGGGGAAGATGTCGCGCGCGTCGAGGATGCGCTGGATCCACTCGTCGCGGCCCACGTAACGGGACTTGCCGGGGCAGATGCGCTCGAAGAGGTCGCGGTCCCAGATCTCGTAGTTCGGGTGATAGATCTGGATGCCCGCGTCTCGGATGCGGCGGACGTCCTCCGCGGGCAGCGCCTGGACGACCATCTTGCCGATCCAGCGGCCCGGGAAGGCCCGCTCGATCGCCTCGGCGTACTCGACGTAGAACTCCGCCTCGCCCTTCTGCTGGAGCTTCGAGGTGATGCTCCCGCCGGTGAGGGTGTAGGCCTTCGCCCGCGAGGGCGTGTCCGCGATCATCCGCAGGGCCTCGAGCATGCGCTCGACCGGCTTGACGGCGTTGTAGACCTTCCCGTCGTCGCGCTGCTGCTTGAAGTTGCGGTTGATGTCGCAGAACTGGCATTCCTCGTCGCGCCCGAAGTACTGGCACATGCGGAACACCGTCAGGTAGAGCAGGTAGCCCCACTCGATGCTGGGCGCGGTCTCGACGAGCGGCGTGCCGTCGGCGGTGGCGAGGCCGTAGTAGGGAGGCGTGGGCGCGAAGACGACCTCGGCCACCTCCGCCCCCTCGAGCGTCAGCACGACGCGCGGGTCGTCCTCGGGGCCGCGCTCGGGGTCGACGTCGACGCGCCAGGGCGAGGCCGGGTTGAGTCGCACCGAGACGACGGTCGGGGCGAGACCCTCGGCGCCGCCCGAGAAGCGGATCTCCTCCGGCGCCCGGTCGCGGGGCGCGCCGGTCATCCGGGCGAGGGGCAGGTGGTCGAAGCTGAAGATGAAGTAGGACTTGCGGGCGTACTCCCCCGCCGCCCCGAGGGCCTCCTCGGTGAACCAGATCCCGAGGCGGAGCATGTCTTCCTTGTAGACCGCCTCGCGGGGCAGGTCCCGGAACTCCTCCGCGACGGCGAGCACGCGCTCCCAGGACTCCCCCGTCCGATCGGCAGCTGCGCTCATAAGACCCCGACTTCCATAGAGTAAGAACCGTCACCACTTGCGCTGGGCGCTGATTCTCGCACAATCGTCAGAACCCATCAAACGGCGCGCGGAGACCGGAGCGGAAGCTCCGGGAGTCTCGCGCGTCTAGCGGAAATCCGAGCCGGCGGGTCGCGATTGCCCTGCGAACGCTCCCGACCCCAGGAATCGAGCGACGACGCCCATGAAGCCCATCCCGTTCCGACCGGTGCTCCTCGCCCCGATCGCCCTCCTCCTAGGCCTCGTCGCCGCCTGCGGTCCGCGCGGCGACGCCGAAGCCGCCGGGAAGGACGGCGAGGGGTCCAAGCCGAAGGAGGCCAAGGCCCTGCTGGTGCGGGCCGTCCATCCCGAGATCGGCGAGCTCTCCGACCGCCTCGAGGTCACCGCGCGCGTCGTGGCCTTCGAGAAGGCGCCGATCCTGCCCCGCGTCGACGGCGTCGTCACCGCCCTCCACCACCGCGAGGGGGAACGCGTCGAGGCCGGCGCCATCCTCGCCGAGCTCGAATCGCAGGAGCAGACCCTCGAGCGCGACGGCGCGAAGCTCGCGCTGGACCAGGCCGCCCTCGCGGTCACGCAGGCGCAGCTCGCTCTCGACGAATCGCGCGCGGTCGTCCGCGGCGAGACGGTGACGCTCGAGAACGAGCGCCGCAAGCTGGCGCGCGCGCGCCAGCAGCACGAGGAGCGCGTGATCTCCGACCAGGACCTCGAGGCCGCGCAGTACACCTTCGACGCGGCCATCGCGAAGAAGGAGCAGTCGGACCTCGCGGTGCGAAAGCTCGAGGAGGACGTGCGCGCGAAGTCGATCATGCAGGCGGACGCGGCGCGGAAGCTCCAGCAGGCCGAGCTCCGCCTCGAGTGGTGCCGGATCCGCGCCACCATCACCGGCACCATCACCGTCCGCAACGTCAGCGTCGGGCAGCGCGCCACGATGGGTCAGGCGGCCTTCGAGATCGAGGATCTCGACTCTCTCGTGATCGAGCCGAGCGTTCCCGAGAAGGAGCTCCGCTTCCTCCGACGGGGCCTGCCCGTCGAGGTGAACTGCACCGCGCACCCGGGCGAGTTCTTCCGCGGCGAGGTCGTCTACGTCGCCAATCGCATCGACCCCGAGGGCGGGAAGATCCTCTCCCGCATCCGGCTCGAGCCGCGCGCGGACCGGCCGCTCCTCCCCGGCATGTTCGTGCAGGGCCACATCATCACGCGACGGAAGTCCGACATCCTCCTGCTGCCGAAGAAGTCCCTCCTCTTCGAGCGCGACCGGCCCTACGTCTTCATCGTGGATCGCGGCGAGAAGGGCGCGCCGACCGCGCGGAAGACCTACGTCCGCAAGGGGCTCGAGGATCCCGAGTCCGTCGAGTACCTGCCCGCGGAAGGGGGCGAGGCGCCGCTCACGGCGGAGGCCGAGATCATCCTCGTCGGCCTCGATCGCCTCGTCGACGGCGCCGCGATCCGCGTCGAGGGCGACCCGGAACCGATGCCCGAGGCGAAGGCCGAGAGCCCGGCCGGCGCCGAGGGCGGTCCGGAGAAGAAGCCCGAGGACGGAGCGCCGGCGAAGCGATGAGCGAGGAGTCGCCCTCCCGACCGCCCGCCGGGCCGCTGTCGTCGCGAAGCCTCGTCGAGCTCGCCGTCGATCGCCCCGTCGCGGTGACGATGATCGTGCTCGCGGTCGCGGTGTTCGGCTACGTCTCCTTCGGCAAGCTCGCGGTCACGCTCCTGCCGCGCATCAGTTACCCCTCGCTGACCGTCCGCACCGAGTACGAGGGCGCCGCGCCGGCCGAGGTCGAGGAGCTCGTCACCAAGGTCCTCGAGGGCAACCTCTCGGTCACCAGCCGCCTGAACGGCTACCGGAGCATCTCGCGCGCCGGCGTGAGCGACATCATCCTCGAGTTCGAGTGGGACACGAACATGTCCTTCGCCGCGCAGGACGTGCGCGAGAAGGTCGACCAGGTCCGTCCCCTCCTGCCGCGCGACGCCGAGAAGCCCCTCCTCCTCAAGTACGACCCGACGCTCGATCCGATCCTCCGCTTCGGCGTGTACGGCGGCGATCTCACGCGCATGCGCTTCCTCGCCGAGGAGCGCCTGAAGAAGCGCCTCGAGAGCCTGCCCGGCGTCGCCGCGATCCGCGTGCGCGGCGGCTTCGAGTCCGAGATCCGCGTCGACCTCGACGAGAACGAGCTCCGCCGGACCCGCGTCTCCGTCGCGGACCTCGAGCGCCGCCTGCAGGAGGAGAACGTCAACCTCGCGAGCGGCATCCTGCGCGAGGGCGACGTCGAGTACCTCGTCCGCACGCTCAACCAGTTCAAGACCGTCGAGGAGATCGCCGATCTCGTCGTCGCGAACCGGAACGGCGAGCAGATCCGGCTGCGCGACGTCGCGCGGGTCCGCGTGGGCGCGAAGGACGCCGACGTCGTCACGCGCATCGACGGCCGGCCCAGCGTCGAGCTGGCGGTCTACAAGGAGGACTCCGCCAACATCGTGGACGTCGCCGACGTCGTGAAGCGCGCGCTCTTCGGGGCCGCCTGGCGCACGACGATGACGGGCGGCGAGCTCGACCCGGAGAAGGCCGCGGCGCTGCGTCAGGCGGCCCGCGCGCGCGGCGGCGGCCACGGCGGCCCCGGCGGCGGGGGCGGCCCCGTCGCGACGGACGACGACGGCGGCACCCTCGCCGAGTCGCTCCCCGCCGACATGCGCCTCCGACTCCTCTCCGACCAGAGTCGCTTCGTCGAGCGATCGATCGAGGAGGTCGAGCAGACGGGCATCTACGGCGCGATCTTCGCCATCCTCGTCCTCATGCTCTTCCTCCGCCGCCCGATCTCGACCCTGATCATCGCGGTGAGCATCCCGATCAGCGTCGTCGCCACCTTCGGCCCGATGATGCAGTTCGGCGTCAGCCTCAACGTGATGTCCCTCGGCGGTCTCGCCCTCGGCATCGGCATGCTCGTCGACGCGTCCATCGTCGTCCTCGAGTCCATCGATCGCTGCCGCGGCGAGGGGGACGATCTCCGCGCGGCGGCGGTGCGCGGGACGCGCGAGGTCGGAGGCGCGGTCGTCGCCTCGGTGTTGACGACGGTCGCGGTCTTCCTGCCGATCGTCTTCGTCGAGGGCGTCGCGGGAGAGATCTTCAAGGACCAGTCGCTGACCGTCGTCTTCTCGCTCCTCGCCTCCCTCGTCGTCGCGCTCTTCTTCATCCCCATGCTCGCGGCGCGCAAGATCAACGACGACCGGCCGCGCGCCCGAGCCGGACTGGGCGAGCGCATCCGCGACCGCGTCGAGGTCTTCCGGACGCGCGTCTTCCCGCGCCCCGGCGACTGGGCGACCGCGGAGACGCTGCGCGGATATCGCGGTCGCCTGCGCGACGAGTCCGGGTCGCGTCTGCGCCGCGCCGGCGCCCTCCTCGCCCTTCCCCTCGTCGTTCCCTTCGTCCTCGCCCAGGGTCTCCTCGAGCTCGCCGCGCGCCTCCTGCTCGCGGTCGTCGTGGTGGTCGTCGGGCTGCTCACGCTGGTCCTCGGCGCCCTCTGGCGGCTGCTGTCGCTCGTCGCCCGCCCCGTCGGCTGGCTCTTCGACCGCGCCTACGCGGGCCTCGAGGCGATCTACGGGGCGTCGATCCGGGCCGCCCTGCGGGCGGCTCCGCTCGTGGTCGCCGCGACGGTGCTCCTCGGCTGGGTCGCGTGGCAGAAGGTCGACGACATCGGACTCGAACTCGTGCCCGAGATGCACAGCGGCGAGCTCATCGTCGAATCGCCGCAGCGCGTCGGCACCTCGCTCGACACGACGAGCGAGCTCACGCACGAGGTCGAACGCCGCCTCGAGCGGCTCGCCGAGGCGGGACGGCTCGAGACCCTCGGCTATTCCTCGGCCATCGGCGTCGCCCGCGACGAGCTCGCCCCCCCGGGCGAGGGACCCCACACCGCGAAGGTGCACCTCCGGCTGCCGATCGAGGACGACATGGCGGCGGTCGAGCGGCGCGCCGTGGCCACGATCCGCGAGGAGCTCTCCGAGGTCGCCACGGTGGGCGAGCTCGAGTTCACCACGCCCAAGCTCTTCACCTTCAAGAACCCGCTCGAGATCCAGATCAAGGGTGACGATCTCGCCGCCGTCGAGCGCCTCGGGCGTCGCCTCGAGGCGCGCCTCGCGGAGTCTCCCTTCCTCGCCGACGTCAAGTCCACCGTCCGCGAGGGCAACCCGGAGTTCGTCATCGTCTACGACCGCGTCCTGCTCGCCGAGCGCGGGCTCACGCTGTCGGCCGCGGCCGGCATCGTGCGCGACAAGGTGAAGGGCGTCGTCGCGACGAAGTTCTCCGTCGCGGAGGAGGGCCGGAAGATCGACGTCCTCGTGAAGATCCCCGAGGAGGAGCTCGTGGAGCTCGAGGCGCTCCGCAACCTCGTCGTGAGCCCCGCCGACGCGGAGTCGGTGCGCCTGGCCGACGTCGCCCAGGTCGTCCAGGGCCGCGGCCCCTCCGAGATCCGCCGCATCGCGGGCGAACGCTGCGTCTTCGTCACCGCCCGGCCCGAGGAGGTCGATCTGGCGACCGCGGCGCGGCGGATCGAGGACGAGGTGGCCGATCTCCGCGCGAAGGACCCGAATCTCTTCACCGGCGTCGTGGTCAAGGTCTCGGGGCAGACCGAGGAGGCGGAGCGTTCGAGCCGGGAGCTGGTGTTCGCCCTCATCCTGGCCCTCATCCTCGTCTACATCGTCATGGCCTCGCAGTTCGAGTCGCTGCTCGACCCGCTGGTCATCATGGTCTCCTCGGCGTTCGCCGGCGTGGGCGCGATCTTCGCGCTCGCCTGGTTCGGCATCGCGGCGAGCGTGGTCGTCTTCATCGGCGGGATCATGCTGGCCGGCATCGTCGTGAACAACGCGATCGTCCTGGTGGACAACGTGAACCGGCTCCATCGCGGCGGGCTCCCCCGACGCGAGGCCGTGGTCACCGGCGCGCGCATGCGCCTGCGCCCGATCCTCATGACGACGGCCACGACCGTGCTGGGCCTCGTCCCGATGGCCCTCTCGACCGGCGAGGGAGCGGAGATGCGCGTCCCGATGGCGGTGACCGTCATCGCGGGGCTCGTGTCCTCCACGGTGCTGACGCTCGTCATCATCCCCGTCGTCTACTGGCTCTCGCACGAGCTGGTGGATCGCCTCGCGGCCGCCTTCGGCCGCGGCGGCGCGGAGGGCGCGGCGTGAACGGCCCCGTCGCCCGCATCGTCGCGCTCACGCTCAAGCGCCGGGTGACGGTGCTCATGCTGTTCATGAGCGCGGTCCTCGTCGGCTTCCTGGCCCAGACGAACCTCCAGCTCCAGTTCCTGCCCTCCGGTTTCGTCAACTCCTCGGTGTCGATCCAGATCCCGGTGCCGAACGCGAATCCGGTCGAGGTCGAGGAGCAGGTCACGAAGCCGACCGAGGAGGTGCTGCGTCAGATCTCGGGTCTCGAGGAGATCGAGACGCGCTCCTCGAAGGATCGCTCCAGCATCAACATCAGCTTCGCCCGCGGCCGCGACCCGAACGAGGCCTTCGCCGAGGTCCGGGACCTGATGGAGGTGGCGAAGCTCCGCTGGCCGGACGACGTCCAGGAGTACACGACCTTCCGGTTCAACCTCGACACCGACCTCCCGGTGTTCCAGTTCGGACTCCTCCTGGACGAATGGGAGTCCGACACCGCCTTCATCATCGACGAGAAGGTCGTGAAGGAGCTCGAGTCGGTCGACGGCGTCGCCCGCGTCGAGGCCTGGGGCATCGTCGAGGAGACGATCCGGATCTTCGTCGACAAGGAGAAGTCGCGGGCCCTCGGCGTCTCGCTCTTCGAGCTCGCCCAGTCCCTCGGCGCCGACAACCGCGACGTCATCGGCGGCCGGATGACCGACGGCGGCCAGCACTTCTACCTGCGCTCCCTCGGCCGCTTCCGCGATCTCGACGAGCTCCGGGACTTCACCGTCCGCCCCGGCGTCCGCCTGCGCGACGTGGCCGAGGTCACCGCGGCCAAGGCCCTCCGTAACTTCGTCTTCCGCATGAACGGGAAGCGGGCGGTCTGGTTCCTCGTCAACAAGGAGGCGACGGCGAACACCGTCGACGTCTGCCGCGGCATCCGGGAGCGCATCGACGAGAAGATCGGGCGCGACCGGCGGATCGTCGAGAAGGGCTGGACGATCTACCGCAACGACCTCAACGATTTCGGGCGCGTCGTCGAGAGCAGCCTCTCGACCCTCGTCCGGGCCGCGCTCATCGGCGGCCTGCTGGCGATCGTGCCGCTCTTCTGCTTCCTGCGCCGGATCCGCCTGACGATCATCATCGGCCTCGCGATCCCCACCTCGCTCCTGATCGGCCTCGCGCTCCTCTACTTCGGAGGGGACACCCTCAACATCCTCAGCATGCTGGGCTTCACGATCGCCGTCGGCATGCTGGTCGACAACGCGATCGTCGTCGTCGAGAACATCGTCCGCTACCGCGAGCTGGGGCGCGGCCCCTTCGACGCGGCCCTCGAGGGCACGGCCGAGGTGGCGCTCGCGATCACGCTGGCGACGCTCACGACCGTCGTCGCCTTCATCCCGCTGCTCTTCCTCGACGGCGCGCAGGAGCTCTCCTGGTTCGCGACCGCGGTCAGCCTCCCCGTCTGCTACACCGTCCTCGCCTCCCTCCTCGTGGCCCTGGTCTTCGTCCCCCTCGCGACGATCGTCCTCTACCCCGGGCACGAGGCCGGAAGTCGCGGCCTCTTCCGCCGCCTCGCCCACCTCGCGCTGGCGCCGCTCTACTTCGCGGCGCACCTGATCGACCTCGCGATCGAGGGCTTCTCGCGCGTCCACCGCAACCTCCTCGGCTGGTCCCTCGACAACCGCCTGGCCGCGCTCGGGATCATGTTCGCCGTCTGCGGCGCGGTGACGGGCCTCGCGATGAAGCACACCGAGCTGTCGCAGTTCAGCGACGAGTCCGGGGGACGCATCCGCATCCGGGTGACGATGGACGCGAACTTCACGCTCACCGACGCGAACGAGGTCTTCGGGCAGCTCTACGAGTCGGTGGCCGGGGTCTCCGACGAGATCGGGATGGACTACTGCTTTTACTTCTTCCGCAAGGACCGCGGCTCACTCCAGGTCGGGCTCGTGGACCGCGAGCCGGAGGCGGCGAAGAAGGCGGTGGAGGTGCTCCGCGAGACCCTGCCGAACCTGCCCGGCGTGAAGTGGGCGGTGGGCGTCGAGCGCCAGAACGAGGACCGGACCTCGGTGCCGGTCACCGTCTACGGACCCGACGTCGGCACCCTGGCCCGGATCTCCGACGAGATGATCGACCTCCTCGAGGCCCGTCCCGAGATCTCGGAGGTCACCGGCGGCATCGGCCGGAGCGAGGACGAGATCGTCATCGTGCCCGACCGCGAGCGGATGCAGCTCTTCCGCATCGAGCCGCGCACGCTGATGGGAACCGTCCAGTACGGCATCCGCGGCCAGCGCCTGCCCGACTTCCAGAGCGGCGACCAGAAGCTGCCGCTCATCATCGAATTCGACGACGCCTCGGCCACGTCGCTGCCCGATCTCGCGGGGATGCGGATCTGGTCCCAGAGCGGGACGACCTTCCCGCTGTCGCAGGTCGCGGACATCCGCTACGCCAAGGGCTACGGCGAGATCCGCAAGCAGAACGGCCAGTCCTCCTTCGCCCTGCTCCTGAGTTCCGTGGACGCCTCGCGGGAGGAGATCGCCGGGGCGGCGCGCGAGGTCCTCGCGGACTACTCGCTTCCCCCCGGCTACCGCTACTCGGAGACGACGGGCGAGGATCTCCAGGAGCAGCTCGGCGAGGTCATGAAGATGCTGCTCCTCGCGGGCATCCTCGTCATGCTCCTGATGGGCGTGCTCTTCGAGTCGGTCATGCTGCCGCCCGCGGTCTTCTTCACGATCCCCTTCGCCTTCATGGGCTCGCTGTGGGCGCTCGCCGCCACGGGAACGAACCTCGACATGGTGGGCATGATCGGAGCGATCGTCCTGCTCGGCATCGTGGTGAACAACGGGATCGTCTTCCTCGATTGCGCCCACTCCCTGCGTCAACGCGTCGGCGATCGCCGGGAGGCGCTGCTGGAGGCGGGACGGATCCGCCTCCGCCCGATCTGCATGACGACGGCGACGACGGTGATCGGCCTCTTCCCGATGGCCATCACGGAGGCTTCCGGCTCCTTCGTCTCCTACAAGGCGCTCGCCCGGGGCATCATGGGCGGTCTCCTCCTCTCCACCGTCGCCACGCTCTTCGTCGTGCCGATCGTCTACACCCTCCTCGACGACCTCCGCGGGCTCGCCGGAGACGTGCTCCTCGGGCGCGCGCGGCGGCGCGAGGACCCCGCCCGCGACGCCGCGGCCGGGTTGGGAGGCGCCGAGGGCGCTTGATAGACTCCCGGGCCCGATTCCGGGACCGAGGACCCTCGCAGACCATGGCCCAGCACATCGACGGCGGCATCGACGGCGCCGGACTCCGGATCGGAGTCGTCACCGCCCGCTTCAACGAATTCGTGACGCGCGCGCTCCGGGACGGGGCCCTGCGGACCCTGCGCGAGCTCGGCTGCGCGGACGAGGACGTCCACGAGGTCTGGGTGCCCGGGGCCTTCGAGATCGCCCACGCCGGACAGCGCCTCATCGAGGACCTCGATCTCGACGCCGTGATCGGCCTCGGGGCGGTCATCCGGGGCGAGACCGCCCACTTCGACTACGTCTGCCAGGGCGTGACCCAGGGCGTCACCCAGGTCGCGGTCGCGACCGGACGCCCTTCGCCTTCGGCGTCCTCACCGTGGACGAGACCGAGCAGGCCGTGGCCCGCGCGGGCGACGGTCCCGACAACAAGGGATCGGAGGCCGCGCTCGTCGCGGTCGAGATGGCCCGCCTCGACCGGGCGCTGGCCGAACGACGGGGCGCGCGATCGTGAAGAAGCGGACGCGCGGGCGCGAACTCGCCCTCAAGTACCTCTACGGCAGCGAGCTCGGCCTCGGCGACGAGGTCACGGACTTCGACCGCTTCGCCCGCGACCAGGAGACGGTCGAGGAGGTGCGACAGTTCGCCGGCGCCCTGGTGACCGGCGTGCTCGAGAACCGGGCCGCGCTGCGCAAGCGCATCGAGAAGAACATCGAGAACTGGACCTGGAAGCGACTCGCGGTCCTCGATCGGGTCCTCCTCCTGATCGGCGCCCACGAGATCACCGATCGGGCCGACATTCCCGACACCGTCACGATCAACGAGATCGTCGAGCTCGCCAAGCGCTACGGATCGCAGGGTTCGGGACGCTTCGTCAACGGAGTCCTCGACGCTCTCGCGCGCAAGGGCTGAGGAGAGACCCGTGTTCAAGAAGCTCACCGAGAAGCTGAAGCGGGGGATCGCAAAGACCAAGGAGAAGCTCCTCGGCGGCCTCAAGGCCGTCCTCCCCTTCGGCCGCGATCTCGACGCGGACCTGATCGACGAGATGGAGGATTACCTCTACAGCGCCGACATCGGGCCGCGCACCGTCACCAAGATCGTCGAGGCCGTTCGCGAGTCCTTCCGGAAGAAGGAGATCCGGACGACCGACGAGTGCTTCGACTTCCTGAAGCGGCACCTCCGCGCGATCATGGCCGACGACCGCCGCGGGCTGAACCTCGCGAAGGAGGGGCCGACCGTCGTTCTCGTGGCCGGCGTCAACGGCAGCGGCAAGACGACCTCGATCGCGAAGCTCGGGCACATCCTCTCGCGCGGCGGGAAGAAGGTGATGTTCGCGGCCTCGGACACCTTCCGCGCCGCCGCGGTCGAGCAGCTCACGATCTGGGCCGGCCGCCTCGGCGCCGACATCGTCAAGAAGCAGCAGGGCTCCGATCCCGCTTCCGTCGCCTTCGACGCCTGCGAGGCGGCCCGGGCCCGCGGCGTGGACTTCCTCATCGTGGACACCGCCGGCCGCCTGCACACGCAGAAGAACCTCATGCAGGAGCTCGGGAAGATCTCGCGCGTGCTCGGCAAGCGCATCGAGGGCGCGCCGCACGAGGTCATCCTCGTCCTCGACGCCAACAACGGCCAGAACGCCATCGCCCAGGCCGAGGAGTTCAAGGGCTGCATCGACGTGACCGGACTCTTCCTCACGAAGCTGGACGGCACGGCGAAGGGCGGCGCCGTGATCGGCATCCGCGACCAGATCGACGTCCCGGTGAAGTACATCGGGATCGGAGAAAAAGCGGAAGATATCGAAGAGTTCGACCCCGACGCCTTCGTCGAAGCGCTGTTCTCCTGATCGCGGGGCGGCCTCCGGACGGCCCGCGTCGGGAGCCGCCGCCGCCACGTCACGACCGGGGATCCCATGTCGCGCATCCTGGCCCTCGCCCTGATCGTCGTCCCCCTCGCCGCCGGAGGCGCCTTCTCCGACTTCGACCAGCCGAAGGCGGTCCTGCTCTCCGTCCTCGGCCTCGGCCTCGCCTGGCGCCTCCTGCGCGACGGCGCGGGCGGCCCCGCCCTCGCGCGCAGCGTGGTGATCCCGTGCCTCCTCGGCCTGGGGACGCTCGCCCTCGGCGCGGTCCTGGCCCGCGGCGCGGACCTCATCCCCGTCTCGGGCGAGCTCGCGCGCCTGGGCCTCGCCATCGATCCTGGCCGCGGCGAGCCGCGCCGAACGCACCTCGCGCCTGGCGCTCCTCGTCGCCGGCGCGGCCGTGCCGGCGCTCCTCCTCGGAGCGCAGGTCCTGCTCGAGTCCGGCCTCTTCCCTCTCGACGTCCCCTTCCGGGCGGGTGAGTTCACCTCCACGATCGGCAACCGCGGACTCGTCGCCGAGCTCGCGGTGCTGTCGCTGGGCTTCTCCGTCGCCCTCGTCGCCCTCCCCGGGCGCGGGACCCGGGCCGCCGGCCTCCTCTTCCTCGCGGCGAACCTCGGGGCCATCGTCCTCGCGGACTCGCGCTCGGGCTGGCTCGGCGCCGCCGCGGCCGGCGCGGTCGCCGGAGTCGTGGCCTGGCTGGCGCGCGGCGCGGAGGGCGACCGGCGCGAAGGAGCCCGACCGGGGCGCGGGCCGGGCCTCGTCGCCTTCGGCCTCCTCGCGCTCGTCCTCGGCGCCTTCGGCGCCGCGCGACTCGAGATCGCGAACCCCTCACGTGCCTCGCGACGGTGGTCGACCCCGACCACCCCAGCAACCGGGTCCGCCTCGAACTCGCGTCGGACGCCTGGGAGATGTGGCGCGACCACCCGATCTTCGGCGTGGGCCCGGGCCGCTTCGGCCTCGAGCATCCCGCCTATCGCGGCGCGCGCGAGTGGAGCCTCTCCGGCGTGACGAGCCACGTCCGCACGCCGCACGACGAACCCCTGCGCATCCTCGCCGAGTCCGGTCTCCTCGGCGCCCTCGCCGCCCTCTTCGTCCTGTGGCGCCTCGTGCGGGCGCTGGGGCGACGCGCGCTCCGCGGCGAACCCGCCGACCGCGCGGTCGCTCTCGGCGCGCTGGCGGGCCTCGGCGGCCTCCTGGCGACGAGCCTGGTGTGGTTCCCCTTCCGTCAGCCCGCGACCTCCTCTGGCCGCGGCGCTCGCGGAGCCGCCCTCCGGGCGCGCGACGAGCGCCCGGCGGGCCGCCTCGCGGTCGTCCTGGCGCTGGTCGCGATCTCGGCCTCCGTCCTGCTCCTGCTCTTCGCCGAGGCCGACGCGGCGGGAACCGCCGCCCGGGATCGGCTCGAGGCCGGAAAGCGGGAGCTGGCGCGGGTCCTCCGCGACGAACCCGCCTCGGCGTGGCCGCCCGCGATCACGGCCGTGGGCGGCGATGCGACCCGGTGCCTGCAGGCCGGCCGCCGGTCCTTCGTGGGGCCCGAGCTGCGCTACCGGCTCCTGCTGGGAGCGGCCGACCTCGTCGCCGAGGCCCGGCGCCTCGAGGCGCTCGCGAGCCGGCTCGAGGACGACGCCTGGCGCGCTCCGGTCGCGAACGCGGCCCGCGCCTTCCCCACCGACCGCGAGCTCCAGGAAGGGCTGGAGGAGGCGGCCGCGCGCGCGCCGAAGCACCTCCTCCTCGTCCGACTGCTGGCGCGCACCGAACTCGCGCGGGGACGCACCGCCGAGGCCGACTCGCGACTGCGGGCGCGCCTCGTCGAGAATCCCGACACGCCGCTCGTCCGCCGCGACCTCGCCGACCTCTGCCTGGCGGACGTCGCGCAGGCCGACGGTCCGACCTCCGCCGCCCTCTACGAGACCGCGATCGATCTCCTCGAGGCCGAGCTCGAGCGCTACCCCCGCGGCGTCGAGGGCGACGCGACCTGGGAGAAGCTGGCGCGGGCGACCGGCCGCCAGGGCCGCCTGACGGACGCCCTCGAGGTCGTGCGCGAGTGGAACCGGCGCGCGGGCTCCTCCGACCTCCGCTGGTCGGTCGGCGGCGAGATCGCCCTTCGTTTCGGCGAGTCGCCCGAAAGCCTGGGCCGCTTCCTGGCCGCCGAGGCTCCGGGCTACGCTCCGCCCGAGGTCGCCTCCGCGGTCGCGGCGCTCGACGGCCTGGAGCCGGCAGAGGCCCACCGGCGCCTCCTCGCGATGCTCGGCCGCCATCCCGACGATCCCGCGGTGCTCGCGGCGCTCGAGCGGGTCATCGCCGATCTCTCGGCGGCCTCCCCCGATCCCGAGGTGCGGCGTCGTTACCGGGACGATCGCTCGCGGGCGATCGCGCGCGCCAAGGTGCTCTACGCCGCCGAGCAGCTCCGCGACGGCGAGATCCGTCTCGCGCGTATCAGCCTCCGGGCGGCGCTCCGGACCTGGCCGGCCCAGGGCGACGCCCACGTGCTCGGCGCGCTCCTCGCCCTCCGGGACGGGGACGAGACGGGCGCGATCGAGATCCTCCTCGAGTGGCGTCGTCAGGGTTTCTCCCGACCCTCGGCGCTGGCCGTCTTCCCCGATCTCGCCCCCCTCCTGTCGCATCCGAAGCTCGCTTCCTGGATCGAGAACGAAGGCTGAGCTACCCTCGGATTCCCTGCTGGCTCGCTCCTCGATCGGGAATCCTCCGCATGCTGAAGTCCCTCACCGCCGCGCTCGCTCTCGTCCTCCTGCTCCTCACCGGCGGGCTCTCGGCCCAGGACAAGGAGGCCACGCGCGAGGAGGCGGACGCCGCGATCGCCGAGTACGAGAAGTACGGGAAGAACTCGAACGAACACGTCCGTCGCTCCGCGGTGGACGACCTCGGCAACTGCAACCACCCGGACGTCGTCCCGCTCCTGCTCGCGGCGATGGAGGACAAGTCCGACACCGTCCGCGCCACGGTGCCCTCCGCGCTCGTCAAGCAGACGACCAAGGGCGCCTACTTCCAGCTCACGCGCGAACTGGGCAAGAACAAGGACCTCGACACCCGCCTCGCGATCCTCGACACCTTCAAGGTCAACCGACCCCAGGTCGCCTACGACAAGGTCCTCGAGTTCGCCGAGGGCAAGACCTTCGAGCTGCGCGTCGTGGCCGCCCAGCTCCTCGGCCTCCTCGAGAGCGAGAACAAGAAGAGCGAGAAGGCGTTGATGGAGCTCCTGAAGGACTCCGAGCCCCAGGTCCGGATCGTGGCGATCGACTCGCTGGCGCGGCTGAAGTACAAGGACTTCCACGACCTCTGCCTGAAGACGATGCGCGAGGACAAGGACTGGCGGGTCCAGTCGGCCGCGGTGGCGGCCATCCCGGCGCTGCGCCTGAAGGAGAGCGTCATCCCCCTCATCGACTTCCTGGGCGAGGCCGAGGGCCGCCTCGCGGACGACGTCTACCACACGCTCGTCGAGCTCACCGGCGAGGACTACCCGCCGAAGCCCGAGCGCTGGAAGAAGTGGTGGGATCGCCTCCCGCCGACCTGGGAGCCGCCCAGCCCGGCGGAGCTCGACGCCCGCCGGGAGAAGCTCGCCAAGTCCATGGCCGCCTACGGCGCCTCGGACGGCGGTCGCCCCTACCACGGCATCCAGACCCGCTCGCAGCGCATCCTCTTCGTCCTCGACGTCTCCTACAGCATGAAGCAGAAGGTCGTCATCAAGGACCTCTCGGAGACGGAGCAGAAGGAGTTCAAGGAGCGCTACGGCAAGCCCGACGGGACCTTCTACGACTCGAAGATCGAGATCGCCCGCGAGGAGCTGATCAACTACCTCGCGACCCTGCCCCCCTACGTCTCCTTCAACATCATCCTCTTCAACTCCGAGGTGAAGAAGTGGAAGCCCGGCCTGGTGAAGGCCTCGGGCGGCAGCCGCTCCTCCGCGATCAAGTTCCTGAGCCGGCTCGATCCGGAGTGGCTCGACTCCGTGACCACCCAGGGCAAGGGCAGCACGAACACCTTCGGGGCGATGAACGCCGTGTTCGGTCTGAAGGACGAGCCCCAGATGAAGCCGACCAAGAACCACAAGGTGGACGGCGACACGGTCTTCTTCCTGACCGACGGCCTCCCCGAGGTCGGAGAGATCACCGACACCGACCAGCTCCTCGAGTACTTCTTCCGCATCAACAACACGATGAAGATCTGCTTCCACGTCATCACCTTCGGCGTGAGCAACCGGTCCTTCCTCAAGCCGATGGCCGAGCAGACGGGCGGACGCTACGTGGAGATCGCGGGCGGCAAGTGATCCGGGCGCCCCGGGAACGAGGAGGCCCGCCGTCCCCGGCATCGGGGACGGCGGGCCTCTCGCGTTCCGGCCGGCGAGGTCGCGATCAGATCGCGGGGTAGGTCTCGAGGACCCAGGCCCGCCAGGCCTCGTCGAGCTGGATGGGGGTGAGATCGAAGGCGGTCTTGAGGGCGCGCCGGGCGCTCTCGAGCGTGGTCTCCCGATCTCCCTTCTTCTTGAGCAGGTTGAGGAAGACCCCCATCGCCTTCTGGTCCTTCTGCATGAGGTAGCTCATCAGGGACCAGGCGTTCAGGTGCATCTCCCAGCTCAGGCCGTTGTCGCCCTCGGCCGCGAACCACTCGACCAGCGGCGGCACCTCCTTCTTGGCGATGTCCTTCCGGATCGAGGGCTTCCACTTCGAGATGAGCCGGGTCTTGGGGATCTTCCCCTCCCCGAAGATGTGCGTCGTGTAGCCGGTGTACTCGCGTCGCTCCATGAGGTGGCTGAAGCCCATGTGCACCCAGGTCGGCACGTCGTACTGGTAGGCGCGGAGCGCGGAGAGGAGGCAGTAGCTGAGCCGGTGCGTGAAGGCGTTGTTCAGCTCGTCGTCGTTCAGGCCCTCGCAGTGCAGCGCCGCGACCATGCTGCGATCGCGGAGGTTGTGCCAGCAGAAGCCGTCGGAGGCTTCCGAGTTCTCGCCGAGCGTGTAGGTGCTGAACTTCACGAAGTCCTTCTTCTTCCGGAAGATGTAGACCTCGAACTTGTTCTTCATCCCCATCCAGGGGCCGGAGTAGGCGTAGTCCGCCGACTTGGGATCGTAGGCCACGAGGGCCTGGAAGTCGTCCAGGAGGCGCTGCGCCCGGAACCGGTAGAGGTGGGCGACGTGCTCGGGCGAGAGCGTCACGGTCTTGTCGGTGACGCGGGGGAAGACCGAGTGCAGGAGGCCGAGTTCGTAGTCGCGCCGCGGCATCACCACCTTCTTGGTGTTGAAGCCCGGGATGTCGCAGTACATCCGGAAGTTCGCGTCCTCCATGAAGACGGCGTCGCGCGAGGGCAGCTCCTTCTCGAGCCAGGCGAGCATGTCCTGGCCGTCCGTCTCCATCATCCGGAAGGCGCCGAAGGTCTGCTCCTTCCGTCCCTCGAACTCGGTCGGGTACTTCTTCACGACCTCGAAGGTCTGACGCATGTCGTCGCGGGTCTTGGCCTCGATCTTCCCCTTCTTGGAGCAAAAGGAGCAGAAGAAGTCGGGCTCGAGGATCAGCTTCCCCTTGCGCTTGTATTCCGGCGGCTTCCGGAGGGGCGCGAACTCGTAGACGTCCGGACTCTCGGTCTTCTGCGCGCCGAGGGAGCCGACGAGGAAGGCGATCATGATGAGGGAGAGGGCGAGCGAGGTGCGCGGCGACATGGCGGTCCTTCCGGAACTCTCGGCGGCGGCCGCGGCCGGGTCCGGGCCGTCCCCGCTCCCCGCCGCGGGGTCATGATGGCGACCCCCGCCGGTCGGGGACAAGCCGGGCCAAAAAGAACGGGGCGCCCTCTCGCGAGGGCGCCCCGGAAACATCAAGACCCCGCCTTGCGGCAGGGTCCATCGTTCTCAGCGGCGACGGGTCACCTTCTTGGCGGCCGTCTTCTTGGCCGTCTTCTTGGCGGCCTTCTTCTTGGTCGCCTTCTTCTTGGTCGCCTTCTTGGCCACCTTCTTCTTGGCGGCCTTCTTCGCGACCTTCTTGGCGGCCTTCTTCTTGGTCGCCTTCTTGGCCACCTTCTTCTTGGCAGCCTTCTTCGCGACCTTCTTGGTGGCCTTCTTCGCGACCTTCTTCGTCGCCTTCTTCGCGACCCGCTTGGCCGGAGCCTTCTTGGTCACGGCTTTCTTCGCAACTTTCTTAGCCAATTCCCAACTCCTCAATCAGAGTCAGCTCGTCGATGGTCCCGTAAGCGGCGAGAGGGGACGAGCCACCTCCTCTCACCGAGAAAAATGTAAAGCACGCCATGGGCGCCTTCAACAACAAAAAATCGACCGCATCTTGAAAAAACCTTCAGCGAAAACCCGCACGAACTCGCGTCGCGAAGCGCGCGCGAACGTGTCGCCGAGCGCACGTCGCACGCGTCGTCGCGACGTCGCGAGCCGACGAGGTCGCGCGGAGCGCCGCGCACGAACGCGCGCGAATCGCGAAACGGAACGCACAGAACGCATTCCCGCTCGACGCGACGTGACGCGACACGCGACCGTCCCCCCCATCACTCCAGCCTGCGTCGACGCGTCGAACGACGCGCGGGACGAGCGCAAAAAAAGCGCGCGCGCGATGCGATCGCGCGCGCGCATGAGCGGTCAAAATGGGACGCGCGGCGGCCGGCGCGACGTCGTACCGTTCAGTTCCCCGCACCCTCCGCGGACTTCTCCGCCTCGTCGCGCCAGCGCTCGGGCGGGTTGATGCGACGCTCGAAGTTGATGCGGAAGCGGGAGGCCGCGGCGCCGTCGCTTTCGGTCGCTTCCCAGCTCGCCTCGGACGCCACGGTCGGGTTGATCTGCTCGGTGTTCTCCTGGGTCTCCTCCGAGACCTTCATCCGGAACCGGGAGGGCCCGATCTCCTCGAACTCGACCGTGATCCGGGTCCGCCTCCCCTGCCCGGAGAAGTACCCGAGCGAGGTGTCCCAGTCTGAGACGAGCCGCCGGTTGTCGACGTCCCGGACCGCGATCGGGAAGTACTGGGTGATCGAGGCCTGGGCCTCCTCCCAGAGGAAGTCGAAGCTGTGGTCGTAGCTGTCCTCCCAGCTCTCCTCGTACTTGTTTCCGCCCGAGGATTCACAGGCGGTGGCGAGGGCGAGAGCGAGTCCGAGGACTCCGATGAGCGCGCAGCGGGGCATGAGCGGGTCTCCCTTCCTTCAGTCGTGGTAGATCGAGGTCCGCCCGCGGAAGCGGACGTGGACCGGAACCTCGGAGAAGCCGAAGGCCTCCCGGAGCCGGTTCTCCAGGTAGCGCCGGTAGTCGTCGGGGAAGTGATCGGGCGAGTTCACGAAGACGGCGAAGGTCGGCGGCGAGGTCCGGACCTGCGTCGCGTAGAAGATCCGCGCCTTGTATCCGAAGCGACCGCCCGGCTTGCGCCGCTCGAAGGCCTCCTTGACGGCACGGTTCAGCTCGCCGGTCCCGGCCTGCAGGCTCGCCTGCTCGTGCAGGTCGAAGGCGACGTCGATGACGCCTCGGGTGTTGAACTCCTGCCGCGCCGACATGAAGACCAGGGGCGCGAAGTGGAGGCCGGGGAGGCGCTTCTGCAGGTACTCGAGGTAGTCCTCGGTCCCCATGTTGCCCTCGGCCAGATCCCACTTGTTGGCCACGAGCACGCAGGCCTTGCCCTCGTCGATGATCTGCATCGCGATCTTCTTGTCGACCTGCGACACCTCGGTGACGGCGTCGAAGAGGAAGAGCACGACGTCGGCCCGGCGGATGGCGGCCTCGGTCCGGGTCTGGCTGTAGAAGTCGACCGAGGTGCCGACCTTGCTCTTCTTCATGATGCCCGCGGTGTCGATGGCGACGAATCGGCGCCCCTCGTACTCGAGCTCCACGTCGACCGCGTCTCGGGTCGTCCCCGCGATGTCGCTGACGATGACCCGCTGCTTGCCCGCGAGGGTGTTGAGGAAGGTCGACTTGCCGACGTTCCGCTTGCCCACGATCGCCAGGCGCAGCAGTCCGTCCTCGGGCCGTTCCTCCTCCCCCACCTCCGGCGGGATGCGGTCGAGGAGGTCGCCCAGCAGGGCGAAGACGCGGAAGCCCTCCTGGGCGGAGATCGGCATCGGCTCCCCGAGTCCGAGCTCCCAGGCCTCGTAGGCGCGGGGCTCCTGGTTCGGGTGGTCGATCTTGTTCACCCCCAGCATGAGGGGCTTCTCGAGGCGACGCAGACGCTCCGCGACCTGGCGGTCGAGCGGCGTCACGCCCTCCTTGCCGTCGATGAGGAAGATCACCGCGTCGGCCAGCTCGAGCGCCATGTCGATCTGGAAGGCGATGTCCTCGTCGAGGCGCGCCTCGTCGACGATGCCGATGCCGCCGGTGTCCATCAGCCGGACCTTGCGCCCCTCCATCTCGACGTCGATGACGAGGCGGTCGCGCGTCACGCCCGGCGTCGGTTCGACGATGGCGACGCGGCGGCGGGCGGCGGCGTTGAGGTAGGACGACTTCCCGACGTTCGGGCGTCCCACGATGGCAATGGTCGGAACCTTCATCGCTGATCGATCATCTTGTGGGTCTGGGGAATGACCACGACGTTGGCGCCGCGCCGCAGCGCGCGCTCGTCGAGGTCCAGCATGCGGTCGGGCGGCGGCGGCGCGCCGACGCCCCGGAACGGGGTCACCGGCTGCAGGACGACGAGCGTCTCCGGCGCGGTCTCGAGCACGAGGTCGAGCGCACGATCGATCTCCTCGTCGGGCGTCGCGGCGTCCACCACGAGCTTGCAGAAGACGTCCTTGCCGGCCTCCACGCAGCGCGCGAGGAAGCGGCGGTTGTCGGCGAAACGCTCCGCGAATCCCGTCGCGGAGGGGAGCTTCACGTCCATGCCGACGATGTCCACCGCCGGCAGCGCGATCTCGAGCGCGTCGGTCAGATGCCCGCTCGTCTCGAGGTACACGGCCGGGCCGAGCTCGCGGATCGCGGGACCGAGGCGCGCGATCGTCGCCGCGTGCAGCAGGGGTTCGCCGCCGGTGAAGGAGACCGAGTGGTGCGGCAGATCGCCGGCGAGGCGGGCGATCCAGCCCAGGAGGAGCTCGTCCTCGACCGGGTTGGGGTGGCGCTCGAAGCGGCGACCGCCGGCCCGGGCCTCGATCCGGCATTCGGGGAGCTCGACGTGGCAGAGCGGGGTGTCGCAGTAGCGGCAGACGACGTCACAGCGCCCGAAGCGCACGAAGATCTGGCGGCGACCGACGATCGGACCCTCTCCCTGGATCGCCGAGAAGATCTCGATCAACTCGCTCGAAGGGGACGGGGACATCGGAAGCTCCTCGGGACGCGGCCCGGGCCGCGACTCGTCCGCGCGGGGCGTGGGCGCGGCGGCGGGACCGCGCGCCGTCTGGCGCCGCGAACGGATCTCGCGGTCACTCTACGACGAGAGACCAGGATGGTCCTGGTCTCTCGCGCGATTCTCGGGGAAGGGAAGGCGGCGACCCGCGGGTCACTTCTTCTTCTTGTCGTCCTTCTCTTCCTTCTTCTTCTTCGCCTTGCCGACCTTCGCGGCGACGGTGCGCACCTTCGGCAGACCGTAGACGGGATCGCCGTCGATGTAGCGTCCGTCCTCCTTCAGGCGCTCGAGCTTCTCGGCGCGCGTGAGGACGTTGCGGGTCTTGGTGAGCTTGCCGCCGGTGACCAGGCTCTTGTGCAGCGTCATCGTTCGATCCTCGTGGCTCAGCGCGCGAGAGCGCGCACGTAGGCGTACTTGTAGGGCTCATCCCCGCGGGGACCCCGCAAGGCGCGGATGGTCTCCGTCAGGGCGACGAGGCCATCCTCCGTGGCGGCCTCGCCCACGAAGAGACGCAGGAATCCTTCCTCCGCGTTCCCTTCGTTCGTGTACTCCATCACGCGAACCGGCTTGAAGCCCTGCCCCTCGAGGAAGTTCTTGTCCTCGCGGAGCTCGTTCAGGGCCTCGTCGCGCGTGAACCGCGTGATCGGAAGCTGCTTCGCCCGGATGACGTAACGTCCGCCGGTCGTCGCCGGGGTCCCCTTCGACCCGGTCTGGACGCTGCGACGCGCCGCCTCGACCGGATCCGCCTGGGTCCCCTGGCGGTGCCCAAAGTAGTAAGCGAGCGCCACCACCACAAGGAACACGACCGCGAAGGTGCCGGCCATGCTGTAGCTCAGGCGGATCTCGCCCTCGCCGTCCGATTCGATGGTGCTGGGAGCCTTCCGCCGGGTCGTCGGGGCGCCGCCCGAGCGCCGCGAACCCTTGCCGTCTCCCCCCATGACGTCGAACAGGAGACGCTTCTTCTTCTTAGGCATATGATCTTCCCCAAGACGCTGCGCGGCAATGACTTGCCGCGGCGTCCCCCAAACCGCTTTCCCCGCCGCGATGATAGGGAGCCGCCCGCCCCCCGTCAACGACGAAAGCCCGTCGCGACAGGAAGATACGTCCGGTGGGTGACGTCGGGGGTTCAGCGTCCGCGGCGACGCTCGACGATGCGAACCGCCCACTCCAGTGCCTCCCCCATGCTCCCGGCGTCGGCGAGCCCCCGCCCGGCGAGGTCGTAGGCGGTGCCGTGGTCCGGCGAGGTGCGGACGACGGGGAGCCCGAAGCTGAGGTTGGCGGCCCGGCCGAAGGAGAGGAGCTTGAGTGGGATCAGGCCCTGGTCGTGGTAGCAGGCGACGACGGCGTCGCAGGCCTCGAGGCGCTCCGCCCGGAAGAAGGTGTCGGCCGAATGGGGCCCGCTGAAGCCGGCCTCCGCGCCCCCCGCGTCGGCGAGCGCCGGGACGAGCACGTCGATCTCCTCCCGCCCGAGGTGCCCCCCCTCCCCCGCGTGCGGATTGAGGGCGAGCAGGGCCACGCGCGGCGCCTCGAGACCGAGGTCCTCCCGGAGGGCGCGCCGCGTCGCGCGCAGGAAGTCGGCGACGACCCCGCGCTCGAGGGCGGCCGGGACCGCCGCGAGCGGCAGGTGCTCGGTGAGGAGGAAGACGCGGAGGGCTTCGGACGCGAGACACATCTGCGCCCGCACGCCGCAGCGCTTCGAGAGCCAGCCGGTGTGACCGGTGAAGCCCGGCGCCACCGCGGCGACGGCCTCCTTCGACAGCGGCGCGGTGCAGAGCGCGTCCGCGCGGCCCGAGACGACGTCGTCGAAGGCGCTCTCGAGCGCCGCGAGCGCGGCCCGTCCGCCCTCGGGACCGGGCGGCGGCGTGAGCGCGGCGCGGTCGAAGGGCCGGTCCACGAGCGTGACGCGCTCGTCCTCCCGGGCGCCGAGCGCGACGAGCTGGGCGGCGTCCCCGTGGATGCGGTAGCGGACCTCCGGACGAGCGGCGGCCTGGCGCGCGATCGCGGCGACCGCGACCTCGGGACCGATTCCCTGCGGGTCTCCGGCGCTGACGGCGATGACGATTCCGGACATCAGGCGAGGATCTCCCGGCGCGCGAGACGCTTGGCGACGACGTCGAACAGGAAGAGGAGCAGCAGCCAGGGCACGAGCCCCGTCCCGCGGGCCGCGAGCGTCCGCGACGTGCGCGCGCGCGGCGGATCGGAGAGGACGGCGGACTCGTCTCCGACGAGCGTCCCTCCCGTCGCCGCCCGCCCGCGCTCGAGGCCCTCGAGGTCGAGACCGCGGCGCGCGATCTCGAGCGGCAGCGGCAGGACGAGGACGCCCTCGACCCGCGCCTCGGGCTCGTCGGTGGGATGGGCGACGACGCGGAGATGATCGCCCTCCGGGGCGCGCGCGAGACGGTGCCGGAAGCGGCCCTCGCCGAGAGCCTCGCCCGCCTCCACGGCGATCTCGCCGCGCTCGTCGAAGGCGCTCACCGCGAACGGCCGGCGGTCGTCGCGCGCCCAGGCGTCGACGATCGTGAGATCGAGGTCGCGATCGCGCACGGTGCCGTCGAGGTCGAAGCGGCGGAGATCGGGGTCGCGACGCAGGAACTTCGCGAGCTGGGCGAGGAAGGGCCCGTACCCCTCCCAGAGCGGCCAGGCGTCGGCGAAGTCGCCCTCGAGTCCGGTCGCGAACATCGCGGCGATGCCGTCGCCCACGCGCCAGTGCGCGAGCACGGGACGCGCGTCCTCCGCGCGCAGGGCGACCCAGGCTCCGGACTTCTCCTTCGCGCGATGCAGCCCGGTGAGCGGCGAGACGAGCCGCCAGGGAAGCTCGTCGGTGTAGGTGACGCCGCGATCGACGTCGAAGACGATGGCGTTCTTCGGATCGGGCTTGCCCTCCCCCGTCGCGTCGGCGGCGGGAGCGTCGGGATCCGTGACGCGGCGCTCGGGACCGCGCGGCACCGCGGACGCGGCCTCCTTCGCGCGACGCTCCGCCTCCTCGCGAGCGCGGCGCTCGGCCTCCTCGCGTTCGAAGTCGGAGCGACGCCGCACCTTCTTGCGGTCGATCATGCCGCTCGTCAGGTCGACGAGGACGGAGGGGATCTCGCGCGCGGAACGAGCCGGGATCGGCGCGCCGCCGCCCCCGTAGAGCCCGATGAGCGTCAGGACCTCGTCGTTGAAGTTCGATCCCACGCCGACCGTCGCCACCGTGATCCCGTCGCCGACCATCTTCTCCATGGTCGCCTTCACGTTGAAGCGCGAGCTGCCTCCGTCCGAGAGGAGGATGACCATCTTCACCGCGGAGTCCTCGTAGGAGAGGATCTCCCGCGCCTTGTCGAGCGCGCGTTCGATGTCCGTCCCGCGACCGCCGGTCTGGATGCGCATGATCTCCTCCTCGATCGCGGGGAGGTTGCGCGCGGGCTGCATGGGAACGGCCTCGATCCCCACCTCGTGGAAGGTGACGACGCCGATCCGATCGTCCGGGTGCAGCTCGCGCGCCGTCGCCAGCGCGCCGAGCTTCGCGAAGTGCAGCCGGCTGTCGCGCTTCATGCTCGGGGAGCGGTCGATCACGAGGAGGAGCGAGAGCGTGGGCGCGTCCACGAGCTCCTTCTTCGCCTTGTCCGGATCGGGATCCTCGAGCCGCTTCGGCGGATCGCGATCCGGATCGGGCGGCGGCGGATCCTTGCGCTCCGGCGGCTTGGGAGGATCGGGGAGCCCGGTCAGGGGAAGCCAGGGCCCGAGGCGGTTCTCGTTCCATCGGAGGAGTTCGCCGGGCCGGGCGCGCGGATCGAGGAGCAGGCCGCCGCCCTCGTCGACGTGCTTCGCGATGGCCGCCGCCGCCTCCGGCGAGAGCTCCTCCGGCCCGACCCGGTCGAGGAAGGCCGCGTCGATGAGCGCCCAGTCGGCGTCGGTGGTCGGGATCTCGCCCGGTTCCACCACGCGGAGCGGGAGCCCCTGCGCGCGCAGCGCCCGCAGCGGAGCGGGATCGCGCTCGCCGCGGTGCCCCTCGCCGCGGACGTAGAGCAGCGAGGTGCGCGGCCGCACGAGGAAGCCCGCGCTGACGACGTCGTCGCGGGGCTCCTCGTCACCCGACTCGAGCCGCAGGCCGAGCCGGTGCGCACCGGGCGCGATCGCGAGGTCCTGGCCCTCGAAGGGAATCTCGCCCTCCCCCGCCGCGAGGTCGACGTCGACGCGACGCACCTCGACGCCGTCGATCGTGACGACGAGCGGTCGGCGCGCCGCCTCGGAGGCGCGGTAGCTCAGCGCGAAGGCCAGCCCGGCGCCCTCCTCGACGAGTCGCGGCGCCTTCACGTCGAGCAGGCGGAAGTTGCGGTCGCGTCGGGCGGGGACGGGAGCGAAGGCGATCGGCGCCGTCGCGCGCTCGACGAGGGCCGGCGGTCGCTCGAGGGCGCCGTCGGTGACCACGAAGCGCGTCCGCTCGACGTCGGGCGGCGCCGCCGCCGCGAGCTCGGCCAGCGCCGGACCGAGCCGGCTCCGCCACGCGCCGACGCGTTCGGGAAGGTCGGGCGCGACGAGGGCCTCGCGCAGGGCCTCCGGATCGACGTCGCCGACGCGGCCGTCGATCAGCACCTCGGGTCGCTCGCCGAAGGCCGCGACGGCGAGCTCCGCGTCGGGCGCGCGTTCCGCGAGCCCCCGTGCGAGGGCGACCACGCGCTCCGCCGACCAGAGCCGGCCCTCCTCGCCGATGCTGCGCGAGACGTCCACCGCGATCTCGACGCGGCCGGGGCGCGCCGTCTCCTCGAGAAGCGCGGGGCCCGCGATCGCGAAGAGGAGACCGGCGACGAGGACGCCGCGGGCGACGGGCAGGAGGAAGCGCCCGAACACGCGCGTCCGCGGGTGTCCGACGAGCGAGACGACGAGGACGTAGAGGAGCGCCGCCGGCAGCGTGACCAGGAAGGCCGGTCGCAGGAAGCCGTCCGCGCTCAGGACCTCGAGCATGCGCTCAGCTCCGATCGCGCCGGGAATCGAGGGCCCGCGAGGGCTTCATTCCCCGCGGATGAACATGGGATCGCCCCAGATCGCCCAGCCGTTGAAGTGCTGGCGATCGGCGAAGTCCGCCCGCAGGACGACCGAGGTCGCGCCGCCGAGGTCGAGGCGCTCGAAGTGCCCCGGAGCCTCTCCGGCGCGGCGGGTGACGGCCGGCGCGAGCTCCCGATCGCCGACCCGGACCGAGAAGGCCACCGCCCCCTTCACCGAGCGCCCGGCGACCGCGTCGTCGATGCCGTACCAGACGTCGAGGTAGCGCATGCCCTCGGGGACCGCGAACTCGAGCTCGGTCCGCGAGTGGACGGCGAGCGCCTTCGGAAAGTAGCGCCCCCCGACGGTGACGCGTCCGCCCTCGAAGCCGCGATCCCGACGGAGCCCCCAGGCGACGCCGCCCTCCACGAAGGGCGTCTCGCGCAGCGACTTCTCGGGGAGATCGGAGAGGTGGACGAAGTCCCCGCCGCGGACCGAGATCCGCAGGATCCGGTCCGCGTGGAGAGCGACGCGTCCGCCGAGCCGGCACTCCAGCGCGAGATCGCGGCCGCCCGCGCCGACGAGCCGGCCGCTGAGCAGCAACCGCTGAAAGTCGACGACGACGCGGAGACCGTCCTGCGCCTCGGGCTCGGTGGCCCCGGCGAGGCAGGCGGCGAGGACGCCTTCTCGAAGCCAGGTCAGGCGCCGGTTACGTTCCCGGGCAAGGGCGAAGCCGCGCCGGAACTGCTCGAGTTCGCCCGCGACGCGGTCGACCGCGCCGCGCGTCCGCACGAAGAGGAGATCGCGCGTGTCCTGCGGACCGGGGGCGTAGGCGTCGGCCCCCGCGCCCCGTCCCCGCGTTCGCGATGACGACCGCGCGACGGGCGCGTCGAGGGCGTCATCGTGCCGATGGAGCTGCTCTCGATGCGGACGTGTCGAAGTCGCCGTCTGACGGGCGTAGACGTCGCCGCCCACCATCTCGAAGCGCAGGATGCCGGCCTTCTCGGCGGACGGCGGGACCGCGCGTCCCGTCCGAAGTCGAGATCGATGACCCGGGTGAGCGGCACCTTGGTCTCGCCGTCGGTCCCCGCGGAGGCGAGCGCGCCCTCGGCGGGCCTCGAGCTCCCCTTCAGGACCCGCCCGTCGACGGTGCGGACCGTGGTCCTGGGCGCCGGCGGCCCCGGCGAGCCCCGAACAGGGCCGCGATCGCAAGTCTCACCGCATTCATCGTCTAGGACCTCCCGGGCCGCACCCGCGCCCCTGCCATTCTGTCACCGGCGCCGGATCGCGCACGGGACCTTTCTGACAGCGTGTCAGCCGGTGCCCCGCCCCGCGGGGAGGCACGGGCCGCATCCTAACACGCCGGATCCCAGAGACTTGCATTCGGCGACACCGGGCCGGTTTGGTGCGGCGTTTGTTGGGGAGGAGCGAGCGGCCGGCGACTCCACGCCGGCCCCGATCGCATTCCGGTCCGGAAAGGAAACCACGACATGGCCAAGCAGCTCGTCTTCGACGCCGAAGCCCGCGAGGCGCTCCGGCGCGGCGTCCACAAGCTCGCCAAGGCGGTGAAGAGCACCCTCGGTCCGCGCGGCCGCACGGTCGTCATCGACCGCGGCTTCGGCGGCCCGACGATCACGAAGGACGGCTACACCGTCGCCGACGAGATCGAACTCACCTGCCCCAACGAGAACCTCGGCGCCCAGCTCCTGAAGGAGGCCGCCGACAAGACGAACGACGTCGCGGGCGACGGCGACGACGTCGACCGTCCTCGCCGAGGCGATCTTCGACGAGGGCATGAAGGCTGACCGCGGGCGCGAACCCGGCCGCCCTCCGAGGCGTCCGCCTCGCCGTCGACGCGGTCGTCGCCTCGCTCCAGAAGCGCGCCAGAAGATCTCGCTCGACGACAAGGCGCGCCTGGTCGAGATCGCCTCGATCGCGTCCAACAACGACGCGAGCATCGGCAAGCCCTCGTCGAGGCCTTCTCCAGGTCGGCGTCGACGGCGTCGTCAGCGTCGAGGAGGGCAAGGGGACCGGTCCGAGGTCAAGGTCGTCGAGGGCATGAACTTCGATCGCGGCTACCTGTCGCCCCACCACTTCGTGACCGACCACAAGACGCTCGGTGCGAGCTGAAGAACGCCTACGTCCTCATCCACGAGGAGAAGATCGGCAACATCAAGAAGCTGGTCCCGCTGCTCGAGCAGGTCGCGAAGGCGCAGCGCCGCTGCTGATCATCGCCGAGGACGTCGAGGGCGAGGCCCTCGCGACGCTCGTCGTGAACAAGCTGCGCGGCACCTTCGACGCCGCCGGTCAAGGCGCCGGGGTACGGCGATCGCCGCAAGGCGATCCTCCAGGACCTCGCGACGCTCACCGGCGCGCGCCCGGTCTTCAAGGATCTCGCCGTCGACGTCAGGCGTTGACGTCAAGGATCTCGGCACGGCCCGCAAGGTCATCATCGCCTCCGACAGCACGACCGTCGTCCAGGGCGGCGGCGCGAGGAACTCGCCGACCGGATCGCCCAGATCCGGCGCGAGATCGAGGAGACCGACAGCAACTACGATCGCGAAGCTCCAGGGCGCACTCGCGAAGCAGCCGGCGGCATCGCCGGTCGTCAGCATCGAACGCGAGCACCGAGACCGAGATGAAGGAGAAGAAGGCCCGGGCGAAGGACGCGCTGGCCGCCACCCGCGCCGCCATCGACACCGGCGTCCTTCCCGGCGGCGGCGTCGCGCTGGCGCGCACGCACCGCGACCTCGACAAGCTCACCGTCAGCGGTGACGAGGCCTTCGGCGTCGAGGCCAGTGCGAAGGCCGCGGTCTTGCGCCGCTGCGCCAGATCGCCGACAACGCCGGCGGCAGGGGCTCGGTCGCCTGCAAGCGCGTGCTCGCCGCCAAGGGCGACATGGGCTACAACGCGCTGACCGACACCTACGAGGACATGATCGAGGCCGGCATCATCGACCCGACCAAGGTCACGATCTCCGCCATCGTCAACGCCTCGAGCGTCGCCCTCCTCCTCCTCTCCACCGACGCCCTCGTGACCGACATCCCCAAGGACGAGGGTCCGGCCCACGCCGGCCCCGGCATGGACGAGATGGGCGGTATGGGCGGCATGGGTGGAATGGGCGGCATGGGCGGCATGGGAGGGATGGGCGGCATGGGGATGATGTGATCGTCCCCCGCTCCCCCACCACGCATTCGACCGAACCGGAAACGGCCCCGCGGGGCCCACGAGGAGAAACGGAACATGAACCTCAAGCCGCTGGATGACCGCATCATCATCGAGCCGATCGAGTCCGAGACCACCACGAAGGGCGGGATCGTCCTGCCCGACAGCGCCCAGGAGAAGCCCCAGCAGGGTCGCGTCGTCGCGGCCGGCCCGGGCGCCATGGGCGACGACGGCGAGCGCGTGGCGCTCGGCGTCGCGAAGGGCGACATCGTCGTCTACGGGAAGTACGCCGGCACCGACATCAAGGTGAGCGGCAAGGAGTACAAGATCATGCGCGAGCGCGACGTGCTCGCGAAGATCCTGCGCTGAGGGAGAAGAGACCATGGCCAAGCAGATGATGTTCGACGACGACGCCCGCCGGAAGATCCTGGCGGGAGTCCGCAAGCTCGCCAAGGCGGTCAAGATCACCCTCGGCCCGCGGGGCAAGAACGTGATCTACCAGAAGAGCTTCGGCGGCCCGACCGTCACGAAGGACGGCGTCACCGTCTCCAAGGAGGTCTCGATCCAGGACCCCTTCGAGAACATGGGCGCCCGCCTCGTGAACGAGGTCGCGACCAAGACCAACGATCGCGCCGGTGACGGCACGACGACCGCCACCGTCCTCGCGGAGGCGATCTTCGCCGAGGGCCTGAAGGCCCTGACCTCGGGCGCGAACCCGGTGATCGTCAAGCGCGGCATCGACAAGGCCGTCGAGGCCGCCTCCGAGGCGCTCCTCGGCATGGCGAAGCCGGTGCGCGGCAAGCAGCCGATCGCGCAGGTCGGGACCATCTCGGCGAACGGCGACGCCGCCATCGGCGAGCTCCTCGCCGAGGCGATCGAGAAGGTCGGCGACGACGGCGTGATCACGGTCGAGGAGGCGAAGTCCATCGACACGACCCTCGAGGTCGTCGACGGCATGAAGTTCGACAAGGGCTACATCTCGCCCTACTTCGTCACCAACCCCGAGAAGATGACGACCGTCTACGAGGACTGCTACGTCCTCCTGCACGAGAAGAAGATCTCCAACGTGCGGCAGATGATCGGCATCCTCGAGGGCGTCATGCAGAAGGGCCGCCCGCTGCTGATCATCGCCGAGGACGTCGAGTCCGAGGCCCTCTCGACGCTCGTCATCAACCGCCTCCGCGGTCTCGTCCAGGTCGTCGCCGTCAAGGCGCCGGGCTTCGGTGATCGCCGCAAGGCGATGCTCGAGGACATCGCGGTCCTCACCGGCGGCCAGTGCGTCACCGAGGAGACGGGCACGAGCCTGGAGAACGCCGGACTCGAGGTGCTCGGCTCCGCCAAGCGCATCGAGGTCGGCAAGGACGACACCCTCATCGTCGAGGGCGGCGGCAAGAAGTCGGCGATCAAGGAGCGCATCGAGACGCTGCGCGCCCAGATCGACAAGACGACGTCCGACTACGATCGCGAGAAGCTCCAGGAGCGGCTGGGCCGCCTGACCGGCGGCATCGCCGTCGTCCGGGTCGGCGCGACGACCGAGAAGGAGATGAGCGAGAAGAAGGATCGCGTCGACGACGCGCTCCACGCCACTCGCGCGGCGGTCGAGGAGGGCATCGTCCCTGGCGGCGGCAGCGCGCTGCTCCGGGCCATCGCGGCCATCGAGGAGGCCACCGCCAAGTTCCGCGGCGACGAGAAGATCGGCGGCCGGATCGTCGCGGAGGCGCTCCGCGCCCCCGCGATGCAGATCGCGGAGAACGCCGGCTTCGACGGCGCCGTCTGCGTCGAGGAGACGCTCGAGTCCGCCAACGCGAACTGGGGCTTCGACGCGGCCGAGGGCAAGCACAAGGATCTCGTCAAGGCCGGCATCATCGATCCGGTCAAGGTGACGCGCTCCGCGCTGCAGAACGCGGCGAGCGTGGCCGGCCTCATGCTGACCACCGACACCGCGATCACGTCTCTCGAGGACAAGGCCGAGCCGATCTCCGGCGCGGTGTCCTGACCCCGTCCGGCGGTCATCGAGCCCGCGCGCGCGTCGCCCGACGACGCGCGCGCGGGCCCGACCGCCGCGCCGGCCGCGCCGCGGGCGCGATTCACCCTTCGACCTCTTCTCCGACGGAGCCACGATCTTGAGCCAGCGCGACTACTACGAGGTGCTCGGCGTCTCCAAGGACGCGTCGGCCGAGGAGATCAAGAAGGCCTACCGCAAGCTCGCCTTCAAGTTCCACCCCGATCGCAACCAGGGCGACGAGGAGGCGGAGAAGAAGTTCAAGGAAGCGGCCGAGGCCTACGAGATCCTCTCCGACAAGGAGAAGCGGGCCCGCTACGACCAGTTCGGCCACGCCGCCACCGGCGCGGGCGGCGGCGGAGGCTTCGGCGGATTCGGCGGCTTCAGCGATCCGAATGACCTCTTCTCGAGCATCTTCGGCGAGATGTTCGGCGGCTTCGGAGGCGGCGGCGGACGCCGCGGCCGCGGTCCCCGACGCCCCGCGCGAGGCGACTCGCTCCGCGTGCGCCTGCGCCTCTCGCTCGAGGACGCCTTCCGCGGCACCTCGAAGCGCGTCCAGCTCACGCGACGCGAGCTCTGCGGCACCTGCGACGGCGCGCGCGGCAAGGACGGCAGCAAGCCGGAGACCTGCGGGACCTGCGGCGGCCAGGGTGAGGTCGCGCAGAGCCAGGGCTTCTTCAGCATCCGCACCACCTGCCCGCGCTGCCAGGGCGAGGGCGTCGTCATCACGAATCCCTGCGAGCCCTGCCGCGGCACCGGCTTCGAGGATCGCACGGTCGAGATCTCGGTCGACGTCCCCCCGGGAGTCGACACCGGACAGCGCCTGCGCGTCCAGGGCGAGGGCGAGGCGGGCCTCGGCGGCTCCGCTCGCGGCGACCTCTACTGCGACATCGAGATCGCCCCGCACGAACGCTTCGAGCGCCGCGGCGACGACCTGATCACCGAGCTCGCGGTGACCTTCCCGGAGGTGGCCCTCGGGACCACCGTCGAGATCGACACCTTCGAGGGCAAGGTGGACCTCAAGATCCCGGCCGGAAGCCGGAGCGGAGAGGTCCTGCGTCTTCGGGAGCAGGGCATGCCGAGGCTCCAGGGACGGGGCCGGGGCGACCTCTTCGTCCACCTCCAGGTGGAGACCCCGAAGAAGCTCGACGCCGAGCAGAAGGAGCTTCTCGAGAAGCTCGCCGCCTCTTTCGGGCGGACCATCCGCAAGGACAAGAAGGGCGGGTTCTTCTCCCGCCTGATCTGAGAGCGAGACCATGCAAGACCAGGACCGAGCGCAGGAGCGGGACGAGCGCCCCGAGAACCAGGCCGAGGAGACGACCGCGGCCGACGCGGCCGGAGCCGACGCCGCCCCGGAGTCCGGTTCCGCCGAGGAGCGGATCCGCGAGCTCGAGCACGAACTCGGTCTCGCGCGGGCCCGATACCAGGACTTCCGCCGCCGCTCCGAGCGGGAGCAGCAGAAGCTGCGCCTCCTCGTCGCCAAGGACCTCTGGCACCAGGTGCTGCCGATCGTCGACAACTTCGGCGCGGCGCTCTCGGCCCTCGACAAGGGCCAGGATGCCGAGCAGGTGCTGGTCGGCGTCAAGATGATCCACCACATGATGGAGCGTCTGCTGACCGACAACGGCGTGCAGTCGATCGCGGCGGTGGGCGAGAGCTTCGACCCTTCCGTCCACGAGGCGATCGGTCGCGAGGATTCTCCCGAGCACGCGCCGAACACCGTCATCGCCGAGATCCAGCGCGGCTACCGCCTGGGGGATCTCGTCATCCGACCCGCCAAGGTCACCGTGGCCCAGGCGGCCGAAGAGAACGGAGACGGGTCGAGCCGCTGAGCCGCGCCGACCCGAGGAGAACCCGATGCCGATCTACGCCTACGAGTGCTCGGCCTGCGGACACGAGCTCGAGGTCGAGCAGTCGATGTCCGACGCGCCGAAGAAGACCTGCCCCGCCTGCCGCAAGCAGAAGCTCGCCCGCGTGATCAGCGGGGGCGCCGGCTTCCTCCTGAGGGGCTCGGGCTTCTACTCCACCGACAACCGCAGCGCCTCCTACAAGGCGGGCGAGGCGGCCGACAAGAAGAGCGCGAGCGGCGGCTGCGGCGACGCCTGCCCCTGCGATGTCTGAGACCTCGAAGAAGACGGGCGAACGACGCTGCCCCAAGTGCCGCGGCCCGGTGACCGCGCGCGACACGACCGAATCGCCTGCCTTCCCCTTCTGCTCCGATCGCTGCCGCCTGGTCGACCTCGGCCAGTGGTTCAACGAGGAGTACCGGGTGAGCCGCCCCGCCCACCAGGACGACGAACTCCCCGACTGACCCCGCCCTCCCGGCTCCGGGGCCGCCGCGCGACGCCCCGATGGGGTCCGCGGCCGGGCTTCAGGGGATGTCGAGATCGACCTGGAGGTCGTCGCCGTCCGCGATGAGCGGCTCCCGTCGCCCCGGCCCGTTTCCGGGGAGGATCGCGCCGAGGTCGAAGCCCGCCCCCTCCGCCGAGGGCCGCGCCGCGGTCAGGCGATAGCGCCCCGGTCGGACGTGAAGGAACTCGTAGGCCCCCGCGATGCCGGTCTGCGCCTCGTAGGTCTCGCCGTTCTCGATCTCGAGGCTTCGCAGGCGCACGATGACGCCTTCCGCCTGTCGCCCCTCGGGATCGGTGATGACGCCGTGCAGACGCCCGCCGCGGTAGATCTCGATCTTGCCCGCGTCGGCCTCGCCCCCCTCCTCCACCAGCCAGGCCCGATCGCTGTCGATCGCGGCGTAGCCGGCCGCCTCGACCCGGAGGCGGTAGTTCGCGGGCAAGAGGTGCGGGACGACGGCGACGCCCTGGGCGTCGGCGGCCACGACCGTCCCGCCCACCTGGTTGCGTCGCCGGAAGATCTCGATGATCGACTCGGCCTCCGAGGAGAGTCCGTAGTCGGCGTAGGCGATCACGCGGGCCCCGGGGACGGGGCGCCCTGCCGTGTCCACGATGCGGGCCCGGAGCGTGCCGCCCTGCTTGACGCGGATCTCGACGCCGTCGACGCGGACGCGCTCCTCCGTCGCCACGCGCTGCGCGACGTCGATGCGGACCGAGCCGCCGGCGAATCCCGGCGCGAGCGCGAAGAGCCAGACCGGACCGGTCTGACCGTCGAGGATCGGCGAGGAGAACTCGAACCGCCCCTCCTCGTCCTGGAAGCGCCGGGTGTTGCGCACCGAACGCGAGACGAGGGTGTCGCGGTTGCTGATCGCGATCTCGAAGGCCTTCACCGGCAGACCGGTCCGGTCGTCGACGACGCGTCCGACGACGACGGCGGCCGGCAGGAGCATGAGGTCGACGTCCCGGTCGCCCGCGTTCGCGTTGAGCATCGAGTAGCCGCGGCGGATGATCTTCGCGTCGCGGCCCTCGCCCTCCTGCCGGATCACGGTGCCGGTGCGGTAGCCCGTCTTCTCGGCGCGCACGGTGTAGAAGCCCTCGACGAGACCGCCGAGCACGTATCGACCCAGTTCGTCGGTCTTCACCGGCGGAAGGTGGCGGTGGCGCGCGCCGCTCGCGAGGGGCTGGAAGCGCGCCGAGACGGTGGCGCCGACGATCCCGCGACCGTCGGGGTCGAGCACGCGACCGCGGATCTCGCGGCCCTCGGACAGGCGGAACTCGATGGGCAGGCGCGCGATCTCGGGACCGAGCTCGAGGTGCATCACGGCGTCGGTCGCCCAGCCCTCCTTCATCGCCACGATCCGCTTCGGACCGGGCGAGGCGTTGTCGATCGACCAGTTTCCGTCGGCGTCGGCGACCGCGCTCCGCTCGATCATCCGCTCGAAGTCGTCGGCCACCGCCAGCGTGTCGTAGAGGACGACGCGGGCCCCGGGGAGGGGCGATTCGCCGGGATCGCTCAGGACGCGCCCGAAGATCCGGAGCCCGGCCTGGAGCGTGATCTCGTAGCGCGCGCGGCGTCCGGGCAGGAGCGTGATCGGCGCGATGACGGAGTCGCGGTAGCCTTCGTGCCGCACGAGGACGATGTAGGCGCCGTCGCCGCGCAGGTCCTCGAACCGCGCGAAGCCCTCGTGATCGCTCGCGCGGCCCGCGACCTCGTCCCCGCGGACGTGCTGGTTGATGCCGGGCGCGACGTCGTCGAAGACGGTGATCTCGGCGCCGCCGACCGGGAGCCCCTCGGGATCGCGGACCAGGACGTCGATCCCGGCGAAGGCGACGCCGAAGGAATCGAGCCGGTCGATCGCGTCGTCGGAGGTCCCCGCGACGGGAGCCCCGCCGACGGGCGGGTTCGCCGGGGTCTCGACCCTCGGCCTCTCACCCTCGTCCGACGGCGTGCCCGTCGTGCGACGGGCGCCGGCGCCGCCGCCCTCGTCGGTCTCGACGAGGCCGGCGTCGAGGCCCGCGTCGTCGCTTCCGTCGAAGACGCCGAAGGCCCACAGACCGCCCAGGATCGCCCCGAGCGCGGCGACGAGGGCGACGATCAGGAGGAGGTCGGTGTTGCGTCCCTCGCCGGCCATCTCAGTCGAGTCGGACCTGGGCCGTGTCGCCGTCGCCGACGATGATCTCCTGGCGGTTCCGCCGCGCGATGATGTCGGCGAGGAAGTTCCCCGGCTCGCCGCCGCGCTCGGTCACGTCCACGAAGTAGATCCCCGGCTGCACGTTGGTGACGCGGAAGTTGCCGTCGGCGTCCGAGCGGGCCTCGTAGCTCTCGCCCGTCCCGCCGGTGCCGAAGCCCGCCTTGGGCGAGATCCGCACGAGACAGTTCGCGCCCGACTTGCCGTCCCGCTCGGCGACGACGCCCACGATGGTGGCGCCGCGGAGCATGACGAGCTTGGGGAGTTCGGCCTCGCCGGTGCCGGCGAAGGCCGTCGCGCGCTCGTGCACGCTGACCGAGAAGTCGGAATGCGTCGCGCGCACGACGAAGGCGCCGCGCTGGACGAGCTCGAAGCGGTAGCGGCCCTCGCCGTCGGTCCGGGAGACCCGCTTCGCCCGCTTCATGTTCCCGGTGAGCATCTTGACGAAGGGGACCGCCTGGCCGCCGTCGGGAAGGTCCAGTTCAGGCAGCAGCTCGACGCTCGCGCCCGCGACGGCCTTGCCGTCGGAGTCGACGACCTTGCCGACGACGACGCCGCCCTTCACGAGGCGGATCTCGACGCCCTCGATGTCGTTGGAGCCGTCACCCTGCAGCAGCGCCGAACTCGTCCAGGCGTAGCCGGGAGAGACCGCGTGGATGTAGAAGTCGCCCTTCGCGGTGGCGTCGCCGTACTCGAAGGTCCCGTCCTCCGACTTGAAGAACTGGAGCTGCTGCGAGGGCGTGAAGACGACCTCCGGCTGCCGACCGATGGTCAGCTTGAACTTCTCGACGGGCTCGCCCGTCTCGGCGTCGAGCACGCGCCCGCGCACGACCGCGGTGCGACGCATCTGGATGCGCACCGGATCGGGGCCGGTGTTCGCGGCCGAGCGGCGGACCATCTGGTAGCCCGTCCGGATGACGGTGAGCCGGTAGGCGCCTTCCTTGACGCCCAGGAAGGCGAAGCGGCCGTCCTCGCCGGACTTGACCGGCGGGTAGTTCCCGAGCACGACGTTGCGGTCGGGACGACGGTTCATCGGCTCGGCGGAGATGATCGCGTCGGCGATCGGAGCTCCGGCCTCGTCCTCCACGATGCCGACCAGGACGACGCCCAGCCCGAGACGGAAGGTCAGGTACTCGGCGCCGGAGTCGGGATTCAGGAAGACGCTCGGCTGCGTCACCGTGGCGTAGCCGTCCTTCCAGGCCGTCACCTGCTTGTAGCCCGGGTTGATGTGCGGGAACTCGAACTTGCCGTCGGGTCCGGTCTTGAGCTCGCGCTCGATCTGCTCCGTCGGGTCGAGCGCCCGCGCCTGCTGATCGACGACGAGGACCGTCGCGCCCTCGAGCGGGTTGCCGCCGTCGTCGAGCACCTCACCCCGGAGCGCGACGCCCTTCTCGAGCCCGATCACGACGTCGACGGTCTGCTTCTCGTCGATCGAGATCGCGCCCTTCGACGCCGAGGCGAAGTTCTCGTGCTCGGCGCGCACCATGTAACTCAGACCGGCCACGAGCCCGCGGAAGAAGAAGGCGCCGGCGTCGTCGGTCTCGACGCTGCCGACGAACTTGCCCTGGAGGGGGATCGTCGCGATGTCGGACTTGTCCTCGAAAAGGATCACGACGGCCTTGCCGACGGTCTTGCCGGCGGGGTCGCGGACGACGCCGCGGATTCCGGTGTCCTCCTCGCCGACCTGGGTCGTGGCGACCTCGCTCGGTCCCTCGCGGCGGCGGCTCGTGTTGCCGGGGATCGGGACCAGCGTCTCGCCGGTGCCCGTGTTCCGCTTCACCTTCGCCGCCTCGTCGATCTCGGCCTCGATGAAGCTCTCGTCGGCGGGAACGAAGCCCGTCTGCGTGTCCCGGCCGAGGATGTAGAAGACGGCGATTCCGGCGACGGCGAGGACCGCGGCCAGGATGATCAGGATGATCGTGTCTTTGCTCATCTCACTCCTCGCGGGCCGGGATCCGTCGTTCCCGGATGCGAGACTCCGATTCGTCCGAGTTGCGGGCCGCCGAGGACCCGGGATTCCAGTTCTGGGGCGACCGGGGCCCCCCGTCCGGCGGGGTCGGCCGGCCGGGAGTCGTCCCGCCGGCCGCGCGCCTTCCTTATCGGCTTGCTACGATAGCGTTGCGGCAAGCGGGTCCCAAAGTCGACCCGTCGAACGAGGCTCCGGGAACCCTGGGTATTGACGATGCAGCGAGCTCGCGTCTTCCCGATCCCCGAAAAACCGACGCCAAGCGACGCCCTCACGGCGACTTGCGGATGCGCGAGGACCCTCGTCGCGCTCGTCTTCCTCCTCGGTGGCCCGGTTTTCTCCCAATCGACGGGCGAATCCGGACCGGGTGTTCCCCCGCCCTGGTGCGCCGTGGCCTGGCTCGACGGCGGTCCCCCGCCCTCCGAGGCCCTGTTCGCCGCCCTCCGCGAGCTGGGGATCGCGGGCACGAACGTCGCCGGCACCGCCTCGCCCGCCGAGCAGGCGCGCCACGGCATCCCCTACTACGTCGATCACGTCGCGGGGAAGGGCGACCTCTTCCTCGACGAGGAGGCCTGGCGCGGCGCCTTCGAAGGTTACGCCCGCACGCGCGAGGAGCGCTTCCTCGTCCGCCCGCGGTCCCTCGCGGACCCGGCGGTCGTGACGCGGATGAACGAGCGGATGGACGCGGTCCTCGCCTCCGCCCTCGCGGGTCGCCCCTTCGCCCTCGCCCTCGACGACGAGATCTCCCTGCAGCGACGCAGCAACGCCTTCGACTTCGACCGTTCGCCCGCGCTCGTCGCCGCCTGGCGCGAGGACCTCGGCCGGCGGCATCGCAAGCGCATCGAGGACCTGAAGCGCGCCTGGTCGCAGCCCGATCTCCCGCCCTTCGACCAGCTCGAGCCGCCGACGACGGCCGCGACTCGCGAACGGGCCGCGACGACGCCCCTCGGGAGCTGGTCCTTCGCGGCCTGGAACGACTGGCGGGCCTTCCAGGACGACCGCTTCTGCGACGTCGTGCTCGCGCTCGCCGAACGCGCGCGCGAGCGGTCCGGCGGCCTCCCGACCGGATTCACCGGAGGCGGCGCCCCCTCTCCCTTCAGCGGACTGGACTGGTGGAGACTCGCGCGCGCCTGTCGCTTCCTCGAGCCCTACGACGACGGGGGCACGCGCGCGCTCGTGGGGAGCTGGGCCGACCCGTCCTCCCTCCTCTTCCACACCCTGTTCCGCGACCCCGTCGACCTCCGCCGCGACGTCCACGAGATCTGGGAGTACGCGCTCCGCGGCGACGCGGGGCTCGTGGTCTGGTCCCTGACCGAGCTCTTCGTCGACGGAGACCTCGAGCGCCCCAGCGACTTCGCCCGCGCCATCGCGCCGACGCTGCGGGAGCTCTCGAGCGATTCCCTGGCGGATTTCCGCCGCGCCCGCCCGCGCGAGCCGCGCATCGCGATCCTCGAATCGCGCGCGTCCGTGCGGGCCCACTGGCTGCTCGACAGCCGCGGCGACGGCGGGAGCTGGATCCGTCGGACCTCGTCCTGGGAGCGCGAGAACAGCACCGCGAATCGCAATCGCGAGGCCTGGCAGAAGATGCTCGAGGACCTCCACCTCGACTATCGCCACGTCGACACGCGCGATCTCGTCGCGGGGCTGCCCGAAGCGATCGAGGTCCTCGTCCTGCCGCGCTGCATCGCCCTCTCGGAGGCCGAGCGCGTGGCCATCAGCGCGTTCGCGAGAGAACACGTCGTCATCGCCGACGCCCAGCCGGCGATCCTCGACGGATCCCTCGTCGCCTATCCGGTCTCGGGGCTCGATCTCCTGTTCGGCGTGCGCCGCGCCGGCTGGGAGGCGGCCCTGCAGGGGGTCCGGGCCGCGCGCCCCGCTCCCCTCACCCGACCCGGACTGCACGTCGCCGAGCCGGGTCTCCTGATCCAGCCGCTGGTCGCGGGCGCGGCCGCGGCCGACGCGGCGCGCGCCGCGCTCGAGATCGACGGGACTCCGGTGCTCATCGAGCGACGCATCGGCGCCGGCCCGGCGCGCGACCGCAAGGGCCTCGCCATCTACCTCAACCTCCTGCTCCTCGACTCGCTCGACCGCCGCTGCGGCGGGGACGAGGACGCTGATCCGCCCCGCGACGAGCTGCGTGAACACCTCCGCGCGATCTTCCGCCGACGGGGTCTCCTGCCCGCGGTGCGCTTCGACGGACCGACGCCCTTCCCCGTGCGCGTCTTCGAACGCGAGTTCGAGGGACGTCGCTTCCTCGCCTTCCACGCGAACGGACTCACGAGCACCGTGCCGTCGCGCTACGCGAAGGCCGCTTCGAAACTCACGGTGCGCTTCGACGCGCCGGTGCGTCTGCGCGCGCTGCGCGGCGACGTCGCGCGCGAGGCGAGCGATGCGAACTGGCGTCACGCGTTGACGCTCGATCCCTTCGAGCCGACGATCGTCGAGGTGATCGTCGACAACGTCCCGAATCGGTAACGATTGACCCCGTCGCGACGCCGGCGGAGCCCTTCTCCCCTCATCCGTCAAGCTCTTTCGGGACGAACCGGGCCGAGCGGCGCGCTCGGGGCCGAACGAGAATCTCGGGGCCCCAAAAAAGAGATTCCGCCGGGGCCGCGACCCGTCCCAAGTCGAACTTGGCCAAGGGGATCAAGCCTTCGTCGGTCGCCGGCGGGCGCCCGTCTCCCCCCGGGTTTCCCACTTTCACCCATGAATCATAACCCCATGAAAAACATGGATTTGAGTTCTGTTTCAGTGGAACTTGCCACGCGGTCGACAGAAGGACCAGCGACGGAGAGCGGTTGACCCACCCCGAGGGCGCCCCTATAATCCGCCCGTACCCGACCGGCACCGCCGCGAAGGGTGTCCGACCCGGCTTCCCGACGCCGAATCCGCCCCGAACCGAGCCCGACGCGGGCGCCTGGCGAGCGGAAACGATACGGAAACCGAGTCGCGAGTCAGAATGACGTGAAAGCGTTACCTGACCGTAACAATCGAATATCGGACAAGGCGGAGATGGTCCCGTAAGCCTCTTCTCGTCCGAGCCAAAACCCCCGGAAGCTTGCCAGTTCCCCCGGGGGTTTTCTTTTGCCCCGAGCCGGGCGCCAGGACACAACCCCATATCAGTCATGGACTTGGGCTCGGAAGCCCGGTGCCGCCGCGCCGGACGCGATGTCCCTCGGCCCGCTCACGATTCGGGGACGATTCCGGCGTCGCGATCGTCCGAGGTTCGGGGAAGGACCGCGCCCCGTCCTTCCGGGGGGCCGGACGGGCCCTCCTTCCCGGCCCGATCGCGGCGGGAGGGGAGCTGGGAGTACCGATGACGCAACGACTTGGGATCATCACCGTCCTGATCGCCGCCTTCGGGATCGCGGCCTGCGCCGGAACCGGAGGCGGAGACGCCCCGCCCGCCGACGCCGACGGGGCGGCCGCGGAGGTCCCGGCCCCGGCCGAGACGACGCCCCGTCCCGCGGCCGGACCGCCGACCGGCTTCGCGACCGCCGAGACCGAGAACCGCCTCGCCGCCGAATCGGCGCTTGCGGGCTCGGTCCGCGCCGCGAGCCTCGCCGACCATCTCCGCCAGCTCGCCCGCGAGCCCCACCCCCCGGGCAGCGCCCGCAACGCCGGCCTGGGTCGCTGGGTCGCCGAGACTCTCGAGTCCTGGGGCTACGTCGTGGAGACCGCCCGCTACGAGGTCCTCGCGCCGACCCCGGTGTCGATCTCGCTGGAGCTGACGAGCCCCCACGCCTTCCAGGCCCTCCTCCGCGAGCCGCCCCTCGAGGGCGACTTCGACACGACCCACGCGGAGATCCTCCCGCCCTTCAACGCCTTCTCGGCGAGCGGAGACGTCGAGGCCCAGCTCGTCTACGCGAACTACGGGCGCCGCGAGGACTTCGAGGCTCTCGAGGCGCAGGGCGTCACCGTCGCGGGACGGATCGTCATCGCCCGACTCGGCGAGAGCTACCGCGGCTCCAAGGCGCGCCTCGCGGAACAGCGGGGCGCGGCGGGCCTCCTGCTCTACTCCGATCCGGCGGACGACGGCTTCGCGCGCGGCGAGGTCCTGCCGCGCGGACGCTTCCGCCCCGAGACGGGCGCCGCGCGCGGCACCGTGCTCTACGGATTCCTGCGACCGGGCGATCCCGGCACGCCGGGCCGCCCCAGCGTGCCCGGGGCCGAGCAGGCGACCTTCGGCGAGATGGACACCTTGCCGCGCATTCCCGTCGTGACGCTGTCCTTCGCGGATGCGCGCCCCTTCCTCGAGGGCCTCGGCGGCGACGTCGTGCCCGAGGGCTGGCGCGGCGCCGGTCCCTTCACCTACCACCTCGGCGGCGACGGCCGCGCGATCGCGCACCTCGTCGTCGAGATGGACGACCGCCTGCGCCCCATCTCGAACGTCGTGGCGACGCTTCCCGGCGGCGAGCTCGCGGACGAGGAGATCCTCGTCACCTGCCACCGCGACGCCTGGACGCACGGAGCGGTCGATCCCGGCAGCGGCCACGCCGTCCTGCTCGAGGTCGCGCGGGTCTTCGCCGAGGCCGCGCGGAGCGGCGCCCCGCCGCGCCGGACGGTGCGCTTCGTCTCCTTCGACGGTGAGGAGCTCGGGCTCGTCGGCTCCACCGAATGGATGGAGGAGCACGCCGACGAGCTCTCGGCGCGGACCGTCCTCGTGATCGATCTCGACGCCGCCGTCAGCGGGGATCGCTTCGAGCTCGACGGCGTGCCGGGCTGGCGTCCCTTCGCGGAGAGCGTCCTCGCGCTCGCGCCGCGCGGGGAATCACCCGGCGCCCTCGCCTTCGGGCCGCCGCGACACGACGCCGATCACGCGCCCTTTCTCGGCCACCTCGGGATCTCGACGATGCAGATCGGGAGCCGCGGCCGGCAGGGTCTCACGCACTCGCGCTACGACACCTTCTCCGCCCTGCGACGCGCGATCGATCCCGACTTCTCGCGCCACGCCCGGGTCGCCCGCTTCGCGGCCCGTTTCCTCCACCGGGCCGCGAATGCGCGCCTCCTGCCGGTGGACTTCGCCGCCTACGCCCGCAACATCGCGGCGCAGATCGCCGCCCTCGAGTCCGCGCGTCCCGAGCTCGATCTCTCCGGACTGCGCGAGCTCGTCGATCGCGCGGCCCTCGCCGGCGATCGCATCGAGGCGGCGCGGACAGTGCTCCTCGAGCGGAAGCTGGACGCCGAGCTCGCGCTCGCCCTCGACCGGCAGATGATCGGCGTCGAGCGCGCTCTCCTCCTCGAGGGGGGACTCCCCGGCCGACCGTTCTACCGGCACGCGCTCTACGCGCCCCACCCCGACCTCGGCTACGAGGGCGTTCCGCTGCCCTCGCTCTCGGAGGCTCTCGAGCGGGGGCGCGAGGGCGCGCAGCGCGAAGGGGCGCGACTGGCCGGCGTCTTCGCGGAGTTCGCGCGCCGCGTCGAGACGCTGGCGACCCGGATGGAAGGGATCGTGGCGCGATGAGGATCGCGAACGCCCTCGTGCTGGTCCTCGCCGGGATCCTGTCGACGGCCGGCGCCGCCTCGGCCCAGGAGGCGCCGCCGCTCCGCTGGCCGGAAGTGTGCACGCTCCTCGCCGTCGACCACGACGACCCCATCGCCATCGCGCGGAGACGAGGGATCGTCGATCGATTCGACGCCCGCGTCGAAGAGGACCTCGCCGGGCTCCGCCTGCATCCGAAGACGATCACAGCCCTTCTCGAGCTCGCTCGTCGGGGCGCCCGGCACGGCAAGGGACCGGGCAAGGAAGACCACGATGCGGTCGCCGCCACGACGTTCTTCTTCGCGGGTCAACTCCGCCGGGAAGCCCTGCGCGACGGCGGTCGGTTCCGAGTCTGGCACGATCTCTACGAGTGGCCCATCGAGGTGTCTTATCGCGTGCTCGATCTCCCGCGCCGCGCGCTCGCCGAGCGACCGGGCCTGGAATTGGCTGGTCTTCTCGAGCTGCGGCTCGCGGAACTCGAGCGCACCGAGCTGCGAGGCTGGAGTCGCCGTCGCGTTGGCCCCATCGCCGCGCTCGACCAACTCGGGATTCACGCGGTGTACGAGGATCTTCGTGACGACGACCACCCGCGCACATACTGCCTGACCTGGTTCGCACGCGCCGACCGAATCGTCTCCTTCGTCACCCGTCTCGACGAACGTCGAGGACGACCCGGACACGACGCCCTGGTGGCCGAGATGACGACCTTGCTCTCGGATCATGCCGCGGGTCGCTTCCCTCCCGACCGGGTGGAGACCCTCCGCGCCAGGCGTGAGCGGGCGCACTGGCTCGTACTCGACGCCGAGGGTCGCGCCGGAACCTGGCGGGTCGGCGAGGAGATCGCTCCGTTCGGACCCGCCGGTTACGACCGGATCACGAGTGGAACCGCAGACTGGCTCGCCTTCGCGTCGCGAGGCGCTCGGATCGACGGCTTCGTTCTCGGCGCCTCGGGACCCCGTCCGGAACCCGTGCAGACCCTGGCGGGTCCGATCCGATCGCTCGAGCGCTCTCCGCTCTCCGACGAACTGGAGTGCACTATAGACCTCGGACCTGCCGGACGGCTGTTCGCGACGATCCGACCTGGCGACGACAAGCCGCGACGCGAGGTCGGACTCGGCGTCGGGCCCGGCGCCGCGCTCCCCCGCGGAGGACCGGAGTTTCCGTTCGCGCTCATGTCGGATCGGGAGCGACTCGTGCGTCCCGCGGACCTTCTCGCGCTCGGAGGAACGGCGGTCGACGTCGCTGCCGCGCGCCTCGACCCCGAGGCGGCGGACGGCGCTGATCGGGCGGTCCTCGTCCGATTCCGGTTCGCGGAAGCGAAGCGCGATCGCCTCGACCTCTACTCCGTCGCGTTCAACGGGACGATCAAGCGGGAACTCTGGTCGGGAACGCTGGCGCGGGAGGCCGAGGGTCCGCTGGTGCTCCGCCTCGCGCACTCCGGCCGAGAGCTCTACCTCCTCGCTCCCGAGTATGGACTCGCCGCGATCTCTCTGAGCGGTGGTCTCCCGCTCCGACTCATGCCTCCGGGCACGCTGCGCGACGTCGTTCCCCTCTTCTAGGGCCCGCCCGCCGACTTCGCCTCACGAACTCCGAGGCGGATCAGCCGGCGTCCTCGAGGCAGGCCGGATCGTCGTTTCGCGGGCTGTTCACGCGCGTCGAGACCGCGCGGACGCGCATGTCGTCGGCCGGATGCGCCTCGAAGAGCGGACGCAGGGCGCCGAGCTCGGTGACGCCGGGATCGAGCCAGAGCGGGAAGTCCTCGGGATCGAGGATGACCGGCATGCGGTCGTGGACCTCGGCGACGAGCTCGTTCGGCGTCGTCGTGAGGATCGTGCAGGACTCGAGGCGCGCCGGCCCCTTGTCCCAGCTCTCCCAGAGCCCGGCGAAGGCGAAGGGGCGACCGTCGCGCATCGAGATGTGGAAGGGCTGCTTGCCGCCGGCCGCCGTCTTCCGCCACTCGTAGAAGCCGTCCGCGGGAACGAGACAGCGACGGCGCTTGAAGGCGGCCCGGAACGAGGGCTTCTCCGCCACCGTCTCGGAGCGCGCGTTGATCATGCGCGCCGCGCCCTTGGCGTCCTTCATGAAGAAGGGGACGAGCCCCCAGTGGAGACGCACGAGCTCGCGCTCGCCCTCGACGACGCGGAGGGCGAGGACATCCTGCGTCGGCGCGACGTTGTAGCGCGGACGGATGACCGGCGGCGCCGCCTCGGGCTCGAGATCGAAGAGGTCGAGGATGGCGTCCGTCGGGGCCTGCAGCGTGAAGCGTCCGCACATCGCAATCGCCCTCCCTGGGGTTCGCGTCCGGATGAGGGAGCAGCCTACGAAACCGCGGGCCCCGGCGTCGCTTCGATCACGCGTCCCGCGCGGGATCGGAGAGGAAGACCAGGATGCGCCCCGCCCGGCGCTCGAGACGGAATCCCAGCTTCTCCACGACGCGGACGGAGGCCAGGTTGTCGACCTGGACGATGGCGAGGAGAGGTCCGAGCCCCAGCCGTTCGCGCGCGATGCGCATCGCGGCCGCGCCGGCCTCCGTCGCGAAGCCCCGGCCGCGTTCCTCGGCGACGATCGCGTAGCCGAGGTCGGGGTGTTCGTACTCGTCGCGCCGGAGGATGCTCGCGACGCCGATCCCGCGGCCGTCGTCGCGGTGCGAGACGCGCCAGAGCCCGAAGCCCTCGCGGGCGGCGATGGCCAGCGGCCCCTCGCGCAGGTAGCGGCGCGCGTCCTCCTCCGTCCGGACGCCGCGGTCCGCCACGAAGCGCCGGAACTCGGCGTCGTCGAGGACGCGCAACACGAGCGGCGCGTCCTCCTCCCGGATCGGATCGAGCCGCAGTCGTTCGCTGCGCTCGACCGGGAGTCCCTTGTCGTGCGAGTGGGTCACCCGGACCTTCCTTCCTCGGCCCGCCCCGGCCGTCGCTTCCTTGTAGCCGAAGTCGCACCCGGGTCGAAAGCGCGCGGCGGATCGCCGCGGTCCCCCCCGTCCGTTGTGATCGGGGCATGTCTTCCCTCGAACCCGTCTCGACCTCCGCCCGCGTCGCGGGACAGGTGCTCGCGCACTACGCCTTCGACGTCGGCTTCCAGATCGACCTGGAGCGCGCCGCCGAACAGGCCCGCGAGGCGACGCGGCACCGCGTCGTCCGGACGCGACGCCCGGCGCCCCAGTGGTTCGACTACGATCCGGCGCCCGTCCTCCTCTCCCTCCCCGGAGACAGCGTCGAGGTCGGCGGGCTGCGCTCGGACAGCCTCGTCGAGGCGATCGTCTTCGATTTCGGCACCGTGCTGCTGACCTACCGCTTCCCGCTCGAGGCGACGCTCGGGGATCTCCCCGCCCTGGGGGCGCAGTTCCACGACGCACAGTCGATCGGCGAGGATGCGCGTCGCCGCGCCGGCGTGCTGCTCGACGTGATCCGCTCGGCGGTGGAACGCCCCGAGCTCGGAAGCGCCGAGGAGGACTACACGGTCTTCTCGATCACGGAGTGGGACCCCGCCATCTCGCCGATCGACGTGGCCGACCGCGCGACCTCGGTCCTCGCCCAGGCGATCGAGGGCGAGACGGCGCCCCTCGCGCCTCTGCTCGCCGAACGGGCGCTGGCCGGGCGGCTGTCCTACACCGCCGACGACGTCGCGATCGTCGACTGGAACGCGGCGATCCTCTTCGACGCGGAACCCGCGGACGTCGTCGCCGTGCTCAAGCACGCCAACGTCGAGCTGCTGGAGCTCCGCGTGCTGGACGCCGAACTCGACGAGCTCCTCGACCACGCCGACGAGACCCTCTCCGAGCTCCTCCGCCGGCGCCTCTGGCCCGGCTTCCAGGCGAAGCGGATCCTGGGGCGCTACGCCACGGCCCAGACCGACGCCGCGGTGATGTTCGAGGGCGTGAACAACGCGATCAAGCTCCTCGGCAACCAGTACCTCGCGCGCGTCTACCGCATCGCCGCGCGTCGCCTCGACCTCCCCGCCTGGCAGGCCAGCGTCCAGCGCAAGCTCGAGGCGACGGAGAGCCTTTACCAGAAGATGTCCGACGCCGCCTCGACCGGCCGCCTCGAGACCCTCGAGTGGGTGATCGTCATCCTCATCGCCATCTCGATGATCCTTCCCTTCATGCCCTGGTACGGGCACTGATCCGAGGGGCGCCGCGCGGCTCGGCCCGCGGCGTCACCGCCGATGGCTCGCGGCGCGATGCTGGGGAGGTGCCTGACTCCGGATGTGCATTCCGCGGAGGGTCGAACGACTTCGCGGAGCGGGTCCGCGGGAATGCACGTCCGGTGTCTGGCACCGTACCTGCATCGTCTCCGTCGAGGGATGGCGGCGGATGCACGTACGGAGCCTGACACCGGATGAGCATTTCCCCGGGCCCTTCGGGTCGGCGTCCGCCCCGCGGGGGAAATGCACATCCGGAGTCAGGCACCTTCCCTGCATCCTCCCTTCGGGTGATCGGTGCGACGAGAGAGGTCGAGTGCCGCGCACGCTCGGATGCAGAGCGGGGGCCCGACCGAGGTCGGGCTCCCGCTCTGCATGTCCCCCGCGACCGCGACACTGCCGGGTCCCTCGTCACCAGACGACAGGCGCATCCAGGGCGGAGGAAGGTCGTTGCTCGAGATCCGGGTCGCTCCCCACTGGGATCGTCTGCTCGACATGCTCGCGGCGGCGATCCGCGGGAGTCGACGCGAGGATCCCCTGCGCCTCGTCCGGGTGCTGGCGCCCTCGCCCGCGGCCGAGGCCTGGCTGCGGGAGGCCCTCGTCGTGCGACTCGGCGTCGCGGCGCGGATCGAGTTCGCGCTCGTCGAGCGCTGGCTCGAGGCCGGACTCTCGCCCGAGGACCGCGCCGACCGGTTGACGACGGCGGAGCTCCGCCTCGAGCTGCTCGCCCTCCTCCTCGACGAGGCCGCGCTCGACGACCCCTCTCTCGCCGCGCCCCGACGCACGCTGGAGGCGGTTCCCGCCGGCGCGGCGCGTCGCCGTCGCGCCTTCGAACTCGCGAGCCGGCTGGCCCCGCTCTTCGAGGAGTACGCGCTCACGCGACCGGACGCGATCGCGACCTGGCGCCGCTCCGCCGCCGCGGTCGGGACCGGAGTCGCCGCGTGGCAGCACGCCCTCTTCCGGGCCGCCCTCGCGCGGCGCGGGGCCGCGAGCCGTCCCGGTCAGCGCTTCCTCTGCGAGATCGCGGCCTCCGCGCCGGTCGCGGACGACGCGACACCCCTCTTCGTCGTCGCGCCCGGATTCCTCGCTCCCGCCTACACCGCCGCGCTCGCCCGTCGCACGGCCGCCACGCCCGGCCTCCTCCTGCAGCTCCGGATCGACGCGACGGCGCCGGCCTTCCGCGCCCTCGAGGACTGGGCGCAGCCGGAGGAGCTCTTCCTCGACGCCTTCGCGGCCGCGGGCGGCACCCGCGTCCTCGCCGAGGAGGACGCGCGACGACCGGGACGGACCTGGCTGGACCACCTCGTGCGCGGCGAGGCCGCCCCCGCGGGAGAGGCCGACGACAGCCTCGTCGTCGTCGACGCCCCCACCCCCACCCGCGAGGCCGAGGCGGTGTGCGACGAGATCTGGCGGGCGCTGCTCGCGACGCGCGACGAGGCCGCGCCGCTGCTCCCCTCCGACGTCCTCGTCCTGGTGGCGGGCGCCGACGACGGCGCCTACCGCATTCGCCTCCTCGCGGCGGCGGCGGCGCGCGGACTCCCCGCGTTCGAGACCGACGCGGGAGCCGCGCGACGGAGCGGCGCGGTCGAGACCGCGGGCGACCTGCTCGGTCTCGTCGGGAGCCGCTTCGAGCGTCAGGCGGTGTTCCGCCTCTTCCGCCGGCCGGCCTTCCGCGCCCGCTTTCCCGGCGCCGACGCCGAGGCGTGGGAGCGCTGGGCCGTGGAGCTCGAGGTGCGGCACGGCCGCGACGACGCCGACCACGCCGGTTCCTACCTCCCGCGGGACCTCTACCACTGGGATCAGGCGCTCGCGCGACTCGCGCTCGCGCGCTTCCTCCCCGAGGTCGAGGGCGGCGATCCGCCCCTGCTCGCGATCGGCGCGCGCCGGCTCGCGCCCGCGCCCTTCGAGGCGGATGCCGCCGAGGTGGGCCGGCTCTCCGCCGTGCTGCGCGATCTCGTCGCGCGCTCGCGCGAGCTCGGCGAGGGCGCGCCGCGACCGCTCCGGGACTGGGGACGCGCCTTCGCCGCCCTCGTCGAGGACTTCGTCGCGCCGGCCGAGGGCGAGGACGAGAGCGTTCCCCTGCGGATCGGGGCCGCCCTCCGAAGCCTCGGCGAGGGCGCCGCCGCCGCCGAGCTGCCGCTCGATTTCGGCTCCGCCCGCGCGATCGCCCTCGAGACCGTCTCCGGGCTCGCCCCCCGGGCCGGCGCGGCCCGCCTGCGCGGCATCGCGATCGCGGCCCTCGGCGCCGTCCGCCCGCCGGCGGCCCGCATGATCGCCGTCGTCGGACTGGACGAGGATCGCTTTCCCGCCGGCTCCCGCCGCAGCGCGCTCGACCTGCGCCGCGACGACGCGAGCCCCGAGGAACCCTCGCCGCGCGCCCGCGACCTGCAGCGCTTCGCCGAGGTGCTCCGCGGCGCGTCCGACCGCCTCGTCCTCGGCCACCGCGGGCGCGACGCCGCGACCGGCGATGCGCGCGAACCCTCCGTCGTCGTGCGCGACATCCGGGCCTGGTCGGCGAGCGCGGACGGCGTCCCCCGTCTGCCGACGCGACGGATCGGCTCCGATCCGACGAGCGCGCCGCGGAGCGAGGCCGGCCCGCCCCGGCCCGCGCCGGACGGCTTCCTCGCGCCGCGCGCGGAGGGCGCCGTCTTCTCCTCCCCCACGGCCGAGGAGCTCCGCGCGCTCCACCTGCGCGAAACCTACCGCGACCGGACGGGACGTGATCCCGACGGACTCGAGGATCTCCTCGCGGCCGAGGGCGATCGCGACGCGCTCCGTCGCTTCCTCGCCCTCGTCGAGCTCCCGGCCGGACGCGCCCGCTCATCGCCCCGACCGACGCGCGGCTCGTCGACGCGGCGGTCGCCGCTGCCGTGCGCTCCAGTCTCGGCCGCTTCGATGGCCGGGCCTGCGGAGCGGAAGGCTCGCTGGGCCGCCGAGGAAGCCGACCGACGTTCGACCTCCAGCGCTGGCGCTCGAGGACGCGCGCTTCCTGCGCGAGACCTTCGAGGAAGCCCTCACCACCGAACGACTCGACGGCCTCGAACTGCAATCCACCTACGAGCGCAACCCGACATCAGGAGATATCGACGGGTAGCTGGAACGTAACGCTCTTCAGGAGCGGAGCCTCGGGAACAGCATCGAGCGTCAGGACGCCGGCGCGGGATCGCGGCGACGGGCGCCGCCGCGCTGAGTTTCAATACATCTTCGGACCGGAAGCATTGGCACTCGAACGTCGTCGTCAGATGATCGCCACCCATGGCGCGAGGGGCCCTGCGATTGCGCATCACCAGCGCACCGAACTCGTCGCCTCGCGGCGGACGCCGTGCACTGGATCCGCCTGCCACCGCGGCAGGCGGCAGAGGACCTCGCCCGCGCGCTGGTGATCACGCGCTCCTCGCGGCTCCAGGTGCCTGGACGACCGGACCGGGGCCTACCACTGCGATCACCGGCGGCAAGGACCGGGCGGCACGGTGCGGGCCGCCGCCGTCGGCTGCGAGACGGCCCGCGCCCTGGCTCGGAGCGCAGGTCGCGGAGATCCTGTCGGGTCTCCACCCTACTTCCTGCCCGTCACCGTCAGTTCATGACCAGCTCGACACCGGGCTGGAGGTGGTCAAGGGACGACGCCTCGAGCTCGAGTCGGCGCTCGCGATCCGCCACGCGAACTACGAGCCGCGCGAGTGGGATCCGCTCCGCCGCGTCGAGGACCACCACCCGCCCGCCGACGCCGCGGAGCTCGTTCGCCGCCGCTACTCGGCCTTCCTTCCCGAGGTCCCGCGGCTCCCCGACGAGGGAGGTCCGCGATGACCGAGCGCTACCCCCGTCCCCCGATCCTGGACCGGATCACGCGCGAGCGCCACGCCGTCATCGAGGCCTCGGCCGGCACGGGCAAGACCTACACGATCGAGAACCTCGTCGCGGCCCTGGTCCTCGACGACGCCGTTCCTCTCGAGCGCCTGCTCGTCGTCACCTTCACCGAGAAGGCCGCGGCCGAGCTGACGACGCGCGTGCGGGCCAAGCTCCAGGAGATCGCGGACGTCGCGTCGGCGCGACGCCGCCTCGCCGCGCCTCCGGCCGCGGAGGCGCCGGCCTGGGAGCTCACGCCGGAACGCGTCCGACGGGTGGAGACCGCCCTCCGCGACTTCGACTCCGCGACGATCACGACCATCCACGGCTTCGGTCGCCAGGTCATCGGCGAGCTCGCCTTCGACGGAGGTCTGCCCTTCGAGGCCGAGCCGGCGGACACGCGCGGGCTCTTCCGCGAGGCCTTCCGCGCCGTCCTGCGCGAGACGCTCGCCGTGGATCCCGACCAGAGGATCTGGCTCGAGGCCGGGCTGCGCGGTGGACACTCGACCGCGAAGCTCGAGTCGGTCCTCCGCGAGATCCACGGGAAGAACGGACGACTGGATGTCGCATTCGACGCCGACGAGGCGGAGGAATCCTGGCGCGCGCTCGAAGCGGCCTCGCGCGGCGAGGGCGTCGACGCCTCGATCGCGGCGATCCACTCCGGAATCAAGGACAAGCGGAGCTCCGGCTACGCGGCGAGGCGCCTCGAGATGGTGCGGGATTCCCTCCTCCACGCGCGCAACCTCCCCGAGGCGATGGAGGCCCTCGACGCGAAGGCCGCCCGCGAGCTCCTGGAGCGCCTCGATCGGGATCTGGCCGACGGGGGCGCCTCGCTCGCCTTCGTCGCCGCGCTCCGTCGCTTCGTCGCCGCCCGCGTGCCCTGTCTCGGACCCTTCGCGGCCCGCGCGCTGCCGCTCATCGCGGCGCGCATGACCGCCCTCAAGCGCGAGCGGGGCCTGATCGACTTCGACGACATGCTCCACCTCGTCCGCGAGGCGCTGGAGGAACGGGAGGACCTCGTCCGACGCATGCGCGAGCGCTGGTCGCACGCCCTGATCGACGAGTTCCAGGACACCGACCCGACGCAGTGGGCCATCTTCCGGCGCGTCTTCGCCCCGGACGACGCCGGAGCGACGACCCGCCTCGCCCTCGTCGGCGATCCGAAGCAGTCGATCTACCGCTTCCGCGGCGCCGACCTCGCGACCTACGACGCGGCCGTCGCCACCCTCGGCGCGATGGGCGCGGATCGCGTGAGTCTCGACGCGAACTGGCGCTCCACCGCCGACCTCGTCGAGGCCGTCAACGCGATCTTCGCCCCCGCGGGCGAGGCGCCGATCTTCGACGGCCCGGTCGACTACGACGCGCCGGTCGCCGCGGTCCACGCCGGAACGCGCCGCCTCCTCGACGCAACGGCTCGCCCGGTGCCGCCCCTCGCGATCCGGATCCTTCCCTCCGATCGCGGCGAGATGGGTTCGCCCGAGGCGAGCGAGCTCTGGCGCGCCGCCATCGCGGACGAGATCCGCCGCCTCGTGATCGCAGCGCCGCACGCCGTCGAGGACGGCGACGAGACGCGGCCGCTCCGCTTCCGCGACGTCATGATCCTCACCTTCACGAACGCCGAGAACCGCGCCTTCATCGCGCGACTCCGCGAGCCGGGATCCCCGTCGCCTCTACAAGAACCCCGGCCTCTTCGGCTCCGGGATCGCCGACAAGCCTGCTCGATCTCCTCCTCGCCATCGAGGACCCCGCCGACGAGGCCCGCCGTCTTCGCACCTGGGCCGGTCCCTTCTTCGCGGTTCCTCTCGCCGACCTCGTCGCCACGCAGGACCTGCCGTCGTCGCACCCCTTGCTCGCGCGCCTCCTCGCCTGGTCCGACCGCGCGCGAGGGCATGGAGGCCCTCGCGAGCGAGATCCTCGGCGCCTCGGGATTCGCGCGGCGCGAAACCGCGGGGGCCGACGAGCGCGTCACGCAACGTCCGTCAGATGCTCGATCTCCTCCTCGAAGCGGGTCGCGAGCGCGGCGACGGTCTCGCGGGCTGGATCCGCGACCTGCGCGAGCGTCGCGAGGACGCGCGAGACGACGAGTCCGAGGACACCGTCTACGAGGAGCGCGATCTCGACGCGGACGCCGTCCAGGTCATGACCGTCCACAAGAGCAAGGGGCTCGAGGCGCCGGTGGTCTTCCTCGGCGGGGGCTTCGGCCCGGTCCTCGTGCGCCGGTCGGCGGTCTGGGAGGGCTCGGAAGATGGAGAGCGCGTCGTCCGCGTCGGGGCGAAGGACGACCTCGCCCCCGTCGTTCGTCGAGCGGTCGAACCGGGAGGCGACGGAGGAGAACCAGCGCGTCGCCCTGACGCCGGGCGCGCTCGCTGCTCGATCCTCCCCCACTTCGCGCCGGCCCCGTCAGGCCGCAGGACGCGACCGCGAGGAAGTGGACAGCAGAAGTCCATCGACGCCTCGCGCATCGGCCCGCTCAACCGACGGCTGGCCGCGATGCTCGCTGCGGGCGAGGCCGACGAGGCGCCGGAGCGCTACGACGTCGCCGGGGTGGCCCCGGCCGCGACGCCGCCAGTCCCCGAGACGCCTCTGGCGCGTCGAGGCGGCAGCCCTCGACGACGCGCGGCGCACCGGCGCGCCCGTCGCCGCGGCGCGCCCCTCGCCGCGCCCCGGATCGTGACCTCGTACTCGGCCCTGAAGCGGCGCCGCGCGGAACTCGACGCCCCCGACGCCGAGAGCGGCCTCGCGGCGCCGGTCGGGTCCGCCGTCGATCGAGTGCTCCCCGCCGGGCGCGAGGCGGGCCTCTTCCTCCACGAGATGCTGGAGCATCTCGACTACGCCCCGCTCCGCGCGAAGACCGGACCTCGACGGGTGGGCCGCCCGCCCCGAGGTGCAATGCATCGCGACGGCGGCGGCGACGCGTTGGGGCTTCGAGGGCCCGGCCGTCGCGCGCGCGCTGCACCTCTGCCACGCGACGCTCACCACGGAGCTCCCGCTCGGCCCCGACCGGCTCGCGCCCCTCGCCGCGATGGAGGACCCCCGTCCGCGAGATGGAGTTCCTCCTGCCGCTCCCCGACGCCCGGCTCCCCGGGCTCGGGCGGCCTGGCCAGGCGCGGGCGAGGGAGCGGCCGCGGATCGAGCGCGGCTTCCTCACCGGCGCGATCGACCTCGTCTTCCGCCACGAGGGCCGGCACTACATCGCCGACTGGAAAGGCGACCTCCTCCTCGACGCCTCTCCGGCCGCGGTGGCGGCCCACGTCGAGGAGCACTACCTGCTCCAGGCCCGGCTCTACTCCCTCGTCCTCGCGCGGGTGCTCGGCATCTCCGACGCCGCGGACCACGAGCGGCGCTTCGGCGGCGTCGCCTACGTCTTCCTGCGCCATCGCGAGGGCGACCCGGCCGACGGGATCTGGTTCGCCCGGCCGGGATTCGAGGACCTCGGCCGCTACGAGCACGAGCTCGACGCGGAGGCGCCTCGCCGCGAGGAGGAGCGGGCATGAACGCCGCCGAACGACGCCTCGAGGCCGCCGCCGGTCCCCTCCCCAGGGAGTTCGCCCGCTGGCTCGGTCCTTTCCGATGCGCTCGACCTCGAGCCGGACGGCGCCTTCCTGGCGCTCGAGATCACGCGCCTCGCCCCGGGCGCCGACCCCGACGCGCTGACGGCCCTCGCCGCGGCGCTCTTCTGGTTGGGGGCAGCCGAAGCCGAGGGCTCGACGCGCCTCGACCTCGGACCGGCCTTCGAGGCGCGATGCGCGGCGGCGCGCCCGCTCCTCGAAGACGCCGCCGACCGCGCGCGCCTCGAGACCTTCTCCGGGGCGACGATCTCGGCCGCCCTCGGTCATCCCGATCTCGCCGGACTCGTCGGCGGTCCGGAGGACGACCGTCCGCTCGTCTTCGAGGGAGGGGCGCTCCGTTCGCGGCGCCGCGACGACGCCGAGCGCCGGCTCCGGGCAGGCCCTCGCGCGACGGGACGTCGAGCTCCCCAGAGCGCGCGAGCCGCCGCCCGAGGCCGCCGCCGCGGTCGTCGCGGCGAGCGCCACAAGGAGCCGGCGCCCGCGCAGCGCGCGGCGCTGGACGCCGCGGTCGGCCGCGGACTCGCGGTGATCACCGGCGGGCCCGGCACCGGCAAGACGACGGTGGTCGTGCGCATCGTCCACGCACTCCTCGCGGCCGGCCTCGACCCCTCCCGGATCGGCCTCGCCGCCCCGACGGGACGGGCGGCGTGGCGGATGGCGGAGGCGATCCGCCAGGCCTCGGCCGGCGATGACGAGATCGCGGCGGCGCGCGCGCGGGGACTCGAACCCCGCACGCTCCACCGCTGGCTGGGATTCCACGGCGGCACCGGGCGATTCGCCCGCAGCGCAGAGGAAACCCCCTCGATCTCGAGTCTTGATCGTCGACGAGGCCTCGATGATCGACCTCGACCTCGCGAGGCGTCTGCTCGAGGCCCTGCCCGCGCCCGCCGTCCTCGTGCTGGTGGGAGACGCCGACCAGCTTCCCAGCGTCGGGAGCGGCGCCGTCCTCCATGATCGTCGGCGCGGGCGCCTGGGGCGTCGCCCGCCTCGATCGCGGTTTCCGCGTGCGGACCGACGACGACAGCGGAGCCGCCCTCGCCGAGCTGGCGACCGCGCGCTCCGCGAGCGACCGGGCGCCGCCGGATCAGGAACGATCTGCCGGCGCCCGGCGCCAGGGCCCTGGCGCCTCGAGTCCGCCGCGCTCCACCGCGAGATCCTTCCCGCCTGGCACGCGACGCGCTTCGACGACCTGCCGCTCGACGACCCCGCGGCCCTGCTCGCGCGCCACTCGGATTCGCGCGTCCTCCTCCACGACGCGCGTCCTCGTCACGGGCGCCGAACGCGTCCACGTCGCACCTGCATCGTCCACGCGCGGGCGATCGGCGCCCCGGGACGCGACTTCCTCGCCGGCGAGCCCGTCGTCGTCGTCCGGAACGACCCGGCGCGACGCCTCTTCAACGGCGATCTCGGCGTGGCGACGCGGCGCGGCGACGCGATCGTCGTCGCGATCGATCGCCCGGGCGGCGTCGAGACCTTCGAGCTGGGATCGATCGCCCACCTCCTCGTCCGCGGCTGGGCGACCACGGTCCACAAGGCGCAGGGCAGCGAATGCGGCGAAGGCGCTTCGTCGTCGTGCCCGAGGTCTCGGGCCCCTTCGCGAACCGCGAGGTGCTCTACCACCGCGGTCACCCGCTGTCGCCGCGCGGTCTTTCTCCACGGCTCGGAGGCCGCCCTCGCCGACGCCGCGTCCCGCTCCGTCGCGCGGGCGGCAGGCCTCGCCACGAGCTTCTCCGCCGCTCGCGCGGCCGACGAGGGCGACCTCGACGCCGATCCTCGGCCCTTCTGCGCGACGGCTTTCGCCGGACCGAGCGCCCGCTATCATCGAGCATGACGTCCGCGGGCGCCCCCTGGCGCCGAACCCTGTGGGTCCTCTTCTTCGCCAATGCCGTCACCGCGACGGGCATGATGGCGATGGTTCCCTTCCTCACCTACTTCGTCGAGGAGCTGGGCATCCACGACCGGCCGCCCGGAACCTCTGGACGGGCCTCGTCGTGGGAGCCGCGCCCGTCGTCGCCGCCCTCATGGGACCGGTCTGGGGCGCGATGAGCGACCGCACCGGCCGCAAGGTCATGGTGCTCCGCGCCCTCGCCGCGATCGTCGTCTTCGTCGGCATCATGGGACTCGCGCCGAACGTCTGGGTCCTGCTGGCGATGCGGATCCTGCAGGGCTTCTTCTCCGGCTACATCCCCACCGCGATCACCTTCGCGTCGGTCCTCGCGCCCGAGGCCGAACAGGGACGCATCGCGAGCCGCATCCAGAGCGCGATGCCGGCGGGCATGGTCGGGGGCTACCTGATCGGCGGCTTCATGAGCGAGGCCGGCCTGATCCGCTACATCTTCCCCCTCTGCGCCGGCCTCGCCCTCCTCGGCGTGATCGCGGTGGCGCTCTTCACGCACGAACCGGAGGTCGAGGAGCCGCGCCGGACGAAGGAGCGGGTTCCCTTCTTCCTCGCGATGCGCCAGGTGCTGGGGCTCCCGAGCCTCGCGGCGCTGCTCGGCGCGATCGCGATGGTCCGCTTCCTCGTCTCGACCGTCGACCCCGTCTACGCGCGATACGTCGAGGAGGTGGGCGGCACGAAGGACGTCGCGGGCATGGTGATGAGCGCGCAGGCGCTGACCGCGGTCGTCTTCATGCAGCTCTGGGGCCACGCCGCGGATCGCATCGGCCCGAGCCTGACCTTCGTCCTCTCGGGCGCGGGCACGGCGCTGTCCTTCTGGTGGCAGGGACACGCCGGGGGCATTCCCGAGCTCTTCGTCGCGCGCTGCACCGCCGGCGCCTGTCTCTCGGGAGTCTTCCCCGCCGCCTACATCCTCGCGGGACGCGAGGCGCCCTCGGCGCTGCGCGGGGCGGCGATGGGCGTCGTCTTCATGATCGTCGCCCTCTCCCACGCGCTCGGATCGCTCGCCGGCGGCGGCCTTCTCAACCTGCTCGGTTTCCGCGGACTCTTCGTGGTGATCTCGTCCGTCGTCCTCACGCTGTCGGGGGTGGGACTGATCCTTCGCCGGCGCCACGGCCTCCGCGGAGCCAGGGCCAGGTCATGAGGGCGAAGAGCCCGATCACGATCAGCCCGAGCCAGACGAGTCGCAGCGGCCAGGCGCCCAGGAGCGCGATCGGCGTGCCCTCGACGTGCCCGTCGTCCGGTGAGTTGAAGAAGTAGGGCGTGTCGAGCGCGAGGTTCACGCCGAGGACGGCCAGGAAGAGCACCAGCGTCGTCGCGACGGTGAAGACGAATCCCCGCCAGCTCGGACGCGGTCCGAAGGCGAAGGCGTTGACGAGCGCGACCGCGACGATCCCGCCGTGCAGGAACCAGAACGCCCAGAACTCCGGGTGCGCGAAGCCGTCGTCCACCGTCGGCGTCAGGAAGGCCTGCCAGCTCAGGCCGAGCCCCCAGTAGTAGACCAGCCAGCCCGGTCCGTCCCTTCGCGAAAGGATGGACCAGGCCGCCGCCATCCACGCGAAGTCGCAGAGGTGGAGCGGCAACGAGACGTCGGGGTTCCAGTGGGCGGGCAGGAGGCGGTAGGTCTGCATCGCGAGATTGCCGGCGAGGATCGCCATCCCCAGGCGGAGGCGGAAGGGTCGTTCCTCGGGACTCCCCTTCACGCGCCGCGCGCGCCGGACGAGCGCGACGAGGATCGCGAGCGCCGCGACCACGACGACGAGGTGGACGACCCCGTAGGGTCGGAATTCGTCGGCCATCCTCGCTCCCCCCTTCTCCGCTCCCCGTCCCTGTCGCCCGCTATCGTCGCCACGACCCTCGGGGAGGAGGAATGCGGCGATGATACAGCTCCACCGGCTCGAGGGATTCTACTGGGTCGCGCGCGAACGCGGCTACGCGCGCGCCGCCCGCGCCTTCCCCTATCCGATCACGCAGCCCGCCGTCCACCAGCAGGTCAAGAAGCTCGAATCCGAGCTCGGACTCGCCCTCTTCGAGCGCCTGACGAAGGATCGCCTCGGACTCACCCCGGCCGGCAAGGCGCTCTTCGACTTCGTGCGTCCCTTCTTCGAGCGCCTGCCCTCGGTCGTGCGTCAGATCCGCGCCGGCGAGACCGGCGGCGAGCTCGTCATCGGCGCCGAGTCGCTCCTGCTCCGCCACCTCCTGCCGGGCTGGCTCCGCCGGATGCAGAAGCGCCGCCCCGACGCCTTTCTCGACCTCGTCGAGATGCAAAACCCCGATCCGGCCGTGCTCCTCGACGGCACGGTGGACGTCCTCGTGGCCTGGCTCCCCGAGATCCCGAAGTCCGTCGCGTCGCTCGAGGTGGGCCTCGTCCACGGCTTCCTCGCCGCGCCCCAGGGACACCCGGTGACCCGCAAGAAGCGATTCACCCCCCGCGACTTCGCCGACGACACCTTCGTCGGCTACCACCGCGACACGCGGTTCGCCGCGATCCAGGCCGAGGTCCTCGCGCGGCTCGGCATCCATCCGGAGCGCACCGTCGGCGCGGGTTCGGCCGAGACCATCCTGGGACTCGTCGCGGGCGGGATCGGCTACTCCATCGTGCCCTGGCTCGATCCGCAGGGTCCGCGGATGCGCGGCGTCGTGACGCGCCCGCTCGAGGCGACGGGACCGCGCTTCCCGATCTACCTCGCCTGGCGCAAGGACACGCCCGAGAACCCCCTCCTCGACGCGCTCATCGCGACGGCCCCTCGGGACTGAGCTCCCGGGCCGGCGGCCGGTTCAAGACGGCCGGCGCGAGGACGAGGCCGCTCGCGAGGTAGGGCAGCACGTTCTGACAGATCCCGCCCCAGTCGCCGGGCACCCCGAACCGCTCCATCGCCTCGCGATGCAGCGCGACCGACGCGAAGCCGACCGCCATCGAGGTCATCGCGAGGCCCGGCCGCGGGCGCGCGCCCATGAGCTTCACCGCGAGCAGGGGCCCGAAGGCCGCGCCGATCGCCGACCAGGCGTAGATGACGCGATCGAAGATCGTCGCGTCCTTCGCCAGCGCGAGCACCACCGAGAGGACGACGACGGCCACGATCGCCAGGCGCGAGACCAGGAGCGAACGCCGCTGCGCGCCCCAGTCGAGACCGAGGTCGTGCGTCATCGAGCTCGCCGCGACCAGGAGCTGGCTGTCCGCGGTGGACATGACGGCCGAGAGGACGGCGGCGATGATCACGCCGGCGACGATCGGATGGAGATAGGTGTCCGCGGCGTGGAAGAGCAGGCTCTCCTGCTTGCCGTCGGGGAGCGTCTCGAAGAGGACGCGCCCGCAGAGTCCGAGGAGGATCATCCCGGTGTAGACGAGAACGGCCCACCCGAGCGCGACGACGCGCGCGCGCGCCAGCGCGGCCGGTCCCTCGCGCAGCGCCAGGAAGCGATTGACCACGTGCGGCTGCCCCGGGTAGCCGAGGCCGATGCCGAGGAGCCCCATCGCGAAACCGAAGGCGGCCGGGCCCGCCCCGTGCCCGAAGAGGGAGGCGTAACCCGGCTGGTCGACGGCGCGGATGCCCTCGACGAGCCCTCCCGCGCCGAGGTGCGCGAAGGCCACGGCCGGGAGGATCACCGCGGCGAGGACCATCATCGCGCCCTGGAGCGTGTCGGTGAGGCTGACGGCCCAGAAGCCGCCGAGCAGCGTGTAGAAGAGGACGATGGCCGCGCCGATCACGATCGAGGTGCGGACGTCGTAGCCGAGCACGTGCTCGAAGGCCCCGCCCGCCGCCTTCATCTGCGCCGCGACGTAGACGACGAAGGTGACGACCACGATGAGCGAGGCGAGGACGCGGATCCCGCGCGAGGTGCCGCCGCGGCCATCGGCCGCGAGGAAGTCGGTGATGGTCACCGCGCGACGGCCGTCGGGATGGCGGCGGAGCGCCGGCGCCACGACGAGCCAGTTCAGGACGAAGCCCCCCACGCAGGCGGGGAACAGCCAGAGGGCGGCGAGCCCCTCCTTCCAGGCGAAGCCGCTCGCGCCGAGCAGGGTCCACGCCGAGGACGAGCTGGCGGAGGCGGAGAAGGCGGCGATCACCGGGCCGAGGCCGCGCCCGCCGAGGAAGAAGTCGGCCTCGTCGCGGTTGCGGCCCCTCGCGAGGAATCCGATCGCGACGAGGACGATCTTGTAGACCACCAGGGTCACCAGCACGATCGTCGCGCGATCCATCCGCGTCCTCCCCGCCCCTCGGGCGACGCCCTTCCGTCACCTCGCGCCCGATCATGGGGGGCCCGACCCCGGCTGGATACCCCCACCCTGACAGGACTGACATCTCGACGCTGCCAAGCTGACACCGTCGTCCGCTCGCGGGGGGCTCGCCTCCGCGACGGCGACGGCCCCAAGCCCCGGTGATGAGGAAACTTGCGGCGAGCGACGACCGCCGGACCGCGATCGGCACGCCGGCTGCGAAACGGAGGGCACGAGACGCGGCCCGAGGGCGCGACGATGTCGCGGGGGTCCCGTCCCGAGAGGTTCGATTACACGGAGGCACGATCATGAAGCTCCAGAACTTCCCCCTGACCCCGATGGCCGGCTTCGAGCGCGACATGAGCGAGCTGTTCCGCGGGGTCCTCGGCGCCCCGGCCCCCTTCCGCGGCCTCGACGTCGCCGAGACCGAGACCGCCTACGAGGTGGCCGTCGACCTCCCCGGCATCGCCATGGAGGAGGTCAGTCTCGACTTCGCGGACAAGACCCTGCGGATCGAGGTCGCCAAGGTCGAGAACGGCGAGACCGTCGTCGAGAACCGGACCTGGCACCGCCGCGACCGCCGGCGCGTCGAGATCCGCGAATCGATCCGCTTCCCCAAGGACATCGAGGTCGACGCCATCGCGGCCCGTCTCGACCGCGGCGTCCTGCAGATCACCCTGCCGAAGGCGCAGGCCGCCCAGGCCCGCCGCATCGCGATCCAGGGCTGACGCCGATCGGCCTGACAGCGCGGCCCTCGCGCGCTAAGGTGGAACCGGCCGCGGTCCCCGGACCGCGGCCGGTTCGTCAATCACCTCGAGGAGACGCGGCGTGTCCTTCAACGAGAACCTGAAGACCGGCTACTTCTGCTGGGCCGATCTCGGCGCCGACGATTACGACGGCACGGTCGCCTTCTACTCCGCCCTCTTCGACTGGTCGGTCGAGAACCGGGGCGAGGGCGGACACCGCTACGGGATCGCGCGCCTCGACGGGCACGACGTCGGCGCGATCTACCAGAAGATCCCGGGCGCGATGCCCGAGGGACTCGCCCCGGTCTGGACCCTCTACGCCCGCGTCGCGGACGTCGAGGCCGCGGTGGGCAACGTCGAGCGACTCGGGGGCTCCGTCCTCGTCGCCGCCACGGACGTCCCGGACCACGGCCGGCTGGCCCTCGTCGCGGATCCCGAGGGCGCGCACTTCGGCCTCTGGGAGCCGCGCGGGCACGACGGCTTCGAGCTCGTCGACGAGCCGGGCACTCCGACCTGGTTCGAGCTCGCGGGACGCGACATCGAGGGGACCTCGCGCTTCTACGCCGAGCTCTTCGGCTGGGACTGGGTGACCCACGCCTCCGGTGACGCCCGCTACACCGTCTTCGAGCGCGACGACGACATCCCCATCGCCGGCATGATGGAGATGACCTCGGAATGGGGCGACATGCCCCCGCACTGGATGCTCTACTTCGAGGTCTTCGACACCGACGAGGCCGCCGAGCGGGTGAAGGAGCTGGGCGGGCAGGTCTGCGTGCCCCCGTCCGACCTCCCCTACGGCCGGTTCGCCGTCGTCAACGACCCCGGCGGCGGCACCTTCTCGTTGATCGTTCCCCGCGGCGTCGCGGACTGAGCTTCCGGCCCGGAGGCTCCGAGGGTATCGTGCGCACGCCGACGAGGCCGCGGGACGGCGGCTTCGCGCCTCTCGACGCGCCCGGCGGCGCAGACTGGAGAAGGAGATCAGGATGAAGTTCACGGAACGCAGCGGCCGCGTCCTCGCGGCCTTCGCCCTCGTCCTCGTGACCGCGCTCGCGGCCTGCGAGTCGGACGACGAGATGATGATGGCGGAAGAAGGCGACGCGATGTCGGTGACCGAGAACCAGGCCTGGCGCGCTCCGATGTCGTCGCGGCCCGGCCGCGACTCGATGCTGCACGCGCGGCTCGCCGGGCAGATGGTCCGCATCGACGTCGACCGCCCGCTCCACTCCTTCTCGCGCTGGATGCGCGAGCACCATGACCTCGACGTCATGCTCGGGAACGAGGCGATCGAGACGCACTGGCTCGATCGCATCGCCTACCGTTCGATCCACCCCGAGACGCTCGGCGAGGCCCTGACCCACGCGCTGGCGCCGCACGGCCTCGTGTGGGAGGTCCGGAACGGCCTGGTCTACGTCGAGACCGGAATGCCGGCGATGCGGCCCACTGGACGCGCGTCGAGGCCGAGGAACGATGAGCGGAACGCGCCGTGCGCACCCCGCCCTTTCCCATGGGGAACTCCGTTCGCGCGCGTCGCGCTCCCGTCACCCCCCGCGACCCGCCCCCGGGTCGCACCCGTGTTCGTATCAGAGGCCTCGTGTCAGAGGCCTCGCGTCAGAGGCCTCGTGCCGGCGGCCTCCGGTCTCATCGACGTCCGGCGGGCTTCGCGTCCCCGTCCTCCGCGGCCCCGGCCGGGGCGGCGTCGGGCCGCTGGTCCTCGATCGAGTCGAGCGCGAGGGCGATGCGCAGCATCGTCTCCACCGACTTCGCGAAGTTGACGAGGATGAGCGAGTTCGAGGCTTCGTGAGGCATGACGAAGCCGACGCGGTGGTCCTGGATCAGGTTCGACAGGACGCGCTGGAGGGCCGCGGTGTGCGTGTTCTTCAGGGTGAGGACGACGGCGACGACCTCGTTCGGCCGCGCCCGCCCCTCGAGGACGTCGTCGACCGTCGCCCAGCGCGCGTTCTGCTTCAGGCTCTGCGAGGTCTTCACGTCCTCGAACTGCACGAGCGCGAGATCGGGCTCCCCGACCGGCACGACCGCGATGTCGGAGGCCATCAGCAAGGCTCCGAGCGCGTCCGCCGCCCGCTCCCGCGGGAAGCGGAGCGGTCCCGCGACGCGGATCGAAACGTTGGCGAGTCGGCGCTGGTCGTAGGTGACCCGCAGCCCCGTGAGCTCGACGTAGGTCTCGACGAAACGCCCCATCGGCATGCCGTCGGGGCCGAAGTCGAGCACGACATCGTCGTTCGCGACGGCGACGTCGGCACGGGCGTTCGTGGAGGACTGCAGCGGGGCGAGGTCCGTCGCGCCCGGCGCGGCGAGGACCGCCGCCATCAGCCAGGGAAGCATCGTCTTGATCGTCATGGCGTTCTCCTCTCGTCGTGACGCCCTTTCGGACGGCGAGGGAGTCCGCCTCTTCCCGGTCGCCCGAGAATTCTCATACGGTGTCAGTCACCCGATGAGACTTCTCCTTCATTCCGGCCTCGCCGTCAGAACCGGCGGCGAAGGGAAGATGCTAGTACGGTGCCAGTCACCGGATGAGCATCCCCTCGATCCCGGCCTCGACGTCGGAGGCGGCGACGAAGGGATGCTCATCCGGTGACTGGCACCGTACTAGCATCTCGAGAACTCTCATCGGGTGACTGACACCGTATGAGAACGCCCGCGCGGTGGAGCACCGCGCGGGCGTCTCGGATCCGGGGCGTCGGACGATCAGTTGTTCTGAGCGCCCTGCGTCACCCAGGCCAGGAGGACGAGGTAGGCCGGATCCGAGGTGCCGCCCGGGAACACGGTGCCCATGAGGGACATGCCCGTGACCGTCGTCGGGTAGTTCGGGATCGGGCTCGTCGACGGCGAGGCCGGGTTCGCGCGCGGGCCGGCCGGCGCGTCGGCGTTGGGGTTCGCGACCATCGCCGTCATCGCGGCGTAGATGTTCGTCGCGTTGGCGACGCCGCCCGACATGTCGAGGACGTTGGTCACGCCGTGGCAGCCGACGCAGAGGCACTCGACGATCGGGATGACGTGATCCCGGAAGCTCGGCGTGCTCGGGTTCTGGACGTCGATGATGACCTCGTCGGGCGCGCTGTCGGTCGTGCCGTCGTTCACCGTGAGCTCGAAGGTGAGCGTCGCGGCGGTCTGCGGATAGATGACGAAGGGCGTCGCGGTCGTGGCGCCGAAGAAGGACACCATGGGTCCGCCGGTCTGAACCCACGAGTAGGTGAGGCCCGAGGCCTCCGGATCGACGCTGCCCGTGCCGTCGAGCGAACCGCAGGTGGCGACGACCGCGATCTGGTCCGGTCCCGCGTCGCAGAGCGGCGCGGAGTTGCCGGGGCCGTCGGGCGAGTAGGTGAGCGTCGTCGCGGCCGAGATGCCGACGTTGAACGGCGGGAGCGAGGGGTCGACGACCACGGCCTGGACGGCCGCGTCGACGACGCCGGTCATGGTCGACGGCGAGGCGAGCGCCTGGAGCACGCGCGTGCCGGAGGCGTTCGTGATGCCGAAGAACTGGTCGTAGGGACCGGAGATGCCGTCGACGAGCGCGACGAGGCTCGGGCCGATGTCGATCTGGCGGGTGCCGTCGAAGATCGTCTGGCCGACCTGGAGCCCGGACGCGGCGAACAGCGCGAAGGGCAGGTTCGGCGAGCCGCTGATGGTGGCGACGACGGGACCGGGAAGCTCGATCGTGGCGGCGTAGGGCGCCGAACCCGTCATCGAGGCGCCGTTCACGTCGAGCGAGGCGTTGACCGAGTTGTTCTGCTGGGCGGCGGCGAAGCCGCCGAAGGACGCGACGAGAATCGAGAGCGCGATGGGACGCGCGATCTTCTGCAACATGTTTCTCTCCCCTGGGGTGCCGGATCGGGGTTCCTGCGGCGCCGGTCCTTCATCGACCGACCGTCCGCCCCGACTCCAGTCGCCCCAAACCTCCAACCGTACAGAGGCTACGTCGAGGCGGTCCCACTGACCAGCGTCAATTGCGCCTCGCCTTCCCCGGCGCGGAGGAAGCGACCCCCTCCCCCGGCACCCTGGGGCATGGTCCGCGACCCCCATCTGGCGAGCGAGCTCATCGTCCCCCTGCGCCTCGGACGGTCCACCGCGGTTCCCGAGGGTCGCGCGGTGACGATCCCGGATCAGCCGGAGGCCTTCTTCTGGAACCCGCTCGTCCTCGACCCGGCCGTCCCGCTGCCCGGCGAGGACCGTCTCTCCCGGCTCGCCGCCCGCGAACTCGCGGTCTGGGGGCGGACGGGAGCCCGGGTGCTGGTCCGGGACGGCCCGGAGGATGCGGCCCGCGACGCGCGCGACCGCGCCGACCTCCTCGCCCGGGGCTACCGGGAGGATCCGATCCTCGTGCTCGAGCGCGAGGGTCCGCCGCCGGAGGCGACCGCGGCGGCGGAGATCCGCCCCCTCGTCGACGACGACCACCTCGACGCGGCGATCGCCCGGCGCCGTGCCGCCAACACGCGCTGGCCGGCGGCCGCCTATGCCCGCGTGGTCGGACGACGGCTCGCGGCCTGGCGTAGCGTCGCGGCCGCCGGCGAGGCGACCTGGTGGGGCGCCTTCGCGGACGGGGAGCTCGTGGCCGATCTGGGACTGGCCCGCTCGGCCGACATCCTGCGCTTCGCGATGATCTTCGTGGCCCCCGAGCATCGGCGTCGCGGCCTCGCGCGCGCTCTCATCACCCGCGCCGCCCGGGCGGCGGCCGGAGGCGGGGCGCATCGCTTCGTCATCGGCGCGGCGCCGGACCACGAGGCGCTCGCGCTCTACACCGGCCTCGGATTCGCGCCGCGGCGCCACTTGCGCTACTTCGTGGTCTGGCCCGATGATTGGGCCGCACGGGACTCCGGAGGGGAAGCGACATGACCGATTCGACGACGACGCCGACCCCGACGCCGCCCGACGGGGGCGTCCCGGCCATCATCCGGATCGCGGCGGGTCTCCTGATCGCCTTCCTGATCGTCACCGCCCTCTACGTGATGGAGTCGGTCTTCCGGCCCTTCTTCGTCGCGCTCTTCCTCGCCTTCGCCTTCCGCCCGCTCAGCAAAAAGCTGGTGATGACGGCGGGATCGCGGATCCTCGGCTACGTCCTCGCCGGCGTCCTCGTCTTCGGGTTCTTCTTCGTCAGCACGCAGATCGTCGCGGCGAACCTGCAGGACTTCCAGGCCCAGCGCGGCGCCTACCAGAAGCGACTGGGCTCCTACCTCGACCGCGGCAAGGACTTCGTGGATCGGGCGAGCGAGTGGATGGAATCCGCCGGCTTCGCCGAAAAGCGCCCCGAGCCCGAGAAGCCCGACCCGGCGACGATCGAGCCCGAGACCGCGGACGGGACGCCGAAGCGTCCCGCGCCCCCCGAGACCGACGAACGGCGCACCTCGCCCTTCGACGAGAGTCCGCTGACTCTCATGAGCATGGGGACCAAGGCCGTGCTCGGCGCCCTCGGCGAGGGCATCGTCATCCTCGTGTTCATGCTGCTCATGATGATGGAGCTCGACCGGATCCACGCCCGGATCGACAACTCCTTCCCGCCCGCGCGGGCGCGCGCCATCCACGAGGGCATCGAGGAGGTCGACCGCGCGATCCAGAAGTACATCGTGCTGAAGATCGTCGTGAGCCTGCTCACCGCCCTGCTCTCGGCGGGGATCCTGCTGCTCTTCGGCGTGCCCTACATCCTGACCTTCGCCCTGATCATCTTCCTCTTCAACTTCATCCCCTACATCGGCTCGATCATCGCCACGATCGCGCCCGTCGCGATCTGCGTGCTCCACACCGACAGCGAGCGCCCGCTCCTCACCGGCGTCTTCCTCGCGCTGTCGCTCTCGGCCGTGCAGCAGGTGATCGGCAACTTCGTCGAGCCGAAGATGCAGGGCAAGGACCTCCAGCTCAGTCCGGTCGTCATCCTCCTGGCGCTCGCGTTCTGGGGCTGGATCTGGGGCATCACCGGGATGATCCTCGCGGTGCCGCTGATGTCCGCCGTCCGCATCGTCCTCGCGCGCTTCGAGTCGACGGCGGAGATCGCGAAGATGATGGCCGACGTCGAGATCGTCCGCCGCCGCCGCGCCCCGCAAGAAGATGCAGCCGGCGCATAGGGCTGGGTAGGCTTCGCGTCGCGCGCCCCTCCGGCGATGCTCGGGCCCGGTTCCCGAGTCGTCCGGAGGTCCGCGACATGACGCCGTCCACGCCCTTGTTCTCCCGCCGCGCGAGCGCGCTCCGATGAGCCGCATCCAGGAGGCCCTGAGCCGGGCCTCGCGCCAGAGGCTCCACGCGACCGCTCCGCGCCTCGAGCTGGTGCCGGCCGGCGTCGGCGCATCGACGGAGGCGCACGCCGCCGACGGCGACTTCATCTTCGTCGGACGCGGCCCCACCAACGACGTGGCCTTCGATCTCTTCGACGACGTCCAGGTCTCCGTGCGTCACGCCGGGATCCGCCGGGAGGAGCGCGACTGGGTCCTCTACGACATGGGCAGCCTGAACGGGACCTTCCTCAACGACGCCCCGGTCGATCGCGCGGTGCTCCACGCCGGCGACGAGATCGGCTTCGGGCGGACCGGGCCGAGGCTGGTCGTCACGCTCGAGGATCTCGAGACCGTCGAGCCGCCGGCCGCGGGCGCCCCGACGATGCCGGTCCTCGACGCCGGAAGCCTGTCGGCGACGGCGGAGTCGCCGATCGTGTTCTTCGAGGAGGAGGACGAGCTCCCCGCGCGCGGCGTCACGCGGCCGGTCGGTCGCCGGCGCCCGCACGGACGCACGCTGCTCCTCGCCGCGATCGCCGCCGCCCTCGCGGTCAAGATCGTCCTCGACCTCGTGCACGTCCTGAGCTGAGGAGGAGCGTTCAGTCGTCGGCGAGCCGCCGCGCCACGCTCTCGACCTTCTCGTCCATGGTCTGCTCGCGGTCCGTCCGGGTGCCGACCTTCAGCGTGGTCGTGATCCGGGGCGCCCCCATCTCGTGGATGCGTTCGTGGCAGGCCTTCACCGCCGCGAAGACCTCGTCCCAGTCCCCGGCGACGTTCGTGCCGTAGGCGTGCATCCGGTGCTCGAGTCCCCGCGCGGCGAGGATGCGCTGGCACTCGGCGACGAAGGGCGAGACCGACAGTCCCACGCCCAGCGGCACGACGCACAGATCGATCATCACCTTCATCGACGTCCTCCGTCCCCTGTCCGTTCGAGGTCTCCGGTGTCACGATAGGCGGCCGGAGGTCGGACCGCGAGACCGGGGAGGAACACGATGACCGGGGATCACGAGGCTCGCCGCCGCGCCTTCGCCGCCGTCCTGCCGCGCGGTGGCCTCGGCCGCCGCTTGCACTTCCACCCGACCGTCGACTCGACGAACGCCCGCGCGCTCGCCGAGCTCGACGCCGGCCGCGCCGAGGACGGCGATCTGCACCTCGCGCACGAGCAGACGGCGGGACGCGGCAGCCGCGGGCGCCGCTGGCATTCGCCGCCCGGCGCCGGCCTCTGGATGAGCCTCGTCCGCCTCGCGCCGCCTCCGACCCCGGCCGCCTTCTGGCCCGCGCTCGCCCTCGTCCGCGCGCTCCGGGCCGAGGGGCTCGACGCGCGCGTGAAGTGGCCGAACGACGTCCTCGTCGGCGCGCGGAAGATCGCGGGGGTCCTGGTCGAGGCCTGCTACCGGGGCGCCGTTCCCCAGGGCTGGGTCATCGGTCTCGGCGTCGATCTGACGATCGCGAGCTTCCCGCCCGAGGTCGAGGTCGAGGCCACGTCCTTCCTCCTCGAGTCCGGCCGGGCGCCCGACGAGGCGGCGCTCCTCGCGCGGCTCCTCGACGAGATGGGCGCGCTCGCGGCGGACCCGCACTCGCTGGTCGAGGTCCTCCGCGCGGAGGGCGGGCTCCTCGGACGACGCTTCAACGTCCGGCGCGGAGGCGAACGCTTCACCGTCGTCGCGCGCGACCTCGACGCCGAGGGGCACCTCGTCGTCGATCGCGACGACGGCGGCCGCGAGACCTGGATCTCGAGCGGCGAGCTCGACCTGCGTCCCGCCGACTGAACCCGCCGATCATCCGTCCTTCACGCGGCGATTCGCGAAAGGGAGTGGAGCCCCGGCCGCCCAGTTGCGAGATTCACCGCGGGCGACGCGGCCCTCGCGCGTCGGGGACCGGAGTGCGGCGGAGCGGGGAGCGATGGACGAGACACACCGAGACGGCCCGGAGCGCCCGACCGCGGCTCCCTCGCGCCGCGATCGCGCCCTCGATGCCCTCGCCGACCTCGCGACGCTCGGCGCCGCCCCGGCCTTCGCGAGCGGACTCGCCGCCGGGGCGGACCTTCCCGGTCGCGGACTCGGCGCCCTGGTGCTCACCTTCGGCGCCGTCACCGGTCTCGCGGTCGGTCCCCGGCTCGCCACGGGCTTCCGCGAGCGCGGCTACCGCGCCATCGCCCCGATCCTCGCCGGACTCGGCCAGCTCCTGCTCGCGGCGCTGCCCTCGGCGGAGGCGCGCCTCCTCGGCGCGGCGGCCCTCGCCGGCGTGGCGCCGCTGGCGGCCGGCGCCGCCGGTCCCGGCCGCGGCCGCGCCCCGCTCGGCCTCCTCGCGCTCGTCGCCGCGCCGTTCGGATTCGCCCTCGGCGTCGACGCCGCCCGGCGCGGCGTCGGCCTCGTCGACGCCGGCGCGACGCTCGTCGCGGGCGGGATCCTCGTCGGGCTCGCCCTCGTCGGTCCGGCCACTCGCGCCTTCTTCCTCGTCCTCGGTCCCCTCCTCTATCGCGTCGTCCGGCGGGGCGAGGATCGCATCCCGCGCGAGGGCGGCGCGCTCATCGTCTGCAACCACGTCTCCTTCGTGGACTGGTGGCTCCTCGGCCTCGGCGCGCGGCGTCCCATCCGCTCCGTCATCGATCGGAGCTACCACGAGCGCCCCGCCTTCCGCTGGCTGCTCGATGCGCACCGCGTGATCCCGGTGGACGCGCAGGGTTCCTCCTCCGCGCTCCTGCGCTCGCTGCGCGACGCCGGGCAGGCGCTCGCGGACGGGGAGCTCGTCTGCATCTTCGCCGAGGGTCAGATCAGCCGGCTCGGCGGTCTCCTCCCCTTCCAGCGCGGCCTCGAGCGGATGGCGAAGGGGCGCGGCGCCCCCGTGATCCCGGCGCACATCGAGGGCCTGGCGGGGTCGCTCTTCGCGCCGCGGCGCGGGATCTCCCTCCCGGGCCTCCCCGGACGACGACGTCGCGTGCGCGTCGCCTTCGGCGCGCCGCTGCCGCCGGAGACCCCGGCCGCCGAGATCCGCGACGCCGTCCTCGAGCTCGAGTGCGAGGCCTGGCGCGAGGAGAACCGCGAGCGCCCGCCGCTCCACGACGGAGCGCTGCACTCGGCGCGTCGCGCGCCGCGGCGGATCGCGGTCGTCGACGGCGATCGCCGCCTCTCGCGGATCGCGCTCGCGGCCGGCGCGCTCCTGCTCGGGCGCCGGCTCGCGCCCCGGCTCGAGGAACGCGAACCGGTCGCGATGCTCCTCCCGCCGGGCGCCGCGTCCTCGCTCGTCGCGCTCGCCGCGAGCCTGAGCGGCCGCGCGCTCCTGCCGCTGAATCCGGGGCTCGGGCCGGCCGCCCTCCACGACATCCTCGCGCGCGCCCGCGCCCGGCACGTCGTCACCTCGACGGAGGGACTGCGGACCCTCGGTCTCGAGCTGCCGGCGGACTGTCGCGTCCTCGAGGTCGCCGACCTCGTCGCGGGCCGCGGGTTCCTCGCCCGGTGCGCGGCCGCGCTCGCGGTGTTGCTCCTGCCGCGCCCGCTCGTCGAGCGCCTCTCCGGCGCGCCGCGCGGCGTCCGGCCGGACGACCCGGCGGCCCTCCTCTTCACGAGCGGCAGCAGCGGCGCGCCGAAGGGCGTCGTCCTCGAGCAGGCCCAGGTCGCCGCGAACGTCGCCCAGGTCGCGCGCGTCCTCCCGCTCGCCGCGGACGAGGTCGTGCTGGGGAGCCTCCCGCTCTTCCACGCCTTCGGCCTCCTCGTGAACTGGCTCGCGATCGCGCCCGGCCTCCGGCTCGTCGCCCATCCCTCGCCGCTCGACGCCGCCGGCGTCGGGCGCACCGTCGCCGAGGAGCGCGTCACCGTCCTCGTCGCCACGCCGACCTTCCTCGGGCTCTACCTGCGCCGCTGCACGCCGGGACAGTTCGGGAGCCTGCGCCACGTCGTCGTCGGGGCCGAGCGGCTCGCGCCCGAGATGGCGCGGGCCTTCGCCGCGCAGTTCGGCCTCGACCCGCTCGAGGGCTACGGGATGACCGAGGCCTCACCGGTGGTCGCCCTCTCCTCGCCCCACTTCCGCGGCCGCGGCGTCTTCCAGCCCGGACACCGCGAGTCGCGCGTCGGCCGGCCCCTGCCCGGCGTCCGCATCGCCGTCGTCGACCCGGAGACCGGCGCGCCCCGGCCCGACGGCGAGGAGGGCCTGATCCTCGTCTCCGGACCGAACCTGATGCGCGGCTATCTCGGCGATCCGGTCCGGACCTCCGAGGCCCTCGGCCCGCGCGGCTACGTGACCGGCGACATCGGACGGATCGACGAGGAAGGTCTGCTCGAGATCCGCGATCGCCTCGCGCGCTTCTCGAAGGTGGGCGGCGAGATGGTCCCCCACGGGCGCGTCGAGGAGGCGATGCAGTCGGCGCTCCAGGTCGCCGAGCGCGTCTTCGCGATCGTCGCGGTGCCCGACGAGAAGAAGGGCGAGCGCCTCGTCCTCTTCCACCTCGTCTCCGACGCGGATCTCGAACGCGCGCTCGACGGCGCCCGGGCCGCCGGGCTCCCGAATCTCTTCCTCCCGCGCCGCGAGGACTGCCGCCGGCTCGAGGCCTTCCCGATGCTGCCCTCGGGCAAGCTCGACCTGCGCGCCCTGCGCGAGCAAGCGCGCGCCTTAACCGCGTGGTGGCGGCGCGGTCGACCGCGACGCCTCCCCTCCGAACGCGCCGCGGCGCGGTGGTCAATCCGTCTCGAGCGCCTTCCCCATCAGCTTCGCCATGCGGCGCGCGAAGGCCGGCGGATCGGGGATCGGACTCCCCTCCGCGAGCAGGGCCTGGTCGTAGAGGAGGTAGATCCAGGCGTCGGCTTCCGACGAGCCCTCCTTCACCAGCCGCTGCAGCCCCTTCACCACCGAGTGATCGGGGTTGATCTCGAGGATCCGCTTCTGCGCCGGCATGTCCGCGTTCTGCTGGCGGAGCATGCGCTCGATGTGCGCGTGGGCGCCGCCCTCGGGAACGACGAGGCAGGCCGGCGAGTCGGTCAGCCGACGCGAGATCCGCACCGACTCGAGCTGATCGGAGAGCGCCGCCTGCACCTTCTCGATGAGCGAGCCGTAGGTCTTCTCGGCCTCGCTGGCCTTCTCCTTCGCCTCCTCCGAGTCGTCGGCGAGGTCGAGATCCGCCTTCATCGCCGAGACGAGGGCCTTGCCCTCGAACTCGCCGAGTCCGTGCACCGCCCACTCGTCAACGGGGTCGGTCATGAAGAGGACCTCGTAACCGCGCTGGACGATCGCCTCGGTGTGCGGGCTACCCTCGACCGCGTTGCGCGAGGGTCCCATGGCGTAGTAGATCGCCTTCTGGTCCTCGGGCATGCGCGCGACGTAGTCCGCGAGCGAGGTGAGCTCCTCCTTCGAGCTCGCGTAGCGCATGAGCTTCGCGAGGCGGTCCTTGTGGTCGGGCTCGTAGTGGAGCCCCTCCTTCAGGACCGCGCCGAAGGTCTCCCAGAAGGCGGCGTAGGCCTCGGCGTCGTCCTTCGCCAGGCTCTCGAGCATGTCGAGGGTCTTCTTGACGAGGCTCTTCCGGATCGAGCGGGTGGCCTTGCTCTCCTGGAGCATCTCGCGCGAGACGTTCAGGGGGAGGTCGTCGGAGTCGACGACGCCGCGGAGGAAGCGCAGCCACTCGGGCACGAGCTCCTCGCACTCGTCCATGATGAAGACGCGCTTCGTGTAGAGGCGCACGCCGCGGCGGCGGTCGCGATCGTAGAGGTCGAAGGGCGGGCGCTTCGGCACGAAGAGGAGCCCGGTGAAGGTCTGGCCGCCCTCGATCGTGAAGTGCGTGCGAGCCGCCGGGGCCTCCCAGTCGTGGGTGAGGTGGCGGTAGAAGGCCTCGTACTGCTCGTCGGTGATGTCGGCCTTCGGACGCTTCCAGAGCGCCGCGCCCTCGTTGATGCGCTCGAAGGCCGGGCCCTCGCCCTCCTCCTTCTCCGTGCGCAGGACGATCGGGTGCTCGACGTAGTCCGAGTAGCGGCGGACGAGGAAGCGGATCCGCGACTCGTCGAGGAACTCGCGCTGGTCCTTCCGCAGGTGCAGCAGCACCTCGGTCCCGCGTCCCGCCATCGCGGCGGACTCGACGGTGAAGCGGCCGTCGGCGCGCGAGCGCCAGCGCCAGGCCTCGTCGGCGCCGGCGGCGCGGCTCGTCACCGTCACCTCGTCGGCGACGAGGAAGGCCGAGTAGAAGCCGACGCCGAACTGTCCGATGAGATCGGCTCCGGCCTCGCCCTCCTTCTTCGACTCGCGCGCCTTCGCCGCGAACTCGGCCGAGCCCGAGCGGGCGATCGTGCCCAGGTTGGCGATCATCTCGTCGCGGCTCATGCCGCAGCCGTTGTCGCGGATCGCGAGGGTGCCGGCGTCCTCGTCGGGGACGAGGCGGATCTCGAGCTCGCCGGGATCGGCGAGGAGATCGTGCTCGGTCAGCGCGCGGAAGCGGAGCTTGTCGAGCGCGTCGGCCGCGTTCGAGACCAGCTCGCGCAGGAAGACCTCGCGGTGGCTGTAGAGCGAGTTGATGACGATGTCGAGGACCTTCTGGACCTCGGCCTGAAAGGCGTGTTCCTCGGGCGCGGCGCTGGCGGCGTCCGTCACGGCTCGTCCTCCGGAAAGGGGTTGGGGATACGGCCGATGTTAGCGCGGTTCCGGCGTCGGGATCAAAGCGGCCCGGACCACCGGAACGGCGCGCGGCCGCGCCCCCCTCGCGAGGGACGCGGCCGCGTCGGAAGTCGTCCGGAGGCGGACCTCAGGGAGCGGTCGGCGCGGGCGGACCGAACTCGTTGGCGCCTTCCTGGCTCGGCTGGATGAACCAGTAGATCAGGATGAGGCCCACGCAGGGAATGAGGCCGAGCAGGATCATGATGCCCGGCTTGCCGATGTCGTGGAGACGGCGGATGCCCACGGCGATGGAGGGACAGAGGAGACCGAGGGACACGATGAGGCCCGCGAAGATCGGGAACCCGAGCACGCCCACCATGATCATGTCGATGACGTTCGCCGCCATGACGGCGATGAACTGGAAGAGCACGAAGAACCAGTACTCCGACCGGCTCGCGCGCCCGTCGAACTGGGCGTAGCGCTGCTTGACGACCGTCATGAACCAACCCATGGGAATCCCTCTCTGTGATGCCACTGATTCGAATCTCGTCGTCGCCCTCGCGGCCACGACCGGATTGACCCCGCGGGTCCGGGGCCGGATCGCGAAGGACGCCTGAGAGGGTCGCCGCTCGAACTCCGGCCGTCAACCGGGTTTCGCCGGGAAAACGCCCTCAGCCGCCCAGAATCCGGGCGATCCTCAAGGCGTCGTAGCTCAGGATCATGTCCGCTCCCGCCCTCTTGAGGGCGAGGTGGGCCTCCATCGAGGCGGCGTCGAGGTCGAGCCAGCCCCGCTCGGCCGCGGCCCGGATCATCGCGTACTCTCCGCTCACGTGGTAGGCGGCCACGGGGACGTCGACCTCGTCCCGGATGCGGGCGATCACGTCGAGATAGGGCAGCCCCGGCTTCACCATGACGATGTCCGCGCCCTCGTCGACGTCGAGGAGCACCTCCCGGATCGCCTCCCGGCGGTTGGCCGGGTCCATCTGGTAGGTCTTCTTGTCGCCGGACCGCGGCGCCGAGTCGAGCGCCTCTCGGAAGGGCCCGTAGAAGGCGCTCGCGTACTTCGCGGAGTAGGCGAGGATGCCCGTCTCGGTGAAGCCGCAATCGTCGAGGGCGTCCCGGATGTAGCCGACCCGGCCGTCCATCATGTCGCTGGGGGCCACGTAGTCGGCGCCGGCCTCGGCCTGGGTGATCGCCATCTCGGCCAGGATCTCGAGGGTCTCGTCGTTGAGGATGCGGTCGCCCGCCACCAGACCGTCGTGGCCGTCGCTCGAGTAGGGATCCATCGCGACGTCGGTGATGACGACGAGCTCGGGGAGCGCTTCCTTCAGCGCGATGATCGTCTGCGGCAGGAGCCCCACCGGATTGACCGACTCGGTCGCCCGGGCGTCCTTCAGCTCGTCGGGCAGGGCCGGGAAGAGCGCGACGGCGGGCACGCCGGCCGCGAAGGCCTCGCGCGCCGCCTTCACGATCAGGTCGAGGCTCAGGCGCTCGACGCCCGGCATCGCCCCGATCGGCTCGCGGCGGTCGCGACCGTCGACGACGAAGAGCGGCCAGATGAGGTCGTCGGGCCGGAGGACGGTCTCGCGGACGAGGCGCCGGATGGCGTCGCTCCGCCGGTTGCGGCGCGGCCGCTCGGGGAGGTCGATCTCGGCGCCGGTGCCCTCTTCGATCTCGTCGCGTTCTTCGGGATTCATGTCGGTTGCTCCGCACAAGGGGCGCTGTCGGGAGGGCGGCGCCGCGCGTATGATGGCGGCGCCCCCTCCGACGGACAAGAACGGGACCCAGGTGCAGGACTCCGAGCGACCGGATCACTACGAGGCCGTGGACGAGGGCCCGGAGGTCGAGACGAAGGTCAAGGCCTCCCGCTTCCTCGCCCGCGTGTTCCCCGTGCGCTCGCGCGAGGAGGCCGAGGCCGCCCTCACCGCCGTCCGTCGCCTCCACCACGACGCTCGCCACCACTGCTGGGCCTGGCGACTCGGACCGCCCGAGTCCGCGACCGAACTCGCCAACGACGACGGCGAGCCCGGCGGCTCCGCCGGACCGCCGATCCTCGGCGCGCTCCGCCGGGCGGAGGTCCTCGATGCCCTCTGCGTCGTGACGCGCTGGTTCGGGGGCACGAAGCTCGGGACCGGCGGACTCGTCCGGGCCTACGGCGAGGCCGCGGCCCTCGCGCTGGAGGCGACACCTCGTCGCACCGTGGCCCGCCGGGCTTCGTTCTCGCTCGCCTGTCGCTACGATGACCTCGGTCTCGTGGAGGCCGTGCTGGCCCGCCACGCCGACCGCGTCCACGCCGCCGATCGCGACTTCGGCGCGACGCCGCGCTTTCGGATCAGCACGCTGGCCTCCGAGAGCGCCGCGCTGCGCGCCGCCCTCGCGGAGGCGACGGCGGGCCGCGCCCGCATCGAGGATCTCGGAGAGGAGCTCGACCGTTGAGAATCGCCACCATCGGCGGCGGACCCGCCGCGCTCTACTTCGCGATCCTGATGAAGAAGCAGGCGCCCGACGTGCGCATCCGGATCCACGAGCGCAACCGCGCCGACGACACCTTCGGGTGGGGCGTCGTCTTCTCGGACGAGACCCTCGGCAACTTCGAGGCCGCCGATCCCGAGACCTACCACGCGATCACCGCCCGCTTCCGCTACTGGTCCGACATCGAGACCTGGTTCGGCGGCACGGTGACGACCTCGACCGGACACGGCTTCTGCGGCCTCGCCCGCAAGGAGCTCCTCGAGATCCTCCAGGCGCGCGCCCGCGCGCTCGGCGTCGAGCTCGCCTACGAGACCGACATCGAGGATCCGCGCTCGCTCGCCGACTGGGACCTCCTGATCGGCGCCGACGGCGTCAACAGCCGCGTGCGCGAGACCTGGGCCGAGCACTTCAAGCCCGAGCTCGACTGGCGCAAGTGCAAGTTCTCCTGGCTCGGCACCGACAAGGAGCTCGAGGCCTTCACCTTCATCTTCACCGAGAACGAGCACGGCCTCTTCCAGGTCCACGCCTACCCCTTCACGAAGGGACTCAGCACCTGGATCGTCGAGTGCCGAGAGGAGACCTGGCGCCGCGCCGGCCTCGATCGCGCCGACGAGGCCGAGACCGTCCGCTACTGCGAGAAGCTCTTCGCCCCCTGGCTCGACGGCCACCGCCTGCTCTCGAACCGCTCGATCTGGCGGACCTTCCCGACCATCACCAACCAGACCTGGTGTCACGAGAACGTCGTCCTCCTCGGCGACTCGGCCCACACCGCGCACTTCTCGATCGGCTCCGGCACCAAGCTCGCGATGGAGGACGCCATCGCCCTCGCCGACGCCTTCTCGGCCTGCGGGACGGACGACGTCCCCGCCGCGCTGCGTCACTACGAGGAGGCCCGCCGCATCGACGTCCTGAAGGTCCAGAAGGCGGCGCAGACGAGCCTCGAGTGGTTCGAGAACTCCCAGCGCTACCTCGGCCAGGACCCGACGAGCTTCGCCTTCAACCTGATGACGCGCTCGAAGCGCATCACCTGGGACAACCTCTCCGAGCGCGACCCGGCCCTGGTGGACGCCACGCGGCAGGTCTTCGCCGAGGCGGCCGGCGCCCCGCGCGACTCCCGCGGCGACCTCCCGGTCCCGATCTTCACCCCCTACCGGGTCGGCGACCTCGAGCTGAAGAACCGCATCGTCGTGAGCCCGATGTGCCAGTACTCGGCCGTCGACGGCGTCCCGACCGACTGGCACCTCGTCCACCTCGGCGGACGCGCCATCGGCGGCGCCGGCCTCGTCATCACCGAGATGACGAACGTCACGCCCGAGGGCCGCATCACGCCGGGCTGCGCCGGGATCTGGAACGACCGCCAGACCGAGGCCTGGGCTCGGATCGTCTCCTTCTGCCACGAGAACTCCGACGCGAAGATGGCGATGCAGATCGCCCACGCCGGCCGGAAGGGCAGCGTCGCCCACCCCTGGGAGGGCGCCGAGGACATCCCCCTCCCCGACGAGCTCGCCTGGGAGACGCTCGCTCCCTCGTCCCTGCCCTTCCACCCCCACTGGCGGAAGCCCCGGGAGATGACGCGGGCCGACATGGACACCCTCCGCGACGCCTTCGCGGACGGCGCCCGCCGCGCGGCCGAGGCCGGCTTCGACATGATCGAGCTGCACATGGCGCACGGCTACCTGCTCTCGAGCTTCCTCTCGCCGCTCTCGAACCGGCGCGAGGACGAGTACGGCGGCTCGCTCGAGAACCGGCTCCGCTACCCCCTCGAGGTGCTGCGGGCGGTCCGGGCGGCCTGGCCGGCCGAGCGCCCGATCGCGGTGCGGATCAGCGCCACCGACTGGCTCGGTGACGAGGGACTCCAGGAGGAGGACGCGGTCGTGATCGCCCGCGCCCTCGGCGAGGAGGGCTGCGATCTCCTCGACGTCTCCACCGCCGGCAACTCTCCCCGTTCCCGCCCGGTCTACGGTCGGATGTACCAGGTGCCCTTCGCCGAGCGCATCCGATACGAGACCGGACTCCCGGTGATGGCGGTGGGCGCCATCCAGGGGGCCGACCACGCCAACACCGTGCTCGCGGCCGGCCGCGCCGACCTCTGCGCCCTGGCCCGGCCCCACCTCGCGAACCCCTACCTGACGCTCGAAGCCTCGACGACCTACTCCTTCCCGGACCAGCGCTGGCCGGGTCAGTACCTCGCCGGACGCCCCCGTCAGGAGGCCGATCGGGACTGATCTCGCGGGAATCCGCCCCTCTCCGGGCCCCCCCGACGTCCTCTCGCGACGGGGGGTTACGTTGCGTCCGACGCTATGGCATCCTCCGTCCCTGACGGATCGAACCTCGTCGCGATCGGAGTGGAGAGAGATTCATGGTGGACTACGTGAAGGATCACCCCTTCCTGACGGTCCTCTGGGGCATCCTGGGCGTCTTCGTCCTGATGGCCATCTACGACGTTTTCCAGCGCAAGCATGCCATCCGGCACAACTTCCCGCTCGTCGGGCGCCTGCGCTACTTCTTCGAGATGATCGGCCCCGAGCTGCGCCAGTACTGGGTGGCCAACGACAAGGAAGAGCTGCCCTTCAACCGCCACGAGCGCTCCTGGCTCTACGCCTCGGCGAAGGGACAGAACAACACCTTCGGCTTCGGCACCTCGGAGCAGATCTACGGCGTCGGCTATCCCATCATCAAGAACGCGGCCTTCCCCTTCCCCGAGCTGTCGGCGACGCACGTCAGCGAGGACAAGACGGCCGTGCCCTGCACGAAGATCATGGGCGAGCGGCACGGGCGGAAGCGCCCCTACCGCCCCACCTCGATCATCAACATCTCGGCGATGTCTTTCGGCTCGCTGGGCTACCGCGCGGTCACCGCGCTGAACCAGGGCGCGGCGAAGGCCCACTGCTTTCACAACACCGGTGAGGGCGGCATCAGCCCCTATCACCGCAAGGGCGCCGACCTCGTCTGGCAGCTCGGCACCGGTTACTTCGGCGCCCGCGGTCCCGACGGTCGCTTCTCGCTCGAGAAGTGCGTCGAGCGGGTGAAGGAGGTGCCGCAGGTCCGCGCCATCGAGATCAAGCTCTCGCAGGGCGCGAAGCCCGGCAAGGGCGGCATCCTCCCCGGCGCCAAGGTCACGCCCGAGATCGCCGAGATCCGCGGCATCCCCGTCGGCGAGGACTGCATGTCGCCGAACTCGCACGCCGAGTTCAGCTCGCTGTCGGAGATGATCGACTTCATCGAGCGTCTCGCGGAGGCGACCGGGCTTCCCGTCGGCATCAAGGCCGCGATCGGCGGCCTGACCTTCTGGGAGCAGCTCGCGGACCACATGAAGGCGAACAAGACCGGCCCCGACTTCATCACCATCGACGGTGGTGAGGGCGGCACCGGCGCGGCGCCGCTGACCTTCGCGGACCACGTCTCGCTGCCCTTCAAGATCGCCTTCCAGCGCGTCTACAAGATCTTCCTCGACCGCGACATCGCGCACGAGATCGTCTGGATCGGCTCGGCGAAGCTCGGCTTCCCCGACCGCGCCGTCGTCGCGCTCGCGATGGGCTGCGACCTCATCAACATCGCCCGCGAGGCGATGATGGCGGTCGGCTGCATCCAGGCGCAGAAGTGCCACACCGGCCACTGCCCCGCCGGCGTCGCCACGCAGCAGATGTGGTTCCAGAAGGGTCTCGACATCGAGGACAAGACCGAGCGCTTCGCCCGCTACGTGAAGACCTTCCGCAAGGAGCTGCTCGCGCTCTCCTACGCGGCGGGCTACGAACACCCGGCGCAGTTCACCGGCGACGACATCGAGTTCTCGACCGGCGTGAACAAGTTCTCGACCCTGACGGAGGTCCTGGGCTACTCGGCGAAGAAGCCCGAGTTCACCCACATGAAGGACTACACCGCGGTCTGATCTCGGTGACGGTCACGTCCCACGGAAGGGGCCCGGACGACACGGTCGTCCGGGCCCCTTCTCGTGAGAGGATGGCCCCCGTCCGGATCCCGGACGATCAGGGCCCCGGCACCATCGAGATCCGCACCGCCGCCCCGCCGGCCGTGGCCTCGACCGGAGCCGGCAGCTTCCAGGCGCCGCGCTTCACGCGCCGGAGGTTCACCTCGAGGGCATAGGTCGCGCCCCGCACGAGGTTCTCGATCTCGAAGCGTCCCGTGTCGTCCGTCGTGCCGTGTCCGCCGCCGCGGCCGCCGGTGGTGGTCGCGACGACGACGGCGGAGAGGGGCTGCCCCTGATCGTCGAGGACCCAGCCCTCGATCTTCGCCACCCCGACGAGGCGCAGCTCGACCTCGCGGTCCTCGCCGGGCGCGAGCGTGAGCTTGCGGTCCTCCTCGCGCAGGATGCCGGATGCGTCTCCCGCGAGATTCAGGTCCGCCCCGCCGGCCGGCACCGCGCCGAAGGCGAAGCGGCCCTCGGCGTCGGTCCGCGTCTTGCGCCGGCGACGGTTGCCGTCGAAGGGGGTGCGAGCCCGGGACGCGGGCGCCTCCGAGCGCAGCTCGATCGTCTGCCCCGCTGCCGGCGTCCCGCCGGAGTCGAGGAGACGCCCGCGGAGTCGCGCCCCGCGGGGCACGACGATGACGATCTCCGCGGGCTCGATCCGCCCGGCCTCGATCCCGACCTCGAGTCGACCGCCGCCGGGGTGTCCAGGGTGGGTCGCGAGCAGCGTCAGGAGCGGCTCGTCGGGCGATACGCCGCGGAGGGTGAAACGTCCCGCCTCGTCGCTGAAGACGCGGGGCATCTGATTCGCGAACAGCAGCTTCAGCACGTCCCGACCGCCGCTCTCGACGCCGACCTCGGCGAAGTGGAGCGGGGTGCCCTCGTCGTCGCGAACCGCGCCCGAGATCGAGATCGCCCGGGAGAGACCGATGTCGCGGCCGGACACCACCGATCCCGCGATCACGATCGTCGTCCGGCCCTCGTCCTCCCGGCCGGCGTCGCGGAGGAGCCGCTGGAGATCCTTCGCGGCGAGCGCGAAGTCCGGGTGCGTCGCGACGAGGCCGATCGGCCCCGGCGGCAGGTCGTCGATCCGGAAGTTCCCGGCCTCGTCGGTGGTCACGGGAGAGGCCATCCCTCCTCCCTGGGCGAAGAAGGCGTCGCCCCCCGTCGAGACCCCACGCACCTTCGCGCCCGGGATGGGCTCGCCCGTCGCCTGGTCGAAGACGCGCCCCGTGACCGAGCCGCCGCGCGTCATCGGGATGTCCTGCACGATCTCCGTCCGCGGCGCTTCGGACTTGTCGATGCGGAAGCTCCCCATCATCCCGAAGTTCCTCGCGCCTCGCTCGTCGGGGGCGCGGTAGTACCAACCCTCCTTCTTCGGAATCACCTGGAGCGGCGCGGTCGCGTGGACGGCCGCGAACTCGAAGTTTCCGTTCGCGTCGCTCACCGTCTCCGAGAGGCCGGGATCCCGGTTGCAGAAGACGACGACCTTCGCCCCCGCGAGTCCCTCGCCGGTGTCGAAGTCGTAGATCCGCCCCCGCAGGGGGACGCCGCGCTTCATCACGATGCGGGCCGTCCGGCCGGGCTCGCACTTCCCGCCCGAGGGGCCGTATCCCTCCGCCTCGGCGATGATCGTGTGCTCGAGGGCGAGGCCGCCGGGAATGGCGAAGGTCCCGTCCGCCCCCGACTCGGTGACGCGCGTCTCGCCCGGTCCCGGCAGGCCGTCGGTCTGCGGGATCGCGACGATGCGGACGCCGGCGACGGGCGCTCCGGCCTCGTCGACGCACTCTCCCTTCAGTTCGGCCGCGGCGTTGAGGACGAACTCGAGCACGACGTCGCCCGCGCGCGAATCGAGGAAGAGCGAGCCGGACACCTCGCGGCTCGTGCCCTCCGCCATCGCGGTCACCGCGTACTGGCCGTTCGGCACGCCCGAGAACCGGAAGTTCCCGTCGGCGTCGCTCGTCGTCGTCCGCTCCGGGGGCGGCGGACGGAGCGCCATGCGGAAGAAGGCCATCATGTCGATGCCGCCGCCGCGCATCAGGTCCTGGGCCCCGTGCAGCGCGACCTGCGCCCCCGCGACCGGCTTCGCCCGCGCGTCCACCACGCGCCCGCGGATCGCGCAGGCGGGAAGGAGCACGAGGACGCCGAGGTCGCGCTCCTCGCCGAGGGCCAGCTCCTCCACGTCCTCCGGGGGCGCGGCGCGGTCGCCGGCGTCGGCGGTGAGGCGCCAGGCCCCGGGCGCCAGGGGGAGGCGGAAGCGCCCCGCCTCGCCGCTGCGCACCGAGACGCCCGCGCCCCCGGCCGCCGGATAGGCGCGGACCCGCGCGGCCGCGATCGGATCGCCGGTGAGGCCGTCGATCACGAGGCCGGTCACCGCGGCGTCGGCCGCGGCATCCTCCTCGACCTCCGGGGCCTCGCGATCGTAGAGCCCCTCGCCGGCGTTCTCGCGCCGGGCGCCGCGCGCCTCCTCGTGTTCCGCGTCGGTGTCGACGACCCGGCCGTCGCGGTCGCCGTCGCGGAGCGAGGTGTCCTCACCGCCGCGGCCGAGGAACCAGACCCCGAGCGCCGTCAGGAGGAGGACCGCCAGCGCGATCGGCGGCCAGGGGATGCTGCGCGCTTCGTTCATCGTCCAGCCCTTCCTCTCGGGGTTCCCGGTCCGATCTTACGGTACGGGAGGGAGGCGGGCAGCCGTCGTCGCGGCTCGGGTCCGGGTTGCCGGAGTCGCGCACCGTCGGGTAGGGTGACCGTTGCCCCGAGCGCGGGGTCGGGACCCCGAGGCGGGTCCCGCACGACGTTTGCGACCGAGGCGACATGAAGGCGAAATTCTGGGGCACGCGAGGAAGCGTTCCGGTCTCGGGCCCGCAGTGCGTCGAGTTCGGCGGCGACACGCCCTGCGTCCAGATCCTGCTGGAGAGCAGCCGCGACGTCGTGATCCTCGACTCGGGGACCGGCATCCGTTCTCTCGGGCTCGAGCTCCTCGGTCGTCCCGACGGCGCGTCGAAGCGCATCCACCTCTTCCTGACGCACGCGCACTGGGACCACATCCAGGGCTTCCCCTTCTTCGGTCCGGCCTTCGTGCCCGGCTTCGAGCTCGAGATCTACTGCAGCAAGGACGCGGCCGACTTCCTCGCCCGGCAGATGTCGCCGCCCTTCTTCCCGGTGGGCCTCGACGCCATGCTCGCGACGCGGCGCTTCACGCGCCTCGAACCCGAACAGAAGGTCATGATCGGCGACGCCGTCGTGAGCTGGATCCCCCTGCCCCATCCGCAGGAATCGACCGCCTTCCGCGTCGACGAGAACGGCCGCTCGCTCGTCCTCGCGACGGACACGGAACACCCACAGGCGGGCCACAACCCCCGCCTCGTCGAGTTCGCGACGGGGGCGAACGTCCTCATCTACGATTCGCAGTACACGCCGAGCGAGTACGAGAAGAAGCGCGGCTGGGGCCACAGCACCTACGTCCAGGGGACGGCCACGACGGCCGCCGCGGGCGCGGAGCGCCTGATCCTCTTCAGCCACGACCCGACGCACGACGACGCCGCGATCCGCGAGATCGAGGCCGAGGCGCGCGTGCTCTACGCCGCCACCGAGGCCGCCCGCCAGGGCATGATCATCGACGTCTGATCTGCCGCCCCCGCGGGCCCCGGCGACGGTCGCGCTCGGCCGCGGCCTCCGCCTCGCGTTCTCCCGCTCGCGCCTTCGCCCGACGGGCCTCCTCCGCCTCGCGACGCTCCAGCTCCTTCGCCACGCGCGCGGCGCGCGCCGCGTCGTCCCTCGCCAGGCCCGCGAGGACGCGCAGCGCCGAGTTCTCGAGGAGCGCGGCGCGGCGATCGGCCGGGATCTCCGCGCCTTCGAGGGGCGCGAGCGCCGCCTCGAGCGCGGCCGTTCTCGCCTCCGCGCTCTCCGGGGGCGAGGTCCGGAGCGCGGCCGCCCGCCCCAGGGGCGACTCCGGCTCGAGCTCGGCCACGGCCGCGAGGAGCGTCGGCACGAAGGCCTCGACGTGCTTGAAGAGGTCCGAACCGAGGTGCTCGAGTCGGGTGATGAAGGCGGCCGCGGCCGGCGTGTCGCTCTCGGCCAAGAGGACGGAGAGCATCATGACGGGCCGCTCCTCCTCGGGCATGAGCTCGAAGGAGTCCCACATCACGGCGCGACCCTCGTCGAGGTGCTGCGCGCGGATCAAGACCGCGGCGTGGTTCGATTGCGCCTGCGCCTCGAGCGGCCAGAGCGTGACCGCGTCGGCGCCGACCTCGATCGCCGCGTCCACCTCGCCGGTGGCCTCCAGGGCCAGCGGCAGGTTCGTGAGCGCCATGCGGGCGGCGGGGTCGATCTCGAGCGCCCGGCGGTAGTGCGCGACCGCCTCCGCGGCGCGGCCCGCCTCGATCTCGATCGTGCCGAGACCCTGCTCCGGCTCGGCGAATTCCCGGTCGAGCTCGATCGCGCGCCGGAAGGACCGCGCGGCGCCCTCGGAGTCGCCGAGGTCCTTCTCGATCCGGCCGAGGTTGTACCAGCCCTCGGCGTAGTCCGGCTTGCGCTCGACCGCTTCCCGGTTCGCCGCCTTCGCCTCCTCGAGCCGTCCCAGCTCCCGGAGGCAGGTTCCGAGGTTGTTGAGCGCGAAGGGCATGCCCGGCTGCAGGCGGAGCGCCTCGCGGAACTCCGCTTCAGCCTCGGTCGCCCGCCCGAGCGACAGCAGGGTCACCGCGTGGTTGACCCGCGAGGTCGCATCGTCCGCGGCGAGCGCGACAGCGCGCGCGGTCACCTCCTCCGCCTCCGCCATCCGATCGAGGTCGATGAGAGACGCGCCGAGATTGCGCCAGGCCACGGCCATCCCCGGCGCGTCCGCGAGCAGCGCGCGGTACTCCGCGATCGCGGCCTCGTCCTCTCCGGAGTGCGAGAGCGCCGCCGCCAGATGGAAGCGGACGAGCGGATCCTCGGGCGCCTCGGCCGCCGCCTCGCGCGCGAGGACGAGCGCCTCGTCGACGTGCCCGGCGCGACGGAGATGCAGCGAGTAGCGCCCCTTCTGCAGCGGCGAGAGCCCGTCGAGCAGCGCCCGCGCGCGACCCGCCCAGGCGAGCGCGGCCCGGAACCCCTGCGTCCGGCTGGCCTCCTCCGCCGCGAGCCAGGCGAGGACGTGGGCCCGCGGCTCGGCCTCGGCCGCCAGCTCGAGTCGTTCGAGCGCCTGCATCGGTCGGCCGCGCAGCGAGAGCAGCGCGGTCTCGAAGAGGCCGAGGAGATCGCCGCGGGCGGGCCGGGCCGCGAGGGCGTCGGCGTCGAGCCCGAGGGCCTCGATCATCCGCGAGGCCTCCGGCACGACGGCTCGCGCCCCCTCGAGCCGCGCGCGCGCCGCCGCCTCGTCCCCGCGCCGCAGCGCCGCCAGCGCCGACCAGACGTGCGGCTCGGGCCGATCGCGCCAGCGCTCGAGGAGCTCGGCGGTCAGGGTCTCGGCGCGCCATCCCTCGGGATCGGCGTCGTCGTCGAAGAGGACGGTCCGCGCGGCCTCGAAGGCCTCGAGTCTCGCCGCCTCCGCGAGCGCGTCGCTCGCCCAGGCGTCCCCGGCCCGGATGCGCCCCGCCGCGGCCACCGCGCGACGGGCGGCGCGCGGCCGGCCGTCCTCGATCGCGCTCCGCGCCTCCGCGCGGTACTGCGCCACACTGTCGGCGAGACGTCCGCGATCGATCGCCCGCGCGACGAGGAGCGTGCTCAGGACGGGGATCGCGACGGCGAGGACGACGATCAGTCCCGCCAGCGCGGGACGACGTCGCACGAACTTCGCGAGCTTCTCGACCGGCCCCACCGGGCGGGCCTTGATCGGCCGGATCTCCATCAGCGCGCGGAGATCCTCGGCGAGGTCGGCGCCGGAGGCGTAGCGACGCTCCGGTGACTTGGCGAGCGCCGTCTCGACGATGGTCTCGAGGTCGCGCGGCAGTCCCGGGGCGACTTTCCGCAGACGCGGCGGATCGTCCTCGAGGATCGAACGGTAGAGCGCGTCCCGCGTCGGAGCCTCGAAGGGCCGCCGGCCGGCGAAGACCTCGTAGAGCATGACGCCCATCGCCCAGACGTCCACGCGGGGGTCGGCGCGGTGCGCCTCGCCGCGGATCTGTTCCGGCGCCATGTAGTAGGGGGTGCCGAGCACGTCGCCCGACTGCGTCAGGGCCGCGCCGTCCTCGCTCTGGAGGTCGAGGGCGAGACCGAAGTCCAGCACGACGGGTTCGCCGCGCTCGTCGATCATCACGTTGCCGGGCTTCAGGTCGCGGTGGACGACGCCCGATTCGTGCGCCGCGTGCAGGGCGCGCGCGACCTTCTCGAGCAGGACCAGCGACGGTGCGAGCCGCGCGTCGACGCCGGTGACGGAGCGCGACTCGTCGGTGCGGGTCAGGCGCTCCTCCGCCGGACCGTCGCGGAGCACCTGCTCCAGCGTGACGCCGGGGACGTAGCGCATGGCGATCCAGTGGCGGCCGTCCGTCTCGCCCACGCGAAGCACGCCGCAGAGGTGCGGATGGTCGAGCCGCGACGCGACCTCGGCCTCGCGCTTGAAGCGCGCGACGAGCGCCGGCGCCCCGCCGAAGGTGTCGGGCAGGACCTTGAGCGCGACGCGGCGATCCAGCCCCTCGTCCTCGGCGAGATAGACGACGCCCATGCCGCCGCGGCCGAGCTCGCGCAGGATCCGGAAGGGGCCCAGGCGCTCGGGCTGCCCCGTCGCCGCGCCCGCGCGCTGCTGCTCCGACACCGCGAGGGTGTGTTCGAAGTCGCTCCCCGCCCCCTCGGGCCTCACCACCTCGGTGCGGTCGTGGTGGGTCTCGGGGGAGTCCAGGGATTCGTCGTCGCGATTCGGATCGGGCATGTCGGGGCTCGGCGTTGCTTCGGGCAAGGTGTCGGTCACCGGAGGATGCACGTACGGTGCCAGTCACCCGATGTGATCCACGGCGCACCTCCGGTGCGCCGCCGGCTCTCCGGGCCGGGGATGCACATCGGGTGACTGGCACCGTACGTGCATCTCTTGCGCGACAGGATACCGGGCCGCGGAGCCGATCCGAAACGCATCCACGACGGTTGACAGGCCGGAGCGCCGCGGCGAGCCTCGGGCTCTCGTACCAGTCGCATCGGCGGAGGTTCGCAGCGCATGAATTCCCGGATGACCCGTCCCGTCCTCTTCTCCCTTCTCCTCGCGGTCGCCGTCCTGCATCCGGCCGCGGCCCAGGAGCGAGGCCTCGACCCCGCGCGGGCGATGATGCTGCGCTCGGTTTACGAGGTTCACGTCAGCCCCGACGGCTCCCATCGGTGCTTCGTGACGATCGAACCCCGCGGGCCCGGAGCGGCGCCGGGAGGCGCGAGCCTCCAGCTCTTCGCGGTGCCCGGGGAGCCGGACGAGGAACCCCGTCGTCTGCTCGCGGAGGACGCGAATCCGCGCGGGGTCGCCTACACTCCGGACGGTCGCCACCTCGTCTACGTGGCGCGGCGCGGCGGCGAGGCGGCGGCGCAGGTCTGGGCCCTGCCGCTCGCGGGTGGGGAGTCGCGTCCCCTCTTCCGCTGCGATCGCTCGGTCTCGGCCTTCGCGGTCTCGCCCGACGGCAAGCGCGTCGCCTACACTTCGCTCGATCCGATGCCGCCGGCGCGGGCCGCGGCGCAGAAGGCGGGCTTCAAGCCCATCGTGTACGACGAGGACTGGCGCCACGTCTCGCTCTGGCTCCACGACCTCGACTCCGGCGAGGAGCGACGGCTGACCGAGGGCGTGACGATCCACGACTTCGCCTTCTCGCCCGACGGCGGACGCATCGCGGTCGCCGCGGCGCCGCGCAACCTCACCGACGACAGCTACATGCTGAAGCGGCTGCACCTGATCGACCTCGCGACCGGCGCGATGACGCCGATCGTCGACAATCCGGGCAAGCTCGGCCCCATCGCCTGGTCGCCCGACGGCAAGACCCTCGCCTACGTCTCGGCCGCGGACCGTCGCGATCCTCACGCGGGGATGCTCTACGAGATCGCGATCGGCGCGAAGGCGCCCCGGGCGCTGACGCCCTCCTTCGAGGGCATGGTCCACCAGGTCGAGTGGGAAGACGACGGCCACCTCCTCCTCTGCACGAGCGAGGGGCTGAAGACCTTCGTGACGCGCCTCGATCGCGCCACCGGCGCCCGCGAGCATCTCGCCGGCGGGGCCGGCATCGCCTTCCACGCCTTCGCGCGTCTCCCCGGGCGCGACGCGGCCCTCGTCGTCGGCTCGAGCGCCTCCCATCCGGAGGAGGTCGTCGAGCTCGGATTCGGCGCGGACGGCGCCGTCGTCCGCCGCACCGACCTCAACCCGGATCTCGCCGCGATCGCGCTGGGTCGCCAGGAGAACGTCCGCTTCGCGGCGCGGGACGGCCTCGAGATCGAGGGGCTCCTCATCCACCCGGTCGGCGAGGTCGAGGGTCGGCGCTACCCGCTCGTGATCGTCGCCCACGGCGGTCCCGAGTCGCACTACTCCGAGGGCTGGGTCACCCGCTACAGCGAGTGGGGTCAGATGCTGGCCGCGCGCGGCTACGTCGTCTGGTATCCGAACTACCGGTCCAGCACCGGTCGGGGCGTCGCCTTCGCGAAGAAGGACCACGGCGATCCGATGGGCGCCGAGTTCGAGGACCACCTCGACGCGATCGCCCACTTCGCGAAGCAGGGGCTGATCGATCCGAAGCGCGTCGGTCTCGGCGGCGGCTCCTACGGCGGCTACACCGCGGCCTGGGCCGCGACGCGGCACAGCGAGCACTTCGCGGCCGCGGTCAGCTTCGTCCCCTTCGTCGATATCCGGACGAAGTGGTTGACGAGCGACATCCCGATCGAGTTCCACCGCGTGCACTACGAGGAGAAGTGGCCGCACGAGCAGGCGGAGTTCCTCGCGAGCCGCAGTCCGCTCACCTTCGCTCCGCAGTGCCGCACGCCGCTCCTGCTCGTCGGCGGGACCTCGGATCCGCGCGTCCACCCGAGCCAGCCGCACATGCTCTATCGCGCGGTGCAGACCGCGACGAAGACGCCGGTCCGCTACGTCCAGTACGAGGGCGAGGGACACGGCAACCGCGTCAACACGAACCGCTACGACTACTGCCTGCGCGCCCTGCGCTGGTTCGACCACTACCTCGGCGAGGGCGCCGCGCGAGACCGGGCCCTGCCGCCGGTGGACATCGAGTATCCCGGCTGGGTGAACTGATCCGGAAGGCTCGGCGTCGTCCTCGGGGCGGCGCCGGGCCGGATCACGCCTCGCGGGTGTAGAGGTAGTCCATGAAGAGCTCGCCGTCGGCCCGCAGGAGGAAGCGGCGACGACCGTCCTCGAGCTCGGACTCCTCGGTCTCGACCTCGCGCCAGCGGCCGCCGATCGGATCGTAGGCGCGCCCCGAGAGGCGGATCACCCCGTCGGGGTCGTTCGACCCCACGAAGCTGGGCGTCACCGGGTTCATCCCGTCGATCCAGGTCCCGACCGCCACGCCGCGCTGCGGGTCGAAGCCGAGCTGGGCCGCGCCCTGGAGCGGCGTGCCGAAGAGCGAGGCCTCGAAGTCGGACGCGGTCCACCAGGGCCCGAGCGCACGAACGGTCTCGCGCCCCTCGCCCTCGATCGCCTGCCCCATGAAGTGCCACGTGCAGTCGACCCGCCAGGTGCCGACGTTGCGGAGGATCCTGACGTGCTCCGGACCGGGAAGGGCTCCCGCTCCGCCGTTCGCGCCCTCGCTCATGCTCTCCCCTCCTCGTCGGGCCGCGCGGTCGCGGCGTCCTGGACCCGGCGCCAGACCTCGTCGTCGGCGTCGCCTCGCGGCGTCTCGCGGAGCAGCGCCCGCAGCGCGGCGCTCCCGGCCGCCGCGCGTTCGAGCGCGGCGATCACGACGTCGCCGGATTCCGAGATCAGCGGCGCGAATACCTCGTCGCGGAGCCGGGCGCGGCTCTCGGCGTCCAGCGTCTCGACCAGCGGCAGCGCGGCCTCGAACAGATCGCGGGGCTGCTCCTCCACCGCGTCCTCGAGTTCGGCCGCGGCGGCGGGGCGCGAGGCCGCGAAGGCGAAGTCCGCCGCCAGCGCGTCGAGCGGCAGCGCCCCCGACCCGCCGAAAGCCGCGCGCATGCGGGCCGCGATCTCGCGGTCGGCCGCGCGGTCGAGCCCGCTTTCCGCGCACCTTCCGCCGCGACGCCAACGGTCGAGGGCCGACCGCAGCGCCTCGCTCTCCGAGGCGACCTCCGACAGCCGCGCCGCGAACGCCGCGTCGTGCTCGGCGAGGCCGGCGAGCTCGGCTCCGGTCGCGTCGAGTCGCGCGGGAGCGAGGCCCCCGTCGAGCGCGCGGACCAGCAATTCGAGCGCGTCCGGATCGCCGTCTCGGAGCGCGAGCCGGACGAAGGACGCGACGGCGCGCCCTCGCATCAGGCGCCCCAGCGCCTCGCGACCGAAGGTCATCGTTCGGCTCCTCCCGGGTAGATCCGGCGCAGGGCGGCCGCGACCACGACGCCCCCGGCGATCGCGATCGCCGTCGCGATCATCGCGGCCGAGTCGTGCCCGAACAAGGTCTGACCGATCGCGAAGAGCACGCCGAAGACCAGCGCGAGTCCCCCGACCGTCCCGATGAGGGACCAGCGCAGATCGCCGGGCGCGGCGTGCGCCGACGCGAGACGCGCCACCGGTCCCCAGGCTCCGGGCGGACGGACGCGCTCGTAGAAGGGCACGAGGCGCGCGGCCTCGGGGCGAGGCCCGAGCAGGGTCACGAGCAGGGCGACCGTCATCGACATCGCGAGCACGAGGATGACCCGTCCCTCGTAGCCGAGCGTCCCCTCCGGCGCGAGCGGTCCCAGCGACCAGCCCGTGTCGTGGATGGCGAGGATGCTCGCCGCCGTGCCGGAGGCGAGCATGGCCGAGATCTCGGTCCAGGCCGTGACGCGCCACCAGAGCCAGCGCGCGACGTAGACCGGTCCGACGCCGGCGAGGAAGGACAGGAAGAAGGTGAAGAGTCCCGAGATCGACTCGCTCGCGAGCGCGAAGAGCGCGGCGACCGCCATCACCACCGCACCCACGATCCGCGCGACGCCGACGTAGTGCTCCGGCGCGGCTCCGCGCCGGAGGAAGCGGCGGTAGACGTCGTTCACGAAGAACGAGGACGCCAGGTTCACGTGGGTGTCGATCGTCGACATGAAGGCGGCGAGCAGCGCGGCGATCGCCCGACCGAGCAGCCCCGTCGGCAGGTAGCGCTTGAGCATGACGACGTAGGCCTTCTCCGGATCGCTGCGGGCGACGATCTCGCCCTCCTCGACCCGCGTGCCCGGCGCGAGGCCCGGGCGGGGCTCGGCGCGCCAGTCCCCGTCCGCGCCCGAGGCGAGATCGAGCACGGTGAAGCGCCCCTCCTCGCGAGGACGCGCCGGCCCGGGATCCGCGGATCGGGTGACCTCGGCGATCTCGATCGCATCGGCGCGGATCGCCACGACCTCGCCGCCCTGCGGGGCCCGCAGCGTGACGTCGGGCAGGAGGACGAGCGAGGCGAGGGCGACGATGATCCAGGGCCAGGGCCGGAGCGCGAAGTGGGCGACGTCGTACCAGAGCACGGCGAGGCTCCCCTCGCGCGGGCTCCGCGAGGCGGCGACCCGCTGGACGACCGGCCCGCCCCCGTCGACGGCGTCGTTGGCCCACCAGGCGACGCCGAGGTAGACGGCCACCGCCGCGACGGGCGCGGTCCAGAATCCGGCCTCGAAGAACGACGCCGCCCCGGCCGGCGGGAAGAAGGCGATGCGCTCGGCCGGCACCGCCCCGCCCGCGGCCGTGGCCGCGTGCAGCCCCTCGCGTCCTCCGATCTCGGCCCAGGCGAACCAGGCGAGAGCGACCGCCCCCGTCATCGCCATCGCGAACTGCAGCAGGTCGGTGACGACCACGCCCCAGAACCCGGCCATGAGCGAGTAGCTCAGCGCGAGGACCGAGGCCACGCCCACGGCGAGCCAGGGGTCGACGCCGAAGAGCACGGCGAGGATCTTCTTCGCCGCGACGAGGACCCAGCAGATCGTGATCGTGTTCGTGAAGACGGAGTGATGGAGCCCGAGCAGGCCGCGCAGCCAGCCGGCCGCCCTCCCGCCGTAGCGGAGCTCGGCGAGCTCGGCCGTCGTCATGACGCCTCCGCGACGCCAGAATCGCGCGAAGAGGAAGACGCTCGCCACCCCGCCGCCCGCGAGGCACCACCAGAGCCAGTTCTTCCAGATGCCGTGCTCGCGCACCCAGCCCGAGACGACGAGCGGCGTGTCGGCCGCGAAGGTCGTCGCGACCATCGAGGTGCCGGCGAGCCACCAGGGCAGACGCCGTCCGGAGAGGAAATACTCGTCGGTGTCGCGACCGGCGCGCCGCGCGAAGACCAGCCCGACCGCGAGGGCGATCAGGAGGTAGAGCGCGACGATCGCGACGTCGAGGGGGCTCAGCCGTCCGCCCCGCTGTCCGGGCCGCGCGGCGTGACCTCGGGGTTCACCGGACACCGCAGGGGGCGACCCGCGAGACCCGCGGCGAGGTTGTCGGCCGCGATCTCGGCCATGCCGTCGCGGCTGTCCACGGTGGCGCTCGCGATGTGCGGGGCCACGATGCAGTTCGGGAGCCCGAGGAGCGGGTGGTCCGCCGCGAGCGGCTCGGGGGTCGTCACGTCGAGCCCCGCGGCGAAGATCGTGCCCGCGCGGAGCGCCTCGACGAGGGCGTCCTGATCGACGACCTCGCCGCGCGCGGTGTTGACGAAGACCGCGGTCGGCCGCATCCGGGCGAAGGCGGCGCGGTCGAACAGATCGCGGGTCTCCGGCGTCAGGGCGACGTGCACGCTGACGAAATCGCTCCGCTCGAGGAGCTCGGGAGCTCGACCCGCCGCGCGTCGAGCTCGCGGTCGAGGGTCGGACGATCCCGGCGGCCGGTGTAGAGCACGCGCATGCCGAAGGCGCCGCGGCACCGGCGCGCGAAGGCCTCGCCGATGCGTCCGATCCCGACCACGCCGACGGTCTTCCCGATGAAGTCCGTGCCGATGTAGCCGGTCGGCTCCCAGGTCTTCCAGTCGCCGGCGGGCACGCTCCGCGCCGCCTCGAGCAGCCGGCGTCCGGCCGCCATCATCAGGCAGAAGGCCATGTCCGCCGTCGAGTCGGTGAGGACGTCCGGGGTGTTGCCGACCGCGATGCCGCGCCGCGTGGCGGCGGCGACGTCGATGTTGTTGAAGCCCACGGCGTACTGGCTCACGACGCGGAGTCGCGGACAGGCCGCGAAGAGGGACTCGTCGACGCGATCGGTGAGGAGGCTGACGAGGCCGTCGGCCTCGCGGCAACGCTCGACGAGGACCTCGGGCGGCGGCGGCATCCGCTCCGGCCAGACGTCGAGCTCGGCGAGGTCGCGCATCCGCGCGAGCCCCGACTCCGGGATCCGACGACTGACGAATACTCGTGCTCGGGACACCCCTCTCCTCCTTGCGGCAAACGCGGGTCGGGCGAAGAAATCGGACCTCCGCCGATTCACTCGCGCGGGGACGACTCTATCATGCGACCCATGACGGTGGGACGCAGGAGACGGGACGCCCTCGCCATCTGGCGCGCGGGCGTCGAGGCGGTGCGGCCGGAGGCGGGGATCGCGGCGACGGTCGCCGCGTCGTCCGTCGCCGTGCGCATCGGAGGTCGTCGCTATCTCCGCCGCGAGCTCGACCGCGTCCTCGTCCTCGGCGCCGGCAAGGCGGCGGGCGATTCGGCCCGCGCCCTCGTCGCGCGCCTCGCCCCCGTGATCGCGGCCGGTCTGCGCGTCGAGGGGATCCTGAACGTCGGTCCGGACGCGGGCGAGGCCCCGCCGGGACTCGAGTTCGTCCTCGCCCGGCGGACGCACGAGAACCTGCCGACGGAGGACGGCGACGTCGGCGCGCGGCGCATCCGCGCCGCCGCGCGCGCCGCCGGGCCGCGCGATCTGGTGATCGTCCTCGTCTCGGGGGGCGGCTCCGCTCTCCTGCCCCTCCCGGCCGAGGGCCTGACCCTCGCCGACAAGGTCGAGACGACGCGCCGCCTCGCGGCCGCCGGCGCCCCCATCGGCGAGCTGAACCTCGTGCGGAAGCACCTCTCCGCCATCAAGGGCGGTCGGCTCGCGGCCGGTTTTCGGGGGCGCGCCCTCGAGACGCTGATCCTCTCGGACGTCGTCGGCGACCCCCTTCCGGACATCGCCTCGGGGCCGACCGTGGCCGACGAGGGGACCTTCGCGGAGGCTCTCGCCGTCGTCGACGCCCGGCTCGGCCGGACGCGCCTCCCGGCCCGCGTGCGTCGACACCTCGAACGCGGCGCGGCCGGCGAGCGCCCGGAGGGGCCGCGCCGCCTGCCCGCCCGCGTGCACCACACGCTCATGGGCTCGGCCGACCTCGCCCTCGCCGCGATGGACGCGGAGGCCCGCCGCCGGGGCTGGCCGACCCTCGATCTCGGCGCGCGCCTGGAGGGCGACACCGCCGCCCTGGCCGGGATCCTCGGGGGCGTCGTGCGGAGCGTCCTCGCCGCGGACCGCCCGGCCCCCGCCCCGCTCTGCCTCCTGAGCGGAGGCGAGACGACGGTGACGCTCGGCCCGAAACCGGGCCGCGGCGGCCGCAACCAGGAGTTCGCCCTGCGCTTCTTCGCGGGGCTCCCCGGCGCCGACCGGCCGTCCGTCAGCGTCCTCGCCGCCGGCAGCGACGGGGAGGACGGCCCGACCGACGCGGCGGGAGCCCTCCTCGACGCGCCGCGTTTCCGTCGCCTGCGGTCCGAGACCGGAGAGCCGCAGGTCTCGCTGGGCCGTCACGACGTCCATCCGCTCCTCGACCGCGCCGGAGCCCTCCTCCGCACGGGCCCGACGGGGACCAACGTCATGGACCTGCGCGTGATCCTCGTCGGATCCCCCTCGGCGACGCGGGGCCGCCGGCGCTAAGCCCCGTTGACGATTCGAGATAGCCCGCATCGACGCGTTGACAGCGGGACCCCGCCATCGTAACGTCCCGGAGTCGTTTCGCTTCGACCGGAGAGGAGGGATTCCCCGTGTCGACCAAGGTGATCATCGTCGCCGCCGCGATCCTCGCGGCCGCCTTCGCGCCCGCGCTGCTCGCGCAGGACCTCGAGAGTCGCATGAAGGCGATCGAGGAACAGAACCGCCTGCTCATGGAGCAGAACAAGAAGCTCACCGACTCGCAGAACGAGGTGATCCGCCGGCTCAACGCCACCGAGGAGCGCAACCGGACGCTCGAGGCGCAGATCGCCGAGCGCGAGCGCTTCGAGGACGACCGACTCCAGACGATGATCCGCGAGGTCGGCAAGATGGTCGAGGGCGGCAACGTCGCCCCGGCGCCCGACGGCGACGGGCGCGGCTACGGCGGCATCCCCCGCTACGGCCTCACCCGCGGCGGCGGCCAGCTCCAGTTCTACGGACGGGTGCGCCTCGACGCCTTCTTCAACTCCGCGCGCTTCAACCGCTCGATCGACGCGCAGTGGGTCCGCCCGGAGGACGGCATCAACGCCGAGGACGACGACGACAGCTTCACCCTGAGCGCGCGCCTGACGACGCTGGGCACCCGCTGGGACCTCGGCGAGGTGGCCGGCGGCCGCGCCCGCGCGAAGATCGAGTTTGACTTCGCCGGCTTCGGCAAGGAGAGCGAGTCCGTCGCGGGCGTCCGCCTGCTGGTCGCCTACTTCGACATCGACTACGGCGACCTCAGCTTCCGCTTCGGCCAGGACTGGGACGTCATCTCGCCCTACGACCCGCTCGTCGACGACTTCCGTCACCTCTGGGACACGGGCAACCTCGGCGACCGTCGCCCCCTCCTCCAGGTCGCCTACCAGCACGGCGGTCGCACCGGATTCGGCTTCGAGGCGCGTCTCGCCGTCGGCGCCACCGGCACCGTCCTCGAGGGCGGCTCGAACGACGAGGACGACGGCTTCGGCGCCTTCCTCTCCACCGAGGTCGACGGATTCGACTCCGGTCTCCCCCACGTCCAGGGCTCGCTTTCCGCGAGCATCGACTCCTGGGTCGCGGGCGAGCGCCTGACGATCGGCGTCTCCGGCCTCTACGGCCGCCTCGAGACCGACTTCGACTTCGCGGGCGAGAACCAGTTCACGGTCTGGATGGTCGGCGTCGACTTCTTCATCCCGCTGCTCGACGGCGTCCACCTGAAGGGCGAGGGCTTCTGGGGCAGCGCCCTCGGCGACTTCCGCGGCAACATCGGCCAGAGCATCAACCAGACGACGGGCGAGGAGATCGAGGGCATCGGCGGCTGGGCCGAGCTCTACTGGCAGGTCACCGACGCCTTCGGCATCGGCGTCGGCGCCTCGATCGACAACCCGGACCTCGCGGACCTCGACGTCGCGCAGCGCGCCTCGAACTGGGTCGCCTACGTCGCGACCCGCCTCGACCTCGGGGACGGCTTCCGGATGGGACTCGACGGAATGTTCTGGAAGACGGAGTACGTGGATCGCGAGGGCGGCGACGCCTTCCGCTTCAACTACTTCATCGAAATGAGCTTCTGATCCGGATCGCGCGGCCCGCGTCCGACCCCGCTCCGCGGGGCCCGGCGCGGGCCTCTTCATGGGCGGAGCGCGACGCCGACGTCGCGGCTCTCCCGCGGGATGGACGGCGCGTCATGGAGCGGCGCGAAGCGCGGACGTGCGGGGTCGCCGAGGGTCGCGCTCGTCGAGAAGAGGGTCGCGGTCGGGATCCCGGCGGAGTCGACCGCCGGGGCCCGGATCAGAACTCGAGCTTCTCGATCCGCATCTCGCCGAAGTGGCAGTCGCCCTTCTTGACCGCGATGGCGAGCTCGACGCCGGCCCCGAAGCGGATCCCCGGATCGACGGAACCGATCAGACCGGTCTCCGACGCCGTCGTCCCCGGTCGCACGACGACGACGTCGCCGTGCCACTCGATCGACAGCACCTGGGAGACGCCGGCCGCCATCTTTCCGTAGCCGGGGCAACGGTGCAGCTTCTCGACCGCCCCGTCGCGGCTGCCGACGAAGAAGCCGTCGGCGGTCGCGCGGAAGAAGAACGAGCGCGTGCCCTCCTTGAGTCGCACCTCGGCCTCGCCGGTGATGCGTCGGAGGACCATCGTGATCCGCCAGCCCTTGCCGCCCGAGACGTTGCGGTGCTGGAGGAAGCTCTTCAGGGGCAGCGTGCTCTCGGCCCAACCGTCCTCCTGGTCGGCCGAGGTGAGCTGGACGGCCGCGTTCTCGACGACCTCGCGCATCATGCCGCCGATGGCCGAACCCCAGGGCTCGAGACCCCGGAGACCCGCCTTCTCGGCGCCGAGGAGCGGAAGGTTGTAGGTCGAGCTCCCCACCTTGAGCGGCGAGGCCGGACGCGGGAACAGCGCGAGCTCGAGGCGTGACTCCTCCTGGTGGTCGAGGGTGTCGCGATAGGGGAAGAATCCCTTGCGACGCAGCTCGATCTGGTGGGGTCCGCGGCTCAGTCCGCCCTCCCAGGGCGTCGCGCCCTTCGGGACGCCGTCGATGAGGAGGTCGGCGGGACCGCCCTCGCAGGTGATGCCGAGCGACGGATAGAGGACCCGCGCCTTCGACAGGCGGTCCTTCATCGCATCGAGATCGGGCGAGAACCAGTAGGTCTCCTCGAAGCCGGCGAGCAGGCCCGGGATCTCGGCCTCGTCGCGGGTCGCCGCGACCTGGGCGACGATCTCGCGCTCCTTCGCGCCCAGCCCCTTCGTCACCGCCGCGTCGACGACGCGCTCGAGGCGCTTCATCTCGTCGTCCGGACGGAGTTCGAGGCGGTCCGCGAAGTCCTGCTTCACCTGGGTCAGACGCTCCTCGAGCGCGGCGTAGTCGCCGCGCTTCCAGACGGCGGTGAGACCGGACACGAGTCCGGCGCCGACCTTCTCGCGGCGCTCGCGGAGCACCCGGCGCAGCTCGCGCTTCAGGCGGGCGTTCTCGCTCGGCTTGAGCGTCTCGAAGGCGGCCTCGGCGTCGGCCGCGAGCGCCTTCGACTCGAGGAGAAAGGCCTCGTCGCTGAGTTCGGCGAGCTCGACGACGAGCTTCTCGGCCGCGGCGAGCTGCGCTCCGGACTCGGGCAGCCGGTTGAGCATCCCCGTCGCCTCGGAGCGCTTGGGGCTGAAATCGTAGGCGGCGAGGTAGGCCTTGAGGCGCTCGCGCTTGTCCTCGTCCGTCGTGGCGGCGGCGATGGCCGCCCAGTCGCGGCGCTCGTCGGCGCCCTTCGCCCGGACGTCGTTCTCGATGTCGAGGATCCGGCGCAATCCGCCGGCCGGCGCGCCGCCGGCGATGTCGTGGACGGCTCGGGCGCGCGCGGCGCGCTCGAGGAAGGTCGACCAGTCCGTCGCGTCGCGGAGCGCCTCGAGATCGGCGGTGCGGGCGCGATCGGTGTCGCGGACCGCCTTGTCGGCGATGCGCGTCCAGCGCTTCTGGGCCTCGGCCCGCTCCTCCACCGCGTCGATCCCGGCCAGGAGCGCCGCGAAGCGATCGCGATGGGCCTCGAGCGAGGCGACCAGGGTCTCCGCGGACTCGCCCTCCCGGGCGTCCAGGAAGGAGGCGACGTCGCCGCTCTCCGAGGTCCCGCCGCCGCCCCCCTGCTCGCCGCCCTTGTCACCGCCCTTCAGGACGAAGAACGCGCCGCCGCCGATCGCGAGCACGCCGACGACGCCGGCGATCGCGAGCCACTTGCCGCGTCCGCCGGACGCGGCGGGCGCGCGGGCCGCGCCCCCCGCGGGTCGCGCGGCCGGCGTGGCCATCGTCGCCGCGAGCGCCGTCGCGACCTCGGTCGCGCCGGAGTCGCCGAGCGCGGGCGCGATGCTCTGCGAGGCGAAGGGGACCTCCTCCCCTTCCGGCGACCTCCCCTCGAGGACGGCGTCGATGTCGTCGAGAAGGGCGTCGTAGTGCTCGTAACGGTCGGCCGAGTCCCGCGCCATCATCTTCGAGATGACGTGGACCGCGCCCGCCGAGACCCCCTGCCGCAGGTCCTGCGGGTTGGGGATCTGCTGGGTCATCTTGTTGTGGAAGACCTCGATCGCGGTCTGTCCGAAGTAGGGCGGCTTGCCGGTGAGGAGGTAGTAGAGCGTGCAGCCGAGGCTGTAGATGTCGCTCCGGAAATCGACCTCCTTGCCCATGGACTGCTCGGGCGACATGTAGCCCGGCGTCCCGATGACCGTTCCCTGCTGGGTGAGCTCGGTCATCCCGGGCTCGCGCGCCTTCTGGCGGAGCGCCGCGATGCCGAAGTCGGTGAGCTTCGCGACCCCGCGGCGGCGCCGGCTGGCGTCGTTCGAGCTGGGATAGGCGACCATGATGTTGGCCGGCTTGATGTCGCGATGGATGACGCCCTGGTCGGCCGCGTGGTCGAGCCCGCTGACGACGTCGCGGATCAGCTCGAAGGCCGACTTCTCCTCGTAGGGACCCGACTCGTGCAGGACCTCGCCGCAGTCCTTGCCGTGGATGAACTCGAGCACCATGTAGATGGTGCCGTGCGCGGAGCCGTGGTCGAAGATGCTGACGATGTTCGGATGGTTGAGCTTCGCCGCCGCGAGGGCCTCGCGCTTGAAGCGCGCCTGGAAGCCGGTGTCGGAGTCGTTCCCGAGCACCTTCATGACCTTGATCGCGACCTCGCGGTTCAGGCTGAGCTGGACCGCGCGGTAGACGACGCCCATGCCGCCCTCGCCGAGCTTCGCGACGAGGCGGTAACCGGGGATGAGATCCTCCTGTCCGACGAGCGCGTCCGACGCCCCCGTCGGCGCGGCGCTCTCCCCCAATCGCGTGGGTTCGATCGGCTGCACCGGGGCGCGCACGGTCTTCTTGTCGTCACCCGGATTCGGGCCCGGAGGAGTGGGATCGCTGGTCACCGCCCGCCGCTCCTGATCACTTCACCTTCGCCACTTCGGCGAGGACGGTCTCGATGTCCGGTCGGTCCTCGGGCTCGCGACCGGTGTAGCCCCAGCGACGCACGCCCTGCGAATCGAAGATGAAGGTCGAGGGCCGCGCGAGATCGGCATTCACGCGGAAGCGCGACACCGCGACGAGGTCGGGATCGAGGAGGATCGGGAAGGGCGGGTTCTCGCCCAGATCCGCGATCTCCTTCGAGGCCGCCACGAAGGAGTCGACCTCCCGCGAGCTGCCGGGGAAGACGATCACGACCTCGGCCCCGGCCTTCCGGAAGCGCTCGTAGTTCACGACGAACTGGGCGGTGTAGGCCGTGCACATCGGGCAGAGGTAGCCCGGGAATCCGCGCGTGAAGACCATCACCAGCGGCTTGCCGCGGAAGCTCGAGAGCTTCACGCGATTGCCGTTCTGGTCGATGAAGGTCGGCTCGTCCGGATCGTTCACGGTCGTCGAACCGGTGATGGTGACGTCGCCGGTGGAAACGTTCGAGGTCAGGTTCTTCTTGAACTGGATCTGATCGATGGGCGCGATGGGATCGCCCGAGGCGGTCTTCGTGCGGATCCGGGTCTCGTAGTACTGCCGGTCGTAGCCTTCCATCGTCTGGACGAGGTCGTCGTAGCGGTCGCGGCTCCGACCCTGGGCCGAGGCGTAACCCTTCTGGTTGCCCCAGGTCATGTCGAGGACGTTCCGTTCGGACGAGCCGCCGCTCATCGACGAACCGTTCGAACCGGTCGAGCTGCAGGCGGCCGTCAGGACGAGCGCGACCAGGGCCGCGGCGGCGATCAGGGATCGCATCATGTGTTCCATCTCCCAAAGGCGCTCGATCCGCCGGCGCGCCGGCCGGTCGGGATCGCGGATATCCCTCTACCGGAATCGGAGTTAGGCCCGATTCCCGGGGCGAGCATAGCACAGGACGACCGACGCCGGAAAGCGGCCGTCCCGTCCGCGATCACGGCGGGCGTCCCCTACTCCATCGGCCACCGACCCCGCCCGACTGACCCCGGGCGCCGCGCGACGACGGGATGACCGTCGTCGGGGCGCCGCGGGGCCGGCGGGACGGCCCCGGGGCGGCTTCAGTTCCCCGTGCACTCCGAGAGGTCGAGCGGGGCGCCGTCCTGGATCCACTGGAGGAAGTCCTGGTACCGGGACTCGGTCGTGTCGCAGTAGAACTGCGGCATCGCCCCGGGCCCGGTGAGGGGCGCCAGCAGGATCGGGCTGTTCGTCGGCGAGGCCAGGCTGACCAGGAAGTTCCGGATGTAGGTCCCGCGCTGGGTCGGCGTGTAGATCGTCGCCGGGGCGACGCCCTGGAAGTTCACGCCGCCGTTGGCGAGGGCGTTGCTGTGGCAGCTGATGCACGCGGACGCGCCGACGCCGCAGACGGGCTGGGCCTGGGGCGTGGTCCCGTCGGTCGTGAAGAAGGACTCGAGGTCGTCGAGGTAGGTCGTGCAGACGGTGACCGTCACGGTGACCGGATCGCTCGCCAGCAGCTCGTCGTCGGTGACCACGAGCTGGAAGGTCAGCGTGGCGGACTGCGCGGGCGCGTTGAAACTCGGCGTCGCGGTGGACGCTCCGGACAGGGCCACCGCGGGCTCGCTGCCCAGGATGACCTGCGACCAGGAGTAGGTCAGCGCTCCCCCGTCGGGATCGCAGGACCCGCTGCCGTCGAAGTTCACGGTGTCGCCGCGGCCGACGATCTGGTTCGCCCCGGGGACCGCGACCGGCGGGCCGTCACCGCCCACGAGGACGGTCACCGTCGCCGTGGGCGCGAAGGCGAAGCCGTCGTCGACCATGAGCTCGAACACGAGGGTGCTCGTCATCGCCGGCGCGGTGAAGCTCAGGGTGGCGGTGTTCGCGCCGGTGAGGACCGGCTCCGGATCTCCCGGCATCACGACCTGCGTCCACTGGAAGTTCAGGGTGTCGCCGACGTCGGGGTCGAAGGCGTTCGCCGTGATCGTCACCGGGAAGCTCGGGCAGGCGACGACGGTGTCGTCCACCGTCACCGTCGGCTCCGTGTTGCCGGCGATGTTCTCGCGGAAGCTCGCCACGATGCCGTTGGTCACCGAGATCGGGAGCGTCGGGCTGGGCGAGGCGAGGTCCACCACGATGCCCTGGATCGTGACGTCGATCGGCTCGGTGATCGTCTGGAAGGGGAACATGATCGACCAGGGCGCCGGCGTCGAGCCGAAGGCCTGACCGGCGCCGAAGCCGATGTTGTCCGTCAGGACGACGTTCTGGGCGGAATTGAAGGGAGCGAGGATCGAGGGCTGGAAGGTCGCGAATCCGATGTTCAGCGGGTAGATGAAGGCCTGATCGGGCGTCGGGACGCCGATCCGCATGAACAGCGCGAAGGGCGCGAAGCCGATGCCGCCCATCGAGGTCGGCAGGGCCATCGCCAGTCCGAAGGGCTGGTTGACGCCGATGTCGACCCGGTGCGCAACGCCGCCGTCCGAACCGTTGATCGTGAAGATCGTCTCGGGCAGGGCGCCCCCGAAGGTGCCGACGGTTCCGAGCGCCGCGTCGAGGAGCGCGGGCAGCGCGTACTCGTAGGCGCCGATGTCGACGGCGGGGTTCTGGCCCGCGATCGCGTCGGTCGTCAGGACGTCGTCGAAGCGCCGCGGGTTGCCCCGGATGTCGACCGGCGTCCGCTCGACGAGGTTGTCGTCGAAGTCCAGATCCTGGAAGTCGAGGCGCAGGAAGCCGGCGTCGCCGGCGTCGATGGCGGGAGAGCCCGACATGACCGCGAGATCCTCGTCGAGCGTGCCCACGAGGCCATCCGGTCCGAGCTCGTCCACGAACTGCGGGTTGAGGCCCGAGTTGCCGACGCCGCCGAGGGCGCCGGTGATGTTGTTGACGATGGAACGGTCGATCGAGAAGGCGACGGCGCCGCCGGTGTCGTCGTTGAAGATCTGACCCGGCTCGTCGTCGCTGATGCCGCAGTTGTGCCAGAAGATCGAGTTGCCGACCGTCATCGTCGCGCCGGCGGTGTTGAAGACGCCGCCGCCCGCGATGTTCGCGTAGTTGCGGTAGAAGGTGACGTTGGCCACGCGCGCGGTGCTGCCGACGTTGGCGATGCCGCCGCCGAAGCTGCCGGGATCGAAGACCTCGTTGTGGTTGAGCTCGCAGCTCTCGATGTCGAGCATCGAGCCGTTTACGAGGTAGATGCCGCCCGAGAGGTCGTCACCCTTGTTCTCGACGAGGCGCGACAGTCGCATGGTCAAGGCGCCGCCGTCGACGACGATCGCGCCGCCGCTCACCGCCTGGTTGAGGTGGAAGAGGCAGCGCGTGACGACGAGGCCGCCGCCGATGATCGAGAGGCCGCCGCCGCGCGGGTCGGTCGCCGCCTTGGCGTTGCCGCCGCGGATCGTGAAGCCGTCCAGTCGCGTCGTGCTGCCCGTGCCCGCGGCGGTGACGACGTGGAAGACGTTGTCGCCCTGGTTCGTCAGGTCGAGCGCGCCGTCGTCGCCGAGGATGTCGCCGCTGAGGATCGTCTCGTTGTCCTCGATGACGCGCTGGTCGAGGGCGGTCTCGGTGCCCGCGAATCCGCCGAAGAGACGGACGCCGTCGGGGATCGAGAAGGTCGCGGCCGCGCCGCCGCCCGTCTCGAGGGCCGGGCTGTAGGTCCCGCCGCGCACCCAGATCTCCTCGATCGGGCTCGTCGGCGAGGCCGCGTCGGTCAACGCCTGGCTGAGCGTCGAGTAGGCGGTCGCCCAGCTCGAGCCGTCGCCGCCGCCCGGCGCCGCGGCGTCGACGAAGGCGCGGTTGCTCGGGCTGCCGAGGCCCTGGAAGGTCG
>JAWKSY010000011.1:0-165773 GCA_041402125.1 Planctomycetota bacterium
GCCGGCGCCCGCTCCCGACCCCGACCCCGCGGTCGCCGATCCGCCCGGGCCGCTCGCCGACGAGGAGCCGGAGGAGGCGATCGAGCACACCGTCCTCGTGCTCGACCAGGGCGGCGACCCCGCGACGGACGTCGAGGTCGAGATCGAGGGCCGCGCGCGCGCGCGGACGGACGCGGCGGGGCTCGCCCGCTTCCGTCTGCCGGCCGGCGCTCATCGGGCCGTCGCCCATCCCGCCTTCGAACTCATGCCTCACGGAGCGAACCCCTGGGATCGCCCCGTCCCCCGGATCTTCGGCCCGGACCCGCGGATGCCGGGTGTCTACGAGCGTCGCTTCGTCCTCGCCGCGGGAGAGGGACCGTCGACGACGGAACTGCGCGTGAACGGCGCCGTGACCGTGCGCGGCCGCATGGTCGACGCCGCGGATCGCCCGATCGCGAGCGCGCGGCTCGAGATCCGCCTCGCCGACGGTCCGAACCGACCCGAGGATCACCATGCCGCGCTGACGGACCGCGAGGGCGGCTTCACGATCCGAGGACTCCCGCCCCGGAGCCTCGAGATCGGCTGGGACCTCGATCGGAAGGGCGGGTCGGATCTCTGCCCGCCCCCGGCTCGTCGCTTCGAACCGGGGCGACGGCGCGACGTCGATCTCGGCGTGTTCCGGGCCCTCCCGCCGGAGTCACTCGTCGCGGCGAAGGGGCGGATCGTCGATCAGTTCGGTGCGCCGCGCCGCGGGATCGACATCGTCGCCTTCCGGGCCGGAGCGGCCGAGATGCGTCCTCTCCCGCTCCGGAGCGTCCGCTCGGGAGACGACGGTCGCTTCCGCCTGTCGGGACTCCCGCCCTCGGCCGAGCTCGAGGTGCGGGTGGCGGCCCTCGCCTACCGCGGCGAGGGCGAGTGGCCGATCTACGGCGTCGCCGCGCCGCCGCCCCGCGTGAGCTTCGCCTCGCCCGCGTCCGGCGCTTCCGTCCACGACCTCGGCGACCTCGTCGTCGTCGCGCCCGCCCTCTTCCGGGCCCGGTTCGAGCTGGCCCCGGGCGAGACGCTCCCGGCGGGCGCGACCCTCTCCGGTCGCTGGCGTCCGATCGGCGAGACGGAGTGGCGCGAGGGCCCCGGCTTCGGGGACAACCCCCGCGCGACCTGGCACTGTCAGACCCCGCACGACCCGGTCGAGATCGAGATCCGCTACGCCCCGCTCCACCGCGAGGCCCGCCCGATCCTCCGCGCCGAGTTCCACCCCCGCGCTCCGGCCAAGGAGACGCGCCTCCTCACCCTCGAGCAGGAATGAATAAATTGGGTCAGACCCCATTTATTCAAAATGCGCCCCTTTTTGAATAAATGGGGTCTGACCCCATTTATTCACCAAGGACGTGGCGGCCGGCGGGGAGGCCGGGGCGCGTCTCGGTCTTGCCGTCGGGCCAGTGGATCGTGATCTCGCCGGAGGACTCGGCCGCGCCGAGGCCGAAGGTGAGGACGGGCTCGGACTGGCTGAGGTAGCTGTGACCGGCGCCGAGGAAGCGCTGCTGGCGCCCCGCGCTCGAGGCGACCTCGACGCGCGCGCCCCAGGCGACGCGGCCCTTCGCGTCGCGCAGGTCGAGCCGGAGCGCGCGGCCGCCCTTCGTCTCGTTGACGAAGAGACGCGCCCGGCCGGCGTTCTCGGTCGCGACGATGTCGAGATCGCCGTCGCCGTCGAAATCCAGCGTCGCGACGCCGCGTCCGACGAAGGGGCGCAGGAGATCGGGTCCCGCCTTCTCGGCCGGGACCTCCTCGAAGCGCCAGCGACCCTCCGGACCGGAGTTCCAGAAGAGCTCGAGCGGCTGCGCGTGGTGCTGGCTCTCGAGCACCGAGTGGATGTCCGGCTCGACGTGTCCGTTCACCGCCAGGAGGTCCTGCCGGCCGTCGAGATCGCAGTCGAGGAAGAGGACGCCGAAGGTCAGGCTGTCGCGCGTGGCCGCGCCGATGCCGACGCCCGCGGCGATGTCGTTGAAGACGGGGAACTGGGGATCCTCGTTGACGTAGAAGGCCGTCGTCTCCTGGGAGAAGTTCCCGATCGCCACCGCGAGCCGGTCGTCGTTCGCCCACCAGGCCGCGTCGATCCCCATCGCGCCGCGCGCGTTCCCGCCGGTGTCGAAGGCGACGCCGATCTCGCCGCCCTTCTCCGCGAAGCGGCCGCCCCCCTGGTTCTCGAAGGCGAAGTTCCGGACGGTGTCGTTGGCGACCATCACGTCCGGCAGGCCGTCGAGGTTCCAGTCGCAGACGCAGATGCCGAGCGACTTCGCCACGGGCACGCCGGTCGCCGAGTTCAGGACGCGGAAACCCGCCTCCTCGGTGCCGTCGACGAAGCGCCCGCCCTCGTTGCGGAGGTACTGGACGACCTCGCCCTCGAAGCTCTTCGGCGGGCCGTAGGCGCGCCCGAGGCCGGTCAGCTGGAAGCCCTGCTCCATGTCGATCGCCGCGCTCCAGACCACGTAGTTCAGGACCACGAGGTCGAGGTCGCCGTCGCGGTCGCCATCGAGGAAGGCGCAGCTGCTCGACCAGCGCTCGTCGCCGAGGAGTCCGGCCTTCTCCGTCCAGTCCTCGAATCGCCGCCCGTCGACGTTGCGGAAGAGGCGATTCTGCCCGACGGCGGTGATGAAGAGATCGGGCCGACCGTCGCCGTCGACGTCGCCGGCGGTGACGCCCATGCCGTACATCGCGACGTCGAGCCCGCTGCCCGCCGTCGCGTCGACGAAGCGACCGCCCTCGTTGCGGTAGAAGCGCTGCGTCGGCGCCGGCGCACCGCCCTCGTCATCCGACCAGGGAGCGCCGTTCACGAAGAGGAGGTCCGGGTCGCCGTCGCCGTCGGCGTCGAAGGCGCAGACTCCGGAGCCCATCGTCTCGGGCAGGAGCTTGCGGCCGCGGGCGCCGTTCGTGTGCACGAAGTCGATCCCGAGCTCCGCCGCCGCCTCCCGGAAGGGGAGCGCCGGCATCTCGGCGCCCGCGCCCGTCGCCGCCTGCGGCGCCTGGGTGTCGTAGACGACCTCCTTCTCCTGCTTCTCCTCGGGCCAGTAGACGATCGCCAGCACCGCGGCCAGGCCGACGACCAGCACGAGGGCCAGGAGGGCCGCGACGCGCGCGGTGCGCCGGGCGCGCGCCTCCTCCTCCGGGGTCGGCAGGCTCTCGATCTCGAACTCGCCGTCTCCCTTGTCGGGTCTCGAGGACATGGTCAACGCTCCTTCCGGTCGAGTTCGTAGATGACGACCGCGTTCGCGGCGCGCGCGGCGGCGGGGTTGTTCCGCCGCGCGATCTGCACCGCGCGGTCCTGGGCGTTGTCGTCCGTCTTGTACTTCTCGTGCAGCTTGCGGTGCCGTTCGGCCGCCGGCGCGTCGCGCCGGAGGCGATGGATCCGCATCAGACCGTAGTGCGCGGAGACGTTCTCGGAATCGAGCTCGAGGACGCGCTCGTAGCGGGTCTGGGCCCGCGCGAGCCAGCTCTCGCGCTCCTCCGGCGCCGACGTCAAGGCGAGCTGCAGGAGGTTGTCGCCGGCCTCGAGCCCGATCACGTAGTCCCGTCCGAAGTCGAAGCCGCGCTCGGGAACGACCGTCGTGAGAACGCGTTCGAATCCCTCCGCCGCGCGCTCCAGGAAGCCGTTCTGCTGGTCGATGCGGGCGGTGAGCCAGTTCACGGTCCAGCTCGCGTCGACGCCTTCCTCGACCGCGCGGCCGAGAGCGTCGCGCGCCTCCTCGAGGCGCCCCTCCTTCTCGTAGACGCGGGCGAGGTCGAGCCAGCCGACGGCCTGCCCGGCCGCGACGACCTCCTTGAACGAGCGCTCGGCGCCGCGGAGCTCGCCGCGGTCCGAGCCCGCGTTGCCCTCGCGGAAGAGCCCGATGCCGTAGTCCCGCCAGCGCTGCCAGGTCGGCTTCTTCGGCGCGGGCGTCGCCTCGACGGTCATGCCCTCGAGCGGCAGCCGCACGCGATCCCGCGACATGACCGCGATGGGCAGCACGGGATCGGGGCCGACGTGCAGTCCCTCGGCCCGCAGGTGGTCGTAGACGTAGGCCGTGTACTTGCGGTCGAACTTGCGGTAGTTGAGGACGACCTCGATCTCGACCGGCTCGGTCGCGTCCGCCGGTACGTCGAGCCGGTAGTGCACGACCTGCCCGGTGCCGGGCGGCTGCTGGTGGTTGTAGAGCGCGGTGAAGATGTCCTGCGCGTTCCGGCGATCGATCCGGTTGCCCTCGCGATCGAGCATCCAGTTGTTCAGGAAGTAGGACCAGGGATCGACGGCGCCGTCCTCGTCGAGGGCGCCCGAGCGCCCGATGACGCGCTCGCCGCTGCGAGCCGTCACGTCGAGCCAGATCTCGTTGCTGTCCGTCGTGCCCTGCGTGAACATGTGACCGAGCTTGTGCGTGCGGATGACCACCTCGACGAGGTAGCTCCCGCCGGGCCGGAGCGCGGGCAGCGCGGGACGCAGCGGCGCCGAGATCTCGCCCTCGATCGTCCCGCCCTCCTTCACGCCGAAGAGGTCGACGCTGACCTGTCCGTCGGCGAGGAAGTCGGCCTGGTACTTCACCGTCGCCGGCAGCTCCTTCACGAAGGGGATCGCGGTGTTGGCTCCCGGGAACCGGTGGTCATGGATCTGGCCGTCGCGCGCCGCGAAGTCGTCGCTCGGCTTCCGCGGCATGTGGCACTCGTTGCAGTTCGGCTCCGCCTTCGGCGGGTAGTACCAGCTCCGGGCGGTCCCGCCCGAGACGCCGGACAGGAAGAAGTTGTCCCAGTGATTCTGGCCCCGCAGCCACTCCTTGTAGTGGTTGAGCTCGTAGGGAAGGCTCACCTTGTGGCAGGTCGCGCAGAACTCGCCCGTCTTGTGCAGGGGCTTCAGGAAGGTCTTCTTGTGGAAGGCCGGCTTGGCCTTCACGAGCTGCTCGTTCACCCAGGAGAGGAGCGGATTGTCGCTGTAGGCGAAGGGATAGTGCAGCGGCTCCTCGATCGTGTAGTTCGCGTTGCCGATCGTGGAGTGCACGTCCGTGATGGCGTGGCAGACCGTGCAGTTCACGCCCTCGTCCACGGTGGGGTCGGCGACGTCGTCGTAGTTCGGATCGTCGAACTTGCCGGCGAAGAAGGGCACCGGGTCGTGGCAGCCGGCGCAGAATCGCGCGCCCTGGACGTTGCCGTCGCGCTCGAGCAGGACCTTCCGCGTCTCGCGCACGCTGAACAGGTAGAAGGGGTTGTTGAAGGAACCGAAGTGGTGGACCGACTGCCGGTGGTCCTCGACGAAGTCGGGATGACAGCGCTGGCAGTAGTTGTCCATCATCAACGCGCGCTCGGGGATGAAGCCGAGATTCGCGGTCCGCGCCTCCGACGGATGGAAGTAGGCCTCGCCGCCGCCGCGGATGTTCCAGGCGCGCGGATCCTGCGTGTGCAGGAAGGCCATCGCTCCGACGACCACGACGACCCCCGCCGCGTACCCGGCGCCCCACTTCCACTTGATGCGCGGCCCGTAGGAGCGGTGCACGACGTAGACGAGGATCGCGAGGAGCGGCAGGAGGACGTGAGCCCAGTAGCTCGCCCGGCCGCCGAGGGAATCGAGCGGAAGGACGCGGATCGTCATCACCACGCCGCTGACGATCACCCCGAGGCAGAGCGCGAAGAGCAGGTAGCCCGAGCGCAACGCCTTCCGGTTCCGCCGCCCCCGCGTGTTTCGGTAGTGGACGACCCCGAACCAGACGAAGGGAAAGGTCAGGGCGATGCCCACCACGAGGTGGGCGAGGAACATGTAGAGGTAGAACTGGTTCTCGTAGACCGCGTCGCGCAGGAACCCGAGGAAGGTGATCGCGCCCAGGTAGACCGAGTTCGCACCGAGGAAGGCGAGTCCGATCAGGATGGCGACGTAGAGCTTGCGCAGTCCGGGGGTGATGGCCGGACGGACGGTCCGGCGCTCGGGGGATGGCGTGGCTGGGTCGGTCATTCCCGTCCTCTCGGGGTCGGGGGGCGCGGGATCCTCGACGCGCCCCCGGGGGTGATTCGATTCTATCCGATCTTCAGCCCGTCGAGGGCCGTGAGTGCCTCGTCGACGGGACGGCGACGTCCCACGTCGTCTGCGCGCCAGATCCCGCGCACGCGCCCCTCGCCGTCCAGGATGACCTGGGTCGGGGCGTAGACCGCGTGCTCGACGGGGCTCAGCGGAGAGGGATCGATCAGGCCGAGCGCCCGTCCCAGCGAGGCGTCGGCGTCGGAGACGACGTCGAGCCGCGGGAAGGCCAGGGCCGTGCGCCGCGCGTCCTCCGCGCCGTCGGTGGAAACCACGACGACCCGGACCCCGCGGCTCTCGAAGTCGTCCGCCCGTTCCGCGAGCTCACCGAGCTCGGTGCGACAAAACGTTCACCACCAGCCGCGGTAGAAGACGAGCAGTCGCGACTGCCCGTCGGCGACGGTGCTCGAGTCGAAGGACGCCCCGGAGGCGTCTCGCGCGGCGAAGGCGGGCGGCCGCTCCCCGATCCTCATCGGCCCCTCGTAGGGTCGGAGCCGCAGGCCGAACGCGAAGACGAGCGTCAGGACCGCCCCGGCCAGGGCGAGCACCAAGGCCAGCCCCCGCACGAGGTTCCGGCGACGCAGGAAGCCCATCAGCGCCAGCGTCGCGCCGGGCACCGCGAGGAGCGGCAGGTGCCGGGCCGACGCGAGGTGACCGGTGCCCGTCCAGGTCAGGTAGCCCGCGAGAGGCAGCACGGCGAGGGTCAGTCCGACCGGAGTGAAGAGGCGCTGGTTCATGGAGGTCTCGACGAGGGGGCCCGTCATGTTACCAGAGCCGCCCTCGGCTCACTCGCTGCTATACTGGGACGTCGCCGAGAAGGACCATGACCGAACACCTCGACCTCACGAAGATCCCGGAGGCGCATCTCGCCGCCTTCTACGGCCTGCTGTTCTCGATGGCCGCCGCCGACGGATCCTTCGGCACCGAGGAGGTCCGGCTCATCCACCGCTCGCTCGACCTGGCCCCCCTCGGCCCGGCCTCCCGGGAGCGCGTGCGGACCTACATGACGCATCCGCCCTCCTTCCGCGGATTGCTCGCCGAGCTCGCCGAGGGAACGGAGGAGCTGCGCTGGGGCGTCTTCACCGCCCTCTACGACCTCGCGCTCGCCGATCACCGGCTCGAGGAAGGCGAGCGGCGCGCCCTCCGGCTGGCCGGAGAGATGCTCGCGCTCGAGGCCTCGCTCGCGCCCGTCGTCGAACGCTACGTCGACGCCGTCCGGCACGCGGCCCGCAGTCCCGACGGATCCGAGGCCATCATCACCGAGCTCCGCCGCGCCGCGGCCGACTGGACCGGAGCGGGCCTGCCCGTCGCCTCGGCCTACTTCGCGGGAAGCGTGCAGGAGATGATCGCGACCGAGCGCGACGCCTACCTGGGCGCGCTGGGGCTCGGGCTCGGTTTCGTCCCGGGCGTCGGCGTCGCGGTCGCGATCGGCGACACGACCCGCGTCTCGGTGACGCGACTCATCGACACGGGAGATATCCCGCTCGATCTCGAGCCCGCCGAGGGCCGCCGACATCGCGCGCTCGAGGGCCTCGCCCGGCTGCGCGTCGAGGCGAACCGGCTCGCCGAACGCGCCGAGCGCGCCCGCCGGGACGGCGAACCGGTGGCCGAGGACATCGGAGAGCGACTCGAAGGCCTGCGCGCCCTCATGGCCACCCGTCGCTCCGCGCTCGAGGACTGAGAGTCCGCGAAGACATCCCCGCTGGCTTCGACCGGCTGCAACGGCGACGGCCTTCGTCGTGCCTCCTCGCCGTATCTTTCCATTGATATGCCTCGTCGGCCCTCCTCGCCCGACGCCGTTTCGCGCGGTCTCGGGCCGACGCGGGGATGACTTCCCGGACTCTGGGGTCCGCGAAGACATCCCCGATTTGAAGCGACGCCCGCGAAGCGCGAGACTCGGAGCGGACGATCGCGACCTCGGGGGGCCACCCCGACGCGGTCGCCGGTCCCCGCGAGACCCGAGATGACGCGCCGCCCCGACCTCCTGCGCCGGATCAACCTCGCCGTCTGGATCCTCGTCGCCGTCCTCGTGGTCGGCGTGGTGATCACGCTCTTCTACTACGAGAAGATCGCCCTCCACTTCTTCGGACCGCCCGCGGTCGAGATGGAGGAGCGCTACGCGGGGAGCGGCGACGGCGCGACGACCTTCGATCACGGGGCCTGGACGGCCCTGCTCGCGGCCCACGTCGACGAGGAGGGACGCTGGGACTACCCCGGCCTCCGGGCCGACCGCCGCGCCCTCGCCGCCTACCTCGACGCGGTCGCGGCCGCCCCCTTCGCGGCGCTCTCGCGCGACGGGAAGCTGGCGCTCCTCCTGAACCTCCACAACGCGGCGACCGCCCGGCTCGTCATCGAGCACTCCCCCGAGAGCTCGATCCGCGAGATCCCGGAGGCCGATCGCTGGCAGGCGGCGCGCTGGCGCGTCGCCGGCGAGACCCTGAGCCTCGATCAGATCGAGAACGACTGGCTGCGCGCGCGCTTCGTCGAGCCGCGCATCCACTTCGCGCTGGTGACGGCCAGCCTCGGCGGTCCGCCGTCCCGCCGCGAGGCCTACGTCGCGGAGCGGCTCGAGGAGCAGCTCCAGGCCCAGGCTCTCCGGTTCCACTCCCTGCCCCGCGGCCTCGTCATCGACCCGGAGAAGCGACGGGTCTCGCTGAGCCGCATCTACCAGTGGTTCGACGGCGACTTCCGCCAGGTCGAGGGCGACCCCCGCCGCTACGCCGCGCGCTTCGACGCGACGCTCGCCGGCATCATGGACGGGAACGAGACCTGGAGCTTCGGCTGGCTCGACTACGACTGGGACCTCGACGCCCGCGCGGACTGACTCAGGGCGCGAGGCGACGCATGAGCCACTCCAGCGGCCCGACCCGGAACAGTCGACACCAGTAGGCCGCGCCGCTGATCGCCACCCACACGCAGGTGCCCACCGCGAAGGCGATGAAGCGCAGATCCTCGCCCGACCCCTTCCCGATCGCGCGCAGGAGCCAGATCCCCAGCAGGATGTGCGCGAGATAGAGCGTCAGCGCCGTCCGACCGGCCGCGGCGAGGGGCGCGATCGCGGGGGCGAGGATCCTCGCGCGGGCCAGCAGCAGGCAACCGCCGAGGACGACGCCGGAGAGTCCGAGCGCGGCGAGCACGTAGAACGGACTGGGGTTCGGCCAGGAGGTCGCGTGGGCCTGGTCGAGCAGCCGGAGATCGCGACGGTCGAGCGCCCGCGCCGCCGCGAGGTCGACGACGGCCTCGTCCCGCCCGAGCAGGTCCTCGCGCCCCGCCTCGTCGCGGGTCGGGACCCGGCGCCGCAGGACGAGACGCTCCAGCGCGCCCGGCCAGTCCGGACTCGATCCGAAGAGGGAGGCGTCCTCCGCCCCGCCGAAGGGAGGACCGGCGCGATCACCCATCCAGGCCGCGAGACCGGAGGCGAGGGAGCGGAAGCGCTCCTCGGAGCCGGGAGCGAGCTCCGAGGCCGGGTCCTCGGCGACCGCGAGCACGATCGCGACGCCCTCGCCGTCCTCGCGCGGCACGACGCCGAGGTCCATCTCGGCCCAGGCGTGGCGCTCGCGGGTGGCCGCGAGGTAGCGGCGCAGTCGGCGCGCGTCGACGATCGCCGCCTCGTGTCGCTCGCGATCGACGCGGACGTCGATGTCGAGCCCGATCCGGTCCGAGGCGCGCCGCGGCCGGCCCTCGGCGTCCACGACCGGGCCCGCGAAGGTCCGGACCCCGGGCGCCAGATCCGTGCATGCACGGGGAAGCTCGCGGCGAGGCGCTCCGACTCCGAGCGTTCGAGACCGGTCCGGGCGAGTCGCGCCGCGCCCTCCCCCGCCGCCGCGAGGACCGCCCCGACCAGGACGAGGAGGAGCGCCGTGCGCCGCCGCCCGAGATCGAGGCGCGGCAGCGCGAGCCCGACGAGGAAGAAGGCCGCCCAGGGCAGGAGCGGGTGCCAGCCGTTGAAGACGAGGTTGCGCCACTGCCCCCGCGGCTCCCAGAAGCGCGGGTACTCGTAGACGAGCATCGCCCAGTCCGCGCGGAAGTCCTCGAGGTACTGCCAGACCGCGGCGCCCGCCACCGCGGCGCCCGCGAGCCCGAGGAGCAGCCAGACGGGTCGACCGGCGAGCAACGCGCCGAGGACGAGCAGGACGCCGTAGTAGTGCAGGATGTCGGGGTTCCAGAGGGGGAACCACGCGTAGCCGAGCCCGAGCAGGAAGATCCCCCGGAAGACGAGCCCGCGTCGCGCGCCGGTCGGCGCGAGCGCGGCCCACCCCGGCAGGGCGAGGAGACCGACCCCGGCCGCGACGAGGACGGGAAGGTGACCGGCGTCGCGGATCGAGTCCCCGAAGGCGCGCCACCGGTCGAGCACCGACTCTCCCTCGTGCCCCTTTCCGGCCACGGTCTCGGACCAGGCGTGGAACGCCGCCGCCGCCCCGAAGCCGGCGGAGAGCAGCGCGAGGAGGGCGCCCCGCCCGGCGGCGCGGAGCCGGGAGGCGGCCGGCCGCCCCGCGCGGGCCGCGAGGAAGAGCGCCGAGCCGACGCCGGCCAGGAGAACGAAGAGCGCGGCCGCCCGTCCGGTCAGGGCGTCGAAGGCCGTCCGCAGCCAGCCCGGGTCGACCTGCGACAGGGTCGGATCGAGCACCACGCGGTAGTTGACGGCGACCATTCCGGCGAAGGCGATCGCCCGGGCCAGGTCGATGCCGACGAGCCGCGTCGTCCCCGCGACGGCCGGTTCCTCCGGCCGGCTCACCGGCCGGCCTCGATGGCGGCGGCGAGAACGGGCAGCCAGAGGCCGGCCGGCCCGCGCAGGGCGTGATCGACGTGGCCGCTGAGGGCGGTCGGCGCGGGGTCGATCTCGACCGTCAGGCGGCCCTCGGCCCGGGCGACGTGCACCGGCTCGGTCACGTAGGGGAAGAGGGCCGAGGTCCCGACGACGAGCGTCAGGTCGGCGGGCTTCTGGTAGATCTCGCGGTGGATCGCGGCGACGGCGTCGAGCGGCAGCATCTCGCCGAAGAGGACGACGCCGGGCCGCAGGAGCCCCCCGCAATCCGCGCAGAGCGGCGTCCCGGTGAGGTCGGCGAGTTCCTCCGCTCCGCGCGTCTCCCGCCGATCGCAGCCCATGCAGGCGAGGTCGGTGATGCGCCCGTGGATCTCGATGAGATTCTCGCTGCCGGCCTCCCGGTGGAGCCCGTCGACGTTCTGGGTCAGGACGACGCAGTGGTCGAGACGACGCTCGAGCTCCGCGAGCGCGAGATGGGCCGGATTCGGCCGCGCGTCGCGGGCCTGCCGGGCGAGGTCGGCGATGACGCGCCAGGTGCGGTCGGGGTCGGTGACGAGCGTCGTCCCGCTGAGGGCCTCGATCGTCGCGTCGCCCGACGCGGGATCGTCGTAGATCCCTCCCCGGCCGCGGTAGGTGCGGATGCCGCTCTCGGCCGAGATGCCGGCGCCGGTCACCACCGCCGCGCTCCGGACGTCCCGGAGGCGTCGCCGCAGATCGTCGTCAAGCTGCGCTTCCATTCCCGCTCCTTCTCGCGATCCCGCCGGGACTCGCCTCGCCCGCCAACGTAAGCATTGCGTAAACTCGCGCGCGACGACTTTCGCGACCGCGGCGCGAAACGCAGGTTTCGGGTCCGGGCCGTCCGCCGGACGCCCCCGAGATCCGAGGACCGGGAATCCGCGGCGTGCGCCGGAGGGTTCCCAGCTTGGCCCGAAAGAAGATGCGCGCCAATTCGCCGGACGAGATTCCCTTTTTCGGGCGGGATCCCTCCTGGATCGCCTTCAACGAGCGCGTGGTCTCGCTCGCCGAGGACCCCGCCACGCCCCTGTTCGAACGGCTCCGCTTCCTCTCCATCAGCGGATCGAACCTCGACGAGTTCTTCATGAAGCGCGTCGCGCGCATGAAGCGACGCCTCGAGATGGGCGTCGAGTTCCTCTCGCACGACGGGATGACGGTCCGGGAGCAGAGCGCGGACGCGCGGCGGCGGGTCATGGCCCTCCAGGAGCGTCAGGCGCAGTGCTGGGAGGACCAGCTCATCCCCGCCCTCGCGGACCAGGGCATCGAGATCACCGCCTACCGCGACCTCTCGCGCTCGCGCCGCGCCGCGCTCGACTCCTGGTTCCAGGCGAACGTCTACCCCATCCTGACGCCGCTCGCCGTCGACCAGGGGCAGCGTTTCCCCTTCATCTCGAACCTCTCCAAGAACATCGGCGTCCTCGTCTCCCAGCCCCGGGACCGGGTGCGGCTCTTCGCCCGCCTGAAGATCCCGCCGAGCCTGCCCTCCTTCGTCCCCGTGACCGAGCGCAAGCCTCGGGTGGCGGCCGGGCTCGGACGGCGCCGGCTCCGCTTCGTCCCGCTGCTCGACGTGATCGAGGCGAACCTCGGCCTCGTCTTCCCCGGGATGCGCGTCGCCGAGCTCTCCCGCTTCCGCATCACGCGGCGGACGGGCGTCGAGCTCGAGGAGGAGGAGGGATCGGGCGACATCCTCGAGAGCGTCGAGGCCTTCGTCCAGCGTCGTCGCTTCGCCGAGCCGGTCCGGCTCGAGGTCCGCCCCGGCGCCTCCGAGAAGATCGTCGAGCTCCTCCGCGACGAGCTCGAACTCGAGCCCGGCGACGTCTACGAACGCCCCGGAATCCTCGACTACTCGGACCTGAAGTCGCTGCTGAAGATCGAGGCCCCGGAGCTCGAGTATCCGGCCTGGCGCCCGGTCGTGCCGCCCCGCCTCGCGACGCGGGAGCGCGATCTCTTCGCGGTGATCCGCGAGCGCGACCTCTTCGTCCATCACCCCTACGAGTCCTTCCACCACAGCGTGGAGAACTTCATCGCCACCGCGGCGCGCGATCCGAACGTGCTCGCGATCAAGCAGACGGTCTACCGGACGACCGAGGACTCGCCCTTCATCCAGAGCCTCATCCACGCGGCGCAGGAGGGCAAGCAGGTCGCCTGCCTCGTCGAGCTGCGGGCGCGCTTCGACGAGGACCGGAACCTCCAGCTCGTCCGCCGCCTGGAGCGACACGGCGTGCACGTCACCTACGGCGTGATCGGGCTGAAGACGCACTGCAAGCTGGCGCTCGTCGTGCGCCGCGAGGGCGATCAGCTCCAGAGCTACGTCCACATCGGCACCGGCAACTACCACTCGGTGACGGCGAACCTCTACACGGACTGCGGACTGTTCACCTGCGACCCGGACATCACCGAGGACGCGACGCACGTCTTCAACTTCCTGACCGGACGCTCGCTCCATCACCACTACGAGCGCCTGCTCGTCGCGCCGGTGACGATGCGCGACCGCTTCCTCGCGCTGATCGACCACGAGATCGCGGCGGTCCGCCGGGGCCGTCCCGCCCGCATCCTCGCGAAGATGAACCAGCTCGAGGACCGGAGCATCATCACGAAGCTCTACGAGGCCTCGCAGGCCGGCGTCCCGATCACGCTCCTCATCCGCGGCTTCTGCTGCCTCCGGCCCGGCGTCCCGGGACTCTCCGAGAACATCCGCGTGATCTCGGTCCTCGGCCGCTTCCTCGAGCACTCCCGCATCTTCCACTTCGCGGCCGGCGAGGCCGACCCGGTCGACGGCGAGTGGTACATCGGTTCGGCCGACTGGATGCGCCGCAACCTCGACGGCCGCGTCGAGACGATGACGCCGGTGAACGACCAGGAGGCGCGCCGCCGGCTGGTGCGCATCATCGAGGCCTCGATGCGCGACCGGCGCCAGGCATGGGACCTCCTCGCCGACGGACGCTACGAGAGACGCCGTCCCGCCCCGAACGACGACCCGCACGAGCCGGAGATGCTCGGGACCTTCGAGACCCTCTGCCGCGACGCGCTCGCGGGGATCGCGCCGCGGGAGGCGAGCGACTTCTTCCTGCGTTCGGAGGCGCGCGGCCGCGACGGCCACGGCGTCCCGGACAGCCTCGAGACCGAGACGCGACGCTTCCTGCGGATGTTCGCCTCGCGCCCCTGGCTCACGGCCAAGGAGCTCTGCGCCGCGGCCGGACTTCGCGAGAAGCGCCTCGCCGCGGTGCGCAAGGAGCTCGTCCGCCTCAACCTCGCGGTCCCGTGCTCGGTGGGTCGGACCGCGCTCCTCGAACCGACCGGCGAGACCTTCGCGCGCGTCGAGGGGCAGCCCGAACGCATCGCGGGGCGCCTGCCCTTCGCGCGGCGCTGGCTCGCGGCGCGCATCCTCGCCGACCTCCCCAAGAGCGAGAGCGCCGAGGCGCAGCGCGAGGTCGAGGCGGGACTCACGACGGCCGACCTCATGGTCGGCAAGAAGGAGGCGAAGCGGCGCGCCTGGATGATCTTCGACGACCCCGAGACCGCGGCCGCGGAGCTGGCGCAGTTCGTGGTGTTGCCGGCCCGGCAACGCACCGTGGTGGCGCTCGACGCGGCGACGCACCGGGCGCTGCGCAAGGCGGTCGCGGCCCTTCCGGCCGAAACCCGCGCCCACATCACGGTGCGGACCTTCAGCCAGATGGTCGACGCGACGCGCTCGACGAAGGCCGCGCCGAAGAAGCAGCGCCGCGACAGCGACCGGAAGCGACGGGCCGGGGACTCCTGATCCCGGCCCGGAGGCCGCTCACTCCACGACGACCTCGAGCCGGATCCCCGCCGCGTCGATCGCCTCCATCTCCTGCTCGAGATCGAGCCGCGTCAGGGGATGGGCGTCGAGCCAGGCCTCGCGGAAGACGAGGACGAAGCCCTTCTTCGTCACCTCGACGCGCAGCGCCGAGAGATCGGCCGGGCGGCGGCTGCGATTGAGGACGATCGCGATGCGGAGGACCGCCGCCAGCCGCGGCGCCGCGGCCTTCCAGCGGGGCGCGAGGTCGCGGAAGGTGTCCGCCTTCACGTTCCGCCGCTGGTTGAGGAGGAGCGCCGCGAGGAGTTCCTGCTCGTCCCGGCTGAAGCCGGGCATGCGGGCATTGCCCACGATGTAGGCGCCGTGGCGGTGATAGCGGTCGTGGCTCAGGGCGAGGCCCACCTCGTGCAGCCGCGCGGCCCAGCGGAGCATCCGGCCGCAGGCGGGATCCTCGAGGTCCCAGCGGGCGGCCACGTGCTCGAGCAGCGCGGCCGCGGTCGCCTCGACGCGCGCCGCCTGGACGCCGTCGATCCCGAAGCGGGACTCGAAGTCGCGCACCGTGCGCTCGCGGATGTCGTGCTCGGCGATGCGGCCGATGAGGTCGTAGATCACGCCCTCGCGGAGCGCGGTCGGCGAGACCTTCATCCGCTTGACCTTCAGGCTCTCGAAGACCGCGACGATGATCGCGAGCCCGCCGGCGAAGATCGCCGCGCGCTGGTCCTTCAGGCCCTTCAGCGCGATGTCGTCCACCGACTTCGCCTCGAGGAGCCGCGCGACGACCGCGTCCAGGGCGGCGCGATCGAAGCCGTCGTCCCAGGCGCCGTTCGCCCGCACGACGTCCTCGACCGAGCGGATCGTGCCCGAGGAGCCGATGGCCTCCGACCAGTCGCTGGATCGGATCGCGCGCGCCACCTCGTGCAGCTCGCGCTCGGCCGCGAGGACCGCGCGATCGAAGCGCGCCCGATCCAGACGTCCGTCGGCGAAGAAGCGGCGCGACCAGCTGATGCAGCCCATCGGCACGCTGTGCGGGTCGATCGTCTCGAAACCCCGGCCGAGGATGCACTCCGTGCTCCCGCCGCCGATGTCGACGACGAGTCGTCCGCCCTCCCCGGGCGAGACGCCGTGGGCGACTCCGAGGTAGACGAGCCGCGCCTCCTCGTCGCCGGACACGATCTCGATCGGCAGCCCGAGTCGTCGCTCCGCCTCGGCCACGAAGGAGCGATCGTCGCGGATGAGCCGGAGCGTGTTCGTCCCCACCGCCCGGGCGAGGAGGTCCTTGCGCGTCCCGAGTCGCTGCGCGAAGAGGTCGAGCGCGGCGAGAGCCCGCTCGCGGACGTCCCGATCGAGCCTGCGCTTGGCGTCGAGCCCGGCCGCGAGCTGGACCTGCTCGCGGATGCGGTCGACGACCTGGGGCACGCCGGCCCGCAGATGCGCGATCACCATGTGGAAGCTGTTCGAGCCGAGGTCGATCGCCGCCACGCGGGCCGGGGGCGCGGCGACGGCGGACTTCGGTTCGGAGGGGTCGTGCATCATGCCGCGAGTCTAACAGGGACGGGCGGCAGGGAGACCGGCGGTGACGCATCGGTCCTCGCGTCGCCAGCGCACCGTCGCTTCCGGTCGTCCGGGATCGGAGGCGAGCACCTCGCCCTCCTCCTCGCGCGCGCCGGCGGCGAGACAGAGTCGCGCGCGTCCCTCGCCGCCGTCGAGCGCGTGCAGGACGTGACCGAAAGTGTGACGGACGTTGAGGTCGGCCGGAACGGTCCAGTGCTCGCGCCCGTCCTCCATCGCGAGACGGAGGTCGAACCCGAAGGGGCCGTCGTGACCGGCGCTGCGCAGGGCCGCGGTGAGACGGGGAAGGAGCGCGCGCGCGCGCTCCCGGGCCGCCGCGTCGCTCGCATCGCCGTCCTCCTTGCCGAGCGCGCGCAGCGCGGCGGGCGCGCCGGACGCGGATTCCGCGCGATGGAGGTCGAGCCGGACGACCTCGCCCTCGCGCATCCGGCCGGCGGCGCCCCACTCGCGCGCGGCCGGACGCCAGACCTCGAAGACGAGCGCGCCCGCGAGGCCGAAGAGACGTTCGAGGTGGCGGACCGCGTCCGGATCGAGTTCGGCGCCGCTCCCCCGCCGTCGGAGTCGCCCGGCGGCGGACCAGCGCGCCTTCACGACCCAGGGCCGGTCGCCGGCCCGGGCCTCGAGCACGCGGCGCAGCTCGGGGAGATCCCGCACCACGACGCGATCGTCGTCCACGAGTTCCCGGGCGAGTCCGCCGCGGTCGTTCAGCTCGCGCGCTCGCGCCGCGGCCGCGGGGTCGCCGCCGAATCGCGCGGCGAGGGCGGCGGTGGGCGCCCAGGGCGCGATCCGCTCGCCGCGCGCGAGGCCGAGCTCGCGCCAGGTCGCCACGCGGACCCCGGTCTCGAGGAGCCGCGCGCCGAGGCGGACGCCCTCGAGACCCGGCGCCGCGATCCGGTCGCCGGGCGCCGCGAGGAGCGCCAGCAGGGCGGCGCGGGGCGCGAGCTCGGCCGGATCCGGCCAGGCGAGGCCCGGGGGAAGGGCGCGCCGTCCCGTCGCCTCGAGACACCAGTCCCGCTCGGCGCCGAGGTTCGCGATCCAGAGTCGCGTCACCGCGGACGGCCGCCGGGCGCGGTGGGGAGCTCGGCCTCGAGCCGCGCGACGAAGTCCGCGTCGAGCCCGGCCGCGAAGCGGGCAGCCCGGTCGAACTCGCGCCCCCGGGCGCGACCGGCGCGATGCTCGCCGCCGATCGACTCGACAAAGACCGACCAGTCGTCGCGCGCGGGATCCTTCAGGCGGCGGAACCAGGTCCAGGCGAAGGCGACGTGTCCGACCTCGTCCGCGTGGACGATCTCGAGCGCCTCCGCGGTCTCGACGTCACCCGCCTCGCGTGAGACGCGGAGCTGGTCGCGGGCGAAGTCGAGGTTGGCGTTCTCGAGGACGAGGCCCATGCGGCAGACGAAGTCGAGCGGCGTGCGCAGGCCGTCGAGATCGCGCCAGAAGTGCCCGCTCACCGGGTGGTCACCGAAGGCGGCGCCGAGCGCCTCGAGCCGCTCGATATAGAGGACGGCGTGGCGCTGCTCCTCCGCCGCGATGCGGAGGAGCCCGCGCCGGAACTGCGGATCGGCGTCGGGAAAGGCGAGCAGACCCCAGGCGAAGAGCTCGGCCGCCTGGAGCTCGTGGTTCGCCCAGGCGTGGAGGATGCGCGCGCGTTGGGCGGGATCCGCCCAGCCCGACAGCGGCGGCACCGGCGCCCGTCGCCCGGCGACGATGGCGAGCTCCGGATCGCGGACGGGCGCGTCGAGGCGGAGCGGGGCGCCGCGTTCCTCGTCCACGAGGTCGTCCGGCGGCGGGGAGAGCTTGCTCGCGACATCGCCCCGCTCGAGGAGCGAGAGCGCGAACTCCCGGAAGGTCCGGGGAGACGTCACGGCCCGGTCTCGAGGACCCGGACGGCCCGCACGCCGTGATCGTCGCCGTAGTCCTTGGGGCTCAGCGTGTCGCGGAAGCTGACGCGGGCCTCGCGGGTGGTGTCGTGGAACCCGCCGCCCCGCAGGACGACGGCGGGGCTCAACGGCACCGCGAGATCGCCCCGGCCGTCGAGACGCGAGACGAAGAAGGGCGCGAAGGTGTCGTCGCTGAACTCCCGGACGTTCGACAGCACGTCGTGGATGCCCCAGGGGTTCGGCTCGCGACCGACGACCGGCGCGTGGAAGGGGTAGCCGTCGCGGAATCCGGGCCAGTCGTCGATCTCGGGCCAGCGAGCGCCCTTCTCGCGCGCGCTCTCGTCCGCGATGTTGAGATGGCCGCGCAGCGTCTCCCGATCGCGGCCGGTGTACCAGGGCGCGTCGGTCCCGGCGCGGGCCATCCATTCCCACTGCGCCTCGGTGGGGAGCGCGAGACCGAGCCGCCGCAGCGTCTCGCCCGCGTCCTCCCAGGTCATGCCTTCGACGGGGTGCAGACCGGTGACCTCGACGTCGGCCGGGGCGCGGCCGATCTCGTACTGGCTGGGATTCCGGCCCGTCGCCCGCACCCACTGCGCCTGGGTCATCTCGTACTTCGACACGAGATAGGGATCGAGGCGCACGGAGACGAGCGGGCTCTCGAGGCTCGCGATCGCCATCGGATCGAAGCGGGGCGCCTCGGGGTCCTCCGCCTGGGCCCCCATGATCGTGTCGCCGCCCGGGACGAGGACGAGGACCATGCCCCAGCGCTCGTCGAACGCCAGCGCGCCGTCCTCCCCGCGCCGCGGGATGTCGCCCTCGTGCGAGAGGAGGTGCAGGAACTCCTCGAGCCCCGACCGCGGATCGGGCCCGAGCGGCACGAGCCCGACCTGCGGGACGAGGACGAGGCCGGCGAAGCGTTCGTCGGCCGCGACCCGCGCGGCGGCGGCGCGCCACTCCGACGCGAAGTCGTCGACGGTGCGCTCGCGGACGGTCTCGGCGTAGCGCAGCCGGGCCGCGACCTCGTCGCGCAGCCCACCCTCGGCGAGGAAGTCTTCCATGCGCGCGAGGTGGGTGCCCAGGATCGCGTACTGCCAGGTGTCGCGGAACTCCTCGAACTTCGCGGTCCGCGGCGTCTTCACGAGCTCTCGCAGCTCGGAGAGCTTCGCCTCGATGTCGATCGCGCCCTGGCGGAACAGCCCGCGGGCCCGCTCGTCGGGCCCCTCCTCGGCGAGGCGCTCGACCTCGACGAGCTGCTCCTCGAGACCCTCGATCTGCCGGAACTCGGTCCCGTAGTCGAAGCGGAAGTCCTCCTCGCCGTAGGGTCGGGCGCGCTCGAGCACCGCCTTCATCGCGCGGCGGTGCAGCGGGAGGCGCTCGACGAGCTCGTCGGCCTTCGCGAGCCAGCGCTTCATCCCGTCGGCGATCGCCATCTCGGGCGGATGGAGCAGCTCCTCCTCCTCGATGAGGGCCTCGAGGAGGCGCGAGTCCGAGAGACGCTGCACGTCCTCGAGCGCGAGGCGGTATCGTTCGGCCGCGGCGGCGGCCTCCCGCTCGTTGCGCCGCGCGGTCTCCTCGGCCTCCCGCGCGACGCGGGCGCTCTCGGCCGCCTCGCCCTCGCGCTTCGCCGCGAGCGCGGCCTGCTCGTCGGCGCGACGCCGCTCGCGGACCGAGACGACGAGCCCCACGGTGAGGACGACCAGCGCGCCGATCACGGCGGCGGCGACGACGCGACGGGCGCGGCGCGCCAGCCGTTCGGAGCGTCGACGCTCCGCGAGCTCGTCGCGCGCGCGGGTCGCGAGGGCGAGGCCCTCCTCCTCCTCGTCGCCCTCGAGGTGCGAGAGCGCGAGGGCGTGGTCGCCGGCCGCCACCGCGGCGCGCGCGAAGGCGCGGCGGGTGACGCGCTCCCCCTCGGCGGCGCGATCGTTCCGGTCCCAGAGCCGTCGGGCCTGGCGGAATCCGGCCAGGATCTCCGAGAGCTCGCCGTAGAGCGCCCCGCGCGCGGCGGGATCGCGGGCGCCCTCCTCGACGGCGCCGAGTTGCTCGAGGCGCCGCCGCGCGTCGCGGGCGATCGCGAGGCTCTCCTCGTGCTCGAGGCAGTCGCGCAGCGCGGCGGCGAACCCGGCGACGCTCGCGAAGCGATCCGCCGGCTCCCGCGCCATCCCGCGCTCACAGATCTCGACGAGCTCGCGGGGCGCGCCGTCTCCGTACCGGCGAGCGCCGCCGCTGCGGGCCGCGTCGAGGACCGACTTCACGTCGGGGCCGCGGTTCGGCGTGCGCCCCTCCAGGATCTCGTAGAGGATCGCCGCGAGGAGGTGGACGTCGGTCCAGGGGCCGATGTCGGCGCCGCGGCCCTCGGCCAGCTCGGACGGCATGTAGGCCGGCGTGCCGCAGAGGGAGCGGACGCTCGAGTGGTGACGCGTGCGGGGCAGCTCGACCTCGGACTCCGGACGGCAGGAGACCGCGAGGCCCCAGTCCATCACGAAGACCTCGCCGAACTCCCCGACCATCACGTTCTCGGGCTTGAGGTCGCAGTGCACGATGCCGCGGCTGTGCGCGAAGTTCACCGCGTTGCAGACCGCGAGCAGCACCTCGAGATGCCGGCGGCGATCGAAGCGCTCGGCCGCGTCGCGGTCCCGCGACGAACGCGGATGGAGGAGCCGCTTCCAGCTCCGCCCGCCGACGAGCTTCATGGCGAGGAAGGCCTCGCCGGCGGCGTTCACGCCGAGATCGTGGACGGGAACGATGTTCGGGTGGTCGAGATAGCCGGTGACCAGGGCCTCGGACACGAACTGCGCCCGCGGCCCGGGCGCCCCGCGACGGTCGAGCAGGCGCTTGATCGCCACCTCGCGGCGGAGGACGGCCTGCCGCGCGCGGAAGACCACGCCCATGCCGCCGCGGCCGAGTTCCTCGAGGATCTCGTAGCCCCGCTCGCCGGCGGCGACGACGGTCCCGCCCGCGACGTCGCCGGTGGGCAGGGTCTCCTCGCGCCCGGTCTCGGCGCTGAGCGCCTCGGCGAAGAAGCTCGTCGCCTCGCCCGCCTCGGGCGGACGGGCGCGGATCGTCCGTCCGGGATCGTCGCGGGTGTCTTCGGGCGTCGTCGGATCGTTCATGCGGGGCTCTCGGGGGGCGCGGTCCCGAGCGTATCAGTCCGGCATCACGCGCGCACGGACCGCGCGGTCGCGCGCCGCGGGAAGCGGGCTGAAACCGGTCGTCCCGGGGCACTTGGGACCGCCCGAGCGCACGGACGAGGCCCGTCTGCTATAAGGTGCCGACGGGAGTGGACCCCTCACACGGGGCGGGAGAGTCATGTCACTGCTACTCCGTTCGGTGAGCCGGCGCTACGGCGCCCAGCTCGCCCTCGACGCCGTCGACCTCGAGGTCCGACCCGGCGAATGCGTCGGCTTCATCGGCCACAACGGGGCCGGCAAGACGACCGCGATGCGCGTCGCGCTGGGCCTCGTCGAGCCGAGCTCGGGCGCCGCCTTCGTGGACGGCTTCGCGGTGCGACGCCATCCGCGCGAGGCCCACGCCCGCATGGGCGCCCTCATCGAGCGCCCCTCCTTCTTCGACGGGCTGGACGCCGGCCGCAACCTCCGCCGCCTCGCCGCCGCCCAGGGCCTCGCCGCGGGCGAACGGAAGCGCGAGATCGAGCGCGTCCTGGGGCTCGTCGGTCTCGCCGAGGTCGGCGGAAAGCGCGTCGGAGCCTTCTCGCAGGGCATGCGACAGCGCCTCGGGATCGCGCAGGCCCTGCTCGGCTCGCCGCGGTACCTCCTCCTCGACGAGCCGGCCAACGGCCTCGATCCGGAGGGCCTCGCGGAGATGCGGGCCCTCGTCGAGCGGCTCGCCCACGAGGAAGGTCACGGCATCCTCCTCTCGAGCCACCTCCTCGGCGAGGTCGCCGAGGTCTGCGACCGCATCGCGGTCATGAAGTCGGGGCGCCTCCTCCTCGAAGGCCCCTGCGGGGAGATCCTCGCCCGCGGCGGACGCGCGCAGCGCCTCGTGACGACCGAGTCCGACCGCGCGGCCGCGCTCCTCGCCGCCCGGGGGCTCGAGGTCGGTCGACGCGGCGAGGAGCTGCGCTTCGACCCGGACGGACAGCCGCTCGAGGAGATCGCCCGCGAACTCGTCGCGGCCGGGGTGCCGCTCCGCGCCTTCGCCCCCGAGCGGGCCTCGCTGGAGGCCATCTACCTCGGCCTCGAGCGCGACGCCGCCGCGCCGGCACTCCGCGAGGACCCCGCCCCCGAACCGGCTCCGGTGAAGACCCCGGGGTTCGGCGTCTGGCGCGCGTTCCGCTGGGAGCTCTCGCGGCTCTTCGGCGGCGTCGCGGGCTGGGCCCTCCTGCTCGCGCCGGCGCTCATCGCCGTGGTCGCGATCGGCCGGCGCGCGGCCGCGGAGGCCGCGCGCTCCGAGAAGCTCGCGGCGGAGGGGATCTTCCACGAGCGCGCCACCGCCTTCGGCGCGGTCGCGCACGGCCTCGCGCCCTCGCTCCCCCTGCTCGCGGTGCTCCTGGCCCTGCTCGCCAGCCAGTCGATCGCCGGCGAGCTCGGACGCGGCACCCTGCGGAATCTCGTCCTGCGGCCCTTCCGGCGCTGGGAGATCCTCGTCGGCAAGGCCGCGGCCCTCGGCGGCGCGGCCCTCCTCGCCTACGGCCTCCTCGCGGCGGGCGTCCTCGGCGCCTCCGCCTGGTGGTTCGACTTCGTCGGCCTGGCCGAGGTGCTCCCGAACGGCGAGCTCTTCGAGACCGTCGCCGCCGACGACCTCCGACCGGCGCTGAAGGACGTCTTCCTGCACTCGCTCGCGCCGCTGCTCGGCTTCGCGGGGCTGGGCTTTCTCTGCGGCGCGATCGTCCGCCAGGGCACGACCGCCCTCGGCCTGACCTTGCTCGCCTGGTATCTCGAAGCCGTCGTGCGGGGCGACCTCGCCGAACGCGCGCGCGACCTCGATGCGGCGGACGGCGCCGCGCTGCACCCGCGCTGGATGCTCTCGAGCTACCTCCCCTCGGTCTTCGGCGACACGAGCTCGCCGGTGCGCCGCTACGAGGATCTCGCCGGGGGCGTCAGCGACGCCGCCCGCGTCTTCCAGGACACCCTCTTCCGCGCCCCGCTCGCCTGGGCGGTCCTGGCGCTCCTGCTCTCCTTCCCGTTCTTCTCGCGGAGATCGATCTCGTGACGACGATCCGCCTCGCCGCCCTCGCGGGCACGCTCCTCCTCGGGGCCTGCGCCGCCCTCTCCCGCCCCCTCCCCGAGGCGCAGCCGCCGCTCGCCGACATGGAGGAGCCCCTCGCGCTCATGGAAGAACCCCAGGACGAGGAGGCCCGCCTCGCCCTGCCGGTGGGCGGCTTCACCGGCGTCTACGTGAAGACCGGCGCCGAGACGCTCGACGAGCTCGCGGAGGGCGCCGACGGCGTCCTCGTCGAGCGCGTGGTCGAGAACTCGCCGGGCGCGATCGCGGGTCTCGCGGAGGGCGACCTCCTGCTCGAGGCCCGGGGGCCGCGCGACGCGGGCCCCGTCGAGCTCGCCTTCCCGAGCCGCTGGCGCGAGGTCGAGCTCGCGAGTCGCGAGGGCGACGAGATCGCCGTCCTCTACGACCGCGCGGGGGCCGAGCGCGAGACGACCGTCCGCGTCGTGCGCCGTCTCGCCCCGCCGGATCGCGAGGCCGGCGAGCGCTTCCGCGAGGAGAAGAAGGTCGGGATCGTGGTGCGCACCGCGACGGAGGTGGAGGCGCGCGGCGCCGGCCTCGGTCCCGGCGGCGGCGCCGTCGTCGTCGGCCTGTCGAAGGCGAGCCCCTGGCGCGCCGCGGGACTGCGCTTCGGCGACGTCATCGTCGAGGCGGCGGGCCGCCGCGTCGAGCACCCGCAGGTGGTCCTGGACGTGATCCGCGCGCGCGACTCGGACGACCGCGTCGACCTCCGCGTCCGCCGCGGCGAGGAGGACCTCGCGGTGGACGCGCCGCTCTCCCGCCGGCAGAGCGAGGCGCAGGAGGTCTCGGTGCCGCCGCTGTTCGGCTGGGAGTCGAAGGGCGAGCGCAGCTCCTGGTCCTTCCTCCTCGGCTTCCTCGGCTACGAGGAGACGGCCGCCGCCTGGCGGGGGAAGTTCCTCTGGTTCATCACCTTCGGCGGCGGCGACGTCGACGCCCTCGAGGAGGTCGAGAGTTCCGAGGTCGACACGCTCGCCCCCGCTCCGGCGGACGAGGGCGCGGCGGAGGCGCGACCGTGATCGGGCGCGCGACGCTGGCCGTCGTCCTCGTCGCCGCGTCCGCGGCGGCGCAGTCGAAGTCGCTCGGGCGCTCCGACGTGATCCAGGCCCCCGAGGGCTTCCGCTGCGGCGGATTCCTCGTGGCCGACCAGGACGCGGACGGGAAGCTCGACGTCCTGCTCGCGGTGCGCGCGGAGGAGGACGAGTGGAAGCGCGGCCTCCGCCTCCACCGACAGCGCGCGGAGGGCGCGGCCTTCTCGCCGACCCCCGACGCCGAGCTCGCCGACGTCTCGCCGGACGTCGTCGCGGTCGCCCTCGCCGACGTCCACGCGGATCCGGGTCGCGAGGTGTTGCTCCTCTCGGCGCGGCGCATCGCGATGTGGCGGCCGCTCGCGAAGGGCGCGGATCGGATCGCGATCCTCGCCGAGTCGGAGCTCCTCTGGCAGGTCGCGAAGCCGGGCAAGATCGTCGGCCTGCGCGGCCTCGTCCGCGATCTGAACGGCGACGGACGCGACGATCTCGTCCTGCCGGAGCCGGACGGCTACCGCGTCCTGCTCGGCCGCGCGGAGGGCGGCTTCGCCCCGCCGGCGCGGCTGCTCGTACCGCCGGACCCGCCGGACGGCGCGGAGGGCGGCGGCGTCATCCAGCGCCGGGGCAACCGCATCGAGCTCAACCTGCGCCTGGACGGCGGCAGCGCCGAGGGCATGTCGAACAGTCCGGGCAGCGGTCCGCCCGGGCTCAGCCTCCGCGAACCGCTCCTCGACGTCGAGGAGCGGATCCCCGCCCCCGCCCTCGCGGACTTCGACGGCGACGGACGCCTCGACCTCATCTCGCGGAGCGAGGCCCGCGTCTCGGTCTGGCCCCAGGCCGCGGGCTGGGTCGCCCGTCCCGCGCGCCGCATGGTCGCGCCCGTCGTCGCCGATCGCTCGCGGCGCGTGGACGTCTCCTACAGCACGCACTTCACGGACCTCGACGGGGACCGCCGCTGCGACGCCGTCATCCTCGCCGGCGACCAGCGGGCCGACGAGCCGCGCACGCAGGTGCTCGTCTTCCGGCAGGGCGCGGGCGAGAAGACCGAGGGCGAACCGCTCTTCGGCGAGCGAGGCATCCCGCAGCAGCTCCTCGTCCTCGGCGGATTCGCGGGACAGACGCACCTCACCGACATCGACGGCGACGGCGCGCCGGAACTCGTCGTCGGCGTGCTGCGGCCGGAGGGCGGCCTCGGCGGGCTCACGGGCGGCAAGGAGGAGGTCGAGGTCGAACTCCTCGCCTTCCGCAACCGCCGCGGGACCTTCTCGAAGGAGCCGGAGATCCGGCTCCCGATCGAGCTGAAGGTCAAGGGTCTGCGCGACGCCTCGCGCGAGACGCTGATGCGCTTCTTCGCCGACCTCACCGGAGACGGCGTGCGCGAGCTCATCGTGCGCGACAAGCCCACGCGCCTGCGCGCCCTCTTCACCCGACGGGATCCGAAGGGCGGCCTCTCGGTGATCACGAAGCCCCTCTGGGAGCTCCGCATCGACGAGGGCGCCGACCTCGAGATCCCCGAGCTCGGTCCCGGCGAGCCGCCCTGGCTCGCGGTGCGCGAGGACCGCCAGATCCTCCTCGTGAGGTTCGGATCATGAAGGTCCTCATCCGCCCCGCGGCCCTCGTCGTCATCTCCCTCGTCGCCGCGCTGCGGCTCGGCGCCCAGGCGCCGGCGCCGACCGCTCCCGCCGCGGTCCTCGAGCCCGACTTCCCCGTCGCGACGGTCACGCTCGTCGACCTCGACGACGACGGCCGTCGCGAGATGCTCGTCGTCGGGCGCGCGGGCGAGATCCGCGTCCACCGGCTCGGCGCGGACGGCAAGCTCGCGGCCCGCGAGGGCTGGGCCCTGCCCCACCCCGAGCGCAGCCTCCTGGCCCTCGCCCGGCTCGAGGGCCCGGACTCGCCGCTCCATCTCGTCGTCGCCGACCCCGATGGCGCCCGGGCCCACGCCTGGTCGTCCGAGAAGGGCCTCGCGGAGGAGGGGCGTCGACTCGCGCGGCGCGCCCGCTTCGACATCCGCGGCGGGCGCCCGGTCTTCGCCGACTTCGTGCGCGACGTCAACGCCGACGGACGGGCCGACCTCGTCATTCCCGACGCGCGTCACGTCGAGCTCTGGCTCGCGACCGCCGAGGGCTTCCGTCGGACGGCCCAGGTCGAGGTGCGGACGCGGATCTCGGCCGAGTACGAGGCCGAGGGGAACCGCGACTTCCTCTCCCAGGGGATCGTCGTGCCCGATCTCGAGATGATGGACGTCAACGGCGACGGCCGCCCCGACCTCGTCGTCAGCCGCCGCGAGAGCACCGGCTTCCACATCCAGACTGCCGACGGCGCGATCCCCGTCGCGCCCGACGTCACGCTCGAGCTCGATCGCTTCCGCGACACCTCCGAGAAGGCCACCGTCCGGCCCGGCTACACCCTGGCCGGCACCGAGCGCGCGAAGAGCCTCATCCGCGACCTCGACGGCGACGGCATCCCGGACTACCTCGTCGCCCACCGCCGCAAGGTGTGGATCTTCCACGGCACGAAGGAGGGCCCCCAGTTCACGAAGCCGACGGAGATCATGAAGACGGCGGACGAGATGACGGGGATCTGGCTCGCGCGACTCGACGACGACGAGGACGTCGACCTCCTGATCGTGCGCGTCCAGGTGCCGAGCATCGCCGGCATCATCGGCGGCCTGCTCGGCTCCTTCGAGATCGACTTCACCGCGACCGGTTACGCGAACCTCGACGGCAAGCGCTTCGAGAAGTCCCCGAGCTGGCGTCGCGACCTCACCTTCAAGCTCCCCTCGATCACCGAGATCCTCCGCAACCCCGAGGCGATCATCCAGCGCTTCGAGGAGGCCGGGCGGAAGTTCCGGCGCACGCTCCGCGGCGACTTCGACGGTGACGGCCGCGAGGACGTGGGACTCGTCGCCGAGGACGGCGCAAAGCTCGAGGTCTTCTTCGCCCGCGCCGACGATCCGCCGCCCGCGGCGGAGACGCTCGACGACGTCATGCGCGAGGTCTTCTTCGAGGACGACGACGACGTCTGGGACCTCGATCGCATGGTGGACTGGCTCGGCTCCCTCGGGGCTCGCCAGGCGGCGCGGCTGACGGCCGGTCGCTCCGCGGATCGGAGCCTCGCGCTGCCCACGCCGGCGGAGACGCCGCTGCGCCAGGCCCTCGAGGCGGACCTCGACGGCCGCCCCGGACGCGAGATCGTGCTCGTCTACTCCCGCGCCCTGCGCGAGGACGCCGACCTCGCGCGGATCGAGGTGCACCGCATCACGCGGTAGATCATCCCGGCCCCTTCGGATGTACGTTCGATGACCGCCGCCGGATGAAGGCTAGTACGGTGCCAGTCACCGGATGAGCATTTCCGGGCGAGTCCGTTCCGCAAGCGGACCCGGTGGAACGGAAATGCTCATCCGGTGACTGGCACCGTACTAGCATTTCGAACCGAAGGGATGCACATCCGGTGACTGGCACCGTACGTGCATCTCCGGATTTCCCGTAACCGAGAGAATGCGGCCTCGGCGGTCTCCGCTAGCCGGCCCCGCGACCGGACTTGCGTCACCGCGGGGAAACCCGGGCCCCGCCGAAATGAATGCCCGTGGGTCGGCACCCGCGACCGTCTACAATCCGCGTGTGTTCAACCGCCGCCGAACCGCCCGTTCGCGGCACCCCGCAACCCGCGCAGGACAATTCAACCATGCTTCGCAGCCTCCTCGCCGGCGCCCTCGTGGCCGCCGCGACCACCGCGCTTCCCGCGCAGTCCGTGACCTTCACCGGTGACGCCCAGGCCGACTTCGCCGCGGGCACCGAACTCCTCGACTCGGCCGGCTCTGACGTCGGCGTTCCCGGCTACCTCGCCGGGTTCACGTCCGGCTGGGACATGCGCGCCATGCACGTCTCCTACGACCTCGCGACCGACACGCTCTTCGTGGGCCTCGACTCGCGCGGCGTCATGGGAGACGCGGACGGCGACGGCGACCCGAGCGCGACGAGCCTCCCGCTGCTGCTGAACGGCGGCACCGACGCTCCCGACCTCTCGCTCACCGAGACGGCGTCGATCTCCTTCGACTTCGACGGCAACGGGACCTACGACGTCGTCGCGGGCATCTCGGCCCTCGATGCGATCCCGACGCTCCGCGTGGCCACCTACAACGGTCCGGCCTCGGCGCCCGGCTTCTCCTTCGACATGGATCTCCCGATGCACGTCGGCGCGATCTTCGCCTCGCCGAGCGCGGCGCAGCCTGACCTCGAGTTCACCGTGGTGGGCTTCTCCGCCCTCGTCGCCGGCTACAACGGCGCGTCGACCGTGACCATGAACCTGATGGCCAACGCGGGCTCGCTCGTCGACGGCGGCATCGGCGAGGACTTCGTTTTCGGCCAGTTCACGATCACGACCGACGACGGCGGTCCGCTCGAGGGCTGCACGCCCGGCTACTGGAAGAACCACCACCCGGCCTGGGCCCCGACCGGCCTCGCCCCGACGATGCTCGTGAGCGACGTCTTCGCCTCGGACGTCCTCGATGACCTCGGGATCTCGATGTGGACCCTCGACCAGGCGCTCCAGGGCGGCGGCGGGCCGAAGCTCTTCGGCGCGGCCAAGATCCTGATGCGGGCGGCGACGGCGGGTGCGCTCAACGCGCTCCACCCCGACATCAACTACCCGCGCGCCTACGCCGACCTCGTGTCCGACGTCCTCGCGGCCCTCGCCACCGAGGATCGCGCGACGATCATCGCCCTCGCGGCCGAGATCGACGACGACAACAACCTCGGCTGCGACTGATCGCGGACGGATCGTCTTCGGAAACCCCGGAGGGGGGGCGCGACCTCGTCCGCTCTTCGTTCGGAGGCGGCCCGTCACCGGATGAATGCTCAGTACGGTGCCCGTCACCGGATGAGCATTCCGGACGAGTCCGTTCCGCAAGCGGACGCGGTGGAACGGAAATGCTCATCCGGTGACGGGCACCGTACTAGCATTTCGGACCGAGAGGATGCACATCCGGTGACGGGCACCGTACGTGCATCTTCCCCGCGCGAGGAAGCCCCGATCCGGACGTGATGAGAGGCGAAGCACGGCCCTCGGCGGCCCCGTCTCCACTCCCCGCCCCGAAATCCTCCCCGCCTGTTAGATTGTCGCCCGGTTCCTCCGCCTCATCTGCGACGAGATCCCCATGACCCGACTCGCCTCGATCGTCCTCGCCCTCGCCGCCCTCGGCGTCGTGGGCTGCGAGGACGCGGAACGCCTGACGGCCGGCCAGCCCCCCCTGAAGATCGACGCCTCGAAACGCAAGCCCGCGCCCACGGCGGCGAGCGGGGCCGACCTCTACGCCCTGCACTGCGCGCGCTGCCACGGCGTCGAGGGCGACGGCAAGGGCACCGAGAAGCTCGCGACGCCCGCGCGCGACTTCAAGGCGGGAGGCTTCGCCTTCGGCAACACCCGCGACGCGCTCTTCAAGACGATCGGCCGCGGTATCGCCGGGAAGGAGATGCCCGCCTTCCGGGACGTCATGACCGACGCCGAACGGTGGCGACTGATCGACCACCTGCTGACGCTCATGCCCAAGCAGACCGAGAGCGACGCGCGGGCGCGCGTCCTCGAGCCGACCGACCGTCCGCTGATCGCGCGCGGCGCGCTCTACGACGGCGGCAACGAGACCGCGCGATTCCCCCGCGGCCTCCTGATCGGCTACCCGATCGGCATGAGCTTCGAGTACCGCGTCGACGATCCCCGCCTGCTCAAGGTCCGCGAGGGCGGCTTCGTCGACCGCGCCGACTGGGACGGTCGCGGCGGCGCCCGCCTCGAACCGCTCGGCCGCGAGGTCTACGCGATCGCGGACGGCGATCCGCCGCGCCTCTTCATCACCGCCGCGGGCGCCGCGCTCCCCGGCCACTACGAGGGCGTCCGGACCGAGAAGGACCGCGCGGTCCTCTCCTACCGCCTCGAGGGAGGCACCGGAGTGAAGGAGTGGAACGAGGTCGTGCCGACGCGCTTCGGCAGCGGCTTCCGTCGCTGCTTCGAGGTCACGGCGGAGGGCAAGGACCTCGCGCTCGAGCTCGAGGCCGCCGACCCCAAGGCGCGCTTCCTCGCCGAGGAGCTCCCCGCGGGCTGGATCGTGCGCACCCGCGAGGGACGGACCCTCGCCCTGAAGATCGCGGCCACCGCGGCGATCCGCACCGTTCCCGGCGAGGACGGATCGCTCCGCCTCGTCTTCCCGCCGTCGCGCGGCGCGACGACGCGCGTGACCGTGTCCTGCTTCGCGCTCGAGTCGGCCACGAAGGCCGTGCTCGACGTCATCGACGAACAGATCGGAGGCTGAGACGATGTCCGGCGCCCACCGCACCCTCGCCCTCGCGGCGATCCTGCTCGGCCTCGCCCTCCCCCTCGCCGCCCAGTCGACGGTGGACGAGGAGGCGCGTTCCTACCGCCTCGAGGAGATCCCGAATCCCCCGGGCGCGCTCCTCGAGGTCGGCGGTCTCGACTTCCTCTCGGACGGCCGCCTCGTCGTGAGCACGCGGCGCGGCCAGGTCTGGATCGCGACCGGCGTCCTCGGCAACGACCTGTCCAAGGTGAACTGGTCCCTGTTCGCGGAGGGACTCCAGGACTGCCTCGGCCTGCGGGTGGTCGACGACCGGATCTACGTCGTCCAGCGCGCCGAGCTCACCGAGCTCGAGGACCGCGATCGGGACGGCCGTTGCGACGGCTTCCGCTGCGTCACCGACGGCTGGGGCGTCAGCGGCAACTACCACGAGTTCGCCTTCGGCCTCCCGACCGACGACGAGGGCAACTTCTACGTGAGCCTCAACGTCGCCTTCTGGGGCGCGACCTGGTGGCTCGGACGCTCGCCCGTCCCCTACCGCGGCTGGGTTCTCCGCGTCTCGCCGAAGGGCGAGGTCACGCCCGTCGCGTCGGGCTTCCGCAGCCCCTGCGGCGTCGCCCGGAACTCGGCCGGCGACATCTTCGTCACCGACAACCAGGGGGACTGGCTGCCCGCCTGCCCGATCCACCACGTGGTGGACGGCGCCTTCTACGGCCACCCCGCGAGCCTCGACTGGCGCGAGGACTTCCGCGCCGCCGGCCGCCACGCGAGCGACACCTTCCCGCCCGACATCCCGCGCAAGCGCGCCGCCTGCTGGATCCCTTACTCCTGGTCGCGCTCCACCGGCAACCTCCAGGCCGATCGCACCGGCGGGAAGTTCGGACCCTTCGAGGAGCAGCTCTTCGTGGCCGAGCTCACGAACGGCTACCTCCTGCGCGCCGACCTCGAGAAGGTGCGCGGCGAGTACCAGGGCGCCATCCTCAAGTTCCACTCGAAGGTCGGCTCGGCGGTGCGGACGCGCTTCGCGCCCGACGGCAGCCTCTTCGTCGGACGCACCGCCCGCGGCTGGGGCGGCCAGGCGCCGAACGACGGCGTCTGCCGCCTCCGCCCCACCGGACGGACGCCGGTCGAGATGCAGAAGATCTCGCTGACGGACACCGGCTTCAAGATCACCTTCACGCAGCCGATCGATCCCGCGACGCTGCCGGCGCCCGAGGCGATCGAGGCCACCGAGTACGACTACAACTACTGGTGGCGGTACGGCTCGCCGGAGCAGCGCGCCCGGCGACTCGAGGTCTTCGGAACCGACCTCTCCGAGGGCGGCCGCCAGCTCATCGTGGGGCTGCGCGGTCTGCAGGCGGGCAAGGTCGTCCGGCTCCGCATTCCGGGCGTGAAGACCCCGGACGGCTCGGTCCTCGTGCACGACGAGTTCGCCTACACGATCAACCAGCTCCGGACGGGCCCCGTCTTCGAGGGCAACGTGGCGAAGAAGGTCGCGCCGCCCCGCCAGATGGAGAACTCGAACGAGGGACGGATCATGTGCGCCAACGGGCGCGCGCTCGACTCCTTCGTCGACCCGCGCGGCTGGCGCCTCGGCGACGTCGAGCCGGACGGGGCCAAGGGCAAGAAGGAGTTCGTCTTCAAGGAGGTGGACCCCGGCGACCGTGATCCTTCGAGCCTCGTCCTCGACCTGACGAACGCGGGAGCGACCGACGTCGCGCCGCTCGAGACGCGCTATCACTTCGGGGACTGCGCGGGCACGATCTGGTTCCGGCTCCCGGCCGGCGGGAAGGCCCGATTCTTCCTCCAGGGTCGCTACGGCATCACCCTCGCCGATCAGGCACCGGTGCCCGGAGGTGATCCCCGCGCGACGATGGGCGCGATCCTGCCCGGCGCCGACTGGACCGCGCCGCTGCCGGCGCTGAACGGCAACCGCGGCGCCGATAACTGGCACTGGGTGTCCTACTACTTCGACGCGCCCCGCTTCGACGCCGCCGGGAACAAGGTGGCCGACGCGCGCCTGAAGCGGCTCCTCATGAACGACGTCCTCCTCTACGAGAACGTGCGTCTGCCCGGACCGTCCGCCGACGCTCCCTACCGGGACGAGGTCGCGGAGGGCCCGCTCGTCCTCCTCGGCGATCTCGGCCCCGTCGCCTACCGCTCGATCGACATCCAGCGTGAGAACGTCGTGCCGGACGAGGAGGGCTGGACGCGGATCTTCGACGGCAAGACGCTCGACGGTTGGCGGGCCTCGGAGAAGGGCGACTGGAAGGTCGAGGACGGCGTGATCGTCGGCCGCGGCAACCGCAGCCACCTCTTCAGCCCGCGCGGCGACTACCGCGACTTCGAGGTGCGCGGCTGGTTCAAGATCAACGACAAGGGCAACTCGGGCCTCTACGTCCGCGCCGCCTACGGCGAGGGCTGGCCCGAGGGCTACGAGGCGCAGATCAACAGCACCTTCTCCGATCCGGTGAAGACGGGCTCGCTGTACCACCACGCCTTCGTGAAGGCGACGCTGGTCCCGCCCGGCGTCTGGTTCAAGTACCAGGTCCGCATCCGGGAGGTGGACGGGGGCACGCGGATCCAGATCCGCGTCAACGACGTGCTGACGACCGACTTCGTCGACACCGAGCGCAAGCACGCGAGCGGCCACGTCGCGATCCAGCAGCACGACCCCGGAGGCGAGGTGCGGATCCGCGACCTCGAGGTGCGCGAACGCCGCTGACCGCGCGGAGATCCCGCGGATCGAGAACGGGCGACGACTCCTCGGAGTCGTCGCCCGCTTCCGTTCATCGCCGGCCTTTCACTCGAAGACGTCGGCGAGCCCTTCCCCGTCGCGCCCGACGAACCAATCGCGCGTCGCCCGGCGGCTCCAGAAGATCAGCAGCGGCACCGCCGGCAGGGCGGTGACCAGGCCACCGCAGGTGAGACTGAGCGCGATCAGGACGATGCCGCCGATCCAACCGGCGCGACGGCGCGGCAGGACGAGACCGATCGCCCAGACCAGCGACAGTCCCAGGGAGGCGATCGAGACGAAGACGGAGAGACCGTCGAGCTCGTCGACGTCCTCGTCGAGCCCCAGGAGGGAAGCGGCCAGCCAGACCCCGACGACGACGAACCCGACGACGTGGAGCAGGCAGAAGCCCGCGAACCACCAGACGACGGCGGGTCTCCTCCCCTGTCGCCTCGCGAGGATGAGGCCGCCCCGCTCCGTCACTCGAAGACCTCGATCATCTGTCGCTCGGAGCGACCGGAGAACCAATCCCGACACTCCGGCCGGATCCAGTAGATGAAGAGCGGGATCGAGAAGGGAAGGCAGAAGAAGCAGGAGCAGAGGGTCGAGATCGCGAACTGGATGATGCCGAAGGTCCAGGTTCCCCGAGAGCGACGCAGGAAGGGCCCGACCCCGAGGAAGACGGCGCTCGCGAATTGCACCGAGGAACTGATGATGATCTCCACCGGTCGGGGGTCGTCGCTCGGCCGCGGTGCCATGAAGACGCCGACGAAATACAGAGCCAACACGCCGAGGGAGAGCGCGGCTCCGACGAAGCAGTACACGATCCACCAGGTGACCACGCCGGGACGGCCTTCGGTCGAGGTCCTGATGATCATCTCCGCCCTCCTCCCGCGCGGCCCATTCTCGGGCCGGCCCCCCGGGGGTCAAGCCGGCGGAATTCCGCCCCGCGGGAGGTTTCGCCCTCCCGGCGCGTCGTCCGGGCGAAACCGCGACCGGAGGACCCCATGACCCGACCCGACCGATCGATGACCGCCCTGACCGCGGGGGGGATCGCGCTCCTGATCCTCGCCCTGGTGGGCGATCTCGCGGCCCAAGGGCCGCAGGAGAAGAAGCAGGCGAAGCCGCCGGCGAAGGAGGCCCCTTCCAAGGCGCCGAAGAAGCCCGTGCGTCCGACGCGCGCCTGGGGGCTCGACTGGTACGCGACCGTCGATCCGGCCCTCATCGAGGCGCGCCGTCGCAGCGCCGCGAGCCCGAAGGACCCGAAGCTCGTCCTCTGGGTCCGGATCCTCGGCGAACTCGCGGGGAAGGCCTGAAGTGCCGGCCACTGCCTGAGAACCGTGACGTTCTCGAACGACGCCCTGGCGAAGCGACTGAAGCGCGAAACCGTCCTCGTCTGGGAGGACATCACCGGCGAGGAGGCGGCCGGCTCGTCCTTCGCGCATGGGCCGAAGGATCCCGCGAACCACTGCGTCACCGGCGCCGGCGACCACAACGTCCAGATCCTGCTCCTCGACGAGTGGGGTCGAATCCTCGACGCCGTCGCGGGCTTCCGTAGCGCGGAGGACCTGATCGAGGAGCTCGACCTCTCCCGGGCGCTGCGACGCGCGATCGAGGGGCAGAAGGCCGGGTCGGCGGAGGAGATCGTCCGCGTGCGCCACGAGAAGGAAGCGAAGGAGGACGCCGAGGACGATTCCGGCGGCGTCTTCCGCGAGCTGCGCCGCATGGGCAAGACGCGCGACCACCGCTTCTGCGCGCGGAATCCGCTGCTCGCGCACGGGAAGTTCCGCACCGAGGATCTCGTGGGCCGGGGCCGATCTTTCTTCGGATCCTCGACCGGCGGGGTGCCGAAGGAGAAGATCGGGAAGGATCAGGGCGGCGAGCTCGACGAGTCTCTCCCCGAGGAGATCCGCGAGATCCTGCGCGGCGAGAAGGAGAAGAAGAAGTGAGACCGCGGGTCGACGAGCGAGGACGCACCGGCGCGATGCCGCGCGAGGAGGCGCGACTGATCGAGCTCCTCCGCAGCGGGGATCTCGCCGCGCTCGACCACCTCGTCGCCCGCTACGCGGAGGGACTGGGGGCCTACCTGGGGCGGATCGTCCCCGACCCGAATCGCGTCGAGGACATCGTCCACGACACCTTCATCAAGGTCTTCGAGAACCCCCAGGGCCTCGCCGAGGTGGGCTCCCTGACGGCCTGGGTCTTCCGCGTCGCCCGCAACCAGGCGCTCGACCGCGTGCGCCGAACCGCCCGCCGCGAGCGGCTGCGCCGCCTCTGGGGCGGCAACCGGGCTCCGACGCCGGAACCGCACGAGGGTCTCCTCCGCCGCGAGGCGGAGGCGGCCTTCGACCGCGCCCTCGCCGAACTCCCCGAGGTCTTCCGCACCGCCTTCCTGCTGCGCGAGGTGGAGGATCTCAGCTACGAACAGATCGCGGCCATCCTCGGCTGCAACGAGAAGACCGTCTCCTCGCGCCTGAATCGCGCGCGCCGCCGACTCCGCGAACGCCTCGCGCCCTTCCTCGACGAGGAGGACGCACGATGAGGACTCCCTTCTGCCGTCAGGTGCGCGAGCACGCCTCGGATCATCGGGACCGCAAGCTCGGACCGGACGCGGCCTCCCTGATCGACGAACACCTCCGCGTCTGCCCGGACTGCGCCCGCGTCTACGCTCGGGACCGCGCGCTCGCGGACCTCGCCCGCGCGCGTTTCGCCTCGGAGACCCGGACGGGAAGTGCCCCCTCGCGCCTCGCGGCGCGGATCAAGGGCACGCTGGTCGAGCGCGCCTTCGCTCAGGAGCGGCCGCGCCCCCTGGCGGAGCGCGCCGCGGCGACGGGACGCGCCTGGGCCCGCTCGCGGGCCGCGGCCGCCGCCGCGGCGGTGCTGCTCGTCGTGTGCGCCTACGCGCTCGGGCGCCGGCACGGCGGCGCGTCGGCGGTGCGACCGCCGGAGGACGATCGCGCGCCGGCCGCCGGCCTCGTCGCTCGCGACGAGATCGGATCCCGGCCGACGCCGCGAGAGGTCGAGGTCGCACCGCCCGTCCGACCACACCCGGAGCCCGTCGCCCCGGAAGCGGCGCCGCCCGGAACCGGAACCGACGGGGCGATCGCGCGCGCGATCTCGGAGCCCCGGCCCGATGCGCCCGCTCCCGGAGCGGCGGGAGGAGAGGTGGTGCGTGACGCACGGGCCAGTGCGGCGCTCCTGCCGCCCGAGATCTTCCGACTCGTGGAGGAACTCGGTGCCCTCGACGCCCTCGAAACGGCCCTGCGCGAACTCGCGGAGCCCGCCGCGACGGAGGAACCGGCCGAGCCCGCCTTCGAGCTGGTGTCGGCGCGGACCGGGCGGGACTCGGCACCCTCGAGCCTCGCGGAAGCCCTCCGCTACGCGCTGCGCGGACCGACCGACTTCCGCGTCGAGCTGCGGGAGACCCGCCGGACGCCGGATGGCCGACGCGTGATCATCTCGCGGAGCGCCGGCGCCGCGATCTCGGTGTCGATCGCCGCCTCCTTCGAGTCGCGCTGACCCGCGCCGGGATTTCCCGAATCCCGCCGCGGCCTCGTGCGTCCCGGGGGGGTCGGCCGCGACTCGCGAGTCGGCATCACCCGGGAGACCACCATGACCGGCATCGGCACGCTCCTCCTCTCGATCGTCCTCGCGACCTCCGGGCCCCGCGAGATCAAGCCCTCGTTCAGCGTCGTCGTCGCGGCCTGGAACGCGACCCACGTCGTCCTCGCGGACGAGGGCGAGACATTCGACGGCGAGATGACCGTCACGACGAGTCTGAGGGGCGACCTCGCGCCGGGCGCGACGCTCCGGATCCCCGAACTCGCCGCGCTCGCGCCCGTCGAGCGCCGCCGCACCGTGCCGGGCTGGCTCCCCGAACGGGAGCCGCCGCCGACCGTCGTCTCGGGACGCCGGGTCCTCCTCTTCCTCGTCCGGACGGAGGAGGGCTGGGCCACCGCGAATCCGCCCGGCGGGATGCGCGAGTCGGCGTGCTGGTTCGAGGGCGGTCGCGCCTTCGCCTTCGTCCAGCGCATCAATCCGGGACCGGTCGAGCTGATCCCCTGGGGTCCCGACGAGGTGGAGATGTGGCGGGACGTCTTCCAGGCGCTCGACTGGCGCGACCGCTTCGACGCCGCCCTCGCGATCGAGGCGCCCGCGCGCCGGGCCGAAGCGCTCGCCGGCATGCTGCACCCGCCGAGCGAGTGGTGGCGAGGGTCGGCCCTGGACGCTCTCGCCGCGATCGGAGACCCGGCGCTGCCCTTCCTCCGCCGCGAGATCGAGGACCTCGAACGCGCCGGCGCCGCGGTTCCCCCGGACCTCCAGTCGGCGCTCGTCACCGTCGGCGGAGAATCGGTCCGCCCGGATCTCCACGCGATCTTCCGCCGCGAGTCCGCCTTCTGGCGGACGCGCGCCCCCGAACTGGGCCGCGAGTGGTTTCACGGGGGCGCGGTCCCCTGGCCCGAACAGGTCCGGCTCCGGGATCGCCTGCGCAGCCTCACCGCCGCGATCGAGACGCTCGCCCGACTCGCCCCCGACGCGGCGATGCGCGAGTCGATCCGCGACTTCGCGTCCTTCTGGCGCGCCCTCCCGCACCTCGAGGGGCGCACCGACGGATTGCTCGAGGCCTGCGAATCGCATCGCTGAGCTCCTCGCATGCGCGAGAACCGCGATCCGCGGTGAATTCGCGGGCCCCGAAACCGGTCGAGGTTGACCCCCCGAGCCCAGGAGTCAGGATGTGGGACCGTCCGACGGGCGCGTGAGGACGCGCCGGGGCGGGGACCCCTTCGAGCCGAGCCCGCTCCCCGCGATCGGCTCTCCCTGACCTGGAGTGGAAGACCATGGCCAAATGGCTGCCCGTGTTTCTCCTCGCCCTCTTCGCGGTGCTGCCGCTCGCGGCATGCTCGAGCGAGGAGCCCGAGGAGAAGGTGCTGAGTTTCAGCGCCATCCCGGACGAGAAGGACGCGACGAAGTTCGAAGAGAAGTTCGGCAAGGTCGCGGCCTACCTCGAGAAGCAACTCGGCGTGAAGGTGAAGTACGTCCACGCGACGACCTACGCGGACTCCGTCGAGCAGTTCAAGAACGGCAACATCCAGATGGCCTGGTTCGGCGGCCTGACGGGGGTCCAGGCCGTGAAGGCGGTGCCGGGCGCACGCGCGATCGCCTACGGCAAGGAGGACCCGAACTACTTCTCCTACTTCATCGCGAACGCGGCCACCGGCCTCGAGCGGGGCGATGACTATCCCGCGGCCATCAAGGGCAAGAAGTTCACCTTCGGTTCCGCGCAGTCGACCTCGGGTCGGCTGATGCCCGAGTCCTTCATCCGCGCCAACAACGGCGACGTCGATCCGAAGGATTACTTCGGCGGACTCAACTTCTCCGGCTCGCACGACAAGACCTGCGAGCTCGTCGCCGCCGGCGAGTGGGAGGTGGGCGCCGTCAGCTACACCACCTACGACAAGCTCGTGAAGGACGGGAAGCTCGACCCGAAGGTCTGCAAGGTCATCTGGAAGTCCCCGACCTACGCCGACTACAACTTCACCGCGCACCCGATGCTCGAGGAGATGTTCGGCAAGGGCTTCGTCGACAAGCTGCAGAAGGCGCTGATCGACATGAAGGACCCGGAACTCCTCGCCGCGATCGGCCGCTCGGGCCTGATCAAGGCGAGCAACGCGGACTTCAAGAAGATCGAGGAGACGGCCGCCAAGCTCGGCTTCCTCGACTGATGTCCCCGGATCCGGGAGCCTCGTTCGAGCTCCGGAGGGCGACGGTCCGCTTCGGCGCGACCGTCGCCCTTTCCGCCTGCGACCTCCGCATCGACGCCGGTGAGCGCGTCGCGCTGGTCGGCCCGAGCGGCTCCGGCAAGAGCACCCTTCTCTACCTCCTGAACGCGACGCTGCGCCCGAGCGAGGGCACGGTCTTCGCGAGCGGACGCGATCTGTCCACGCTCTCCTCCGGCGAGATCCGGAAGATGCGGGCGGGCATCGGTGCGGTCCCGCAGGACCTCCGGCTCATCCCGAATCTCCGCGTCGTGCAGAACGTCGTCACGGGACGCACGGGGCGCATGGGCTTCCTCCGCTCGCTGCGCGAGGTCTTCCATCCCTCGAAGGAGACCGTGCGCGAGGTCTACGGGATCCTCGAACGCGTCGGGATCGCGGAGAAGATCTTCGAACGGACGGACCGGCTCTCCGGCGGACAGCAGCAGCGCGTGGCGATCGCCCGCGCGCTCTTCCAGCGACCGGGGGCGATCTTGGCCGACGAACCCGTCTCGGCCGTCGACCCGACGCGCGCCCGCGACACCGTCGAGCTCCTCGGCGAGATCGCGCGGGAGCGCGGCCTGACCCTCGTCGTCAGCCTCCACAACCTCGAGCTCGCGCGCGCCCTCTTCCCGCGCATCGTCGCCCTCCGCGCCGGGTCGGTCGCCTTCGACCGGCCCGCGGACGAGATCTCCGACGAGGACTTCCGGCGGCTCTACGAGCTCGCCGACCACGAGATGCTCGGCGATGGCTGCTGAGACCGGAGTCCCCGCGCGTCCCTTCCCGATCCGCTCCCGCGGCGCGGTGCTGATCTCGATCGGCATCGCCGCCGCGCTCGCTTACTCCCACCTCGGCCTCGCCCTCGGCGACCTCGTTCCCGATGCCGGCGGCCTGGAGATCGCCCGCGATTTCTTCTCGCGTGCCTTCTCGCCGGCGATGAGCCACGAGGCGGACTGGGTTCCCGACGGAACCGCCTCCCTGCCGATGCGCGCCCTCCGCGCGATCGGCCGCACCATCGCCTTCGCCTTCGCCGCGATGAGCCTCGCGCTCTTGATCGGCATCGTCTTCGGCTTCACCTCCTCGACGGCCTGGTGGGCGGGACGCCCCGCCGGCGCCGAGACGGCGCTCGGCCGCTTCCTCCGTCGCGGCGTCGGTCCCGCCTTCTGGCTCGCGAGCCGGACCTTCATCGTCGTCGTGCGTTCGATCCACGAGCTGCTCTGGGCGCTGCTCTTCCTCGTCTCCTTCGGACTGAGCGATCTCGCCGCCGTCCTCTCGATCGCCCTGCCCTACGGCGGCTATCTGGCGAAGATCTTCTCGGAGGTCGTCGACGAGGCCCCGCGGGGGGCCGCCCAGGCCCTGACCGCGGCCGGCGCGAGCGGGCCCCAGACCTTCCTCTTCGGCCTCGTCGTCCGCTCGCTCCCGGACCTCCTGTCCTATTCGCTCTACCGCTTCGAGTGCGCGCTGCGCTCCTCGGCGGTGCTCGGCTTCTTCGGCTACTCGACGGTCGGCCTCTTCATCCGACAGTCCTTCCTGTCGAGCTACTACGGCGAGGTCTGGACCTACCTCTACGTCCTGATCGCGGTCATCCTCGTCTTCGACGTCTGGAGCGGCGCGATCCGCCGGAGGATGGTCTGATGGAGGCCGCCGCCCTCGACCGCCGGATCGCCGAGCTCCGCCGCGCGCGCCCGCGCGACCGTTTCGTGCGTGCGAGCCTCGGGCTCCTCGCTCTCGGCCTGGGCGCGAGCTGGCTCGTCCATCGCTTCTCGTTCGCCGACTTCACCTCGCCGCGTCGCGTCGAGAACTTCGAGCGCTTCCTCACGGAGATCCGCCCCCGCCCCCTGCGCGACCGCGCCTGGGACTGGGAGATCTGGCGGAGCTGGGCCGGCGAGGTCATGACGGCGACGGGCTGGGAGTCGGCGGCGGGAACGCTCGGCATCTCGGTCCTCGCCATCGCGATCGCCGGCATCTTCGGCTACCTCCTGGCCATCCTCGCCGCGCGCACCGTCTGCTCGCCCGAACCCTGGCTGAGGGAGCCCTGTCCGCCGAGCCCGATCCGCCGGGCGGCCTGGCGCACGCTCTTCCTCGGGGCGCGCCTCGTCCTGATCCTCATGCGGGCGCTGCCCGAGTATCTGATCGCCTTCCTCTTCGTGTCCTTCATCGCGGGCTCGGCCTGGCCGGGCGTGGTGGCCCTCGCGATCCACAACGCGGGCATCCTCGGCCGCCTGGGTTCGGAGTCGATCGAGAACCTCCCGCCGCGGACGCTGCGCGGCCTGCGGGGGATCGGCGCGCGCCGACGCCAGATCGCGGCGCTCGGCGTCCTGCCGGTCGCCCTGCCCCGCCTCCTGCTCTACTTCTTCTACCGCTGGGAGAGCTGCGTGCGGGAGGCGACGGTGCTGGGCTCGCTCGGCTTCGCCTCCCTCGGCTTCGCCATCGCGGACTCGCGCATCCGCGGCCGCTACGATCAGCTCGTCTTCCTCATCGGCGTGGGCGCGGTGATCGTCCTCGTCGGCGACCTGATCTCGGCCTTCGCCCGCCGCCTCGTCCGCTGAGGCGGCAATCCCGGAAACGCGGAAGGGGCCCGGTGCGTCGCGCACCGGGCCCCTTCGCTTCGACCTCGCGAGACGTTCAGCGCTTCTGCGCGACGTCGCCCTCCTCGGGCTCGCCCTTCGTGATCGCGATCGTCACCAGCTTGCCGACGACCTCGCGCACCGTGCCGGAGCCGCGGTAGACGTCCCCCCGCGCGAAGACGACCTCGTCGCCCACCGCGAAGCCGCGGGCGCTCTGGAGGAAGGCCAGGTTCCGGTCCGTGTCGACCGCGATGAGCGGCGCCGTGATCGGCCGGGCGCCGGCGCCCTCGACCTCCATCACGCGGACCTTCGCCGCGAGAACGAAGTCGCGACCGCTCGGCGTCGAGCCCAGCTCGAACGGCCGGACGAAGACCGTCCCGCCCTCGCCGGGCAGGACGAGCTCGTTCGACGTCCAGGACTTGTAGTGGACGTCGGGAAGCTGGATGGTCACGTCGGTCTTGTGTCCGCGGACGTCCACCGTGGTCTCGAACTCGGGGATCGGCTGCGTCAGCCAGGAGCGATCGAGCTGCATGCCGAGGTGGATCCGACCGGTGTCGGGGTCACGCAGGGCCGCGAACTCGAGCGCGATCCCGTCCTTGACGACGTCGATGATCGGGTCCGCGATCGCCCCGTCGCGGACGTACTCGACCTTGTAGTCGCGGATGTAGGAGACGTTGTTGGCGATCTCGATCGAGGCCCGCTGCCCCTCGTTGAAGAGGACCTGCGGCGCGGCGATGACCTCGACGCCCTTCATCGCCGTGATCTCGCCGAGCCGAGCATCCGCGGTGGCGGCGCTCTCGACGGCGAGGTCCGGGAATCCGGTGATCTCGTTCGCCTCGATCATCCGCACCTCGACGAGGACCTGGGCGCGCTCGGCCTCGCGGAAGCGCCGGATCTCGGCCTCGGCCCGGGCCAGGGCCTCGCGGTCGCGAGCGTCGATGATGAGGAAGCGTTCGGCCGTGATCGATCGGATCTCGTCACTCCGCGTGACGCCCGGAGGCTGGGCCCATCGCACCGCGAGCCCCGCCGTCAAGCGATCGATGAGCTCCGCGCCCTCGACGCCGTCGATCGCGAGCACGCGGCGACGCAGCCAGTCGTCGGCGAACTCCGGCTCGGGGTAGTCGATCTTCCCGTCGGCGCCGACGGTCAAGGCGCGCGTCTCTCCGATGCGCTTCTCCGCGCGGATCGCCGAGGGCGAGCGGCGCCGGGCGGCGTTCGCGCGGACCGCGTCCTTCGTCTTCATGCGATCGAAGACGTCGCCGATCGTCGGCACCGCCTTCTCGTCCTGCGGGGCTTCCTTCCGGAAGACGCCCCCCAGGACGGGCAGATCGCGCAACAGGGGCACGTCGCGCCGCGCCCCCTCGGGCGAATCGTCCTGGGCGGAGAGGGGGCAGGTGGCCAGCGCCAGCAGCGCCAGCGCGAGGAAGGGGATCGATCTCATCATCGGGACTCCTCGTCGGACATGCGGAGAACGCTCGGCCGCGGCGCCTGCCAGCGGCCCTCGGTGACCTCGACACGGACGGCACGCTTGCCGACCGCGATGTGACGGACGCGTCGCTCGACGCGGCGGGACTCGACCTCCGCGATAGCGGAGGGAGCGACGGACTCGGGGGCGAGCTCGGGCGCGGGATCCCCGGAGGGATCGGAGGCTCGCTGCGCGACGACGACGATCAGCAGCGCCGCGGCGAGGAGGCCGAAGGCCGCCACCCCCGCCCGACGACGGGGCCGCGCGCCCGGAGCGACCCGCGGGCGCGGCGGTACGGCCGCCGGGAGCTCGTAGAGGAAGACCAGCTCCGGCGCCGCCGCCCGGCAGGCCGCGCAACCGCGGAGGTGTCGACGCAGGAACTCGGGATCCGGCCGGCGACCCGCGTCGTCCGCATCGACCATCGCGGCGAAGTCGCGGCAGTCCTTCTCGGTCTCGACGCTCATCGGTCGCCTCCTCCTTCGATCCGCTCCCGCAGCCGCCGCCGGCCGCGGTGCATCCAGGTCTTCACGCTCCCTTCCGGGCACTCGAGGATCTCGGCGATCTCGCGCACCGAGAGTCCCTCCCAGAAGTAGAGGACGAGGCAGGCCCGCTCGCGATCGGCGAGTCCCCACAGGAGGCCGGCCGTCTCGCCACCCTCGCTCGCCCCGATCACCGGCGCCGGAATCCCCTCGGGGGCCTCGAGCGCCGCCGGACCGCGGCGGCGACGCCGGGTCTCGTCGAGCGCCTTGCGGACGCCCACGCGTCGGATCAGGGGCCAGGGATCCCGTCCCTCGAGCTCGAGCCGGGCGCGGTTCCGCCACAACGCGAGCCAGGTGTCCTGGCACACGTCGTCGGCCCGCCCCGGATCCCCGAGCATCCGCCCGACGATGGCGGCGAGCTGCCCGCCGTGCCGGCGGACCATTCCCTCGAGTTCCGGTCCGATCTCGTCTTCTCCCGTCACCGCCCCCTACACGCCCGGGCGGCCCCCACGGTTTCACGATTCCGGGGGTGGGGTCAAGAAGGTCGGCCGAAGCGTCACGGGAACGAAGATGCTCGTACGGTGCCCGTCACCGGACGCGCCTCGGCGCCGGGACCTCGACCGGAGGGAAGATGCTAGTACGGTGCCAGTCACCGGATGTGCATCCCCTCGATCACCACCTCGACGTCGAGGGTCGGTTCGCAGGGATGCACATCCGGTGACTGGCACCGTACTAGCATCTGGCACCGTACCGGCATCGGCCGAGCGAGGCCGAAACGACGCCGCGCGCCCGCCGCCCCGGAGGGCAGCGGACGCGCGGCGAAGAGGCGCAGTCGAGCGTCGGATCAGTTGAAGAGCCGACCCCGGAAGCGCTCGGTCGGGTTGCCGGTCGTCGGATCCGCCAGCGAGAGCGCCACCGCCTGGACGCCGAAGCGGATGCCCTCGAGCGCGGGATCCGTCGGCATCGCCGCCGCCACGGGCGCCCCGGTCGAGGTCATCGCGAAGACGGTGATGTTCGGGACGGTGCCGATGGTGATGAAGCCGACCGTCGGGCAGTACTCGAACGCGTCGAAGGAGCCGAAGCCCAGGACCGCGCTGCCCGCGATCGCGCCGTCGACCTGGAAGGTCATCGTCGTGCCGAGGCGGGGCTCGCCCGTGAAGGACAGCGAGAAGGTCGCCCGCTCGAGCGCGCCGATGTCGGGAAGGTCCCCGCTCATCAGATCGTGATCGACGCGGCGCGAGCGCTCCTTGAAGTCGAGCACCACGAGGTTCGCCTGGGCGAGATCACCCATGCCGAGGCAGGGCGAGGTCGCGGTCAGCTCGAAGTCGCCGTTCGCCGCGTCCGCGAAGAGCGGATCGGCGCTGATGTTGCCGTTCGTCCCGACCACGGACGGGTCGCCGACGATGTCGGAGGCGAAGATGTTGCCGACCGTAATCCCGAAGACGTCGGTTCCGTTCCCCGTCGCGATCGAACTCACCAGCGAACCCGTCCAGGCGCCGGCGGCGCGGAAGCCGACGAGCGTGTTTCCGACGGCGTTGCAGTGCACGAGTCCGGGACCGTTCGCCCCGACGTCGAAGCCGTCGCCGCCGTTCGCCCAGGCGATCGCGTTCCAGACGTCGCCGTCCGCCGCGGCGAGGAGGAATCCGTCGGACTGCCCGTGGTGCACGAGGACCTGACGGATCCGGATCGCGGTGTTCGCGTTGACGGAGGGATTCCCGAAGCGACCCGCGTACCCGATCTCGACGTGCTCGAGGATCGAGCCCGGCACCGGCGAACTGACGGAGAGCGTCGTCCAGAAGCCGACCGAGCCCACCGAGGGACCGTTGCCATTCGAGTCGCCGCCGATCGAATCGTCGTCGAGACTCGTGAGAACGACCGGATCGAAGGCGGTGCCGAGCGCCTGGAAGACGCCGGCCGAGTTCGAGAGGCTGGCCGACTGCTCGAACTTGAGCACGACGCCGGCCTCGAGAATGAGGTGTCCGCCGGCGCCGATGACGGTGCCGCCGTTGATGAGCGCCCCGTTCGGATAGTTGTAGGGGAAGATCTGCGCGAACTCTCCGACGCCGACGATGCCGATCCGGAACTGATCACCGGCCGTGTTCCCGGACGCGGTGTTCTCCCGGAAGCCCTGGAGCGCCGGGAAGGAGAGCCCCGAGATCAGGCTCGCGTTCCCCGCGAAATGCGAGCCGACGACGGTCGGACGGGCCGTCGCGCTGAGCTGCATCGCGGCGGCCTGGCTGCTCTCGATCGTGCAGGTGTTCAGGAAGGGCGACCCCCCCGCGCAGTTCACCGCCGGCGAGCCGAAGCGGCCCGCGTAGCGGACGATCACGCGATCCAGGGAGCTCTCGTCCGTCGGGTTGAAGAAGTCGACGCTCGTCCAGTCTCCGACGTTGCCCGTCGACGGCCCGTCGAGGTTCGTGTCGCCGCCGAAGGCGTCGTCGAGGATCGAGGTCAGGACGACCGGGTTCGCCGGCGTCCCCAGCCCGTCCAGGACGCCGTTCACGTTGAACTGACCGGAAATCGGCATCTTGACGATCACACCGGCGGCGAGGGTCAGCGTGGCCCCGAGGTCGACCGTCACGTTGACCGTCGCGACGAGCGCGGGGCCGATGAGATTGACGGGCGCGATCGTCGTATCCTGGTCGCAGGACTGACCGCCGATCGCGATGTAGTCGCCTCCGGCGTTGCTGGAGGCGCTGCAGTTCATGAATCCGGGCACGGCGGTGATCCGCACCCCGGCGACGGCCTGGCCGCCGTTGTCGTTGAAGCTGCAGCCCGTCACGGTCGGGAAGGAAGTCGCGTTGAGGCTCATCCCCGCCGCCAGGCAGTGATCCACCGTGCAGTCCGTCACGACGGGATTCGCGGCGAAGAGACTCAGGGCCGGCGTGGAGAACCGCCCGGCGTAGGCGATCCGGAGGCCGGTGAGGGCGCTGCCGGTCCCGCCCGCGTTGATCCGGATGCCGGTCCAGTCGCCGAGCAGGGCCGGAGTCATCGCGCCATCGTTATCGGTGTCGCCGCCGACGGCGTCGTCGTTGATGCTCGTCATGACGACCGGCGCTCCGGCACTCGCGTTCACGACGAGGGTTCCGTCCACGATGAGCTGCGCCGCCGACGGCCACTTGACGACGCACCCCGAGGCGAAGGTCAGCGTCTCGCCGGCCGGGAGCGTCTGACCGGCGGCCGGCACGAAGGCGCCGCCGATCATGTTCACCGGCGCGATCACGGCGCTTCCGGGGATGGTTGCGCTGTTGACGCGGATGTAGTTTCCGCCATTGCCGCTGGCCGTGTTGTTCGTGAGCGACTGGATCTGCGGCCAGGTGACGTTGGTGACCGCGATGCCGCTGTTGTTGAGGAAGTCGCAGCCGTCCATCGTCGCCTGCGATCCTGCCGATCCGTCGAAGGCCGAGGTCCCGAGACCGGCCAGGAAGGTGCAGGACTGGAGCGTGATGTCGGCTCCGTTGTTCTGGAGGTTGACGGTCGGCGATCCGAACCGGCCGCCGTAACGGAGCTCCGTCCAGGTGAGGGCACTGGCGGCCGCGCCCGGGCCGTCGAAGTTGATCCCGGACCAGTGACCGGGCGTCGGCAGGGTCGCGGCCCCGTCGTTGTTGCTGTCGCCGCCGACGGTGTCGTCGGTGAAGGCGGTCAAGACGACCGGAGAGCCCGCCGTACCGTTGGCGGTCAGGACGCCCTGGCAGGCGATCGCGAAGGAAGTCGGAAGCTTCAGCGCGACCCCCGCATCGAGGGTGAGCGAGCCGCCCGCCGAGATCGTGAAGGATGCGGTCATGACGTGCGCGCCGTTGATCTGGGACGCGGCCGACACCGTCACCGACTGCCCGTTCGGAATCGGCGCCCCCGTGACGAGGACGTGATTCAGACCGCAGTTCGCGGCCGTGTTGCCGCTGAAGCCGGCGAGATTCGAGAAGTGGGCGGCCGTCGCGGCATTCGTGCCGCAGTTCGCGAAGGTCGTGTTCGTCACGGCCGGCGCGGCGCCGCTGACGCCGAGCCCGGTCGCCTGTGAGTTCGAGATCGTGCAGCCGTCGATCGTGACCGGGGCCGAGGAGAGGATCAGCTGCGTGGCGCCGAAGCGACCGCCGTAGCGGATCGTCGTGTTCACGAGTGCGCTCGCGCCGGAGCCGGAGTTGAAGGAGAGACTGCCCCAGGTTCCGGCCGTGGGCGAGGTCCCGGCGCCGTCGCCGTTCGAATCACCGCCGACGGTGTCGTCGGTGAGGGCGGTGATGAAGGTCGGCATCCCGGGCCCGCCGCAGAGGAAGGTCCCGTTCACGGTGAAGCCCGCGGAGGTCGTGAGCTTGATGATGGCGCCGGGCTGCGCGGTGAGCGTCATGCCGGCGGGAACGGTGACGGAGGTGGTGACGTGATAGACCTGACCCGCGAGGAGCGGGCCGCCGGTCGTGTCGTCGAGCGGACCGCCGATGGTGATCGGCGCGCCCTGCCCGAAGGCGAGGGCCGGGAGGAGAAGCATCGCCGCGAGGGCGATGAGGGCGGGGATACGGCGCATGGATGGACTCCGGAGAGTGCGATCGCATTCCGATCCCCGCGCGAGTCGACCGAAGGGTCGCTCGAGAGGAGTGTCGGCACGCCACGAGGTGCCGTCGGATTGCCATCGATCGCAGGGTACGCGTGCTCGGCCACTCGGCCGCTGAATGCCGCAAGATTATGAAGTTCGGCAAGCCACGTTAAGGGGGTCGATCCGGCCGGCGCACCGCCGCGGGGGGTGTATCGCGGCAAGGTGGGCGCCGGACCGACGTTCCGTCGATGGACGAATCGGACTTCTCCGGATCTTCTCGTGAATTCGCGTCGGAGAGGGCATTCGAGTCGCCCCGTCGAGGAACGAAGGTGCCGGTGCGGCGCCTCCGCCAAGGAGAAGATGCACGTACGGTGCCAGTCACCGGATGTGCATCCTTCCGAACCGTCCCGCGACGTCGAGACGGTGATCGAGGGGATGCACATCCGGTGACTGGCACCGTACGTGCATCTCGGCGAACCGACCCGCGACGTCGAAGCGGTGATCGAGCGGCGCATGTCCGGTGACGGGCACCGTACGAGCATCTCGGCGAACCGGTCAGCGCCGGCGCGCGCCGCCCTTGCGCTGGACGTGGATCTCCTCGAGACCGCGGTAGGTCAGGAAGAGGGAGCCGACGGCGGCGTAGGCCTCGAAGATGTCCTCGAGCACGCCCTCCTCGCCGGGCCAGGGGTAGGCGAAGACGACGTCGAAGTCCTCGACGTCGAGTTCGAGATCGCCGTAGGCGTCGGGCGCCCAGGTGACGAGCCACTCGGGGCCGTCGACGTGATCGGCGGCGTGCTCGGAGCCGCGGGGGAGGAAACTGCCGCAGGCGACCTCGACGTTGAGATCGTGATCGGCGAGGAGGGCGGCCGAGGCGTCGGCGAGCTCGGGCTCGATCTCGATCGCGACGACGTCGAAGTCGAGCATCGCGGCGAGGCCCGCGACGACGCCGAACCCCGAACCCCATTCGCAGAACATCCGGCCCGGCGCGAGGTCGCGGCGGACGATCTCGCGGAGCCCGCGGTAGACCTGGATGAAGTCGCTGGGGACGAAGCCGGTCATCGGCCGCTCGAGGCGCGCGCGGATGAAGTTCTCGATCCGCTCGTCGGCGTCGGCGACGAAGCGCCGGACCGCGCGCGGGATCGGGTCCGTGCCCATCGGAACCGGGATTCGCTCCAGCACTCGCCCTTCCTCCTCGCCCTCCGGCCGCGCATCCCGCGCCGCCCGGCCCCGAGGGAGCGATCCCTCGCCCCGCCTCGTTCGCCCTCTCGCAGTCGCCGGTTATCATGCCGCCCCGGGCGACCGGGCGTAAGGGGCGGGGGCCCCGCCGCCGAGACCTGGAGTCGAGGACCCGATGGGCGACGACGATCGCGAGAACTGGAGCACGGCCGGAGCGGCCCTGGGCGCCCTGGGCGTGGTGCTGGGCGCCTTCGGCGCCCACGCCCTCGACCGCTTCCACCCGCCCGAGGGCGGCGTGGAATGGTGGCGGACGGCCGCCCACTACCACCTGATCCACGCCCTGGCCCTGCTCCACGCCGGCCGGCTCGCCGCCTCCGGCCGCCCGGCCGCCCGCGCGGCCGCCGCCCTCTTCCTCGGCGGAACCGTGGTCTTCTCGGGGACCCTCTACCTCATGGCCCTCGGCGCCCCCCGCTGGTTCGGGGCGATCACCCCTCTCGGCGGGCTCGCCCTCATCGCAGGCTGGTTCGCCCTGGCCCTCGCCCACTGGCGCGGCCGCCGGAGCTGATCGTGGCGCTCGTCTCGCTCTCCCACGTCGACAAGGGCTACGGCGGCGAACCGCTCTTCCGGGACGTCACGCTCGAGGTCGAGCGCGGCCGGAAGATCGGCGTCATCGGGAAGAACGGCGGCGGCAAGTCCACCCTCCTCCGGCTCATCGCGGGCCGGCTCGAGCCCGACGCCGGCGACGTCTTCCGCCAGCGCGACGCGGTGGTCGCCTTCCAGACCCAGGAGCTCGAGGCCGACGCCGACGCGACGGTCATCCAGGAGATGCGCCGCCTCTTCGGCGACGCGATCCATCTCGAGACGCGCCTGCGCGACCTCGAGGCCGAGCTGGGCCGCCCGCACCCCGCGGAGGAGCAGGAGCGACTCCTGAAGGAGTACGCGCGACTGCAGGAGCTGCACGAGTCGAAGGGGGGCTGGACGGTCGAACGTCGCATCGAGACCGTCCTCACCGGCCTCGGCCTCGCGCCCTCGAGCTGGGAGATGCCCATCTCCTCCTTCTCGGGCGGCGAGCGCAACGTCATCGCGCTCGCGCGCGCGCTGCTCTCCGAGCCCGACCTCCTGCTCCTCGACGAGCCCTCGAACCACCTCGACATCGACGGCCTCGAGTGGTTCGTCCGCTTCCTGCGCTCGACCCCGATGACCGTCGTCATGGTGAGCCACGATCGCCACCTGCTCGACGCCGCGATCGACGAGATCTGGGAGGTGCGGTCGGGCCGCGTGACGAGCTGGACCGGCAACTACTCGGACTACGAGCAGCGCCGCGGCGAGGCGCAGGCGCTGCAGGAGCGGCAGTTCAAGAACCAGCAGCGCCTGATCAAGCGCCTCGAGTTCCAGGCCCGCCGCCTCCGGGACATGGCGCAGGCCTACGACGACCCCGGCCAGGCCAAGCGCGCGAAGTCGATCCTCAAGCGCATCGAGGCGATGGACAAGGTCGAGAAGCCGGAGGGCGAGGAGGCGGTCTTCCGCGCGCGCCTGAAGGGCGGTCGCCGCCACGGCCAGCTCGCGCTGCGACTCGAGGACTACGCCTTCTCCTACGGCGACCGCGTGATCTTCGAGCCCTCGAGCCTCGAGATCGAGTTTGGACAGCGCGTGGCGCTCGTCGGTCCGAACGGCTGCGGCAAGTCCACGCTCTTCCGGAGCATCGTCTCGGAGGGTTCCTGGGAGAATCCCCGCATCCGCCTGGGCAAGGCCGTGCGCCTCGGCGACTACAACCAGTTCCACGAGGACGCGCTCGATCCTCGTCAGAGCCTGATCGGCTGGCTGCTCGGCGTCACCGGGCTCGACTACCAGCCCGGCACCGAGCTCCTCCACCGCTTCCTCTTCACCCGCGACGACCTCGACCGCGAGATCGGCTCGCTGTCGGGCGGCGAGAAGAGCCGGCTCCAGCTCGCGCGCCTCGTGCACCACCAGGTCAACTTCCTCCTGCTCGACGAGCCCACGAACCACCTCGACATCGCCTCGGCCGAGCAGCTCGAGACGATGCTCGACGAGTTCGAGGGCACGCTCTTCGTGATCTCGCACGACCGCTACTTCCTCGAGAAGATCGTCGACGTCGTCGTCGAGGTGCGCGACCGGCACCTCGTCGCCTTCCGCGGCGGCTTCTCCGCCTGGTGGGCGGCGCGCGAGGCGCGGCGGCAGGGCGAGAGCGGGCGCGGCGGGCTCCTCCGCCTGCAGAGCCAGGCCGCCGCTCGCGATCGCGCCGAGGCCGAGCCGGAGGCCGCGCGCGGCGCCGCGCGCGAGGACCGCGAGGCCCGGAAGGAGCGGCAGCGCGAGGCGCGACGCCTGCGCCGTCGCGTCGACGAGCTCGAGGCCGCCATCGAGGCCGGCGAGACCCGCGTCGCGGAGCTCGAGACGCGCATCGCCGAGCACTGGTCGGGCAACGGCGACCCCGCGCGCGGCCGCGCGCTCGGCGAGGAGCTCGAGGCCGAGGGCACCGCCGTGGCCGCCGCCTACGCCGAGTGGGAGGAGCTCGCGCCGCGGCTCGAGTCCCTCGGCGAGTCGGACTGACCGCGCGTGGCACGGGAGCCGGGACGCATCGAGGACGAGGTCTTCCGCGTCGATCCGCACTGGCGCGGTCTCCGCCTCGACCACTTCCTGCGCGAGATGATCCCCTCGATGTCGCGCAGCAAGATCCAGCGCTACCTGCGCGCGGGCCTCGTCACCGTCGACGGACGACCCCGGGCCGCGAACGCGAAGGTGCAGACGGGCGAGGAGGTGCGCCTGCGGCCCGTCTTCCCCGGCGAGGATCTCGAGGCGGGACGCCGGATCGAGCTCGCCGTCCTCCACGAGGACGAGGACCTGATCGCCGTCGACAAGCCCGCCGGACTGCGCGTCCATCCCGCGGCGGGGCACCGCCACGACACCCTCCTCAACGCGCTCGAGTGGCGCTACGCGGGCACGGCGGACGGGCCGACGCCGACGCTCGCCCACCGCCTCGACCGCGACACCTCGGGCGTGGTCGTCGCCGCGCGCCACCGCGAGGCCCGCGAGCACCTCCAGCGTCAGTTCGAGGAACGACGCGTCGCGAAGACCTACCTCGCGCTGGTCGAGGGCGTCCCCGTTCCGGACGCGGGCGCGATCGATCTCCCCCTCGCCGCCGCGCGCGATCCGCGCGCGGTCCGGAAGACGCTCGTCGTGTCGGCCGAGCACGCCGACGCGAAGCCCGCGCGGACCGACTACGCGGTGGTCGAGCGCTTCGCCCCGCGCGCGGGATTGCCGCGGGGCGCGGCTCTCGTCGAGGCGTGTCCGCACACCGGGCGACAGCACCAGATCCGCGTCCATCTCGCCGCCCTCGGGCATCCGATCCTGGGCGACGATCGCTACGGTCAGGCGCCTCCCCTCGAGCTCGGCGCGGCGCGGCTCGAGCGCTGCGCGCTCCACGCGGCGCGGCTCGAGCTCGACCATCCGCGCGACGGGAGACGCCTGGAGTTCGTCGCCCCCCTGCCGGCGGATCTCCTCGCCGCGGTCGCGGCGATGCGCGCCGGTTGACCGGCGCGCGTCAGCGGGACGGCGCCCCTCGCGCGAGAAGGAAGACGTCGTAGCTCCCGAAGGTCTCGATCTCGCGGAAGCGCGCGCGGTGGAAGAAGCGCGCGAGGAAGCGGACGTCCTTGTGGACGAGGCTCCGGTCGGCGCGGGGATCGCGGCGGTCGCGGGGCCGGCGCAGGACGTCGTGCGGACCGAGGTGGCAGTCGGGGATCGACACGAGCACGCCGCCGCGCGGCGCGACGAGGGGGCGCAGGTCCTTGAGCAGCCGGTCGCGATCGAGCGTCGTGCACTGGATGACGTTCAGGAGGAGGATCGCGTCGAAGCGCGGCAGGTCGAGCCCGGAGAGCTCGGCGAGGTCGCGGACGAGGAAGCGCTCCGCGTGCTCGGGAAGCGAGCGCGCGCGGCCTCGATCGCCGAGGGGGCGAGGTCGATGCCCCAGAGCTCGGCGCGGTCGTGGCCGAGGACCTCGCCCACCGCCTCGAGCTCGAGGCCGTCGTTGCAACCCAGCGCGAGCACGCGCGGCGCCTCCGGAAGCCGGAGCCGCGCGAGACCGTAGAGCAGATCGTCGAGGATCTCGGGCTCGAAGAGGCGGTCGAAGCGGCGGTAGAGCGATCCCGTGCCGTAGCGCGCCTCCGCGCGCTCGATCCCCTCGGTCTCCTCGCGCGAACCCGAGAACGCGGCGGCCGGCCGCTCGCGGGCGCCGGCGAGGACGAGCCGGGGCCGGTCGTCGCGGACCGGACGCGGCGTGAGGGGACGGAAGGGGAAGAGCCGGAGCAGCTCGAGATGCTGGCGCAGCGAGCGGTGGCGACCGCCCTCCTCGAGGACGGAGCCGGGGAAGAGGCCCGCGCGCTCCGCGATCTCGGGATCGCGATCGCACCAGACCGCGATCCCGTCGGGGGCGAGGAGGCGCGCGGCCCGATGCAGGAAGCGGCGGAGCTCCGCGGTCGTGACGTGTTCGCCGGGCGCGTCGAGGACGACGTGACCGAGCGAACCGGGGTGCGGGAGGCCCTCGAGTCCGCGCGCGAGCTCCCGGGCCGGGCCGGCGCCGAACACGCGCTCGCGCCCCGGCAGCACGAAGACCGCGCCCTCCCCCTCGAGGCCGAGCGCGGCGAGCGCCCCGGCCGGCGTCATCCGAGATCCGGCCGGCGCCGGTGGTGGTCGGTCCCGGCCTGGAAGGCGACCGCGACGGCGAGCAATGCGTCCTCGCCGAAGGTGCGTCCGACGAGGCTCAGCGTGCGCGGCTGACCGAGCCGGAACTCCACCGGCAGCACGAGGGTCGGGTGGCCGGTGAGGTTGGTGATCCCGAGCACGTCGCGGTGGTGATTGGGGGTGACGAGCACGTCGATCTCGGCGAGACGCTCCTCCATCGCGCGCATCAGGCGTCGACGCGTGCGCTGCGCCCGGATCATCTCGACCGCGGGGAGGAGACGGGCGGCGCGGAAGACGTTGGGCCAGCTCCCCTCGTCCTGTCCCGCGAGCTCGCCGAGGCGACCCTGCAGGGTGAAGTCGTCGAAGGCGGCCGCCGCCTCGGCGTTGAGGATCGTCATCAGGTCCCAGACCGGGAGCTCCGGCAGGTCGACCTCGACGACCTCCTTCGCGGGGATCCCCGCCGCGGCCAGGAAGTCGGAGACGATCCGCCCCGCCCGCCGTCCGAGCAGGCCCGCCGGGACGCCGTACCGGAGCTTCTTCGGGTCCGGTCGCGCCGCGGTCCGCCAGGCGAAGGGCGCGTCGAGCGCGCTCGCGTCGCGCGGATCCGGGCCGGCGATCGCCTCGAGGACGAGCGCGCAGTCCTCCGCGCTCCGCGCGATGGGACCGACCTTGTCCATCGACCAGGAGAGCGCCATCACGCCGCCCCGGCCCACGCGGCCGAAGGTCGGACGCAGTCCGGTCACGCCGCAGCGCCCGCAGGGTGACACGATCGAGCCGAGGGTCTCGCTGCCGATCGCGAAGGGAAGGAGCGCCGCCGCGACGGCCGAGGCCGGTCCCGCGGAGGAACCGCTCGACCCCACGCGGGGGTCCCAGGGATTGCGGGTCACGCCCCCGAACCAGCGATCGCCCATCGCGAGCTCGCCGGTGGAGAGCTTGGCGCAGAGGACCGCCCCCGCCCGCTGGAGGCGCTCGACGACGCCGGCGTCGCGGTCGATCGTGCGGTCGCGGAAGGAGGCGACACCCCAGCTCGTGGGGGCGCCGGCCGCCGCGATGATGTCCTTCGCCCCCCAGGGAATGCCGTGGAGCGGTCCCCGATCGCGACCGGCCGCGAGCTCCGCGTCGCAGCGCCGGGCCGCGGCCCGCGCGCTCTCGGCGAGGAGGGTCACGGTGCAGAGGAGCGTGGGGTTCGCCCGCTCCAGTCGCTCGAGCGCGACCTCGACGAGGTGGCGGGAGCTGACGCGACCGGCGCGGAGGAGCGCACCCAGCTCGGAGACCGAGCGCGTGAAGAGGTCCTCGTCCGACACCTTCTCCGGCGGCGCCGGCGCGCGCCAGGGAGTCGTCGGGGGTTCGACCGGCCGCGGCGCGCCGAGCGGCCGGAAGATCGTCGCCGGCGCGTCCTCCTCGCCGAGGGCGACCTCGCGCACCCGGAGAAAACCGTCGCGCGCCCGGCGCAGCGTCGCGAGCATCATCCCGCGCTCCGCCGGGGTGAACTCCAGCCCCGCCAGCGCGGCTCCGCCGCGGATCGCCGCGTCGTCGACCGAGTCGTCGGATCCGCGACCGGTGCCGACGAGATCGTCGAGCTCCGTCAGCGCGCCCGGAAGGGCCGGCCAGGCGCCCAGGGAGAGCATCCGGGCGAGCGCGGCGCGGCGGTCGGGGTGGGAACCGGTCACCGGTCTGTATCCGTTTCGGGGTGAGGGCCGAGGACACGGGGACAATCTGGGAAAAGCTCCGGGACGGAACCCCGATGCCTTAGTCTCACCCCGTCCTTGAGCCCGAAGCGTCTGCCGGAGGCGAGAGCGCCGTGTTTCCCAGCCGATCGAACAACGTCGCCTCGGGCCGAGCCCGCGGCCTCCGCCATCTCCTCGCCGATCTCGGCGCGGGAGAGACCGACCACCGCGAGTCCTTCGCGGACTGGATCCTCGCCGCCGAGGGCGGGCAGGACCAGATCCGCCGCGCGCGGCTGAAACGCGAGATCGTCGAGCTGCTGGGCAGCGCCCCGCCGCCGCGCCGGGCCGAGCTCGGCTGACCCCGCCCCCTCGATCGAAGTCCCGCCCCCGCCCGTCACGCCCGTGACGCTCCGCGCGCGCCCAGCCGCAGCGTGGCCCCGGACTGGAACTCCTGATCCCCCTCGTCGGCCCGCGACGCCGCCGGCGCCCCACGGTCCGGGAGATGCTTGTCCCACCAGGTCCGCGCGACCTCCGCGTTCCACATCGCCGCGCCCCGCAGCCCCGTCAGCCGCTCCAGGAAGGCCTCGGCCGTGGCCGGACGCGCGGCGGGATCCTTGGCGAGCCCGTCCAGGATGAGGGCCTCGAGATCCTCCGGGACCGCCTTCCCGAGCCGCGCCGAGGGCGCCTCCGGTGACTCGGAGACGTGCTGCCGCATGACCTCCTTCACCGTGCGCCCCTGGAAGACGTGCGTTCCGGTGAGCAGGAAGTACCCGACGGCGGCGAGGGCGTAGATGTCCGCGCGGGCGTCGACCTCGTCGCGGGCGACGATCGACTCCGGAGCGAGGTAGCGCGGCGTCCCGAGGATCCCCTCCTCGTCGGCGTCCTCGTCCTCGGCCGCCTTCACGAGACCGAAGTCGAGGACCTTGACGGTGTCGTCGCGGCCGCCGCGATTGCAGAGGAAGATGTTCGCGGGCTTCACGTCGCGATGCACGAGTCCGCGCGCGTGGGCCTCCCCGAGCGAGCCCGCGGCCTGGGCGAGGATGTGGATCACGCGACCCGGATACTGCGGTCCGAAGCGCCGCACGAGCGAGGAGAGATCGAGCCCCGAGAGGAGCTCCATGGCGTAGTAGAAGATCCCGTCCTCGGTCTTGCCGTAGTCGTAGATCGCCACGGTGTTGGGGTGGGTGAGCTCGCTGGTGAGCTGCACCTCCCGCTCGAAGCGCCGGATGTCGTCCTCGTCGATCCGCTCGGGGGCGAGGATCTTCACCGCGCAGGGGCGGCGGAGCAGGCGGTGCGAGGCGCGGAAGACCGCCCCCATCCCGCCGGCGCCGATCCTCTCGCGCAGCGTGTACTGACCGAGTTCCTGGGCGTCGCGGACCTCGCGGCGCAGACCGTGGATCACCCGGCACACGACGACGGAGAGGATCAGCGAGATCAGGGACCACGAGAGGAAGAAGGCGAAGCGAAGGATGCCGTCCGGTCGCGAGGAGGCGAAGCCGAAACCCTCGTGCGCGACGAGAGGGAGGCCCGTCGCGACGGCGGCGAAGAGGGCGAGGCCGACCGCGCTGCGCGGGAGCGCCGGCACGAGCACCGAGCGCAGCACGAGGAGATTGGAGGCGGCGAGGATCGCGTGGTGCTCCTGGCCGGGAATGAAGCGCTCCCACCAGGCGTAGGCCGAGCAGACCGCCGCGATCGCCATCGTGCCGCCGACGTCGAGCACCTGGAGCGTGCGGGCGCCGAACCGGACGCGACCCAGGACGACGACGAACGACAGGTTGAGCGCGATCTGGAGGAAGTTGATCAGGTTCGCCGGGCCGAGGAACCACTCGCCCAGCGGCCGCGGTTCCTTGGCGATGCGCGCGAGGTTGGCGAGGGTGAAGAAGACCGCGCCCAGCGCGAGAACGATCGCGTGCAGGAGCCGGATGCGCTTCTGGAAGGTGCGCGGGCGCACGCCGCCGGGGAGGCTGGTCGAGGCCCGGCTCTCCCGCTCGGCCGCGCCGACGCGCGTCTCCATCTCCGCGATGTCCATCGCTCCTCCTCGTCCCCGTCCCGGCGGCGCGCTCACCGGCGCTCAGAATCCGAAGTAGCGGCGCGCGTCCTCGAGTCTCTCGGCCGGCCCGAGGATCAGCACCCCGAGCCGGGCTCCCGCCGCACCGAGCGCGGCGAGGTGGTCCCGGTCGAGATGGAACTCGCCCCGCCCGTTCGCGTCGAGACGCAGAGTAACCCGCGACGGCGCCTCCCGCAGGATCGCGAGGGATCGCGTCCAGATCTCGTCGCGACGGAAGGGGACGGTCACCTCCCCGAGCCGGATCCCCTCCCCCGCCCCGGCGGGGCGTCCCGCCACGAGGGCGACGAGGCACTCGGCGTAGGCCGGGGCGCTCAGGTCGAGTTTCAGGCCTCCGTCCCGGAGCGGTTCGTCGAACGCGGAGAACTCCGGCGGCCGCCATTCCTCGAGGCGCAGGGGCTGATCCGCCCCGCGCCGCGCCGCGGGATCGAAGCGTTCCAGGAAGGGGTCGGCGAGGTTCCGGAGCCGGCCCGCGGGAACCTCGAGTCGGGTCTCGGGGCGGAAGCCCTCGGCGCGCAAGGCTTCGCGCAGCGGAGCCGAGCCGGCCTCGTTCGCGGTGAGGACGGAGCGTCCGTGCGCCGCCGCGGTCCGCGCGAGCGGGAGCGCGGCGGGGTCCCGGACGTCGATCACGAGGGCGCCCGGCGCCTCGCGCTCGTACCACATGCGCACCGGACCGCCGACGAAGACCGCGCCCTCCGGCGCCGCCTCGGCCGCCCGACGCGCCGCCTCGCGCACGAAGGAGAGCCGCGCGTGGAGATCGCGGAGTCCGGGCAGCCCGGCCGCGAGCTGGACCCCGACCAGGGCCGCGGCGAGGAGACCGGCGGCGACGGATCCGCGGCGCCGGGCGACGGCGACGAGCAGCGCGGGCGCGGCGAACGCGAGCAGGAGCATCAGCGGCAGGAGATAGCGGAACTCGTACCCGGCGCGGTTGACGGCGACCGCCGCGAGGTAGGCGAGGCCGAGGGCCAGCGCGAGCGCCCCCCGCCGCCGCGCCGCCCCTGCGCTCCCCGCGAGCAGGAGCCCCAGCCCGAGGACGCCGACCAGCGCGGTGAGGGGACCGAGTCCCCGCGCGAGGCTCGTCGCCCAGATCGGCACGAGCTCGCCGAGACGATCGAGGCCGAGCACGTCGAGCCGGTTGTCGCCCACGCGGCGGCCGAGGATCTCCAGGGTCCGCGCGGCGCCGTGTTCCCGGAGGACCCGCGCCGCGAGGAGGACCGGCGGAACGAGCGCGGCGCCCGCGAAGGCCGCGAGCCGCCGGCGGCGCTCCGTCGCGCCCGGGCCCGCGACGAGGACGACGAGGATCGGCAGGAAGGGGAGCGCGGAGACGCGGACCCCGAGGGCGCAGCCCCAGAGGATCCCGGCCGCGAGCGCACCCGAGGCGCGGGGCCGCAGCGCGAGAAGCACGGCCAGCGCGACGAGGCCGTGCCCGGTGACGTCCGACATCGCGTCCTGATCGAGCCACAAGAGGGCCGGCAGGGTCGCCACGAGCGCCGCGGCTCCGAGGCCGACGAGGACTCCTCCGCGGCGCGTCCAGACGCCGGCCGCCGCGAGGACGAGGACCCCGTGCATCGTCAGCGAGAGCGCTCGATGCGCGGACGCCGCGTTTCCGGTGAGGCGCGAGACGCCGGCCGCGAGCAGGTAGAAGAGCGGGTGGAACCACTCGAGGGGCGCGAGCCGCAGCTCACCTCCGGCCGCGGCCTCCGCCCGCCCGAGGTAGTGCACCGCGTCGCCGTGCGCGGTGCCGGCGTGCGGCCAGAGCAGCGCGAGGCCGGTGGGAAGGAAGGCGAGCGCGAGGGCGGCCGCCCGCGCGGCGACGCTCGATCCGCCGCCCCGGCCGGGCGCGGTCACGGCGCTCGTCTTCACCTGAGCCCCCCATCCGGACCGACCGGGGCGGAAAACGCCCCCGGGCGAGAGTTTCGCGTGAAGACGCGGTGAGGTCTCGACGGGGCGGGGAGGAAGACCGGTGCCGGACGGGTAGCGTGTCGCTCGGAGCTCGCCGAGCTCGTCCCAGGTCCCCGAACAAGGAATCCGCCCATGATCACTTCGCGCTTCACGACCATCGCCCTGGCCCTCGTCCTCTCCCTCGGTCTCGGCGTCGCCTGCTCGAGCGATGGCGACATGAACGACGGCATGAGCGACGAGAGCTCGATGTCCTCCATGGCATCCTACGACCGCGCCGGCTTCAAGACCTTCGTCGTCGACGGCCGTCTCTGGGTCTTCCGCGAGGGCAGCGAGGCGCTCATGGAGTACGAGAAGGTCGGCGAGCCGGCCAAGCTCGTCACCCGCATCGGCGAGGGCCCCGAGGGCATGACGATCCGCTCGGACTCCGGCGAGACGATCGACGCCTACCTGGCCGCCCGCTGAGGTCCGCGGCGGCGACGCCCGCGCGCTGAGGTCGGCGGCGGCGACGCCCGACCGCCGCCGGGCGCCGGGCGCGCCGCCGGTCAACGCGGCAGGCGCGGGACGGTGCGCAGGAAGGACTGCCAGTCCCGCTGCAGCGCCTCGAGCGAGGGCCGGTGCACGTACATCATGTGCCCGGCGTCGTAGAAGGTCGACCGGACGTTGCCGCGGAGCGTGGGGTCCAGCCCCATGTGCGACAGCGTGTAGTCCATCGCGAAGTAGGGCGTCGCGAGATCGAAGCGCCCGCTCGCGACCCAGACCCGCAGCGCGGGATTCCGCGTCATCGCCGCCCGCAGGGTCTCCGCCACGTTGAGGTAGCGGTTCTTCGCGCGATCGTAGCTCCAGGGCTGCACCGCTCCCGTCAGGATGCGGTACTCCCGGTCGCACACGAATCCGAGCTCCTCGCGGACGTAGGCGTTGAGCGCCGCGGTGTAGGGACCGGTGATCGCGGACAGGCTCGGATCGTAGTCGGGCGCGGCGTCGTTCCCGTCGCGGTCGATGCCGAGATAGCGCGAGTCCAGCCGTCCCACCGTCTTCCCCGCGTCGCGCATCAGCTCCTTCGTGAAGCGCGACATCGTGACCCGCAGGCCGGCGCGCTCGACGAAGTCGGCCGGGAGTCCGGTGAGGCGGGCGTACTCGGCCACCACCGCGCGCCGGCGTTCCTCGCCGAGCCGGTCGCCGAGGGCGAGCGCGGACCAGTACTCCCCGAGGGCGAAGGACTCCGCGCGCGCGAGCGTCGCGCCGAGGTCGCGCTGCAGTTCCTCGTCGAGCCGCCCGTGGTGGAAGGCGGTGGCGACGTAGGTGGGCAGGAAGAGCGGATACGGGAGGTCGTTGCCGACGTCGAAGCGCGCGGTCGAGAAGTCGAGGATCGGCGAGATCAGGCAGATCCCGTTGACGTACAGGTCGAGGTTCTCCTGGAGATACCCCGACAGCCCGGCCGCCCGCGTCGTGCCGTAGCTCTCGCCGGCGAGGAACTTCGCCGAGGTCCAGCGCTGGTTCCGCGTCACCCAGAGGCGGATGAAGTCGCCGACGGAGGAGACGTCCTCGTCGACGCCCCAGAACTCCTTCCCCGAGACGCCTTCGGCCGGCCGGCTGTAGCCGGTCCCGACCGGATCGATGAAGACGAGGTCGCTCTCGATCAGCCACGTGAAGGGATTGTCGACGAGGCGTCCGGGAGGCGGGAGCGCGGCGCCGTCGTCGGTCATGAGGACGCGCTTGGGCCCCACCGCGCCGAGGTGGAGCCAGACGCTCGAGGAGCCGGGGCCTCCGTTGAAGACGAAGGTCACCGGGCGGGGCTCGCCCTCCGGCGCCGGCACCGTGTAGGCGACGTGGAAGACCTCGGCGCGCGCCTTGCCGGCGTCGTCCCGCAGGACCATCGTCCCGCAGGCCACGTCGTAGCCGAGACGCTTGCCGCCGCCGAGGGCGATCGACTGCGAGCTCCGCACGATGTGATCGGCGAGCTCGTTCGGCTTCGCCGGGGCCTCGGGCGACTGCCCGCGTCCGACGGACGCGAGGAGGGCGATCAGGGCGATCGCGGGCAAGAGCACGGTCTTCATCGGTCTCGTCTCCGGCTTCGCGACCGGCAGGGGGCCGCCTTCCCTTCCCGCCGCGTCAGCGCGGCAGGAACAGCTCCGAGTCCCAGTCGCGGCGCAGCGCGCCGGCGAGGACCTCCTCACGGTACCAGCGGCGCCAGGCCTCGAGGGCGGCGGCATTGTCCGCCGGTTCCGCGCCGGCCTCGAAGCCGAAGTCGCGCCCGCCGCTCGCGCGCCGCAGGAGGTCGAGCGACTCCTCGGCGCTGAAGTAGGCGACGTCGGGGCGACCGAGCGCCTCGACGAGCGCGAGGAGTCCCTCGCGGCGACCGACGCGGATCATCGCGCGGGCGCCGCGGAGGGCGACCTCGGCGTCCGTCGGGTGGGCCGCGAGCTTGGCGAGGTACTCGCCGGCCATCGGCGAGTCCGCCAGCACGCGGCGCAGCGCCTCCGCCGCGGCCGCGCCCACGGCGGGTTCGGAGTCCGCCGTGGCGTCGACGAGCGCGGGCACGAGCTTCGCGTCGACGTACTCCAGCGCCGCGATCTCGCGCGCGGCGGCGGCGCGCCGCTCCGCGTCGGGGTCTCCCGCGAGCTTCACGAGCGCGGCGTTCCGGCGCTCCTCGAGCGAGGGACCGGAGGCGCCGGCGGCGCCTCCGTGCGTGTGTCCCGCGGTCACGGCCTGCTCCTCGAAGTTCGGCCAGGGGAAGACCCAGAGGGCGAGGACGATCGCGCCGATCGCCAGCGCGTGGACGAGACCCGCGATGGCCCAGCGGAGGGGCGCCGCGAGCGCGCCGAGCCGGGCGAGGCCGAGCAGGGCGACGAGCGAGATCGCGACGGTCTGGGAGGCGGGGAGATCCTGCGAGCTCGCCGCGATGTAGCCGATCATCGTGCCCGCGAGGGCGGCCGAGACCGCGAGGCGGGTCGCGTCGCCCAGCCGGCGCCCGAGGGCGAGGCCGGCGAGCGGCGGCACGACGAGGAAGGCGAAGACGAGCACGAGCCCCATCACGCGCAGGGCCAGCGCGACCGCGATCGCGATCGAGCCCAGCAGCATGAGCTGGTAGCGTCGCTCCGGCAGCCGCAGGACCCGGGCGAACTCCGGATCGTAGGAGCAGAGCAGGAACTGTCGCCGGTAGATGAGGTGCACCACGCCGACGGCGACGACGCCGAACCAGAGGAGGAAGAGGTCGGCGCTGTTCGACAGCAGCACCTGGCCGGCGAGGACGTTCTGGAGCTCCTTGAGTCCGTTCGCGCTGCGCCAGACGAAGAGCACCGCGCCGGCGGCGGCGGCCACGAAGACGAGGCCGACGAGCGCGTCGGGACTCGAACGGTGTCGGTGCGGGCGGACCTGCAGTCCGAAGGCGCCGAGCAGGCTGAAGAGCATGCTGCCCGCGGTCGGTCCCCAGCCCGCCGCGGCGGTGCGGACGGACAGCGGGGCCCAGCTCGCGCCGGCGATGAAGAAGGCGAAGCCGACGCCGGCCGCGGCGAGCTGCGCCAGCGCGACGCCGGTGAAGACGATGCGACGCATCACGGTGAAGAGGCCGAGGTAGGCCATGAGGGCGGCCGCGCCGAGCGTGGCCGCGTAGGCGTCGCCCGAGTGCCGGAGGACCTCGATCGCGAGGTCCCAGTTCTCGCGCAGGCTCAAGACTCCCTCCCCGCTCACGAAACGACGCCCGGTCTCCGAGACGAAGACCTCCACCGGGATGCCGTAGAGGCGCTCGAGGTGCTCGCCGGTGAGGATGCGCTCGGCCTCGTCCACGATGAGCCGGCGCTCCGAGAGCAGGGCGATCGTGTGGGCGTAGCGCGCCACGACGGGCAGGATGTGGCTGACCATGACGACGGTGCGGCCGTCGCGGTGCAGGCCGCGCACGAGCTCCATGACCTCGTACTCGCCGCGCAGGTCGAGATCGTTGGTCGGCTCGTCGAGGATCAGGATCTCGGGCTCGGAGACGAGCGCGCGCGCGACGAGCACGCGCTGCTTCTGTCCGCCCGAGAGCTCGCGGAAGAGACGGTCGCGCATCGCCAGCATGCCGCAGGCCTCGAGGGCGCCGAGCACGCGCCGGCGGTTGCCCGCGACGTCGATCTCCTCCGCCACCTCCTCGAGTCCGAGGAGGCCCATCGCCACGACCTCCTCCGAGGTGAAGGGGAAGATCGGGTCGAGCTGGCTCCGCTGCGGCGAGTAGCCGAGAGTCGCCGCGACGCGGACGCGGCCGCCCATCGGCTTCAGGGTGCCGAGGATCGTCCGCAGGATCGTCGTCTTGCCCGATCCGTTCGGCCCGACGATCGCGATGAAATCGCCGCGTCGGATCGCGAGGTCCACCTTCTCGACGAGGGGCTTGCCGCCGTAGCCGACGCTCGCCCCCTCGAGGTGGACGAGCACGTCGTCGGCGGGCGGGGACTCTTCGGTCGCCCCGCTCACTTCTCCGTCGCCGCCTTCTCGATCAGGCCGACCTCGCGCGCCGCCCCCTCGATCTCGTCGAAGATCGCGTCGAGCATCGAGACGAGATCCTTCGCCGCGGCGCTCTCGCCGGGCTGCGTCGGGAGGATCCGCGCCGCGGCGCCGATGCGGCTCGCCGCGCCCTCCACGTTGCGGGAGGGGTAGTAGGGCGGCGAGAGCACGATGCGCGCGTTCTTCTCCTTCGCCAGCTCCGCGAGCCGCACGAGGTGGACCGGCGAGGGCTCGACGCCCGGCTTGCTCTCGACCGTGCCCACGACCTCGAAGCCGAAGGCGGATTCGAAGTAGCTCCAGGTGCGGTGGTAGGTGACGAGCTTCAGGTCGCCGAGCGCGAGGGCGCGGCCGAGGAAGCCTCCGGCCCGGGCCGCGAGGGGCTTCCCCTTGTACTTCTTCGACTTCAGGAAGGGGATCAGGCCGCGCTGACGGTGGAGCTCCTCCAGGCGTCGCGCCGGGATGAGGGCGAGGAGTTCCTTGCCGAAGGTCGCCTCGTCGAGCTCCTTCTCGAAGGCGATCCGGTTCGCCGCGAGCGTCGCCGTCTCGCGGTGCAAAAGGACGGCGAGCGAGCGCTCGACGTTGCGCGCGGCGATCTTCAGGTTGACGGGATCGAGCCAGACGTGGGGGTTGCCCGCGCGGTGGACGTGACCTCCCGCCGCGAGCGTGGCCGCGTCGGGCACCTCGACGGCGACGATGCCGTTCGTCGCGTAGCAGTGGCCGCGCTGCCCCGGCATGAGCTCGGCGTTCCCCGCGTTCTGGAGCAGGCTCGTGCTCCAGCCCTCTAGTTGCATCCCGTTCTCGACGAAGAGGCGAGCCTTGGAGACGCGGACGATGTTCTCCGGCGTCGGCTCGATGAAGTGCGGGTCCTGCCCCGGCTTCGCGAGCACGCTCACGGTGACGAAGTCGCCGCCGACCCGCTCGACGATCTCGCCGAGGTACGGGAGCGTGGCGACGACGGGGATCTTCGCGGGCGCGGCCGGCTCCTGCGGGAGGAGGATCGGCGCGGCGAAGCCGACGACGAGGGCGGTGATGACGACGAGCTCGAGCACGCCGATGGACGTCGATCTACGCATGGACTCAGTTCCCCTCCCCATCGCGCTTCACCGGCGCGGGCGTCTCCGTCGGCGCCGCGGGCGCCGGGTGGTGGTGCCCCTCGCCGGGGCCGTGATCGTGGCCGCAGTCGCTGCAGCTTCCCTCGTGGTCGGCGTCGCCGACGACCTTCAGCCCCGCCGCGCCCGATTCGATCGCGGCGTCGAGATCGCCGAGGAGGGCCTCCAGCTCGGCGTCCTCGCCACCCGTCGGGCGACCGGCGGCCGCGAGCATCTCGTCGAAGATGCGCGCCATCATGCCGCGCGGCCAGAGCTCCTCGTGCGGCGCGCGGAGGTCGCGGTGGTCGCGCCCGGGCACGATGAGGACGTCGGCGGCGCCACCGCGGGCCGCGAGGTCGGCGCCGAGCAGGCGCACCGCTCCGTCCAGGAAGTAGGTGTCGCGGTCTCCGACCCACACGTGGAGCTTCCCGCGGAGGCGCGGCTCGAGGTCGCGCCAGTTCTCGCGGAGGCGGAAGCCGATGTCGTAAATCCGCCAGGACTGCGCGACCTCGGGGTCGATCGCGCCCGTCTCGCGGTCGAAGAGGGGCATCGGTCGCCCGTCCTCGCCGCGGGGCGAGAAGACCGCCTCGAAGCTCGCCATCTGGCCGCCGTGATCGGCGACGCGGAGCTCGCCCCGGACGTACTCCTCGAAGGTCATCGCCGTCCGCCCCTCGAGGCGGACGAGCGGCCGCGCGTCTCCCTGCGGATCGCGATAGACGTTCGCGTCGTCGTAGAGATCGATGCCGCTGAAGTCGCGGAAGTCGACGGGGTCGGGCGCCGTCGACCACACGCCGCCGAAGGTGTCGGGGTAGGCGACCTGGAGCCAGAGGGTCGACCAGCCGCCGCTGGAATGGCCGGTGAGGAAGCGATTGGTCGGCGCGCGGAGGCCGCCGAGGGAATTCTCGACCGCGGGGATGAGCTCCTCGACGAGCGCCCGGCCGCGGGGGCCGTTGTTGACCGAGTCGGCGAAGGCGTGGTGCCCGAGGCCGCAACCGGCTTCGAGGAAGACGTAAAGGAGTCGCGGGTACTCGCCGGAGGCGAGCTTGTCGCTCCAGTCGCGCCAGGCGCGGAAGGGCGTCCAGTGGTCGCCGCCGAAGCCGTGTACGAGGTAGCAGACGGGGAGCATCTCGAGCCCGTCCCAGTCCGCGGGGGCGACGACGGAGGCCTCGAGGCGGATCTCGCGGCCGAAGAAGCGCGAAAGCAGATCGGAGCGCACGCGGACGAGCTGCGCGGGGGCCTCGAGGAAGCGCCGGTCCGAGATCGCGGTGCGCCAGGTGGCGTCGGGGTCGGCGGGTCCGAGGTCGTTGAGTCGCACGTCGTCGATCCACACCGGCTCGTCGCCCTCGTGCGCGAGGGTGATCCGGAACTCGGTGGCGTCGCGGGCGACCTCGGCGACGATCTCCTGGCGCGTCCACTCCGCCCCGGTGGCGGGCCAGTCGCGGAGAGAGTCGGCGAAGCCGCGTCCGTGGCCGGCGCGATCGATCTCGAGACCGAGCCAGGATCGGGTCCGCTCGGCGAGGACGGGGACGCGCACGGCGGCGGAGAGACGGATCGTGCGACCGCGCCAGGGCGCGGCGTCGAGGCGGCGCACCACGACGCGCGGCGCGAGCGCGAGACCGGCCTCGGCCCGCTCGAGCCGGAGGCAGGCGCGGCCCTCCGCGGGGGCGATCTCCTCCCGCGCGACGGTCAGGCCGCGCGCGCCCTGCCAGGCCTCGGAGAGCTCGGCCTCGAAGCCGTCCCTCAGGATCGGCTGCTGCCCGGCGAGCGGGAGGGCGGACAGGCAGAGGACCAGGGCGGCGAGCAGGCGACGGGACATGGCGAGGACCTCCGGACCGGCGTTCTCGTGGCCGCGAACTCTCGCGGGTCGCCGATTCTAAGCCCTGATCGCGCGGGCCTCCAATCGGCCCGCTCGCCCCGTCTCCGGGTGGTTTCCGGACCCGCGAGAGGGCGTCACCGCACGCGGCGACGCCCCCCTCGCGGTCGGTCGGATCAGCTCCGGGGCTCGTCGCCCGCGGGCTTGTCCTTGGCCGGCTTCCGGGGCTTGTCCTTCGCCGGCTTCTTCGGCGCCGGCTTGTCGCCCTTCTTCGGCTTGGCGGCCTTCTCCCGCTCCGACTTGATGAAGGCCTCCGCCATCGCCTCCGAGTCGAAGGTCTTCGGCCCGACCTTGAGGACGGTCTTCGCCGGCCGGGCCTCCTCGAAGGGCTTCTTGGCCTTGGCCGCCTCCTTCTTGCGGGACTCCCAGGCGGCGAGCGCCGCCTTGTCCTCCTCGGCCACGCGCTTCTTGAGGGCGGCGACCTCGGCCTTCGGGACGACCTGCCAGACCTCGTTCTTCTGCACCGCGCAGTAGACCGTCTTCTCGGCCTTCGGCGCGGGATGAGGGTCCTGGCCGAAGGCTCCGGCCACGAGGACGAGAGATGCGAGGAGGGCGAGGGACGCGCGCGTGCGCATGGGGCATGGCTCCGTGGGGGGATCGGGCGGGGGGCGGCCGCGCCGGCGCGAACTGCGCCGGCCGCGGCTCCCCTTCCGACGGAGGAGCCGTGGCAAGTTCCGGGCCAATCCGCGGCCGCGGCGCGAGGGGGGCCGCGGCCGTCAGACGCGGAAGTCCTCCTTGCGGATCCCGAGGCGGCGCAACGCGGCGTAGAGCGAGCGGGGATCGACGCCCGCCGCGGCGGCGGCCCGGCCGACGCGTCCCCGCTCGCGACGCAAGAGGGCGGTGAGGTAGCGTCGCTCGAAGGCGTCGACGACGACCCGGCGCGCCTCGGCCAGCGGGATCTCGAGGAGGTCATCGCCTCCTTCCTCCGCCCCTGAGGCGGCCATCTCGGCGGCGACGGAGGAGGACGGACGCGCCGCGAGGTCCTCCCGCCGGATCCGGGCCCCGTCCCCCAGGATCAGCGCGCGCTCGAGGACGTTCTGGAGCTCGCGGACGTTGCCCGGCCAGTCGTGGCGCGCCAGCTCGTCCAGGGCCTCGTCGTCGATCGCGACCGCGGCGCGGCCGAGGCGCGGGCCGATGACGTCGAGGAGGCGACGGGCGAGCGCGGGGACGTCCTCGCGGCGCTCGCGGAGCGGCGGGACCTCGAGCGTGACGACGGAGAGCCGGAAGTAGAGGTCCGCCCGGAGCCCGCCGTGATCCGGCTCCCCGACGGGGCGGTTCGTCGCCGCGATGATCCGGACGTCCAACGTGAGGTCGCGCTCGCCGCCGACGCGTCGGATCTCGCGCTGCTGGATGGCCCGGAGGAGCTTCACCTGGAGATGCGCGGGCAGCTCGGCCACCTCGTCGAGGAAGAGCGTGCCGCGGTGGGCGTGCTCGAAGAGCCCCCGTCGCGACCGCGTCGCGCCGGTGAAGGCGCCCTGCTCGTGCCCGAAGAGTTCGCTCTCGAGGAGGGCCTCGGGGATGGCGCCGCAGTTGACCGCCACGAAGGGGCCGGCGGCCCGCGGCCCGGCCGCGTGGATCGCGCGGGCGAGGTGGTCCTTGCCGACGCCCGTCTCGCCCGAGATCAGGACGGTGCTCTCGCTCCGCGCCACGCGGCGGGCGAGGTCGTGGAGCCGCGCCCCGGCGAGGGAGCGGGAGCGGAAATCCGCCAGCGAGAGTTCGACCGCGGGTCCGGACGGCGGGCGCCGGCGCTCCCGGGCGAGGCGGGACACGACGGCGGCCAGGGCCTCGCGGAGGAGCGCATCCGCGAGGCCGGCCGCGAGCACTTCGTGGGCGCCGGCCGCGAGGAGCCGCGCGTGTTCGGCGAGGTCGGTCGCGGCGGTCAGGACGACGAGGACGGGGGCGTCCGGCAGTTCGCGGAGGAGGGCGAGGCGCGCCGCCGGATCCGCCCCGAGCGCCGCGTCGTCGAGGACGACGAGATCGGCCACCACCTTCGGATCGAGGCTCTTCCGGCCGGGGGGTGCGAGGTCGACCTCGGCGTCGCCGGGGGCCAGGAGTGGCGGGAGCCGGCGGCGGAGGTCCGGGTCCTCGCAGGCGACGAGGAGGTGGAGAAGCATGGCGGACGCTCCGATCGGGCACGTTCTTCCGAAATCATCGGCAATCTCGTTCCGAAATGCCACCCCACCCCCGGGGGGATAGCCGAACGCGATGACGCCGCGTGACGCCCGAATCACACGACTCCCCCCTCCCCGCCGCCTTTCTGCGAAGCTTCCCCCCGAGTCGCGCGTGGAAGACCCAGCCCCTCGGGAGTGTCCGACATGAAATCTCTCGTCGTCCGTCTCGGTGCCCTCGCCGCCCTCCTCGTCCCGGCCGCCGCGATGGGCCAGGGAGAGGCCGCCAACGTCTCCGGCGGAGCATTGATCCCGGAGCAGGCCGCCTACGACGTGCGGCACTACGATCTCGCGCTCCGCGTCGACCCGAAGTCACGCAGCATCGAGGGCACCCTCGGGGCGCGGCTGCGCCTCGTCCGGGAGGGCGCGAAGCGACTCGCGCTCGACCTCGATTCGGCCCTCTCCCTCCGCGAACTCCGCGTCGACGGCGTCGTCACCGCGGCCGAGCGCCGGGGCGACCGGTTCTTCTTCGAGCTCGCCGCGCCCGCGAAGGTCGGCGCGGAGGTGAAGGTCGCGGTGGCCTACGGCGGGCGCCCCCGCGTCGCGCCGAATCCTCCCTGGAAGGGTGGGTTCACCTGGGCGAAGACGCCCTCCGGCAAGCCCTGGATCGCGACGAGCTGCCAGGGCGAGGGCGCGGACCTCTGGTGGCCCTGCAAGGACCACCCCTCGGACGAGCCGGATGAGGGCATGGACTTGCGGATCGAGGTCCCGGAGGGCCTCGTCGTCGCCGCGAACGGGACGCTCGCGGGCACCGAAGCCGCCGGGGAGGGCTGGACCCGCTATCGCTGGCGCGTCGCCAATCCCATCAACACCTACGCGGTGGCCCTGAACATCGCGCCCTACGTCGTGCTCGAGGACGAGCTGAAGAGCGTGGCCGGCGACCTCATCCCGATCCGCTTCTACGCGCTGCCCGAGGACGCCGCGAAGGCCCGGAAGTTCCTGCCCGAGGTCAAGGCTCACGTGTCCTTCATGGAGTCGATCTGCGGCCCCTACCCCTTCCGCAACGAGAAGTACGGCGTCGCGCAGACCCCGCACCTCGGGATGGAACACCAGACGATCATCGCCTACGGAAACGGCTACCGCGGCCTCGAGTCGGGGTACGACTGGCTCCACCTCCACGAGCTCGCGCACGAGTGGTGGGGGAACCTCGTCACGAACCGCGACTGGAAGGACATGTGGATCCACGAGGGATTCGGGACCTACATGGAGGCGCTCTACCTCGAGCGCACGCGCGGCCCGGAGGCCTACCGACGCGAGATGGCGAAGAAACGCGGCCACGCCGACCGGCAGCCGGTCGCGCCCCGCGACGTCCGTGACTCGGCCTCGATCTACTTCGGCGGCGGCGGCACCGACATCTACTTCAAGGGCGCCTGGATCCTGCACACCCTGCGCTGGACGATCGGCGACGAGGCCTTCTTCAAGGCGCTGCGTCGTATGTGCTACCCCGACCCCGCTCTCGAGAAGCGCACGGACGGGAGTCAGTGCCGCTTCGTGGATTCGCAGGACTTCATCGACCTCGTGTCGAAGATCGCGGGCGAGGACCTGGGCTGGTTCTTCGACGTCTACCTCCGCGAGGCCGAACCGCCGACCCTCCACCGGGAGACGATCGACGGTGAGCTCCGGCTCCGCTGGGCCACCGCGCGCGAGGACCTCGTCTGCCGCGTCCCGGTGCCGGTCGAGATCGACGGGGTCATCCACCGCGTTCCGATGCCGGGCGGCCGGGGCGAAATCGCGATCCCGGCCGGAAGCACCGCGAAGGTCGACCCCGAGAACCGGCTGCTGCGCCGTCTCGAGCGGCGGACGCGACGGCGGTGACCCTCGGAGGGGAAGCCGCCGCGGCGGCGACCGGAGTCGCCGTCGGATAGACTGCCCGCCATGCAGCTCCTCTTCCGCCGAATCCTCCCCGGGCTCTTCGCGGTCGCGGTCGCCGTCGCCTCCGGCGTCGCCGGCGCCGACTACCTGCGGGGACGCTGGCGTCGCGTGTCCGAGGGACACTGGTCACGCGCGATCGCGGCGGTGCGCGCCGAGGACGCCGAGAGCCGGGCCTGGAGTCGCGTGCTGCGCGAACGCGCGACCCCGCTCCGGGCGCTGCGGGATCTTCGCCGACCGGACGACGTCGTCGTCCTGCGCGTCCGCCCGGGCGTCCCGATCGTCGAGGTGAGCCAGGTCCTGATGGCCGCGCGGACGCTCGTCTTTCCCAGCCCGGTGCTCCCCGAGTTCGAATTCCGCCGCGAACTCGCCGCGAAGCGCCTCGCGCTCGACGAGTCGATCGTCGTGCTCGATCTCGCACCCGAGACGCCGCCGGAGTTCGCGGAGCTCTTCGATCGATCCGCGAAGGGCCGCGACTGGGCCCTCCTCCGCTGGCGGGGCGAGGCCCGATGACCGCATCCGCCCTCGCCATCGCTCTCCTCTTGCCGCTCGCGACCGGCGCCGCGCTCCTCCGTGCGGCCGGCCTCGACCCGCGGCGCGACCTTCTCGGCTTCCTCGCCGCGGTCTATCCCGCCGGCGCCCTGCTCACGGGGTCGGCCCAGTTCCTGACGCTCCGGCTCGGATTCCATCCCGCATCGCCGGCGACCCCGATCGTCCTCGCGGCGCTCACCCTCGGACTCGCCGTCATCGGCGCGAAACGGGCCGCAGGAGAAGAGTCCGCCTGGACCGTGCCCCTGCGGGGCCGCGGCGCCCTCCGCTGGGCCGGCGAGGCCTTCTTCGTCCTCGTCCTCCTCGCGGCGCTCGGCGACGTCGTCCTCGTGGGACTCCAGCGCCTCGGGGAGCCGATCGTCTCGGGCGACAGCGCGGCCATCTGGACGATCCGCGCGAAGATGATCTTCGCGCACGGGGCCATCGACGCCGACCTGCCGGACACCCTCAACGAGGCCCGCGGCGCCCATCACCTCGACTATCCGCTGCTCGGGCCGCTCTTGCAGGTCTGGTGCATGGGGCGTGCGGGGGGCCTGCTCGAGGCCGGGCTCCAGTGGCCCACGCTCGGCTGGTACGCGAGCCTCGTCCTCCAGGTGCTGGCCGTCGCCCGACGACGGATCGGGCCGGCCGCCGGGGCGGCGCTCTCCCTCGTCTACCTCTCCCTGCCGACGATCACGGTGGTCGTCGGCGGGACGATGATGGACCACGTCGTCGCGCTCGCCTTCCTCGGGCTCTGCGACCGGATCCTCCGGCTGGCCGAGGAGGACGGTGACGCGGGGCCGAACCTGGCCCTGCTCGGGGTCTGGGCCGCGGTCCTCGTCTGGAGCAAGAACGAGGGCACGATGCTCCTCGCCGCCGCCGCCCTGGGTTCGCTCGCCGGGCTCCGCGCGGCCACCTGGCGACGCGCGCTCGGCGGGCCGCGCGCGGCCTGGCTCGCGCTGCCCGCCGCCGTGCTCGTCCTCCACCGGGCCTTCAACCGCACCTACGGCTTCGACAACGACCTCATGACGGGCGGAAACGGCCGCGACGCGCGCCCCCTCCCGACGATGCTGCGCGAGAATCTCCCGACGAAGGGCGGCGACATCCTCGCCTTCTTCTGGGAATCGGCTCGCGATTTCGACCGCGGTCGCGGCCTCTTCCTGCTCTTCGCGGCCGGCGTCCTCCTCGGAGGACGCCCGGTCTGGACGGCGCCGCTCCGATTCCTCACCCTGGCGATCGGCATCGGCGCGTCGGGATACTTCCTCGCCTACGTGATCTCCTTCGAGGACCTCCGCTGGCACCTCTTCACGTCCGCCGATCGGACGACGGGCCAGCTCTTCGGGGCCATCCATCTCTTTCTCGCCGCGCGTTTGCGGCGATTCGTGGTGGACTGAACCCGAAGGCGGGGCGAAGGCGAACCTTTCGGGCGAACGAGGAGTTTCGGGTCGCGAGACGCCATTGCGGAAACCTCCGCCGAGCGGACGCGAAGGGAAGGCGGTCATGGAACGAGCCCTGAACAAGCTGGCCCGCACGCTCTTCCTCGCCTCGATGCGGGACCGCGTCGTGCGGATGGCGGTCCCCGCCCTGGTCCTGGGCGCGCTCTGGATCCTCGGGACGCGACGCCTCGCGCCCGATCGGGCCGCGTACGATGCCTGGGTCCTCGGCGGACTGGGCGCGGCGGCGGTCGCCCTGGCGGCCCTCGGCGCCTTCCGGGCGCGCCTCCGGCGCCCCGACCTCCTCGCCTGGGCCGACCGGCGCGCCGGCGCCGGCGGGCTCCTCGTGACCCTCGACGCCCACCCGGACGAGAGATGGCGCCCCCTCGTCGAGGAACGGCTGGCCCGGATCGAGCCCCCTCGCGCGCGCTTCACGGAGCGCAGCCGGCTCTTCCTCCCCGCCGCGATCTTCTTCCTCGCGGCCCTCGTCGTCCCGGTCGCCGCCGAGGCGCGCCGCCCCCCGTCCGAACCCGGAGAGCGCTTCGCGGAGGCGCTCGTGCGCCGCCTCGAACGCATCGAATCGGAGGCACTCGCGCCCCCCGAGGAGGTCGAGGCGCTGAAGCGCGAGATCGAGCGGGTCCGCCGCGATCTCGCCCGCGAGGGCCTCGGCCCGCGGCAGTGGGAAGCCCTCGATGCCCTGCGACGGCGGATGGACCGGGGACTCGACGATCGCGCCCGTCAGCTCGCCCGCGGCGCGGCGGCCGCCGCCGCCCTCGGATCGAAGGGCGCCGGTCGCGGCGACGACGCCGCCGCCGCCCGGGAGATGGCCGAGGCCTTCTCCGGCCTCGGTGCGAGCTTGCCCTCGGACCTCTTCGGCGACCCCGAGCTCGCCCGTCGGCTCGCCGAGGGAGCGGGGAGCCGATTCGCCGAGGAACTGCTCGGCCGCGATCCGGAGGCGCTGCAGGCGGCACTCGACGCGCTCCGGGGCTGGCTCGCGGAGAACGCCGAGGCGCTGGCCGCCTGCGAGTGCAGCGGCGAGGGTCTGGGGTCGTTGCGCGAACACCTCGCGACCCGCCCGGGACGCGGCGGCGCCACCCGCGGCCGGGCCGACGCCCGACTCGATCTCGCCGGCGAGACGCCGCGCCAGCAGGCGAAGTTCCTGCTCGAACGCATCCGCCCGAGGAACGCGCCCCGCGACCCGGGTGAGCTGCTCGCGGTCGGCGTCGCGCCTCCGGACGAGACCCCGGACGAGAACGCCGCGCGCGGTGTCGATCGCGAGTTCGACGCGGCGGGACAGGAGCTCGTCGGCAAGAATCGCGTCCGCCCCCGCCATCGCGGCGTCGTGCGCCGCTTCTTCGGCGAGACGCCGGCGACCCGAGACGACGAGGAGGATCGATGAGCTCGAATGCACTGCCCACGCCGGAGGAAGTCGCCCGGCATCGCGATGCCGCCCGACGCCTGAGCGAGGGCCTCGGCCGCGTCCTGCTCGGCCAGGAGGCCCTGATCGAGACGGTGGTCATCGGACTCCTCGCGCGCGGCCACGTGCTCCTCGAAGGTCTCCCCGGCCTCGGGAAGACCGAACTCGTGAAGGGCCTCGCGAAGCTCCTCGACCTCGAGTTCAGCCGCATCCAATTCACGCCCGACCTCCTCCCGGGAGACATCACGGGCACGCCGATCCTCGAGGAGGACGAGGCGGGCCGCCGGGTGTTCCGCTTCCGTCCGGGACCGGTCTTCGGGAACCTCGTCCTCGCGGACGAGATCAACCGCGCCTCGCCGAAGACCCAGGCCGCCCTCCTGGAGGCGATGCAGGAGGGGCGGGTGACCGTCCACGGCACGAGTCACGAGCTGCCGCAGCCTTCTTCGTGCTGGCCACCCAGAACCCGATCGAGCTCGAGGGGACCTACCCCCTGCCCGAAGCCCAGCTCGACCGCTTCCTCTTCAAGATCGAGGTGCGGGGCGTCTCGGCCGAGACGCTCACCGCCATCGTCACGCAGCGGGCCGCCGGGCGACCGCCCGAGCTCGCCGCCGCGATGGGCCGCGAGGAACTCGACGCGCTCTTCGCCGCCGTCGACCGCGTCCATCTCCCGCCGGGTGTCGCGGACTGGATCGGACGCCTGGTCGCGGCGAGCGACCCGGCGGCGGACGCCGCACCGGAGGCGGTGCGGCGTTTCGTGCGCTACGGGGCTTCGCCGCGCGCCGCCATCGGCCTCGCGTCGGCGGGACGAGCCGCCGCCCTCGTGTCGGGCAAGCCCAACGTCGGTTTCGACGAGGTGCGCCGGGTGGCGCCGGCCATCCTCGGACACCGCCTCGTGCTCGGCTACGAGGCCGCACTGGAGGGTCGCGACGCGGCGAGCGTCGTGGCCGAACTCCTCGCCGACGTGCCGGAGCTCCGACGCCGACCGGAGGCCGTCGAATGAGGGCGACCGCGCGCGCCCTCGCCCTCCTCGTCGCGATCGTCCTCGGCCCGACGGCGGCCGCGCAGGGGAGTTCGCTCCCCCTCGTCGGCGTCGACGTCGACGAGAGCGCCTTCGACCACCCGATGGCGCGCGGGGTTCCGTATCGCCCGGTCGTGATCGACCTCGAGTCGCGCCTCGACCGGACCGAACGGGTCGAGATCACGATCAAGGACCTCCGCAATCGCGAGATCCACTCCCGGAGCGTCGACCTCGCGGCCGGCGAGCGCGCCCGGATCGAGATCGCGGTCGCGTGCCACCGGCAACCCTGGGTGCAGCTCGACATCGTCGGGTTGAGGGCGGGTCGCCTGGATTCACGCGGCCTGAACCCCCGGCAGATCAACGTGCCCTGGTCGGTCCGTCGCGGCGGCCGTGCCGCCGCGACGCGTTCGACCTCGGCGCTTCACCTCAGGAGGGAAGACGCGCGCCGGGCGCCCGAAATCGAGTTCCTGCAGGGCCACGAGGTCCACGAACTCGCCGCGTCCCGCGCCTACCGGCTCTGGCAGAGCTACCTCGGCTACGACGTCGTCGCCCTCGACCAGCGCGCTCTCGCGGAGATGCACGCGGACGCGCGCGCGGCGCTCCGCGGCTGGCTCGAGACCGGGGGGTCGATCATCCTCACCGGCGCCCGACTCGATCAGGCGGCGGCGCTCGACCCCGTCTTCCCCGGACTCGTCCGGGCCGCGAGTGACGGGGAGGAGCCGGCGACGGCGGAGGTGGGCTTCGGCCGCGTCGTCGCGACGCGCGCCGACGCCGAGGTCGCGGCGCGCGAGATCCTCGAGGTCCTTCGCGGCCCGCGCGGCGAGAACGAGCGCCTCGACGCGATCGAACGACTGGATCCGGGCTCGGATCAGTCGGAGTATCTCCCCGCGAGCTACATGATCGCCCAGCCGGCCCCGAAACTGCCCGGCCTCTCGGGGATTCCCGCCTCGAGCATCGCGATCCTCGTCCTGCTCTTCGCCGTCCTCGTCGGGCCGGTCAACCTCTTCGTGCTCTCGCGGATGAAGCGTCGGGTCTGGGCCGTCTTCACCATCCCGGCCTGCTCGCTGCTCGCCTTCGTCGCGATCGCGGGCTACGCCTTCGTGAGCGAGGGGCTCGAGGTCCTCGTCCGCCCCCGCACCGTCACCATCCTCGACCAGCGCACCCAACGCGCGGCGACGGTGGCCGACCTCGGCTACTACACCGGTCTCTCGCCGGCCGGCGGCCTGCGCTACCGGGGCGATCTCGCCGCCCTCCCCTCGCGTCACAACGCCTGGGATCGCGATCTGCTGCGGGGCGTCGACCAAGGCGACGGTACGCGGCTCTTCGGCGACTGGCTGCCGGCCCGCGTGCCCACGATCATCCGACTCTTCGGCTCCGGGCCCGAGCGCGGCCACCTGGAGATCGTCGAGGCCGAGGGTGGACTCGCGGTGACGAATGCCCTCGGCGTCGACGTGCGACGCCTCGTCATCCGGGCGGCCGACGGGCGGCACTACCGCATCGACGATCTCGCGGCCGGCGCCAGCGGCCGGGCGACGCCGGGCGGCGACGAGAACGCGGCGCGACGCCTCGTGTCCGACGACCGCTACCGCGAGGCCCGCCAGGTCTGGACCGCGCCGGCGTGGGGCGCCTTCGCCCGCTCACGCCGCGCGAGTACGTCGCGACGCTCGACCGGCCGCTGGTCGAGAACTACGGCACCGATCGCGCCCGCGTGCTTCCCGGGCTGCACGTCCTCAGGGGGAGGTGGTGATGGCGCTCGTCGAGATCGACAACCTCAGCAAGCGCTTCGGCGACTTCTACGCCGTCCGCGACGTCACCTTCTCCTTCGACCGCGGCTCGATCTACGGATTCATCGGGCCGAACGGCGCCGGCAAGACGACGACGATGCGGATCCTCGCGACGCTCGAGACCGCCTCCTCCGGCGATCTCCGGCTCGACGGGGTCTCCGTCCTCGACTACCCCGACCGCGTCCGCGAGCGCATCGGCTTCCTGCCGGACTACTACGGCACCTACGCCAACACCTCGGTGCGCGACTACCTCGACTTCTTCGGGCGGGCCTACGGCCTGCGCGGCGCCGAGCTCGCGCGGCGCATCGACGGCGTCATGGAGTTCACCGGGCTGGACGCCCTGGCCGAGAAGGCGACCGCCGCCCTCTCGAAGGGCATGAAGCAGCGGCTCGCGCTCGGTCGCGTCCTCTTGAACGACCCCGATCTCCTCATCCTCGACGAGCCCGCGGCCGGACTCGACCCCCGCGCCCGGGTCGAGTTCCGCGAACTCGTGAAGGTGCTCGCCGAGCGCGGCAAGGCGATCCTGATCTCCTCGCACATCCTCACCGAGCTGAGCGAGCTCGTACACGGCTGCGCGATCATCGAGCGGGGCCGGATCGTGCGGCAGGGAACGGTCGCGGAGCTGCGCGCCGCGGCGCGCGAATCGCGCGCCGAACACGAGACCACCGCGGTCCGCATCGAGCTCTGGCGCGACGAACCGGCGACGGAGCGCGTCCTCACCGAGCAGGCGAACGTGAGCCGCGTCGTCGGCGGCGGACGCCACTACGGACTCGCCTTCGCGGGAGACGCCGAGGGCCTCGCGCGCCTGCTGCGGAGCCTCGTCGCGGCGGAGCTCCCCCTGATCGGATTCAGCAGCGACGAGGGGAACCTCGAAGACGTCTTCATGGCCGTGACCCGCGGGGAGGTGCAGTGATGACGGCGCTCCTCGACCGCTTCGGAGCCTGGCTCGTCGATCGACTCAATCCGATCGTCGTGAAGGAGATCCGCCAGGGCATGAAGGGCCGGCTCTTCCACGCCTGGTTCCTCATCGTCCTCTGCATCGGCTCGATCGTCACGCTCGTGTCGAGCCACCTGATCGACGAGCTCGACGACGTGAGCTTCGGTCGCGACGTCTTCCTCTGGTTCGTCTTCTTCTCGAACTTCCTCGCGCTCGCCCTCGCGCCGATGACGGCCTACCTCACGATCTCGGCCGAGCGCGACGACCGGACGCTCGAGCTCGTCGACATCACGCGATTGAGGCCGAGCGACGTCGTGCGGGGCAAGATCTTCTCGACCCTGACGCAGGCTCTGCTCTACATCTCGGCGCTCGTGCCGTTCATGGTGTTCTGCTACTTCCTGCGCGGCCTCGACATCCCCTCGATCCTGCTCGTCCTCGCGATCCAGGTCCTCTCCTCCGCGCTCTTCACGACGATCGCCATCGCGGTCGCGACCTCGATCGCGAGCCGCCCGGTGCGTCTCATCGTCGGCGCGCTGCTGGCCCTCGGCTTCCTGACGACCTGCTTCCTCGGTCTGGGCGCGGCCTTCGAGATCATCCGTGAGGGCGTGGCCGCCGAGATCATCCGGACCCTCGGTGAGACCGAGACCCGCCAGGTCCTGGCCGGGATCCTCTTCGTCTACACGAGTACGCTCGCCCTCGCCTACGCCGTCGCGGTGGGGAACACGAGCTTCGAGTCGGCCAACCGCGCGACGCCGGTCCGGATCGTCCTCTTCGCGCAGTGGCTGGGCTTCCTCGCCCTCATGACCTGGGTCCACCTCGACGGGAGCCATTCCCCGGGAACCCTGGTGACCTTCGTCCTCCTCTTCTTCGCACTCTGGTTCGTGGCCGGCTTCTGGCTCGTCAGCGACCCGGGTCGGATCTCCCGTCGCACGTGGAGACACCTGGAGTCGCGGGCGCGGGAGACGCGGTTCCTCCTCTCGGCCTTCTTGCCGGGAGCGGAACGCGGCGTCGTGTTCTTCCTCCTGCCGCTGATCGCGACGCCCCTCCTCGCCCTGGGTCTGCGCGCCTGGGTGCCGCCGGACCCCGCTCGCGTCAGCTTCGGGAGATTCGCGACGGGGGAGCTCTTCCCCGTCTTCCTCGGCCTCGGGGCGGCCTACGCGGCGGTCTACGTGCTCGGGCCCTGGCTCGTCTGCCGACTCCTCCGCATCCACGCCGCGGCGAAGGTCCGCGTCGCGATCGTGCTCGGGCTCCTGCTCGGCCTGACGCTTCCGCTCCTGACCCTGCTCGCCGCGGAGCCGCAGTCGCTCGACTTCGATCTGCGGTTGCTGGTCTGGGGAAGCAACCCCGTCTACGCGCTCGCCTCGATGGCGGAGGAGGATCGCATCGCCTGGACGCTCGTCCGGATCGCGCTTCCGACCGCCGGCGTCCTCGTCGTCGCCGCGATCGCGGTCGCGGCGCGCCGCCTCCTGCCGCGCGGCCCCGAGGAGCCTCGTGGATAGGGCGACCGCGATCGCTCTCGCGGCGCGCTTCACGCTCCGCTTCCCCACGCGAACCGCACGCGGCCTCACGGGCGAGCGGCTCGGCGGGGGCGTGGGCTCGTCGCTCGAGTTCCAGGACTACCGGGCCTACGCGCCCGGCGACGACGTTCGCCACATCGACTGGTCGGCCTGGGGCCGCCGCGACGAGCTCGTCGTGCGCCTCCACCGCGAGGAGATCACCCCCATCGTCGAGGTGCTTCTCGATTCCTCCGCCTCGATGGGGAGCAGCGACGCGAAGAGGGAACTCGCGCGCGGTCTCGCGACCTTCGCCCGGGAGCTGGCCCGACGGGACCGGATGCGCTGTCGCGTGTGGACGGTCGGCGAACGGCTCGAGCGCTTCGATCGCGAGGACGAGCTCGATGCGCGCCTGGCGAGTTGGACACCCGAGGGTCGCGCGGGCTTCGAGGCCCTCGCCCTGCGCCCCCCGCGCCTGAGCTCGCGCTCGCTGAGGATCCTGATCTCGGATCTCCTCTTCCGCGCCGAGCCCGAGTCGGTCCTGCGCCCGCTGGCCCGCGATGCCGCGCGCTGCGTGGCCATCCAGGTCCTCGACCGCCACGAGGACGACCCGGACTTCGCGGGCGGAACCCGCCTCGTCGACGTCGAGAGTGCCGTCGCGATGGATCTCGTCGTGAACGATGAGGCGCGTCGTCAGTACCGCCGGCGGCTGCTCGCGCTTCGCGAGGGTTGGGCGGAAGCGCTCCGTCGGGCCGGCGGCGCACTCGCGGTGGCCCGCGGCGACGAGGACCCCCTCGCGATCGCCGGCGGGCCGCTCCGCCGCGCGGGTCTGCTCGGTCTGCGCGGGGCGCGGGAGGGAGCGTCGTGATCGGCAACCCCCTCGGCTGGGTCGCCCTGCTCGCGCTGCCGACCATCCTGGCGATCCACCTCTTCCGGCGCCGCTTCCGCCGTCGCCCCGTGGCCGGGCTCTTCCTCTGGACCTCGCCGGGTCAGGATCCGAGCGCCGGCCGTCGCCTGCACCGGCTCGAGCGCAACGCCTCGCTCCTCCTCGAACTCCTCGCGGCCCTGGCGCTCGCGCTCTACCTGCTCGATCTCCGCTGTGGCGAACCGACGCGGCTCCCCCAGGAGATCATCGTCCTCGACGACAGCGTCTCCATGACGGCGGAGGCCGGGGGAAGCCGCGCCGTCGACCGCGCTCGCGAAGCGGTGCGCGCGATCCTCGCCCGCGCCGGTCGCAACGCCGAGGTGAGCCTCGTCGCGAGCGGGGCGCGGCCACGGCTCCTCCTCGGCCCCTCGGCTCCGGCGGCCGCCGTCGAGGTCGCCCTGCGCGACTGGCGTCCGGCGGGGACCGGCCACGACCTCGCCCCGGCGATCGGGCTCGCGCGCGAACTCGCGGGATCCGGCGCCGCCGTCCGCGTCGTCTCGGACCGGATGCCCGAGGGAGACGAAGGCGCGGACTCCGGCGTCGACTGGTACGCGGTCGGACGTCCGGCCGCGAACGCCGCGATCCTCGCCGCGCGACGGGATCGGGGCGAGTCGAAGCGTGATCGCGTCTTCGTGAGCGTCGGGGTCTTCGATCCGCTCTCGGCCGAGACCCGTCCGGTGCCGATCGCGATCGTGGCGGGCGAGGACACCCTGGCGGCGGAGACCCTCTCCATCCGGCCGGGAGCGCCGGAGCGACGGGTCTTCGAGGTGGAGGCCGGCGATCGCGATCTCGAGGTGCGACTGGGGGCCGACGCGCTCGCCGCCGATGATCGCGTCCTCCTCCTCCGCCCGCCCGTTCGGACGCTCCTCGTCGAGAATCGCATCCCGGCCGATGACTCCCGTCACGCCATCGTGGCGCGGACGCTCGCCGCCCTCGAGGACGTCCGCTTGAAGGAGGGGACCGATGAGGCGACGCCCCAGCTCGTCATCGCGGATGCCGCCGACGAGACGGCGCTCGCGGAAGGGACCTGGGCCATCCTCCCGGGCGCCCCCTGCCGACGCACCGGCCGACGACGGCGGGCAGGGCTTCCTCGGACCCTTCGTGATCGAGAAGGGAGCGCCGGTCCTCGAGGGTCTCCGTTTCGACCGCGTGATCTGGCGAGGCGCGCGCCGCGGCGGGGCGGGATGGCGTCCCCTCGTCACCGTCGGCGAGTGGCTGCTCGTGGGCGTCGATCCCGAACGCGAGGGGCGATGGCTCCTCAACGTCGAGCTCGGCGCCGGAAGCCTGGTCCGGTCCGTCGATTGGCCGATCCTCGTCGACAACGTCGCGCGCGCGCGGCGCGAGCGACTCCCGGGCTCGAGTCGGACCAACCTGCGCGTCGGCGAGAGTCTCCGCCTCGTCCTGCCGCCGGACGACCGCGAGGGCTGGCGGCTGCGCGGGCCCGACGGCGAGAGCCGCGTGCTCCGTCCCGCCCCCGCGCTGGAGCTGACCGACCTCGAGACGCCGGGGATCCGGGAGGTCGTCCGCGACGACGCGACCCTGCATCGTTTCGCGGTGAATGCCCTCGACGCGACGGAATCCGATCTCGGCGGCGCGACGACGGGTCGACGCGAGGCGGGCGTCGAAGCGGGCGAGGAAGCGGCCGGCCACCTCGTCGATCCGCGCCTGCACTTCCCGCTCCTCCTCGCGGCGCTCGCGGCCTTCTTCGGGAACTGGTGGGTGCTCGAACGTCGAGGTCGGAGGTCGGCGGCATGACGCTCCTCTACCCGGAAGCCCTGCTCCTGCTCATCCCGGTCGGCGCCCTCTGGTGGCGTTTCCTCGGCGACCCCGATCGTCCCGGCGGCGGTCCGTGGCGCGAGCGCCTGCGTCGCCCCGGGGGATGGTGGCGCCTCGCCATCGCCGCCCTCGGCGTGGTCGCGCTGTCGGGGCCGGCCGCGGTGCTCGGCACCGAAGGCGCCGACCTGGTCATCGTCGTCGACCGTTCGTCCTCGATGACGGACGCGGCGCGCGAGCGCACCCGCGAGCTGATCCGCCTCGCCGAGGACCGACGCGGCCCGCACGACCGCGTCGGCGTCATCACCTTCGGCGGCCGGGCGGCGATCGAGCGTCGTCCGGAGAACCGGGGCCACCTCGAAGCCTTCGGCAAGGAGGTCGATCCCGACGCCTCGTCCCTGCGTTCGGGACTCGAGCTCGCGCTCGAGATGATCCCGAGCGGACGGGCCGCACGCGTCCTCGCCCTGACGGACGGCGCGGCGACGGGCGCCGATCCGCGCCCGCTGGCCTCCGCCGCCGCCGCGCGGGGCATTCCGATCGACTACCGACGTCTCGACGAACGGACCGGAGTCCGCGACGTCGCGGTGGGCGACTTCGCGCTGCCGGCCGAGCTCCAGCCGGGAGAGGCCTTCCAGTTCTCGGTCGAGCTGACGGCGAGCGAGGCGGGGCCCGCGCGCTGGGTCCTCTACCGCGAGGGAGAACGCATCGCGGAGTCGAGCGGCGATCTCGTCGTGGGCTCGAACCGCCTCGTGTTCCGCGACCGGGTCTGGACGCCCGGCCCCGCGCGCTACGAGCTCGAGGTGATCGCGGGTGACGACCGCGTGCCGGAGAACGATCGCGGCCGCGGCGTCACGCGGGTCGTCGGAGACGCCGGCATCCTGCTCTTCACGCACGACGGAGCCGAGGGGAACCTCGGACGGGCGCTGCGGGCGGCGGGTCGGCCGATCCGTGCGGTCGGCGCCGAGATCCGTCCGCTCGACTTCGCCGACCTCGCCCCCTACCGGGCGGTCGTGCTCGAGAACCTCGCGGTCGGGGACTTCCGCGAGAGCGAGCTCGAAGCCCTGCGGCGCTTCGTCGAGGTGGGCGGCGGCCTCCTGGTGACCGGAGGGCGACGATCCTTCGGCAACGGAGGCTACCGGAAGTCCCGCCTCGAGCCCCTCCTCCCGGTTTCGATGGAGGTCGACCAGGAGCTCCGGAAGTCCGCGATCGCGATCGCGCTCGTCCTGGACCGGTCGGGGTCGATGTCGGCGTCCGTCTCGGGCGGCCTCACCAAGATGCAGCTCGCCAACCTCGGTTGCGCGGCCTCGATCGAACTCCTCTCCCCCTTCGACGAGGTCGCGGTCGTCGCGGTGGATTCCTCCGCTCACGCCGTGGTCGAACTGACCCCGGTCGAGGACAAGGCGGGAACGAAGAGTCGCGTGATGGCGATCGAGGCCGGCGGCGGCGGCATCTTCACCTACACGGCCCTCGTCGCCGCGGCGGATCAGCTCGCCGGCTCGAGCCGCGCCGTGCGCCACATCGTTCTCTTCGCCGACGCCTCCGACGCCGAGGAACCGGGTGACTACCGGAAGTTCATTCCCCGGCTCCTCGCGGCGGGGATCCGCATCAGCGTGATCGCCCTCGGACGGGAGACCGACCGCGACGCCGCCTTCCTGCGCGAGGTCGCGGAGCTCGGCGAAGGGGCGATCCACTTCACGGAGGAGGCGGAGGCCCTGCCGCGCCTCTTCAGCATGGAGACGATGGCCATCGCGCGCTCGGGCTTCGTCGAAGGCGCGACGCCCCTGCGGGCCGGCCCGGACCTGCCCGGCCTCGGCGAGCTCGGCGACGAGCTGCCGGAGATCGGGGGCTACAACTTCGTGCGGCCGCGCGACCGCGCGAGCGTCGCGATCCTGTCGGACGACGATGCCGCGGCGCCGGTGCTCGCCTATTGGCAGTTCGGCACCGGCCGCGTCGCGACCTTCGCGGGCGAGGCCGACGGCGTCTTCAGCGGCGGACTCGCGACCTGGCCCCGCTACGGCGAGCTCTTCGGGAGCGTCGTCACCTGGCTGGCCGCCGAGACCGAGGCCGGCGGCGCGCAGGCCTTCGCGCGGCGCGACGGTCGCGACGTCGAGGTCCGACTCGAGCTCGATCCGGATCGGTCCGAGACGCATCCGCTCGCGCCGCCGATCCTGGTCGCGGTTCCCGACGATCCGGGTCGACCCGTCATCCGGCGCCCGATGCAGTGGGAGGGCGAGGCCCTCCTCGTGGCCCGCTACCGGCTCGAAGACGGCGACCTCCGCCACCACCGCATCGAACTCGGCGACCGCGCGCTGCGCGCCAACGCGGTGACGCTCCCCTACTCGCCGGAGTTCGAGCGGCGGGGCGACCGGCCGGGCGGCGCCGCGCTCCTCGCGGAGATCGCGGAGCGCGCGGGGGGTCGCGAGCGGCTGGACCTCTCGGGGCTCTTCGATCTCGAGACCACGAGCGTCCGCTACCGTTCGCTCACGCTGCCGCTGACCCTCCTCTTCCTGCTGCTCGTCGTGGCGGAGATCGCCTGGCGCCGGCTCGGTCTCGCCTTCGGAGACTCCTGGCGATTCTCCCGCTCGGCCCGCGGCGATCGCGCTCCCGCCGCCTCGACGAAGTCGGTCGAGTCGACGACGGCTCCGGACCCGCGACGGAAGGAAGGCTCGGTCGACGCCGGAGAAGCCCTCCGCGCCGAGAAGCGGAGCGACGCCCTCTCGTCACTCGCCGAGGCGAAACGGCGCGCGCGCGGCGAGTGATCAGTCGGCGCCGATCCGTTCCGCGACCTTCGCGCCGCCGAGCGCGCAGGCGAGGATGCTCTGTCCGGGGAAGACCGAGTCGCCGACGAGATGGAGCCCGCGGGCGAGGCGCGGCGCGGCCGTGATCCGGTAGGCGCGGAACCCCCGGCGCCGCGGCACGCCGCCGACGAATCCGTCGGGCCGGCCGGTGAAGCGAGCGAAGGTGCGGGGAGAGGCCGTCATCTCGCGCACGATCGCCGCCGCGAGGCGCGGCGCCCGCGCGCGGAGGGTCGCCCGCATGCGGTCCTGGATCGCGCCGATGAAGAGGCCGCGCTCGGACTCGGGTCGACCGAGGAGTTCGTCCATCCGGACGTGGGTCGAGACCGTGACGGGCCGCTCGCCGCCCGCGTCGCCGTCGCCGATGGAGCAGAAGACGTGGTTGCCCTCGATCAGCGCCTCGTCCTCGCGGTCGACCAGCTCGAGGTGCCGGGCCCCTTCCGCCTCGAGGGCGGCGGAGGACACGTCGAGGTAGAGCATCGCCGCCCCCCAGCCCGCGCGGACCTCCCGCTCGCGGTCGGCGAGGCCGCGCGCCTCCGCGCGGAGCGGCTCGTCGAGGAGGCCGCGCGTCGCGTCCGGGAGGAGATTCGAGACGACGACGGAGGCCTGGAGCGATCCCCGCCGCGACACGACGCGGAAGCCCCGTCCGTCGCGAGCGATCCCGCGGACGCCGTCCGCGAGCCGGAGCGTCCCGCCGGCGGCGGTGAAGGCGCGCAGGAGTTCCTCGGCGAGCCGGCCCAGGCCGCCGACGACGTGACGCGATCCGCGGAAGAAGTAGTCCAGGGCGGCGAGTGCGAAGGGGGCTTCGACCTCGTCGACGCCGGCTTGCAGGGTGATCCGGCAGATCGCGTCGAGAAGGACCCGGAGTCCGGGGTCCGAGCCGAGACCGGAACGCACGAGCAGGGCGTCGAGATCGCGCCCGACGGTGGAGAGGAGGCCGAGGTAGCGCGGAGCCCGGCGGAGATGCCCGAAGAGGCCTCCGACCCCGAGCGGCGGGAGGAGGCGCGGGTCGTCGAGGAGCGGCCAGAGGAGGTCCGCGACCCGACGCTGCCGCGCGAAGAAGCGCCGGACCGACTCGGCCCGGGCCCCCTCGCGCTCGGCGAGGCGGGTGACGAAGAGCTCGCGATCGCGCGGCACCTCGAGGCGGATCGAGGGCGCGCGGAAGGAGACGATCGGGTCGAGGTCCCGGAGGTCGAGGTCGAGCCCGTAGCGCGCGATCCAGGTGCGGAAGAGCTGCCCCTCGCCGAACCCGGCGGAGAGCGTGGCCCCGGCCTCGTAGGGGCGCCCCCGGTGGCGGAAGGTCGCGGCGCAACCGCCGGGATAGGTCATCTTCTCGAGCAGGACGACCCGCCGGCCGCGCTCCGCACAGGCCAGCGCGGCGCCGATGCCGCCGAATCCGGCGCCGACGACGGCGACGTCGAAGTGGTCATCGTGGCGGGTCGGTGCGTCCATCCGGTAGGGTAGCAGCCGGGGAGAGCCGGAGAGGATCCACGATGCCCTTCACGCCCTTCCACCTCGGGCCGGGCGCGCTCCTGAAGGCGGTCGGAGGTCGCCGCTTCGGCTTCGCGATGTTCGCGGCGACGCAGGTGGCGATGGATCTCGAGGTCGCGATCCGCATCGCGGCGGGCGCCCCGCCCTGGCACGGGCCGAGCCACAGTTACCCCGGCGCCCTCCTGATCGGCGGGGTCACCCTCATCGCGGGACGACCGGCCTGGAAAGTCCTCGCCCGCGCCTGGAATCGCCGAGCGGATCCCCGGATCCCGCGACTCGTCGCGGAGCTCCCCTTCCTGCCTTCCCTCGTCGGCGCCGCGCTCGGCGTCTGGAGCCACGTGCTCATCGATGGCCTCCTCTACCCCGAGATCCGTCCCTGGTACCCGCGGATCAGCCGGGCGCTCGGGCTCGGAAACTTCTCTTTCGCCGAGGTTTATGGCGGATGCCTCATCGCGGGGATCCTCGGCCTCGCCCTTCTCGGGGCCCGCCGCCTCCTCGCCCCCGCCCGGAGATTTGGTTGAGACTGAGTCTCAACACGACTAAGCTCCCGTCCAAGTCCCCTCCCCCTCCCCTCCTCCAGGAGCCCGACCCATGCGGATTCTCGCGATCTCCCTCGGCCTCGTCCTCGCCGCCGCCGCGGCCCTGCCCGGGCAGGACGCCCTCCCGGTCGCCTACGTCAACGACAGCACCGGCGATCACCTCTGGCGGTGCGAGGATCTCGATTGCGACGGCGACTACGACGACGCGGGCGAGTGCGTCCGCTACTTCGACAGCGCCATCGGCGGCCTCCTCCTCGACAACAACGTCTCGGTCGTCACCGACGCGAGCGGTGCCGTCTTCGCGTCCTCCCTGAACTCGGACGTCATCGTGAAGCTCGTCGACCTGAACGGGGACGGCGACGCGAACGACGCCGGCGAGTCGATGATCGCCTTCGACGGGACGCCCGGCGGCAACCTCTCCGCGATCCAGCTCTTCACCGCCAACGGCCTGTGGATCGACGATCAGGGCATCCTCTGGGTGGCGCACGCCGACGCCGGCGCCGGCGGCGTCGACGCGATCTATCGCCTCGAGGACCTGAACGCCGACGGCGACTTCAACGACGCGGCGGAGGGCAAGCTCTGGTACGCGCCGCCGACGGCCGGCTCGATCGGCGACTCGATCCCCGGCGCGGTGCGGAAGGGCAACGACGGCGCCATCTACTACCTCGAGGTCGGCAGCACGGGCCTCTACGCGAAGGGCATCTACCGACTCGACGACGCGAACGGCGACGGCTCCATCGACCCGCTCACCGAGGTCGCGCCGTTCTTCCTGCCTTCGGTCCCGGTCGGCGGCAGCAACATCTTCTTCTGGGGATTCACCCAAGCCGCCGACGACACCTTCTTCATGGCGGACACGCTGAACGAGCGCGTCCTGCGCTTCCGGGACGACGACGGCAGCCTCCTCGTCGACGAGGCGACCGAGTCCAATGTGTGGTGGACCGCCGCCGGCTCGAGCAACATCTGGAACGTCGTCGTCGACGCTTTCGGCAACGTCTACTGCCCCGAGGACCAGACGCCGGACCGCATCCTCGTGCTCCAGGACGAGAACGGCGACGGCATGGTCGACGCCTCCGAGACCGACACGGTCTACGACGACACCGTGGCGACGGACGACATCGCGAAGCCCCGCGGCATCACGATCGTTCCCCTGCCCCCGCGCTACGCCGGCAACGGCACCGACCTCGAAACGCGCGTGAGCGTGAACGGTCGGGCGAGCGAGGCCACGAGCAACGTTCACTGCGTCCAGGCCGCCGACATCCTCACCTTCGAGTTCGTCTCGCCGGGCGGCACGCGGAACGGCGAGGGCTTCGCCGCCGTCGCCCAGCTCCAGGTCTCGGGCAGCCCGCCCGCGCCGCTGCAGCTCGATCCGCTCGACGCCGCACCGTCCGTCTACCTCGACCTCTCGCAGGCCCTGACCATCGTCTTCGACGGCCTGAATCCGAGCCCGGGCGCGCTCTTCGCGCCGGTCGTGGGGCCCTGGCAGTACACCGCCGCGCTGCCGGCGGGCCTCTCGGGCCTGGGCTTCTCGATCATGGTCGAGATCTTCGTCCATGATGCCGCCCTGAACGGCGTCGGGATCGGCAACGCGCCCTCCACCGAGATCCGGATCCTCTGACCCGGAACGAGAGGAGAGGCCCGCGGGGCGTCGCCCCGCGGGCCTCTTCCCTCAATCCTCACCGGGGGGCCGGGGTCGCGGCTGGACAAGCGGGGTCGATCGACTAACCTCTGCGGGACGGACGCGGCACCGGAGAGAGCCGCGGCCCGGATGGCAACGAAGGAGGATCGGTCATGAAGATCGCGCTCGTCTGGGGCAGCAGCACCGGGAACACCGAGAACGCCGCCGAGCAGATCAAGGGACAACTCGGCGTGGACTTCGCGATCAGCGGCAGCATCGCGGAAGTGGACGTCGCGAGCCTCGTCGGCTGCGACGTCATCATCGTCGGCTGCTCCACCTGGAACACGGGTGAGATGCAGGAGGACTGGAACGATCCCTTCGAGGCGATGGGCGGCCTGAACTTCGCCGGTTCGCGACTCGCGGTCTTCGGCTGCGGCGACCAGTCGGGCTACGCGGCGAATTACGTCGACGGGATGGCGACGATCTACGCGCGCTTCATCGAGCGCGGCGCCTCGGGCGGGTACGGCTTCACCTCGACCTCGGGGTACGAGTTCGAGGAGTCGCTCGCCGACGTCGGCGAGGGCCAGTTCTGCGGCCTGGCGCTCGACGAGGAGAACCAGGGCGATCAGACCGAAGCCCGCGTCACCGCGTGGTGCGCCCAGCTCAAGTCCGAGCTCGGCCTCTGATCCTCCCCGCTCGCGCGCGGCGTCCGCCCGCGCGAGCGCCCCACCCCGGTAGGCCTCGGCCGGAGCCCCCGCGATGAACGACGCCCGGACCCCTCCCGGCGAACTCCGGCGCGCCCTCGGGACGAGCGGGGCGACCGTCCTGGGCCTCTCCTCGATCCTCGGCACCGGCATCTTCGTGAGCCTCGGGCTCGGCGCCGGCCTCGCCGGCTCCGCTCTCCCCTTCGCGATCGGCCTCGCCGCCCTGCTCGCCCTCGCGAACGGCTTCAGCAGCGCCCAGCTCGCGGCCGCCTTCCCGGTGAGCGGCGGCACCTACGAGTACGGGCGACGCCTGCTCCATCCCGCGGCCGGCCTCCTCGCGGGCTGGCTCTTCCTCGCCGCGAAGTCCTTCTCGGCCGCGGCGGCCGCGATCGGTTTCGGCGCCTATCTCGGTGCCCTGCTGGGGATCGACTCGGAGGTCTTCCGGCGCGCGATCGGCGTCGTCGCGGTGGGAGCGGTGTCGACGGTCGCGCTCGCCGGGATCCGACCGAGTTTCGCGGCGTCGGCGGTCCTGCTCGCGGTCGGCATCGGCGGGCTGCTCGTCTTCTGCTTCGCCGCGCTCCAGCTCGATCGGGAGGCCCCCGCCGCGAGCCTGGGGACGCCGCGCGACATCGCGCGCGCCGCGGCCCTCGCCTTCGTCGCCTTCACCGGCTACGGCCGCATCGCCACGCTCGGCGAGGAAGCCCACGATCCGCGGCGGACGATCCCGCGGGCCATCACCTTCGCCGTCGTCGCGACCGCGGCCCTCTCGCTCCTGGTCTGCTTCGCCGCGCTCGCGCTCGTCTCTCCGCGACAGTGGTACGCGCTGACCTCGAGCGAGCTCCCGCCCCTCGGGGTCCTCGCGCAGCACGCCGGCCTCGGCACGATCGCCCGTATCGTCGAGGTCGCCGCCGTCTGCGCGCTCGCCGGCGTCCTCCTGAACCTCGTGCTCGGCCTGTCGCGCGTCGTCTTCGCGATGGGCCGCAACCGGCACCTCCCCTCCCGGCTGGCCCACGTGAACGAGCGGCGGCGCACGCCGGACCTCACGACCGTCCTCGTGGCCATGACGGTCGCGGTGCTCGCCGCGACGATCCGCCTCGAGCGCGCCTGGACGCTGAGCGCGGCGACGGTCCTCCTGTACTACTTCCTCACGAACCTCGCCGCCCTTCGGCTCCCCGCGGAGATGCGGTTCCTGCCGCGCGCCGCGAGCTGGATCGGCCTCGCCGGCTGCCTCGCGCTCGCGGCGGCGACCTTCCTTCCCTAGTCCGCGTCGGACGGCGAAGCGCACCAGAGACGCCAACGCTCGGCGGCGATCTCGGGGTTCTCGATCGCCCCCGCCGCGACGGCCGCGCGGAGAACGCGCGCGAAGTGCTCGCGAGGCCGGGCGCGCTCGGCGTGCAGCGGGAGCTGCGGCGTCGCCTGCCTCCCGTCGATCCAGGCGAGGAAGGCCAGTCCGGCCTTGTAGTGTTCGGTGGGCGGCTCGAAGAGGATCCGGCCGAGCGCCTCACAGGGGCCGACGATCGCGTCGTAGCGCGCGCGGTCACCGCGGGCGAGCCAGGCGAGCGCCGCCGCCATCGGCGCCGCGATCGCGTCGAAGACCCCGAGCAGGGCGTGACTGAACTCCCCGAGGGGCAGGGACTCCGCGCCGAGGGAGGCGCGCTCCTCGCGCGCGTCGGGCGCATCGCCGCCGATGAGCTCGCCGAAGGAGAAGTCGTCGCCGGTGAAGACGAACTGCTCGTTCGCCCGCGCCTCGCGACGGATCGCGCGCTCCCGCGCCGCGTCGAGGAGCGAGATCTTCGCGCCCCGGACCTTGGCGGGATCGTGGGCGAGGATCCGCGAGAAGCTCCCGCCCGGGAAGAGGTGCTTCAGCACGTCCCGGAAGGGCTCACCCAGCCAGTGAAGGAGGAGCGGTCCCTCGACCGCGTCGATGATCGACGTGTAGACGCGGACGAAACGATCCTCGTCGGCGCGTTCCTCCGCGAGACGGACCAGGGGCAGGAGGACGGGGATCCCGCCCTGCGCGCACACGACCTCCGCTTGTTCGGCGACGGCCGCGACGAGATCCTCGTCGCTCGCCCCGGCCGGGGCGGAGTCCTCCCCCACGCCCGCGACGAAACCGTGCTTCAGGCCGAGCCGCCCCGTCCTCCAGACGAGCTCGGCCGCGAGGTCCCAGCCGATCGCGAAGCGCTGCGCGGTGTCCATCGCCTCGGCGATCCCGAAGCCGAGCGCATCGAGCCGACGTCGCTGCACCTCCATCGCACCCCAGTCGATGAAGGGGGCGAAGTTCGCGGGATCGACGGGTTCGTCGGCGTGCTCGACGTGCCGGTAATCCTCGGTCATCGCGATCCGTACCGCGGCGAAGACGCGGCGGACGGGCCGCGGCGAATCTCCGTCGTCGAGGCCCTCGCGAGCCCTTCGCAGCGCGAGGTCGTCGATCACGAGGGCCTCCCCCGCGCCGTCCGGGTTTCCCTTCGTCACGCGAACACCTTCCGCCAGAGGAAGAGGAGCAGATAGCCGACGAGCACCGCGATCGCGGCGAGCATCGCGGAGAGCCAGAGGGCGCCCTTCGCGCCGCGCGGACGATCCGCTCCGAGGTAGGGCTCGCTCCGTTGGAGGACGACGAATCCGCCGTAGGCCAGGGGAAGGAGCGCCCCGCAGAGGACCGTCGTCGGGACCGCGACCCAGAGGAGGTCCTTCCACAGGAGGGGCCCGAGCACGCCCGGCGTGGGCAGGAGGGTCGCCAGCCGGTAGCGGAGGCTGCCGACCTCGACGCCGAAGAGCTCGACGGCGACGAAGCCCGCGCAGACCATGTGCAGACTGATCGAACTCATCGCCATGCCGAGGACGCCGAGATTGAAGACGAGACGGCCCGTCGTGGGTCCGACGTGGTCCACGAGGCCCCGCGCGGCCTGCAGCGGGCTGAGGCTCGTCGAGTCCCAAGGATGCAGCGTATTCGCGGCGGCGATGGTCATGAGGCTCGCGGCGAGGACGTAGGGCAGGAAGGTCCCGAGGCCGAGATCGAAGCGGGCGAGCCGACGGTGATCGCGCCCCCATCCGCGCGCGAGGAGGCTGTAGGGATAGAGGAAGAGCATGTTCACGCCGACGGCGGCGGAGAGGCCGGCCGCGACGAGCATCTCGGCCGACAGCTCACCGCGCGGCTCGGGGAGGCCCGGCACGAAGAAGCCACGCAGCAGCTCGCCCCAGTCGCGGACGCCCGTCCGCGCGACGACCCACGCGAAGGCGAGGACGATGCCCCAGACCATGTACTTGAGCGCGCGCTCGTAGCGCCGCCGCGAGGCCCCCGAGCGTCCGTAGAGGAAGGAGGTCGCCACCGCCCAGGCGAGCACGCCGAAGGCAGCGACCGCGGGCGAGGGTCCCGAGAGACCGGCGAGGTCGCCGAGATCGGACACGACGGCCCCGGCGAGCGCGTACTGCGGGAAGTGCCAGACGATCGACGCGACGAGGGCCCCGATCGCCCAGGCCCAGGCGAGCGGCCGCCCCGCGTGTCGCGCCATCGCCTCGAAGGGTCGCGCTCCGGTCGAGAGCGTCTGCCACGAGACGGCCGACAGCATGGCGCAGCCGAGGAGCATCGCGACCGGAGCGACCCAGAGGAGGCGGTAGCCGAAGGCCGCGCCGGCGAAGAGCGAGGCGACGGCGGTGCCGCCGCCGAGCGTCATCGCGCTCTGGAGGAAACCGGGGCCCACGAGACCGAGGTAGACCCTCCAGCGGCGGGGCCAGGGAGCGGACTCGACGGAGCGCAAGAGCTCGCGTTCCCGCGCCGCGGCGTCCGTCGGGGCCTCCCGCGCGTCACCCACCTCAATCCTCCCCGCCGCGCGACGACCGCCGGAAACTCCGGACCCGCGCGGCGTCCTCCGCGCGAGAGCGGTAGTGGTCGTCGAGCGGGTAGCAGCCGCTCGGAAGGCCGAGGCGCGCGGCGGTGGTGCAATCGCTGAAGGTGCGGCAGATCCGGCGCCGGACGAGCGGGCGACCCTCGAGGAGATCGCGGACGATCTCGGGATAGACGAGCATCATCCGCCCGAGGCCGACGAAGTCGACGGCGCCCCGTCGGACCTCGTGCTGCGCGACCGCCCCGAGCCACTCCTGCAGATAGCTGTAGCCCGTCCCCACGAGAACGAGATCGGGATTCGCGGCCCGGATCTCGCGCGCGAGCCGGAGGTGGCGAGCGACGCCGACGAGCGGATCCTCCGGCGGCAGATAGCCGTCGCTGGGCGGGTGGGCGGCCGGGCGCTGCGCGTGCGGGTTGTAGTAGGGCGAGCCCAGCGTGAGGTTGACGAGACGGGTTCCGGCTCCGACGAGGCGGCGCAGGAAGCCCGCCGGCTCCTCGAGGTCCCAGCCGATCGGATCCCGCCCCGCGCGTCCGAATCCGCGGGGTCCGTCCCGTTCCTCGCGGGGGCGCCCCACGCCGGTCACGGGATCGGGTCCGAAGGGGGCGAGGTCCGCGGCGGACAATCGCACGCCGACTTCGAGCTCGGGGGCCGCGGCGCGGATGCGCTCGATGATCTCGAGCACGTAGGCCGAGCGTCGCTCGAGCGATCCCCCCCAGTTCCCCTCGCGCTCGCGCGCGCCGAGCAGCTCGTGCAGGAGATAGCCGTGGCAGCACTTCACGTCGACGAAGTCGAAGCCGGCATCGCGGGCGAGGACGGCGAGGGCGACGAAGCGATCCGCGATGCGGGCGAGCGCGGCGTCGTCGAGGATCGGCGCGTCGGCTCCGACGCCGAGCTGCGCCTCGAGCTCCGGCCGCGCGACGACGCGGAGCGGAGCCGGCGCCCCGTCCGGACGGGAGAACCGACCCGAGTGGGTGAGCTGGAGACCGACGGCGAGATCGGCGTCGTCGAGACCGGCGTCGCGATGGCCCGCGCGGAGAGCCTCCAGCAGATCCACGAGCACCGCGCGCGTGGTCGCGGGCTCTCCGAAGAAGAGTTGCCGCGGATTGGCTCGGCCCTCGCGGCACACGGCGAAGGCCTCGCCGCCCCAGACGAGCTTCGCACCGCTCTCCCCGAAACGGCGCCAGCGCCGGAGGGTGTCCGCCGTCGGGCGCCCGTCGCGTTCGGCGTCCCATCCCTCCATCGGTTGCACGCAGAACCGGTTGCCGGGCACGCGCCCGCGCAGGGCGATCGGCGAGGGGCGTGCGAGCGGGCCCGCGGGTCCCGGTACGACGGCCTCCGCTCCCATCCCGGGATCCGTCGCGCGCCAGTGCGCGAGGAAGGCGGCGAGATCGGGATGGCGACCGGGCGCGGGAAAGCTCATGACGCGAACTCCGCGGGCCCCCACGTCGAAGCGTCCCGCCAGCGGCCGGCGGGAAGCGGCCCGAGCGCGCCGAAACCGGCGCGGTGCAGAGAGGCGAACCGGAGGCGCCCGCCCCGGATCCGCAGGGCCGCCCCCGCGCCGAGCGGACGGTAGAGATCGGGATGCGCCGCGAGCAAGGTGGTCGCCGCACTCGATCCGAGATGATCGAGACCGCGGAAGTAGTGATGACCGTTGAGTTCGAGATGATCGAGATCGAGCGCGCCCGCGGTGACGAGCGTCTGGTGCAACGGCGCGTCGGCGAGGTTCGTGAGATCCTCGCCCGCCAATCGAGCCCCCGGAACCGCCCGGACGAGCGCGCGGTTGAGGAGGCTGCGGAAGACGCCCTTGCAGTTCTTGACCGAGACGCCGCGGTAGCCGCGGTCGAGGGCGCGCCGGAACGAATCCCGATCGCCGTCCGCCTCGTCGATGATCACCGGGACGCGACGACCCAGCTCGCGCAGGGCCGCCTCGGCCGACCGCGCGAAGGTCGCCTCGCGCGAGACCGGTTGCTCGACGTAGAGCAGCCCTTCCCGCAGGACACGCGCGGCCGGATGGCGCTCGATCCGATCGAGGAGCTCGAGGATCCGGCCCGGATCGTCGTACTGCTCGTTCCCGTCGAGCGTCACGCGCGGCGCGGCGACCCCGAGGTCCCGGAGCAGCTCGCCGATCCTCCCGAGCCGCGCCGCGTCGGCCTCGACGCCCGCGCCGATCTTGATCTTGAAGTGGTCGAGCCCGTAGCGGAGGACGTCCTGCTCCAGGGACGCGGGGAGGCCGTCGTCTTCCCGACTCTCGCGATCCGTCTCGCGCAGGGCATCCGCGAGCCCGATCGTGTGACGCACCGCGACGTCGACGCGCGGCTGCGGCGCGACGAGGTCGCGGAGGGACGTCCCCGCGAGGGCGGGATCGAGACGTCCGGCGTCGAAGCCGAGCTCGACCTCGCGCAGCATCCGGACGTAGGGGAGATCCGAGAGCCGGGCGGCCGCATCCAGCATCGCGCGCTCGACGAGAGCCACGCCGAAGGAGGCGACCAGTGCCGGCGCGACGCCGGCGAGGCGCGTCTTGCGATCCATCCGGTCCCAGAGATCGAAGGGCGGCCGGAACTCGGCGTCGGCGGCGGCCTGCGCGGCCGCGATGCGGACCGCCGCCGCGAGATCCGCCGCGCCGCGCGCCGGCGACTTCGCGGGGTCCTTGTCGAACCAGCGCGGGACGAGCAGGTCGCCGGACCGGCCCTCGACCCGCCGCCCCTCCGAGTCCTCGACCGTGACGACGAGTGCGGCGAGCCAGGCCGAGCGCATCGTGACCGCCCCGAAGCGGAACGGGAGGCGGGTGCGGCAGCGCAGGACCCGGAGCGAGCTTTCGACGAGGCGGAGCAACATGACGGCATCATACGGGGCGCACCGCCGCCGGATAGCCTCCCGGCTCCGAGACCGTATGATGGCCGCTCGACGGGCCGCCGCCCGTTCCGTTCCCGGAGGAGAAGACGATGATTCCCCGTGTCCTCATCCTCGCCGCGCTCGTCGCGGCGCCGAGCCTGGCGCAGGAGAAGCCCATCGCCTTCACGGGCGCACGGATCCTGCCGATCGTCGGCGAGGAGATCCCCGACGGTGTCCTCGTCGTGCACCGCGGAAAGATCACCGCGATCGGACCGGCGGACCGCGTCGCGATCCCGGCCGAGGCCGAACGACGCGCGGTGAAGGGTCTCCTCATGCCGGGGCTGGTCGACACGCACTCGCACGTCGGCGGCGGCTCCGGCGCGGACGGCTCGGCCCCGATCCAGCCCGACTGCCGCATCTGGGAGACCATCAACGCTCGCGACCCCGGCTTCCAGAAGGCGCAGGCGGGCGGGCTGACGACGGTGAACGTGATGCCGGGATCCGGACACCTCCTCTCCGGCCAGACCGTCTACCTGAAGATCCGGGACGCCGCGACCGTCGAAGGAATGGTCATGCGCGCCGAGGACGGATGGGTGCTCGGCGGCATGAAGATGGCGAACGGCACGAACTCGCTGCGCGGCGCGCCCTTCCCCGGCACCCGAGGCAAGTCGGCGGCGCTCGTGCGTCAGGAGTACGTCAAGGCGCAGGAGTACCGCGAGAAGATCCGCGCCGCCGGCGACGACGAGTCGAAGCGTCCCGACCGCGACCTCAGGCTCGAGGCCCTCGTCGAGGTCCTCGAGGGACGCCGCATCGTCCACCACCACACGCATCGCGCCGACGACGTGCTCACGGTCCTCCGGCTGGCGAAGGAGTTCGGCTTCCGCGTCGTCCTCCACCACGTCAGCGAGGGCGGCATGGTCGCGGAAGAGATCGCCGCCGCCGGCGCGCCCTGCTCGATCATCGTCATCGACAGCCCGGGCGGGAAGCTCGAGGCGGCCGAGCTCTCCTTCGAGACGGGCGGGATCCTCGAACGCGCGGGCGTGGCCACCGCCTTCCACACGGACGACGGCATCACCGATTCCCGGCTCTTCTTCCGCTCCGCCGCGCTCGCGGTGCGCGCCGGGATGTCGCGGCGGGCCGCGCTCGAGGGCCTCACGATCACGGCCGCCCGGATGCTCGATCTCGGCGATCGCGTGGGAAGCCTCGAAGTCGGCAAGGACGCCGACTTCATCCTCCTCGACGGCGACCCGCTGAGCGTCTACACGCGGGTCCGCGAGACCTGGGTCGAGGGCCGCCGCGTCTTCGACCTCGCCGACGAACGCGACCGCCTCTACGCCGAGGGGGGCTACGGCGCCAGCGACGGGCAGGTGATGCACGTCCTCTGCGGCTGGGGCGGCGACGATCACGACCATCCGCGCCACGAGGAGGGCCGATGATGCGCCTCCTCGTCTCGCCGCGCCTCCTCGCGATCGCGCTCCTCCTCTCGCTCACCCCCGTCCTCCCGGCGCAGCTCGCGATCCGGGGAGGCGTGGTCCATCCCGTCTCGGGCCCGCCGATCGAGGACGCGGTGATCCTCGTGCGCGACGGCAAGATCGCCGCCATCGGACCCGCCGCCTCCGTCGAGATCCCCGCGGGTTTCCGCGTCCTCCGGGCGGCCGTGGTGACGCCCGGACTCGTCGACGCGCACTCCGTCGTCGGGTTGGCCGGCATCCTCAATCGCAACCAGGACCAGGAGCAGCTCGACCGGAGCGCTCCGGTCCAGCCCGAGCTCCGGGCGCTCGACGCCTACAACCCGCGGGAGCGCCTCGTCCGCTGGCTCCTCGAGCACGGCGTCACGACCGTCCACACCGGCAACGCGCCGGGGGCCCTCGTCTCGGGCCAGAGCATGGTCGCGAAGACCCGGGCCGAAGCGGTCGACGTCGTCGCGCTGCGCCCGAGCGCGATGGTCCTCGCGACGCTCGGCGACGGCGCCCGTGAGGGCGGCGGCAAGTCCCCGGGCACGCGGGCGAAGATGGCCGCGCTGCTCCGGACCGAATTGCTCCGAGCGAAGGACTACGCCGCGAAGCGGGCGGCCGAGGACGAGAGCAAGCGTCCGGCACGCGACCTCAAGATGGAGGCCCTGGCCGAAGTCGTCACCCGGAAGCGCCGACTCCTCGTCACCGCGCATCGCGATCGCGACATCCTCACCGCGCTGCGGATCGCGAAGGAGTTCGGGCTCGACATCGTCCTGGACGGAGCCAGCGAGATCGGCCTCGTCCTCGAGGAGGTGAAGGCCGCGGGAATCCCCGTGATCCTCCACCCGCCGATGGCGCGGACGAGCGGCGAGGCGGAGAACGCCAGCTTCGGCACGGCCGCCGCGCTCGCGAAGGCCGGCGTGCGCTTCTCCTTCCAGTCCGGCTACGAGAGCTATGTGCCCAAGACGCGGGTCGTGCTCTTCGAAGCCGCGATCGCCGCGGCCCACGGACTCGACCGCGGGGCCGCCCTGCGGGCGATCACCCTCGATGCCGCGCGGATCTGCGGCGTCGACGATCGCGTCGGCTCCCTGGAGGTCGGCAAGGACGCCGATCTCGTCCTCTTCGACGGCGACCCCTTCGAGTACCTGAGCCACGTCGTGGGCGTGGTCGTGGACGGCCGGGTCGAGAGCGAGGTCCGCCGCTGATCGACCGACATCGGGCCGGAGTGCCTTGGGGAGCCGGGAGGACGCGTTAGAACGCCGACGGCCCCCCGGAGTATGTGCCGTGCCCGCCTCCCCGGACGACTCGCTTCCCCACGTCGTGATCATCGGCGGCGGCTTCGCCGGTCTCGAAGCCGCCCGGCGCCTCCGCAAGGAGCGGGTGCGCATCACGCTGCTCGACAAGCGGAACCACCACCTCTTCCAGCCGCTCCTCTACCAGGTGGCGATGGCCGGGCTGGCCGGCCCCGACATCGCGGCACCGATCCGCACGATCCTCCGCAAGCAGCGGAACGTCACCGTGCTCATGCACCAGGTGCTCGGCGTCGATCTCGCGGCTCGCAAGGTGCGGCTCGCGGACTCCGATCTCCGCTACGACTACCTCGTCGTCGCGGCGGGCGCCCGGACCTTCTACTTCGGCAAGCGCGAGTGGAAGCAGCACGCGCGCGGCCTCAAGACGATCGAGGACGCCCTGCGCCTGCGCACGCGGATCCTCATGGCCTTCGAGATCGCGGAGACCGAGAAGGACCCCGAGAAGCGCCGCGACTGGCTGACCTTCGCGGTGATCGGCGGCGGCCCCACCGGCGTCGAGATGGCCGGGGCCATCGCGGAGATGTCGGACCGGACGATGGAACGGAACTTCCGCAACATCGATCCCAGCACGGCACGGGTCATCCTCGTCGAGGGTCAGGACCGCGTCCTCGGCGGATTCCCAGAGGAACTCTCGGCGAAGGCGCAGACGCAGCTCGAAGAGCTCGGCGTCGAGATGCGCCTCGGACGCTTCGTGAAGAGCGTCGGCGACGACGGCGTCCAGCTCGAAGACGAGTTCATTCCGGCGCGCACCGTGATCTGGGCCGCCGGGGTTCGCGCCCAGGACCTCACCGAGACGATGTCGGTCGAGTTGGATCGACAGAAGCGCATCCGCGTCGGCCCCGACCTGCGGATCCCCGGCCACGACACGGCCTTCGCGGTGGGCGACATCGCTCACTTCGAGCAGGGTGGACAGGCCCTGCCCGGCGTCGCACCGGTGGCGCTCCAGCAGGGACGACACGCCGCGCAGGCGATCCGCGATCTGCTGCGCGGACGCACGCCGAAGCCCTTCCGGTACCTGGACAAGGGGTCGATGGCCACGATCGGCCGCAGCCGGGCCGTGGCGGTCACGGGACAGGGCCGCCGCTGGCCCTCCGGCGGCAAGGGGTGGCGGACCTCGGGCTTCCTCGCCTGGATCACCTGGGTCTTCGTCCACGTCTACTTCCTCGTCGGTTTCCGCAACCGGTTCATCGTCCTCATGGAGTGGGCGCGGGCCTACTTCTCGTGGCAGCGCAGTGCGCGCGTGATCCACGAGACCCGCGAGAATCTCCCGCGCTTCGCCGAACTCCCGCAGGCCCCCGATCTTCCCGTCCTCCGCGAGGACGAGCTGGACTGAGAAACGTTGCATCGATCCCCGCGTCGGTCCGAGGCCGCCGAGGCGGCGGCCCGGGGGCGACCGGTCGGATCCGGGCGGTTATGCTCGCCGGAACCCGTCCGGAGGCAGCCATGGTCCGTTCCCGATTCGCTCTCGTCTTCGCGCTCGCCCTGACCCTCGCGGGCCCGACGCCCGCCCAGACCCCGGAGAAAGCCCCCGGGAAGGCCCCGGAGAAGACGCCGCGCACCGGTCAGGAACGGAGCGACCTCCGCCTCGTCGACCACGACTTCCGATTCGCGCTCTCGCGACCGGACGAGAACTGGTCGCTCCTGACGAAGGAGGAAGTCGCTCGCCTCGTCCCCGACGCCGAGGCCGGCCTCTCCTGCCACGGCGGTCCGCTCGCGGGAAGCTACGCCGTCGTGATCGTCGAGCGCGCCGACGGCGAGGACCTCGAAGCTCCGCTCGAGCTCGCGCTCGCGACCCTCGGCGAGCTCGCGACCCCGGCCGAGCGGACGGACGCGCGTCTCGGCGGCCTGCCGGCGCGCCGCGCGCGCACGAGCCTGGTCCTGAACGGCCAGCGCGTCCGCTACGAGATCACGGTCGCCCGGCGCGGCCCCTGGATCCTGCGACTGAACGCATGGACGGGCCTCTCCGACGCGCTCGGCCGAGAGGCGGGTGAGTCGGCCCGCGCCGCCTTCTCCGCGCTCGAGGGCGAGATCCGGCAGCGCATCGTCTCGCGGCGGGTGCCCGACGCCGCCGGCCCGGGCTGGATCCTCCGCGACCACGAGTTCCGGAGCACGACCTACGACTTCGCGGTCTCGGCGCCGTCCGCCTGGTACCCCCTCGTCGGCGAGGAGCTCCTCGGGGTGAACGAGGACGCCTGCGTGGGGCTCGCGTCACACGCCGGAGACCGGTTCCTCGTCGTCATCGCCGAACCGGTCTTCGGCAAGTCGGCCGAACGCGTGATCGAGAGCGTCCGCGCCAACAATCGCGAACTCTTCGGGGAGGCGGCGGAACCGAAGTTCGAGGCGATCTGCTTCGGCGAGAAGCGACGCTTCGACGTCGCGTACTCCGAGGCGGGCGGCGGCACCACGGTCATCCTCGCCGCCTTCGCCACCCCAGGTCGCGTCTACCAGATCCTCGCCTGGCGGCAGGGTCGGCACGCGAAGGAGTTCGGCGAGGAGGTCGCGACGCTGTCGGCGGGTCTGCGCCGCCTGACGGACGTCGAGAGGAAGGAGGCCGAGCGGATCCAACGCGAGTCGCCGGATCCGGACTTCGGCGTCGGTCCCGACAGCCGCCTCCGTCACGGCGTCTTCGCGCACTACCCGAGCGGCCTCCGCTGGAAGAAGCCGGACCGGGGGACCTGGGTCGCGGCGATGGGCGACGCGGTCGCCGCGATCTCGCCCGGCGCGGACCTAGCCTTCTCGGAGCTCGAGCACGAGGTCCGCGGGGCGGTCTACATCGAACGCCTCGCCCCGGACGTCGCGATCGAGGCCTGGCACCGCGGCTTCGTCGCCGTGTTGCGGGAGAACATCGAGGGCGGCACCGCGGGCGAGAGCGCGGCGGTCGAGGTCGGCGGCGGCGAAGGCTGGCGCGGCAGCGTCGGCTGGGAGGAAGCCGGGATCGCCTTCACGGTGGGAACGGTCTCCTTCCGCTGCGGCACCTACGGCATCCACGTCACGCTGTCCGGGCTGCGCGAGAACGTCGCCGCGGCCGAGGGATCGATCGCGGCCGCCCTCGCGGCCTTCGAGTGCCGACCGGGCGGGCTCGAAGCGGGGACGCGGACCGAGAGCGTCTACGCGGACGACCGTTTCGGCTACGCGGTCCGACTCCAGGACGGAGACCTCGAGGTCCGGAACGTCACGCCGCCGCAGCTCGGCGCCAACGCCGTCGTCGTGCAGTTCCTGAAGAAGGGAGCCCGCGCGGTCGAGCTCCACGTCAGCGTGTTCGCGGTCGGAGAGGCCGATCCGACGACGAACTGGCTCCGCAGCGTCGCGGCGAGTTTCGGAACGTCCATGCCCGGGTTCGGGGACGCCGAGGTCGTCACCGTCCCGGACGCACGGCTGGACGGACGGCCCGCGCACCACGAGGTGCGCGTCATGCCCGACCGCGAGGTGCATCTCCTCACCCAGAAGCGGGGAGCCCGCTTCGTGGGCCTCGTCGAGATCCGGGCGAAGGACGGGGAAGCCCTGCTGAAGCGGTTCCGCTTCGTCGAGTGAGGGCCGGGTCCGGACGGCGCGCGGGGGATCAGGGACTCCCGGGGACCTCGAGCCCCGCCGGCTCGAACACGATGACGGGGATCGCGAGCCAGTCGGCGAGCGCGTAGATCTCCGGACGTCCGTGGAGCCAGGGGTCCAGCACCCAGACCGGCGCACGCGGCTCCCGCAGGATCCGATCGCGATCGATCCGCTCCGGATCCCAGACCGCGACGGCGTGGTGCTCGCTGAACCAGCCCCGGTTGATGTTGATGCGGACGAGATCCCAGCCCTCCGCTCGCACGGGCGCCGCCATCTCGGCGAGGACGCGCTCCTGCCAATGCCAGCAGTAGCCCATCACCGTGCCGTCTTCGCCGGATTCCTTCACGGCATCGTTGCCGTCCCAACCGTGCACCCAGTGCACACCGCGCTCGGCATCCGCCCGCGCGACGACGGCCTCGAGGGCGGTCTGGATGGCGGCGAGCGCCGGCTCCGGACGATCCGCCGCCGTCAGGGGGCCGGAGCGGCAGGCGCCGAGCAGACCGAGCACGAAGACGAGGACGATGAGAGGGCCGCGCATCGCGAGAGGATAACGCGGCGAGCCGGCGGACGCCGCCCCCGTTCCCGCGCGGGAGCGGGACGGCACGCGGCTTGCTCGCGATCCGGCCATGAGACCCGCCGAAGGCAGCACGAGCGCGAATTCGGTCCGAGGGCGGGGCCAATCCCCCGCCCTCCGCGGACCGGCGGGGAATCTCGCCCTGGCGGCGATCGACGAGCGACTCCTCGACCGGCTCGAGGCCCTCGCCGTTCGCGGCGACGACGCCGACGCCCGGGACGAGCTCCGGCGGTGGATCGACGACGCCGTGGTGCGTCGTGCCCACCGCGCCCGACTCGTGAGTGATCTCCGAGGTCGCGACGACGCCGACTGCCGGACCCTCGTCCTCGAGCTGCGGACGATCCACGAGGTCCTCGATCGCCTCGACGGCGACTTCGAGCGCGCGCTCGCGGCGGGCGACGACGCCGCGCTCCGCTTCACGGCGGGCGAGATCGCCTTCCGGGGCCGCGGCCACGCCTTCCTCGTCCAGGCGCTCGTCCTCCCGCTTCTCGCCGCGCGCACCTGAGACTCTCGCCCCCCGCCCCATGAGAAGGCCCCCCGTCGGCCTCGGGCCGACGGGGGGCGTTTCGAGTGCATCGGAGCCACCGAACCCGGAGTGGAGTCGATCCGCGACGTGGCGACACGGATCGCGGCCGACTCCGACGCGCTCGCGCCTCGCGAGCGAACCGATGCGCGGGGAGCGCATCCTCGCGAGACGTCCGGAACGGCCTCGCCGGATTCCCTCGTCGGCCTCGAGCGGGTGCTCCCGCGTCATCCGTCCCGAGGGCTCGGGAGGCGGCGCGCCGGAGCGCGAGGCGGAGAGAGGCGTCCGGTCCGGCCGTCGCGTGCGATCAGTGGGCGGGGTGCATGCCGTGGCCCTCGGCATCCGGCTGCTCGCCGGCCTGCCAGGCGCAGAAGGTCACCGCGGCCGCGCAGGCCAGGAAGACCCAGAACGACGTACCGAGCGGCAGCGAACCGGCGCTCAGGAGCTCGACGAGCGAGAAGACGCCGAGCCCCGCGAGCGCCAACGGACCGCCGCGGCGCGGCTGGAGCGATCCGACGACGAAGCCGAGGGCCATGACGCCGAAGCCGAGCATCTGGAAGATGAAGGGCACCGACTGCGGAGGAACGAAACCCGGTCCGTGCGCGACGACGTAGAACGCGGTCCCGGCGGCGGCGAAGGCGGAGATCAGTCGGGCGGTGACGAGGAAGACGTTCATGGCGGACTCTCCTGCGATGTGAATCAGAATTCGAGCGATCCCTTGGGGATCACGAGGACGGAACCGTTGGCGATGCGCAACGCGCGCTCCGCGTGACTGCCGATGAGGGAGTCCTCGACCGAGTCGCGCCCTTCGCTCGGCACGACGAGCAGGGGTCGCTCGTGGCGCTCGAGGTGGTCGCGGATGGCCGAGAGGACCGGGCCCTTCTCGATCGCGATCTCGGTGCGATCGGGCCCTTCGGCCCCGCCCACCGCCGCGACCCAGCGCGACATGAGCTCGCGGGCCGTCTCCTCCATGCGATTCTCGATGCCGACGACGTCGACGACCCCACCCATCGGATAGGCGGCGAGCGCGAAGCTCTCGACGACGTGCAGCAGCGTGCTGCCGCAGCCGAAGCGCGCGGCGAGATCCCGCGCGTGGCGTAGGGCCTGGGGCGTGCGCTCGGCGAGATCGGTCGCGAGGACGACGCGATCGAAGGGTCCGGCGACGGCCGCGGGCTTCTCGGCGTCGAGGCGCAAGGTCATGACCTCGCGATCGCTCTCGCGGACGACGAGCTCCGCCACGCTGCCCTGCACCAGGTGAGCGAGGCCGGACCGGCCGTGGGTCGGGACGAGGATCATGCGGACCGCGTGGCGCTCGGCGGCGTCGACGATCGCCTCGACGAGGCTCTCGCGGGTCTCCTCCGCCTCGAGGGCGGCGTGGCAGCCGTCGAGAGCGGCGTCGCCCTCGACGCCGCGGAGTTCGTGCGCCTCGTGACCGGTCGAGCCCGCGATCCGCTCGAGGAGCGTCCAGGGCCGGAAGCCGGCGTGGTAGACGACCAGGTCGCAATCGAGGGCACGGGCGATGTCGCCGGCCTCGCGCTTGGTGGCGTCGAAGCCGGAACGACCGGCGACGCAGTAGAGGATCTTCTCTCGCACGGGACTCTCCTCAGTAGGCATCCGACAGCGAGTCGTAGACGTCGGCGACCTGGATCAGGGCTCGGACGAGATCGAAGGAGCTCAGCACTCCGATCGGGGACTCGCCCTCGGCGACGACGAGGTGATGGACACGGTGGTCCACCATGCGGCGGGCGGCGGCGTCCACCGGCGTGTCCGGCGCGACGCAGACGACGGCGGGCGACATGATGTCGGCGACCGTGCGTTCGGCCGCCGGGTCCTCACCGGCCGCGAAGGAACCGAAATCCGAGAGCGTCACGATCCCGCGGAGACGCCCCTCTTCCACGACGGGGAGACAGGAGATCCGTCGCACCGTCATCCGACGGGCGGCTTCGCGGAGGGGCTCGTCGAGCTTCGCCACCGCGACTTCGGGTCCGATCAGGTCGGCGACCTTCATGCGTCCGAGACTCATCGCTCTTCTCCCTCCCGCTCTTCCTCGATCCGGAGGATCCGGGCGAGGTCGATGAGCTCGTCCCGCGACTCCTTGCGCGCGACGTCCACGTCGCCGAGCTTCCGCTCGATCTGCGCCGTCACGATCTCGTCGAAGGACACGCCGATGGCCGCGTCGAAGGCGGGGAAGAGATCGCTCTCCTCGCGCTCGAGGTGGTGACGGATCGTCCGGACGAGGCCCATCGCGTTCCAGGCGTAGGCGGTCCGCCAGCCCGGTCGCCGGTCGAGGATCGCCATGCGCATGCCGTCGGCGTGCAGGAAGCCCACCTCGTGCTCGTCGAGCGTCTCCTGGAGACGGCTCTCGGGGGCGACGTGACGCGCGACGACCTCGTGGAAGAAGATGACGTCCTCCTTCACGTGGTGGACGGCATCGATGAAGTCCTCGACGAAGCGGCGCAGCCGTTCGAGGAGATCCGCGTCGGCGTGCGCGACGACGTCGGCGGCGACGGCTCGCTCGAGGAGGCGCAGGTAGCGCCGGATCAGCTCGTGATCTTCGAGGAGGTCGCGGAGGACTCGCGAGTGTAGCGGCGCGACGGCGGACATGGTCACGGGGCTCGTCTCGGCCCGCGGGCTCCCCCCTCGCGGTCGAGGGCGGGGATCGGTCGCGGCGGGCGTCGCGTCCGACCGACCGCCTCATTGCAAGCGGAGGACCGAACGCGAATTCGGGCCGAAAGTCGGCCCTGCGGACGAGAATGCGGGGGCGGGCGGGGGAGATTCCCCGACGCGGGGAAGGACGCGCGGGTGGGAATCCCCGGAGCCCGGCGGTCCCCGAGGAGAGTGCGTCACTCCGGCGCGATGTCGAATTTCTCGATGCGGTAGCGCATCTGGTCCCGCGACATCCCGAGGAGACGAGCGGCGGCGCTGCGGTTCCCCGAGGTGAACTCGAGCGCCCGCACGACGAGGGCTCGTTCGAGAGCCTCGAGATCGATCCCCTCGGGACCGAGGACGCGCGCCGCGAGCTCCTCGGGCGAGCCGGGCGCGGCCTCGGGCGCGGCTCCCTCCTCCGACGCGCCGACGCCCGCGGCGTCGCGTAGGTCCCGCGGGAGATCGGCCGGCCGCAGGACGGTGCTACGACCGAGGATCATGCTCCGCTCGATGACGTTCCGGAGCTCCCGGACGTTTCCGGGCCAGGCGTGCGCCCGCAGGGCGGCCATCGCCGCCGGCTCGATGTCCTCGACCTCACGCCCGAAGACGGCATTGAACTCGTGGACGAAGAATCGGGCGAGGTCCTCGACGTCCTCCGGCCGCTCGCGCAGCGGCGGCACCTCGAGCGGGACCACGGCGAGGCGGTAGTAGAGATCCTCCCGGAACCGACCGTCCCGCACGCGGGCGAGGAGATCGCGGTTCGTGGCGGCCACGACGCGGACGTCGACCGAGATCTCGCGCGTGCCGCCGACGCGCCGGAAGCGACGCTCCTCGAGGAAGCGGAGCAGCTTGGCCTGGAGACTCGGCGGCATGTCGCCGATCTCGTCGAGGAAGACGGTGCCCCCGTCGGCGAGTTCGACGAGGCCGCGTTTGGCCTGGACGGCGCCGGTGAAGGCCCCCTTCTCGTGGCCGAAGAGCTCGCTCTCGAGGAGGCTCTCGCTGAAGTCCGTGCAGGTGATCGTCATCAGCGGGGCGCGCGCCCGGGCGCTGGTCGCGTGGAGGCGCTTCGCGAGCAGGCTCTTGCCGGTGCCGCTCTCGCCGAGGATGAGCACGGTCGAACTCGCGACCTCGTTGAGGCGCGCGATCGTCTCCTCGATCTCCGTCCGCCAGGGCGAATGACCGATGAGACGCGCCGCGCCCCCTCCGCCTCGGGCCTCGCGACGCAGCCGCTCCACCTCGCGGCGCAGACGCGTCGTCTCCAGGCCGCGCGCCACCTGTTCGACGATCTCGTCGAGCTCGAAGGGCTTGCGGATCCAGTGGTAGGCGCCGGCGCGCATCGCGCGGACGGCGCTCTCGATCGTCCCGTGGGCCGTCATCATGATCGTGACGAGCCCGGGATGCGCGGGCTGGATGAGCTCGAGGATCTCGATCCCGTCGCGGTCCGGGAGCTTGTAGTCGAGCAGGACGAGGTCGACGCGGCCGCGGTCGAGGGCGGCGATCCCCTCCCCGCCCGTCTCCGCCTCGACGACCTCGTAGCCCTCGCGACGCAGGCGCGCCGCGACCGAGCGTCGGATGAGTTCCTCGTCCTCCACGACGAGCACGACGTCCTTCGCGGCATCCATGGCGATCCCTCGCGATTCCCGTTTCCCCCGCGCGAGGTTATCGTCCGGAGCCCCGAGCTTCACGCCGGGAGACGGGATCCCGAGAGCACCGATGCGAATCCTCGTCCTCGACGACAACCGCGACTACGCCGACAACCTGGCCGAACTCGTGCTCGAGCTCGGGCCCGGCGTGGAGACGCGAACGGCCTACGATCTGGCCGCGGGTCGCCGCGAGCTCGAGCATTTCGCGCCCGACCTGGCCCTCGTCGACCTCAAACTCCCCGACGGCTGCGGCGACGAGCTGGTCCGCCAGTGCCGCGAGGAGCGCCGCCCCACGCTCTGCATCATCCTCACGGGCGCGGCGACGATGCAGGCGGCGATCGGGGCGGTCGAGGCGGGCGCCTTCAGCTTCCTCACCAAGGACCTGCCGGCCGGAGCGATCCTGGCCGCCTGCCGCCGCGCGACGGAACACCTCGCCCTGGGCGCGGAGAATCGCTCGCTGGAGTCCCGCCTGCGGGAGCGCGAGCGACTCGCCTCGATCGGACAGATGGCGGCGACCTTGGCCCACGAGATCAAGAACCCGCTCACCGGGATCTCGCAGGCGCTCGAGGTCCTGCTCGACGCGGTCGATCCGCCGCCCGATCTCCTCGTGCTCCGCGACGGCATCCGGCGCCGCTTCCGGGACCTCGACCGACTGGTCGACGAGCTGCTCGACTTCAGTCGCCCCTTCGAGATCGAGATCCGATCGCTGGCGACGTCCGAGCTCCTCGAGGCGGTCCGGCGCGACTGCGGCCACCGACTCCGTCCGGATGACCTTCTCGAGATCGAGATCGCGCCGGACGCGACCCGCCTGCGCGCGGACCCGACCTGGCTCGGGGCCGCGCTCCGCAACCTCGTGCAGAACGCCCTCGACGCCCAGAGCGATCGGGCCCGCGCCGAGGTCCTCCTCCGCGCCCGACGCGAGAAGGACGAGATCCGGATCGAGGTCGAAGATCGCGGGCCCGGGATCGAGGAGTCCCTCGTCGAGCGCGTCTTCGAGCCCTTCTTCACGACCCGCACCCGGGGCACGGGCCTGGGCCTCGCGCTCGTCCGCCGGGTCGCGCGCGAACACGGCGGAGACGCTTCGGCCGAGAACCGCGTCGACGGCGGCGCCCGACTCGCGATCCGTTGGCCCGGCCTCGAGACGGGAGAGTCCCGATGAATCCCGACCTCGACGCGCAGACCCTGAAGCGCCTGATGGGCATCCCGAGCGACGCCCGTGATCGGGGGCGCGAGATCCTCGCGCACCTCGGCGCCCGCCGCGGCGACGTGGTCGAGGCCTTCTACGCCGAGCTGCGCGGGCACGCCGAGGCCCTCGCCGTCTTCCGGGGCGGCGAGGCGCAGATCGAGCGACAGCGCGGCTCGCTGGACGCCTGGCTGGCCGCCTCGCTCGACACCGAACGCGACGCCGACCACGTGGCCCGCTGCCGCCGCATCGGCGAGGTCCACCTCGAGGCCGGCGTCGACGAGGCCCTCATGCTGGCCGGTGGGACCTGGCTCGGTGCCGCCTTCGGGCGGCTCCTCGACGAGCTCGGCCCGCCGCCCGGGCGAGGCCTCGCCGACACGCGGGAGTTCTTCGAACGAATCGTGGCCTTCGATCTCGTCCTCGCGCTGCAGGCCTACGCCGAGCGGCTGCAGGACCGGGTCTCGCGGCTCGACCGCCTCGCCCTGATCGGCCGCTTCTCCGCCACCGTCAGCCACGAGCTCAAGAACCCGCTGGGCGTGCTCGCGACCTCGCTTCACCTGTTGCGCGGGCACCTGGACCCGGCGGCGGACCCGAAGGTCGCGCGACACCTCGACCGCATGGAGCGGAGCGTCGATCGCGCCCGTTCGATCGTCACGAGCCTCCTCGACCTCGTCCGCCTGAAGGAGCCCGCCCGACGTCCGGTGGATCTCGCGAAGTTCGTGGCGGCCGCGATCGAGGCCGTGGCCCCGCCGGCGGAGATCACGGTGACCTGCCGCGGCGACGAGGGTGGCCAGCCCGGCTACTTCGATCCGACCCAGATGCGGCTGGCGCTCGAGAACCTCCTGCGGAACGCGGTGGAAGCCCTCGACGGAGGGGGACGCATCGAGATCCGCTGGCGCACGGACACCTTCGCGACCGCGCTCCGCGTCGCGGACGACGGGCCCGGCATTCCCGAGGACCAGCGCCTCCGCGTCTTCGAGCCGCTCCACAGCGGCAAGCCCTTCGGCACCGGCCTCGGTCTCACGCTGACGCGCAGCGTCGTCGAGGCGCACGGCGGCGAGGTCGGGATCCACCCCGGGCTCGACGGTCGCGGCGTCGCCTTCGAGATCCACCTGCCCCACTTCGCTCTGCCCGGCGTGCGCGCCACGCGCGACCTCGACGAGTGAGCGTCCGCGAAGGCCGCGGAGGTGAAGTCAGCGCCCGGCGTTCAGGGCTGTTCGAAGAGTCCGCGGCGCCGCGCCTCGAGCATCAGGGCGATGCGGGCCCGACGGAACCGGGAGCGGATCGTCGTCTCGGGCACGCCGTCGTCCCGCGCGAGATCGGCCATCGATCGGCCCTGGATCGCGTGGGCCTGGAACAGCCGCCGGAGGTCGTCGTCGAGGATGTCGAGGATGCCGGCGAGGATCTCGACGTCCTCCTTGTGGGCCGCGACGAAGCTGGGCGTGTTCGCGGCCGCGGGGCGATCGAGATCGTCGCTCGCGGGTGATCCGCCGCCGCGCTTCTTCGCGCCGAAGCGGCGCGCCTGGCGGCGCACGTTGTTGCGGAGCAGGGTGAACATCCAGCCGTCGAAGTCCGCGGCCCGGCCTTCGAACTCGCCGACCCGCTGAACGACCTCGAAGCAGGTGCTCTGCACGACGTCCGAGACCCCGACGCGGGCCCGGAGTTCGAGCCCCATCCGCTTCCGCGCGACGACGCCCAGGCGTTCCCGGACCTCGATCAACAGCGTTTCGAGCGCCTCGCGGTCTCCCGCGCGCGCCCGTTCGACGAGTTCGTCGCGAATCACGGCGGGGAGATCCACGGAAGGGCGCCGTCGCCACGATCGCGGCGATCGTGATGTCGACCCCCGGACGACGCAGACGGGGGTGCGAGGTCCTGCATCCTAATCCGCGATCCCGCTCCTTCCGCGAGATTTCTGGCATCGAATCGCGCGGTTTTGTCCTTAGTCACGCGGGACGCGCTCCGAGCCCACGGACGCACCCATCCGCTGACAACTCCCTCACCCTCTCTCGGTGGACACCATCATGAGAACGCTCACGCTCCGTACCGTGGCAACCCTGGCCCTGATCGTGACTTCCTGCGCCTCCGTCCGCGCCCAGGGCGGCGCCCCCACGGCGACGCTGCACACGCTCGCGGCCCAGAACCCCGACTACGCGTGGTTGCCCACAGTGTCGAATCCGCTCGCACCGGCCGCGACCGATTGGAACCTGCGCCTGGCGGGAACCCACGGCGGCACGCGCTTCGGGATCCTGCCCTCGCTGCGCCTCCTCGAACCGAACGCGAACTCGAGCGAACACGCGCTGTGGGCGCAGCTCGTCAACGACTTTCCCTGGCTGTGGACCTGGCAGTGGGGGCCCGGCCAGACGCCGCCGGCGGGTCCGAATCCGACTCCCGAGGACTACCTCCTCGCGGTCGGGATGGACGAACTCGTGAACGCGGCCGATCTCGAGGAGATCGACCTGCCCTTCCTGCCGGCCTCGCCCCTCGCGATCCGGGCCTACACGGAGCAGGTCCGCCTCGCCTGCCGTCACTGGACGCAGCCCATCCTCTCGTCGAACCAGCCGGCGGTCTTCGATCCCACGCACGCGGACTGGAACGCGGATCTCTACGGCGCCGGACGCTCGCCGCTCCACGAGCTCTGGCTCGCGACCCTGCGCGGTCCCGGAATCGCCGACGGAGAGACGGTGCCCGTCCTCGGCACCGAGCATCTGGCGCAGGTCGCGCTCGGTCTCCAGGCTCCCAGCGCGGCCGAGCTGAACGCGGCCCTCGACCGGCTCGACGAGATCACGGAGGTCGGCTACGAGATCTCGACCGCGGTCCTCTTCTTCACGCCGGAGCCCTGCGTGTCGAGTCCGGCGACCTACCCTCACCCGGAGGCGGTGCCGGTGATCGACGAAGAGACGGCGGCGGGCGATCTCCGTTTCGGCGTCCGCGCGGGTCCGGACATGATCGGCGGCTTCAACCCGCAATCCCTGGCTCCGGTCGCCAGCGCCTCGTCGTGGGGCGTCAGCGGCGAGGACGACGTCGTCTTCATCCCCGTTCCCCTGTCCTCCGTCAACACGCTCATCGTCGACATCCCGCTCGCGGGCGGGGGCGTGCACACCCTGACCGTGACGCGTCTCCCCTTCGAGGCGGGGTTCCTCGTCACGGTGCCGTCGGGACTCTCCCTCGACGGAGCGGCCGACTGGAATCTGCGGTATCCTCCCGTCGGCGGCTGGCCGGGCTTCCCGCTCGCGCCCATCGCCAATCCGATGACGGTCGGCATCCCCCTGCAGGGAGCCGCGTGACGAGGAGACGCGGCGGTGGACGGTTCCCTCGAACAGCGGATCGAGGCGCGCCTCGCGGCCTGGCTCGAGGCGGTCGAGACCGAGGGCGCGACGGACATCGTCGCCTTCTGCGCCGATGACCCCGAGCTCGTCCCCCACCTCCAGGCCCTCCTCGAGGGTGAGGAAGCGCTGCACGAGATGATCGCGGGGGCCGCGCCCAGCGGCGACCCCCGCGATCACGAGGTCCTCGCCGGGCGCTACCTGCTCGCCCATCGGCTGGGAGCGGGCGGCAGCGGCGAGGTCTACCTCGCCCGCGACCTCAAGCTCGAACGCGACGTCGCGATCAAGGTCCTGAGTCGGGGACGCTTCGCCGGCACGGGGGCCCGTCGACGCTTCGAGCGCGAGGCGCGCATCCTCGCGCTGCTCGACCACGAGAACGTCGTCCCGATCCACGACGTGGGCAGCGACGGCGAGCAGCTCTTCATCTCGATGAAGTACGTCGAGGGCGGCACGCTCCTCGGACGCTCCCTGCCGCTCGCTCCCCGCGAGGCGGCACGCTTGGCGCTCGGAGTCGCCGAGGCGCTCGCCGTCGCCCACGCCCACGGCATCGTCCACCGCGACGTGAAACCCGCGAACGTCCTGCTCGACGAGGGACGCCCCCTCCTCGCCGACTTCGGTCTGGCGCGCGCGGACGACGGCGCGACCGAGACCCGCGAGGGCTCCTTCGCCGGCACGCTCGCCTACACCTCGCCCGAGCAGTTCCAGGGCGCGACGCGCGCACTCGACGCGCGCAGCGACGTCTATGCCCTCGGCGCGACCCTCTATCACCTCCTCTCCGGGCACCCCCCCTTCGAGGAACACGACTCGACCCGGCTCATGATGCGGGTCCTCACCGAACGACCGCAGCCGCTCGGCCTCTCCGGCGAGGATCGCGACCTCGAGGTCATCGTGCTGCGCTGTCTCGAGAAAGACCGCGAGGATCGCTTCGCGGACGGCACCGCTCTCGCGGCGGACCTCCGCGCCTACCTCGACGGAAAGACCATCGCGTCGCGGCCGATCGGAATCTGGGGACGGACGATCCGCCTCATTCGTCGACATCCGCGTCGCACCGCCGCAAGCGTCATTCTGCTCGTCGTCGTGATGACGTTGGCGGCCTTCGCTTGGACGAATCACGTCCGGGACCGGCGAGGATTCGAAGCGGCGCGGAGCCTCGCGCTCTCACAGCTCACGACGGGCCGGCTCGGCGCGGCCCGCGAGACCCTCCGCAGCATGCCGGCGGCGTGGGCCGAGCGGCCCGAAGGCATCGAGATCGCCCGACGCCTCCGGGCGCGCGAATCCGAGGAGGCCCTCTACAACCTCATCCAGCGCCGGCGCAACGCGATCGAGGCCCGGAAGCTGCGCGGAGCGATCAAGGAAGTCGAAGCGGCGGGTGCGTCGCTCTCGGAGCGGAGCCGGCTGCTCGTGGCGATCGCACGCCTCCAGCTCGGGGATCCCGGAGCCTCCAGAGGCATCACGGGGCTCGAGGGGCCGATCCCGGAAGCCATCCGCGCGGAATGCGAAGGAGGCGGTGCTCTTCGCATCCTGCGACCGGCCGAGTTCGACAGCGCGGACGAATGCGTCCTCGCTGCCATCGTGCTCGGCAGCTCCCGACCCGGCAGCTTCGCCCTGAGACGCTCCCTGGTCGAGCGGGCGCTCGCGATCGACGACGGCGATGTGCGCGCCCGCATCCAGCAGGCGATGCTCGCCGCCTCCGAGGGTGAGTGGAAGGTGGCCTACGTGATAGTGCGCGATTTGGATCGCGATCTCGTCGACCGGCGCTTCCGCAATCTCGAACTCGCCCGGCTGCTGAGCCGACTCGGGGAGTTCGATCGGGCCGATCGGATCCTCGAGGGGATCCCGCTGGAGGAGCGGGATCTCGAGGTCGAGGCGGAACGGATCAACCTCATCCTCGAGCGCGGCGACCCGGCGCCGGCTCGAGCCGCCCTCGCCCAGGTGGAGGAATTCGCCGATCGGCACCCGGCACTCGTCTCGGCTCGGGTCGCGGTCGCCATGTTCGACCGCGACTGGCCGACCCTCGACGCCCTCGACCGCTCGATTCCGGACCGGGACCTCTTGCCCCGCGACCGCTGGAACATCGAGATCCAGATCACGATCGCACGCTGCTACGAATACGAGTTGAAGGTCGAGGAGGCCTCGAGCGAACTCACGCGGAGACTCGGTGAGTTGGAGTACTCGCCTCTCTCTCCCTCGGTCGTGGCGCGCGAGTCCGAGGCGGCCCGCGCGTTGACCCGGACGAAGCTCGCTGAGCTGCGAGTTCGATTCACCGAAGAGAGGACACGCGGCGTGCGCCTCCTCGAAACGGCTGAGGGTCCGATCGAGAGCTCTCAGGCGTCTCTCGCGATCGCACGCATCGAGACCGACCTCGGAGACCACGAGGCCGCGCACGTGGCGCTCGCGAACGCCTACGAACTCGACCCGAGCGACTTCGGCATCCGGGCCGCGGTGGTGCGCGCCGCGATGTTCCGCGCCGAGAACAAGGATTTCCCTCAGTCCCTCGTCGAGGCCTGGGGAAGCCGGGACATCCTCATCGCCACGGGCAAGCGGCTTGGCGACCGGATCGTCCGCCTCGGCAAGCGCAGCGTGCCCGAAGCCGAGTACGACGAGTGGGACCAGATCGTCCTCTGTCGCGGGGCCCTGGCCTACCGGTCGAATGACCTCGCCACGCTCGTTCGCATGCGAGAGCTCTTCTCTGATCAGGCGGTCGAGAACGACGCGAAGCGGGCCAATCTCGAGGTGTTCGACCAGATGGTCGACCGGCTCGAGAAGGGGCTGAAGGCGCCCTGACGCGGATCGCGAGCCGAAGCGCTCAGTCCCGTCCCTCGTCGCGGGTCGCGCTCCGCCCGGAGCGGATCGTCGCGGCGAGACCCGCCGCGACGCCCCAGACCGGCAACGCCGCGACCACGACGAGCAGGCCGAGGAGCGACTCGCAGGTCGCGACCAGGAGGGCGGCTCCGACGCCGACCCTGGGATCGAGTCCCACTCCATCGACCGCGAGGAAGGCGAGGGCGCCCGCGCCGAGGTCGGGGAAGTACGAGAAGATCAGAGCGGGCGCGAGGCCTTCGGCGACCAGGTAGCCGAGGACGACGGCGCTCTGGAGGGCGCGGACGGCGAAGGGGGGAACGAGGGCCCAGCGACGGGTCGGAGCGGCGGCGACGAAGGCGCCGACGCGGCCGCCCGCGAGGAGGGCGACGACGAGGGCGAAGAGCGCGGTGCCGGCGGCCACGATGGCGCCCGCGTAGGCCTGGAGCGCCCAGACGATGGTCGGGGGGCAGAGGACGAGCGCCCCGAGGGCGCCGACGAAGGCCCGGCGGAGGCGGAATCCCCTCGCACCTTCGGCGGGGTCCGTGGTCACTGCGACGTCCGACACGCGGGCCTCCTCGGGGCGTCCTCGTCCGGGGGGCAGCCTATCCTTTGATGGGCCCGGGCGGTTTCGAGTATCGTGCCCCGCCCCGCTGGACCCCAGGAGACCCGCCGTGACGAAGAGCGCCGAACCCCTCGTCGGCATCATCATGGGCAGCCGCTCGGACTGGCCGACCATGCGTCGGGCCGCGGAGATGCTCGAGGCCTTCGGCGTGCCCCACGAGAGCGCCATCGTCTCCGCCCACCGGACGCCCGACCGGATGCGCGACTACGCCCGGGCGGCCGAGGACCGGGGCCTGCGCTGCATCATCGCCGGCGCCGGCGGCGCGGCCCATCTTCCGGGCATGGTCGCGGCGCAGACCACGGTCCCCGTCCTCGGCGTGCCCGTCGAGAGCCGAGCGCTCAAGGGCATGGACTCGCTCCTGAGCATCGTCCAGATGCCCGGCGGCATTCCGGTCGGCACCCTGGCGATCGGTGAGGCGGGCGCGAAGAACGCCGGCCTCCTCGCGGTCGGGATCCTCGCGGCCTGGGATCCGGAACTCCGCGAGAAGCTGCGGGAGTTCCGCCGGCGACAGGCCGAGGACGCGATCGCCCAGGAACTGGAATGAGCGACCCCATCCTCCCCGGCGCGACCATCGGCGTCCTCGGCGGCGGCCAGCTCGGACGGATGCTCGGCCTCGCCGCGCGGCGACTGGGCTACGGTTTCGCCGTCTTCTGTCCCGAGCCGGACTCCCCCGCCGCCGCGGTCGCGGACCTCGTCGTCAACGCCGACTACCGCGACCGGGACGCGCTGCGGCGCTTCGCGGAGGCCGTGGACGTCGTCACCTTCGAGTTCGAGAACGTCCCGGCGGAGACGGCCGAGCTCCTCGAGTCGTTGCGGCCGGTCCGTCCCTCGGGGCGCGTGCTCGCCGACAGCCAGCACCGGCTGCGCGAGAAGCGGGCCCTCCGGGCCGCGGGCATCCCCACCGTGGACTTCGCCGAGGTTCCCGAGAACGCCGACGCCGCCGCCCTCGCCGCCGCCGTCGCGGAGGTGGGCGCTCCCGCGATCCTGAAGACGGCCGCCTTCGGCTACGACGGAAAGGGCCAGACCCGGGTCACCGACGCGGCGGACATCGCCACGGCCCACGCCCGGATCGGCCGCCAGGAGGCGATCCTCGAGGCACTCGCGCCCTTCGAGCGCGAGATCTCGGTCGTCGCCGCCCGGCGCCCCGGGGGTGAGATCGCGCTCTTCGAGCCGACCGACAACGTCCACGTGAACCACATCCTCGACGTCTCCGTCGCTCCGGCCGATCTTCCGGACGCGGTGCGCGCGGAGGCCCGGGCGATCGTCACACGTCTGCTCGCGGCCTGGGAGGTCGTCGGCGTGCTCTGCGTCGAGATGTTCCTCCTGCCGGGCGGCGAGCTGGTCGTGAACGAGGTCGCACCGCGGCCTCACAACTCCGGACACCTCACGATGGACTCCGTCGCCTGCGACCAGTTCGAGCAGCAGGCCCGAGCGGTCTGCGACCTCCCGCTGGGCGACACCACGCTCCGGGGCGGCGCCGCGATGGCCAACCTCCTCGGCGACCTCTGGGCGGGCGGCGAACCCGACTGGGCCGCGGCCCTCGCCCGACCGATCGCGCTCCACCTCTACGGGAAGACCGAGGCGCGTGTCGGCCGCAAGATGGGGCACATCAACGCCTTGGCGGAGTCGCCCGACGCCGCGCGGGCGATCGTCGCCGCGGCCCGGGACGCCCTCCGCCGCCGCTGACGAGGACGCATTCTCTATTCCTTCATCCCCGCCCCCCGCCCGGCCGATCAGAAGACCGGGAACGCGGAAGCGGGAGATTCCATGTCCGGTCACGATGACGTCCTCTCGGCGCCGCGCGCGACGCTCGCCACCGAGAACACGAACCTGCCGACGCGCCTCTTCGGCCGGCGCCGGCGGTTCATCATCGACCCGCGGTTCCAGTCCCGGCTGTTGCTCGCCTTCGGCGCGCAGCTCGGGGTCTTCGTCGTCGTCCTGAGCCTCGCGGTGTTCCTGCCCCCGATGCTCGCCATGAACGACGGGGACGCGAGCCGGGCCGAGCTCAGCCGAGCCGCCCGCGAACTCATCTCGCTCGAGTCGCGGTTCTGGCCCGGACTCCTCGCGGCGACGCTCTTCGCGGTCGTGCTCGCGGTCCGCACGAGCCACAAGATCGCGGGCCCGCTCTACCGCTTCCGTCGTGTCTTCGAGGCGATCGAGCGCGGCGAACATCCGGGACCGGTTCGGCTCCGCGCGCGCGACTACCTGAAGGAGGAAGCCCGTTTCCTCGACGCCCTGGCGCGCTCCGTCGACGCGGATCGCGAACGCCTGCGCGAACTCCAGGCCGGCATCGAGCGCCTCGCCTCCGAGATCGCCGATCTCGATCCGGCGGCGCTCAAGACCCGTCTCGACGCGCTCGCCCGACCGGAGCGCGCTCGGTGAGGCTCGCCGCGATACGGGAAGAGGGTTTCACGCTCCTCGAACTGATGATCGTGGTCACCATCATCGCGATCATCATGTCGATGGGCGTGCCCATGTACATGCGGACGGTCTCGAAGGCCAAGGAGATCTCGGTCGCGGACGAACTGAAGAAGATCGCCGATGCCATCGACCTCTACATCGTCGAGAACAACGAACCGCCGGCCTCGCTCGCCGACGTCGGCATGGACGGCATGACCGATCCCTGGGGGAATCCCTACGAGTATCTCCCGCTCACGGGATCCCACGCGCCGGGAAACTCGAAGGGCAAGGCCCGCAAGGACCACAACCTCGTGCCGATCAACACCGACTACGACCTGTACAGTCGGGGTCCCGACGGCAAGACCGCCTCTCCGCTCACCGCGAACCAGAGCAAGGACGACATCGTCCGAGCCCAGAATGGCGCCTTCTTCGGAACGGCCGAGGACTACTAAGTGCCCTTCCGCGAGCGATTCTGGGGCCAAGGTCAGGGACGGGTCGGTCGGCGCATCATCGCGACCCTGATGACCTGTGCGCTCATCCCGCTGATCGCCTTCGCGTTCCTCTCCTATCAACGCGTCACCGCCGAGCTCGCGCGCAACGCCGAGGTCAAGCTCAAGCAGGACGTGAAGGCCGTCGGAGTGACGCTGCTCGAACGCCTCGTCGTCGCCGCGAACGAACTCCTGCGCCAACCCGACCCGACGCTGTCGACGCAGACCGCGGAGTACCTCCAACGCCACCAGGCCATCGCCGAACGCCGGCCGGCCGAGACGCTCCTGTTCTTCGATCTCGAGGCCCGGAGTACGGTCCAGAAGACCGGAATCCTCCTGATCTTCGATCCCGCGGCGGAAGACCCCCGGGACGGAGTCTGGATCGTGGCTCGACAGTCCTTCCAGAAGTCTCCGATCGCCGGGCGCGTCGATCCGCGCTTCCTCTTCAATCCCGACGGGCTCGCCCGGCCGCCGAGCGAGTACGCGATCTTCCTTCCGGACGGTCGCCGACTCGCCTACGACGGCGAAGAAGGAGAGCTCCCGCCCGAGCGGTCGGACCTCGAGGCGGCCGGCGTGTTCGGAAAGGCCCGCGCGAGCTTCACCTGGTCGGCCGACGGCGACGAGCGACTCGGCGAGTACTGGGAGGTCTTCATGGCTCCCGAACTCGGGACGAATCTGATCGCGGTCGCGCACGAATCTCGCACGGCGGTCCTCGCCCCCATCGCGGCGTTCCGACGCGACCTCCTGCACGTCGTCGCGCTGACGATCCTCGGCGTGCTCTTCGCGAGCCTGCTGCGAGTGAAGCGCATCACGGCGCCGGTCCGGTCGCTCGTCGAGGCGACGGAACGCGTCGCGCAGGAGGATTACACGACCCGCGTCGCCGCCGACACCGACGACGAGTTCGGACAGCCCGGACGCGCCTTCAACGCGATGACGGCCGGACTCGGCCGCCGCGCCGAGGTGATCGCCCGCGTCAACGAGTTCGGATCCTCGCTCGGTGAGGTGACCGAGCCCGATCAGCTCGTCCAGCGCCTGGCGCGGACGGCGGGGCTTCTCGTGCGCGCGGACGGCATCCTCATCCTCGTCGCGGATCACGCCGGTGAGTCACTCGAGCTCGCGAACCTCCGGGTCCGGAGCGCCGGCATCCGCCAGGTCCGCAGCGAGAAGCGCGTCCGCATCGAAGACCTGCCCGCCTTCGAAGCCGGTCAGGAGGGCGCCGGCGAACGTGCGCTCGACGCCTGGCTCCACGCCACGGTCGCGGGGTTCGCTCCGGATCGGAAGTACCAGCCCCAGCACGTCGCCGCCTTCCCGCTCCGCAACGTCGACGACGAGACGATCGGACTCCTCGCTTTCCTCGACCCGGAGGACGCGGACGGTCGGATCGTCGCTTTCGACGCCGAGACCCGGCGGACGGCGCGCTCGCTCGCGAGCCAGGCCGCGGTCGCACTGGCGAACATGAGGCTCCGCCACGAGTTCAAGGCGCTGTTCGACGCCATGATCGAGGTCCTGGCGGTCGCGGTCGACGAGAAGTCGCCCTACACCGGCGGGCACTGCCGCCGCGTGCCCGACCTCGCGATGCGGATCTTCGACGCCGTCGAATCGGCGCGGACGGGTCCCTTCGGGGGAGTCCGCTTCGACGCCGCCGAACGCTACGAGATGCAGGTCGCCTCGCTCCTCCACGACTGCGGCAAGGTCGTCACGCCGGTCCACGTCGTCGACAAGGCGACGAAGCTCGAGACCATCTTCGATCGCATCGCGATGATCGATCAGCGCTTCGAGATCGTGGCCCGCGATCGGGAGATCGCGGCGCTTCGCGAGCGCTGCGCCGCGGAGGGCGTCGATCTCGAAGAGGCCGAGTCCCGGATCGACGCGGCCGTGGCGCGCCTGCGCGAAGACCGCGAGTTCGTCCGCGGGACGAACAAGGGCGGGGAGTCTCTCGACGACGCATCGATCGCGCGCATCGAGACGCTCGCCACCGAGCTCGCGTGGCGCGACGTCGACGGCGCCGAGCGTCCCTTCCTCGACGAGGACGAGCGCAAGAATCTCTCGATCCGCCGCGGCACGCTGACGGCGGAGGAGCGCGAGGTCATCAACTACCACATGACCGCCACCATCCGGATGCTCGACCAGCTCCCCTTCCCCAAGCGCATGCGCAACGTCTGCCACATCGCCGGCGCGCACCACGAGCGCATGGACGGACGGGGCTTCCCGCTCGGGCTGACCGGAGACCAGATCATGCTGCAGGGTCGCATGCTGGCGATCGCGGACGTGTTCGAGGCCTTGACCGCGAACGACCGCCCCTACAAGCCGGGCATGCCGCTCTCGCAGACGCTGGCGATCATGAGTCGGATGACCCGCGACGCGCACCTGGACCCGCAGCTCTTCGATCTCTTCCTCGAGTCGCGGACCTGGGAAGAGTACGCGCGCGAGACGCTCCGGCCGGAGCAGTGCGACGAGGTCGACATCGACTCCCTGCGCTCCGTCTACCGCGAACTGCTCACGGCCTGAGAGGCTCTCCGCGTTCGGTCACGGGCTCCGGTCCCGGCCCCGGGAGCGGCGGCCTTTGCTCACCGTCCCGGTCGGCGAGGAGCGCCTCCACGTCCGCGTAGCGGTAGACGACACCCGCCCCCGAGCGCGGCAGGCCTCCGGTGTCGGCGGTCGGACCGTAGGTCGAGTAGAGCGCTTCGCCGCGCTGGCGGAGGAGCGCCTGGAGCTGTCCGCGGTGGTGGGCGTTGTGGGTCAGCCGGCGGACGAGGACCCAGGCGCGGGTGCGACGGGCCTCGAAGAAGTCCACCTCCTCCAGGAACCAGGACGGACCTCGAGCACGGAGCGCGGTCAGGCGCCGCTCGGAGGCGAGTGCGTAGTGCTCGAGGAAGGGGCGGCGCTCGGTCGAGTCCGGGAGAACGGGGAGTCCGACGTCGATCCCCAGCATCCCCTTCAGCCAGCCGTCCTCGCTCTGGCACTGGTGGATCATGTGTTCGCGCGGCGTCCGGGCCCGGGGCTCGGGTCGGTGGTCCAGGTCGTGATCCGGAATCTGGGACCAGAGCGCCAGGGTCTTCAGACGCTCCGTCTCCCAGGTGTCGAGGATGTGGTCGAAGGGGTGCATGGACCCATCATGGCACAGGGCGCGATGGCGGGGACCCCGGGTGAAAAAGTGAGGAGAGACGGGACCCGCGACCCATCTCTCCTCGAAGATCCGGTCGACCCTCGGCATCCGGGGAGTGAGGATCCCGGAGAACCGAGGGGACCGCGTTTGCGCACCGCGAACCCCGCCCCGTCGGCCGAAGCCGCCGGTCACGGGTCCCATATTCCGCGGCACGGCTCGGTCACCCTTTGCAGTGCTGCGAGCCGACGGCGAAGCCGCCGACCCACGACGGACGTCAGTGCGGGACCCGCCCCGACGTTGCCGCGTGACGAGACCGACGCCGGGCGTGGCCTCTCGCGGCTTGAGGACGGACGGTGGCGGAACGACGCCGGAAATCTCGCGGTTTTCCGGCGGGGGGGCGCCAGGCGCTCTCATGCGGTGTCAGTCACCCGATGAGAATTTCCGCCCTGCGCGCCCGGTGGGTCGGCGCGGTCTCGACCGGAAGCCTCATCGCTCTCATGCGGTGTCAGTCACCCGATGAGAATTTTCCGGCGGACACGCCGCGACTCGCCGGATGCGAACTCGAAAATTCTCATCGGGTGACTGACACCGTATGAGAGCGGTCCTCCCGCGACGGAAATGAAGAAGCCCCCCGGTCCGAGGACCGGGGGGCTTCGTGTTCCCAAGAGATCCCGGAGGATCCCGAGTCGGGGCGAGAGGATTCGAACCTCCGACCTCTGCGTCCCGAACGCAGCGCTCTACCAGGCTGAGCCACGCCCCGAGGGACTCGAAGTATAGGGCGGCGCCACCGGCTATCAAGCGGCGCCGGGAAAAGGGGGCCTCGGCGAGCGCGCGGCGGACACTTCCCCCAAGTCATTACAAGGGAGGGGCTTCCGTCCGCCACCAAAACCGTCCGCGGACCCCGGCGGCTCAGTCGTTGGCGCGCCCCATGAACTCGCCGGTCGAGGTGCTGATCTTGACCTTCTCGCCCGCCGCGATGTGGAGCGGAACCTTGATCTCGAGGCCGGTCTCGACGACCGCGCGCTTGAAGATGTTCGAGACCGAGTTGCCCTTGATCGCCGGCTCCGACTCCGTGACCTCGAGGACGACCGTGCCGGGGAGTTCGACCGAGATCGCGATGTTGTCGTGGAAGGTGACGTCGATCTCCTGCTGCTCGACGACGTAGTTCATCGCGTCCTTCACCACGTCCTCGCGGAGCTCGTACTGCTCGTAGTTGCCGAGGTCCATGAAGACGTAGGCCTGCTGCCCTTCGTCACGGTAGAGGTACTGGCACTTCCGCTTCTCCATGAAGGCGACCTCGAGCATCTCGTTCGAGCCGCAGCGGAGTTCCTTGCGGCCCCCCGTCTGGATGTTGCGGAGCTTGAAGTGGTTGATGGCGCGCCAGTTGCCGGGCGCGATGTGCTCGCGATCGAGGACGACCCAGAGCTCGTTGTCGATCTTCAGAACGTTGCCCTTGCGGACTTCGGTCGCCTTGGTCGCCATGACGGTTCGGTCTCCTCGCGTGACTTGCGGGCCAGATTAACCGATCGATCGGGAGGGCAAAATCGCCGCGATTGACCCCCGCCCGCGGGGCCGAATAATGGGCCTCCGGCGCGGCTCCGGTCTCGCGGCGCGCCCGCGCCGCGCTCGCGATGCGGCGCCGCCGACCCGCGGCCCCACCGGGAGACCAGGATGCACAAGTCGGGAATGGCGGCGATCTTCGCGTCGCTGATGCTGAGCTTCGCCGCCGCCTGCGGCACGGCCGGGGAGACGAGGACGGTGGGCGAGGACGAGATCCCGGAGGCCTGGCTGCGATCGACGGTCGGCGAGGGCTGGCCCGCGCGCGCGGCGAGTCCCTGAGGGACCTCTCCTACCGGCTCGAGATCGCGCTCCGCCGCGGCGCCGACGACTTCGAGGGGCGCGTCGAGATCGCCTTCCGTCGCGCCGGCTCGGGCCCGGTCGTCCTCGACTTCGCGGGCCGCGAGATCCTCGGGGCGCGACTGGACGGACGGCCGGTCGAACTCGCGCGGACCGGTCGACACCTCGTCCTGGCGGCGTCCGCCTTGGGCGCGGAACCGGCCGACGGACACCGGCTCGCGATCGACTACCGCGCCGGCGTCGGCGCCGCGGGCGAGGGTCTGATCCGCGTGCGCGACCGGGACGACGGCGAGGAGTACGTCTACACGCTGAACGTCCCGGCCGACGCGCACACGATGATGCCCTGCTTCGACCAGCCGGATCTGAAGGCTCCGCTCGAGCTCGTCGTGCTCGCGCCGCGCGACTGGACCGTCGTCGCCAACGGAGCGCTCGCCGAGCGCCGCGAGGACGGTGACGGCCTCCGATGGAGCTTCCACCCGACGAAGCCGCTGTCGACCTACCTCTACGCCTTCGCGGCGGGGCCCTTCGCGGAGATCGCCTCGGAGGGGGCGCGGCCCCTGCGCTTCTTCGGGCGACGGAGCCAGCGAGAACTCCTCGACCGGCACGCGGCGGAGGTCTTCCGCCTCCACGAGCTCTCGCTCGCCTGGTGTGAGTCCTACTTCGACTTCCCCTACCCCTTCGCGAAGCTCGACTTCGTCTGCGTCCCCGACTTCCCCTTCTCGGGAATGGAGCACCCGGGCGCGATCTTCTACGGCGAGGGACCGGTGCTCTTCCGGCAGGAGCCGACCGAACTCCAGATCGCCCGGCGCGCGGACCTGATCGCCCACGAGGTCTCGCACATGTGGTTCGGCGATCTCGTCACGATGCCCTGGTTCGACGACGTCTGGCTGAAGGAGGGCTTCGCCACCTACATGGCCCACCGCGCGGTGTCGAGCTTCCTCGAGGGCATCGACCACGAGCGCGGCTTCTTCATGCGGAACCATCCTTCGGCCCTCGACACCGACATGACGTCGGGCGCGCGACCGATCCGTCTGCCGCTCGCGGATCTCGGCGACGCGAAGGCGAACTACGGCCCGATCATCTACCGGAAGGGTCCCGTCGTGCTGCGACAGCTCGAGCTGATGATCGGCTCCGAGGCCTTCCGCGGGGCGGTTCGGGCCTTCCTCCGGGATCACGCCTACGCGGCCGCGAGCTGGTGGGAGCTCAAGCGGGCCTTCGAGGACGCCTGGCCCGAAGGAGGAAGCGGCTCGCTCGACGCCTGGAGCGCGGCCTGGATCGAATCGGCGGGGGCGCCGCGAGTGTCGGCGCGGCTCGAGACCGGACCGCACGGGAGTGCGCTCGTCCTCGAGCAACGCGATCTCGCCGGAGAGGGACGCCTCTGGCCCCTCGCGACGGAGGTCGGCGCGTACGACCGGAGGGGCGTCGTCGCGACCGCCCCCGTCTCGACCGACGAGTCGACGTCCCACTGCGAGGTCGAGCTCGGCCGGGACCCGGAGTTCGTCTTCGCCAACCACGGCGCGAGCGCCTACGCGCTCTTCGCGCTCGACGAGGTCTCGCGGCGCGGCGTCGTCGCGGCTTTCGGCGACATCGAGGATCCACTGCTGCGGGCCCTCCTCTGGCAGAGCCTCTGGGTCGACGTGCTCGAGGGAGACTTCGCCCCGCGCGACTTCGTCGACCTCGCGATCGCGCACCTACCCCGCGAGGACGATCAACGCGTCGTCGACACGACACTCGACCGCTGCGGACTGGCCTTGGGCCGCTTCCTCCCCGGCGGCGACGCGGAACGGACCCTGCGCCTCGAACGGATGGTCTGGTCGGCGGCCGAGGACGAGTCTCGGCCCCGCGGCATGCGCCTCCTCTACCTGCGATCCCTGGCCGATCTGGCCTCGAGCGAGACGACGCGCGCCCGGCTCCGCGAATTGGCCGCGGGGCGGGGAGCGCCCGCGGGCCTCGAGATCGCGATCCGCGATCGCTGGGAGATGATCGGTCGCCTCATGCTGCTCGGCGACCCCGCGGCGGAGCCGCTGCTCGCGACGATGCGGCGGGAAGACGACAGCGACGAGGGTCGGCGCCGCGCCTTCCTCGTCGAGTGCGCTCGCGGGGACGTCGCCGTGAAGGAGGCTCTCTTCCGCCGCTTCTTCGAGGACCCGGACCTCCCGGAGCGATGGGTGCAGGACGGAGGGAAGATCTTCTTCGCCACGGGCCAGGCGGACCTGACCGACCGCTTCGTCGAGGAATCGCTGCGGCGCCTGCCCTGGATCAAGGAGCACCGGAAGATCTTCTTCCTCCCGGCCTGGGTCGACGCCTTCGTGCGGACCCGCGTCTCCGCCGAGGCGGCGGCGCGGATCGAGGCCTGGGTGGACGACCCGGCCGCGCCGGAGGACATCGAGAAGAAGGTCCGGGTCGCCCTCGACCACCTGAAGCGGACCCTCGCGATCCGCGCCCGCGCCTCGGCCGGCTGATTATCCGGTCCCGGGGGGTTCCGGCGGGGTCGCTTGGAGTCGACGCCGGGATCCGCCAGGATTCCCGGATGCGCGATCGCAGCGAGGACGAGGAACCGACCGAATTCGGCGTCTCCCCCGGGGGATCCGACGACGAAGCCACCCTGGCGGGGATCACCTCCTCCGCCGAGGCGCGGCCGGACTTCGGCCCCGACGGGCGGGCGCGGGTGCTCGGCGACTTCCTGCTCCTCGAGCTCCTCGGGAGCGGCGGGCAGGGCGAGGTGTATCGCGCGCGCGATCTGAAGCTCGGGCGAGAAGTCGCCCTCAAGGTCCTCTCGCGCCGCCTCGACTTCGTGGACCCCGAGACCCGCGGCCGGCTCCGCGTGCGCTTCGAGCGCGAGGCCGAGGTCGCGGCCCGCCTCCAGCACCCCGGCATCTGCGCCGTCCACGCCTTCGGCGAGACCGAAGGGACGCCCTGGATCGCGATGCAGCTCGTGCGCGGCCGCTCGCTGGCCCGGCTCATCAAGGAGTCGCGCCTCGCGCACGAGGAGGGCCGGACCGAACTCCCGATGCTCCTCTTCGAGGACATGCGGTCCGAGGCGACGACCTCGGACGCCGGCGGCGGGCCGCCCGAGAGCGGCTCGAGCTCGAATCCGGCCAAGACGGAGATCCGCCGCGTCACCGAGATCGTGGAGGGCGCGGCGCGCGCGCTCCATGCGGCCCACGAGGCCGGTCTCGTCCACCGCGACGTGAAGCCCGCGAATCTGATGATCGACGAGCAGGGCCAAGCGGTCATCCTCGACTTCGGCCTCGCCCAGGACTCGCGCTCGGACGGCCCGGCGCTGACGATGACGGGCGAGGTCATGGGGACGCCGGCCTACATGTCGCCCGAGCAGATGCGCGGCGACGGACGGAATCTCGATCGCCGCACCGATGTCTACGCGCTGGGCGCGAGTCTCTTCGAGGCGCTGACGCTCCGTCGCCCCTTCGAAGGGGCGACCCGCGAGGCCCTCTTCCGTCAGATCGCCCACGAGGCACCGCCCGATCTCCGACGCCTCAACCCGGCCGTCTCGCGCGACCTCGCGACGGTGGTCGCCTGCGCGCTCGACAAGAACCCCGACCGGCGCTACCGGACCGCGCTCGCCTTCGCGGAGGACCTGCGGCGCGTCCGCGAGCTGAGCCCGATCCGCGCCCGGCCGGCCGGGCCCGCGCTGCGGGCCTGGCGCTGGGTGCAACGCAATCCGGTCCTCGCGACCGTGACCCTCGCGCTCTTCGCGATGGTGGCGGCGGTGGCCGGCGTCTTCGTGACGAAGTCCTGGGAGCTCGAGGGGGTCAATCGCACGCTCGGCGAGACGAACGCGGAGCTGCGTCGCACCAACGGAGAGCTGGACCGGCGCCGCGAGGAAGCGGTCGAGCTCGCCCGGCACGCCGAGGAGTCACTCCGCCAGGAGGGGATCGCGCTGCGGGAGAAGGCCCGAGCGCTCGCGGAGTACGAGCGGATGGCCGACACCCGCCGGCTCGAGATCGCCCGCGCCCAGGCGCGGGAGCTGTGGCCGCTCGCCCCCGATCTGCCGCCGCGGATCGACGCCTGGTTCGCGGCGCACGGGGGCCTCCTCGACCGACTCGAGGAGCACGAAGCCGCACTCGCCGCGCTCCGGGCGACGGGTCGGCCGGTGGCCGCCGGCGAGGAATGGGATTTCGGGGACGACGTCGGCGCGCGATTCCGCCACGACATCCTCGCCGCCCTCGTCGCGGACCTCCGGACCTTCGCGCGCGGCGAGGGATCGCTCGTGGCCGCCCTCCGCGCGCGCCGTGAGCGGGCCGGCCGGATCGCGGCCGAGACGCTGGAGAAGCCCGCGGAAGCCTGGAAGGCGGCGGCGGAGCGCGTCGCGGCCGATCGCCGATTCGCCGGCGCGACGCTCGAGCCGCGACTCGGGCTCGTCCCGCTCGGTCCCGATCCGCAGTCGGGGCTCGAGGAGTTCCTGCACTGGGCGACCCACGTCGGGCCGCTCCCCGACCGCGACGACGAGGGCCGGCTGCGCCTCGACGAAGATTCGGGAATCGTGCTCGTGCTCGTGCCCGGCGGGGAAGCCGCCATCGGGGCGCAGTCCGAGGACCCGCAGGGCCCGAACCCCGACCCCGACGCCGGTCCCGACGAGCAACCCGTGCAGACGGTCGCGCTCGACCCGTTCTACATCGGCAAGCACGAGATGACGCAGGCGCAGTGGGCGCGGGCGATGGGGACCTGGCCGAGCAACTTCCAGATCGGGAAGACCTACGTCGGGACCTCTGCTCCCGTCGACGGCCGTTTTCCGCTCGAGCGCGTCTCGCTCGAGGAATGCCGCGAGATGGGGCGACGCTACGACCTCCTCATCCCGACCGAAGCGCAGTGGGAGTTCGCCGCCCGCGCGGGCGGCGAGGAGATCTTCGGCGCGACCTCGAACCTCGACGAGCTGGGACGCTACGCGAACTTCTCCGGGGCCGAGACGGCGGGGATCTTCCCCGTGCACGCCGCGAAGGAACGCGACCCGTTCATCACGACCGGCCCGGTCGGCGCCCTCCTCCCGAATCGCTTCGGGCTGCACGACATGAGCGGCAACGTCTCGGAGTGGGTCCGTGGGGCGCCGATCCTCTACTCGCAGGCCCCGCTCCGTCCCGGCGACGGCCTTCGCGAAGCCGACAAGAAGAGTCACCTCGCGCGCGGCGGCTCCTTCAACGACCTGCCCTCCGCCCTCCGCGTCGCCCGACGCCTGACCTTCTCCGCCGACAACCGCAGCGCCACCGTCGGCTTCCGCCCCTCCCTCGCTCTTGAATAAAAGGGGTCAGACCCCCTTTATTCAGAATGGGGCCCTTTTTGAATAGAGGGGGTCTGACCCCTCTTATTCACTTCGACCACGCGGCGCGTAAACGACGGCAGGAGCGGAGGGAACGAGTCCCCACCGCTCCTGCGACGTCACTGCTTCGTGAATAAGGGGGGTCTGACCCCTTCTATTCACCCTTGTCGGAATCGGCCGCCTTCTGGAGTTCGCGCAGCTTGCGCTTCGCGTCGAGGTCGAGCTTCGTCCCCCGGAGATGCGGGATGAGCTTCTCGAGCGCCGGGATGGCCTCCTCGGTGGGGAGAGCGATCGTCTCCTCGACCTTCGCCTTCGCCATCTCGATGATGCGCTCCGTGGCGGCGTCGACGCGCGCGTCGAGCTTCTCCTTCACGGCCTTCGAGACGCGGCCCTTGACCTTGACCTTCTTGACCGCATTCAGCGCCTTGTAGAACTCGCCCTGTCCGGCCGGTGCGACGGCCTCCGCGAGTTGCTCGGCGAACCCGGGGCCCTTGGTCTTCATCTCCGACTTCAGCTTGCCGACGGCCTCGATGATCGAAGCGGCATCCCGGTACCCGAAGCCGAGCTTCTTCCCGGTGTAGGGGTCGACGATGCAAGTGTAGGGGATGTAGCCGGAGTCGTTGTACTCGCGGAGCTCCTTGGTCTGCGACAGAGCGATGATCTGGTCGTAGGTCAGGCTCGGCCACTGGACCATGTAGTCCTTCTTGTCCCTCTTGTAGGTGGCGGCCTTGGGATCCTTCTTCTGCACCGCCGCATCGAGCGACGAGAGACAGAGGACCTCGACGGTGTTCTCGGCGGCGAAGGCGATGTACTTCTTGTTCTGCATCACGGCAGAATGCATGCCCCAGCAGGGGCCTCAGTAGAAGCCGTGGCTGTGCACCACGATCGGGACGCCGAGCGCCTTGGCCTCGTCCAGCGCGTCCTCCCAGCTCGCCGCAAACTCGACGGTGGGCTTGGGCTTCTGCGCGTCGTCCTCCTGTGCGACGGCCCCGCGGGCCGTCAGGAGGAGCGCGGCGAACGCGCCCAGCCAGATCATCTTCTTCATGGATCGATCCTCTCAGGAACGGTGTTTCCCCGGGATTCTACGTCCATCGACCCTCGAGTCGCGAGGGTCGGGCCGTCTTCGTCCAGATTTCCCCGATTCTCCCCGCAACTTCCCGCCACCGGGAACGGCAAGTACCTGGAGGAACGGATGGTCCGGAAGAAGCGCGACTTGCGACCGAATGCCCTCGTGCACGCGAACAACGGCGGCGTCGCCCGGCGGCCGATGTTCGAGACCGCGGACGACGTCCTCTTCCTCCTGAACTTGTTCGCCGCCGCGACCCGCGAGGGCCGGATCGAGATCTGCGCCTACGCCATTCTCTCGACCCACTTCCACATCCTGGGGAGGAACGTCGACGGGCGCTTGAGCGAGGGCCTCCAGTGGATCCAATCGCTCTACGCGCGACACTTCAACGACTCCAGAGGTCGCGAGGGGCATCTCGTCGGAGCCCGCTTCTTCGCGACGGAGATCAATGATCCGGGCTACCTCGCCGCCGCCTACTACTACATCGACATGAACCCCGTGCTGGCCGGCCTCGCTCGCCGGCCGCAAGACTACCCTTGGGGGAGCGCCTTCCATTTCGCCCGAGGCGAGGTCGCGACTTGGCTTCGTCCCGAGCCGGTGGCTCACCTGATCACGTCGCCGTTCAATCGGGCGCGCGCCCCGCACGGGGATTTCTCGCGATTCGCGTCGGTGGACCCCTTCGTCCTGCGAGAGATCGTCGAGCGAAGAGCACGGACGGGCGTCTCCGATCGGAATTTCTCGGACCTGATCAACGCTTCGTCCCGTGATGCGGCAGAACGCCTCCGCCGCCACATGCTGCTCGCCGACGGCGAAGACCGGCGACTCATCATCTGCGCGGCGTCGGAGATGATGGCCGCAGTAGCCGCGGAGCGGGGCCGACTCGCCGCCCTACACGCCGGCACCTCGAGCGCCCTCGAGCGCAAGATCCGGACTCTGACGGTCGGACTCATGCGGGAGTTCTCGGGTCTCTCACAAGTCGAGATCTCCGAGCGACTCGGCCTCTCGCAGGCCACCGTCTGCCGCTCGCTCCGTACCCACAGCCGGCGCCTTCACGAAGACGAGACCTACCTCGACATCACCGCGAGCATCGTCGAGCGCGCCACGAGACGAACGTGGTGCCCGATCGATCGCGAACTGCGATTCCCCGCCGCGCCCACGATCCCGCCGATCCTCGAAAATGAATAAATTGGGTCTGACCCAATTTATTCATTTTCGCGCACCGCGCTCAGAGGGCGAAGCCGCAGAGCTTGTAGAGGATCCGCGCGCCGACGTTCGCGTCCCACTCGTCGGCGCCGGGAGCGACCTCGCAGAGGTCGAAGCCGACGATGCGGCGGCCGCTCTCGCGGAGGACGCGGAGGAGGTGGACCGCTTCTTCGAATTCGAGGCCGCCGGGGACCGGCGTCCCGGTGTTGGGGCAGAGCTTCGGGTCGAGACCGTCGATGTCGAAGGAGACGTGGACTTCGTAGGGGAGCTGCGAGACGATCGTGCGCGCGATGGCGTCGAAGGGAGTGCCGCGGTACTGCGCCTTGCGGAGCTCGCCGTCGTAGAAGGTGACGATGCGGCGGTCGGAAGCGCGCATGTACTGCGCCTCGTCCTCCGAGAAGTCGCGGATGCCCACCTGCACGATCCGCGCGACGCCTCCGAGCCGCTCGGCCACGTTGTGCATGATCGAGGCGTGCGACCAGGTGAAGCCCTCGTAGGCGTCGCGGAGGTCGTGGTGGGCGTCGACGTGGAGGACCCCGAGCCCCGGATGACGGGCGGCGAGGGCCTCGATCAGGCCGAAGGGGCAGGCATGGTCGCCGCCGACGACGGCGGGGATGCGACCCGCCGCGAGGACGCGCTCGGCCTCCTCGCGCACGATCCCGTTGACGAGCGCGGAGGCGGCGTTGACGGCCTCGAGGTCCGCCGCGAGCGAGGGGTCGTCCCCGACGACGCCCTGGGCCTCGATGACGCGCTCGGCCGCGGCCGCGACGCGTTCGTTCGCCGCCGCGATCTCGGGACGCTCCGGGAGGAGACAGATGCCCGCCTCGTAGGGGCGACCGTTGTCGATGTCGTAGAGGTCGACCTGCACGCTCGCCTCGAGGATCGCGGCCGGACCGCCCGCGGTCCCGCGGCGATAGCTGGTCGTGGCCTCGAAGGGCACGGGGATGAGGTGGATCCGAGACTCCTCCGGCCCCGTTCCGAGCCCGTAGATGCCGTCCTCGGACGAACCCGGTCCGCCCGGGTCGAAATCCTCGCGTCGCTCGCTCATCGCCTTCTCTCCTCTCGGGGCATGAGGACCTCCGCCCCTTCGCGCCAGGTCTCCGGCGCTCCTCGCCCTCCCGCCGCGTCGCGCCACAGTCGGGCGATCGCGGCCCAACCTCCGGCTTCCTCGGTCTCTCGGTAGCGGGAGTCGGCCGGCAGCGCCTCCATGAGTCGCGCGTGCGCGGCCGCGAGACCGTGGTAGGGCATGTCGGGCACGAAGTGGTGCAACGCGTGGTACTTCAACCCCACCGGGAAGACGAGCTCCGTGAGGAAGGGCATCCCCCGCACGTTGATCGAATCGAGGAGCTGCGTCCCCGTATCGACCGGCGCGCCCGGATTGCGGTAGTGGTGCGCGGCGAGCGTCCGGATCTGATTGACGAAGGCCACGAGCGCGGCGACCGCGTACCAGACGACGAGCGCACGCCAGGACAGGCGCCCGGTCGCGACCGCCGCCGCCACGGCCGCGATCCAGACCAGCATCAGGATCTCGAGGCCCCACCAGATCGCGCGCTCCCGACCGCGCGGTCGCGGCCGCCGGTAGCTCGGGTTGATCACGAGCGAGCTGAGCCGCTCCTCCACCACCGCGCGCAGCGGCGGCACGAGGAGGCTCAAGGGCCCGATCACGCCGAACCTCACGACGAGCAGCAGAGGCACGAGCAGCGTCTCGAGCACGAAGCCGAAAATCCGCCCCCGCCCCATGAGACCGAGCGGCAGATATTCGGGGTCGCGGATCGTGCCGTAGAGAAGCTTGCGGTGGTGGTCGAGGTGCGAGGCGTAGCTCACCGAGGGCACGAGCATCGGCACGCCGACGACGAGATTCCAGGCCGCTTCGAAGCCGGGCATCGCCCCCTTCTTGAAGTGGGAGATCTCGTGGATGAAGAGGACGGCGCGCAGGAAGGCGAAGGCTGCGACGACGACGAGCACCGCGGTCTCCGCGTCGGGCCGGGCGCGGAGCGCGGCGGCGACGAGAGCGGACCAGCCGATCGCGGCGGAAAGACCGAGGTCCGCCCAGTAGAGCCAGGGCCGCGGTCGGAAGAGGTCCGGATCGAGCAGGGTCCGCGCCTCGCGCAGCGTCGGCGTGGCGCCGGCCGCGGAGGGGAGTTCCATCATCGCCGTCAGGTCGCGCACCAACCTCACGCCTCCTCGAAGAGGGATTCGACCTCGGACGCGAGCGCCGCGCGATCGAACTCCCGACCGATGAAGACCATTTGTCCCGACCCGCGCGCCTCGGGGCGTCGCGCGAAGTCCAGGCGCTCGCCGACGCGGTGGAACTCGAGTCGACCGCGCTCGCCGTCGATCTTCACGAGCCCCTTGGCCCGGTAGATCGCCGGCGGAAGCTCGCCGAGGAACTCCTCGAGGAAGAGCCGGATCGTCGCGCGCTCGCCCACGTCCACGGCGAGGCTCGCCCAGCTCTCGCGGTGTCGGGGGTGGGCGAGGCGGAGGGTCTGTTCGGGAGCGGGCATCGCCATGCCGGCGCGCGCGCCGTCGAGACGCGGCTCGAGGATCGCGGCGAGCGTGGCGTCATCCCGACCGTCGAGGACGACGGCGCGGGGCGCGCGCTCGGCGATGATCGCCTCGACCGCCCGACGCCGCTCCTCGTCGACGAGATCCAGCTTCGCCAGGATCGCGAAGTCGGCGCTGGCGATCTGGGCCCGGGCCTCGGGCGCCTCGGCGAGGGCGCGCTCGAGGTTGATCGCATCGACGGTCGTGACGACCGAGTCGAGGTGAAAGCGCCCGGCGAGCTCGGGCCGCCGGAGCGTGACCGCGATCGGCCGGGGATCGGCCACCCCCGTCGTCTCGATGACGACCTGCTCGCTGCCCCCGCGATCGGCGATCTCGGCCAGCGTATAGACGAGGTCCTCGGAGAGGGCGCAGCAGAGGCAGCCGTTGTCGAGCTCGAGGAATCCGTCCTCGGCCCCCTCGATGAGCCGGGCGTCGAGCCCGATCTCGCCGAGCTCGTTGACGATCACCGCCACGCGACGGCCGTGCCGCCCGGCCAGCACGCGATTCAGGAGCGTGGTCTTGCCGCTCCCCAGGAATCCCGTGAGTACCGTGACCGGAATGCCGTCCATCCGTCCCTTCCGAAGGCGCCGAAGCGGCATTGTAGGCGGGGATCGGGCCGCGACCAGCGCCCCCGCCCCGGAGGTTCCCGGCGTCCCGCCCGGTCCCCCTTTTCCGCCCCCCCGCCCGGGCTGTTATCCTGCCGCCTGACGCGAATCCCCAGGAGGAACGGACCCGTGTACGACGAGAGAATGGTCGCCCCGATGCGCGAGGAAGTCACCCGCCTCGGAGCCACCGAGATGCGGACGGCGGACGCCGTGGACGCCGAGCTCCAGGAGTTCGGGGGGACGGCCCTGGTCTTCGTGAACTCGGTCTGCGGCTGCGCGGCCGGCGGCGCCCGACCGGGCCTCACCCTCGCCCTCCAGCACGCGAAGAAGCCGGAGAAGGTCACGACCGTCTTCGCCGGTCAGGACCGCGAGGCGACGGAGCGCGCGCGCAGCTACTTCGTGGGCTACGCCCCGAGCTCCCCGCAGATCGCCCTCATGAAGGAAGGACGCGTCGTCGGCATGCTCGAGCGCCACGACATCGAGGGCAAGATGCCGGTCCAGATCGCCAACGACCTGGTCGCGCTCTTCGAAGCCCACTGCTGATCGAGGCCGGCTCCCGATCCCTCGCCGAAGCCGCGGATCTCCGGATCCGCGGCTTCGCGCGTTTCCGGGGCCGGGCGAGCGGGCGCCGTCGCTTCAGTCCGCGGCGAGCGTTCGGGAGATCCCGGCGTCGCGCTCCGCTCCCGGCAGGGTGACGATCCGCGCCGCCGCCCGCGCCCGTCCCTCACGGGCGAGGGCGGGATGGCAGGTGGCGAGGATCACCGGACGCTCCCCGGCGAGCCGGGCGAGAAGCGTCCACGCGCCGGCCCTCCGCCCCGCGTCCCAGTGGGCGAAGGCCTCGTCGAGGACGAGGGGAAGGACCCGCTCGGGGTCGAGGAGATCCGCGAGCGCGAGCCGCAGGGCGAGCCCGATCTGCTCGCGCGTTCCCCGGCTGAACGTCTCGGTGACCTCGTGCCAGTGCCCCTCCGCCGCCCGCACCGAGAGCGCCCCGTCCTCGCGCGCGGAGATCGCCTCGTAGCGCCCCCCCGTCAGCGCGGCGAGGCGGCGGCCGGCGCCCGCGAACAGCCGCGGCTCGAGCGCGTCGCGCGATGCCCGCTCCGCCCGCTCGATGAGGGCGGCCGCGATCGCCAGGCGATCCCGACGGCGCAGCAGCGCCTCGCGACGATCCTCGAGCCACGCGATCTCGCCGTCGAGCTCGGCCGTCGTCCGCGCCGCGGCGCGGCGCCCCGCTTCCTCCCGGAGCGCGCCGAGCCGCTCGAAGCCCTCCGTCCGCGCCCCGTCGAGCTCGCTCAGCCGGGCGCGGACGCGCGCGATCCCGTCGACCTCCGTCGCGTCGAGTCGCCCCTCGTCCGCCAGCTCCCGCCGACGCTGCTCCGCGGCCCGACCGAGTTCCCGGGCCCGGCGGGCCTCGCGCAGGAGGTCGCGCCAGGCGCCGACGTCGTCCGGCCGGAGATCCACGCCGAGACGGCGGGCGAAGATCCCGAGGGCGCGCTCGGCCCGCGCGCGGCGGTCTGTCCGGCGCTGCCGTCGCCGGGTCCGCTCGGTCTCGTCGACCGCCGCCTCGCGACCGCGACGCCAGACGTCGAGCGCGGCCTCGAGCCCCCGCCCCTCGTCGAGGGCGGCGAGACGCTCGCGGCCGACGTCGACGAGGTCGCGCCGGAGCCGCGCGCCCTCCTGTCGGCGAAGGAACCACCAGGGCAGGAGGGGCGCGGCCGCGAGGGCGAGCCCGATCTCGCGCGGGAGGACCTCGAAGGCCAGCAGGGCCGCGCCGAAGAAGGCGGCGAGCACGAGGAGGCCGCGCTGGAAGGCCCGGCGATCGCGCCGGAGCGCGAGCCGCGCCTCGGCCCGATCGACGTCGAGCGCGAGGAGCTCGGGAAGGGCGGCGGCCGCTCCCTCGCCGAGTCGTTCCTGCACGGCCCGCCATCCCGGACTCGGCGCGAGCTCCTCCTCGGCTTCCGCGGCGAGGACCGCGAGCGCCGCGCGCAGGGGCTCCTCGCGGCGCAGGAGCCGCTCGGCCCGACGCCCCTCGGAGATGCGCGCCTCCAGGGCGCGCGACGCGTCCCGGTCGCGACGCTCGAGATCGCGCCGGCGGCGCCGCGCGACGTCGAGCTCCTCGCGCGCCTCGGCGAGGGCGGCGGCGAGTTCTCCGAGCTCGCGCCTCAGCGCCGATTCGCGCTCGCGGAGGCGGCGCAGCGCCGCCTCCTCCTCGGCCGCCTGGACGCGGCGCTCGCGCGCGGCGCGGATCGCGCGCTCGAGCTCGCGGGCGCGCGGCTGACCGCGGCGATCCACGCGCCAGAGCGTCGCCGCCTCGCGGCGGAGCGCCTCGACGGCCGTCGCCGCATCGAGCAGATCGGCGCCGCCGCGCCAGCGCGGCTCGAGGCCCCCGGTGAGCGCCCGCGCCGCGGCGGCGAGATCCTCGGCGGTCGGGAGGAAGACCGCCGCGAGCCGCTCGCGGTCGAGCCCGACGGAGGGAAAGGGGAGGTCGTCCCGGTCGCGCTCGCGTCCGCCGCGCCGCTCGATCGCTCGCGCCGCGTCGTCGAGGCGACGTTCGAACTCGACCGCCTCCCCGTCGTCCGCGAACCGGGCGCGGAGCCGCGGACGACCGCCGTCGCGCGGCCGGTAGGGATGTCGCTCGAGCCGGCTCGCGCGGAAGCCCCCGAGAAGATCGAGGAGCGCCTCCCGCAGCGTCGACTTGCCCGCCTCGTTGTCGCCGAGAACGACGAGCGGAACGCCGGCCCCGAGATCCTCGAGGACGAGCTCCTCGAGGCAGCCGTAGCGGCCGATCCCGATCTCGAGCAGCCTCAACGCGCGCCTCCGGGCCGGAGCGCCTCGACCACGAGGGCCTCGACCACGAGGGCCTCGACACCCTCGAGCAGGCCGCGCGGATCCTCGCGGGCGGCGCGGGAGGCGAGGCGGTCGAGGGCCAGCTCGGCGAGCGGATCCTCGGCCCGACGACGGTCGCCGAGGTCGCGAAGCGCGGCGCCGAGGAGGTCGTCGCGGGCGGCGAGGGCGTCGTAGTCGTGGGGCGCGAGGAGCCCGCTCGCGTCGATCTCGAGCTCGAGCGCGCCGAGCTCTCGGGCGAGGACGCGTTCGAGATCGCGTCGCGCACCCTCGTCTCGGAGTTCTTCCTCGAGGGGGCAGACGCCGCGCAACACGAGGCGCAGCATCCAGTCCTCGACGCCGTCGGCATCGTCTCCGCGGAGCGCGGCGAAGGCCTCCGCCGCCCGCGCCGCGAGCTCGGGAGCGCGCGCGACCGCGGCGAGATCGGAGAGGACGACCTCCTCCCACCGGACGGGGGCGAGGGGAGCGAAGGCGACCTCCGCTCCCCCACCCGCCGTCACCTCGACGATCAGGGCGCCCCGTGCGCCGGTCTCGCCGAAGTGACGGCCCTGCAAGTTGCCCGGGTACCAGGCGACGGGGTCGTCCGACACGGCTTGCCTCGTGTGGACGTGCCCCAGGGCCCAGTAGTCACCGTCGAAGGCCGCGAGCTCCCGCAGTGTACACGGTGCGTAGCGATCGTGCCGCTCCGAGCCGCGCGCGCCGACGACGAGCGCGTGCATCAGACCGACGGTGGGTTCGGGGCCGGGCCGCCCCGGAAAGCGCGCCGCGAGCGACGCGGACTCGTGCGGAGAGTCGTGACCGACGCCGACGAGATGGCCGACGACGCGACCGCCGCGGTCGCGCAGTACGACGGTTCGCGGCTCGCCGCGATCGAAGAGCGCCACGCCGTCGCGCCCGGCGAGCGCGCCGAGCCGTCCGTCCTCGCCGCCGGGATCGTGGTTTCCCGTCGCGAGCGCGACCGCGATCCCGTCCTCCGCCAGGCCCGCGAGGAGCGAGACGAGTCGCGCCTCCGTCGCGGCGGTGACGCGTTCGGAATCGAAGACGTCGCCCGCGAGAAGGAGCGCGTCGCAGTCCTCGGCGCGCGCCAGTTCCACGGCCCGCTCGAGAGCGGTCCAGACCGCTTCGGCCAGACGCGCGCGCACGGCCTCCGAACGCGCCCGGAAGGGCGTGTCGAGGTGGACGTCGGCGACGTGGACGAGACGCAGGACGCGGGACATCTCGGGGTGACTCCCAGGGGGGCCACCGCGCCGGGTGCTCCGGACGCGGTCGGCGGACGATCGCCGCCGTTCTCCTTCCGGTTCCGGGCGCCGCGCCGTTCGTCGCGGCGCGGTCCCGGATCCTCCCCTTACGCCCGGAGGAGACCCGAGCGAGGATAGGCGAACGGACCGACAGGGAAGGCGGGGTGACCCGGGAGTGGACGACATGCGACGCGCGGTGGACGTCATCCTCCTCCCCGACGAGACGACACGACGGTACGCCGAGCGCGTGAGCGCGCAGCGCACCGCACCCGACGACGCCCAGCGGCTCGGACCGGGTCGGGGCATCGCGCACCTGAGCCTCGCGATGGGCGTGCTCGAGGACGGGGATCGTCTCGCCGTCGAGGCCTCGCTCGAGAGGCTCGTTCTCGAGTCGCCGGCGCCCGAGCTCGTCATCCTCGGACCGGTCCCGCGCGAGGGCGCCGGCGCCTCCGGGTCGCTCTGGCTCGCCCTCGAGGTGACGCCCGGACTCCGGGCGCTCCACGACGCGGCGCGGGCGGCGATCCGCGCCCCGACGGGACCGCCGCCCCGCCCCGACGATCTTCACCCCTCGGCCCGCGAGCCGCTCGCGAGCACACTGGACTACATCGCCCGCTTCGAAGTCGACGCGGCGGGAGCGGCCTTCTCGCCCCACGTCACCCTCGGCCGCGGGACGCCGACGGCCGATCGACCCCCGGCGCGGATGCGGGCCGTCGGGCTCGCGCTCGCCTGGCTCGGCGAGCGCTGCTCCTGCCGCGAGATCCTCTGGCGGCGGGACTGGTAGGCTCGTCGATCATCCGGGCCGTCGCACCGCCCGGTGCGGTGAAGGGCGTCCTTCGTGACGGGAAGCCGGGAACCCCGGCGCGCCCGAGGCGTCCAGGGAGCGGACGACGGAAAGGAACGGGAGCGGACCATGCGCGCGGGAACGAAGTCGAATGCGATCCCGGCCGCGGCCCTCCTCCTCGCGTTGATCGGCGCGAGCGGCCTCCGCGCGCAGGGGCCCGAGATCTGGCTCGCGCCGAACGCGGGGAGATTCCTCGAGCTCGGGCGGGCGCCCGGAGAATGGTCCGCGACGCGCGCCGCCCTCTCGGGGGTGAAGTTCTACGTCGACGGACTCAGCACCGCCCCGGAGGCCGAGCTCTCCGCCCTCGCCGCCGCCCTCGCTTCGGGAGACCGGCCGACCGCGGTCGCGATCGAGGTGGGCGGCCTCCTGAACCACGACTGGGGCGACGAGATCGGCGAGCGGTCCGCCGCGATCGAACTGGAGAAGATCGCGCGCTGGCGTCGCTCGGGAGGGCGCGTCGACCGGCTCGAGATCGACGGTCCGATCCGCCGGGCCTTCGGTCACGACGCCTGGGGACGCGATCCGGCCTCCCGCTTCACCGAGGTCTCGCGGGCGACGCGCGAGCTCGCCGACTACATCGAGGCGATGCGCGCCGCGCTCGGCCCCGTCCCGGTCTCGCTGCTCGTCAACTTCCCCAACTGGGGCTGGCGCGGGGAGCCCGCGGTGACGGGCACGCCGGAGGCGCCGATGCGCTGGGGCGACTACGCCGCCGTCCTCCCCGAGGTCGTCCGGGTTCTCGCCGCGCGCGGCATCACGCTCGACGGACTCGTCGTCGACGACCCCTGGGAGTACCTCGCGGGAAGGAAGGGTCGCGACGGGGCCGGGCCGCGCGTCGACGCCGCCCGACGCCTGCGCGAGCTCGCGACGCTCGCCGAGGAGCAGGGACTGGCCTGCGACGTGATCGCCAACTCCGAGGACGGCGGCGCCGGCTCGGACGCGGCCTTCCTCGAGGCGACGGACGCCATGGTCGAGCACCTCCGCCGCTGGGGCCCGCGCCCCCGCCGGCTCGTCCTGCAGAGCTGGTACCCGCACCCCGTCGCGGTCCTTCCCGATTCCGACGCCCGGACCCAGACGGGACACGCCCTCGCGGTCGCGCGGGCGACGCGAGGCTGGATCTCGAGACGACGTCTCCCCCGCCCCGCCCTCGACGGGGCTCCCGAAGCGGTCGCGACTCTCGCCACGCCGCGGCCGCCCGGACTCGGCGGCTTCGCTCTCGCCACCCGGCTCGAGACGGCCAGCGGCGGCGCGATCCCGATCCTCGGCGAGAACGGCGTGAGCGCGGAGCGACTCGTGCGCGTCCGCGATGCCCTCCGCTACCTGCTCGCGCCGGTCGCGGGGGCGCGCTTCGGCGCGGCCGACCTGAAGCGCGCCGTCGCGGAGAGCCTCGCCGCGCGCGGGGCCGCGATCGTCGTGCTCACCGGCGACCCCGGTCGCGAACGGGAGCGCCATCGCCGCATCGCCGAAGACCTGGCGCGGGACTTCGACGCCCGTCTCCTCGTGATCGCGGCGCCGCGCTGCCCGCTCGAAGGGACGTCCGAGTGGGACACGAGCCCGGTCGACGACGAGACCTTCGAGCGTCTCTTCGCCCTCGTCCTCGCGGAGGGGATCCGTCCCGCCCTCCCCCGCTACGCCGAGCGCCTCGATGCCGCGCTGGAGCGGGACGGGTTCCGCTTCGACGTGCCGCGGGACGCCGGCCCGCCGATCGATGTCGGCGACACGCTGCGCCCGGACCTGCGCGCCGCGCTGCGCGCCCGTCTCTGGTGCGATCGCCACGGGATGAAGGAAGCCTCGCGGGCGCTCGGGGAGTTCCTGCCGCCGGACCTCGGTCCCTTCGTGGCGACGCTTCCCGGCGGATTCCGCGGACGCTTCGTTCCGGGCGGCGATCCTTCCTCCGGCGCCGGGAGGATCCGGCACTACGGCGGCGTACGCGCCCGGGGACCGGCGGCGGTCGAGCTGGTGGGGACCGGTTTCGACGAGCTCCTCGCCGGCGCGGGCGGCGACGATCGACTGGAGGGGCGGGGCGGCGACGATCGCATCGACGGCGGCGCGGGGAAGGATGTCGCCGTCTTCCGCGGCCCGCGATCCGGCTACGAGATCCGGACGCTCGAGGACGGCACCCTCCTCGTCCGAGACTCAGACGCGGATCGCGACGGAAGCGATCGCCTGCGCGGGATCGAGCGGCTCGTCTTCAGCGACGGCGAGATCGACGCCCCCTCGCGCTGAGCGCATCTTCATGCGACCTCAACCGGTCGCGGGCGGGAATCCGAAGTCCGGGATACGGGGCGATGGTCGCCCGGAGATCCCCGGTGAACGTCGGTCTCTTCGTCCTCGGCGTGACGCTCGTCGTCGGCACCTTCTGGTGCAAGAGCGTCTTCGCCCGCGTCCCCGACCACGTCGAGGAGCTGCTCAACGGCGGCTCGGCCGGCCGCAAGGCGGGCATCCTGCTCGCCTGGCTCGTCACGCTCCCCGTCTTCTTCTACACCGCCGGGACCTACTGGTCCCTCTTCCGCGTCGTGGCGCCCGGCGCCGCGAGCGGCCCCTGCTGAGGGCCCTGAGCCCCCGCGACCCGTCGGGTCGCAGCGAAGACCCTCAGGCGGTGCCCGTCACCGGATGAGAATCATCGGGATGCCGCGCGCCGCGAAGGACGAGGCGGCGGCGGAAGCGCAGGAAGAGCGGCCCGGCGAACAGCGCGCCGACGAGGACGGCGAGGGAGACCGCCAGCCCCACCGCGAGGCCCACCGCCCCGGCCTTCTCGTGGCCGACCAGCGCGGCGATCGGCACCGAGAGCGCGGCGGCGATCGTCCAGACCAGCGACGCCGAGAAGTTCGGCAGGTGACGGGTCAACTTCGACAGCGTCATCCAGGCGAGCGTCGCCACCGCGATCGAAGCGGCCACGCTGAGCAGGCGAGGCGCGTGCGCGAAGGTCACCTCGCTCCGCGCGATGATCCCGGCCGGGACGCCGACGGCGGTCAGGACGAGCAGGACCTTGCCGACCGATTCGAGCGCCAGCAGTCGCGGATTGCGGTTCCAGAAGTCGCGCCGTTCCGAGGGGAGGCTGACCGCGCCGCAGGAGCGACAGGCGAGGCCGCCCGGCTCGTCCTCGACCGCATGCGAGAAGCAGCGGAGGCAGTAGCGGGCCGGAAGGGGATGGGCGCGCTCGATCCGTCGGCGCCGGTCGACGAAGGGGTCGCCGTGGGCGACGACGACGTCGTCCGGAAGCGGGGCCGCGCGACGGGAGGCGAGCTCGCCGGCCATCGCCCGCGCCTGGTGGCGCCCGAGCCAGGCCCAGTCGAGGACGACGGCCCCCACGAGGAGCGTCCACGCCACCGTGAGCCCGGCCGCGGAGGCGAGGTCGTGATACCAGATCCAGGCCACGGCCACGCCGAGCGCCGTCATCATCGGAGCCAGCCAGGCCCGCTCGCGTCGTCGGGTGCGCAGCGCGAGGAAGGCGGGTCCGAGGCTCAGGAAGAAGAGCCCGATCGCCGCCGCGCCGATCTCGAGCGCGGCGCGCCGTCCCTCCGCCGTCGTCGCGAGCGAGCGCGCGACGAGGAAGGCCGCGGTCGCGACGAGCGGAAGGGCGAGGAAGGAGGCGGCGAGGAGCCGACCACGCCGGCGAAAGCGCGGGTGGCAGGACCAGTAGATCTCTCGCAGCGCCTGGGAGTTGACCTCGCGACAGCGCGGGCAGGTCCAGCGCCGCCCGACGCCCTCGGGCACCGGCGCGTGACAGAAGAGACAGCCGGTGGTCGCGTCGAGCGAGTCCTCGGTCCGCCTTCCGCGACGTCCGACCCCTTCGGCGCCCGCGACGCGTCCGACGCGCGCGCGGGACGTCGTCATGCCCCGGACTCCTCGAAGAGGATCTGCAGACCATTCGACGTCGAGGGGCTCGTTCCGAAGGCGCCGCCCTGCAGGTAGAGGATGACGCCGTCGAGCGCCGGCTGCTCCAGGGAGAGGACGATCTCCCAGACGCCGGTCGCACCGAGCGTCGGGCTCTCGAGCAGGAGGAGGTGCTCGGGCGCCGGCGAGACGTAGAGCGGCAGTCCCTGGAAGAACTGGAAGAGCGCCGGCTGCAGGCTGACCGCGAGGACGACGCTCGCGAAGGGCGCGCCGCCCGAGAGACGGAGACGCCCCGCCGTCGGCGTCGCCGCGAAGGGCAGCCACTGCAGCGCGAGCCCGCCCGTCGAGACGCCGTAGGGCTCGGCGCCGCGATGCGATACGATCCTCACCGACTGGGGATTCTCGTAGTAGTCGACGATGAGCGCCTCCGGGATGCCGTCGCCGTTGCCGTCGCCCATCGTCTTCCCGAAGAATCCGAGGTCGGCGAGGACGGAGAAGTCGGCGCCCGACCGCACGTGGTGCTTCAGGATGGGCTCCCGCAGGACGTGATCCCGGACTCCGTCGCCGTTCCAGTCGAACTCCGCGCTCGGGACGATGCTCGGCACCGCGCTCGACGGGGTCGCCGCCGGCAGCGGGAAGGCATGGAGCACCGAGCCGTCCGCGCTCGAGTAGACCCGGGCGAGGAGCGCTCCCTGGGACGAGATGATCACGTCGTCGAGGCCGTCGCCGTTCACGTCGCCCGCGCCGGAGACGCCCGTCGCGAAGCGCTCGCCGGCGGCCGCGCCGTTCCAGAAGCGGAGGTACTGGTAGGTCGCGCCGGAGAGGAGCGCCGCGCCGCCGGCATTCGGCCCGACGAAGGGCGAGGTGCTCGCGCCGATGATCAGATCGTCCTCGCCGTCGCCGTCGCCGTCGGCATCGCCGGCGTTGGCGATCGAATCGATGATGTTGAGCCCGTCGACGATGACGTTGACCACGTTCCCCGTCGCGCCGCTCAGGAAGTGGAGCCGGGTCGGCGCGGCGGGAGATCCGTTCATGAAGGAGAACTGATCCGGGTTGCCGGCGAGGATCACGACCTCGCCCACGCCGTCGCCGTCGCCGTCCCCGATGCTCGCGATCTGCACCCGAGAGATCCCGTAGGTGGGGCCGTCGGCGACGTCGGCGGACCAGAGGATCATCCCGTTCGCGCCGGAGATCGCGCGCGCCTCGGGCGTGTCCTGTGCCGGCGTGAACAGGGGATCGAACTTCCGCACCTCCACGAAGTCGCGGACGCCGTCGCCGTCGAGATCGCCGACCTCCTCGAAGACGTAGTCCACGTAGTGCGCGTCGAGGGTGGACGACAGGGTGCGCACGAAGATGCCGGTCCGGCCCGAGTAGAGGTTCCAGGTCAGGAGCCCGGTGGCGAAGCTGCTGAACTGCACGGCGCAGTCGGGGAAGCCGTCGCCGTCGATGTCGCCGATCCCCCGCACGGGCGAGTCGCCCGAGATGCGGAGACTGGGATCGCTGGACCAGGCCCCCAGCGAATGGTCGGGGAAGCTCTGCCCGCGCACCACGGAGGTCGCGGACAGGACCGCCGCCACGAGAACGAGGAACCTCGTCTGCTTGCTCGTCATCGAAATCTCTCCGGGCTCCGAAATCTCCCCGAGTCTCGCCGCTCGGAACATCCCGGTCAAACTCGACGTGGATTCTCGGAAGGCGTCGAGCGATCTCAGAGCGCGCCCGACTCCTCGAAGAGGAGCCGCAGCCCGTTCGAGGTGGAGGGGTTCGCGCCGAAGTCGCCGGCCTGGAGGTGGAGCAGGACGCCGTGGAGCGCCGGCTGCTCGAGCGTGAGGGCGCACTCCCAGGCTCCCGTCGCGTCCAGCGTCGGGCTCTCGAGGAGGACCAGTTCTTCCGGCGCCGGCGAGACGAGGAGCGGCAGCCCCAGGATCGTCTGACCGGAAGCGGGCTGCAGGCTCACCGCGAGCAGGACCGTGGCGAGGGGCGTTCCTCCCGAGAGGCGGAGCCGTCCCGCCGTCGGGGCGGCGGCGCCGGGGATCCACTCGAGCGCGAGTCCGCCGGTCGAGCTCCCGTAGGGCTGCGCGCCGCGGCGGGCGACGATCCTCACCGTCTGCGGGACCGTGCTCGTCTCGACGAAGATGCCTTCCGGAAGTCCATCGCCGTTGACGTCACCCATCGGCCGGCCGAGGTTGAAGAAGTCGGCGAGGATCGCGAAGTCGGTTCCCGACCGGACGAGGTAGCGGGCGACGGGCGTGAACAGGACGTGATCCGGCACTCCGTCGCCGTTCCAGTCGATGCCCGAGCTCGCCACGATCCGCTCGACGGAGAACGGGGACGGGGCCGTCGGCAAGGGAAACGACTGCAGGACGGATCCATCGGCGGCGGAGAAGACGCGCGCGAGGAGCGCGCCCGAAGAGGAGATGATCACGTCATCGAGACCGTCGCCGTCCACGTCACCGGCGCCGGAGACTCCCGACCCGAATCGCTCGCCGGGCCCCGAACCGGTCCAGAAGCGCAGATACTGGTAGGTCGCCCCGGAGAGGAGCGCCGCGCCGCCGGAGTCCGTTCCGGCCCAGGCCGAGGAACTCGCCCCGATGACGAGGTCCGTGACGCCGTCCCCGTCCGAGTCACCGGCGGCCGCGATCGAATCGACGATGTTCAGACCGTCGACGATGACGTGGACGACGGCCCCGGTCGCACCGCTCAGGAAGAAGAGGCGGGTCGGCGTCGCCGGCGCTCCGTTCAGGAGGTCGATGAAGGTCGGAGGCCCGACGAGGATCGCGATCTCTCCCACGCCGTCTCCGTCCGAGTCTCCGATCCGCGCGATCTGGACGTTGGAGATCGCGGCCGTGGACAGGACGGCGACCGTCGCGGTCCAGAGGGTCGCTCCGTTCACGCCCGAGATGGCCCGGGCGGACGGCGCGAGCGGAGGTGGGCCCGTGGAGGGCGCGTACTTCCGCACCTGCACGAGATCGATGACGCCGTCCCCGTCGAGATCCCCGACGTCCTCGAAGGCGTACTCGAGCCAATCCGCACCGGGATGGATCGCGAGCGTCCGGACGAAGGATCCGGTGGCTCCCGAGTGGAGACGCCAGGACTGCTGCCCGGTCGTGACGTCATTCACATGGACTGCGCACTCCGGGTGTCCATCACCGTCGAGATCCCGGACCGCGCGGACGGACGACGTGCCGACCTTGGTGAGCGCCGGCATGCCGTTGGAGTAGGTTCCCACGGGCCACTCGGGAAACTGCTGCGCCGCCAGCGGTGACGCGACGACAAGAAGTATCGCCACCGGAACGAGGAGGACTGCGATCGGATTGCTCATCGGCGACTCCTCGCGCCGGATGGAGGACCCGCGATTGTCGCCCGCCTCGGCGACCGGGGTCAAGGTCCGTGGGGCGCGGAGAGCGCCGCGCGACGACGGTGAACGCGATCATCCCCCGCCCCCTCGTCGGCCCGGGGGTCGAGAGCATTCGCCGCCGGCCCGCCGGAGTTCCGGAACCTCACCGGAGGGAGCGGTCCCCACCGGCCTCCGCCAGGCTCCGCGCGGCGCGCGGCCCGAGGACGAACCAGAAGAGCAGCGCGAGACCGAGCCAGGCGCCCCAGGCGCCGAGCAGGAGACCGGTCGATCGAGGATGGCGTCCGAGCGCCTCGAGGTTCCAGCTCACCGCGACGACGGCGGAGGTCGCGGCGGCGCCGAGGGCCGTCCAGTTCGGGCGTCGCTCGAGCAGATGGCGGGCCGCGAGGATCGGGCCGAGCGAGACCGCGAGGAGCTTCATCGCGACGGTCATCATCGAGGTCGCGGCCGCGATCGCGGCGTCATCACCGAGATGCCGGTGAACGAAGAGCCGGGCTCCCGCTCCGACGAGAAGCGGCCCGAGCCAGAACCCGGTCGAGAGGGTCTTCCGCAGGCGACGGAATCGCGGGTGGTTCGACCAGGAATGCACGCTCTGGAAGTGGGTGTTCGTGGCCCCGCAAGCGGAGCAGCTCCAGGAGCGTCCCTGCTTCGCGCGGGAGGGATGGTGACAGTGAAGACAGACTCGGAGGTCGGCGCGGTCGAGATTCTCCTTCTCGCCCCCCGGGACGGGAACGCCGACGAAGCGATCACGCAGGGCGGGATCGGCGCCCCGTCGGATCCAGGAGGACTGATACCGGCGGAACGCTCGGGGCCCGAAGGCGATCACCGAGACGATCGCGCCGGCGACCGTCAACGGGACGAGACTCGCCCCCCGAGGCAGGGCCGCGGCGACGATCAGGACGGGCACGAGCCAGATGCCCAGGGTGATCCTCCAGACGATGGCGGCGCCGAAGCTGTGGTCGCGGCGCCGCAACAGCGAGATCGTCTTCCAGAGGACGGCGCCGTAGCCGGCGACGCCGAGGAGATAGAACCACCGGACCTTCCTCACCCCGTGCCCGGGGACGACCATGGTCGAGAAGATGCTCCCGAGGAGCAGCAGGAAGACGAGCAGGAGCAGTCCCTTGAGGAATCGCTCCCACCGGTGGACGCCCGGATGCAGCGTCCAGTACTCGCGGCGATCGGCGCGTCGGCTCCGTCCGTGGCAATGCGGGCAGACGAGCGTGCCCTCGACGTCCTCGACGTCCGCCGAGAAGCAGTGGAGGCAGTAGCGCGCGGGAAGGAGATCCCGTTCCGAACCCGCGTGACTCACGACGCCGTCCTCCGGACGGCGCGGCCGCGACGGATGCGGCGGTCCTTGTGGCGCGCGAGGACGGGGCCCGACGCGGCGGAGAGGACGGCCGCGCCGAGGAACCAGGGCCCGCCTCCCTCGAGCGAGGGTGCGCCCTGGGGCGGCGCGATGACGAGGAGGAGCGCTCCCCCGCCGAGGAAGACGAGCGTCCAGATCAGCGAGGGCGAGAAGTCGTGGTGGTGCAGGCGGAGCGTCGAGAGGGTGAGCCAGGCGAGGTAGCCGAGGATCGGCGTGGCCAGGACGAATATGCCGACGAAGGTCGAGACGGGATCGCCCAGGTGACCGTCGCAGGCGGAGACCGCGAATCCCAGTCCCAGCGCGACGACGCCGATCCGGAGCGCGCGTTCGAGACGCTCGTAGCGATGGTTGAGGTTCCAGTAGAGGCGCCGGTCCGAGACACGGCTGAGACCGGCGCAATCCCGGCACCGCAGTGACCTTCCCGCTCTCTACGTCGTGCGAGAAGCAGTAGAGGCAGTAGCGCGGAAGCGCGGCGAGCTGGTGGAGTCGGGCGGGAAGCGCGCCCCCGGATCGACGCGCGTGAAGGAGTGCGTCTCGGCCAGCACGTGGACCTCGCCTCGCGCGGTGGCCGCCCAGAGCGACACCGCGGCCGCGATTCCGAGCAACCAGGGCAGGAGCAGGAAGACGGTGGGCGCGTCCGGCGGCGCGAACGCCTCGGCGTTCATCGCGACGAGGACGAGCAGCCCGAGGAAGGTCGCCACGAGCGGCAGCCAGTGGCGTCGCCGCTGCCGCGCCCCGTGCGCGAGGAAGGCGGGGGCGATGCCGAAGACCCAGAGCGTGGGCGCGATCTCCTCGCTCGCGCCGCCCGGCGCCAGCGCCCAGGCGATCGCCGGGTAGACCCAGAAGAAGAGGATGAGGATCCGCTCGCGCCGGACGAGGCGCGGATGGCGCGACCAGTCGATTCCGGAGAGCGCCTGCGAGTTGGTGCGTCCGCAGCGCAGGCAGACCCAGCGCCGCGCCGCGCCGTCCGGGCGGGGTCCGTGGCAGTGGAGACATCCGGTCGCGGGCGTCATGCGAGCCTCCTCGGGGGCTCATTCGCGCCCGGCGGAGATTATCCCGCGGCGAGCCGGGATGCACGTACGGTGCCAGGCACCCGATGTGCATCCGCGGCGCGCCTGCGCGCGCCGCCGGCCCTCTCGGGCCGGGGATGCACATCGGGTGCCTGGCACCGTACGTGCATCCGCGAGGGACGCCGGGCACGTCGGACGTGCCTGGCGCGGCAGGTCAGGCGGAGAGCTCGCGGAGGATGCCGACGACGTAGCGCTCGACCATCTTCGCCCGCCAGATGTGGACGTAGTCGGTGTTGTCGAGCGGGGACGCGGGCTTGCGCGCGAGCTTGGCGGCCTCGTCGAGGAGGGCGTCGCCGAGGACCTGGCCGCGGAGGAGGTCCTCGGCCTCGGCCGCGCGCACCGGAGCGGAACGCACCGCGCCGAGCCAGATCGCGACGTCCTTCACCGTCTTGCCGTCGGCCTCGAGCTCGAGCGAGCAGGCCACGCCGAGGACGGGGTAGTCGATCGAACCCCGACGGCGGAGCTTCCAGTAGGTCGTCTTCCGCGCGCCGGGCGCCGGCACGTGGATCTCGGTGAGGATCTCGTCACGACGCTTCGCGAGGTAGTTGATGCCGTCGTCGACGTAGAGTTCCTCGAGCGGGATCGTGCGCGCGCCCGCCGCCGAGACGAGGGTGACGCTCGCCCCGAGCGCGAGGAAGGCCGGCGCGGAGTCCGTCGAGGAGACGGCCCAGCAGCGCGGGGAGTTCGGCGCGACCCAGCAGACCTCGCCCTTCTCCTTCATGCAGTAGTCGATCGAGCGCCGCCACTCCTCGTTCTGGTTGTAGTAGGTGCAGCGGGTGTCGAGGCAGAGGTTGCCGCCGATCGTGCCCATGTTGCGGAGCACGGGCGAGGAGATCGAGGCGATCGCGCGGGCGAGACCGGGGAAGCGGTCGGCCAGGCGGGGATCGGCGACGAGGTCGGTCAGCGAGGTCATCGCGCCGATCACGAGGCCGCCGTCCGCGGTCTCGCGGACGCCGAAGAGCGCGCGCACCTTGGCGAGCGAAACGACGGTCTCGGCGCCCTGGTGGCGACGCTTCATGTTCGGCCAGAGATCGGTGCCGCCGGCCACGAGCCGCGTGCTCTGCGGGGCCTCGGCCAGGATCGCGGCCGCGTCCTCGACGCTCTCGGGCATCTCGAAGCGGAATGCGGGCAGGCGCATCATCGGTCGGACCCTCCGGTCACCTTGCGATAGTCCTTCATGGTGCCGCGGTCGCGGCGCAGCCCCGTCTCCTCGGTGTTCGTCGCCTTGCCGTCGCCGCCCTCGGCGGGCGTCGGCACGCGCAGCGGCGTCCCGAACTCGTAGCCGGGGAAGGCGCCGGGGCCGTAGCGGGCTGGCTGGCCCCGCTCCTTCTTGCGGAGCGCGTCGAGGATCATGTGCGGTCCGATCGGGACCTGATCGACGCGCACGCCGACGGCGTCGAAGATCGCGTTGGCGAGCGCGGGCATGATCGGCAGGAGCGGTCCCTGACCGACCTCCTTGGCGCCGAAGGGCCCGTTCGGATCGGGATCCTCGATGACGTAGCTCGTCATCTTCGGCATCTCGAGGAAGGTCGGGCTCTTGTATTCGAGCAGCGACGGGAACTTGTGGACGAGGGCGTCGCTGCGCTTCGGGGGCAGGCGGCGGTAGGCCATCTCCTCCATCGTCGCCTCGCCGAGGCCCATGTAGATGCTGCCCTCGATCTGCCCCATCACGCTCGCGGCGTTGATGCTCACGCCGACGTCGTGCGCCATCCAGACGTGCTCGACGCGGTAGAGACCCGAGTCGGGATCGACCTCCACCTCGAGGACGCAGGCGCTGTAGGAGTAGGCGGGCGAGGGGCCGACGCCCGCGCCGCGGTACTTGCCCGGCGAGCGCGGCGGGATGTAGGAGCCCGTCGTGCCCAGGGTGCCGAACTCGCTCTCGGCGCAGATGACCGCGTCGGGCCAGTCCATTCCCTTCTCGGGGTCCTGGCTGTCGAAGACGCGGCGATCGCAGAAGACGAGGCGCGAGGCCGGGACCTCGAGCTTCGCCGCGACGGCCTTGGCGATCATCTCCTTCGCGCGCTCCGCGGCCTGGATGGCGGCGTTGCCGACCATCAGCGTGACGCGCGAGGAGTAGCTGCCGAGGTCGACCGGGGTGAGATCGGTGTCGGCGACGCAGAGGCGGATGTCCTTCAGGTCGATGCCGAGCACCTCGGCGACGCAGGCCGCGAGGACGGTGTCCGAACCCTGCCCGATCTCGGTCTCGCCGCAGAAGACGGCGACGCCGCCCGAGCGGTCGAGCTTGATCTGCACGCCCGAGTGGGGCATGTGGTTCCAGTAGATCGGCAGGCCGGCGCCCGAGAGATAGGAGCTGCAGGCGAGGCCGAGGCCGCGTCCCTCGGGGAGCTTGCCGTAGCGCTCCTTCCAGCCCGATCCCGCGACGACGGCCTCGATGCACTTGCCGAGGCCGATCGAGCCCACCTTCAGGTAGTTCGCGGTGATGGTGCCCGGCTCGACCAGGTTGCGCAGGCGCAGCTCGGCCGGGTCGATGCCGAGCGCGTGGGCCGCCTTGTCGAGGTGCGTCTCGAAGCCGAAGCGGGGCTGCGGCGTACCGTGGCCGCGCTTCGGACCGCAGGGCGGCTTGTTCGTGAAGGCGCGGATGGAGTCGAAGCGGTACTTCGGGAGCTGGTAGGTCACCGTCTGCAGCGCGCCGGTGTAGTAGGTGCTGGCGACGCCGTAGCTGCCGTAGCTGCCGCCGTCGAGCGCGGTCTTCAGGTGCTGGGCCGTCATCGACCCGTCCTTCTTGAAGCCGGTGCGCACCCAGCCCTGCACCTGGTGGCGTCCGCGGTGGCAGTAGAAGACTTCCTCGCGGGTGAGGCAGATCTTGACCGGCCGGCCGAGCTGGAGCGCCATCTTCGCGGCGCAGATCTCGTGGTTGAAGGGGTCGGACTTGCCGCCGAAGCCGCCGCCGTTCGGAGCCGCGATGATGCGGACGTGCGAGGCCGGGATGCCGAGCACCTTCGTCACCGCGCGGTGGAGATAGTGCGGCGTCTGCGTCGAGGAGTAGAGCGTGATCTTGCCGTCGAGCTCGGGGATCGCGACCGTCGCGTGCTGCTCCATCGGCAGGTGGGTGTTGCCCTCGAAGAAGAAGTCGTCCTCGAGGATGACGTCGGCCTCCTCGAAGCCCGCCTCGACCTCACCGAACTCCATCGAGACGACCTTGTGGAGGTTGCCGTCGTCGCCGTACTCGTGGATGAGGTGCTCGCGCTCCTCGATCGCCTCCTCGACGCTGGAGACGGTGTGGAGCGGCTCGTACTCGACCTCGACGGCGAGGGCGGCCTCGATGGCCTGATCCTCGGTGCGCGCGGCGACGGCGATGATCGGATCGCCGACGAAGCGCACCTTGTCGATGCAGAGGGCGTGCTCGTCGTGTGAGACGGGCAGGATGCCGAAGCTCGTCGGCATCTGGTGGCCGTAGAGGAAGCCGAGCACGCCGGGCATCGCCTCGGCGCGGCGCACGTCGACCTTCAGGATCTTCGCGTGGGGTCGCGTCAGGCCGCACAGGCGCATGTGGACCATCCGCGGGACCTTCATGTCGTCCGCGAAGATCGTGCGCCGGTGACCTTCGACTCGCCGTCGACCAGCGTCGGTAGGGCCGACCAGGATTGAGGGCCTGCCGCGACGCCCTCGCTCTGGCCCTTCAGCTCGTGATCAGCCACGTCCGTTCTCCTCGACCGGAGCCCCGAAGACGTCCTCTTCGCTCGGGCGACCCCGCCGCGTCGTCGCCCGCTCGATCGCGGCGCCCCACTCACGGCCTGAGATCGATCTTCCTCGTAGCCGGTGCAGCGGCAGAGTTGCCCGCGAGGGCGTCGCGAATCTCCTCGCGGCTGGGCGCGGCATTCCCGCTCGATGAGGGCCTTCGCCGTCATGAGCATGCCCGGCGTGCAGTAGCGTTGCGCGAGGTCCGCGAAGGCCTGCTGCGGCGGGTGCAGCCTCGGACCCGCGGGCGAGCCCACTCGACGGTCTCGATCTTCTTGCCGACGGCCTCGACGGCGAGCATCAGGCAGGCCAGCCGGCACGCCGTCGACGAGCACGGTGCAAGGTGCCGCACTCGCCGAGCTCGCAGCCAAGCTCGTGCCGGTGAGGTTGCACTCTGCGCAGCTCGAGCAGGCTGGCGGGTGGGGAAGACGATCGTGATCTCGTCGCCGTTGACGTCCGAGTCGCGGTGGTCGTAGCTTCAGGCATCGCCTTCGTCCTCGTCGGAAGATCGTGGGGAAGCGCGGCGGCGTCGGCGGCCGGCCGCTTGGAAGGGCGCCGTCCGCGAGGAGTCCGCGGACGAGGTGTTCGGCGAAGGCCTCGCCGATGTCGCGCGCGCTGCGCGTTCCGGCGAGGGTTGAACCAGCTCACGGTCCAGTTGGGAGGCGCCGAGGAGGGCCATCACCGCGAGCGAGGGCTCGCCGGCGGAAGGCCCCGGCGCGCTGCCCGCCTCCTCGACGATCTCCTCGAGGGCGCGCTCGTAGGCGCGGCGGCGCTCGATGAGGTCGCGATTCTCGGGGCTCGACTTCTCGGGGATCTCGAGGTGCGCCAGCGAGCCGCCGGTGCCCTCGTTGAGGCAGACGACGTGCTCCACGACCACGCGGAAGAGCTTCTCGTCGGCCGGCGCGTCCAGCGAGGCGACCCATCGGGCGAGCCGCTCGAGCCGCCCCAGGGTGTGGAGCTGGCAGAAGCGCAGGATCTCGCCCTTGTTCCGGAAGTAGTAGTACAGGTTCCCGACCGTCATCCCGAGCGAGGCCGCGACGTCGCGCATCCCCGTCGGGTGGAAACCCTTTTCACGAAAGCACTTGGACGCTGCGCGCAGGATCTCGCGTCGGCGGGTGAGCTGGCGTCCCGCCGCGTCCTCGGAGCCGGTTTGAACCATGGTTCAATACTACCGCCGGCATCCGGGGGCCAAAAGACCGGCCGGGGCCTCCGCCCGGCTCGGGCCCGGCCCGGCGTGTTAGGGTCGCGCGCCGCCGCCCCGGACGAGACCATGAGCCGCACGATCGCCTTCATCACCGCCCCGAACCCCCGCCTGAAGAACACGGGGATGGTCTCGGTGGACCTCGCCTCGCGCCGGATCGCGCGCCTCCTGCCCGCGGGCGTCGAGGCCCGCTGGTACACGAGCGCTCCGCCGACGGCGCCCGAGATCGAGACCGTGGCCCGGCACCGGGAACTCGAGTTCCGCCCCGCCGATCTCCTCGCCTCGCGGGAGGAGATCCGGGACGCGGCGGCGGTGGTGCTCTGGGGCGACTTCCTCCAGGCGCGCCACTACCTCCGGGACGACGCGGCGGTCCGCATCCTCGAGCGGGGGGCGGCCGCCGATCCGGCCGCGGCGGTGGCCGCGGCCTACGACGCCCTCCTCCTCCGCGACGCTCCGACCGAACTCCGTCGGCGGGCGATCCTCTTCGGCGGCACGCTCCTCCACGAGGACGGCTCGGCCCGGCTCGACGTCGACTACCGCGCCGCCTTCGAGGATCTCGTGCGCCACGCGGCGGGCGCCTGGATGCGCGATCCGATCTCGGCCGGCCGCGTCGCCCGGCTGCGCCCCGAGGATGGGGCCCGCGGGCGCGGCGTCGACGCCGCGCTCCTCCTCGAGGAGAGCGATCTCGCCGGACTCCCCACCGGTCCGTGGCTCGCCGATCTCGAGGCGGGCGCGCGGATCGGCGTCTTCGTCGGACAGCGCACGCGCGTTCCGGGCGGACTCCCCCGCTTCGTCCGCGAGCTCGCCGCCGCGACGGGAGCCGCGCCCGAGTGGTTCCCCTGGTTCGACCGCCGGCCGCGCTGGTCGCGCGACCTCGTCGCGTACCGGATGCGCCGTGGACTCGAGCGACGCGGCGCCGCCGGGGCTCCCCTCCTCGGCGACCTCTTCGGCGCGCTTCGCCGCTACCGCTTCATCGTCACCGACACCTACCACCTCGCGCTCAACGCCTGGCGCGCCGGGACGCCGACGATCTGCCTCGGGGCGGTGCGCAACTGGGACGCGCGCGGATCGTCGCGCACGCTCGCGGACGTGAAGAAGCAGGTCTTCTTCCTCGATCACGACCTCGCCGACTTCCACCTGAGCGCCGTCGACCTCGGCCGGCGCGAGGGCGAGGACCGCGTCGCGCGGATCCTGGAGCTGGATCGCGCCGGCCTTCCGGCGACGGCCACGCGACAGCTCCGCGAGGAGGCGCGCCGCGTGGAGTCGGACCTCCTCGCCCTCCTCGAGATCCTGCTGGGCGAGGCGGATCGGGCGCCGCGGGCGGCGGACGCCGCCGCGGGCTAGGCGCTCCAGGTCGGCGGGAGCAGTCGCCGACGGCCGTCGTTCGAACTTGCGATGGTCGCCTCGTCCTCGCCCGGGCCGGGCTCGGCGCGATCCCAGAGCTGGCAGGTCACCTGCTTGTGCTTCTGGTCGAGCCCCTCGCAGTAGTTCGTGAAGACGCAGCGGCGGGTCTCCTCGCCGCGTCCCAGCCGCATCTTCCGCCACCAGTCCGGATCGGCGAGCGACTGCCGCGCCGCGGCCGCGACGTCGCAGTCGCCGCGGCGCAGAGCCTCCTCCATCTGATCGAAGGTGCAGAGGCCGCCGGCGCCGACGACCGGGATCTCGTGGCCTGCGCCGCGGATCTCGTCCCGGATCGCGCGCGAGAGCTCGAGGTTGCGTCCGAAGGGGCCGCGCTCGTCGATGCGGACGGTCGGCATGCACTCGTGGCCGCTTGGCCCGGTGTAGGGGTAGGCCGCCTCGCCGATGCGCGGCTGGCGCGCGTCCTCGAACTTGCCGCCCTTCGAGACGGAGAGGAAGTCGAGACCCGCCTCCGCGAACCGGCGGGCGTAGTGGCGCGCGTCCTCGATGCGGCTGCCGCCCGCGATGACCACGTCACCGAGGAAGCGGCACCCGAGCGTCCAGTCGGAGCCGACGGCGGCGCGCGTCGCCGCGATCACCTCGAGCGGCAGACGCACGCGATTCTCGGGCGAGCCTCCGTAGCCGTCGCCGCGATCGTTCCGGCGCGAGAGGAAGCTCGCCATCGTGTAGGCGTGCGCGAAGTGCAGCTCGACGCCGTCGAAGCCGGCCTCGCGGGCCCGGGCCGCCGCGTCGGCGAAGAGCCCGGGGAGGACGCGCGGCAGCTCGCGGATCGACTCCTGCTCGACGTCGGTGACGCGCTCCCGCCAGCCCATGCGCAGGGACTCGAGCTCGCGCTCGTCGAGCACGACGGCCCAGAGCTCCTCGTCACCGGCGGCGAGGCGCTCGCGCACCTCGTCCTCCCCGGCCGTCTCCCAGCGCGCGTCCCCGAGCGCCGCGGAGAGGCGCTCGCGATGGCTCGCGTCGAGAGCGAGGAAGCGCCGGAAGTACTTCTCCGGCTCCGGCCGCCGCCGGATGCCGAGGAAGTCGATGAGCTGGAGGAAGAGGCGCGTCTCGCCCCCGCTCCGCCGCCGCACCTCGGACGCGAGCCGCGCGAGCCCCGGCACGAAGCGATCGTGACCGGCCCGGAGGAGGGGCCCCGAGGGGACGTCGCGGATTCCGGTCGCCTCGACGACGATGGCGCCGGGGCGCCCCTCCGCGAAGCGTCCGTACCAGGCGACGTTGTCGTCGGTGACGAAGCCGTCCTCGGTCGCGCGCCAGGGCACCATGGCGGGAACCCAGGTGCGCTGGCGGAGCTCGGTCGCCCCCAGCGAGAGGGGGCGGAAGAGCCGCGACGCGGCGGCCTCCGCCTCGCCGGGCCAGCGGGCCTCCGGCAGCTCGTGGCGGATCGGTCGCTCCTCGCCGGGCACCCGGGAGCTCAGACCGCGGGCGCGAGCTTCCAGGCCCGCGCGTGCCAGGACTCGGCCGCCGGCTTCTCGAAGCCCCCGTCCCGGTAGGCGCCGACGGTGGTGACGATCGTGTCGAAGACCGGCGTGTCGGCGCGCACGGCGCCCGAGTCGACGAGGCGTCCGAACTCCGCCCGATCGACCGAGCGGATGCCGTCGGCCCCGCGGAAGACGATCGGCGGCGAGTGGACGAGCTCGAGCCCGAGCGCGTCTCCGGCCGCGCGAACGCAGCCGACCAGCGCGTCCTTCGAGCAGCCCGAGAGCGCGGTGACGCGCTCGTCGGCCGCGACGACGAGGAAGCGGTCGTGGAGCACCGCGAAGCGGCCGGCGGCCGGATTCTCGTGGGAACGCCAGCCGGCGAGGAAGGTCTCGACCCGGTGGGCGAGCGCGTCCCGCTCGTGGGGGGTGAGATCCCGCGGGGCGGCGAAGACCCGCAGGAAGGACGTGGCCGGCAGATCGTCGAAGCTGGTCATGGTCGGAACCTCCGGGGCCATCATACGAGGACCGGCCGGTCGGCCGTAGGCGGCCCCCGCGTCACGGCGCCGCCGTGTCCTCGGGCCGCGACCGCGTATGATGGCGAGCCGCGCGGCGGGCGCGGCGCGAACCCGAACCGGAGGCCCGGCCATGTCCGACCCGCGCGTCGTCACCTACCACGACTACCTCCAGCTCGAACGGCTCCTCTCCTCGCAGTCGCCGCCCGACCCGGCGTCCGTCGACCCCGCCGCGACGCGAGACCTCCTCCACCACGACGAGCTGCTCTTCATCGTCATGCACCAGACGATGGAGCTCTGGTTCAAGATGGTCCTCGCGGACCTCGAGGCGACGCGCGACCTCTTCGACCGGGATCGCGTGCCGGAGCGAGACATCCCCGTCGCGCGGGAGCGACTCCACCGCTGCGCCCGCACGCTCGAGCACCTGACGCGGCAGTTCACGCTGATCGAGACGATGCCCCCGACGAATTTCCTCAGCTTCCGCGACGCCCTGATCCCCGCCAGCGGCTTCCAGTCCTGGCAGTTCCGGGAGGTCGAGATCCTCGCCGGCCTGAAGGAGAAGGACCGCCTCGCCTTCGAGGGACGCCCCTACACGGCCCGCATGGAGCCGGCCCGACGCGAGGGGATCGAACGTCGCCTCGGCGAGCGCAGCCTGCGGGAGGTCGTCTTCGACTGGCTCGCGCGCACGCCCTACGACCAGGCCTTCCCGGAGTTCGTGGCGACCTTCACGGCCGCCTACGACGACTACATCGAGGAGCAGCGCCGCCACCAGCGCGCGAATCCCAACCTCGCGCCGGAGCAGCACGCCGCGATCGACCAGACCTTCGCGAAGGCGCGCGAGGAGATGCGGGCCTTCCTCGAGACCGGGGACCCGACCGCCGACCGGGCGCACGCGGCCTTCCTCTTCATCGCGACCTACCGCTCGGAGCCGCTCCTGTCCTGGCCGTGACGCTTCTGGACAGCGTGCTGGAGTTCGAGGGCACTTCCGCCTCTTCCGCTTCCGTCACGCGCGCATGGTCGAGCGGATGATCGGCCTGCGGGTGGGTTCGGGCGGCAGCGCCGGCGTCGCCTACCTCGACCAGACCGCCTCGAAGTACCGAATCTTCGGCGAGCTCCTGAAGTCGACGAGCTACCTCATCGATCGCAGCCGCCTTCCCGACGTCCCGAACCCGAGCCTCCTCGGCTTCCACTTCGGACGGGCGACCTGAGAATCGAAGAAGATATCCCCGCTGGCTTCGACCGACTGCATCGGAGCCGGGCCGACGCGGGGCGACATTCACGGACTCCGAGGGCGAGAGAATTCCCGAACTGCCCGCTCAAGCGGATCCCGAAGGTTCCGATCAGCAGTCAACGACAACGCGACGGCGAGTGACGAAAGCTCTCTCTCTCACTCACTCAAGCCACCGGAGCTCGCCGAAGCCTCGTCTCTCTCTCTCACGCCGAAGGCCGCTTCCCGACGGGGCAGCGGCCTTCGACCTTTTCCGCCCGTCCCCCCGCCTTTTTCCGCCGCCGGCCCCACGTTCCGCCCCGCCGCACGTTCTGTCTTCGTGCGGTTCTCTCGGGTTCGGATAACCCCCTCTGCGGCGATGAATTATATTGCAGCAGAGATCTTGCTTTGTCGCTCGATGGTTGGGTGTACAATGCCCACACCTGACGCGATGACACCGCGCACAAATCGCGGAGGGGACTGGTCCAGTCGCACTCCATTCTGTACTTCTGAAGATTCGGACGGCGGGAATCGAGACCCCGTCCGTCACTCTGGGAGGCGATCGGAACGCATCTCCACCAGACACCGCGCGCCGAGGTCGAACGGCACGCGCTCTCGCGGGACACGACGAACGATGCCAGCCCCCCTGCCCCGAGGTTGCGAATGACCTCGGACCCGGGGGGAACTCACGATGAACGGATCGGGCGTCCGTAGGACGCCAGGACGACGAAACGATGGTCAAACTCAGCAGCTACGACGACAAGAGCGGGGGGATCCAGCCGGGTGACGGCCTGGGTGCCTACCTCCAGGAGGTGGGGAGCCACGAGCTCCTCGATCCCTCCGAGGAGCACCTCCTGCTCGGCAACCTGATCATGGCGCGCCACCGCTGGACCGAGAGCTTCCTCGGGACCGAGGCGGGCCTGGCCGCGGTCTGGTCGGACCTCGAGCGGTGGAAGGCCGGAGAGATCTCCGCGCGATCCATCATCCCCGGTCCGCCGAAGGCCAAGCCCGGCGGCAAGGACGTGGAAGTCCTCGCCGAGCGCCTCTACGACCTCTTCGCGCAGCGGGTCCGCCGCAAGAAGCGCCCCTTCGCCGGGGGCCGCAAGGGCGGCGTCTGCCCCCTCGTGCGCGCGCTCCTGTGGGTCGGCCTCCGTCCCGCGCCCCTCGACCGCTACAAGGATGCTGCGGTCGAGAAGGGCGGCACCAAGCTCGAGGACCAGATCGAGAACCTGCGCGAGCAGTTCATCGCCGAGCGACGTCCCCTGATCGAGCGCAACCTCCGCCTCGTGCTGTCGGTGGCGCGCAAGTTCGAGGGCGGCCCGATGGCCTACGTCGAGCTGATCCAGGAGGGCAACCTCGGCCTGATCCGCTCGACCGAGTCCTTCTCGGCGCGTTTCTCGGTGCGCTTCTCGACCTACGCCTACCTCTGGATCCGGCAGGCCATCCTGCGGGCGCTGGAGGAGAAGAGCCGCACCATCCGACTGCCCGTGAACGTGACGCAGAACCTCCGCAAGGCCCAAAAGGAGGCCATGCTCGAGGAGGGAGAGCACGGTCTCGGCGAGGCGCGGATGCGTCTCAATGAGATGCTGTCGAACCCGACCGTGAACCGGCCGGTGCTCTCGCTCGAGTCGGGACCGGACGACGAGACCCGTCTCGGCGATCTGGTCGGCGACAAGAGCGTCGCGATGCCCGAGCAGGAGGTCATCCAGGATGACATCCGTCAGCTCATCCGCGAGTCCCTGCTCGCGCTGCCGGAGCGGCACCAGAAGATCCTCCGCCTGCGCTTCGGCATCGGGGCCGACCGGCCCTGCACGCTGGGCGAGATCGGCAAGGAGATCGGCGTCTCGGCCGAGCGCGTCCGCCAGCTCGAGGCGGCCGCCTTCGAGCGCCTGCGCGCCGGTCCGGACGGCATCCGCCTCGCGGAGCGCTCGAGACGAACTGAGCGCACCGCGCGAACTCGAACGCATGGGAACGCGGCCGCGATCCCCGGGATCGCGGCTGCTTCCATGGGCCGGCCGGGGATCCACGGCCTTCTCCACCGGTTCTACGGAATGGACCCCGGATGTGGATCCGCTGAGGATTGCCCGCCCGGGGCCCGAGATCCGACGCAAACCTCTCTGAATCAGGAGCTTGGCGCAAACCACCCCTACCCGTCGCGATTTGCCCTCCCCGGCCCCTCTGCCGACTTTTCCACAAGGACGCTTCCGGGTGTGGGCTCGCCGCCCGCGATCCGCCCGCGTATGGTCATGGGCGGCGCCGCGGATCGGAAGCGATGCGATTGCGCGGGGTTCCGACCGCCGCATGAGGCATGATGGGCGGGCCCGAGCCTCCCGGCCCCCCGAGCCCCGAGGACCAGGAACACCGAGCGCTTCCCGCGATGAGCAACGCCAAGCCCGGCGAAGACGAACAGCCCACGATCTACGGCGGCCCCGGGGGTCCCGACGACGGACGGACCACCTCCACTCCGATCGGCGGCCGCGCGGCCGGCGGACAGACCGGGGCCCAGGAGGCGGACCGGTTCACGCTCCGGCAGGTGCTCGGCGAGGGAAGTCAGGGCGAGGTCTGCCGCGCCTTCGACAACCACCTCCAGCGCGAGGTCGCGATCAAGTTCCCCCACCGCTCGGCCGGTGACCAGGAGGCGATCGAGATCCTCGACGAGGCGCGCAAGGCCGCGCGTCTCAACCACCCGAACGCCGTCACCGTCTACGAGTGCGGCTGGTGGCAGGGCCGCCCCTTCATCTGCATGGAGCTCGTCCAGGGCCTCAGCCTCGCGCAGCTCCTGAAGGAGTGCGGACGCGTCTCCGTCGAGCGCTGGGTGCGCTACGGCCGGCAGATCCTCGGCGCCCTCAAGGCCGCGCACGCGGTCGGCCTCGTCCACCGCGATCTCAAGCCGCAGAACGTCATCGTCTCGACGACGGGCGAGCTGAAGCTCACCGACTTCGGCATCGCCCACGTCGCGCGCGGCCCGAAGACGCGGAAGACCTCCGTCAACAACGTGCTGGCCGGCACGCCGATGTACATGTCGCCCGAGCAGTGGAACGGCGAGACGCCCGATGCCCGCTCCGACATCTACGCCTTCGGCTGCATGTCCTACGTGATGCTCTCGGGGCGGGGGCCCTTCCCCTGCGAGAACCCGATGCAGGAACACCTCGAGGCGACGCCGCCGTCGCTGCGCGAGCGCGTCCCGGACGTGCCCCGAGCCGTGGACGAGGTCGTCCGGCGCTGCCTCGCCAAGCGTCCCGAGGATCGCTTCGCGAGCTGCGACGACCTGCTCTTCGCCATCGAACGGGCCCTGCGCGAGGGCTCGACCGAGACGGCCGCGGTGGCGCCCAAGGGCCGCACGAGCCCCAAGGGTGGACGCGGCAAGTTCGTCGCGCTCGGCCTGGTCGGCCTCCTGCTGGTCGGCGCGGCCGGCTTCGCCTTCTCGCCGCCGGGGCGCCGCCTCGTCGAGCGCTGGCGCGGCGGCGCGGGCGACCCGGGAACCGAGAACGGCGGCGAGCACACGCCCTCGGACACGACGCGCGAACGCCTCGTCGCGCTGCTCGCGGAGGCGCGGGACACCGCGCGCACGCCCGAGGAGCGGATCGCCTCGGCCGAGGCCATCCAGTCCCTCGTCCCCAGCGGGCCGGAATGGGACGAGGCCTCCTCGATCATCACGGAGGCGCGGCAGCGCATCCGTCAGATGACGGAGTCGCAGATCACCGAGGGCTTCGAGGCGACGCTCGCCCGGGCCCGCTCGGCGGTCGAGGAAGGCCGGCTCGACGCCGCGCGCGGGGCCCTCGAGGAGGCCGAGGCGGCGATGGGCCGGCACGACCTGCTCCTCAGCCGGAAGCGCGAGGTCCTGGCCGTCGCCCTGCCCTACCACGAGGCGCTCGGCGACCGCGCCGCCGCCGCGGGCGCCTTCGGCGAGGCTCGAGACCACTTCCTCGAGGGGAAGGCGAAGGCCGAGCAGATCGGCGACGCGGCGCGCAAGGAGCGCCTCGACCGCCGGGCGGCGACGGCCCAGCTCCTGGCCCGCTGCGACGCGGTCGTCCAGCAGGAGCCGCGCTATGTCGTCCTCGAGCTGGCGCGGATGGCCGAGGCGGGACGCCTGTGGCCCGCCCGTCAGCTCCTCGAGGCCGAGGCCGAGCTCCGGCTCGACCGCCGCGATCTCGCCCGGCGCCTCGTCGGCGATCTCGCGATGCGGAACGACCTCGCGCCCGACCTCGCGAGCCGCGTCCGGGCCCTCGACGAACTCCTCCGCTGAGGGTCCGACCCGCGCCGCCGGTCCGCTTTCTTTGCGACCCGGGAAGCGGCTTCGTATTCTCTCCGACCCTTCGCTTGCTCGCCGCCGCCTCACCCGCGCGCGACGCCCGTCCCCGTTCGCCCCGACGTCCGTGAGTATCCGTCGATGACCACGCGCGCCGCGACCTCGCTCGGCCCGATCCTCCTCGCCCTCCTGCTCGCGACTCCCCTCGCCGCCCAGCGGTTCGGACGGGACGCGGCCGACTGGTACCCGCTCGGCGGCATCGAGGCCTGGGGCGACCTCGCGGTCGTCGGCGAGCGCCCCGCCATCGAGATCAAGAAGGTGGCCGAGGGCGGGCTCGCGGCCCGCGCCGGACTCGTCCCGGGCGACCGGATCGTCGCCGCCGGCGGCAAGAAGCTCTCCGGCAAGTCCGAGGAGGTCGTCGCCAACCTCTGCGAGCAGATCGACAAGGCCGAGGGGCGCTCCCCGCGCGGCGAGTTCTCGAACCTCGTCCTCGAGGTGCAGGGAACCGACGGCAAGTCGCGGAAGGTCGATCGTCCCGTCCGGGCCCCTGGGAGCGCGCGGGCAAGACGCCGGAGGCGACGCCGGCGTCCGCCGCGGTGCTCGGGTGGCGGCGCTCGACCCTCGCACGGGAGCAGGGTGAGGAAGGGAACTTCCCGAAGCAGGTCGCGAACGAGAACCAGGCCCTGGTGACCGCGAGCCTGGCCGGCCTCGCCTTCCTCGGCGCGGGTGAGAAGTACCGCGCGAATCACGAGCGCGCCCTCGCCTACGTGATGGCGCACGTCCTCGACGGGGGACGGGGACCGGGCGAGACGGGGGCGAACTGGAACCAGACGAACTGGAGCCTCGGCTACGGCGGGATCTACCTCGCCGAGGTCTGCGCGCGCGACTCGCGGTCTCCCGCGCGCGAGGTGCTCGCGAAGGTCGTGAAGCGCCTCGAGGAGAACCAGGAGCAGACGGGCGGCTACGCCCACGGACCCGGCGGCCCGAACGCCCTCGGCTACCTCGAACTCGAGATCGTCAGCAACTTCGCGATCGCCGCGCTGGGCATGGCGAAGCGCGCCGGGATCGAGGCCGACGAGGCCAGGACGGTCAAGGCGATCGAGTACGTGAAGTCCTGCACGAGCGGGGGCGGCGTCGCCTACTCGACGCGCCCCGGCCAGGCCGGAGCCGGCGAGGCGGGCCGGACGGCGGGCGCCTACTGGGCCTTCCGGCAGGCCGGGCGCGACGGGCGCTTCGAGGACGGCATGGCCAAGTACTTCGAGCGCGGACTGGGTCGGCTGACCGAGGGCCACGTCAGCCCCGCGATGCACATCCTCGCGGGCGGACTCGCGTCGTCGTTCCGCGGCAAGAAGTCGATGAGCAAGTTCTGGAAGATCTACCTGCCCTACGTCATGTCCTGCCGGGTGGCGGGCGGCGCCTTCGACGCGCGCCCGACCGAGGAGAGCCGGTCGCTCCAGAGCAACTCGGACCGGTCGAACGGACCCGCCTTCATCACGGCGCACTACGCGCTCCTGCTCCAGCTCGGGCAGGACCGCTTCAAGCTCCTCGATCGGTAGGAGCCGGAGCGCGACCCGCTCCGTGGGAGGCCACGCCCTCCGGAGCGGTTCCCGATCCCGAGCTGCCCGGGCGGGCGGCGATCCGGTATCCTCGGGCGGTTCGCCGCGGCTCCGGAGCCCGCCCTCGATGACCGCCCTCCGCGCCCTCCTCATCCTGACCCTCGTCCTCGCGGCCGCGACCCTCGTCCGGGCCCAGGACGGGGGTCCGCTCGCGCCCTTCCCGGACGAGCAGTGGGACTTCGCCGCCGCGCGGCATCTGCTCCTCCGCGCCGGCTTCGGCGGGACCGAGGCGGAGATCGACGGGCTCGCCGCGGCCGGCCGCGAGGGCGCGGTGCGCCGCCTCGTCCGGATTCCCGCCCGCCCGAAGATCGAGCGGCTCGCGGTCGACTGCCCGGAACCTCTCATCTACCAGACGATCCGCGACCTGCCGGCCGAGGAACGCGCGAAGCGGAACCGCGAGGACCGGATCGCGAATGACCGGGCCATCGCGGCCCTCCGTCATCGCTGGCTCGCGCGCATGGCCACGTCGCGGCGGCCGCTCGAGGAGCGGATGACGCTCTTCTGGCACGGGCACTTCACCTCGGGATTCCGCGACGTCCGGATCGCCGGACAGCTCGCGGCGCAGAATGCCCTCTTCCGTCGCCACGCCCTCGGCAACTTCGCGGACCTCCTCCACGCGGTCGCCAAGGACGCCGCGATGCTCGAGTACCTCGACAACAATCGCAACCGACGGGGCAGCCCGAACGAGAACTTCGCCCGCGAGGTGCTCGAGCTCTTCACGCTGGGCCTCGGTCACTACGAGGAGCGCGACATCGTCGAGGCGGCACGAGCCTTCACCGGCTGGGACTTCGACCGGGCGAGCGGGAGCTACGCGTTCCGCGGCGGACAGCACGACTTCGGCCTGAAGACCTTCCTCGGCCGGCGGGGACGCTTCGACGGCGAGGACGTCCTGGCCATCATCCTCGAGCAGCCGCGCTGCGCGGAGTACCTCGCCGAGAGGCTCTTCCTCCACTTCGTCGGGCGCGATCCCACCGGTGCGGAACGCGACGCTCTGGCCGCGACGATCCGCACCGGCGGCGAGGGCGGGCGCCCCTACGATCTCGCCCCCGCGCTCGAACGCCTCCTGGGTTCGCGGGCCTTCCTCGACCCCGATTCCGCCCCTCCGACGATCAAGGGACCCGTCGAGCTCGTCGTGACCGCGGTCCGTCAGCTCGAGCTCCCGGTCGATCGCCTCGCCCCCGTCATGGAGATGGCGGCGGCGCAGATGGAGCAGACGCTCTTCGAGCCCCCGAACGTGAAGGGATGGCCCGGCGGACGCGCCTGGATCTCGACGAGCGCGCTCTACGATCGCTTCAACTTCGCGGGACTGGTGACGCGCGACCTCGACGGGCGGAGCTTCGACGAGGACGGACGCGCCGTCGCGACGGGAACGGTCGCGCAGCGCGCGGCCGCGATCCGCTTCCCGTTCCACCCCGAGGACCTCTGCCGGCGGGCCGGGCTGAGCGAGCCGGGCGCGATCGTCGACCACTTCGCGCGGCGGCTCCTCGCGGTGCCCCTGCCCGAGGAATCACGGCACGAGCTCGTCGAGTGGCTCGACACCGACCTTCTGGGGCGCGCCAGCCCC
>JAWKSY010000012.1:0-145103 GCA_041402125.1 Planctomycetota bacterium
GGGGGCGGGCTTCGGATCGTCGAAGTAGTTGTAGATGCCGTCGCGACACCACTCGAGGACGTTGCCGGCCATGTCGTGGAATCCGAGCGGGCCGGGGGGGAAGCGGCCGACGGGGGAGTGGCAGGCGTAGCCGTCCGAGTAGCCCGGGTCGTACTCGTCGAACCAGCGCTCGCCTTCCGTGCCCGAGATGTTGAAGGGGAGGGGCTGGCCGGGCTCGGGAAGGGAGAGCGGACGGGCGTCCCGCATGCCCTTGGCCGCGAACTCCCACTGCGCCTCGGTGGGGAGGACGAGGCCGTAGCGGTGACCCCAGCGGCGGGACTCGACCCAGTTCAGGTTCTCGACCGGGTGTCTGAGGTCGACCTTCTTGCCATTCTCGAGTGGGTGGCCCAGCGGGAAGCTGCTGGGCTCGCCGCCGGTGAGTCGGAACCACTGGGCGCGGTCAGTCTCGTACTTCGAGAGGAAGTACGGAGCGAGGGTGATGCGGAGAGGAGGACGCTCCTTGTGCCGCGAGGCCGGATCGAAGGCCGGATGCGTGGGGTCGTCGCTCGATCCCATCCAGTAGGTCCCGCCCGGCAGGAGGATGAACACGATCCCGTCGGAGTAGGACGCGTGGTAGGGACGAGCGGGAAGCGAGACCTCCGCCGCGCCCCAGTCCTGCTCGTGGGAGGCGACGTGCAGGAACTCCTCCATTCCGCTGTCGGGGTCGGGGCCCAAGGGGAGCAGCCCTTCGATCGGTTCGAGAGCCACGTTGCGGTAGACCTTCGAAGCCGCGAGGCGGGCGAGACACTTGCTCCAGCTACGACGGGCCCGTGGTGACTCCAGGCTGAGTCGACGCAGGGCTCGCGCCTTCTCGAGCCGGCCGGAGACGGACCAGGGGGAGGCGTTCCGTTCGTTCTGCTCCACGCGATCGAACTCGCGCAGGAGATCGGTGAGGATCTCGTGGCGGAAGGCGTCCGTCTCGGAGGCGAACCGGAACTCGTGCTCTCCTTCACGGGAGATCGCGCGTGACCGGAGATCATCCAGGGCGCGACGGTGGGCGGCTCGGGTCTCGAGCAGTGACCGGAAGTCCTCCTGCCAGGCCTCGAGATCGGGGCGAAGCGACGCTCGGAGGGGCCAGAGCGCCTCTGACCGCGTCTCGAGAAGGGACAGCCGACGCCGATCCGCGAGGCGGTCGTACTCGTCGAGCGCCTGCTTCCGTCGGGCCGATTCCCGCCGCGTCTCGGCGGCGGAAAGGTTCGTCAGGATCACCGCCGCCGTGAGAACGACGATCAGGCCGCCGAGCATCGCCGCCATCGCGGGGTTGCGCTGCGCCCAGCGGAGGGTGCGGATCCAGGTCGAGATCGGCCGGGCCTGGATGGGGCGCGACTCCGCGATCGCTCGAAGATCGTCGGCGAGGGCCTCGGCCGTCTGGTAGCGGTGCGCGCGGTCCTTCTGGAGCGCCGTCTGAACGACGACGTCGAGGTCGGCCGGGACCCGTCGGTTGCGGCGGGACACCGAGACCGGATCGTCCGCGCCGATCGCGCGGTAGAGGCCCTCGCGGGTCGCGGCCTCGAAGGGGCGCGTGCCGCAGAGGCACTCGTAGAGCGTCACCCCCAGGCTGAACACGTCCGTCCGACGGTCGAGCGGTCCCTCGGTCCCGCTGATCTGCTCCGGCGACATGTAGGCCGGCGTGCCGAGGACGTCGCCGGTTCGGGTGAGCTCGGCATCGTCGGAGTCGTCGTGGCGGGCCAGGCCGAAGTCGAGGACCACGGGCTGGCCGTCGTTTCCGATCATGATGTTGCCCGGTTTCACGTCGCGATGGATGACGCCGGCCTCGTGCGCGACGTGGAGCGCGCGGGCGACGCGCTCGATCATACCGATGACGCTGCGCAGCTCCTGCGGCGTGGCGGGACCCGAATGAGACTCCGGGGCGGGGCGAAGGGGGGCCGCGGTGTCCGGACCGTCGCTCGGTCGATCCCCCGCCTCGCGGGCGACGAAGGTCCAGGCTTCCGAACGGTCCTCGCGTCGTCGCTTCAGCCAGCGGGCGAGGGACATGCCCTCGACCAGACGCATCGCGATCCAGGGAACAGGATCGTCCCCGACCTCGTAGATGGGGCAGATGCCGGGGTCCTCGAGGCGAGAGGTGATCGCGGCCTCGCGCCGGAAGCGCTCGAGAATCAGTCCGGCGTCGGGGCCGAGGCCCTTGACGAGCTTGAGCGCGACCTGGCGAGGGAGCCGGGTGTCGCGGGCGCGCCACACCACGGCCTGGCCGCCGCGGCCCAGCTCCTCCTGCAGGGCGAAGGGGCCGATGCGACGGCCGGCGTCGACGACCGCGTCCGCGTCCGGGCCCGGCGAACTGAGGTTCCCCTCGGTCTCGTCGCCGGCCCGGCGGACCTCGTGGTACTCGGCCTCGATTCGCGCCTCGTCGCCGGGGAACTCGCGGAGGTAGTCGGCGAGATCGCGGATGCCCCCGGCCTCGAGGTCGGCCCAGAGGCGCTCGAGGAAGCGGTCGAAGACGCGGTCGCGCGCGAGAGTCTCGTCCTCGTCATTGCGCATGACGCGCGATCTTCACCCGGAGCGGAGGAGGCGTCAATCGAGGCCCCGACGCAACGCGTGGCCGCGCCGGCCGATCACCCGGCGAACAGGAGGAATGCCATGCCGATCACGGCCCCCCAGACCGCGACCCCGTCCGCACTTCCGCGGACCGCGATTCCCACGGAGCCCGCGCCGGCCGGCTCGCTCTCGACCCCTTCGCCGGCCCTGTCGACGGCGCCGGTCGCCCTGACGCGGCCTCTCGTCATCGCCGAGCGGCCGGCCTCCGCCGATCTGCCGACCGCGTTGATTCCCGGCGTGGAGGAGCCCCGGGCGGTCGCGCTTCCCGATCCGCTCGATCCGCCGCCGGCGGACGAGTCGCGCGTGCCGATCGGGCTCGACCGCTACCCCTACGGCACCCACCCCGAGGCGAAGCTGATCGAGACGCCGGCCGATCGTCCCCAGTACCGCGGGGGCATCGGCACGCCGCCCGAGGTCGCGCAGATCCGCGACGCCGGCATCGGCAACGCCTTCTCGCCGGAGTGGCACCACTTCCTCGAGCAGGCGGTGATCGGCAACGGAGGTCTCGGCGACGCGGAGAACGGCTACCTCGCCTTCAGCCGCAACGACGGTTGGGTGCGATTCAAGCACCCGGGCTTCACCCCGGAGCAGAACCGGCGCATCGCCGCGATCAGCCTCCAGACGGGCTGGGCCCTCGAGAACATGCCGGGCCGCAACCCGAACGACTCGGTGTTCGAGGCCGAGAACGTCAACCGCTGGGTGGACGAGTTCATCGGGAAGTTCGACCGCGAGATGGCGGGTTTCCTCGATGACCCGACGGACACGATCGACTTCAAGGACGGTAGCCGCCGTCAGTACATCATGCAGTACGACGCGGAGAGCAACCGCGTCGGATCGTTCTACGTCCGCAAGCGCGGGGGCTTCGCGGGCTTTGCCCAGAAGAACCTCGACGTGATCGGGCCGATCCTGGACGTCGCGAGCGTCGCGACGGCAGTGGTGGGCATGCCCTACCTGTCGGCCGGTCTGCAGACGGTCAAGCAGGGTCTCGTCACCGCGGCCACGGGCGAGTTCACGGCCTCGCAAGGACTGTCGATCGCCGCGAGCTGGCTCGGTGGCCCTCTCAAGGCGACGAAGCTCGGCCAGGCCCTCGCCACGCCGACCGGTCGCGCCGTGTTCGCGGTGGGGCAGGACCTCGCCGACGACGGGAAGCTCTCCGCGTCGAGCGTCGCCGGTCTCGCGGCCACGCAGGTCGTCGGCAAGCTGCCGGGCGGACCGACGGTCGATCGTGCACTCGTGAAGGGCGTCGAGCTCGTCGCGAAGAAGCTCGATGGCGAGGACGTGAGTCTCGTCGAGATCGTGAACGTCCTGCAGCCGGTCCTGGTGGGCATGGCGCTCGACGAGGACGGGACGGCGACGATCGAGAAGCTCGAGCAGAACGTGCTCGGCGCCTCGCCGCGCGAGGCCGAGGCCTGGAAGGGACTGCTTTCTGTCATCTCCGATGCGCCCGAGGACATCGAGCTCATGTCGAAGGGGCTGTCGCTCGTCGCCGGCTACATCGACGAGGGTCAGATCTCTCCCCGGCAGGCCTCGACCTCCTCGAGGTCTACTTCCGGCCCGAGATCCAGCGGTTGAAGGAGCTTCCTGAAGCCGGCGGCCTGATCCGCCTCTCAACCTCGGGGGCTCCGGCTCCCGTGCGACCGGACCGGCGCGAACGCCTGGTCCCCACGTCGAGGCCTCGTCGCTCCCGCAGTGGCGGCGTCGCCTCCCCAGGAAGGAGGAAGGCGATGCCCTTCAATTCCCAACGCCGCGGCCCCGGTGCCGCTTCCGGACGCCCTCGCGGCCGAGCTCGACTCCGGCGCGCGCCTGCGTACGCTCCCGTTCCCCGTCCCGTCCCCACGCCGATTCCGGGGTTCCTGGCGGCGAGCTCCAGATCCGTCCCACGCATCTCCAGGATCTCGAGGACGGCGTCGATCCTCGGCGGCATCTTCGCTGGGAAGGGCGCCGTGCTCGTCGAAGGCCATCAAGACGACGACCGAGCTCAACACCCCGAAGCCGATCGGGCACGGCCGTGGCCGAGCACATCGACGACCTGGGGAAGACCGCCGATCGTCTGACCGGCATCGCGGGCCACGCTCGCGGACGTCGTCACCTCCGACCGCCCCGGCGACGCGGCCTCGTCGAGATCGGCGGCATGATCGGCGGCAAGGTCGGCGGCGCGCTCGGCGGCGCGGCGGGCGGCGCCCTCTGCGGCTCGAACTCCGGTCACCGCCGCGGCGACGCCCCTACTGCGTCGGCGTGGGACAGTTCGCGGGAACGATCGGCGGCGAGTACGTCGGTCAGTACGTCGCCGAGGAGGCCTGCCCTTACGCGAAGGAGTTCGCGCACGACGCCTACGTCGGCGCGGGCTTCGTCTACGACCAGGTCGTGGACTCGGCGTAGCGATGTCTTCGAGGGCTTTTCGGCGACTTCGCCGGCGAGACCTACTCGAGCTTCGAGGGCTTCGCGAGCGACACCTTCGACGCCATCGGCGACTGGTTCTGCTCTGATCCTCGGATCCGCCGGATCAGGAGGCCGCTGTGGCCGCCGTCGCGACCGGGGCCTCTTCATTCCAAACTCTTCCGGAGTTCGTGGGTGGCGCCGCGCACCCTCGATCAGGCCCGCCGGGGTGGCACGGCGATCTCGTCAGCGCGCGTGTCCTCCTCCGCCCGCCCCCGGCGGCGGGAAGAGTACCGCAGCGCGTCGATCACCCGGGCGCGGCGACGCGCCACCGTCGGACTTGTTGACGCCGAGGCGCGCGTGGCGTGCGCCGTGGTGGTCTCGCTGCGGAAGTAGAGGCTCCTCGACGAGTTCGCGATCCTCCGGAGCCCGGCGGAAGCGCGGAGACGAGCATCACCTCGAGCTCACGGCTGCCGGCGATCTCGTCCGTAGCCCTCGGCCGCCACCTGATCGTCCAGGCTCACCGGATCGATGCGGCCCGAGGTGGACGAGGGAGAGGCCGGCGACGGTGCTCGATCAACAGAGGCCTCGGCAAGGCCGCGGCGTCGGCCGAGGTCCCGGTGCCGCGGAGGGCCTTCCTCGGTGGTATGTCCGCCATCGCGACGGTCCGGATCTTGCGGAGGTCGCGAGCGCCGGAGGCCCGTCAGCGCGTCGCTCAGGCCGTCGAAGATCGCGCCGCGGATCCGGTACCACGCGAAGGTGGTGAAGGCCGCGCCGCCTTCCGACTCCAGCGCCTGGCCGCCTGGACGAGACCGAGTCGCCCCAGGCCTCGATGTCCTCGAATTCCACCTGCGGGGGGAGCTTCGCGGCGATGCCGCGCGCGATCTTGCGGGCGTAGTCGAGGTGCTGCTCGACGAGAGCTTCTCGGGGTTTCGCGGATACAGTCATGCGTGTTCTCCGGTGTCGGTTCAGAGGTAGGGGACGGTCAGGATCAAGGATCACCGCGATCCCCAGAGCGGGCGGACGGCGATGACCGCGGCCGCGACGAGTTGATCCGCGCGCACGCCGCGCCATCTGACGAGCGGTTTGAGGTCGCGGTCGGTGGGTCGAGCTGACGGAGGATTTCAGTTCGCGCGGGGGCGCGGCGTCCGGCTCGTGCGTACGGGTCGAGATCGGGAAGTCAGTCCTCGTGATCGAGCAGGCGGAGACCTGCTCGATCCGGCGGGCCAGCCAGGTGACCTGATGCGGGAGTCTCCGGCCTGGATCACGTCGCCGTGGCGAAGGACGCGCGGGCGGGGTCGACTCGTCGCCGACGCCAGCGTGCCGTGGCGGCTGCCGAGAGGTCCTCGACACGGAAGGCCCGGCGCGGAAGGTACGCGATACCGGCGTCCCCGAGGCGCGGCGAGGCTACCGATCGGGACCTTCGCAGTCGGTGGCCCGGAGCGATGACGCAGGCGAAGTGGTCCTCCGACTGCAGGGGCATGTCGCGTTCGATCCGACTTCGTCCTGCACCTGGAGTTCGGGTGCGGCCCAGGAAACTCGCGTCGAGAAGCGCCCTGCGGGTCTCTCGTCGGTTCGGCGACCTGGAGCCTCCAGCCCGCGTCCGCCGCGCCGATTCAGTCCAGCGAGAGCGCCGTCGCTTCGTCCCCGGCCCCGAGGGGATCCAGCTTCCGGTTCCGTCCGGGGCCAGCACGAGGGCGTCGCCCAGCAGCTCTCTCAGGGCGGGGACGAGATCCCCCCGATCCGCCGGCAGGACGACCAGCGGCCGACGCGCGGCAGACGGGGCGGGCTTCAGGACGATGGCGGGCTCCGGTTTCATCTCGCACCTCGTTCTCGAGCGACACTCCGGCCCCGCGGCCGGGCGATCCCTCGCGCGAGCGAGGACCACCGTCGGGCGACCCGGAACTCGCGCTCGATTCCCGGAGCGGAGCCGATCGCGGGATCGGGACCGCGACGGCAACGAATTGCCGGCGCGAACGATGATCGGGGAGGAAATGCGGTCCGGACGTCCCGCTCGCGGCGTCGCGTCCGCTCCCGGTCGTGAAGGGCCGAGAGCGTTCCCGAGAGGGAGCGCGAGGGCGGCCGGTGCGATGCGCGAAACGTCGCGTCGCGAGCGAAGGAGATCAGCCGTGAAGCAAGCGAAGCGAAACCTCACCGGAGGCCTCTGCGTCCGGATCCTCTGTCTCGCCCTCGTCGTCGGCGTCGCCGGCGCCTGCGCCTCGAAGGGGGTGCGTGGCGAGGAGGAATCGAAGAACGTGCAGCCCGTCGGTCGACTCAGCGAGGCGAACTACCTCGCGGCGCTCGGGCGCTGGGCCGCGCTCCGGTCCCGGGTCGCGACGCCGGCGGAGTCCGTCGCCGAGACGCGCGAGATCATCCGGATCCTCGACGACGCGATGGCGGGTGAGCCCGCGAACCCGCTCCTGCACTCGAAGAAGGCCGATCTCCTCTGCGAGATCGAGGCCTACGACGAGGCGATCGCGGCCTACGGGCGCTCGGTCGAGCTCTGTCCGGACTGGGCGCCGGGCTGGCTCGGCCTGGGCCGGGCGCAGATGATGCGTCCGGATCGCCCGGCGCGATGGGAGGCGGACATGCGCCTCGCGCTGCAGTCCGCCGAATGGGCGCTGCAGAATCTCGAGCGCTGGGGCGAGCCCGAGCCCCCGGGTTTCGCCGAGCAGCTCTTCGGGAGCCTGCTCGGGATCGATCTCGGCGCCTTCTCCGGGACGCGCGCCGTCGATGCGCTGCAGCCCGATCCGGCCGAGGCGCGGCAGACCGCGTTCCGCTGGCTCGCGGCGAGCATGGAGTGGAGTCCCGACAACGTCGCCCTGCTCGGCAACCGACCCTCGCCCTACGCGCGGACGGCGACGCGGCGCTTCGGAGCGCGGGTCCAGCTCGTCCGGAGCCTCTTCGAGTTCGACGTCGCGGGCGGGGATGTCGCCGCCGGCGGGGTCCTGCTCGCGGGGCTCGATCGGGCCCTCACCTACGACAGCGACTTCTTCGAGGGTCGTCTGACCAAGGCCTGGGCGCTCCTGGAGCGGGATCGCGCCGATCAGGCCCGGGGCCTGCTCGAGCCCTTCACGCGCGAGGCCAATCCCATGCTCGCCTGCCACGGTCCGCTCATCGAGCTCCTCGCGGAGTCCTACGTCACGATCTGGGCCCGGACGGGTGATCCGCGGGCTCTCGCCGATGCCGCGGGTCTCTTCGAGTGGATCCGGACGAGGACGGCCGGGCTGGCGCCGACGTCCTTCTGGATGCCCGTCGAGAAGCTCGTGGTCGCGCTGCGGAGCGGCGATGCCGCCGAGGCCGCGCGCGTCCGGACGGCGGTCGCCCGGATTCCCGCTGCGAACGCCCGCCAGGACCGTCTGCGACCGGCCCTGCTCGCGACGAGTGCGGCCGGCGTGACCGCGGAGGCACGGCGATGACCGGCGTGGATGCGGCCGCGAGCTTTCCCGTGTTCGCGGCGCTGCTCCGCGAGCGTCTTCGGGGCGGGCGTTCCGAGACCCTCGCGGGCTGGATCGCGGAGGCCGAGGCCGGCCTCGTCGCCCTGGCGGCGGAGGACACGGAGGCGGGCGCGCGGGGAGAGGACGTGATCCGGGCAATGCGGCGGGCGGAAGAACTCCTCGAGAAGCTCGCCCGCGGCGCAACGCGGGGCCCCGGCGGCCGATGACCTGACGGAACGCGCGAGCCGGAGCGGTGCGAGCCCGGCCCGCGCCCGAGTGGCAACCCGAGAACGGAGTCGAACCATGAGCGGATTCGATGTGACGCGAGCCGGCGCTGCGAGCGCCCTGCCGGTGGTCGAGAACCCCCGCCGCGAGAGCGGCGCGGATGCGATGAGGATGCTGAACACCATCGGGCGAGGCGCGGCCTCGTTCTTCGCCCCCGGGGCCACCGGCCTCGTCAGCGCCCTGTCCGGGATGCTCGGGAGCGGAGGCGGCGCGGGCGACTTCGGCGAGCTCCAGCGCCTGCTCGACCGCCAGATCCAGTCGCAGGCGCAGATGCAGACCTTCACTGCCGCCACCAACATCGAGAAGACCAAGCACGACACCCGGATGTCCGCCATCCAGAACATGCGGGCCTGATCGATGAGCGGGAGCACCCCCGAGGCCGTCGCGCTGGGATTCTCCGGGACGGACACCCGAAGGGTGAGACTCCTCGGAGAATCCGCGACGCTGGCCCTCTACCTGGGCGAGGCCGATCGCGCGGAGGAGATCTTCCGGGCGATCGAGATCCTCGCGCCCGAGGAGCCGGTCGCCTTCCACGGCCTCGCGGAACTGGCGCTGGCCCGCGGCGAGGCCGAGGAGGCCCGCCGGGCCGCGCGCCTGGCGCAGGGGGCCTTTCGCGCCGACGCCTCCGGCGTCGCCCTCGGTCTCGTGCTCGAGGCCCGGGGCTGGTTGCTCGAGGGGGCTCGCGCGGAGGCGCTCGCCTGCCTCGCGCGGGCGGAAAATCTGGATCCGGCCGGTCCCGGCGCCGCGATGGCGTCCGCTCTGGCCCATGAGCTCGCGGTCCTCGACGAGACCGCGGGTAGCGAGGTGAAGCGATGAACTCGATCGACGGCATCGGCGGCGTCCCCGGCGGACGGGCTCCGGTCTCCCCGAAGGCGGTGGCCGGACCGACGGAAACTCCGGCGGCTTCCTTCCGCGACGTGCTGCGCTCGGTGGAGAGCGGTGCGACGCCGGGCGAGCCGACGGGGGAGAGCGAGGGCGCTTCCGGCGCGTGCGCGTCTCGTCCGCGACTACCGGGATCCAGGGTCTCGAGCGTTCGGAAGGAGTACTTCGGACGCACGGTCGAGACGCTCCTGGAGGGCTCCACGGTCCCGCCCTCGACGCCGAGGGTCGCGCCGCGCTGGCGGCGGAGATCATCGAACTGGAGCCCCTGCGGCGTCACTTCGAGCGCCTCATCACCCGGCTCGAACAGGAGGGCTGAATCATGTTGGAGCTCACGAATCTCGGCGCGGCTCCGGCCGCGCGAGCCGCGGCCGCCGCGAGTCCCGAGGCGGCGGGTGTCGCGTCGGTCGGTTCCGGCCCGGGCTTCCGCCCCCTCGAGGTCGGCGGGTCGGATGCGAGGTCCTTCCCGGATCTCCTCGGTGCGATCGACGACGCCTTCCGGGCCCAGGCGGGATTCGAGGAGCGGATGCGGACCCGTCTCGGAGATCTGGATCGCGAAGGCGCCGCGCTGCGCACCCGCGGCGTGAAGGCGGGCGACGAGGAGTTCATGGACTTCCAGAACAAGCGTCTCGGCGCCCTGCTCGAGATCCAGATGGAAGGGCACCGGACGGCCTTCGGCGTCCAGATCGCCTCGAAGCTCATCGAGCACGCGAGTTCCGGCGTCCGCACGACGCTCCAGACGCAGGCCTGATCCGGGAGACGAAGAACCATGCGAGTTCGATGCGCGATCATCATCGGTCTTCTCTCGGCGCTCCTGCCGGCCTGCGGGGAGGAGCGCGTCGCGATCGCGACGGTTCAGACCGAGGTCGAGGCCAACGAGATCCACGCCGCCCTCGAGCGCTACGGCGTGCCCGCGCCGCGCGTCGAGAGAGAGGGCGAGGACGCCGATCTCCGTCTCCGGATCGAGGTCGCGCCCGACCACGAGTCCCGGGCGCGACGCATCCTCGATCGGCTGCGCCTCCCGCGGTCGGAAAGCGTGCAGCGGGACCCGGACGTGGATGCCGATTCGTCCTTCGCGCGCCTCATCAACTACACGGAGCTGCGGTCGCGAGATCTGGAACGAATGCTCCGTCAGGTGGGCTTTCACGACGTTCAGGTGACCCTCGAACCGGCCGAGGAGGCGGTCCGTGAAGCCCGGACCAGATTGTCGCCACCGGAGGAACCCCGGGCGCACGTTGCGGTCGTCGTGAGCTGGTTGCGAGACGAGGAGGACGACGCCGCACCACTCGACGTGGACGGGGTCCGCGAGCTGGTCGCGAGTGCCTTCGCGAAGCTCCAGGCGGATCAGGTCTTCGTCTGTCCTCCGGTCGCGATCGACATGCGGACCCTGCGCCGCGAGGCGAGATCGGATCCCGCTCCCCGGTCCGAGGCCGGGGTCGAGGACTCGTCCGGTCCGCTGCGGACGCTCCTCGTCGCGGTCGTCTTCTTCGCCCTGCTCGCCGCCGGTCTGGCCGTCGGGCTCGTGCGCTTCCGCGGGCGCTGGCTCGCGCTGCGGGCGGGCGCGGACCGGAAAGAGAACCCGGAGTCCGGGTCCCGCGCGGCCTGAGGTCGGCGAGGAGGCTTCGTCATGGTCACGCCCCTTCGCGACGCCGCCTTCCTCGCCCTCGCGGGTTCGGACCCCGAGCGCGCGGCCGCGTTGATCGCGCGTCACCCGCGCCGACCCGGAAGCGAGCAGGCGCGAGCGCTCGCGGCGGAAGGCGTCGAGGCGCTCCTCCACGCGGAGCTCGACGGACTCGACCCGCGGCGCGCCCGCGGTCTTCCGGACTCGCGCCTCGCGCATTTCCTGCGGCGACGCGCGCTGCGACCGGGTCGGATCCCGCTCGCGCTCTCGCAGCGCCTTCCCACGGCTGTCCGACGACTCGTGGATCTCGACGAGACGTCCCGCGCCGCATTCGAGCGGGAGCTCGGGGCGACGCTCGCCGCGCGCCTGGTCTTCATGGCGCCTCCCGAACGGCGCGTCGATCTCCTTCGGCCGCTGGGAACCGCGCTCGCCCGCGACGTCGCCGAGCGCCTCGACGGTGAGGCCGCCCGGATGATCGTCTCGCCGATCCCGCTCGGCTTCATGCGGGACCTCCGCGCGCACTGGGACGCCGCCGCGCGGGACCGCGAACGCGAGCCGTTGCTCCGGGCCCTCGGGCGCCGCCTGATCGCCCTGGCTCTCATCGATCTCGAGCCCGGTGATCGGCGACGGGTGGACGATCTCGCGCGAGGCGGACGCCTCCCGGATCTTCCCTCCGACGCGGTCCCGGAAGCGGAGTTCGCTCCGCTCGCCCGTCGGATCCTCGACGAGACGAGCGGAGACAGATCATGAACGACACCCACGGCAGGGGCGGCCGGATCGGCGAGTTCGCCTCGCCGGAGCCGAGGCCTTGCGGCCGCTCCATCCGATGACGCGCGTCCTCGCCCCCGATCTCGTCGTTCTCGAGACCCGCGTCGCCGAGGTCGAGCGGGAGCTGGCCGCGGCCCGCGCCGAGGCCGACCGCTGCGTCGCCGAGGCGCGAGACGAGGCCGCCGCGATCGTCGCCGCGGCGGAGGCGGAGCAGGACGAGATCGAGCGGAGGATGCGCGCCGAAGCGCTGGCGGCGGCGGAGTCCGGGATCCGTTCGCTCGTCGAGTCTCTTCGCGCCGAGGAGACGTCGCGAAGGGACGATTTCCCGCGCGAGGTCGCGGAGGCGGCCCTCGCGATGTGCCGGGCGCTGCTCTCGCACGCGTCCGCTGCGACGCCGACGTGCTCGTGGAGATGATCACCGAGACCCTGGCCGCGGCCGCCCACGGCCGGGACGCCGGTCTCGTCCTGCACCCCTCCGACTACGACCTGCTCGGGGCGCGCTTCGACGAGATCGCGGTGGCGCAGGGTCGCGGCGCCGGGCTCCGGCTCGTGCTGGACGATCGCCTGCCGCGCGGCAGCGTCCGCGTCGAGACGGAGCGGGGCATCCACGACGGTTCGCTCGAGAGGCGGCTCGCCGATCTCGAGCGCCACGTCCGCGGTCGACTGGGAGGATCGCATCATGAGTCGACGGCTGATCGACGAGCTCGCCCTGGGCGGGCGCATCGGGGCGGTGCATCGCCTCGGATACGTGACGGAGATGAAGGGACTGCTCCTTCGCGCCGTGGTGCCGGATGCGGGCGTCGGCGACATCTGCGCGATCCGAGTCTCCGATCGACGGGACGTCCGCGCCGAGGTCGTCGGCTTCGAGCGGAACGAGGTCTCCTGCTCCCCGCTCGAGCCCGTTCAGGGCCTCCGGCTCAGGGCGGAGATCCAGGTGGAGGAGGAGTGCGCCACCGTCCCCGTCGGCGCGCGCGTCGAGGGCCGCGTGCTCGACGGCCTCGGGCGCCCTCTCGATCTCGGTTCGCGGGGAGCGCTGCATGCGGGGGCCTCGGCGCCGCTGTGGAACTCGCCGCCGAACCCCCTCGCGAGACGACCGATCACCGAGGCGCTCAGCACCGGCGTCCGCGCCATCGACGGCGTCCTGACGCTCGGTCGCGGACAGCGCATGGGGATCTTCGCCGCCGCCGGCTGCGGCAAGAGCACGCTGCTCTCGATGATCGCGCGGAACGTCCAGGCCGACCGGATCGTCCTCGCGCTCATCGGCGAGCGCGGCAAGGAGGTCCGCGGCTTCCTCGAGAACGACCTCGGAGAGGAGGGGATGAAGCGGGCGACGGTCGTCGTCTCGACCTCCGACCAGCCCGCCGTCCTGCGCCTGCGCGCGGCCTGGGTCGCCACCGCCATCGCCGAGGAGGCGCGCGCCAGGGGCGAGAACGTGGTCCTGTTGATGGACTCCGTCACGCGCTTCGCCCGAGCCCAGCGCGAGATCGGCCTCGCCGCCGGGGAGGCGCCGGGACGACAGGGATACCCTCCGAGCGTCTTCGCCCGGCTCCCCGAGCTCTTCGAGCGGGCCGGAAACGACGCACGGGGCTCGATCACCGCGCTCTACACGGTCCTCGTCGCCGGCGACGACATCGGCGAGCCCGTCGCCGACGAGACGATGGGACTGCTCGACGGACACATCGTTCTCTCGCGCGAGATCGCCGCCCGTGGGCGCTATCCCGCGATCGACGTCATCCGCAGCAAGAGCCGCGTGATGAACGACGTCGTGGGCGGAGCGCACGAGGAGCTCGCGCGTCGCGCGAACGCCGCCCTGGCGGCCCTGGAGAAGAACGAGGACAAGATCGCGATGGGCCTCTTCAAGAACGCGCCGCCGGAGGAGAAGCGTCTCGTGGAGAGAGGTCAGCGTCTCGTCGAGTTCCTCCGGCAGGATCGTCACGATCCCCAGGACTTCGCGACCACCCTCGCCCGGCTGGGCGAGCTGGTCGGCTGACCGATGAAGGGGGGGTTCCGCTTCGATCTCGAGCCCGAGCTCGAGCGGCGACGCGAGGCCCGCGACGCTCAGCGGCGCCGGGTCGATCGGGCGCGGCGCATCGTCGCCGTGCGCGCCTGGTCGGTGGAAAAGTCCCGCGATGCCCTGCGCGCGATCGAGCAACGGATCCGCGAGGCGCGCGATGACCGACTGCGGAGGGCCGCGGATCGGGGTGACGTCGAGGCGGCCGCCGCGCACCTCGACGGCCTCGCGCGGCTTCTCGCCGGCGCGAGGGCTCGACTGGGTCGGCGCGAGGACTCCCTCCGGACGGCGGGTCACCAGCTCGAGCTGGCCGAGGAGGAGCTCCGCGATCTCGAGAGCGCCCGCCGTGCCCTCGAACGCCTGCGGGAGCGACGCGAACGGGCCTGGCGAGGCGCGCGCGAGCGACGCGCCGAGTCGCGGCGGGACGACGACGCGGTCATCGCCTGGTGGCACTCACGAGAGGACTGAACGATGGTCGATCCGGTTTCCCGAGGACGGGAGCACGAGGAGGCGCGCCGCCTCGAGCGCCGGCGGCTCGATCGGCAGGCACGCTCGGCGGAGTCGAGGAGCCGCGAGGGGCGTGACTTCCGGGAGGCTCTGGAGACACGTCGTCTTGCGACCTCCGATGGTCGGGTCCGCCTCGAGGGAGGGCTGCATCGCGAGCCCGGTCTCGCTCCTGGCCAGAGGCGTCCGGCCGAGGGTCCCGCGACCTCGAGGCACGCCCGTCTTCTGCGGCAGAGCGAAGCGACCGAAGTGCCGGAGGAGGGCGACGCGCGCATCGCGGAGGCGGAGAGCGCGAGGTCCGTCGCGACCGAACGCGTCCCCATCGCCCGGCTCCAATGGATCTCGCGGGGCGGAGACTCCCGGGGATCGGACCCCGGCGCTCCCCCGAGGACCGCGGAGGGGAGTCGAGAGCCGGCCGATCGTGTAGAGGACGAGCTCGAGATCCGGGAGCGTGAGCGCCCCGAGGACGAATCCGCGCCCCGTGGCGCGAATGCCGACGCCCCGGCGCCGGACCCGAACCTCGTCGGCGGAGAGGGGGCGGGCTCCCAGGGTGCGCCGCCGGAGTCGTCTCCGCCCCCGTCAGGCGAGGGGCAGGGCCTCACGGCCCCCCGGATCGATCCGGCCCTCTACGCCGGCCTCGTGGACTACGCGGTCTACCTGCGCGATCGCGGCGCAGGTGCGGAGTTCCGGATGGGGCTGGATCGCAAGCGTTTCGGCTCGGCGCATCTGCGGATCCGTTCGCTCGGCGGGGGCCGCATCGAGCTCGCGGTCGACGGGAAGGGGGAGATCGGTCCCGAGGATCTCCGAGACCTCCGTCGACGCTTCTCCGAGCGGGGCCTGGTCCTCGTCACGGCGCCGATCACCTGAGCCCACTGCTCCGGTGTCGCAACCCGACGGCCTCGATTCCTCATGGCATCGACGATTCCACGGGCAACGTGACCTTGGGCCGTGTACCCTCCGGGACTCAGGAGGAAGGAACGTGGAGCCCGAGAAATCCCCCTATCCCGTTGAGTCGTGGCACCTCGAAGCATGGAATCACGCGAACCGCCAAGTTCGAGAGGGAACAGCTGACGCTATGACCAGGATCGCCGTGAGGCTCGGACTCGAGGGATTCTCTCAATGGTTGGACGAAGTCCGGCAAGTGGCCGGGGAGGATGTCAGGCGACACCTGGACCTCGAGGATGACCAGGAGCCTTCGGGTCAGGCCGTGATCCCGCCCAGGTCTGACGCGACGTTGAAGAGAGAAGCCCAGCTGTCAGCCGACGCCTTCTGGTTCTTTGGAGTCATCGGGGTCCTGTGTTTTCTGGTTGGATGGAAGCAAGCGGCCGGGGGCTTCGGATGCTTCGCGATCCTGTTGGCCCTTGTGTCGGCCTATGCGACGGCTCAGAGGAAATGACCGGAGGTCAATTCAATGAGCTGCGAGTTTCCAATTGAATGACGTCCGGTCGGACTGGCCGCTTGACGGCCTTCGCGGCTCCCTTCGATAATCCCGTTCGACGCGCCCGTTTGCCGGGTCGGTGCCGAGGAGAGGAGAACCCGCCATGGGCGAGGAGCGAGACCGAGGCCGCGCGAGCGGTTCCGGCGAGGCCGGCCGATCCGAAGATCGCGATCTCTTCAGCCAGCACTCCCAGATCCCCGAGTTTCGCGGGGGAGACGACAGCTTCGACGGGACCTCGAAATACATCTTCGACCGCGCCGGGGAGATGAGCGTCAACGAACTCTGGGAGAAGCTCACCGAGCGCTATCAGCGGCGGCTGGTTCTCTTCGCCGACCTGCAGATCGGACCCTCGCTCCGCGGCTACACGACCGCGGAGGACGTCGTCCAGGAGGTCTTCCTGAAGGTCCTGCGCTTCACCGGGACCTTCGAGTGGCGAGGGCGGGGCAGCTTCTTCCGCTGGCTCTGCAAGAAGGTCCGCGAGCACGTCATCGACACGCGTCGCAAGATGGACACGCGCAAGGGTGCCGATGCCGGGTACGACGGTCCCTCCGACGAGAGCGGCCATTCGCCAATCTCGCGGATGTCCGACGACCACGCCGGCCCCGTGACGGAGGTCGGTGGGCGCGACTACGTCTCGCGCGTCCGCGACACGCTGGAGCGACCCGAACTGGGGACGCTCTACCGCGAGGTCCTCGTCCTCCTCGTCGTCGAGGGACGGGAGTCACGGGAGGTGGCCGAGGAACGGGGCGTCTCGGTGGACGTGCTGCGCCGGCAGAAGAACCGGGCGAAGAAGATCTGGCGGGACCTCCTCGAGGCCGAAGGGCTGGAACCCGACGAGTTGCTCTGAGGTCGGCGGGGGCCTCGTCGGCGTCTCTGCGTTTCCGAGCTCGCATATCTTGATCGACACGCGAAAATGAGGGGCGGCGCCGGATCACCGACGCCGCCCCTCGTTCCTTCCCCTGCCGGGTGGCGAGATCAGTCTCCTCCCAGCAGTCCTCCCACCCCCCGAACGACCTTGCTCGCGCCCTTGGCCCGCTTCTTCTTCTTGCCCTCGATCAACTCGATGATTCCCTCCGTGACCGATCCGGCCGCGCGACCGGCCTCCTTCTGAGCCTTTCGCGCGCGCTCCATCTCCTGCTTCTCCGCGGCACTGGGCGTCAGCTCGACCTCGAACCGGAGGACGCCGACGTTGCCCGCGGCGTCCTTCAATTCGACGGTGATCGCGAGGCGGCCGTTCCCGGGACGCACCTCGGGCGTGACGAAGGGGATGGTGAGGCGGCCCGCGCGATCGCGCGGGTTGCCGACATCCTGGCCGTTGACGCGCACCGCGACGACGTCCGGCGAGACGTTCTCGAGGATGACGTCGAGACGGCGACCCGCCTGGACCTGGCGCCGGACGCGCGGCGCGAGCGACGCCTGGGGCGCGATGGAATCGCGCGTGAAGGAGACCATCGAGCGGGAGGTGTTGCCGGCGGCGTCGAAGGCCACGATCTCGACGTTGTTGCGACCCTCCCGTCGCAGGAAGACGTCGGCCCGGGCGCGCCAGGCGCCGGCGCCGTCGGCCTCGAAACCGATGGGACGACCGTCGACGCGGATCTCGCTGATCCGTCCCGCGTCCCGCACCCGGATGTTCACCGGGACGCTCGCGTCGCGCGTCGCTCGATCGAGCGCCGGCGAGTCGACGAGGAGGTACGGTGCCGTCCGGTCGACACGGAAGCGAAGCGTCTCAGCCACCTCGGCTCCGAGCGCGTTCACGGCCACGACGCGGATCTCGTGCTCGCGCTCCTCGAGCGCGCCGAGATCGAGTCGGAAGTGCCCGGAGGCGTCCGTCTCCACCCGACGGCCGGCGACGCGAAGGCTCCCGCCGTTCACGTTCGCGACCTCGCCCTCGACGACGATGGTCCCGCCGAGATCGAGAAGCTCCGCCCCGCCGGGGAGCACCGTCCTCGTGCCGCAGAGGGCGACGACGCGATCGATGCGCGGCGCTTGGGTCACGATCCGGACCTTGACCGTGATCTCGATCTCGACGTCGTGGCGCGCCACGAAGGTGATCTTCACCTCGTTCTCCCCGTCGGGGAAATCCGGGATCCGGATCTCGAAGCCACCGTCCTCGAGCCGGGCGGCGCCCCGGGAGCAGCGGAGCTCGACCGCCGCCTCGTGCGCGAAGCGGCCCCGCAGGATGACCTCCGAGTCGGAGAGAACGACGGTCTCGAGGGGGATCCGCGGATCCTCGAAGTCGATCGTCGCGGCAACCTCGTCGCGCAGCCGGGTCGTCAGTCCGCTCCGGAGCTCGCCGAAGCCGGCGTCGGGGAAGTCCGACTCGAAGCGTCGCGTCGCGTCGAGCGCGCGCAGGATCTGCCCGGCGTTCGCGGCCGAGCTGGTCCGCAGGAACTCGACGCGGCCGAGTCGCTGCCGGGCGGGGCCGTGATCCGGGTGGCGATCGAGGAAGTCGCGGAGACGCACCGCGAGTCCCTCGAGGTCACCCTCCAGGCTCTCGTTGGAGAGAGCGGCCCAGTCCCGGTCCCGCACTTCCGACGGGGAGACCCTCGTGTCCTCGTCCTTCGGTTGATGTCCCACTCCCTCCTCGGCTTCCGGTCCGACCGGAGGTCCGGGCGGAGAGAAGTCCGGCGTCCCGTCATCGTCCGCCGCACGACCCGGTCGCTTCTCCGGCTCGGGATCGGGCGCCGCGGCGACCTTCGCCGCGGTCACGGGACCCTCGGGACCCGGATCGGCGAGCACGCGGGAGGCCGCGAGGCCGCCGCCGGCGAGAACGAGTCCGACGATGCCGGCCGCGAGGAGACCGCGTCCGCGGCGTCCGGTCGATGCGACCGCGACGGGGCCCACGGGCGGGGTCTCGAGGTTGCGGAGCTGGGGCTCGGTCGCGAGGTAGGGCTCGTCCCGGACGCCTCCCTCGGCCAGGCGCCGGGCGATCTCCTGGAAGATCTCCGCCGGCGGGGCGGCGACGTCCTCCGCCCGAACGGTCGCGTCCGATTCATCGAGGGGGACCGGGCCGCCGTGTCGGGCGAGCCAGGCGTCGAGCTCGGCCGCGAAGGCGTTTCCGTCGCGCGGGCGTTCGGCGCGTGAAGTCGCGGTCGCGCGGTCGATGAGCCGTGCGAGCTCGGGATCGGCGATCAGACCGGCGTCGAGCGTGCGGGGGAAGCCGGTGAGACAGATCTGGCGCATGATCTCGGTCAGGGAGTCCCCCTCGATCCCGTGGTGGCCGGTCAGCGCGTAGAAGGCCGTCGCGCCCAGGGCGTAGACGTCGGCGCGCGCGTCGACGGAGGACGCGTCCTCGAACTGCTCCGGCGGCATGTACTGCGGCGTCCCGAAGGCGAGCCCGGTGCTCGTCGCGAAGGACTCGCGGCAGTTCGCGGCCTTCGCGAGGCCCAGGTCCGCGACCTTGACCACGCCCTTGCGCGAGATCATGAGGTTGTCCGGCTTCACGTCGCGGTGGCAGGCCTCGGCGGCGTGAGCGGCTCCGAGACCGCGCGCCGCCTGCGCGATGATCGTGATGACCTCTCGCGGAGGAAGTGCACCGCGGCGACGGACGCGTTGTGTGAGCGTCTCGCCCGCGACCAGCTCCATCACGATGTGGGGGACCCCGTGACGGACGCCCACGTCGAAGACGCGGATGAGATTCTGGTGGCTCAGCTCGGCCGCCAGGCGGGCCTCGCGCCGCATGCGCGCCTCGAACTCGTCGCTGCCCGAAGCGGCGGCCGCGTTCAGACACTTGAGAGCGACGTCGATCCCGAGGTTGAGGTGGCGGGCCCGGTAGACGACGCCCATGCCGCCCTTTCCCAGCCGGGCCAGGAGCACGCAGGGCTCCAGGACCTTGTGGCCCGCGATCACCGGGACCCGGTCGAGGATCCGGTCGTTCAACAGCTCCTGTCCCATCGGAGATCTCCTCTTCCGATCTGCTCCTTCGGTGAACCCTCCCGCGGGTTCTCCCTCGACCGAGCGGGGCCGTTGCGTCGGGCGGGACGGCCCCGCGAGAGAATTTTCAGCCCGGAAATCCGGCCGAATTTCCACTCCGGGCGTCCCGGCGACCATCCGGGACCCGCTCGGGTCGCAGCAGGAGGATGCTGCGATGAAGGACACGACGACCTCGAGCGCCCCGGTCCCGTACCCCACGGCGGAGATCTCCGTGCCCGGAGATCCGACTCCGGACGAACCGGCCACCGTTCTCGAGACGATCGCGGGACTCCCCGCGGAAGCCGTCTACCCGACCGGCCAGTTTCCGCACCTCGCCCTCCGGATCTCCGACGGCAGTCGCGCCGGGGAGTCGATGCGGATGACGAACGAGTCCCGGATCTTCGGGCGCTCGCCGGAATGCGACGTCTCGTTCGACGCACAGATCGATCGGCTGGTCAGCGGGCGTCACGCGCGGATCGAGTTTCGCGAAGGTGTGCTCCGGATCACCGATCTCGACTCGACGAACGGCACCTTCCTCGACGGCCAGCGCATCCGCGGGACGGTCATCGTCCACGCGCGGTCGATCCTCAGCCTCGGTTGCGCCCCGGAGTACGCGGGCACCGACGGCGGCGTGACGATCGAACTGAGTCCGTACTCGCCGGCGCCGCTGGCGACCGACGGGCCGGGACCCGACCCCGACCTCCCGACGGTTCACCAGGCGGTGAGCACTCACGGGGCCGCCGCCGCCGCGGGCGCGGCCTTCGGCGCCGCCGGTGGACTCTGGGGCGCGATGAAGGACGGCGTTCGCCAGATGCGTGAGCGTCGCCAGCGTCGGGAGCGCCAGCGTGAACTGGACGATGCGCTCGTGCTGGCCGTCAGCGACTACCGCACCGCGTGTCGCGTCCTCGGTGCGACGGCGCGGACCCGGGACTGGATCGCGGTCGATACGGAGGGACCGGCGGCCGAGGTGCGGCACCGGGTGGAGGAGGAGGCGCGTCTCGAGCAGCAGGAGCGCGATGACCGCTCCGAGCGCGAGGGAACCCTCCGGGAGATCGAGTCGCGGCGCGAGGACGTGACGCGCGCCGTCGCGGCGGCCCGGGCCGAGACGGAGACCCTCGAGGGGAATCTCGAGTCCGCCGCCTCGGCGCGGGCCGCGACCGAGGCCGATCTCGCCGATCGGACGGCGGACATCCGCGATCGACTGGACGCGCTGCGCCGCGAGGCGGGGGCCGAGGCTTTCTCGCTTCCGGCCGACGCGGCCGCCTACCTCGCCGCGCGGCGCGAGCTCGCCGAGGCCCTCCGGGCCGCGGCCGAGGAGTTCGAGGCCGGGGCCGAGGACGCGCTCGCGAACCTGGAGGCGCGGGCCGAGAGGCTCGCCGCGGAGGAGGAGGCCGAGACGCTCGCGCTCGAGGCCCGGGCCGGACTCGCCCGTCTGGAGGACGAACTCGCCGAGCTCGACGAGCGCCGGCGCATGGTCGCCGCGGAAGCCGCGGACGCGGATCGCCGCCGGGAGGTGGCGCGGTCGCGGATCGCCGCGGCCTGGCCCGAGCTGGAGGAGCGGCTCGGCGAGTCCTTGCTCGCCGAACCGGCCGTCGGTGCGACCACCGATCCGGCCTGGCAGGCGGCGCGCCGCGCGGCAGACAAGGTTACCCGGATCCGGGCCGAGATCACGGCGATCGCGGTCGTTCCGGAAGGGCAGTGAAGGGTAGGGGAGCGCATCCGTCGAGGATGAGCCCCGGGACAGGAGGATCCGTCATGAGCATCTGCATCGAGCACACGGGGGCGTCCAGCCTCGCCGGAACGTCCCGCACCTTCGATGGCGAGGTCGTGACCGTCGGTCGGGCCGCCGGAAACGACATCGTCTTCGACGTCCAGCACGACCGGCTCGTCTCCGGCCGACACGTCGAGATCCGGCGCCGCGGGGCCGACCTCGTCCTGCGCGATCTGGGATCCCGCAACGGGACCTGGATCGCGGGGCAGCGCGTCACCGGGGAGAGAGCGCTGCTCCCGGGCGACCTCGTCGAGCTCGGCGTCGGCGGTCCCCAGCTCCGCGTCAGCCTCGCCGGAGAGCCGGACCTGGCGCTTCCCGCGGCGGGAGCGACCATGCTCGCCCCGCCGCGTCCGACCGCCACTCCCGCCGCTCGACCGGCCCCGGTTCCGGCGGCCGCGCCCGAGCGGCGCCCGGGCGGCGGGATCGGACAACAGACGCTGATGCGCGTCGTGCAATCGACGGTCGCCGGGGAGCGCCGTCGCACGAAGCGGTTCGCGGCCGCCATCGGCGTCGTGGCCGCCCTCGTCCTCTTCGTCGCCTGGCCGGACGGCGGCGCCGTCGCCGAGGCCGGGCCGCGACTCGAGGACGCGGCGCGTCGCAGCAACGAGTCCATCTACTTCGTGACCTCCCAGCGTCGCGCGGAGGGCCGCTGGATCGACAAGCCCGGCGCCGGCACGGCCTGGCACGTCGACGACGGGGTCCTCGCGACGAACGCGCACGTCGCCGTGGAATTCGAGGAACTCGCGCCGGGTGGGGGCGAGCGGCTCATCGTCCGTCGGGTCCAGGGAGAGGACGTGATCGAGCTCGAGATCGAGTCGGTCGAGATCCATCCCGGCTACCGTGACTGGAGCCGGATCGTCAGGGAGATGCTGCCCTTCACGCCGGGGCAGGGCTTCTTCGACACCCCTCCGGCCTGGGACGTCGCCCTCATGAAGATCGCCGAGAAGGACCGGAAGAAGCTGGGTTTCCCCCTGGAGCTCGCCGGCGACGCCGACCTCGCGGACCTCGAGACGGCGGAAGAGCTCGGCTTCCAGGGTTTCCCGACCGAGAACGCGACCGGCGGCGGCTTCGAGCGCGGACGTCCGCAGACGACCTTCCGCAGCGGGCGCCTGAGCAAGATCCAGGACTTCTTCCTCTCGCCGGGCAAGGAGGAGGAGCGGATGCTCCTCACCGTCGACCTGAAGGGAGACGGCGGCGCGAGCGGCAGCCCGATCTTCAACGCGGAGGGGAAGGTCGTGGCCCTACTCAACTCCGGCGACGCGATCGCGATGGCGGCGCGTGGGCGGATCATGGGCAACAACACCTACGCCCAGCGCGTCGACTGCCTGCGCGAGCTCCTGACCGGCAAGGCGAAGGAGATCCACGAGGATCGCGTGGCGGGCTGGCGCAAGCGTCTCCTGGAGCGCTTCCGCGAGGGTCGCCCCGGCGTGATGGCCGCCTACGAGGATGCCGTCCTGCCGGCCCTCGGTCTCGACCCCTCGAAGTTCGAGGTGAAGCGCGTCCACGAAGACGTCGTGAAGTTCGGACCCCGGGCGCGGTCCGAGGTCTGGCGGGATCGCGTCAACCGGGGGCTCTACGTCGTCGTCGCGGCCGCCCGGGAGAACCCCGTCTTCCTGGGGATGAGTGGTCCGGCCGGATCCAAGGCCTTCACGCCCTTCGGCGAGGCGCCCTGGACCTGGGGCTTCGTGGCCGACTACTCGGGAACCGGTGTCCTCCAGGCGAGCTTCCGCTGGCCGAACGACACGGACCTGGACGAGGCGCAGGAGATCGACCTCGTGATCTTCGAGGTCTTCCGTCGCTGACCTCGGGACCGATGCGGATCTGATCTCGAGCGGGGAGTCCTTCGGGGCTCCCCGCTTTTCTTTCGTCCCGGCGGGCGCCCCGGATCCGCTCCTCTCCGTGGAGCCCGCACTCTTCGCGGGCACCGCGAGGAGGTCGATCATGCTCGAGAAGACCGAGATGCTCCCGGTCACCGAGGAGTCCCCGGAAGGAGAGGCGACGGCTCCGGCCTGCGCCGGCGTCGAGGACGAGCGCGAGGTGCTCGCGCCGCCCGGTCGCCGGGCCATCGCCCTCGCGGCGCAGCGCGGCGCGGCCGCGCTCGCCACCGTCCTCGGCGTCTCCTGTCGCTTCGTCGGCATCGAGACCGCCTTCCGGCCGGCCGTCGACGAACGCGCACGATTCACGGTCGCTCTTGCGGTGGGGCCGGACCGCCTCCGCATCGAGCTCGACACCAGGGCGGCACGTCGGCTCCTCGACGCCCTCATGCGCGGGGCCGGCAACCTCCGCGGCTGCGGCGAGCCGGGAGAGGTCGAGTGCGGCATGCTCGAGTACCTCGCCCTCGAGGTCCTCGATCGCCTGACCGGTCCGGCGGGACCGCCGATCGAGATCCTCGAGTTCGGTGATGGTGACGCGCTCCGGACGCCGGCCTCGTCGGATGGGGTGACCGACTCGGGCCCCATCATCGAACTGGGTGCTCTCGACCACGCGATCGACGAGGCGGACCTCGACCTCGCGCTTCGCTTCCGATTCGACGGCGCGCCGCTCGAGATACACCTCAGGATCGAGGGCGAGCGCGCCGCAATCTGGCGGCGTCCGAGCTTCCCGGCGGGTCGGTCGAACCCCGAACACGCGGTCGCCATTCTTCTCACGCGCGTCGCGCTCGAGTCGGCGGAACTCTCCCTCCTCGCTCCCGGGGCGCTCCTGCTCCTCGAGGTCGAGGAGCTCGAGGAGCTCGTCGGAGAGGCGCGGGTGTGGACGGCGGACGGCCGCGATCTCGGGCCGGTGACGGAACTCCGTGACGAGCCGCGTTCTCTCACCCTGCACCTCGACCTCTCCGCCCGGGCGGGAACGGCTCGCCCGGCCGAGAAGGGCGAGGTCCTCGTCTTCCTCGGCGCCGGACGCGAGCCGCGCGCACCGGGGGACGGCGCGCGTCTCCGCCTCGAGAAGCCGTCCGCGGCGCCCGTCCGCGTGCTCCGTCCCGACGGAATCGAACTCCCCGGCGAACTCGTTCGCGACGCGCGCGGCTCGATTGCGGTCCTGCTTCTCGAATCCCCGGAGGTCTCGTCGTGAAGCTCTCCGCTCGCAAGGTCCCGGTCCGTGTCGACGGTCGCGGACTCCTCGTCGGGCTCGCCGTGGCGCTGCCGCTCGCGGCCTTCATCTCGGCGATCCTTCCCTCCGGCGCCGGCCTCCCGGACGTCGAAGGGACCTGGTTAAACGGCGCTCTCGTCATGATGGGTCTGCTTGTCCTGGGGTGGATGAGGAGTCGCGCGGGAGCGCTCTCGCGATCCGGGACCCCGCGACGCCTCGAACTCCGCGAGCGACTCCGCGTGGGACCACGCCGCGAGCTGCTGCTCGTCCGTGTCGGCGGTCGAACACGCATGATCGGGAGCTCGGAACAGGGCCTGACCGATCTCGGTCTCGTCCCGGAGGAGAATCCGGATCCGCTGGGAGAGGAGATGGAGGAGGCAAGGCGATGACGATACTGCTCGAGACGGACTTCGACGTCCGCAACATGGTGCTCCTGCTCGCGGTGATGGGCCTGGCGCCCTTCCTCCTCGCGACGGCGACGCCCTTCATCCGGCTCCTCGTGGTCGGCGGACTCCTGCGACAGGCCCTCGGCCTCCAGCAGATCCCCCGAACTCCGTCCTCACCGGGATCGCCCTGATCCTCACCGTGCACATCATGTCGCCGGTCTTCGAGGACGGATGGTCGCGCTGGCAGGCCGCGGGCGACGACCGCGAGGCTCAGATCGAGGCAATCCACGAGCCGATCCGCGCCTTCCTGGAGGATCACGCGAGCGCCCGAAACCTCGACCTCTTCGAAGCGCTCGCGCGGGAGGGAGCGAGCGGGCCGGCGGCAGAGCTCGACCCGCGGGCCCGGACGCTGCGGGTCCTCCTGCCGGCCTTCCTGCTCTCCGAGCTCACCGCTGCGTTCAAGGCGGGACTGCTGATCTTCCTGTGCTTCCTCGCCGTCGATCTCGTGGTGAGCAACGTCCTCCTCGCCCTCGGCATGCACATGCTGGCGCCGGTGACGGTCTCCCTGCCGATCAAGATCGCGCTCTTCGTGCAGGCCGACGGCTGGGAGCGCGTCATCACCGGCGTGATCCGGACCTACTGAGGAGAGATCGCCATGGCATCCGACGACATTCTCGACTTCGCAGGGCGGGCCCTCGAGATCGCGATCGAGCTCAGCCTTCCCGCGGTCCTCACCGCCGTCTCCGTGGGCCTCCTGGTCTCGATCTTCCAGGCGGCGACCCAGGTGCAGGAGCAGACGCTCGCCGTCGTGCCGAAGATCATCGCCGTCTTCCTCGTCCTGAAGGTGATGGGCGCCCAGCTCTTCCTGAAGATCAGCGACTACGCGACGGAACTGCTCTCCCAGATCGAGAAGACGGGGTCCTGAGGTGAACGATCTCGCCGCGGAGATCCTGGACTGGACGCACCGCTGGGAGCTCCGTCCCACCGGGCTGACCCTGTTGCGTATCGTGCCGCTCGTCGCGGTCAGTCCGCTCTTCGGGGGCGGACTCGTACCGCGGCGAGTCCTCACGATGATCGCGGTCGTCCTGGCGCTGGCGCTCCGACCGCCCGTTCCGGTGGGGGAGGCACCGGCGCTCGCCGCGCCCCTCGTCGTCCTGGCCGCCAAGGAGCTCCTGATCGGCAGCGTCCTCGCCGTGCTCGTCCGGCTCGCCTTCGACCTGCTGGGCGCGGCGGGCGGCTTCGTCGACATGGCGCGCGGCGCGATGATCGCGACCATCATGGACCCGAGCTCCCAGCAGCAATCGGTGGTGATCGAGCTCTTCACGCGCCAGATTCTCGTCGTCCTCTTCCTCCTCGCCGGGGGGCACGGCCTCGTGCTCGGAGCCCTGTCGGGGTCCTTCGCACTCCAGCCGGTCGAGTCTCTCGACATGGGCGGCTTTCTCTCGCGCCTCGCCCCCGGCGATCTCCTCGCCGCGGTCGGAAGGCTCTTCGAGGTCGCGGTGAGCGCCGCCGTTCCGGTGATCGGCGGGCTCTTCCTCGTCGACGCGGTCCTCGCGCTCCTGGCGAAGGCCGCGCCCCAGATCCAGGCCTACTTCGTGGGGCTCGCGATCAAGGGATCGCTGGGACTGACCATCCTCTTCCTGGCCCTCCACGACTTCGTCCCGCGTCTCCTGCGCGAGGCCCTTCATGCGGTCCGCGCGCTGATCGGAGCCTGAGATGAGCGACTCGTCCGCCGAGCGCACCGAGGAAGCCACCCCGAGGAAGAAGCGCGAAGCGCGTCGCCGCGGCGAGGTCGCGCAGAGCCGCGATCTCTCTGGCACGCTCGTCCTGCTCGCGGCGATCGCGATGACGATCATCCGGCACGACCGCCACGTCGCCGCGTTCGAAAGGCTCTTCGACGTCGGACTGGGGGGGGCCTCGGCCGAGGAACCTCTCGCCGGCCCTGCGATGGAGGCACTGATCGGCGCGTGGGTCGGTCTGGCCGAGACGCTCCTTCCATTCGCGTCGGTGCTCGTGCTCGCGGCGCTCGCGGGGCCCATGCTGCAGGTGGGGCCGCTCCTCACCTTCGAATCGATGGTTCCGAAACCGGAGCGGATGAACCCCGCCGCGGGCCTGAAGAAGATGTTCTTCAGCGGCCGTTCCTGGGCCGAGCTCGCCCGGACCACGGTGAAGTTCGTGGCGATCGCCGGCGTGGCCCACGCCGTGCTCCGATCTCGGGCGCGCGACGTCGTCCGCGCATCGGGCGACGACGTGTGGGGCGGCACCGCGGTCATCGGTTCCGTCCTCGGCGAACTTCTCCTGAAGATCATCCTCGCCATGGTGGCGCTCGGTCTCGCCGATCTCGCGTACCAGCGCTGGCGGCATGGCCGCGACCAGCGCATGACCCGCGACGAGGTGAAGCGCGAGTACCGGGATCAGGAGGGCTCGCCTGAGCAGAAGGGGGAGCGCCGTCGCATGCAGCAGGAGCTCGCGGCCCGTTGCGACGAGGCTCGCGTCCGCGAGGAGGCCGACGTCGTTATCGTGAACCCGATTCACTTCGCCTGTGCGCTCGCCTACGACGGAGAGGAAGGGGCGCCGCGCCTCGTGGCGAAGGGGCGGGAGGGCATGGCGCTCCGTCTGCGGAGCGTGGCCGAGCGCGCGGAGATCCCCGTACGTCGCGACGTCGGCCTTGCCCGCGCTCTCTTCGAGCTCGAGGTGGACGACGAGGTCCCTCCGGAGCTCTACCAGGCGGTCGCGATCGCCCTCGACTGGGTGCGAGAGATCGCGGAAGGGCGGGGCGAGACGGTCGCCTGGGCGAACCCCGGCGAAGGTCGGGAAAGGCCCGCAACGGGACTGCGTCGCCGGCGATAACCCGGCGTGAGCGAGCCCCGGAGGGGCTTCCCCCACGCGATGGAGCGGAGCGGCCCGGACGAGGTCGCGAGCGAAAAGGAGATCGGAAGGATGACTGCCGTCAACGCCAGCAACATGAACAGCCGCTTCCACCGGGCGGCCGGAGTCGGGGCCCCGCAGCTCGCGGAGAGCACGCGGAACGACGCCCTGAAGAGGAACGGGAACACGATCGACACCGGGCGTTACGACGTCACGATCGTGAAGGATGAGGTCAAGATCTTCGACAAGGACACCAACACCTGGGTGAAGGCCTGGGGAGACCCGCACCTGAACACCAGCGACGGCGACGCCACGCACTTCCACTACGACAACCTGACGATCGACCTGCCCGACGGGACGAAGGTCACGATCTCGCCCACCGAGGTCAACGCGAACGGCGTGTCCTGGGTGGACAAGGTCGCGATCATGAAGGGCGATCAGGCCATCGTCGTCGAGAACGTCCATGGCTCCGGCGCGATCCAGTTCGGGCCGATCGCCGACAACGCGGCCCTCGTCGACCAGCTCTTCGCCGACGGGACGGTCCTGCGCGCCGGCGCGGAGGTCGACGATCTCCACTTCGTGAACGCGGACGGCAAGGAGACCGAACTCGCCGGGGACCTCCTCGTCACCCTCGACGACCTGGGCGGCTACAGCGCACTCGGTGTGAACGCTGACGCGGAGCACGTTTATGCCGATCTGAACGGTCTGTTCGACCAGTACGATCGCCTCCCCGCGAACGCGTCCGACGAGGAGGTCAAGGCGATCACGGCGCAGATCGACCAGCGACTCGAGCGGATCGGAGGCATCCGGACCGCCGGCGGAAGCACCTTCACGAAGATGGAGATGGAGATCGCGGGCCTGCAGAAGAAGCTCGATCGCATGTCTCCCGAGGACCCCGGCTACTCGGAGCTCGCGCAGAAGCTGCAACGCAAGCAGCAGGCGCTCGATCGAGCCTTCACCCTGGCCTTCGAGACCACCAAGAAGCGCCACGACCTGATCATGGCGCTCCTCAACAACCTCTGATCGCCACACCGCGCCCTCTCCTTCGGGAGAGGGCGCCTCAACTCGCCCGAATCGAACTCCCCACTCCGGAGCACCCCATGTACGTCACGCCGACGAACCAGAATCCCTCGCCCGTCCCGGCCGGCCTGCCGCCCTTCGTGCGCTCGAGCGCGCCGACGGGCCCGGCCCTCGCCATCCCTTCGGGCCCGGCCGCACCTTCCTCCCTGGCGCTGGACGAGGCCGCCGCGCGCCTCGCCGCCCTCGTCCAGCCGGAGCGTTCGGAGAGCGCGGTGGAGGCTTCCCTCCACTCGGCTGACACCGTAAAGATCCGTCACCTCGCAACCGAGGACGGGGCATCGAGCGGACGTTTCCAGGCTCTCGGCGCGATCCTGCAGCCCGACGCCTCCGGGGAGGTCCACGAGGAGGAACTCTTCGCGGCGACGCTCGCCGTCCTCCTCTCCGAGGAGAGCCCGGCCGCCGGTCAGGCCTTTCTCGAGGGGCTCGCGTCCCGCGTCGCGGATCCGGCCGTGTCGGCCGAAGAGGCCGCGATCGAGGTGCTGCGGGAGCTCGTCGCGGACGGCAGCCTGACCGCCGAGTCGGGCGACCGGCTCTACTCGGCGGCCTTCGCTGCGGCGCAGCTCGACGAGAACACGGAGGCCCTTTTCGACGGTCGTGGCGGCCCGGGTGACGCGACGGTCGCGAAGGAGGCTCACGCCTCGGCGCTCCGGGTGGTCGACGCCCGTCTCGCCGCGTTCGACGCCGGGGCCGAGGCACCCGCCGCGCGTTCCCTCGCCGCCGCGCGCCCGACCGGCGCGGCGCCGACCGCCTCGGCCGGCGGCGCGGAGAGCACCTCCGGGATTCCCGCGGATGCTCGCCTCGGGGAGGGATTCGTCTTCAAGCCCGCCTCGGAGCGGGACGGGAAGCTCGTGATCATCCTCCCCGACGGATTGAAGGGCGGCGTGGCCGCCGTCCGCCTCCTGAACGCCGAAGGGAAGCGGATCGAGGCGGGAGAGTCGAGCGGCCTCGCGAACGGCGACCGCGAGCACTTCCGTTTCGATCGGCCGGGGCGCCGCTATCCCGCCGACCTCACCGTCCAGGTGGAGCTGCTCGACGGCCGACTTCTCGAGCGCACGATCGCCGATCCGTCCCGCCGCGAGGCCTGATCTGACTTCTCGGTCGCCCGCAGCCCGGCCCAGCGTGGAGGGACGGCCTCGATCGGGGCCCGGACGAAGAGTCCGGGCCCCTCCTTTTTCCTCGCGGCCGGGACTTCGCCGTCCCGCGGGGGCGGGGAGATCCGCTTCCGGAGGAGAAGGACGGGACGCCCCGAGTCTCCCGCCGACCCGGAGGAAACGTGATGGCCGCGCTGCAACCCGAGAAGAGCTCCCGCCACGTCCTCGCCGACGTGGCCCTCGCCGGATTCGTCGTGATGACCCTCGTCATCATGATCTTCAAGATCCCTCAGCCCCTGGCGGACTTCCTGATCGCCATCAACATCGCCCTCGCGGCGACGGTGCTGTTCATCGCGCTGTTCGTCTCGAACGCGAGCCGATTCTCCGCGATGCCGACGATCCTCATCCTTGCGATGTTGTTCCGGCTCGGCCTCAACGTCTCGACGACGAAGCTCATCCTGCTCGACGCCGAGGCGGGCCAGATCATCAGGGCCTTCGGGAAGTTCGTCGCTGGCGGCAACATCGTCGTCGGCGCCGTCGTCTTCCTGATCCTCGTCCTCATCCAGTTCATCGTCATCGCCAAGGGCGCGGAGCGCGTGGCCGAGGTCGAGGCCCGGTTCACCCTCGACGCCATGCCCGGCGAGCAGATGGCGATCGACGGCGACCTCAGTCGCGGGATCAGCACCGAGGAGGAGACGCGCCTCCGCCGCGACAAGGCGAAGAAGGCCACGAAGATCGCGGGCGCGATGGACGGCGCCATGAAGTTCGTGAAGGGAGACGCCATCGCCGGCATCCTCATATCGGCTGTCAACATCGTCGGCGGCCTCCTCATCGGTGTTCTCGACCGCAAGATGGCGCCCGCCGCCGCGCTGGACACGTACGGCCTCCTCACCATCGGCGACGGCCTCGTGTCTCAGATCCCGGCACTCCTCCTGAGCGTCGCGGCCGGCCTCATCGTCACCAAGGTCGCGGTGGGAGAGGAGGCCGAGCGCGACCGCCCCGGCGCGGACATGCTGGCTCAGCTCCTGCGGCACCCGGTGGCCTTCCTGCTGACGGGCGCCGTCATGACGCTGATGGCGCTCGGCGGCCTCCTCGTGAAGGAGACCGGCCTTCCCTTCATTCCCTTCGCGACCCTCGCGATGCTCTGCGTCGGCGTCGGCGTCTGGCAGCTCCGTCGCGCCTCGCACGAGGCGCGGGCGCAGGGCGTCGGGATCGCCGCGGCCGGAGAGCCGGAACTGGAGGGGGAGGGTGGTGACGCCCCTGGAGCCGCTCCTGCCCTGCGGGCCTCATTCGAGCCCGCGCCCTTCGTGCTCGAGATCCACGCGGGCCTCTTCGAGGCCTTCGGGCTCGAGCGCGTCGAGGTCAGGGCCGACTGGCGCCGCCGGATCGCGGACCTCCGCGTTCGGCTGTCCGAGGAGCTGGGCTTCCAGGTCCCCTCTCTGAGCCTGAAGAAGACCGCCCAGGCCCTCCCCGAGAACTGCTACGCTTTCTTCGCCTTCGACGGCCACCTGACGACGGATCAGCTCCGCGCCGATCGTCTCCTCGTCCTGGCTCCCCTCGTCGACCTCCAGGCCTTCGAGAAGCGCGAGGGAATCGACCTCGGTCTCGAGTCGGCGCCGCTCCCGGGGAGCCGGCTCGTCGTTGCATCGGTCCCGGAGTCCTCCCGCGAAGCCTGCGAGGCCGCGGGCAAGACGCTCCGTCGCGCGGACGAGGTCGTCTTCATCCACGCCGAGCACCTCCTGCGCCGCTACGCGGCGGAGTTCGTCACCTTCCAGGAGGTCTCGCGACTCATCGAGCGCCTCCGCGACCACCACGCCGACCTCGTGCAGGCCGTCATCCCGAGTCTCTTTCCCGTGCAGGACGTCTTCGAGATCCTGAAGGCCCTCCTGCGCGAGCAGATGACCATCCGCGACCTGCGCGCCATCTTCGAAGCGCTTGCCTGTCTCAGCCTGCCCCCGGAGTCGCGCACGCCGCTCCTCGTCGTCCAGGCCGTGCGGCAGCACCTGCGCAAGGCGCTCTGCTCTCGCTACGCCGTGAAAGGAAAGCGCCTCGACTACTACATGTTCGATCCCGCGCTCGAGGACATGATCCGCGACCACGCCAGCGGTCGCCCGCTCGCTCCGGACGACGTCGAGGAGCTCCGCCGCGCCGTCCTGCGCCACGTCCCCGCCGCCGCCCACGCCGGCCGCTACGCCGTCCTCCGCGTCCCCGCCGAGCTCCGCGCCGCGACCTTCGCCCTCGTCGGCGCGGCCTACCCCGAGATCGCGGTCCTCTCGGACCAGGAGTTCTCCCCCGAGATCATGGCGAAGTTCCTCGGCATCATCCGCGGCGACGAGGAGTTTCTCCGTGCCTCCGCCTGATGGATTCGCAGGGGGAATGATCATGGCGACTGGCAAGGGACGAGGCGGCTGTGCACCACCATCGGCAACATGCCCTCCGAGGAATACCAAGAACGGTATCATCGGGCGCTGGAGGCGCGGGCCGTAGGGACCTGACTCAACAGAAACGGTCGCCGGGAGACTCGCGGCGATTCATTACATCGCGAGGAGAAACGAATGTTCAAGGTTAGTGTGGCGATTGCTCCGATTCCTGATGGCATGGACTTGTCGACAGATGCGATCGAACTCGGCGAAGGAGTATGGATGGCAATGCCGAGGATCTTGGTGCCGAGTCTTGCGGTTCTCAATGCGATTATCGACTTGGGAGAAGCCATTGGATCAAAGCGGTGGCGTCTCGGAAGCAACATCTCGGCTCGCCTCCGCGCGTCTGCCGAAGAGGAAGTCTGGGACATGGCGCGAATCTGGCAAGACGCTCATTGGAAGGAGATCAGTCCAGAGGTTGACATTAGCGAGATGGACCTGGCGGGATTTCTCTTTGAACTCCGGTCGCAGATCAACCGATCAGCTCCAGGGACAACTCAAGTTGTCGACATCGATTGAGCTCCGCCGACGTGGCTTCGATCGTTGTCGGACCGTGTGATCCTGACATCCCCCCAAGATCGGGTGGACCCGTCTGTTAACCCGTAGGGCTAAGGAGGAGTTGAAGGCACAGAGAGAGTCTCTGGTCGTGACGGCGCCGCAGGAAGAGACGGTCTGTTCCGTTGAATCGGCCGAATTACGCCAAGGGTCGACGGTAGATCGAGAGACTCCCGTAGTCGCCCGCAATGACGAGGCAGCGTCCGCACTCCGAGAATCCAAGTGCGACGATCTCGATCTCGGAGCGGAGGCGGAAATACTCCTCGCCCGTGCTTGATGGACGAGCGAGGATGATCGTCTGCTCTGGCCACTCGAGACCGCAAGATTCGACCCACCAGCCGTCGCTCGTCACTCGCGTGAGACCTCCACCGTAGACGCCGCTCATCCGAACCTCTTCGCCTCGAATCGGGCCGATGCCACGACCGATGAGCCGGAACGGGTCGTAGTCCTCGTCACTGAGGTTCTCATCGCACGACAGTCGCTCGCCCGTGAGTCCGTCGAAGAGCCCTCGACCCTGTAGTGACAGCACGAGAAATCGGGTTGTGCCTGTCGCAAAGCCAACGGCCATCAATCCACCGATTGTGACCGAAAGCGAGAGCTCCCACGGCGCCGGCGGTTCGACCTGTTCCATCCGAAGGGTCGCCTCTCGCATGTCGGGATGAAAGGGATGCTCCATGCGACCTCGCTCGATGAGTTGCCAGTCTTGCCCGGATGTTCCGGGCACAGGATGCCGTTCATGAACCCACTCTGGCCCGCGGTCCATCTTGAGTGGCAGAGATCAGGAATCAAGCGCTGACGTGGGTCCGCGACCTCGATTCGGATTCGCATCGACCTTCAGCGACTTCCCACCGTAACGATCGTCGTCTGACCGCTGAGAAGCCGGCCAACTCGTCGATTCGGGTTGAGGTGGCGATCTCCGAGAGCCGGAACAATCCAGGCGATCGCTCTGGAGAGCGCCGAAACTTCTTCTCTCCTGGCGACGAGGCGCAGATCAGGCGAGAGTTTCATCAGAGTGAGGGCCCGACCATTCGGTTGGCGACCCGAATTGCGCTGGCGAAGAGGTGGGGGAATGTCAGCCAAGAGCGAATGGGCATGCCGAAGCGAAGAGGACCACCATCCGATGAAGCTCCTCAACGAGTTTCCGGTTGACTGGCCAGTCCCTTCGGATCACCTTCCCGCTGCCGTCGAGCTCACCATGAAGGGAGCTTCGATTCGTCTGGTCACCTGGAATGTCCTGAACGACATGTGGTTTCCTGACCGTGCTCCTCCACCACTCTTGCCGCGCGAGCAGAGGGAGGACGTCGTCATGGAAGTTCTCGCTCGCCTCTTTGAACGGGGCGCCGACATCGTGTGTCTTCAGGAATGCGGTCGACGACTCACGGATCGTGTCCTGTGCGAGCGTCGTCAGTATCGTGCGATCCTGGGGACAAGGTTCCCGTCATCCGACCAGGAACTGATGCTGTTTGCGCCGCATCGCGTACGCATCGATCAGAGTCGACGAAAGGCGACGAAGCTCTATGACGTCATCGGCGCTGCTCCACATGCGATCCACATGCAGCGCTTCATTCACGTTGCAGGCGCCGAGGAGTGTCGGTTTGATCTGGTCAACACTCACGTTCCTTCGTCTCTGAATCGTTCGTCGCGAGGGGGTTGTCGCCAGCTCCTGGACTTCGTCGCAAGGGAGACCATTCCAGGGCTTCCGGTTGTCGTTTGCGGCGATTTCAACGTTGAAACCAGATTCGCAGGCGACCTTCTTTGCGATCGCGAGTTGCCACGCTTTCAGATCCCCCGCGGCGGCTATCGGACCTTCGTCGACGTCACGACGCTCGAGTGGCGAGACATAGACTACTTCCTCGTCGACCCCGGAATCGATGGAGACGTCCAGTCCTGCTTTCGGATCAGCGCGGTCGAAGAGGTGCTCGGCAGTCGAGGATCGACAGGACCGAACGCGTAGGCGGCGCCTTCTGGGCACGTCGCGGAGCCCTCGGTTTCTTCACGTTCGGCAAGTATTCTCCAGAGTTCATGCCTCCTCCAGCGTGACGCCCGTGACCTTGACGCGCTGGAGGTCCCGAGGTGGACCAGCTTGGCCGAACTGGGGTGGCCTTGAATGCCCGGTCCATGACAGTTCGCGTCCGCCTCGTCCCACTCCGCCGCCGGCGGCGGCCACAAGGAGGAAAAGAAGTGGCGTCATTCGGTCGTGATGCCCCTCGCTGGACGAAGCCCGAGCAGATCGTCTCGGATCGACGGAACGTCAGATACGCGGTACGCCAGGCGCGCGAGGATGGCGGGGCCGAAGAAGCTCCCGCCGCGTGAAATTCGATCACGAGAGGCGTGGTCGCGTAGGCCGTCTCCAGGCGCGGGATCGACGTTGTAGGAAGCGAAGGCGTCTCGGCACCATTCCCAGACGTTGCCCGTCGTGTCGAAGAGTCCGAAGCCGTTTGCGGCAAAAGACCCGACGGGAGCATGGAAGATCCACTCATCCTCGTGACCTGGCTCCAGATTCCCGAAGCCCAAGAGTGTCGACTCTGAACCGTTGATGTTGGCGAAGCGCACGAGTTCCGAAACATCCGAGGTTCCTGCCCAACGTGTGGCCGGAATCGAGTCTGCTCGCGCCGCCCGCTCCCACTGTGCTTCCGTCGGCAGCGAAAGCCCCAGGCGCTCAAGTCGTCGTGTAGCGTCGTCCCAGCTCACGAACTCGGCCGGATGCCTCAAGTCGACGGGCTTCTTCATCGGCGTGACGAAGAAGCCGGGAGGGTAGCGCGCTGGATTGGCCCCATCGAATCGTGACCACTGCCCCTGGGTCATTTCGTACTTTGAAATCAGGTAAGGGGAGAGGACCACCTCGCGGACCGGGGACTCGTCGGGTGTCGCTCCCGGATCGAAGTTCGGCTTCCCGGGATCGGTTTGCGCCCCCATCAGGAAGGCGCCGCCGGGGATCAAGACGAAGACTATCCCTCGTGCTTCCGTCATCGCGACTCGACCGTCTGCTCCGCGATCGGGAAGCGCGCCGTCGTTCTCCGACCAGTCGTGGGTTCGCCAGTCCAGGAACTCCTCCAGGCCCGATTCGGGGTCTGGCCCGAGCGGAACCAGTCCAAGCTGAGGCTTCAGCGAGAATCCTCCATATCGAGGCGTCGAGGCGATGCGCGCGCTCGTCTCCCGCCACAGCGCCGCACGTTCCTGGAGCGTTTCCTTCTCGATGCGCCTCGACCGGTCGAGGCGCCGGGCGACGCTCGCTACGACCCCCGCCCTGTCTGCGGTGCAGGCGGTGAGATCGGCAACGAGCGTCGCCAGTGTGTCGAGCGCGATCTGTCGATCCACATTATCCTCGAAGTTCCGAATGCTCCGGCTCTCAATCGTCTCGTGCAGAATGGCCAGGAGGCGATCACGAAGTTCGGGACCGAGCTGGCCATTCTTCTTCTCCGCACTCCTCTCGGCCGCGACCTCCTCGTGGAGGCCGGCGAGCGCCCCGGCGAGCTTCGCGATGCGGGCGAACATGGGGCCAAGAATACGCCCCCGGCCTGCATCGTGATTGGGGGCTGCAGTCTCGCCGAGAGCGTCGAGGGCCCGTCGGTGATCGGCGAGTCGCGCGAAGAGCGGGGCGTACTTTTCTTGCCAGGCCTCCAGACTCGGTACGAGATCGGGATGAACTGGCCACATCCTGTCGGCCTCGGCCTGCGCATTCGCCAAGCGACGGATGTCGGTCATACGTTCGTACTTGGACAGCGCCGTGGCCTTGTCTCGGAGAGCGGCGTCCTTCGCTGCGGACTCCTCTTGGGCACGCCGCTCGTTTCGGAGCGCTTCCTCCGTCCTGGCCTCTGCCTCCTTCGTGGCCAACTCTAGTCGCTCGTTTGTCGTCTTGAGCTCGATGTTCGTCGACGAGAGCTCCTCGTTGAGCTTGTTCGTCCGACGACTGTTGAGGCTCGTGATCACCGCGATGGTCGTCAAGGCCACGAAGACCGTCGCGAGGAGCGCCGCCGTCGCCGGCTTGCGCTGCGCCCAGCGCCAGGACCGCGTGATCGATCCCACCGGTCGGGCAACGATCGGCTCGTGCTTGCGAAAACGCCGCAGGTCCTCAGCCATATCATGCGCCGACTGGTAGCGCTGATCGGGGTGCTTCTCGAGCGCGTGTTGGACGATGACTGCCAGGTCCGCCGGCACCTTGCGGTTGAGCTTGCGGAGATCCGGCGCTTCTCGCGCGACGATCTCCTGGAAGAGAGCCTCCCGGGACGCGGCCTCGAAAGGGCGTCGAAGCGCCAAGCACTCGAAGAGGGTGACGCCAAGTGAATAGACGTCGCTGCGCCGGTCCACGGTGATTCGCTTCGCCGCGAGTTGCTCGGGCGACATGTAAGCGGGCGTCCCGATGACGTCCCCGGTCAAGGTAAGGCTCGGTCCGTCCGCCGAGTCATCATGGGCCAAGCCGAAATCGAGGACAACGAGGCCGCGATCCGGGGTGACGATGAAGTTGGCGGGCTTCACGTCGCGGTGGACGAGGCCGTGCTCGTGCGCCTCGTGCAAGCCGCGCGCTGCCGACTCGATCAACTCCGCGATCTCGAGCATCGCCCGGCGGTCCGGGGGGCTGGTGAAGGAGGGGGAGGCCTGTGCCGCAGGCCTCTTCTTTCCTTCATGCATCAAGTCGCAGACGCGGCTGGGTTCCTTGTCGACACCCTGGCTCGCTTCGGAGACGTGGGCGCTCGTCTCCGCCGTCCGCGCCGACTGGCGGATGCGTGCCGCCAATGTCTCGCCGCGCACGAACTCCATCGCGATGAACGGCACTCCCTGATCTTCACCCCACTCGTGCACGCGGGCAATGTTTGGGTGATTGAGCTTTGCCGCCTTCTCGGCCTCGCCTTTGAATCGCAGTCTGGCCTGAACGGACATCGCATGGCCGAGGGAGAGGACCTTGAGGGCGACCGCGAGGCCGATCTCGGGGTCGCGAGCGAGGTAGACTCGTCCTTGGCCGCCGCCGCCGAGCTCCTTCTCCAGTACGTAGCGACCGATGCGGCCCTCGCGGTCGACCGCTTCTTTGGGCGGGCGCGAAGGCATTTCGGTGGACCGCCCCGTCGGCGGGGGCGTGGCGTGCGGTCGTCGCTGTCGGCGAGGGTCGAGGAGCGTGCGGATGTTTCCAAGCTCGGCGTCGACCTCTGACTCGAGGCCGGGAAAGTCCCGGACGTACTCCGATCGCTCCCGGACGGCGTCCATCTGGACGTCATTCCAGAAGCTCTTCCGGAATGCCTCCACTCTCTCCCAGTGCTCTCGGCTCATGAGGATGGGAGGTTCTCACGATCATGTGTGGGGCGTCAAGCCGAAGAGCGGTACCTCGATCTCGCGATCGCGAGCGTCACGGCCGCGTCCCGGAATGGACGTCTCGCGATGGTTCGGTCCTCAATGCCGTGCGAGCTGCAACTCGAGGCTTCACCGCGTATTGTGAAGCCTTCGACTTCGTTCTTCCCCGACGTTCTGTCAACTCCTGCCTCAGGTCGAGTTCCGCTCAGTGGGGCGGCCAGGATGCAGCGGCGAAGATTGTTCGGTCTATCGATGGCCCGGCGCGAGTTCGGAGCGCGCTCATTATGGTGTCGAACTTGGAGGCAGGGATGGACTGGATCACCGAGACGATCGCCATCGGCAATCATCGTGATGCGCGCGACGAGGCGCTGATCGCCCGGGAGGGACTACGCTCGGCTCTCAGTCTCGATGGCAGCCTCATCGAAACACGAGCTGGGGCTCCCGGGGCATTCGAGACGATCGAGTGCTTTCGCCTCATCGACGGCCCTGGGAATGACTCCGGATTGTTCCTTCGAGCACTCAATGCCTTCGAGTACCTCGTCCGGCGGCATCCACCGGTCCTTGTTCAGTGTCACGCGGGACGGAGTCGATCCGTCGTGCTTGTCGCCGCCCTGCTCATGCGCCGCGATGCGATTGATTCCGTCTAGGCCCTGGAGTTCGTTTGCCGGCGTCGAGATGCGGCCGCATCGCATGGCGTGGACATGATGCTGGCCTACGTGTGAGTCGACCTAAGTCACATGTTCAGCGTTCGACTCACCTCCCCGCAGCAGTGAATCGCCCAGGGTTCCCAGGAGACGAGAACTCGGCGTGATATTCCCATGAGAAATCCACCCATTCAGTGCGGGTGGGGGCGCCCTGGCGCTGTAGGCACGAAGGTCGGTTCGAAATCGCCCGGAACCTCTTCAGCGACGTTTTCCGCTGTCATCCCAAACATGGGCCGCTCGCGGCGAGGCTTGCACCAACGATGGGGACTGCACTTCATCCGGCCCCTGCGCAGAAGCGCCGCTTCTGCGCTTCGAACGGTTCAAGTCGTTCAATCGAGAGAGCGAGAGGGGCGCACTCCAAAGAGTGCGATCTGAGTGGAAGGGTCAGGGCAGCCCCGCAGCGCGACTCGCGCGTGGCGGGCGAGATTTCCGAAGCTTCCGCCTCGGTTGATGCGCTGTGGCGAGTCTCCCGTCCGAAGCCCGTCACCCGATCGGGGGTCCAGCGCGTAGTCCTCGTGACTATCGCGGCACCACTCCCAAACGTTGCCGGACATGTCGTGGAGTCCGTACGAACTCGGCAGGTAGGAACCGACCGGCGCTGCCTTCTCGTGGTGGTCTATGTGGTCTTTCTCGAAGTCTCGACGGTAGAATTCGCTGGCCTCCTTGCCGGCGATGTTGGCGAAGCGGTGGAGATCACCGAGCGTCGAAGTCCCAGCCCAGATCGCTGAGGTCCCGTCGTCTCCGCGTGCCGCCCGCTCCCACTGTGCTTCGGTCGGGAGTTCGAGTCCCAGATGGTGAAGTCGCTCGGTGCATTCGCGCCAGCTCACGTACGCGACCGGATGGCAAGATCCGGCGGCCAAGGCGGATTCCGCCGCGCTCAAAGGGTCCGCGTCGACCACGGCGGGCGCCGGCCTGTCGAATCGCTCCCACTGGTTCCGGGTCATCTCGTACTTCGACATGAAGTAGGGGGCTAGCGTGATCTTCCTCACCGGCGATTCGTCGGGCTCGAACTTCGACTCCGAGTTGGGCTTCGTTGGGTCGCCCTGTGCACCCATGAAGAATGCGCCACCCGGAATGAGGACGAAGATGAGCCCCCGGCGGGAGGTCATGGTAATGCGGCCATCGCCTTCGCGCCGGGAGATGTCCTCGATGTGCTCGGCCCGGTCGTGGGTACGCCAGTCGAGAAACTCCTCAAGGCCGGATTCGGGGTCCGGGCCGAGGGGTATCAAGCCCAGCTGGGGTTGGATCTCCATCTTCCCATACCGACCGCTTTCGCCGATTCGCGCGATCGCGGCTCGCCATCGATCGGCGTGGTCTTCCAGCGTCTCCTTTCGGATCCTCTGTGATCGCTCGACTCGGCGAGCGACACTCCTCGTGACACCTGTGACGTCGTCCGTGAAGGCCTGAAGGTCGCCGACGAGTCGCGCGAGATTGTCGTGCTGAAACTGGAGGTCGAGCTTCGAACCGAAGTCCCAGGTCTTCCGCGCGCCGATCTCCTCTCTGAGTCTTCTGACGTCGGATTCGATCCTCGAAGCCGCCGGGCCACCCTTCGCCTCTCGCAATGCGGCCTCCGCCCTCCTCAGACGGGCGAGTCCTTCTGAACCGTCGCGCCGACGATCATCGTCCGAGTACTCGAGGGCTCTCGCCCTCAGCAGGTCGAGCGCCTTCCTGTGTCCTTCGAGCCTTTCGAAGAGTGGCGCGAATTCCCGCTGCCATGCTTCGAGATCGGAGACGCGGTCGGGGTGATCCGGCCACAATCGCTCGGCCCGTGCTCGAGCATTGGCGAGGAGAGGAATATCGGCCATGCGCTGATAACTCGCGAGGGCGTCGGCTTTCGCCCTCGCTTCAGACGTGGCCCGGCGCTCGCTCGCGTTGGCGCGTTCGACACTCCGACTCGCCTCACGCCGGCGTTCCTCCAGCTGCTGATTCGTAGCCTCCAACTCGCGATTCAGTTGAGCGAGTCTCTCACTGTCCCTGTTCTTGACGATGGCGAACGCGAGCAGTGCGAGGAAGATCGTCGCCAAGAGGCCGGCCGTGACCGGCCTCCTCTGCGCCCATCGCCAGGTGCGAGTCAAAGGCCCCACGCGACGAGCGATGATGGGTTGATGCTCGCAGAATCGCCGCAGGTCTTCGGCGAGGTCCAGCGCCGATTGATATCGCTGATCGGGATGTTTCGAGAGCGCGTGCTGGACGATGATCGATAGGTCGTAGGGGACCTTTCGATTCAATCGGCGAACGTCCGGCGCCTCGCGGGCGATGATCTCTTGGAAGAGGGCCTCCCGAGAGGGCGCGATGAACGGTCGCCTAAGGACGAGGCACTCGACTAGAGTGACTCCCAGCGAGTAGACATCGCTACGACGATCCACGCGCACGCGCTTCGCCGCGAGCTGCTCAGGCGACATGTAGGCCGGAGTTCCCAGTACGTCGCCGGTCATGGTCAGGCTCGGGCCGTCCGCCTCATCGTCGCGGGCCAGTCCGAAGTCCAGAACGACTAGCCCCCGATCCTCGGTGACCATGAGGTTGTCGGGCTTGATGTCGCGATGAACGAGCCCACGTTCGTGTGCCTCGTGAAGGCCGCGTGCCGCCGATTCGATCAGAGCCGCGATCTCGAACATTGCACCTCGAGAGATGGCTCCGGTCGACGGTGGCGGATCCTGGTTCGGGCCGTCGGGACCTCGTGTTGTCGAGAGAGCTGCGGACGTCCCGATTCCTTCGGACGCCGAGAAGAGCTCCGATATCTTAGGGTCTGCCTCCGCCGCCCGGACCGAGTCGCGAATGTGAACGGCGAGAGTCTCGCCTCGCACGAACTCCATCGCGATGTACGCAAAGCCGCCTTCCTCGCCCCACTCGTGGACTCGTGCCACGTTGGGATGATTGAGCTTGGCGGCCTTCTCGGCCTCACCCTTTAGGCGCAGCTTGGCTTCGACGGACATGACGTGCGAGAGCCGAAGAACTTTGAGCGCGACCTCAAGACCGATCTTCAGGTCTCGGGCGCGATAGACGACACCCTGTCCGCCTCGACCCAGTTCCTCCTCGAGCACGTAGCGGCCGATCCGGCCCTCCCAGGGCGCTCCCGCATGTCCGCCAGATTGGTCACGTGAGGAATGTGCTCCAGGCTCTGGAGAACACGACTTCTCGACAGAGTTGCTGCCGGAGAACATCAACGTTTCGCACAGTCCGGCCAGCTCGGCGTCGATCTCCGCCCCGAACTCGGGGAACTCATCGAGATACTCTCGACGATCACGGACTTCGCCGCCCTGGACGTCTCTCCAGAAGCGCTTGCGAAAGCTCTCGACACGTTCCCAGTATTCCCGGCTCATGGCTCCGGGATGTTCCCACGGTCACCGGAGAGGGTCAAGATCGTGGAGGTCTTCAAGCGCTGCACTGGCACGGCCAAGATTGTTCCAGGCGCTCTTTCAATTCGATGCCAGTTGGGGCTTTGATCCTGGGGAGGACGCGTCGGGCCTCTCGGAGATTCTTCAAGGCGCGTGCGGATCACGTTCGACGTCGCTGTGGTCATCGTCGGCCGCGCGACGACGGTCCGCGTCCTCACGATCCGTCGCGATCGCCCGACTTCAACGCACTTCGTCGGATTACCGAGCACGCTCCAGGGCTTCTGGTGCACCGCCCCGTGGTCAGCGCACCGGGATCCGGACCGGGACCTTCCCGCCCTCGACGCCGTCGGCGCGCGTCACCGCGACGTAGACGAACTGGTCGCCGTCGCCCGACTTCGCGCGCACGCTCGCGTTGTACTCCGGGCCCTGGCCCTTCTTGTTGTACTGGCCGTTCGAGGCGCGCTCGTACCAGGTGAGGGTCTCGCCCTCGCCGGCGGTGGCGCGGACGGTGACCTTGTGCTGGGCGATGCGGGGGCCGCCCACGATGGGATCGACGGGGGTGACGACGAGGTTGGCGTTGGGGTCGAGGTTCGCGTCGGGGTTCCAGGCGGCGAAGCAGGAGGCGGAGACGGGGGCCTCGAGGCGGGAGTTGGCGTTGATGCCCGCGTGGTCGAAGAGGCCGGCGAAGTAGTAGACGCCGTCGACGATGGTGTGGTGGACCATCGGGGCGACGACCTGATCGCGGCCCTCGCGCATGAGGCCGCCGCCGAGGGGGGAGATCTCGCCGGTGGTGACGTCGAGGATCGCGACGCCGTTCAGGGGGCGCCAGGCGTTGTCGTACTCGAAGGCGCCGGAGAGGAGGAGGCGCGTGCGCGCCTCGTCGAGCCAGGTCATCTCGAGGATGTCGCGCGACGTGCCGCCGAGGACGCTGAAGGGCTGCCAGGTGTCGCTCGCCTTGTCGTAGCGGGCGAGGCCGAAGCTCTCCTTCCGCTCGGCGACGGGCAGGCGGTCGTCGACGACGGCGATGCAGCCGGCGGCGAAGAGGTTGCCTTCCTTGTCCATGACGAGGGAGCGCACCCAGGGGAAGTCGCTGCGGAGGAAGCCGCTGAAGGTGTCGAAGGGGCGGGCGGGGAGGCCCGGGTAGCCCTGCGGGTAGTTCTTGGCGTCGATGGCCGCCGGCGGGGCGCCGCCGCCGAGGGGGCCCCAGTCTCCCTTCGCGTGGTCCCACTTCGCGACGTTGAAGGCCATGCGTTCCTTGCTCGTCGGCGTGCCGCCGTAGTAGTTGAACGTGCCGCCGATGTAGATGTCGGTCGGGTCCTGGGTCGTGTCGAGCAGGATGGTCGAGAAGACGAGGCGCGGCTTGTTCGGGTCCTCGGGGTAGAGGCCCTTGCCCATCGGGTGGTAGACGCCGTCCTTGTCGATGCGGATGACGGGGCCGACGTCCTTCGGGTAGGGCGCGCCGGCGTGCTCGAGGCCGGAGGAGCCGATCAGGTAGAGATCGCCCGTCTTGTCGTCCCAGGCGATGTCGTTGATCGGGCCGCCGCCCTGGGTCACGGCGTTGCCGATCACGGTCTTCCCGGCGAAGGTGCCCTCGAGCTTGCTCCAGGTCTTCGCCGCGATGTCGTAGATCGCGACGCCCTGGTAGTCGACGAGCGAACCGAAGACCCAGAGCCTGCCGTCGCGGATCTTCGCGCCTTCGGGCGTCGAGGTTGGGCCGGTCTTCTTCCCGCGGTCCTCCCAGGCGAGCGGCGTCCAGCCCGACTCGTCGTCGCGGCTCCACACGAACCAGCGCTGGTTCGGGACGGCCGCCCAGGATCCGACGAAGTAGAAGCGTCCCTCGTGCGCGACGAGGCCGCGGATGTCGGGCGTGCCGGTGCCGATGTCCATTCCCGTGGTGGCGTCGTGGGCCGGCTGGTCCGGGCGCTTGCGGCGGCCGGGAGCGGGGAAGGCGCGCGACCAGTGCTCGTTGCCGGTGGCGAGCGGCGTGGTCTCGATGGGGGCGCGCGGGCTCGGGACGGGCTCGGCCGCGACCTCGGCCGGATTCACGGTGAAGTCGACGTCCTCGTTCCAGCGGGCGATGAGCCAGGACTCGCAGTCGGCCTTCTTGTCGTTGGCGGCGCCGAAGTAGTGGAAGTCGCCCACGAAGTAGACGTCGTTGCCGTTCACGGCCATGCGGCACTCGGGGAAGCTCAGCGAGGCGAGGCCGGTGCCGAGCGAGCTCCAGGTCTTCGTCGCCGGGTCGTAGACGGTCGCCATGCTGGCGGCCTCGCCGTTCTTGAAGCCGTCGAAGTTCGTGCCGGGCTTGCTCATGCCGCCGAAGGCGCCCGAGCAGTAGATCTTGCCGTTGTCGGCCTTCGCGATGCTCCAGATCTCGCGGCCGACGCCGCCCTTGCCGGTGGGGTCGCGCCAGACCTGGGCGTCGGCGTCCCAGCGCGCGATGCCGCGGAGCGGTTCCTTTCCGTCCTTGCCCTCGGAGAAGGCGCCGACGATCCAGATCTCGTCTCCGTCGACGAGGAAGTCGAGGACGTTGACGCTGTCGAAGTGCATGAAGTCGGCCGCGCGCTGGAGGACGGACTCGTCTTCCTTGGACTGCGCGAGCGGGAACGTCGTCCAGCCCTCTCCGGGACGATACATCGCGAAGCCGGTCGAGTAGCGCGAGGTCGCGGTGGAGACGGCGGGGTTCTGACCGTCGCCGGCCGTGTAGTGGAACTTCCCGCCGACGTAGACCTTCGAGGGCTTCGTCGAGGCGTCGATCTTGATGCGGTGGACGAGCGCCTTCTGTCCCCAGACGCCGGGCGCGACGGGCTCGAAGGAGCCGGTGTCGAAGTCGTAGCGGTGGATCTTCGGGCTGTGGACCCCGCGGATGCCCTCGAAGGTGCCGCCGATGTAGAGATCGTTCCCGTTCGGGTCGTAGGCGATCGCCTCGATGCTGCCGCCCGCGCTGACGGTGCCGTTGTACTGGAAGTTCCCGAGCGGCTTCCACTTGTCGGCCGTGGGCTCGTTCGGGTCGTAGATCGCGAGCGCGTTCACTCGGTGGAAGCGCGTGCCGCCGGGATTGTCGAGGCGGGTGAAGGAACCGGCCACGACGAGGCGCCCGTCGGGCAGCCATTCGAAGTCGAAGATCTGGCCGTCGGGGCCGGCGCCGCCGTCGGTGGTGTGGAACCAGCAGACCGGCTCGTAGCCCGCGGTGGGGGAGTAGGTCCAGAGATGCCAGTACTCGTTGCGCCGGCTCTTGCCGGGTTCGGCGGCGCTGACGCCCGACTCCCAGGCGCCGCTCATCCAGAGGCGGCCGTCGTGCCACTTGACCCGGCGGACGCGCGGCTTCGTGTTGCCGTCCGACATGCCGGTGCCGGGGCCCATCTTCGTCGTGGAGGCCGGCTTCTTGAACTGCCGCGACCAGTGCTCGTCCTGCGCGTTCGCGCCGACGGCCAGGAAGGCGGCCACGACGAGGGCCAGGAGCCGCTCGAGGGGGGTATGCAGGATCTTCACGATGCGTCTCCGTCGCGAGCCTCGGTCGGGGCTCCCGCGTCGACGGGGCCCCGCGGAAGGTCACGACATCCGCGGCTCCCGGGGGCCACGCCCCGGACGGGATGCCGCGGTTTCACGGCTCGACGGGCTCATTCCCGATCTCGCCCGGCGGTTACGGCAATTCCGCGGCGCGGGCGGGGGCGGCCGGAGGCCGGAGGTCCCGGGGGGGGGGCGGGCGACGACTCGAGTGGATCGAGCCGCTACTTCATCGCGAGGAAGGCCTTCGCGAAGGCTTGCCCGATCTGCGCCATCGTCTTGGCGCTCCCCAGGTAGTGGTAGCCGGCGTTCGAGGCGCCGCGGGCCCAGAGGGCGTCCTCCGCCGGCGTGATGAGCTCGGCGCGGAACTTCTCGACCCGGGCCTTCTGCTCGGCCGGGCTCATCTCTCCGTCCGCGTTGGCGGAGTTCTTGTCCTTGCGCCGGAGCCGGTTCTCGAGGTCCCGCACCTGATCGAGCTTCGCCTGGATCGCCGCCAGCTCGACGTCCCAGAAGGGAGAGGTCTCGACCGCCACGACCCGGCCCTTGAACTCCTTTCGGGCCGCCGGGGCCGCCATCGCCGCGCGGAAATTCTCATGAACGGACCGGTACCGGCCCATGCCCTCGAGGGGGCCCTCGACGCCGATCACGCCGATGACCACGGGCAGCTCCGGCGCCTCGAGGTCCTTTCGCAGGTCCTCGATCATCGCGGTCAGGCACCGGCTGTACTCGTCGTAGCCGCCGGGTCGCTCGCGATCCGGATAGGTGTCGCGATCGACGAGGTCGTTGAAGCCCTGGAACCAGACGAAGCCCGCGAGCTCGAATCCCCGCGACTTCTGGTACTTCGGGTAGACGCGCTTGATGTCGCCGAGCACGTGCTTCACGTGATCGACCATCAGGCGGTAGTAGTGCCCGGTGGCCTTCGCCTTCTCGGCCTTCGCCGCCTCGATGTCCTTGCCCTGCGCGGTCAGCCGCTCGAGCTGCGGCTTCGTGAACTCGTAGGGGCCGGCCGACGGCGATCGGAAGTCGGTGTGGAGCGACTTGCCTCCCCAGGCGCACTTGATGATGAGGATCGGCTCCTTCGAGGCCTCGGCCAGGCAGAGCCCGAAGGTGAACTCGGGCCCGATCTTCCCCCCGTCCTCCGCCGCGCGGCGCCGGGCGCCGTAGCCCGCCGTCAGCTTTCCGAATCCCTCGCCGTTGCCGTCGCCGTCGGCGGTCAGATAGGAGATCCAGACGTCCTCGCAGACCCGCGGCTTGCCGTCCTTCGTCCGCATCATCCGCAGCAGCGGCTTCGTCGCGGGGTCGTCGCCGATGTGGTCGAAGGTCTCGACCTTCGCGTGGCCCTGCATGTTCGACTGCCCGGCCAGGATGTAGACCTTCAAGGGACCGCGCTGGGCCGAGACGACGGCGCAGAGGAGCATCACGGCGAAGGAGGCGGTGAGGAGTCGTCGCATGGCGGCTCGAGCTCTCGAAGGAAGGGGGATGCGAGAGGCTACCAGTCGCCGTGTCCTCGGCGGTCCGCCCGAGCCCGGGGGCATGTCTCGCGTCCCGGGGGGGGCGGGCGTCGCACCCGCGGGGGAGGGGGCGACGGGCTCGAGACCGGCAAAACTCGCCGGAAGGGGCTCGAATTGCCCTACGGAAGCGGCTCCGGGACCTCGTAGAGTGCCCGACGGAGCTCTCGCCATGAACGACACCAACTCATCCCCGCTGATCCGGCTTCTCGAGGATCAGGTCGGGCCCAAGCGCTGGAACATCCTGGATCGGGTCCAGCTCATCCCCGAAGTGCTCTCGACGCCCCCGGCGGGCGGGAGCCCCCAGGAGCTCAGCCGCGCCCAGGTCGCGATGGCCCTGGCGACGGGGTTCCTGATCGACCTCTGCGAGCGGGTGCCGCTCGCCGCGGCCTATCTCCTCGAGTGCGACCTCCGGAAGCGGAAGTTCGTCTTCGACCACGGCGCGATGCGCACGGTGGCGATGGACAGCGGCGCCTTGCCGGCCGGGCGCCGGGCGGTCGAGCGCATCCTCCTGCCGATGGGCTATCAGCAGACCGAGGTCTATCCCCTCGATCGCCTCGGCATGAACGGCTACGTTTACACGCACCTCGACTTCCCCGAGTCGATCCCGCAGTACTTCGTCTCCGAGCTCGAGCCAGAGCACTTCAGCCCGGCCTTCCAGCGCGGCGTCGCCGACCTGGTGCGGACCAGCGTCGATCCGATCGGGCCGCGGAGCCGGGCGTCTCTCCAGGCCCTCGAGGAGCGCGGGTCGATCGGTCTCGAGGAGGCGCGCGTCCTCCTGCCGAAGCTGCAGCGCGCCTTCAGCCGGCACCACCGCGAGCCCACGACCGAGGAGTACGAGCTCTTCCTCCAGGAGAGCGCGGAGATGGCGTGGATCTCGACGGAGGGCCACACCTTCAACCACATCACCGATCGCGTCGCCGACGTCGTGGCGGTCGCCGAGGGTGAACGGCGCCGGGGGCGTCCCATCAAGGACACGGTCGAGGTCAGCGGCTCCGGACGCGTCCGCCAGACGGCCATGCGCGCGGGGATGGTCGAGCGCCTCTTCCGCTGCGCCGAGGGCATCACCATCCGGACGGTGCCCGGGTCCTTCATCGAGTTCATCTCGCGGGACCGACTTCCCGACGGACGCCTCGACCTGGCCTTCGACGCCAGCAACGCGCAAGGGATCTTCAAGATGACCGACTCGCGAAAGTCGAGCGAATCGTGAGCGACCCCGCCGCGAATGACGTCATCCCGGCGCTGATCGAGGCGCTCGGAGAGGGAGCCGTCTTCCGTGAGGAAGCCGACCGCCGGGCCTACGAGGACGGCTGGCGCTACGGCCACGGTCGCGCCCGGGCCGTCATCAAGCCCCGCCACCGCGACGAGGTCGCGCTCGCCTGTCGCATCGCGGCCGCGGCGGGACAGAGGATCCAGCCCATCGGCGCCAACACCGGGCTCGTGGGCGCCTCGAACCCCGATCCCAGCGGCGAGCAGATCGTCCTCTCCTTCGAGCGCCTCTCGACGGGGATCGAGCTCGATCTCGCGAATCGCAGCGTCCTCGTCGACGCCGGCGTCACGCTCAACCAGCTCAACGCCGCGCTGGAAGACCACGGGCTCTTCTTCCCGGTCGATCTCGGGGCCGATCCGCAGATCGGGGGCATGATCGCCACCAACACCGGCGGCACCCGACTCATCCGCTACGGCGCGGTCCGCGCGCACGTGTTGGGTCTCGAGGTCGTCCTGCCGGACGGCACGATCTGGTCGGACCTCTCCGGGCTGCGCAAGGACAACCGCGGCCTCGACTGGAAGCAGCTCTTCATCGGGACCTCGGGCAGCTTCGGCGTCGTCACGCGCGCGCGGCTCTCGCTCGCGGCCCTTCCGCGTCAGACGGTGACGGCCTGGGCCGCCCTCGCGGACGGGGCGACGACGATCGCCCTCCTCGGTCATCTCGAGCGGGACCTGGGCGAGTTCCTGAGCGCCTACGAGGTCCTCTCGCGGGACGCCTACCGGCTGACCCTCGAGTTCGGGGCCAACATCCAGCGACCCTTCGGAGCCGAGGAGCTCACCTACGCGGCCCTCATCGAGCTCTCGTCGTCCCTCCCGAAGGCGCGACTCGATCTCGAGGCCGCCATGGTGGAGTCCCTCGAGGCCTTCTTCTCCGAGAACACCGAGACCGTGCTGGACGTCGTGCCGCATCCGCCGCGCGAGGCCTGGCACATCCGACACCAGGTCAGCGAGTCGCTGCGTCACGAGGGGCGCGTGCTCGCGCTCGACATCTCGGTCCCCCGGTCGCGCATCGCGGAGTTCACCGATCGGGTGCGCGAATGGTTGGCGCAGGAGGCGCCCGAGGTCCTCGTCGCGGACTTCGGCCACTGGGGCGACGGCGGCACCCACCTCAACCTGGTCTGGAAGCCGGACTCCGTCGCGGACGAGGCGGCCTTCAAGGAGCGCATCCAGACCCGGGTCTACGACCTGGCCGTGCGCGAGTTCGAGGGCAGCTTCAGCGCCGAGCACGGCGTCGGCCCGCACAACCAGAGGCACTACGACCGGCTCACCGACCCGAAGCAGCTCGAGCTCTGCCGCGTCCTGAAGCAGCACTTCGATCCGGAGAATCGGTTCGGCACCGTGCGCTTCGAGGGTTCGTCGCCCGAGGCCTGACGGAAAACCTGCGGGGCGGTCCCGGCGCGCGTTCGCGAGCCGTCACGCGTCAACGCAGCGGCGGCGGCAGATCCTCCGAGGGGAGGGGAATGAGCGCCAGCGCTTCGCGGTAGACGCCGGTGTCGTCCTTGCGGTTCCAGTCGGCGAGCGACTGCAGGAACTCACGGCGCGCTTCCTCCGCCCGGCCGAGCCTCGCCAGCGCCATGGCGCGGATCAGGCGGTCGTGCGAGTGGATGTCGGTGCGGCCCCGCGACTGGTAGAGGGCGACGCCCTCGTCGATCGAGGCGAGGCACTCCTCGTAGAGCTCGCAGCGGTAGAGGAGCTGGTTGCGGGTGTTGATGAAGGACCAGGAGGTGGGAGCCAGCTCGCAAGCGCGCCGCGAGGTGCGGAGCGCCGCCGCGTAGACTTCCGGCGCGAGCCGCGGATTGAGGCCGCGGCTCCAGCCGTCGCTGTTGAGCCAGGCCGCGGCCTCGCGGGTGCGGTCGAGGGTCGCCTCGACCTCCCGGCGGATCTCGGGGTCGAGGTCGAGTCGGGGCAGGGCGGCCTTCGCATCCACGACGAGCGGCGCCTCGTCGAGGAGGCTCCTGACGATGTTCGTGACCCGGGCCTGCAGGTGCCGTCGAGCGTCGAGTCCGAGATCGCGGCGCGTCTCGAGCGCGCCGAAGGCGGCGCCCGGCATGCGGGCGGCGAAGGCGATCGCATCGCGCTCCGGCACGTGGTGCACCGTGCTGACGCCCGTCATCGCGACGTTGAGGACCTCGGCGTCGTCGGCGAGGTCGATCACCGAGAGGCCGGATTCCGAACCGACGAGAAGCCGGTCGATCCCGGAGGCCCAGTCGAGGGAGTAGATCGTCGCGCCGAGAGCCAGGGTCTCGCGGCGCGTCTCGAGCGAGTCCGGTTCGCGGAGCTGGATGCGCCCCTCGTCGTCGCCGGTCAGGATGAATCGACCTCCGCTCGCGCCGCCGTCCGCGAGGTCGAGGGCCTCGGCGATCGCGGTCACGGGAGTCGGGTGGGTGACTCGGGACCTCGTCTCGCCGGACGAGAGGTCGACGAGAGCCGCGCCGCCATCCGTCGTGGAGCCGTCGAGGGGAGGGCCGAGGGCGACGAGGAGTTCCGCTCCGGAGGCCGTCGGGCTGAGGGCCGTGATGCGGCGGTCGAGGCGCACCAGATCCCGGAAGCTCTCGTCGCCCTTGCGCCAGCGGACGATCCGTCCCGAGACGTCGGCGGCGACCATCGTCTCGCCGTCGGGAAGCCAGGCGAGCGCGATGAGCTTCCCCTTCTTGCGCCTTGGATCGTCCGCGTCCCGCCGTTGTCCCGACTGGCTGAGAAGCGCGCCGGTGCGCGCGTCGAAGGCGTAGAGGGCTCCGAAGTTGTCGCCGACGCCGAGGAAGCGGCTGTCGTCCGAGAAGCGGAAGGCGACGAGATCGCGGATCGGGAAGTTGTACTCCCAGAGCAGCCGGCCGTCGCGGGCGTCGCTGACGTGGACGATGCTCCAGTTCGACCAGGCGTAGAGATCACCTCGCGGGGAGAGGGTCGTGTGCCAGCCGACGTTGGCGGCCGCGGTCCAGGGCGAGCGGATCTGCCAGGTGTCCCAGACGATCACCTCGCCACCGACGAGCCCCAGGACGAGCCGCTGCCCGCCGCACGCGGACTCGAGCCAGGTGTTGGAGTGCATCTCGTGGTGGATCCGGGACTCGACGGCGCCGCTTCGGAGGTCGCGGACCTCGATGCCGCCCGGCGCGAGGCAGGCGACGGAGTTCCCGCCCACGAAGCAGGGGACGCCGGGAAGAGCGATGCGGTCGAGAAGACGGCGATCCTCACGGATGTCCAGCACGGTCGTGACGGAGCCGATCTGCGGGAGCCCCCGCGCGGCGATCTCGGGACTGGCCGAGGTGCCGTTGATGATGACCCGGCCCCGCTTCTGGTCGATCGAGAGGACCCGGATGAGCTCGCCGAGTCCGTCGAGTTCGCGCAGGATGCGACCGTCCTGCGCGTCGTGGACCCGGAATCTCGCGGCGGCGCGCGGATTCTTGTCGTAGCGGGCGACCAGGAGGTCGTCGGTCACGAAGTGGACGTTCGAGGGATCGCTCGCGTCGAGCGCGGGGAGCCGGCGGATCACCTCGCCCGTCGCGGCGGAGATCACGCGGGCGGGGGGAGAGGGAACGAGGACCTCCCGTCCGTTCGGCGAGAAGGCGCCGGGGGGCTCGAGGACCCCCGGGACGACCTCCGACCAGAGCGGCGCGGCGGTCTGGGCGTCGACGAGCATGAGGCCTCCTTGCCGGGGAAGCCACAGAAGGAGGGAGCGACCGTCGGGCGAGGGCTGGAGGTCGCGGCAGGGCTCGGCGATCTGCAGGGTCCGGTCGATCTCGCCCTTCTCGGCGTCCAGCCGGAGGAGACGGTCGGTCCGGGAGCCGATCCAGACGAAGCGGTCGTCGTTCGCGACCGGTCGCAGGGACATGACGTCGAATCCGGTCGGGATGCGGGCCACGGGTTCGCTGAGACGGGCGGAGAGGTAGCGCCACTCCCAGCCCCGGCGCACGGGCTCGACGCGCGAGAGCGCCTGGCGCAGCGTTGCCGCGTCGCCGCTCCGGAAGGCCGCGTGGGCGGCGGCGATGCGCGCCCGGTAGGCCGCCCGCTCGCTGGCCTCGCGGCGTCGCTCGAGCTCGCGGTTCTGGGACATCGTGAAGACGAGTCCGACCGTCAGGAGCACGAAGATGAGCGCCGTGAGCGAGCTGGCGAGCGGGTTGCGCTGACAGAGCCGCCAGAACCGGAACCAGGCCGGAACGGGCTTCGCGCGGATGATCTCGTGCCGACGCGCCCGCCCGATGTCGTCGGCGAGGGCCTCGGCGCTCTGATAGCGGCGCTTCCGGTCCTTCTCCATCGCCGTCTCGACGATCACCTGGAGGTCGCTCGAGAGCTCCGGCCGGAGGCTCCGCACGTGCGTCGCGCTCTCGGTGAGGATGGCGCGGTAGAGGGCCTCGCGCGTCGGTGCCAGGTGCGGTCGGCGTCCCGTGAGGGCCTCGTAGAGGACGACCCCGAGCGAGTAGACGTCGCTCCGCGCGTCGAGCGGCTCCCCCCGGACCTGCTCGGGGCTCATGTAGAGCGGCGTCCCGAAGAGGTCGCCCGCCTGCGTGAGCGATTCCTGTTGCAGATCGGAGGCCCGCGCGAGGCCGAAGTCCACGACGACCGGGCGATCGCCCTCGGTCATCATGATGTTGGCCGACTTGATGTCGCGGTGGATCACGCCCGCCTCGTGGGCGACGTGAAGGCTCCGCGCGACCTTCTCCACCGCCTCGAGGACCCGATCGATGCGGTGGCGCGTCGAGCCGCCGCTGCGCGAGGGCTTGCCGCTCCGCGACTGGCTCGACGATTCCCCGGGATCCGAGTCGCCCCACACCGCCTGGAGCCAGGCGCCGAAGCTCGCCCCGCGGAGGTACTGCATGGCGATGTAGGCGCAGCCGTCGATCACGCCCGCGTCGTGCACCGCGCAGATGCCGGGGTCGTCGAGCCGCGAGACGATGGCCGCCTCGCGCTGGAAGCGCTTCAGCGCCGCCGGTCCCTGACCGCCGACGCTCAGGACCTTCAGCGCCACCTCGCGCCCGAGCTGCTCGTCCACCGCGAGGTAGACCGTCGCCTGCCCGCCGCGGCCGAGCTCCTCGACGAGTCGGTAGCGCCCGAGGTAGCCCTCGCGCGATCGCGCCTCGCCTCCGTCCACCCCGATCGTCGCGGCGCTGTGCGAGCCCGAGCCGTCGCCGACCGGAATCGTCTCGTCGCCGCCGGGCGCAGAGGGCGACCCCGAGACCTTGGTGGCCTCGACGTCGGGACGTTCCTTGTTCTCGGGATCTCGCACTGGCCGGCGCACCGTACGACGGGATTTCGCCGCCGAGTCTAAACGATCGGCTCGGACCCGGGGGGGTGATCACGGCATTCGGGGCTCTCGGCATCTCCGGGGAGCCCGGACGAGATCATGCCGCAGCCGGTAAGACCCGGGGGGAAGTCCCGACGGACGGTCCGCCGAACTCCGCCTGGGGAGCTCGAGCCGGATTCGCGCGTCAGAGTCTCGGGAGATCCTCGCGAATGCGCTCGAGGATCTCCTCGAAGCTCTCCTCGTTGCCGAAGTAGAAGTCTCGCTTCGCGTGGAATGCGGCGGCGAACTCGGCGCGCTTCGCGGGATCCTCGAGGAGGAAGGCGGGGTTGAGGGTCAGGTCGGGCTCGTCTTCCCGGCGGAAGCGCTCGGCTTTGTGTCGCCGGTACTTCTCCGTGCCGATGAACTCGCGCACGAGTTCGGCCTCGAGCTGATGGCGGACGTCGAAGTAGTGCCGGATGAAGTTGGCCGGTGAGATGCCGGTATTCACGTACGTTCGATACGTCGTCGAGATGGCCTGGAGCTTCTCCACGAGTGTGTAGCCGGGGTGGTAGCAGGAGACCCCGAGCGCTCGATTGTCGACACACGCGACGGCGGCACCGCGAGCGCGATCGAAGGCCCACGATGAGATGGCGCAGTCGATGGACGGGCGCGTCTGGTCGAATCCTACCTCGAGGAGGATGCCCTCCTTGAGCTCCGGATGAACCTCGAAGGGTGACTCGTAGGTCAGGCGGATGCCGGCGCTCCGCATGAGCCGGTCATCGAAGCTCGTGTCTCGAGCCACGGCGACGATGCCGGGGATCTCGATCTGCTTCGCCAACCAATCGAAGAACCGACGGCGGGTCTCGACATGCTTCGGCTTGGATTGGTTCTTTCGGGTCGAGACGGAGAAGGGCGCCGCTTCCGGGGCGATCCGGAGATCCAGGTCTTCCGAAAATCGCCGGATCAGGCCGAAGCCCTTCGAGAGGGAGGTCCCTCCCTTGAGCTCGAAGGTCCAGCCGAGTCGGCCCAGACCCCAGAGGACGTGCATGACCCAGTAGTCCTTCTCGACGAGGGAGGGGAGAACGCGACGGTCCCCGGCTTCGATCCGGAGAAGGTCTTCAAACTGATCGTGGTCATGGAGGAAGTCGCTCTCACTCACCGGCGAGCGCCGCCTCGAAGAACCGCCGGGTCCGCACCTTCCCGAATCGGCGGGCGTGTCGCAGCAACCTCCCGGCGTCGAAGCTCCGGACACGGTCCTTGAGCCGCGCCTCGACCGTCTCGCGATCTTCGGCGAGACGGTCGAGGTTGTTGAAGATCTCGACGGCCAGGAACTCCGGATCCATCCGATGCGGATAGCCGGGGCGACGGCGAAACTCGAAGACGCGGCCGGCAAGTTCGATCCGGCCGTGTCGCTTCATGTTGTAGACCACGCAAGCGTTGGCGAGCTGCGTCGTTCCCAGGCCGAGCGCGTGGTAGGCGTTCGGAGAGAAGAGAAGGAAGTCTTCGGACTTGAGGAAGGCGCGAACGAGCGCCCGGTCATCCGGGGGAACCTCGCCGAAGACCGAAGTCTTCGGTCGGCAGTAGAGGCCGTGTCGCAACTTTCGGAGTCTTCCCGACCGGACGAGCTGCGCGAGCTCGCGATCGACGCTCTTCGACCAGAGTTCCAGGTCTTCTCGACGGTAGACCCGTCCCGGCTTCAGTTGTCGTTCGAGTTCAGTGGTGGCGGTCATGGCCCGTCCTCTCTGTTCTGTCTCAACATCGACGAACTCCGAGATATGAGCAAATTTTTCCTAAAAGATCATTCAGATCCAGGTCGGAATGTGACCCGCAAGTTACTCGCAGGTAGATGTTTAATGCGAGTTTGGTCGTTCGGATTTTCAGGTGAACTGACTCAGGCGAATCATGCGTGTCGTGGGAGTCGAGAGATCGGATTCGTGTGCCGGCCCCGGGCGTTCAGCGCCAACGCGGACACGGACAAGGCCGGCCGTCCCGCCGGTCAGGGATCGGGCCCGGGCTCAGTCGAGGCGGAGCGGGCGCGAGGCCCGCAGGCCGAGGCTGTTGGTGCGGCCGCTGGAATCGTCGGTGTTGCGGTGCGCGAGGCGCGAGGCGTCGGCGGGTCCGTCGAATCCGACGCCCCGCAGGATGCGATAGCGCTCGGTCGAGGGGCGGAGTCCGTCGCCGGGGCGCGGGTCGACGACGTAGGGGGAGAAGGAGTCCCGGCACCACTCCCAAACGTTCCCCGTCGTGTCGTGGAGCCCGAAGGCGTTGGGCGCGAGGGAGCCGACCGCGGCGGGGATGACGAAGGGATCCACGTGCTCCGGATCGAAGCGCGGGAAGAAGGGCTGCGCCTCGCGTCCGGCCAGGTTGGCGAAGCGGGCGAGCCCGCTGCGGTTCGAGGTGGCCGTCCAGATCGTCGCGGGATCCGCGCCGGCGCGGGCGGCGCGCTCCCACTGCGCCTCGGTCGGGAGCTGCATCGCGAGCCGATCGAGGACCTTCGACCCGTCCTCCCAGGACACGAGCTCGACCGGGTGCGCGAGACTCACCGGCTCCGACATGACGTTCGGGCTGAACCAGCCCGCCCCGTACTGCGAGGGGTTCCCTCCGGTCGCGCGGAACCATTGCCCCTGGGTCATCTCGTAGCGCGAGATGAGATAGGGCGCGAGCACGACGGGGCGGACGGGTGCCGAGGTCGGGCCGGCGGCGGGGTCGAAGTTCTCTTCCGCCGGATCGGGCTGCGCGCCCATGAGGAAGGAGCCGCCGGGAACGAGCACGAACACGATGCCGCGCGTCCCGGTCATCGCGATGCGTCCGCTCTCGCCGCGAGCGGGAAGGGCGCCGTCGTTCTCGCTCCAGTCGTGGGTCCGCCAGTCGAGGAACTCCTCGAGGCCTGAATCCGGGTCGGGTCCCAGGGGAACGAGCCCGAGCTGGGGGCGGAGCGTCAGGCCCGAGTAGTGCTCGCTCCCGGCGATGCGGGTGATCGCGTCCCGCCACTCCCGGTCCCGCTTCGTGAGCGTCTCGGTCGCGATACGCCGGGATCGATCGAGGCGTCGGGCGACGTCCGCGCTCACGCCACCGGGCTCCGACGTCGCCGCCTCGAGGTCCGAGACCAGGCGCGCCAGGGTGTCGTGGCGGAACTATCGATCGATGTCGTCACCGAAGTCCCAGGTCCGTCGTCCCCTCGTTGCCTCGCGCCGGTGCTCGATCTCCGCCTCGAGCCGGGAGACCTCGGCCGCGAGGGGCGCGCGCTCGGATTCCTCGACGCTCGCGACCGTCGCGCGAAGCTGATCGAGCTGCTGAACGAGGGCCGCGATCTGCGCCCATTCCTCCGCGAAGTCCCGGCGCCGATCGTCCTCCGAGTAGGGGAGGTAATGCGCCCGGAGCCCCTCGATCGCCGCGCGGCGACCGGCGAGCCGCTCGAAGAGCGGCGCGTACTCGGTGAGCCAGGCCTCCAGTCGGGGGATCAGGTCGGGATGCTCGGGCCACAGCGAATCGGCGGCCTGCAGCGCGTTCGCGAGGCGCCGCGTGTCGGCCATGCGCTCGTACTCCGAGAGCGCGGCGCCCTTGTCGCGCAGCGCGACGGAAGCTGCCGCCGCGCTCGACGTTGTTGTTGCTCGACTGACCGTGAGCAGGTGATTACCGCCGAGAGATTCCCCGTGCTCCGAATACACCGAGGAGACAGAGCGGTGCGAATCGCAGGCCTCGTCGATCTGGACGATCTCGTCGCCGCCTGGCGCGGACGCCGATCCAGAGACACTGGTGACCTCAACGGCCGGATCGTTCTGTTCTCGGGAAGCTCGAAATGGCTGGCGAACAGGAAGTCGGGACTCGAGCATGGAGTCCACGCGACCTACTCGATCCCCGAATGCAAGGAGGACTTCCTTCCCGAATTCCGGGGTGCGCGAGAAGCAGTGGTCCGGGGCGCCCTGTGAGGAGACGGTTGGACCCGTCCGGAGCGGGGTCACCGATCCGCTCAGTCCTCGACGAAGTAGTCCGTGTCGAGCCGCTTGAGTTCGAAGGTCTCCAGCGTCGAGACCCCGACGTCGTTGTCGATCATCAGGGACGCCAGTTCCTCGCCGTCGAGCAGAATGATCTTCGTGTCGATCGTCTCGACGTAGCTCCGTGCTTCGGAGGAGAATCGGGAGGTCGTGATGAAGACTCCCTTGCGCGCCCGTTGCCCGTGAAGAGCACCGACGAACTTCTGGATCTCGGGACGGCCGATCGGATTCGCATCCCACTTCTTGGCCTGGATGTAGATTGCATCCAGGCCAAGGCGATCCTCCTTGATGACGCCGTCGATCCCTCCGTCACCGCTTCGACCGACGGCCTGCCCCGCATCCTCGTGGCTTCCGCCGTACCCCATCGCCACGAGAAGGTCGATGACAAGCTGCTCGAAGAAGGCTGGCGACATCACCTTGACCTGGTGAAGGACATCGAGCTTCAGCTCGGAGCGAAGCTGTCGCATCGCCCGTCGCAACCGCTCGTCTGGCGTCTCACTGTCCTCGCTGGTGCTCTTTCCCTCTTCCCCCGTCGCCTTCGCATCGTGTCTGAGGTTCCTGAACTCGACGAACTCGGGGAAGCGCTCGAGAAAGGAGACGTCGACCCTCTCGGGATTCTGAGCCACGACCGAGCGCCCTGTTTCCGTGATCCGGAAAAAGCCGCGACGCGTGGCCTCGATGAGTCCGGCCTTGGCCATATAGGTCTTCGCCCATCCCACCCGGTTCCGAAGGACGGGTTGCTTTCCGCTCGGTAGTAGCTCGGCTCGTTCGTCCTCTGACAGACCGAATTCATCCGCGATCCGATCGGTCGCATGGCGAACTCCCCACTCTCCGCCGTCTGCGATGAGGCGGAGGAGAGGAAGCATGACGGTTTGATAGTCGGGGATTGCCATGGGGAGTTCTTCTCGTTCCGAATCAAGTGTGCACTTCGGTTGCCGAAATCCGCGCATGCAGACGATGGCCTGAGGCGCTGTGCCGGAACCGTTCCGGAGTGAAGCGTGACTGGGTCTCGACTCAGCGAGCTCGGGGGAGGTTCATGACCGGCCGCAAGCCAACGTTCGAAGCCGCTGTGTCCTTGCGTGCCCAGTTGCGGAAGCTCGACCGTGCATTCTGCGGATAGGACAGAAACGAACCGCCGCGGACGGCGCGCATCATGACGACCTGCCGCATCTGTGGATTCTCGACCCTCGACTCGGCGTCGTCGAGGACGCGAGGAAGTCGGTAGCCGTCGTTGTCGTCGAAACCGGCATCTTGATATGAGCCGGGCATCTCGAGACACCATTCGCCTAGATTGCCATGGAGGTGGTGCAAGCCGAAGACGTTCCCGGCGAGATGGTGGACCTCGTCGATTCCGTCCACCCCATCTTCGTACTTGAGATTGGCGAAACGCGAACGCTGCGAGAGGTCCGAATCGAATGTGAAGGGGCTGCGGCGCTTCATCGCGCCCCGGCAGGCACACTCCCACTGGGCTTCCGTGGGAAGGTCCAGGCCATGCTTCCTCAGGACTTCGACACCGTCGTTCCAGGAGACCCGGTTGACGGGAAGTCGTCGGACATCGAACGACTCAGGAAGCGTCATTCCGGGCTCGGGCCGAAAATGACTCGGGTCGCCGCCACGGAGCCGCTCCCACTGTCCGCGGCTGACTTCGTACTTCGAGATCAGGTAGGGCCTCAGTGAGACATAGCGAGGGGGGCCCTCGAGATTCTCCTGCTTGGCGTCGGGATCGTAGTTCTCTCCCTCCGGGTCAGTCGATTGGGCGCCCATCCAGAACGGCCCGCCGGGGACCAGAACGAGGATGATCCCGGTCGATCCCGTGAAGGCGATTCGTCCCTCGTCGTCTCGGGCCGGAATGTCCTCCGCTGCGTCGTGTGAAGCGAGATGGAGAAACTCCTGCAAGCCGGTCTTGCGGTCGGCACCGAGGGGGTGGATGCCCGGAATCGGCTCCAGCTCGAGATCGCGAAACTGATCCTTGCGGGCGAGTTCCGCGATGAGGGAATTCCATGGTGCGGCATTGGCCTCGGTTCGCGCCAGTTCCTCGATATGCGCGTCGATCCACTCCGTCGCGCCCCCGTCTGCGTTCAGACGCCGCAGCGTGTCTCGGAGTCGATCGAGTGCGTCGGCGTACTCGGGATGTGCCTTCACCGTCGTCTCGTGACCCTGGATTCGTCTCTCGGCTTCGCCGATCTCGGCCCTGATCGATGCGACGTCGGAATGATCGGGAATGGCCTTGCCTGCCCTCCAGGCCGCGATGAGCTTCTCGATCTCCACACTTCGCTTGTCGTCCTTTGTGAGCGTGCTCGTGGCATCGAGTGCTTCCTGACGGTCTCCGATCCCGCTTTCTCCCCACCACCATGCGCTGCCGAGGCCGATGATGAGGAGAAGTGAGGCAACGGCGACCGTTGACGTGACAGGGCGGCGTCGCATCCGCCGGAGGCTCTTCTCGACGAACCCGGGGGGGCGGGCGACGATCGAGTCACCCTCACGTACGCGTCGCAGATCGTCTGCGAAATCCAGTGCTGTCGCGTAGCGTCGATCGGGGTGCTTTTCCAGTGCGTGTCCGACGACGACCGCGAGATCCGCGGGAACGGCGGGATTGAGCTTTCGAATATCGGGTGCGTCCCGAGCGATGATCTCCTGGAAGAGGGCCTCTCGTGAGGGTGCCTCGAAAGGGCGCCGCAGTGAGAGGCACTCGAAAAGAGTGACGCCCAGCGAGTAGACGTCGCTTCTTCGATCCACGCGGACGCGCTTCGCGGCGAGCTGTTCGGGCGACATGTAGGCCGGTGTTCCAATGATGTCGCCGGTGGCCGTGAGGCTGGGACTTTCCGACGTCTCGTCGTACGCCATGCCGAAGTCGAGAATCACGAGCCCCCGATCCGTAGTGACCATGAGGTTGCCCGGCTTGATGTCGCGGTGGACGAGGCCGCGCTCGTGAGCCTCGTGAAGGCCGCGTGCCGCAGATTCGATGAGCTCGACGACTTGCATGACGCCGGGCCGGTCGATGGTGCCCGTCGTTCCGCTTCCACTCGAAGATGGCGCCTTCTCTCGACCGGTGGGCTCCTCGCCCAGTTCCAGATGGACCTCGGAAGGCTCGTCGTTGTCGGGGCTCGTCCTCGCGGATTCGCGGATGCGCGTGGAGAGAGTCTCTCCCCTGACCAGCTCCATGGCGATGAAAGGAGTGCCTTCGTCCTCGCCCCACTCGAAGACGCGGGCCACGTTGGGGTGATCGAGCTTCGCTGCCTTCTCCGCCTCTCCCTTGAAGCGCTGGCGCACTCGCGGTGAGAGGGCACCGCCAGTGGTGAGGATCTTGAGGGCGACGTCGCGGCCCAGCGCCGTGTCGCGAGCAAGAAAGACGCGGCCCTGACCACCCCGACCGAGCTCCTTCACGAGCTCGAAACGACCGAAGTGGTCCTTCTGTGGAGCACTTCCCGGCTGACGGTCGCCTGGGCCCGCCGTGGACGGAATCGGGTCGCTCCCCCGGCTCTCCAGGCTGCTCGCGTAGTTCGAGATCTCGGCGTCGATCTCGGCTTCGAGACCCGAGAACTCCGCGAGGTACTCGCTTCTCCTCCGCGGAGAGCCTCCTTCGGCGTCCTTCCAAAACTGACGTCGAAACTCCTCGACCTTCTTCCAGTGGTCGCCTGTCATCCTCGATCTCCTTACCCGTTCGGGCAGGCTACCAGACCGCCGCGACGGAGCTCCTGACCGAGGAAACGAGTCGGCGTGATGGTGCGATCGGGGCAAATCGTTCCGCCCGTGCGAGATAAGTCCCTCGATCCGCCCCAAAGGCCGACCGATGACTCGAACGAGGACGTCGAAAGCCCCGCGCGCGCTCGGTGACCACCTTGACCGAACAGGGCGGCGCCTGCTCTGATGCGACCCCTGATTTCGGCCACCACCCGCACCATTCCAGTATCACCGGGATCACCCGTCATGATGAGATTCCTGACCGCATTCGTCCTCGGGGCCTTCTCGTTGCCACTCGCGGGCCAGGGAACCCTCGAGATCTTGGCCCAGGAGGGAGGTTGCGCTGCCGGCTCCGCCTTCGGCAGCGTCGTCGTCGATCTCGGGGACCTCGACGGGGACGGGGCCCGAGAGTTCGCGGTCTCGGCCCCGGATGGGAGCGCCGTCGCGAGCAACGCGGGCACGGTATGGATCTACAGCCTCTCGACGTCCGGGGTCCGGTTCATCCACCGCATCGAGGGCGACCAGGCATCCCTCAATTTCGGGCGTGGGGTCGCCCCGGCCGGCGATGTCGACGGCGACGGAATACGCGATGTCTGGGTGAGCCGAACCGGATTCGGGGCGGGGGGTGGCTTCGGAGGAGACGTTCTCTTGATCTCCGGGGCGCACATCATGGCCAATCCGGCTCCCTCCGGAACAGGGCACTGTACCGGGACCGCGCCGGATCCCTGGGTGACCCTCATCGGAGCGACGCCGCCCGCGTCCGGCTCCCCCTGTCTCTTCCGCTTCGAGACGACGGAGTCGAACTCGCGATTCGGCTGGGCGATCGATGCGGATGCCGATCTCAATGCCGACTTCATCTCGGACCTTCTCGTCGGAGCGATCGATGAGACCAGCGGCGGGGCTGCGAACGGAGCCGTCTGGGTGCTCTCGGGAGGTTGGGTGCGATCCCGGATCAACGGCGCCGGCACTCTGGTCGAGCTCCTCGATCCCGTCGCCCCGACCAGTGCGGGGGTCATCCTTCGGATCGTCGGCCCGCCGCCGACGACGGGCGTCGCGGAGTTCGGACTCCCTCGGTTCGTGGGCGACATCGATGCGGATGGCGTCGAGGACTTCGCCATCCAAGATTACACGCAGGAGTTACTCTCGGTCTACTCGGGTGCGACGCGGGTGCTCATCAAGCGCTTTGCGGGCGACACATCCCAAGTGCCGACGCCGCGATTCGGTTTCTCGTTCACCGGGGTCGGCGATCTGAATGGCGACGGCTTCGGCGAGATTGCGGTGGGTGCCCCCGGCGACGCGCCGACGGCCGAGGGAGACGTCTGGATCCTCGACGGTCTGAAGACCTGCGACAACAGCTCCGGGTTCGGCCCCTTCGTTATTCCCGATCCCGAGACCATCGTCGGAACTCCCGCGCCGACGGCCTCGGTCCCCGTTTTCCGCTACATCGCCGGATCCGCGCTCGGGGCACCTTTCGGGGACGACCTCGCGACTCGTTTCGGCTACGCGTTGTCCTCCGGTGACTTCGACGGGGACGGGACGAACGACCTGCTCGTGGGGTCGCTCAGCGTGCCCGTCGGCTTCAACCGAGGTCTGATCGTCGGCTTCTCCGGAGCGACGTTCCAGGAGCTCTTCCGCCGTGAGGGTGATGATGACTTCGACGCTCTCGGCATCAGCGTCGCGGCCATCGATGACGGCAACGGAAATGGCCGGGCCGAGCTGATTGCGACGGCACCGTCGGATGATCTTGGCGGCGTGGACTTCGGGTCCGTCACCGTGGCCGAGCTTCTCGTGACGGAATTGAGTGATGTCGCGGTGATCGAAGCGAAGCAGGGCGGGAGTGCGGGCGCACAGTTCGGCTGGGACCTCGCGACCATCGGCGACGTCAACGGCGACGGCGTGGGTGACTACGCCGTCGGCTCTCGATTCGCGGGATTCCGCGGTCCGGGTTCGGGTCGAGTCTCCGTCTACGACGGTGCCGACGACTCGCTTCTTCATCATTTCGACGGTGCCGGTGGAGGCGACGAGATCGGACGGCAGGTGTCGCGACTCGGTGATGTCGACGGAGACGGGTTCGTTGACTTCGTGATCGCCTCGCGGGTCGTGGATACGGGGGCCGGATTCGACACGGGCGCGACGTACGTGATTTCCGGTGCCTACGTTCAACAGCACCTCGGCGGGACGACGGTCCTGTCGAACATGGCCCTTTCCGGAGCCGAGATTCACGTCTTCCTGGGAGTCGCAGCAAACGTCGGGATCGGCTCCAAGGTCAATCCGATCGGCGATCTCGATTCAGATGGCCTCGAGGATCTCGCCATTGCGAGCGTCGCCGGAGCGGGAGGGGTCGGAGAGGTCTTCGTGATCAGTGCGTCGTTCCTCGGCGCCAACCCCGGAGGAGTCTCGACCCTCACGTCGGCTCACCCCGGATTGATCCACTACCTGCAAGGCTCCGAACTCAATGGACTTTTCGGAAGCGGTGCCCTCGAGAGCGTCGGCCTCGTTGATGTCGATTCCGTCCCGGACTTCGTCGTCGGCGAACAGCGGGCCGCCGGCAACCGAGGACGTGTCTACGTGTACTCCGGAAGTACTGCGCAGCTGATCCAGTCGTTCGAGGCTCCGTCGATCGTCGAGTTCGGCCGCCGGGCGGTGAGCCTCGGCGATCTGGACGGCGACGGCAGCGCCGAGTTCGCGATTGCCGGCAGCGGGCAGGGCGTGGTGGCCGGCAGCGTGTGGGTCCTGCATGGAGGGACAGTCGCGCAGCTACAGGCCCTGGCGGGCCCCATCGTCCTCAACGATCCTCAGCTCGGCCCTTGCGGCTCCTTGTCGATCATCCCCCCGCAGCCCGTCTATCGCTGCATCGCGGGGGATTCCGCGACCGACTTCTTCGCCACGGACATGGCTGCCGTCGATTTCGACGGCGACGGGTTCAAGGACCTGGCGGTCGGGCGTCCGGAGACCACGAACGGCCTCACCGAGGTCTATTCGGTCGCGGGCGCCGTGCAACGCCTGTTCGCCTTCAATGGTGACTCTCCAGGCGATGCGTTCGGCTCGGTCATGGACTCGCTGGGAGATCGAAATGCAGATGGTCGGGACGACCTCATCGTCGGGGCCCCCTTCAACGACCAGGCCGGCCTCGACGCGGGCTCGATCGCGATATTCGGGGCCAATGTCCCGTATCCGGGCAGTGGTGAGGACCTGGTCCAGGGAAGCGGCATCAACGAGGCTCCCGACGGCATCAGCGTCAAGTTCGCGGACGTTGCTTCGGCGACACCGCAGCTCCTGACCTACTGCCTGGAGACCCCCCAGGGATCATTCGGAGGCATGGCGCCCGTCATCATCGCTCAGCTCGCACTGACGAGCTCCTTGCCACCGCCGATTCCCGCATTTCCGGAGGTGCGGATGAACATCTTCGATCCGACGTTCACGGTTCTCCTCGATGGGAACCCGGCGAACTGCGCTTTCTGCCCCTCGCTTCCCATCGATGGGCGGCTCGAACTCGCGTACACCATTCCGATGATCACGGTGCCGGACGTCAGCATCCTCATTCAGGGCCTCGCTCTGAGCGGAAGCGCGAACAACGGGATCTTCGCCGCTTCCAACACGCACGAAATCCGATTTCGCTAATTCACGTCGCGAGATGAACTCATGAGTTGCAACCGTCTGCTTCGGGTCCTGACCATCGGCCTCTTCGTTCTCGGCGGCCAGGGTCGACAAGCATTCGCACAGGGTGAAGTCCAGACTCTGTTCGCCGACAGCGGGTGCCAGGCCCAGGGATGGTTCGGCGCCGCGACCGTGGATCTCGGCGACCTCGATGGGGACGGTGCGCCCGAGTTTGCGGTGGCGGCTCCGAATCTGGACCTTGCCGGGTCTAACGAGGGCGCGGTGTGGATCTACACCCATGAGACGGGCGGGCCGCGGTTCATTCACCGCTTCGAGGGTGGAGTCGCCGAGGGCCGGCTCGGCTTCGCGATCGCACCGGCGGGAGATATCGACGGCGACGGAGTTCGGGATCTCTGGTTGGCTCGGCCCGGTGGTGGCGTGTCCATGACTGATCCGGGATCGGTTCTCCTGATCTCGGGTGCCTGGATCTCCTCGCACAAGGCCCCTCCGGGAACGGGAAACTGCACGGGAACGGTGGCGAATTCCTGGGTGACTGAGGTCGGCTCCGGCGCCCCGGCTCCGGGCACGGCCTGGCTCTTCACCTGGACCACGAACGTCGCCAACAGCCAGTTCGGATACAGCATTGCGGGTGACGCCGACCTGGATTCGGACGGAGTCAAGGATCTCGTGGTCGGAGCGCCCGACGAGTTGAGCGCGGGCAACGCAGATGGCGCGGTCTGGGTGCTCGGAGGCGCGCATGCCCGCTCCATCATCGTTGCTCCCGGCCCCTCGTACGTGGACGTTCTTGATCCCGTGACGCTCGCGAGCAACGGGATCATCGAGCGCCTCGTCGGGCCGACGGCTCCCTCGGGCTCGTACTCCTTCGGTAATACCGTTGCCCTGATCGGCGACGTCAACGTCGACGGCACCCGAGAGATCGCCGTCGGCGACTGGACCCGCGGCCAGCAGGGGTCGCTCACGGTCTTCGAAGGTGACACGCGAATTGCGTTGAAGAGCCTTCGAGGACATACGACGGGGATGGAGTCCACGCAGTTCGGGTTTACGGTGTGTGACCTCGGCGACCTCAATGGCGACGGCTACGATGAGTTCGCGGTCGGCGCACCCGGGCAGGCACCCTCCGAAGGCGACGTCTATGTGATCGACGGACAGGCTTTCGTTGCGACCCTCGATGAAAGCAACATGCCCATCGGCACGGGCCCGTTCACGCTCCCGGACCCGGAGTCGGTCGTCGGCATGGCGCCGCCTCCCACGGCGACCGTGCCCGTTCTGCGCTATCTCTGGGGTGGCGACGGTGGCTCCGGATTCGGCAACGATGTCAGCAACAGGTTCGGACATGCCCTCGTGGGGCTCGACTTCGACGGGGACGGAACGAGAGATCTCGCCGTGTCTTCAGTCGGCTTTCCCAATGTCCTCCTGCGAGGGATCGTTCAGGTCTTCTCCGGGATCGACTTCGCGGAGATCGCTCGCGTCGCGTCGGACACCGACGGCGACAGCCTCGGCTACTCGATCGGGCGCCAGTCGGATGCTAACGGGAACGGGCGGGATCAACTGCTCGTTGGTCTGCGGGACGGTGACCTCGGCGGTATTGACTTCGGCTCGATCCGTGTCGTCCAGTTGCGCGTGACGGAGCTGAGCGACGTCGGTGTCATCGGCGCCGAGCAAGGCGATGCGGCCGGCGACTGGTTCGGCCATCAGGTCGCGTCCGTGGGCGACGTGAACGGTGACGGCACGGCGGATTACGCGGTGGGGTCTCGCTTCGCGTCCTTCATGTCCGCGCCGAGTTCGGGGAGGTTGACGATCTTCGACGGCAGCGATGATTCGATCCTGCATCGCATCGAGGGCGCGGGAGGAGGCGACGAGATCGGGCGTGAGATCGCGGGGATCGGCGACGTCAATGGCGACGGTTTCGACGATTTCATCGTCGGCTCGCGGAGCGTCGATGCGGTCGGTTTCGACTCGGGTGCGGTTTACGTGATCTCGGGGGCCCACATCGCGGGGAATCCCGGTGGGACGTCGCAACTCTCCAACGCCGGGACCTCGGGGGCGGAGCTCCATGTCTTCGTCGGTCTGTCCGGTGACTCGATCGGGCTCGCGATCGCGAATCTGGGCGATCTTGATCAGGATGGCCTGGATGACCTTGGCATCTCTTCACGGCATGGGGCCGCGAGCTTCGGCGAGGTCTTCGTCGTATCCGGTGCTTACGTCGTCACCGCGCCAGTCTCGTCCTCGACCTTGAACTCTGGGCACGCCGGGCTGATTCACTATCTCCAGGGGACCGAGGCTCACGGCATCTTCGGACAGAGCATCGCGAACGTGGGGCTGATCGATGGCGATCCGGTGCCGGACTTTGCCGTCGGCGAACTGGACGCGAGTGGAGGCGCGGGGAAACTTCACATCTTCTCGGGGTCGTCTGCCGCGCCGATTCAAGTGTTCGAGGCGCCGTATTTGGCGCACATGGGGCGGAGCATCGTGGGAGTCGGCGACCTCGACGGGGACGGCCGTGACGAGCTTGCGGTGAGTGGTAGTGGCGATTTCCTCGCGGAAGGGAGCGTCTGGATTCTCCACGGTTTGACGGTCGCACAGCTCCAGTCCTTCGCTGGTCCGATCGTTCTGGGCGATCCGAGGAACGGTCCCTGCGGAGCGCCGTCGATTGCGACGCAGCAGCCCGTCTATCGTTGCTTCGCTGGTGCGGAGGCGAGCGAGAACTTCGGGTTCGACCTTTCCGCTCTGGATCTGGACGGCGATGGCAGTCGCGACCTCGCCGTCGGTATTCCGAACACTCCGAACGGAACCGTCGAGGTGTACTCCGTCGACGGTGCGATCGAACTCCTCTTCCGGTTCAACGGCGCTGGATTCAACGACCGGTTCGCCCTCGCACTCAACACGATTCCGGATCGAAACGCGGATGGCCGAGACGACCTGATAGTTGGAGCCTATGCCAACGACCAGGTCGGCATGGACGCTGGCTCGATCACGCTCTTCGGTGCCAATGTTCCCTACCCGGGCAGTGGCGAGGATCTGGTCCAGGGAAGTGGTGTCAATGACGAGCCGGACGGGATCAGCGTCAAGTACGCAGAGGTTGCATCCCCGACGCCCCAGCTCCTGACCTACTGTCTCGAGACGCCCGAGGGTTCATTCGGCGGCATGGCCCCCGTCATCATCGCCCAGCTCGCTTCGACGACGTCCCTGCCGCCGCCAATCCCCGGCTTCCCGGAGGTTCGCATGAACATCTTCGATCCGACGTTCACGGTTCTTCTCGATGGGAACCCGGCGAACTGCGCCTTCTGCCCCTCGCTTCCGATCGACGGTCGGCTCGAGCTCGCGTACGCGATCCCGATGATCACGGTTCCCGACGTCAGCATCCTCATCCAGGGACTCGCCCTGAGCGTGAATGCAGACAACGGCATCTTCGCCGCCTCCAACACTCATGAGGTCCGCTTCCGGTGAGGGTAGGAGAGAGCTTCCGGGAAGCTCGAGTTCTCGGCTTGATCTAACTGCGAGAAGTGCGGGCGGGCAGGGATGTGGCGATCCCACACCGAACTCGATCTCGACCAGCCTTGTTCGCCTCGGGCCAGCCTTGTTCGTTCGCGAGCGGTCCGCGAGGAGAAGCCGGGGCGTCCCCGCGGGGAATCCTCTCCTTGCTTGACCCGCTTTCTCGCGAAAGGTGGGGTGGTGGGACGGCGTCTCGAGGAAGGAGGTCCCCCATGGCAACTGAATCGCGTGGGAAGGCGCGCCCGGTCGGGCGCGCGCGGCGGCTGGCGATCGGGATCGGTCTCCTCTGCGCCCTCGTCGCGGCCCCGGTCGCGGCGCAGGAGCAGATCGACCACCGCGAGGGCTTCGAGTCCGAGGAGGTCGACTGGGCCCGGCTCGCCTATCCCGATGCCACGCGCGCGACCCTGGAGATGAAGAATGACCGGGCCGGCGCCCACGCCGGACGGGGTTATGCGTCGATCGTCCGCGAGAACGACGGCTACGCGTACTGGCGCTACGACGTCGAGACGATTCCGAAGGACGCGAAGTACTTTCAGGTCGAGGTCCAGGCGAGGGTCGAGAAGCTCGAGGCCGAGGGCGCGAAGATTCCGTCCCTCTCGATCCGGTTCCAGGCCCTCGAGACCGGAAAGGACGGAGCCTGGAAGGTCGTCGAGGGGGGATCATCATCCAGCCCCTTCGTCTCGCGCGGGGGAGAGTGGCAGAAACTCGAGCTGAGGGGCGAGATCCCCGCCGGAGCGGAGCGCCTCAATCTCTTCCTGATGTTTCACGGGAGCGGGCGTGCGCGCCTCGACGAGTTCCGGTTCCGCACCGCCGTCGACGAGAAGAGCCTCGGCCCGGCGCCGGCGAGGACCCAGGCGAAGGTCACGCCGGCCGAGACGGGGATCGCCATCACCGGCGAGGGCGACGCGGCCCATCCCCTGCTCGCCAACCGGGGCGAGGAGCGACGCACTCGCGTTCCCGTCACGGTGGCGACGACGCGCGCGCGCTTCCTGGCCCAGGGAAGGACCGACTGGGAAGCCGCCTGGATGCAGGTCGCCATTCCGCGTGAGATCGATCGTCAGTCGCCGCTGGCGGTGAAGGTCGCGACCACCCCGCCCGGTCGCGTGAAGGGACTCGAGCTGGTCCGGGCCGGCGGCAACCAGTACCTGCGCGTCCACTTCGACGCCGGATGGGACGGCTCACGCCTCGAGATCGAGGTCGACACCGCGGTCCTCATCGCTCCGCGCGAGGTCGTCCCGCTCCGACGTGCGAAGATCGTCGATCCCGCCCGGACCGACATCGTCCTGCGCCCCTTCGTCGGACCGGCCACCGGCATCGAGCCCGATCACCCCGAGATCGCGAAGGCGGCGGCCGGCTTCGATCGGCGCGATCTCGGTCACCTCTACTCGAGTCTCTGGACGTTCCTCGGTGAGAACATGAAGTACGCGGGAGGAACCGATCAGGGTGCCTCCACCGTTCTCGCCGCGGGCAAGGCCGTCTGCACCGGCTATGCCAACCTCAACGCGTCGCTCCTGCGCGCCTGCGGAGTGCCCACGCGCGTCCTCTCCTGCCTCGGCGTCGGCAAGCAGCTCCAGGAGCACTACATCGTCGAGAGCTGGACGGAGACGACCGGCTGGGTGCGCCTCGACGGCCCTCCGGAGCGTCGCACATCCGACGATGCCTACGTCATCATCCGTCGCATCGCCCCCGACACGCCCCGCGGCGGCGGCTGTGTCCCCATCTACAACCCGACCGTGCGCGGCACCGTGGCCTCCTTCGGATACGGCAAGACCGAGGAGTGGCGTCAGAACAGCTTCCAGCGCAGCGACCTCGTCTCCCGCTCGACCTGGAAGGGGGAGGAGTTCCGCCGCTTCGAGAAGGCCCTGCGCGAGACGCTCGACGCGTCCCAGGGGAAGGTGATGCCCGGAGCCGTCCTGTCCCTGGTGGCGGGAATCGACCTCGGCCGCCGCCCGACTTCCGAACTGAAGGAGCTGACGACCTGGGCGAAGGCCTGGACGGAGTGAGCCCCGTCGTCAGTCCGCGAGCGCGCCGACGTTCCTGAGGCCGGCGAGGTCTACTCGCCGGCGAGGGCGCGCGCGGGGCGGACGCCGAGGTCGTGATTGCGGAAGGTGACCTGGGGTCGGTTGCGAAGGGCGATGCGCTGGCTCGGCGCGTTGTAGCGGAAGCTTCCCCCGCGGACGACGCGGAAGCCGGAGGCGGGGACGTCCCGGAAGCCGTCTCCCGGCCGCGACGCGATCTCGTAGGACGCGTAGCCGTCTCGACACCACTCGGCGAGGTTCCCCGAGACGTCGAAGAGCCCGAAGCCGTTGGGCGCGAAGGACCCGACCGGGGCATGGATGACGAAGTCGTCCTCGTTCGACGGGCTGAAGGAGTCGAAGTACTCCCGGGCCTCGCGGCCGGAGACGTTCGCGAAGCGACTGAGCTCGGCGATGTCCGAGGTCCCGGCCCAGCGGAGAGGCGGATCGGCGTCCGCGCGCGCGGCCCGCTCCCATTGCGCCTCGGTCGGCAGGACGAGGCCGAGCTCGGAGAGGCGACGTGTCGCCTCGGGCCAGTCCATCATCTCGACGGGATGGGCGAGATCGACGGGCTTCTTCAGGACCTGCGAGTTGAACCAGCCCGGTCCGTAGCGGCTGGGGTTCGAGCCTCCGAGGCGGGTCCACTGCCCCTGGGTCATCTCGTACTTCGAGAGGAGGAAGGGCCGGAGGGCGACCTCGTGCACCGGAGCTTCGTCGGGTTCGGCGTCCGGCTCGAAGTTCGGCTTCTCCGGATCCCGCTGGCTCCCCATGCGGAAGGAGCCGCCGGGGATGAGGACGAGGACGAGGCCGCGCGATCCCGTCATCGCGATGCGGCCGTCCTCGCCGCGGCGGGGGAGGGCGCCCTCGGCTTCACTCCAGTCGTGCGTCCGCCAGTCGAGGAACTCCTCCAGCCCGGAGGACGGATCCGGTCCGAGCGGGATCAGTCCGAGTTCGGGGCGGAGGACGAGGCCGTCGTAGCGGGGATTCGCCGCGACTCGGGCGATGGCGGCGTCCCAGAGTTCGGCCCGGTCCTCGAGCGTCTCCTTCGCGATGCGGCGCGATCGATCGAGACGCCGGGCGACGCTCGCCGTCACGCCCGTCCCGGCGTCGGTGAAGGCCGCGAGGTACTTCACGAGGGTCGTCAGCGTGTCGTGCCGGAACTGCCGGTCGACGTCCTCGCCGAAGTCCCAGCTCCGCCGCCCCTCGACCGTCCGACGGAGTTCCTCGAGTTCGGCTTCGGCCTTCGCGACGACGGCGGTCATGCTCTTCCGTCTCTCCGCGTCCTCCTGCGTTCGGGCGAGCTCACGCGCCCCCGGAAGCTCCCCCTCGAGCGCCGCGATGCGCGCGAACTCGGCCGCGAAGTCGCGTCGCCGCGCCTCGTCCGGGTAGGCGCCGGCCTCGCCTCGAAGCGCCTCCAGGGCGGCGCGATGGTCCGCCAGTCTCGCGACGAGCGGGGCGTACTTCCGCTGCCAGGCCTCGAGTCGCGGCACGAGATCCGGATGCTCGGGCCAGCAATCGTCCGCGGCGGCGCGGGCGTTCGCGAGGCGGCGGGTGTCGGCCATGCGCTCGTACTCGGACAGCGCCGCGGCCTTCGCCTGTGCCTCGTTCGTTGCCCTCCGTTCGTTCGCGCGGGCCTCCTCGGCGTTGCGCCGCGCCGCGTCGGCGTTCGCCTCGGCCGTTCTCGTCGTCTGCTCGAGATCCGAGTTCAACCGGCCGAGCTCGCGGTTCTTGAGGGTCGTGAGCCCGGCGACCGCGGTCAGGGCGACGAGGATCGTGGCGAGGAGGGCCGCCGTCGCGGGCTTGCGTCGGGCCCAGCGCCAGGTCCGGGCGAGAGGGCCGACCGGACGCGCCACGATCGGCTCGAGCTCACGGAAGCGACGCAGGTCCTCCGCCAGATCGAGGGCGGTCTGGTACCTCTGCTCGGGTCGCTTCGCGAGGGCGTGACTCGCGATGACCGCGAGATCGGCCGGCACCTTGCGGTTGAGCCGGCGGAGGTCAGGCGCCTCCGTCTCGATGATCTCCTGGAAGAGTCCCTGCAGCGTCGGCGCCTCGAAGGGGCGGCGGAGCGCGAGACACTCGAAAAGCGTGACGCCCAGCGAGAAGACGTCGCTCCGGCGATCCACCCGCACGCGACCTCCCGAGAGCTGCTCGGGTGACATGTAGGCGGGCGTGCCCATGACGTCGCCGGTCATCGTGAGCGCCGGTGCGTCGGAGCTGTCGTCACGCGCCAGGCCGAAGTCCAGGATGACGAGGCCCCGGTCCTCGGTGACCACGAGGTTGCCGGGCTTGATGTCTCGGTGCACGAGGCCACGCTCGTGCGCCTCGTGCAGTCCGCGCGCGGCGGACTCGACGAGTCGGGCGATCTCCAGCATGGCGCGACGGTCGACGGCGCTCGAAGACGGAGGCCCCCCGGCGGGGCTCGCCGCGGTGCGGGGCGGCGCGGCCGCGTCTCCGCCGGTCTCGCGAGAGAGTCCCTCGAGGCTCGCGGCCGAGTCGTCGATCCCGAACCAGGTCGAACCATCGGCGGATCCCTGCGCCGACCCACCTTCGCCGGTCTCGCGCTCCGCGGCTCGCGCCGAGTCGCGGATGCAGGCGGCGAGGGTCCGCCCGCGCACGAACTCCATCGCGATGTAGGGGACGCCGTCCTCCTCGCCCCATTCGTGGACGCGGGCGATGTTCGGGTGCTCGAGCTTCGCCGCCTTCTCGGCCTCGCCCTTGAAGCGGAGGCGAGCCTCCGCCGAGATCGCGCCGCCCGCGTTCAGGACCTTGAGGGCGACCTCGCGTCCGAGCTCCACGTCGCGCGCGCGGTAGACGGCGCCCTGTCCGCCGCGTCCGAGTTCCTCGAGGAGTTCGTAGCGACCGCGTCGGATCGTCTCGTCCGACCTTCGAGCGGGCGAACTCCGTCCGCCGCCGACGTCGACCTCCCGGGACGCGCCCGTCTCCGACGCCGCGCCCGCGACGACGAAGGTCCGACGCGCCGACTCCATCGCGCGCTCGTAGCTCTGGAGCGCGGCCGCCACGTCGGAGTCGCATCGCGGGAAGTCGCGGACGTACTCCTCGCGGCTCCGGACCTTCCCGTCCCGGACGTCCGTCCGGAAGCGAGCCCGGAACGCTTCGATCTCTTCCTGGAGTTCACGGCCCATGCGACGCGGAGCGTCTCACGCCTCCCCGCCGGGCGTCAAGTCACGCCGTCGTCGAGTTGGCCGTCGTCCGCATTGACATCGCCTCGCCCTCACGGGAAGCTCGCTCCATGGAGCGCGACGAGGACGACCGCCGGGACCCAGACCTTGAAGGGGCTCTCGATTCGATCCGCGCGGACGCCCGGGCCGGCGCGCTCCGTCCGCTGGCGGAGTATGCCTCGCTCGCGCCGCGACACGGCCACGCCATCGCCGATGCCTACCTGGCCGCCGCGCGCTCCGAGCCGTGCCCGGCCGAGCTCGCGCCGATGCGGATCCTCGGCCACTACGCGCTGATCCGGGAGCTCGGGCGAGGAGGACAGGGCGTCGTCTGGCTCGCCGAGGACACGCGGCTCGGGCGCAAGGTGGCGCTGAAGGTGCTCTCCGGCCTCGGGCCGTCGAGCGCGGACTCCGTGCGTCGATTCCGTCGCGAGGCCGAGGTCGCCTCGCGCCTGAACGACCCCGGCATCTGCGCGGTCCTCGACGCCGGAGTGAGCGAAGGACTCCCCTTCATCGCGATGCAGTTCGTCGAGGGCGAGACCCTCGCGGATCGGATCGAGCGCGCGAGGTCCATCGCATCGGGCGGCGAGGCCTCCTTCGCCATCCAGTTCTCCCAGGTGACCACGCTGGGCGCGGACGGCGACGCGGAGCGGGAGAGAGTGGGGGAGGAGACGACCGAGACCAGCGGCGTCACCCGGGAGGAGATCCGCGACACCCTCGAGGTCTTCGAGCGCGCCGCACGGGCCCTTCATGCCGCTCACGAGGCAGGCGTCGTGCACCGCGACGTCAAACCGGGCAACATCATGGTGCGGAGAGACGGTCGTCCCGTGATCCTCGACTTCGGCCTCGCGCGATCCGAGGACGGCTCCCTGCCGACTCTGACCCAGAGCGGCGATCTCTTCGGGACGCCCGCCTACATGTCGCCGGAACAGGTCAACGAGAGCCCCATGCGGCTCGATCGGCGGACGGACGTCTACTCGCTCGGCGCGACTCTCTTCGAGTGTCTGACGCTCCGACGCCCCTTCGAGGCGCCGACGCGCGAGGGACTCTACCGGGCGATCGTCGGCCGCGACGCACCGAACGCGCGGTCGGTCAATCCCGCCGTTCCGGCCGATCTGGCGGTGATCGTGGAGACCGCGCTCGAGAAGGACCGCGACCGTCGCTACCAGACCGCCCTCGAGCTGGCCGAGGAACTCGGGCGCGTGCGGCGCCACGAGCCCATCGTCGCCCGTCCCGCGGGCGCGTGGACGCGAGCCGTCCGGTTCGCGCAACGCAATCCCGGGGTGACGGTCCTCCTGGCCGCCGTCTTCATCGCGATGGCGACGGCCGCTTTCATCTTCTGGTGGCGCGGCGAGCAGGTCGCCGACCGCAACTCCGCCCTGACCGAGGCGCTCGGCGAGCGCGACTCCGCCAACTCCGAGCTCAACGCCGCGAACATCTCACTCGAGGAGCGACGCCGCGAGCTCCAGGCCGCGTTGGGCCGCGTCACCGAGGAGAAGGGCCGCGTCCAGACCGAGAAGGACCGGGTCACGCGGTTGAAGGACGGACGGACCCTGCGCCGTCTCCTCGAGCGGGCCGAGGGGCTCTTCCCCTCGGTCCCCGAACGCATCCCCGACCTCGAGGACTGGCTCCGCGAGGCCGATGCGCTTCTCGAGAACCTCCCCGCCCACCGCGCCGCCCTCGCCGCGCTCGAGACCTCGGCCGGCCCCTACCGCGACGAACAACGAGCCGTTGATCATCCCGAAGCCTGGGCCGCCTTCGTGAAGGCTCGAGATCGGATCGCGGAGCTCGAGCGGAAGCTCGCGTCGGTTCCGGCGGGAGAGGAAGCCGACGACCTCGTCGAGGCGCTGGCGAAGGCCGGACGAGCTCGCGAGAGGGCGGAGAGGCGAATGGTCGAGCGCAGGAGCTGGGGATTCGACGACGAGTCGGCCTGGTTGCATGAGCTGCTGGTGGATCTCGTCGCACGGCTCGAATCCTGCGGTTCGCCGGAGGGCGCGGTCGCGGACGTGCGCGCGCGTCTCGAGACGGCGCGTGATCTCGGTCCTCGGACGCTCGGGGATCACGCCGAAGCCTGGACCGCCGCCCGCGAGCGCATTCGGGCGAGCGAGCGCTACGGCCATCTCGACGTCCGGCCGCAGATCGGTCTCATTCCGTTGGGTCCCGATCCGGAGTTCGGTCTCGAGGAGTTCCTCCACTGGGAGACCCACGCGCGGGGGGCGCCTCTTCCGCAGCGTGGTGAGAACGGTCGGTGGGCCCTCACCGAGGAGACGGGCCTCATCCTCGTGCTGATCCCGGCCGGGACCTTCACGATGGGCGCGCTTCGCCCGAAGAATCCGACCGACCGAGGGCCGAACCTCGATCCGTTCGTGACCGAGCGCGAGGTCCCCGCCCACGAGGTCGAGCTCTCGGCCTACCTGATCTCGAAGTACGAGATGAATCAGGGGCAATGGGAGCGCGTCACCGGCGAACGGCCCTCCGCCTACGGCCCGGGCGTCACCTTCGGAGACAAGACCAACACCCTCCTGCACCCCGTGGAGATGGTGACCTGGGCCCTTTGTCGTCGAGTCCTGCGGCGTCTCGGACTCGAGCTGCCGACCGAGGCCCAGTGGGAACGAGCGGCGCGCGCCGGTGGATCGACGATCTGGTCCCACGGTGACGACGAGAAGGGTCTCGACCGCTACGCGAATCTCGCCGACGCCTTCGGCGGCGCGAACGGATTCCCGCCGGGAACAGAGTACGAGGTGGAACTGAACGACGGCCGGACCATCCACGCGCCGGTGGGCTCCTACCTTCCGAACTCCTTCGGCCTCCACGACGTCGTTGGAAACGTCAACGAGTGGTGTCGGGACCTCTTCGCCTTCTACGGCGGCCCGCTGACTCCGGGCGACGGCGACCGCAGTGCGGGCTCGACCGCGAACGTTCACTCCTTCCGCGGCGGCAACTTCGGCCAGCTCGCCGTCGCCGCCCGCTCGGCATTCCGCGAGGCCGGCCCCGAGGAACTCCGCGCCCCGAACCTCGGCGTCCGACCCGCTCGCGCTCTCACCTTCTGAGTGCCGGCGTCGATGTTCCCCTCGGTCTCGACCGGCCGCGGCGACGCCGGCCTCCGGCGCGGCGGCCATCGCCGCCACCAGAGCCGCACCCGAGCGACCTCTGAACGACATGATGGGTCTCCGGCTGAAGCTGGGTTCAGGGGGGCGAGTGCGGGTCGGAGCGGGAGACGGCCCCGCTCCGGTCCCGTCAGCCGCAACGAGGGCAGGAAGTTCGGCGAGGATCGGGAAGCGGGGTCCTCGACGCGAGCCGGAACCCCACCCGTCGCGCGACTCCGCTCGGCTCGCGTTACAGGGACGATGAGATCCGAAGCGACGCCGATCGCAAAGACTCGGTCCGACCCGTTCGCGTTGGAGCCCGGGGCCTGGAATCGCGCCGTCAATCTGCTCGACGCCGCCGGCGGGACGGATCTGAAGGACATCCCCCCCCGGAGGGAGGTTCGTCCGTTCGAAGGTCTTGCCGTCGATGACTCCGACGGCCCCGGGGAGGCTCACGCGGAGGGAGCGGAGAGACCGCTTCGAGCGAGTCGCGTCGATCAGCGCCGCCACGCCGACGCGTCGATCTCGACGAGGGCGGCCTTCCGGCCGCCCCAGTCGATGACGAGCGGCTTCCCGAGGGGCAGCTCGAGCACCCAGTCGAAGCCCTGGCTCATGCTCTCGGGCCAGAGGACCAGCAGGCGGTCGATCCCGGAGAGATCCGCGCCGTCCGCCCGGATCTTCGCGAGGCGATCCAGGAGGGCATCGAAGGTCGCCCGGTCCTTCACCTCCACCGCGAGGGCGGCGTCGACGTAGAAGCGATCGGCGGCGTTGCCCTGGGGCGTGACGACGAGGTCGCGCGGTCCGGTCAGGGCGTTGAGGGCCGCGCCGCGATCGCGATGGCGCGTGGTGCGGAAGCCGTCGTGGAGCCGCGCGCCCTCGACGAGATTCAGGGCGCAGAGCGCGATGAGAGCCACCGGCACGCCGACGCGAAGCCAGGTCGCGCGGCCGCCGAGCGCCTGGACGGCGCAGCCGGCGAGCGTGGCCGCGGCGGGGATCAAGGGCAGCGGCCAGAAGGGATGGACGGCGGCGTGCTGCCAGAAGACGAAGGTGGGGACGATTCCCGACAGGCCGAGGGCGAGGGCGCAGCGCGGAAGCTGCGAATCCGCGGGAAGGAGCCGGCGCCGGAATGCGGCGACGCCGAGGCCGACGCCCGCGAGGATCAGCATCGGGAGGCCGAAGCCCTCGCGCTGGAAGCGCAGGGTGCTCTCCAGCCAGCGGGCGCGATCGATCGCGTCGCCGAAGGGACGCGAGCCGGCGAGATCGAGGAAGGCGCCGACGAGATCGACGCCGATGCGATTCCCGGCCCAGACCATCCAGAGGAAGTGCAATCCGAGGGCGAGGGCCTGGAAACCGCCCACCACGAGCAGGGCATCGCGCAGCGCGACGCGACGTCGACCGGGTCGGAGCAGCGCGTCGACGGTCACGCCGATGACGACGCCGTAGCCGTGCCAGTCGAGCAGACCGTTCAGGAGCGCGGCGAGCGCGAGGATCACCAGGCCGATGCGGTCGGGACGACGTTGGCGGCGGAACCAGGCCGCGATCACGAGCAGCAGGGCGCAGCTCGAGAGGCCGACGGCGTCGACGATGCCGTAGTACTCGAGAGCGACCGGGAAGCTCGCGGCCGCGGCGGTCACGAAGAGGGCGACCCGGCGCCCTCCCTCGGCGCGGACGAGTCCCCGGAGCGCGAGGAGCATCACCAGGAAGGACAGGAGGCTGATGACGCGCAGCGAGGCCTCGTCGCGTCCGAAGAGCGTCCAGCCTCCGTAGAAGAGCCACTGCGGAAGGGGCGGGTGGTTCGGATAGGGCAGGGTGAGTTCCGGCACTCCGGCGTGGAAGAACACGACGGGAAGGCCGCCGGTCTCGAGGAAGCCGTGGGCGTCGAAGTACCGGGCCGTGAGCCCGTAGTAGGCCCCGCTGCAGAGGCCGTTGAAGCCGTCGTCCCAGGGTTCGTCGATCCACGCGACCTGCAGACCGACGGCGATCAAGATCACCAGCAGGAAGGCCGCGCCGCCCAGTTTCTCGATGGTCACGCGCTGGCGACTCCGACTCCTTCCCTCGACGGCGCGATCATATCAGGAAGCGCGAGGGCGGCGGCCCTCCACGACTCCGTGGATCCCATTTCCAATGCGGATCCGGGCCCCGCTGCCTCGGCTCGCATTCTCCATCGAGGCTCCTCGATCGAGGTCCGTGAGGGGTAGACTCGGACCCGAGGCGACGCGATCGGAGAGACAGGATGCGCGAGGGAGAGCGAGGTCCGGGTTCCTGGCTGGCCGTCGCCGCCGTCCTCCTCGCCGTGGCGGCCGTCACCTTCGTCGTTCGCGAGCGTTCCGAGGGAACCGATCGGATCGAGTCGGATCTCTCTCCCTCCGCCACCTCGACGACGACCACCGCGCGCCGCGAGAGGTACCGCGCCCCCGCCGATCGCACGGATCTGCCGCGCGCCGGAGAATCGTCCGACGAGACCGCTCCCTCGGACGGCGAGACCCCGGGAGAGGAGCTCCCGCCGCGCGTCCTGCGGGGGCGCGTCCTGCGACCCGACGGAAGCGCCGCCGCGGCGGCGACCGTCGAGCTGTTCCCGATCGGATCCTCGCGCGGCGTCGGCGCCCGCGCGAAGAAATCGACGCGGACCACCGCCGAGGGCACGTTCGAACTTCCGTCACCCGGAGGCGCCGACCTCGTCCTCGTCGCGCGAGAGGCCCCGTGGCGGCCGGCCTCCCGTCCGCTCGCGGACCTCCCGGAGGGCGAGGACCTGATCCTGCGCCTCGAGCCCTGCCTGGAGCTCCGCGGCACCGTCACCTATCGAGGACGGCCGCTCACGCCGGCGAGCATCTTCGCCGACGCCGCCTTCGGAACGCCGGGACTCTTCGGCTCCGGGGCGGAGATGTTCTGGCGAGACGGGCGTCCCGAGGCGAAGCACGGCAGCGCGAGCGTCTCGGAGGAGGGGACCTTCCGGATCACGGGCCTGGGCCCGGGTCGGCACGACGTCCACGTCCGGCCCTCGGTGGACGGCATGGACTTCAACCTCCTGCAGCCCCTGACCCGCATCGTCGCCGAGGTCCCCGACGCCGATCTCCGGATCGAACTCGACGCGGCCGAGTGCACCGTCACGCTGCTTCGCGACGGGGTGCCCGCCGACGACGTCGGCCTCGAGATCTCTTCCGACGGACGTCCGCTGATGAGTCGGCTCGGTCCGCTGGAGGTCGCGCGCCGGCCCGTCATCGTCCTCATGCCGGACGAGTCCTACACCCTCGTTCCCCGCCACCCGGAGGTCGAGGCCGAGCCGATCACGTTCCGGGCGCCGGCGAAGGGCGAACGCCGCGACCTCGAGATCCACCTGACGAAGATCGAGCGGCCCTACCTCGAGCTCGAGTTTCTCGGCGACGTCCAGCCGCGGACGGCGGAGTTCGAGCTGGAGCTCCTCCCGCTCGATCCGGCCCCGCGGGATCTCCGAGCGCCGTCGCGGCTGAAGACGACGGCGGCGCGGGCGGAGGACGGCATCATCCGGAGCGAGCGCATCGCCACCGAGGGCGGTCTCCACTCCCTTCGCGTGCTGCCGCTGCGTTCCGGGGACGACCGCTACCTCCACATCGAGGACGTCGAGGTCCTGCTTCCGCCGGCCGGCCTCGTGCGCGTCGCTCTGCGCGCTTCGGAAGGCGGTCGCATCGAGCCGGACTATGAGTGGTCCGATGCCGACGGTGACGCCCATCTGAGCTGGCGCCTGACGCGGATGACGGGGCACGTGGTCTCCCGGGTGTCGGTGAACGCCTCGAGGAACGGCGGGAACATGCGCGTCATCTGTTCGACCGCTGGATTCCCGGTCGCGGGGAAACACCGTCAGAACGAAGTCCTGCCGCCTGGCCGCTACCGGCTCGAGATCGATCGCGGCGGCGAGAATCGTGAACTACGCGTGCTCGAGATCAGACCGCGCGAGACCGCGAGGCCCGCGATCCCGATCCACGCCCGTTGACGAGGACTCGCCCCGGGCTCGCTCCGATCGCGGCGCCGTGCGTGGAAGTCTCCACGTCCGAAGGAAATCCGGCCTGAGCCGCCGCCGGATTCTCGCGTCGCTCAGGAGCCGCGGCTCGACGAGGTGCGCGCGAACATGGCGGACGATTTGAGGCGACCGCCGCCGGCGAGTCATCGGGTCCCGCGGCATGGCCGCAGGTCGTCCCCGGGACTCGACCCGCGTCGGGCGTCTCACGTCGCCCTCGTCGCGAGACGGCTCAGGGCACGATGAAATCGACCGCATCGCTGGTCACGAAGAAGCCGTTCGGAGCGCTTCCGTCGAAGACCAGGGCCTGGAGTCGCGCGGTGAATCCGCTCAACGCACCCGGGAGCACGAAGCTGAAGCTCATGCCCCCCGGGGGGAGGGCCGCCGGTCCGAAGGCGTTGCCGTCGAAGACGACGACGACCCCGGGGAGGTTGACGTTGAGATCCGGGAGGTTGGACGGCGAGAGCGGGGGCATCCCCGTCGGAAAGACCTGGCCGAGCAGGGCGGGGACGCCGAAGTCGAAGGTCCCCCCGGGCGAGAAGAAGGTGACGCCCACGATGTCTCCGGGCAGCGCCGCCTTGATGGGGAAGCCCGGGTCACCGCCGCCGTTGACGGCGGAGCCCATCCTGAAGTCGAGACCCGTCCCGGCGTTCTTGTCGAGCTCGAGGGCGCCCCGGTCGATCCCGGCGCCCGTGATGCGCGGGCGTCCATCGGCATCGCGCTCGAAGGGACTCGTTCCCGTGCTCAGGCCGGAATCGATCGCCGGCGACGAGGGTTGGAGGTGGAAGTCGCCCGTCGCGGGCGCGAGGAACTGCGGGTCGGCGGCGAGGTTGTTCGTGCCGCTCGGGGCGCCGCCCTGGATGATCGAGGAGTGGATCGGCGGCACGATCAAACCGAAGTTCGCCGGACCGCCGAAGGACCCGACGTTGTTCCAGACGATCGAGGATTCGAGCGGTGCCGTTCCCGCCAGCAGCCAGGCGATGCCGCCGACTTCGCCTCCGATGGGCGTCAGGGGAAACGTCCCCGCATGGTTCTCGGCGACGGTGAGTCGACGGGCCTCGACGACGTCGAGAAGGAGCAGGCCGCCCGTTCCGCGCGGTCCACCGATCGTACTGAAGAGGGTGCCGGCGTGGCCGCCGGAGTTTCGCGCGACGAGCGTGTCGCTCAGCGCGAGCTGCGTCGTCCCGCGCATGGCGAGCCCGCCGGTGCCGCCGGCCCGGAGCGTCGGCGAGGGGCCGACGGTGATCCCCGAGGCGGGAAGGACGCTGTTTCCGCCGAAGTTCATCTCGAGACGACAGCGGCGCACCTCGACGATGCCGGGCGCGCTGCGGTCGATCCCGATGGCGCCGGCGCCGCCGAACCAGGTGTCGGTGACGCTCGTCGCGACCGGACCGTAGCCGCCCTGCCCGCCGATGTTGTCCTCGAACCGGCACCCCTCGATCAGCGGCGCTCCCTGGTTGATCTGGATCCCGCCCGCTCCTCCGCTCCGGTCGCCGGGTCCCGAGCCCCCGTCGCTGCCGGCATTCGCGAGGACGTGGCAGTCGCGGATCGTCGGGCTCGCTCCCTGGATGTGAATGCCGCCGCCGATGCGCGGCCCGGCGGCGCCGGCATTGGCGAACCGGATCGTGAATCCCTCGAGGACCGCGGCGCGCGTCTCGCCCCCCTGGAAGATCACGTTGGGTTGGGGCGGGTAGGGGAACGGCGTCGCGGGCTCGATGAAGGTCACGTCCGGGCCGCCCGTGGCGGCGAGGACGAGGTCGAGGCCGAGGAAGTCGATCTGCTCGGAGTAGATGCCCGGCGCCACGAGGATCGTCGTGCCGGGGAGCGCGGCCGCGATCGCGGCCGTGATCGTCGGCTGGTCGGCCGGGACCATGATCACCCCCTGGCTCCGCGCCTCCGCGGTCACGAGAAGCAAAGCGACGATCGCGACGAGGGCAGAGGTCTGGGTTCGAGAGCTCATGACGGAATCCTCGGGGGGCGTGAAGGTCGGGACGACGATCCGGGGGCGCCCGCGTGGAGGGGTCCCTCCGGTCGCGCTGCTCCCGGGATCGAGAATCCGGGGGGGTACGCCGGACCGGCGACGCCGATCGCGCGGTCTCTCGGCCGAGCCTACGCGATCCGAGATCCGGATCCGTCGTTCTTCCACCTTTCGATCTCGAGTTGCCGACCCCCCGGGCGAGCGGCGAGGTCGGACGCCGGTCGGTGGGATCGCCATCGGGGAGAATTCCGACGGATCAGGGGACGCGAGAGCATCCCGAGCACCATGACGGCATGACCGCTCCCGCCGACGAACACGACGCCGCCGAGATCGCCCGCCGCGGACAGCAGCTCCGGGCGCTGGTCGCGTCGCTGGTCGGGGATCCGGACCGGGCGGCGGAGATCGAGCAGGAGGTCTGGCTGAGCGCCCTGCAGGGACCGCTCGACCGGATCCACTCCTGGCGATCCTGGTGCCGCACGGCCGCGCTGAACCTCCTTCGGGGTCGCCGACGCCGGAGGGCGGATCAGGGCGCGTCTCCGCTCGAGGACGATGTCCCGGCGCCGGGACGTTCGCCCTCGCAGACCGTGGAGCAGCTCGAGTCCCTGCGGCGCCTGAACGACGCCCTCGCGAGGCTCGAGGAGCCCGGCCGCTCGGCCGTCGTGATGCGCTTCCTCACCGGGATGGAGCCGCGGGAGATCGCCCGGGAGCTGAGGATTCCGGCGTCGACGGTGCGAAGTCGCATCGCGAGGGGGCTGGAGCAACTCCGGCGGGAGATGGACCGCGGTTCCGCGGAGGGGCGTCGCGCGTGGGCGACGCCGCTGGCCGGTCTGCTCGGCCTCCCCGTCGCGGGCTCGCCGTCGATCGGCGCGGTCGCCGTGCCTCGCGCGGCGCTCGTCTCGCGCGTCACTCGCCTCGTCCTCGGAGGATTCCTCGTGAAGAAGGTCATCGTCCCGGTCGTCGTGCTCGGCGTCCTCATCGCCGTCGTGGCCGGCCTCGGGCCGGGCCGCGACGACTCGCGTCTCGAGCCGAACGGCGAGGTGGCGAAGGTCGAACGCGGGGAGACGGGCGCGCGGCGCGAGACGGCGAGGGTCCCCGAGTCGACGGAGACCCCCGTCGCGGGCGGTCCTTCCGAGGAAGCGCCGACGGCTCCGGTCCTCGCTCGGGTCTGGACGCTGGCGGGCTCGGTCTCGACGCCCGGGGGCGCCGCGATCGGCGGCGCGCGGATCATCCTCCGTCCGCTCTCCGGTGCCGGGGCGGCGATCGCGCTCGAGCCGGACGCCGGGACGGCGAACGACGGTGGGCTCGCGAGGACCCGATCGTCGACGGACGGTCGATTCGCGCTCTCGTCCCCGGAAGCGGGCCGCTTCGAGTGCTTCGCGCACGCCGAGGGGCACCGGCCGCGCCGCGAGACCGTCACCCTCGGGCCCGACGTCGGATCGGGGCGCGCCTGGAGATCGTGCTCGAGCCCTTGCCGGCACGCACCTGCGTCGTCCTGGACGACGAGGACGTCCCTCTCGCGGGAGCGCCGGTGATCGTGAGTCTCGACGCCCGGAACGATTGGGAGGCGGCGCCGCGGTTCCTCGAGTACCGCGCCGAGACCGACGCCTCGGGCGCCTTCGACGTCGCCCGCTTCCCGCGCTCCGCGAGCCGCGACGGATCGTCGGGGGGCGTCATCGTCCGCGTCGAGCACCCCGACTTCGCCCGGCTGCACTTCAAGCGCCTGGACGGACTCCCTCGCGATGAGGCGGGGCGGACGATCCTCCGGCTCGAGCGCGGTCGCACGGTCTGGATCGAGTTCCGCGATGAGGGGACCGGCGAGGCCGTCTCCGACGTCGCGTTCCGGTTGGTTTCCGTGTTCGGCACCTGGAGCGCGAAGGGGAGGGCGAACGAGGCCGGTCTCGCCGAGCTGACGCAGGTCGCGAGCTCACCGGTGTTCGAGCTCGTCCTGCTCGCGAAGGGCTGGACGCACGACGGGGAGAAGCGGGAGCTCCGATCCTCCCGACGGATCGTCCGCGTCCCCGGCGGGGACGGGGTGGTCCTCACGGTCGGCCTTCGGCCGGCCCCGGTCGTCAGCGGTCGTCTCGTGGATGCGGACGACGGACGTCCGCTCGCGGGGATCCGCGTTCGAGCCGAGCTCGCGGATCACTACGACCCCGAGTTGTCCCGGATCCGGTCCACCTCCTGCCTCACGGGAGTGGACGGCGAGTTCACGCTCGCGGGACTGAGCACCGAGCGCCTCGTGTTCTCGCTCGAGTCGAGAGACCGGGTCCTGCTGGGGGTCGTCCCCGAAGAGGGTGGCGCGCCCGAGCGGACGCTCCGGCTCCGTCCGGATGAGCCCCGATCGATCCGACTGCTGGCGACGCGCGCGGCGTCGATCCGGGGTCAGGTGCGCGACGGCGAGGGGCGACCCCTCCCGGGCGCTTCGGTCCGGCTGGTGCCATCGGGCGGGGACGAGGATCCCGCGCCCCCGGCGCCCATCGCGTCGGCGACGACCGACGCCGAGGGTCGCTACCTCCTCGAGGGCCTCGCGACGGGTCCGGCCTTCATCCTGATCGCCGAGCACCCGACCCACGCCGGCGTCGGTCGGCTCGTCGACCTCGCGCCGGGCGACGCGCCTCGCGGGGAGGACTTCCGACTCACGGGAGGCGCACACCTGGAGGTGCGCGTCGTCGGCGCCGATTCGCTTCCCCTCGAGAACGTCCGCGTGGAGGTCGCGAGCGGACTCGTGGCCGAAGGCCTCGCATCGAGGATCGGGGCCGCCTCCATCCGATCGGCGCTCTCGTCCGGCGACGGTGTCGCAGGTTTCGACCGCCTGGCGACGGGACCGACCGAGCTCGTCCTGCGCGACGACGGCGCGGACGGCGAGAGATTCCCCGAGGAGCGCCGTCGCCTGGAACTCCTCGAAGGTCCGCAGAGTCTCCTCATTCGGGTCGAGAGCCGGCACTTCGTGCGTGGCGTGGCGCGCCGCCGCGACGGCACGCCCATCGCGAACGCGCGGCTCGTCTTCGGCCCCTCGCCCGAGACGGCCCGCCTCGACGAGATCCTCGTGACGACCGATGCCGCCGGCAACTTCGCATTCGAGGCGAGGAAGCCCGCGTCGAGCATTCGAGAGGTCCGGAGCGGCGGCACGCTCGAGCGACGTCTCGGCGATCCGGCCCGCGAGGGCGAGCTCGGCTGGAGCTACGTCCTGCTCCGGGCCGAGGTCTGGGAGCTGAAGCAGCCGAGTCGCCTCACCGACGCCGACACCACGCCTCTCCTCGCCGTCGAATCGCCCCGAATCCACCCACGTCGTGACCGCTGGGTGCTCGTCTTCGAGTGAACCGATGTCTCGGACCGGCGTCGCCGCGGCTCGGAGGGACGAGGGTGACGACCCGCCGTGAGGCAGGGCCGGTCGTTCAGGCCCCGCCTTCGCGTTCCAGCATCGTGCGTCGGACGTGTTCGACGTCTGATCGGGGCGGGCGTCCGAATCGCCGCTTGTAGTCGCGGCTGAACTGCGACGTGTCGTTGTACCCGACCCGGGCGCCGGCCTGTCCCGCGTCGAGGCCCTCGCTGAGCATGAGCCTTCGTGCCTCCTGCAAGCGCAGGAGCTTCTGAAACTGGATCGGGCTCATCGCCGTCACCGCCTTGAACCGCGTGTGAAGGACCGAGGGACTCATGTGCACCGCATGCGCGAGTTCGTCGATCGTCAGCTTCTCCGCGAACCGACGTCGGATCAGATCCGCGACATGGCCGATGCGCTGGGTCGGGCCGTCGACGGGAACGATCCGACGGAGCCGCTCCGATTCGCCCTGCCTCGAGAGCCGGAAGACGATCTCCCGCACGATCAGGGGTGACAGAAACGCGAAGGAGTCCGGGTCTTCGACGAGGCGCATCAGCCTGACCGCGGCGTCGAGCAGATCCGCGTCGAGAGCGGCGACGGCGATCGACGGCACCTCATCGAGAATCGGTGATTCACCCCGCTCCTCGTCGGCGAGCACGGCGGCGACGATCGCGGGATCGAGCGCGAGTCGAAGTCCGAGGTAGGGGTGAGCGGGCGAGATGTCCGAGACTTCTGCCGATAGCGGCAGGTCGAGCGACGTGATCAGGTAGTTCGCCGGATCGTAATCGAATCGCTGCGCGCCGAGCGAGACGGTCTTCCGGCCCTGCGCGACGACGCAGAATGACGGCGCGGCCGCCCCGTGCAGAGGGAGGCCGGGAACCGACTGGCGGCTCGCGAAGAGGCCGGGTCGGATCTCGATCTCTCCGTCGTCTTCGACGTGCCGACGGATGAGGGCGGCGAGCTCCTCGCGAGCGGAACGCATGCGGTCGGCGGATTCCCGGGGCATCTTCGACATGGCCCCGATGCTACCCCGAATCCGGGGCACGAGCAGCCGTCGGGGCGCCGTCGAGAGGATCGTCCAAGACTCCGAGACGATCGTCCCTCGCCCTCGCCTCGGGAGGGGCGTAGCCTCCGAGAGTGAGCACGCGGCCCGGGCGAGAGAAGCTCCCGGCCGGAGAATGGTGCTCGAGCGGGAACCCGAGAGGAGCGAACCCATGGCCAGGATTTCCGAAGCGAGGATGGCGAAGGCGCAGGCGCAGCTCGAGTCGATCTCCGAGGGCGACTACGAGAAGGTCAAGAACCTCGCCGCGATCGTGAAGCCGATCCGGAGCGTCCTTCACAAGACGCCGGACGACTACGGCATGACCGGCTGGTCGGACATCTACTTCCCGTCGGACGACGGGACGCCGCTCGAGGGCTGGTACATCCCCGCGAAGGGGGGAGAGAGCGACAAGCTCATCATCTTCAATCACGCCCTGCCCATGTGCCGGGCCGGCTTCCAGGGACACTTCGGCGCGCCCTGGAGCACCTTCGACGCGGTCGAGATCGACTTCGTCATCCAGATGAAGCACCTGACGGAAGCCGGCTACAACGTCCTCGCCTACGACATCCGCAACCACGGCAGCAGCGGGGCGGCCAACGGGGGGCTCAGCGGGATCGGTCGCTGGGAGTGGCGCGACTGCGTCGGCGTGAAGAAGTACGTCGACGCGCATCCGACCCTCGGCAAGATGAAGGTCGGCCTCTACAGCCAGTGCATGGGCGGCAACTCCCAGTACGAGGCGATCTCCCGCCGGCCGGAGCTCTTCGCCGACGTCGCCTGCATGTGCAGCCCGATGGTCGTCTCGATGTCGGCGATCTTCTCGGCCTTCTCCGAGCTCCAGGGCATCAGCCAGTACCAGGAGCTCATCGACTTCGAGCTCATCAAGCTGGGAGGTTTCACCGCGGCCGAGATGACGCCCCAGCTCTTCGCCGCGGACGTCAAGATGCCCGTGCTCATGGTCCAGGTGCACGACGACGAGTGGACCCGCAATCCGGAGGACGGCCAGAAGACCTTCGACCTCCTCGGCAGCGCCGAGAAGGAGCTCTTCTGGATCCGCGACACCAAGAAGCGCTTCCGCGACGGCTACAACCACTTCGGTCGCCACCCGGAGAAGGTGCTGGCGTTCTTCGCGCGGCACATGAAGTAGGTGGGTGGGCCGCCGCGGGACGGATCTCGACGTTCCGCGGCGGGCGACAGAGGATGCGGATGTCGGCGGCTCGCTCCCTCCGAGCCGCCCACGGAGCCGGACGACCGTCCTCGCTCTGCTCGTCGAGCCGCAACCCCGAAGGGACCGGCCCCCTGGCGCCCGAGTTTCGAAGTCGAAGCGGAAGCGGCGTTTATCGCGTTCCGGAGGATCGGGCGCGAGGATCCGACCAAAAAGGGGGAAAAGTCGTCCGGACCTCCGGATCGACCGCGTACCTGCGAGCCGGAAGACGCAATTCCGGTCCGGAGCCCGAGATGCACAGCGAGAGCGAGACCGCCGCGGAGAGGCTCCTTCTCGCCTTCCAGGAGCGCTATTTCGCCGACGAGGCCGACGACTCCGTCGGCTCGCTGGCCCACTACCTCGCGCTCTGGCCCGATCACCAGGAGCTGATCGCCCGGGAGTACCTCGCCCTCTCGCGCGGGGAGGGGTCGCGCGACGGCGAGGAGGATGGCGACCGGAGGGAGGATCGCCTCGGCCCCTATCGCCTCGAGGCGGAGATCGGCCGCGGGGGTCAGGGTCTGGTCCATCGGGCGATCGACACCCGGCTCGGCCGCACCGTCGCCCTCAAGGTCCTCACCGGTCTCGGTCCGGGCGCCGAGCGCCAGCTCGCCCGCTTCAAGCGCGAGGCGGAGGTCGCCGCGCGACTCGAACACCCCGGCATCTGCGGGGTGCACGAGGCCGGCATCTTGAACGGCGTGCCCTACATCGCGATGCGCTACGTGCGCGGCGAGACGCTCGGTCAGCGGATATCGAGGACGCGCGGGGAGAGTCTCGACGGCCCCGCCACGACGAGCTTCCTCGAGCTGTCCGACGCGGACGGTCGCGACGACAGCGCGGCGGCGGCGCCGTCTCGGGATGCGATCGCGGCGCGGCCGGTCATGCCGCGGTCGCAGCTCGACGCGATCCTCCTGGTCTTCGAGAAGGCGGCCCGGGCGCTCCACGCCGCCCACGCGGCCGGCATCGTCCACCGCGACATCAAGCCCGGGAACATCATGATCTCGGAGGCCGGCGAGCCGGTGATCCTCGACTTCGGTCTGGCCTCCGACGAGGCCGACGACTCCCTCTCCCTGACGATGACCGGCGATCTCTTCGGCACGCCGGCCTACATGTCGCCGGAGCAGATCGCGGGGCAGCGCATCGCGCTCGACGCCCGATCAGACGTCTACTCGCTCGGCGTCACGCTCTACGAGGCGCTGACCCTGCGACGTCCCTTCGAGGCGCCCACGCGCGAGGGGCTCTACCAGGCCATCATGACCAAGGAGGCGCCGGATCCCCGGCGGCTGAACCGCTCGATCTCGAAGGACCTGAAGGTGGTCCTGGAGTGCGCCCTCGAGAAGGATCGGGACCGGCGCTACTCCAGCGCGCTCGACCTCGCCGAGGATCTCGCCGCCCTGCGCGAGAGCCGTCCCATCAAGGCGATCCCGATCGGCCGCGCGGGCCGGGCCTGGCGCTGGGCCAGGCGACGGCCCATGAAGGCCGCGCTCTTCGCGGTGCTCGCGATCGGCATCCCGCTGGTGACGGGGCTCGGCGGGTTCATCTGGGCGAACCTCGACGACATCGCGGCCCGGCGGGAGGCCAAGCGCATCGAGCGGCGCGAGGAGATCCTCGAGCGGGCCTTCCTCCTCCTCGCGGGCGCGCAGTACGACCTCGCCCGGGAGGCCTTCGAGGAGGCGCGCGACGTCGATCCCCGATCCGACGAGACACTGGTGGGCGTCGCCCTCCTCGATCTCAAGGAGCGGGGTGGTGAGGCGGCGCTGAAGGAGGTCCGACGTGTCGAGAGTCGCGTCGCGGACCGGGACGCCCTCCGTCGGGTCGAGATCGCCGCGTTGCACCGGCTCGGACGACAGCCGGAAGCGGAGAGCGTCCAGGCCCGGACCTCGCGACCGGACGCCTCGCTGGACTGGTTCATCGAGGCCATCGTCGACTGGAAGGAACCGCCGCCGCCGGACTCCATGACGGCGAGCGATCGGGAGGAGTGGGGCGTCGTCGTCGGGGGGTTGAAGCGCGCGATCCACGCCGCTCCCCAGGCCCGCCGCGTGCTCCACCTCCTCCTGGCGGACGCGGCCGCCCGGGCGCGCGACCGGGACGCCGCCCGTGTGAATGCCGATGCGCTCGAAGCTCTCTGGCCGGATTGGCCCGACTCCTGGAACCACATCGCCCGGAGCGTCATGGAGTTCGATCCGGAGCGGGCGCTGACGGCCGTCGACCGCGCGCTCGGGATGGATGGCGGCGCCTACAGCTATCTCGCCACGCGGGCCCGGGTCCTGCACCGATTGGGGCGGGACGGCGAGGTGCGTCGGATGATCCACCAGGCCGCGCGCGGCGAGCTCGGCACGGAGAGGACGTCCGACTTCGATTTCATGACGCTCGCGGTCGAGCTCGACGAGTGCGACGCCGCCCTGGAACTCGGCCGGCGGAGCCTGATCGATCTCACCGGTACGCGCCGGGCCGTCGTCCTGAACGCGATCGGAAACGTCCGCCGGATGCGCGGCGAGTTCGACGCGGCGCTTGCGAACTACGAGGAAGCCGTCCCGTTGATGCCGGCCGTCGCCGTCATGCCTGCGAACATCGCGCAGGTGCTCTGCGATGCGGGGCGCGCCGAGGAGGGTCTGGTCTGGGCCGATCGCGCGATCGCCACCGACGCGACCGCGTTCGTGAGCCACCTCGCGCGGGCGGCGTGCCTGCATGCGCTCGGCCGCGATGAGGAGGCTCTCGCCGCGACGGACGTGGCGCTCCAGTGCTCGCGCGGGAGTTTCTTCGGCCTCACGCGAGCGGCGATCCGCCTGGAGTCGCTCGGTCGGGCGGACCGCGCCGTCGAGGCCTACGAGGCGGCCCTCGAACTCGCGCCGGGCCACGTGAACACGATCGGCTGTCTCGCCCACGCGCTCTTCACCTGCCGGCGATTCGAGGAAGCGGCCGCGACGGCCGAGCGAGGCATCGCGCGGCAGGACGAGCTGCCGGAGCCGCCGCCCCTCGCCGCCAACATGCACGTCCTGCTGATCGGCTCCCTCCTCGAGCTCCCCACGAAAGATCGCGCCCTCGCGGCCCTCGAGCGGGCCCGGCGCCTCTTTCCCGACGACCATCACGTGCGGCAGATCTCGGTCTCCTGCTTCGAGAAACTCGGTCGTCTCCCGGACGCGCTCGCCGCGGCGAGGCGATCGAGCGAGTTTCGGCCGGACGACGCCGACGCGCGGGTCGCCCTGGCGCGTCTGATCTCCGGCACGGGCGGTGATGATGGCGAGGCCCTGTCCCAGGCCGAGAAGGCCTGCGAGCTCGACCCGGGCCATGCCGAGGCCCGGACCCTGCGCGGCCGGCTCCTCATGAATCTCGACCGGAAGGAAGAGGCCGAGGAGGCCCTCCGCGAGGCGATCCGCCTCGATGCGAATCGCGCCGAGGCGCACCGGCTCCTCGGCGTCTTGCTCGCCGGATTCCGTCGGAACGCGGAAGCGCTCGAGGCCTTCGAGAGGGCGCTCGCGCTCGCCCCCGACGATCTCGACAACCACGAGAACATGGCGAGGATCCTGTCCGAGCTGGGAAGGGAGGAGGAGTCGCGAGCCCGCTGGAAGGAGGCGATGCGACGCTTCCCCGCGGCGGCCTCGCCGGTCATCGGGCTCATCAAGGCGGAGGTTCGCGCGCAGAACCTCGCCGCGCTCGAGTCGCTCTCCCGGCGCGTGCTCGAGATCGATCCCGAGAACCCCGATGGCCACCTCTACGCCGGCGTCGCGGCCTTCTGGTCCCGCGGCGATCGTCGCGCCTTCGAGGAGTCCCTCTTCCGGAGCTACGAGCTTCATCGGGCGCGATCGGCCCCCGCGGAGCGAATCGCGCGGGCCGCCCAGGCTCTCGCGCCGACGCTCCGGCTCCGCCTTCAGGATCTCCTCGACGAGGGCGAGCTCGACGAGGCGAACGAGCTGCTCGACGCGCGCCTCGTCGCCGTGCCCGAGCTCGAGCGCGAGGGCGCGCTTCTCGGACTGATCCCCGCCTGGGAGGCGCTCGACCCGGACCGACGGCTCGAACTGGCGGTATCGCGCGCGTTCGGTGAGGCCCAGCGCGCGCGCGAGCGCGGTCGTCCCCGCGCCGCCATGCCTTTCCTGGAGCGGATCACGCGGCTCCGACCCGGTGATCCCCGGGCCCACAACCTCCTGGCCTGGTATCGCGTCGATCCCGACGGCGACCCCGCCCTCCGCGATCCCGCCGCCGCGCTCCCTCACGCGAGGAAGGCCGTCCAGGCGAGCGACCGACGCAACGCGAGCTACCTCGACACCCTCGCGACGACGCTCTTCGCCCTCGGCGACCTGAAGGAGGCCGTCTCCACCCAGGAGGAGATCCTGCGCCTCATGGATGGCAAGGACGCCGGCGACTACACCCTCGATCGCGCGCGAGCTCTCCTCGAGAGATACCGGGCGGCCCTGGCGAGCTCGGAGCTTTCGAACTGATAGCGTCCTCCTCGACGACGAGACGCCGGTGCCCGACGGGCGCGTCGAGGAGATCTGCCTCGAGAACCGCCGTGCCGATCGACGGCGCCTCCTCTCGGCTCTTCGCTCGGCGCCGGGGAGGAGCAGGTGTGGCACCGTGTCTCCACGAAGCCCTTCCGCGACGGCGACGACCACTCCGGTCGCCACCTGAAGGAGGCGCAGGGCCATGCTCGGCCCGCGGGCGCGGGTTCAGCGTCGGACGCGGCGATGGAGTTCCGTGGACTCGCTGAGGATCCGATCGAGGATCTCGAAGACGCCGACGCTGCCCGTCTCCATGGTCTCGAGCGCCTCGACGATGCCGTCGAATTCGCCCTCCATCTCGTCGAGGAGGTCGAAGACGCGCTGCGTTCCCTGGTGCACCTGGGCGTGAGGGCCCTCCAGGGTCGGGTAGCTCGGGCAGTGCGAGAAGCTCGCCCTGCCGTCGCCCTCGTAGTACCACTTGCCGAGACGGCAGGAGTGGTGATTGACGAACTTGAAGGCCGGCGCCTGCTTCAGCACCGAGAGGTAGGTGTTGACCTTCCAGATGACGTGATCGAGCTTGGCGAGGCTGATGAAGACGCGATCGTTCGACTGGGAGACGTCGGCGATCGTCTCGCTGTTCTGCTCGAAGGTCGTACCGAGCCGACGTCGGAATCCCTCCACCGTCTCCTGCGAGGTCGCGCTCAGGCCCTTCGCGGTGGCGATCGATCCCTGCGTCTCGGCCGACTTCTTGCGGATGGCCGAGACGAGCTCGGAGATCCGGTCGACCATGCCGGAGGTCTCCCTCGCGAGCTTCTTGACCTCGGCCGCGACGACGGAGAAGCCTCGCCCCGCGTCCCCGGCCCGGACGGCCTCGATGGCGGCGTTCAGCGCGAGCAGGTTGGTCTGACTGGCGAAGGCGCCGATCTCGGCGAGGCACTTGCAGATGCCGTCCACCTGGACGCCGAGGGCGTCGACCTTGCTCGAGGACTCCTCGAGGATCCCGTCGAGGTGACGGGCCGAGTCGGAGATGGCATCCGCCTCGTCGACGAGGCTCCGGAACTCCGCCTTGACCTCGTCGCAGCGCGAAAGGGTGCGGTTGCCGAGTTCCACCGTCTCCGCGAGGTTCCCCTGGATGGTCACCAGGCCGTCGCGAACGTGCTCGTTCTCGGATCTGAGCAGCTCCCTCAGCCGAGGGAGGAGGTCAGGATTGATCGTGGCCTGCGACATCCCCGTCTCCGAAGTCCAGGAGAGGGATCGACACCGGCGTTCCCTACAGCTGAGCCGAACCGGGTTTTTTCCCAGGCGGACGCTCCGCCGCATCTCGTGGTCGGCGGCCCGGTTGTCTCCGGGCGGGGTCTGCGTGTGATCGCCTCGTGAGAGGGCGAGGGAGACGGAGTCACTCGGACGAGATGCGTCTCGCCGGGCGAACTCCGACGTCAGAGCTCCGATGCGACGCGGGCGTCGTTCGGTGCACCGCCACGCGTGAGAACGCGAGGGTGTTCGCGTAGCTCCCTCCTCGGGCGATGCGAGAGCTGTTGTTGCTCGATCGCAGCCCGTCCCCGGGCGCCACCGAAAACCTGTAGTCGCCGAAGGGGTCTCGAGCCCACTCGTGGACGTTGCCCGTCATGTCGAAGAGGCCGAAGGAGTTCGGGGCGAACGAGCCCACGGGCGCGTGAATGAGGAATCTGTCCCGGTGTTCCGGCGACTGGCGAGAGTAGATGCCCGTGGTCTCGAGGCCGTTGATGTTTCCGAAGCGGCGGACCTCTTCCGGCACCGAGGTCCCGGCCCAACGCATCGCCGGCTCCGCGCCGCCGCGTGCGGCCCGTTCCCACTGGGCCTCGGTGGGCAAGATGAGATCGAGGCGACCCAGACGAATCGTGCAATCGTCCCAGCTCACCTGCTCCACGGGGTGGCGGAGATCGACTCGACTCTCCATCACGCCCTGTTCGTTGAAGAAGTCCTTGCCGTACCCGCTCGGATTCACTCCGTCGAAGCGCGACCACTGGGCCTGGGTCATCTCGTACTTCGAGATGAGATAGGCCGAGAGGACGATCTCGTGAACGGGCTGGTCTCGAGGGGCCGCATCCGGATCGAAGTTGGGCCCCTCGGGATCGCGCTGAGCGCCCATCAGGAAGGCCCCGCCGGGGATCAGGACGAAGACGAGCCCTCGCGTTTCCGGCATCGAGATCCGGCCGTCGGCGTCGCGATCGGGAAGGGCGCCGCCATTCTCCGACCAGTCGTGAGTCCGCCAGTCGAGGAACTCCTCGAGACCGGAGACCGGATCCGGCCCGAGTGGGATCAGTCCGAGTTGCGGCGTCAGGCTCAGACCTCCGTAACGCGCGCTCGAGGCGATGCGCGCGATCGTCGCCGCCCAGAGGCCGGCCCGGTCCTCGAGCGTCTCCTTCCGGATGCGTCGGGATCGATCGAGGCGGCGGGCGACGCTCGACACGACCCCGTCATCGGACGTGAACGTGGCGAGGTCCTCGACGAGGCGGGTCAGGATGTCGTGCCGGAACTGCAGGTCGACGTCCTCGCCGAAGTCCCAGGTCCGGCGGCCCCTCACCCTCTCGCTAAGATCGGCGTGCTCCTTTTCCGCCCGGGCGAGCGCCGCCGCTCGCGCCGCGCCCAGCTCCCCTTCGGTCACGGCCTCCGCGTTCTTGCGGAGCCAGACGAGAGCGGACTCGAGCTCTACGATCCGGGCCATCTCGCCGGCGAAATCCCGCTTCCTCTCGTCCTCGGTGTAGGCCGGGACGTTCGCGCGGAGCGGTTCGAGCGCCTTCCGGTGGCTCTCGAGTCGCGCGAAGAGAGGCGCGTACTTGACCTGCCACGCTTCGAGCTCGGGCACGAGGTCGGGGTGGACGGGCCACAGCTTCTCGGCCGCCGCGCGGGCATTTGCGAGGCGGCGGGTGTCGGCCATGCGCTCGTACTCGGAGAGCGCCCTCGTCTTCTCCGCGAGAGCAGCCGACTCCGCCTCGCGTGCCTGGCGCTCTCGCTCGAGGGCGGCGGACTTCGCCGCCGTCTCCTCCCGGGCGCGCCGCTCGCTGTCCACCGCCTCCCGGGTCTTCGCCTCGGCCTCCCGGGTCGCCTCCGCGAGGCTCGTGTTCGTCCGGCCGAGGGTCTCGTTCAGCCGGCTCGTCCGGCGGCTGTTGAGCGTGGTGATCGTCGCGATCGACGCGAGCGCGACGAAGACGGTCGCCAGGAGCCCGGCCGTCGCGGGCCTCCGCTGCGCCCAGCGCCAGGTCCGCGTGATCGGACCCACCGGCCGCGCCAGGATCGGTTCGTGCTCGCGGAAGCGCCGGAGGTCCTCCGCGAACTCCAGGGCCGACTGGTAGCGCTGGTCGGGGTGCTTCTCGAGCGCGTGATGGACGATCACCGCCAGGTCCGTGGGGACCTTGGCATTGAGCTTCCGGATGTCCGGCGCCTCTCGGGCGATGATCTCCTGGAAGAGCGCGGCGCGTGTCGGCGCCTCGAAGGGCCGTCGCAGGGCGAGGCACTCGAAGAGCGTCACGCCGAGCGAGTAGACGTCGCTCCGTCGATCCACCGCGACGCGATTCGCCGCGAGCTGCTCGGGCGACATGTAGGCGGGCGTGCCCATCACGTCGCCCGTCATCGTCAGGCTCGGCCCGTCGGATTCGTCGTCGTGCGCGAGCCCGAAGTCGAGGATGACGAGTCCGCGCCCGGGCGCCACGATGAGGTTGCCGGGCTTGATGTCGCGGTGGACGAGTCCGCGCTCGTGGGCCTCGTGGAGCCCGCGCGCGGCGGACTCGATGAGTCGCGCGATCTCGACCGCGGCGCGGCGATCGACCGACCCCACGGAGGCGGGAGCCTCCTCACCGCCGGCCGCGATCTCGTTCCCGGCCGTCGTGGCGGACCCGCCGCCCGAGGTCTCGCCGAAGCTCAGGTGCAGCTCCGAGACCTCGACCGTCCGCGCCGAGGCCTTCGTCGAGCTCCGGATGTGCGCGGCCAGGGTCTCGCCCCGCACGAACTCCATTGCGATGTAGGAAACGCCCCCGTCCTCGCCCCATTCGTGGACGCGGGCGACGTTGGGGTGGTTGAGCTTGGCGGCCTTCTCGGCCTCGCCCTTGAAGCGCAGCCGCGCCTGGGTGGACATCGCCTGGCCGAGGTCGAGGACCTTGAGCGCGACCTCGAGCCCGATCTCCCGATCCCGGGCCAGGTAGACCCGGCCCTGACCGCCGCGCCCGAGCTCCTTCTCGAGAACGTAGCGGCCGATCCGACCGTCCGGCGCTGACTCGTCGTTTCTCATCGCACCTCTGCCTGACGGGTGGAGCGGCCATCTGCGCGCAGTCTGCGCGATCGACGGGATCCGGGGGACTCCTCAGTCCTTCGTGAGTCCCTCGATCTCGCGGGTGAGCTTCTCGTCGTCTCCCGCGATCGCGGCGGCGCCGCGGAGGGCCTCGAGCGCGGCGTCGCGCCGGCCCTCCTCCGCGAGACGTCGCGCGTGGGCGATGGTCGCGTCCACGAAGCTCGCCCGGGTCCACGGCCGCCCGTCGCGCTCGAAGGCCTCGCGGAAGGCGGCGACCGCCTCCTCGAGCCGGCCCAGGGCGAGCAGGGTGTGGCCGAGCTGAAAGTGAGCGTTGGCGAAGTCGGGCGCGACCGCGAGGGCGGCGCGGCAGGAGGCGAGGGCCTCCTCGAGCTGCCCGCCGTCGCGCTGGAGGACGGCCAGGTTGATGCGGGCGTAGACGTGATCCGGGTCCACCTCGAGCGCCCGGAGGTGGCTCGCGATCGCCTCCTCGGACCGGCCCAGACTGGAAAGACAGGCGCCGAGGCGGTCGTGGGGGCGAGGGCTGCCGGGCTCGACCGCGACCCACTTCCGGGCGGCCTCGGCCGCTTCCTCGTACCGGCCGAGGTCGAAGAGCGCGGCCGCGAGCCCGGAGAGGGCGCGGGCGTTGCCGGGCTCGATCTCGAGCGCCTCGGCGTAGTCCTTCGCGGCCTCCTCGTCGCGCCCGAGGATCTGGAGGAAGAAGCCCGTGTTCCCGAGGATGTCCGCGACGGCGGGGTGACCGAGCTCGCGGGCGCGGCGGAACGCGGCGAGGGCGCCGGAGGCGTCGCGGAGGGCGCTCCGCATGTATCCCATCGAGTACCAGTCGTCGGCGTTCTCGGGCTCGATCTCGGCCGCTCGCTTCCGCACCTCGTCACTCTCGGCCTGGAGGCCGAGCTGTGCGAGCTGCGCCGCGAGGACGGCCCGGGACGAGACGGAGGCCGTGTCGAGCTCCACCGCGCGGCGCAGGGCCGCGACGGCGTCGTCCGGGCGGTCCAGGAGGCGCAGGACCATGCCGAGGTTGATGTGGGCCTCGGCGTGGTCCGGGTTGAAGGCGATCGAGCGCCGGTACTCCGCCTCGGCCTCCTCGAAGCGGCGGAGCCTGTAGAGGCGCACGCCGAGGTTGTAGCGCTCGCGGTAGTTGTCCTCGATCGCGACCGCCCGCCGGAGGAGCACGGCCGCCCGTTCGTCGTCCGTGCAGATCAGGGCGGCGTAGGCGAGGGCGAGAGCACGGTCGCCGAAGTTCTCCGTCAGCACGCGGATCGTGCGATCGACGACGATGGGATCGACGCGGCCCGGGCACTCGTCGAGGGCGGAGGCCATGAGGTAGTGGTAACTGGCGCGCGGGGAGGGTGCCATCAGCGCGGCGGTGAGGAGACAGTCGAAGGCATCCTGGGCCACGTCCGCCTCGCCCGGCTTCATCGAGCCGAGGAGGACCATGCCGTTCAGGTACCAGCCGAGGTGGCCCTTCGGCACGGGCGGCGACTCGAGGAGTCCGGGCCGCTCCGGCTCGCGCCCGAGCCGCCGGAGCACGCGGGCGCGCAGGAAGGAGAGAGCCTCCACCTCGTCCTCCAGGTCGCGGTGTCCGTCGAGCACCGAGAGGGCGGATGCGGCGTCGCCGTGATCCAGCTTCGAGAGGGCGAGCAGGCCCACGACCTCGGCCGAACTGGGGGCCAGCGCGAGGGCCTTCTCGAGCTCGGCTTCGGCCTCGATCTGCCGGTCGTAGTGTCGGGCGGCGAGCGCGCGCTCGATCATGCCCTCGACGATGCGCTCGCGTTCGGCCGCCTCCTGCTTGCGGACCTGGGGGAGCACCGCGAGGTGCCGCGCGGTCAGGGCGGCGATCGTCGGGATCGCGAGGACGAGCACGAGGAGGAGGCTCGCCACCGCGGGCTTGCGCTGGGCCCAGCGCCAGCTCCGCGTGACCGGCCCCACCGGGCGGGCCATGATCGGCTCGTGCTCCCGGAAACGTCGCAGGTCCTCGGCGAGGTCGACCGCCGTCTGGTAGCGCTGATCGGGATGCTTCGCGAGTGCGTGGGCGACGATGACCGCGAGATCGGCGGGGATCCGCCGGTTGATCCGTCTGAGGTCGGGCGCCTCGCGCGAGACGATCTCGCGGAAGAGGAGCTGGAGGGTCGGGGCCACGAAGGGACGCTTCAGCGCCAGACACTCGAAGAGCGTCACGCCGAGGGAGAAGACGTCGCTCCGTCGGTCGACGGGGACCTTCCCCTCCGAGAGCTGCTCCGGCGACAGGTAGGCCGGCGTGCCGACGACGTCGCCCGTCATCGTCAGTCCGGGCGCATCGGAGGACTCGTCGCGGGCGAGGCCGAAGTCGAGGATCACCAGCCCGCGGTCCGGCGTGACGATGAGGTTGCCGGGCTTGATGTCCCGGTGCACGAGCCCGCGCTCGTGCGCCTCGTGGAGGCCCCGCGCGGCGGACTCGATCAGCCGCGCGACCTCGACCATGGCGCGCCGGTCGACGGCCATCGAAGAGGGCTGGGAGTTCGACCGGCCGGCCGTGGCCGCCCCGTGCGTCTCCGCGCTCTCGCCGTCACCTCCGTCCGTGGTCCCGCCGGCGACGACGGTCGACGCGCCCGCGTCGGGAGCCGCGACCACGGTCCCGACGTCATCGTGCACGGTCCCGCGGATCCAGGCGGCGAGCGTCTCGCCCCTCACGAACTCCATCGCGATGAAGGGGATGCCCGCCTCCTCGCCCCACTCGTGGACGCGCGCGATGTTCGGGTGCTCGAGCCGGGCGGCCTTCTCGGCCTCGCCCTTGAAGCGCAGGCGCGCCGAGGGCGAGATCGCGCCGCCGCCGTTCAGGACCTTGAGGGCGACCTCACGGCCCAGCTCGGCGTCGCGGGCGAGGAAGACCTGGCCCTGCCCGCCGCGGCCGAGCTCCTTCAGCAGCACGTAGCGACCGAGTCGCGGCTCGCCGTCCTCCGTCGTGCCGATCGACGAGACGGCGCTCGCGGCGTCATCGACGGAGCGACCGGCCGTCGCTCCCGACGGCGAGATCTCGACGGTGGCCTCGTCCTCGACGGGATCGTTCGGGGTGTCCGGGACGTCGGCGGAAGACATGCGGGGAAGCATCGCACGGCCCTCGGAGGGCCGTCAAGAAGCGTGACTGCGGCACCTGATCAGTGCACGGACGTGTCGAGGCGCTCCACCGAGTGGCACCAGGACTAGGTCGTGGGCTCGCGGCATGTCGCCGGCGAGCACCATGGAGTCGATCTCATTCGAAACGGGCGGGATGGGTTCGTGCCGTTGACCGGTTCTCTTCCTTTCGGTGACGCCACCTGCCGCGCCTCTGGGCCCCTCTGCGCGAGCCTCGAAGGAGCACGATCACGGACCTCGGAAGGGAAACCCTGACCTGCGGCGAAGCAGGTCGGCCGCGTCGAGACGGCTGCCCTCGGCCGTTGTCGCTGACTCGGCAACTCATCATCGGGATACCTGGCGTGCCCGTCGGGACGGGGGATGATCATGGCGGCCGAGGCCCTTCCGCCGGTCAGTCGTCGTCGAGGTGCAGGTCCGGGTCCATGCTGCCGTGCAAGACGCGCTGGATGACGACCGCATCGTCCCTGACGGTGTAGAAGGCGAGGTGGTGAGAGATCAGCCGCGACCGATAGCCGGGCCTGATGTCCTCGCGGCACCGTCCTCGCTCGGGCTCGTCCCGGCAGGCCCAGAAACCGCTCTCGATCAGGTCGAGGTAGCGATCGGCCTGGGTCTCGCTCCAGGTCTTGAAGCTGTAGACCCAGATCTCTCTGAGGTCCCTCTCGGCGCGCTTGCTGACGAGCAGACGGCGCATCAGGTCGGGGGCAGTCCGGCATCCTTGCGAGCCTGGCGCTTGATCTCAGGGAGATCCAGGGGGCCGGCGACGCCGCTCTGTTCGCCGTCCTCGAGCGCCTTTCGGACCACCTTCATCCGCGCCTCACGATCCTCGAGAAGGCGCAGGCCCGAGCGAATGACATCGGTGGCGTTCTTGTACCGGCCGGACTCGACCTGCTCCGACACGAAGGCGTCGAAATGGTCACCCAGGATGAAGGAGGTGTTCTTGGCCATGCGGGGGCTCCACGGGTACCCCGGAAGAATACCAGATCATGGTATCTGGATCCAGGTCGCCCCTGCGGAGTGGCTCCATCGTCGTCGCCGGTTCGGTCGAACGCCGCTCCGCTGGAATCGTATCGGTCCGGAACTTCGTCCTCATTCACACTGCCTTCGCGCCCGACTCGGTGCGTGAGTGGCCGTACGAAGGAATGAAGTCAGTCGGTCGTGATGCCCCGCGAGGGACGGAAGCCGAGGTCGTTGATGCGGAAGGTCGGGATGGTGACGGAGCGATGCGCGAGTCGCGCATTGACGGCGGGGAGGACGAAGCTGCCGCCGCGGTAGACGCGATAGCGAGAGCCGACGCGGCGCAACCCGTCGCCGGGCTCCGGGTCGACGCCGTAGTTGCAGTGGAAGTCTCGGCAGAACTCCCAGACGTTGCCCGTCGTGTCGAAGAGCCCGAAGGCATTCGCGGCGAAGGTGCCGACGGGAGCGTGGAGCACGAAGTCGTCCTCGATCGGGTCGCACTGCGCCTGGAAGAACCCGGCCGTTTCCTGGCCGGCGACGTTGGCGAACCGGACGACTTCGTCCGGATCCGAGGTCCCCGTCCAGCGCGTGGCCGGCTCCGCCCCCGCCCGCGCCGCCCGCTCCCACTGCGCTTCGGTCGGCAGGAGAAGCCCCAGGCGGTCGAGTCGCAGCGTGATGTCATCCCAGCTCACCTGCTCGACGGGATGGCGCAGGTCGATCCGTTGCCTCAGCGCCGTCGCATGGAACCAGCCGGGGTTGTAGGTGCTCGGATTCACCCCGTCGAAGCGCGACCACTGCCCCTGGGTCATCTCGTACTTGGAGATCAGATACGGCGCGAGGACGACCTCGCGAACCGGGACCTCGTCGGACCTGGCATCTGGTTCGAAGTTCGGCTGCTCGGGGTCGAGCTGTGCCCCCATCAGGAAGGAGCCGCCGGGGATGAGCACGAAGATCACCCCGCGCGTCTCCGTCATCGCGATCCGCCCGTCCTCGTCTCGCGTGGGAAGGGCGCCGTCGTTCTCCGACCAGTCGTGCGTGCGCCAGTCGAGGAACTCCTCCAGGCCGGACGCGGGGTCAGGACCCAGCGGAACCAGCCCGAGCTGTGGCGCGATCGTCAGGCCGCCGTAGCGGGGATTCGAGGCGATGCGCGCGACCGTTGCCGACCAGAGCGCGGCGCGATCCTCGAGGGTCTCCTTTCCGATCCGCCGCGAGCGTTCGATGCGGCGCGCGACGCTGGCCGAGACTCCGCCCTCCTCGGCGGTGAAGGCGGTGAGGTCGGCGACGAGCTTCGCCAGGGTGTCGTGCCGGAACTGCAGGTCCACGGCCTCGCCGAAATCCCAGCTCCGACGGCCCTGGGCGGTCTCGCGCAGACCGGTCAGCTCGGTCTCGAGCCCCGCGATCGACGCCTCGCCGGCCGTCCGGTTCTGCGCGTCCGCTTCGGCCGCCACCTGCTCGCGGAGCCGGGGGAGATCCGCCTCGAGGCTTGCGATGCGGGCGAGCTCGGCGGCGAAGTCGCGGGACCGTGCCGCTTCGGGATAGTCCGGGGCCATCGCCCGGAGCCCCTCGAGCGCCTCGCGGTGGCCCACGATCCGGGCGAAGAGCGGGGCGTACTTCTCCTGCCAGGCTTCGAGGTCCGGCACGAGGTCCGGGTGCTCCGGCCACAGGGCATCAGCGGCCGAGCGGGCGTTCGCGAGGCGGCGCGTGTCGGCCATCCGCTCGTACTCGGAGAGGGCGGAGGTCTTCTCGGCGAGAGCCGCCTGCTCGCGGCCGAGCGCCTCCGTCTTCTCGCGAAGCGCCTCGTCCTTGGCCGCCGACTCCTCGTTCGCGCGGCGCAGACTCGTGCGGGCCTGCTCGGCGCTGCGCGTGGCCTCGTCCGCGCTCTGCCGCGCCTGCTCCGCATTCTCCTCGGCGACCTTCGTCGTCTTCTCGAGGTCGGTGTTCAGTCGCCCGAGCGCCCGGTTGTTGAGGCTCGTGATGATCGTGATCGCCGCGAGCGCCACGAAGACCGTCGCCAGGAGCCCCGCGGTCGCCGGCTTCCGTTGCGCCCAGCGCCAGGCGCGCGTGACCGGGCCGACCGGTCGGGCGACGATCGGCTCGTGTTCGCGGAATCGTCGCAGGTCCTCGGCCATCTCGAGCGCCGAGGGGTAGCGCTGGTCGGGGTGCTTCTCGAGGGCGTGGTGGACGATCACCGCGAGGTCGATCGGCACCTTCGGGTTGAGCTTCCGGAGATCCGGCGCCTCCCTGGCGATGATCTCCTGGAAGAGCGCCTCTCGCGAGGCCGCCTCGAAGGGCCGCCGCAGCGCCAGGCACTCGAACAGCGTGACGCCGAGCGAGTAGACGTCACTCCTCCGATCGACCGCGACCCGCTTCGCCGCGAGCTGCTCCGGCGACATGTAGGCCGGCGTGCCCATGACGTCGCCGGTCATCGTGAGGGTCGGCCCGGCCGAGTCCTCGTCGTGGGCCAATCCGAAGTCGAGGATCACGAGGCCGCGTCCCGGCGCGACGACGAGGTTCCCGGGCTTGATGTCCCGGTGGACGAGGCCGCGCTCATGGGCCTCGTGCAGCCCTCGGGCGGCCGACTCGATCAGCTTCGCGATGTCGTGGATGGCGCGGCGGTCGACGGTGTTGGTCGGCGTCGATCGAAGGCTCGCGTCGTCGGCCGCGGTGACCGCCGACCTGGAGGAATCCCCGCCGCCGGTCGTCGACTCCTCCCCGAAGTCCAGATGAAGCTCGGTGACTTCCTCCTCGCGCTCGGCGAGTCGCGTAGACTTCCGGATGTGCTCCGAGAGCGTCTCGCCCCGCACGAGCTCCATCGCGATGTAGGGGACCCCGTCCTCCTCGCCCGACTCGTAGATGCGCGCGACGTTCTGGTGATCGACCTTCGCCGCCTTCTCCGCCTCGCCCTTGAAGCGCAGGCGATCGGAGACCGACATCGTCTGACCGAGCGTCAGGACCTTGAGGGCGACCTCCCGGCCGAGCTCGACGTCCCGCGCGAGATAGACCCGACCTTGACCGCCCCGCCCGAGCTCCTTCTCGAGGACGTAGCGGCCGATCCGGCCTTCCTGCCCTGACTCGCTGGTTCTCATCACGCCTCCGGAGGACCGATAGGAGTCGGCCCGTCGTCGGGAAGTCTACCGATCCCCCCGGAATCCGGGGAGGTTCGGTCGCGGGCGAGTGAGGAGAGTAAGATCCGTCCCCTGGTCGGGCCGCCGCCGTCGGCGGCGCAGCGCCCGAAGGAACTTCCCGACGAATCACGGGACTCACGATGTCACGAATCACCTATCTCGTCGGCGATGCGACGGCCCCCAGCACCCCCGGTCCCCGGATCATCGCCCACGTCTGCAACGACATCGGCGGGTGGGGCCGCGGCTTCGTGATGGCCGTCTCCCAACGCTGGCCGGCGCCGGAAGCCGGCTTCCGCGAATGGTACGCGGGGCGCGAATCCAACGACTTCGCGCTCGGAAACGTCCAGTTCGTCGCCGTCGAGGACGATCTCTGGGTCGCGAACATGATCGCGCAGCAGGGGATCAAGCGCGCCGCCGACGGCACGCCGCCGATCCGCTACGAGGCGGTCGAGGCCGGCCTCGCGCGCATCGCCGCGTTCGCGGTCGACCACGGAGCGACGGTCCACATGCCCCGCATCGGCTGCGGCCTGGCGGGCGGTCGGTGGGAGGAGATCGAGCCTCTCATCGAGCGGACCTGCATTGCGGCCGGCGTGGACGTCTTCGTCTACGACTTCGCGCCGAGCGGCAACTAGTCGTTCGACCTCGCACCGTCGGGGACGCTGGGGGCGGAGCAAGCGAGCGAGGCGCACGAGAGTCGATGGGTCGTCCGGAATCTTGCCTTCGGCGGGAGGAACGCATGTAGGCGAGGTCAGAGTCGTCCCGATGGCAGGAGACGATCCAAGGCACTCCGCCTCCCAAGCGGCTTCATCCGGAGGACGCAGTACGAGTCCAAGTCGAGGGGAGAGAGCCGCTTCCGAGCACTCAGGTGCGCCCGCGCAGAACGCTGGCGAGGCCAAGGAGGGCACCGGGTGATGGCGAGTGCTTGGTTCGGAGGCACGGTTCGATCGTCGAGCGCCCCGGAACTGTCGCTATCCTACTCGGAAGCCTCGATCTTCCGGGTTCTTCGTAGTAAACTTCCGACTATGAAGATCGAAGATCTGCTCGAACGCCATGAGGGGAAGACTCTCGAATTCAAGCGTGATGCCTCGTCTCCGAAGCCGATCGCACGAACCCTCTGTGCCTTCTGCAACACGGCCGGAGGGCATCTCGTCCTGGGCGTCGATGATGGGTCGCGGGCCGTCTTCGGGCTCGATGATCCCCTGGCGGTCGAGGAGCAGATCGCGAACATCGCCTCGGACTCCGTCCATCCCCAGATCACGCCCGAGATCGAGATCACGACCTGGAGAGACAGAAGCGTGGTCGTCGTGACGGTCCATCCGGGACCGTCTCGGCCCTACCACCTGCGGAGTCTCGGGCTCGATGCGGGAACCTACGTTCGCGTCGGATCGACGAACCGCCGCGCCTCCAGCGAGATCATCGCGGAGCTCGGCCGTACGTCACGCAACGTGACATTCGACGAGGAGCCGGCCATCCACTACGAAGCGGATGAGATCGACCTGGACCTCGTCCGCAAGCACTTCCGAGACGTTCGGACGTTGCGTCAGCGCGACCTCGAGACCCTTCGCCTGATCACGTCCTCCGGAGGGCGGGTCGCGCCGACGAAGGGGGGAATCCTGTTGTTCGGTCACCACCGCCGTGAGGAGTTTCCGGATGCACGGCTGCGAATGGCGAGATTCGAGGGTTCGGAGCGCAGTCGGATCGTCGATCGCAAGGAAGCCGAGACGGATCTCATTGCTGCCGTCGACGAGGCCGTGTCCTTCGTCGAGCGGCACACCCGGACAGGGATGGAGATCGAAGGAAGCAGAAGGAGAGACCGCCCCGAGTATCCCCCGGTGGCGATCCGCGAGGCCATCGTGAATGCCGTCGCACACGCCGACTACTCGCAGACCGGGAGTCCGATACGCCTCGCGGTCTTCGACGATCGCCTCGAGATCGAGAATCCCGGCCTGCTCCCCTTCGGCTTGACGATCGAGGATGTCATGGATGGCGTCTCGAAGCTTCGGAACCGCGTCATCGGCCGTGTCTTCCATGAACTCGGCCTCATCGAGCAGTGGGGGAGCGGCGTCCAGAGGATGCTCAGCTCCTGCCGCTCCGCCGGCCTCGGCGACCCCGAATTCGAGGAGGTCGGTACACACTTCCGCGTGACCTTCCGCGCTGGAAAGACACCGATATCGCATGAGCTCACGGGAACACCGGGCCGGATCATTCAGACGCTACGGGACTCGGGGCCGCTCTCGACGACGAAGCTCGCAGACGCTCTCGGCCTGACTCCGCGTGCGGTTCGTACCCACCTCGGCCGACTCTCGGACGACGGCCTCGTCGTGGAGCTGAGTCAAGGGCCTCACGACCCACACAAGACCTGGGTCGTCTCGGCGAGGCGGCACCGCTCCTGAGCCGAATCATGGAGTGTCGCCGGCCGAGAGGACGTCAAACGTCGCCTCGGCTGGACATCCATGATCAAGCACTCCGCAGGGCATGTCAGAGAGTCGCAAGGCCGCCTCGTCGATCGACTCGCCGCGCTCCAGGAAGATCGCCGCGCAGTGGATGAACTCGTTGAGCGAGCCGATCAGCGAGCGCTGTCGCGTCTTCGCGAACACGACGGCGCCAAGAGCCATCAGCTCGGAGTCGATGGCGGCGGCCGGAATACCGACCCCTCGCAAGATCGTGCGAAGATGATCCGGAAACCGGCCCGGGAAGTCCGACTTCCGCACAGGCATGATGACCGGCAATAGCGTCTGGGCAGAAATGCAGATGACGTATCGTCGTGACCCGACGTTGAGAGTGTTCGCATACCACTCGCCCAGGCGCCCACCGGGGGCTGGGAATTCGCTTGCGAGCGTCACGCCGAGGCGCTTCGCGAGTCGTGATGTGCAGCAGAAGACGGGCAAGGAGACGCCTCCGCCAACGGATATCAAGCGGCGCCCAGTCTATCGACGGCGTCGGCCGGCTGTGAATGCCCGCGCGGTACGCGAGGGAGCGAAGACGAAAGAGAAGCCACGGCCAGAGGCCGAGTCTGCCCCGCCCGAGCTCCTTCTCGAGGACGTAGCGGCCGATGCGGCCCTCGTGCCCTGACTCGCTGGTCTGCATCTCGCCTCCGGCGAGCCGAGATGTGCCGGCCTGAATCGCCCCGGGTTTCCCGGAGACCAGAACTCGTGGGAGAATGGTCGTCATGGGAAACAAGAGCAGGTTTTCATCGGAGGTCCGCGAGCGGGCCGTCCGGATGGTGATGGAGCACACAGCCGAGTACGGCTCGCAGTGGGAGGCGATCTGCTCGATCGCCTCGAAGATCGGCTGCTCCGCCGAGACGCTGCGGAAGTGGACGCGAAGGGCCGAGGTCGACGGGGGCAGTCGTGACGGAGTCACGACTGCCGAGCGGCAGCGCCTGAAGGACCTCGAGCGCGAGAACCGCGAGCTTCGTCGTGCGAACGAGATCCTCCGCAAGGCGTCGGCGTATTTCGCCCAGGCGGAGCTCGACCGCCGACAGAAGTGATGGTCCGCTTCATCGACGATCACCGCGACGAGTACGGGGTCGAGCCGATCTGCGAGCTCATGCCGATCGCCCCGTCGACCTACTACGAAGAGAAGCGCCGGGAGGCGGAGCCTGAGCGGCGTCCCCAGCGCTTCCATCGCGACGCAGGTCTTCGGCCCGAGATCTTGCGCGTCCACTCCGAGAACTTCGGTGTGTACGGCGTGAGGAAGGTCTGGCGACAGCTCGGCCGCGAAGGCCTCCCGACGGCCCGCTGCACGGTCGAGCGCTTGATGCGCGAACTCGGCCCGCAGGGCGTCCGTCGAGGCCGGAGAATCCGGACCACGATTCCTGCTGACCTCGCCGAGCGTCCTCGCGACCTCGTCGATCGTCACTTCGTGGCCGATGCCCCGAACCGGCTCTGGGTCGCCGACCTCACCTGCGTCGCGAGCTGGCAAGGGCTCATCTGGGTCGCCTTCATCACCGATGTCTACTCGCGGATGATCGTCGGCTGGCGGGTGACGAAAGCGCCGAACGCCAGCCTGGCGCTGGACGCCTTGGAGCAGGCGATCCACGCCCGCGAGGTCGACGAAGGACTCGTCCATCACAGCGACCGAGGGGTGCAGTACCTCTCGATCGAGTACACGGAGAGGCTGGCCGAGGCGGGAATCGAGACCTCGGTCGGCAGCGTCGGCGACTCCTACGACAACGCTCTCGCGGAGTCCGTCAACGCGCTCTACAAGGCGGAGCTGATCCGTCGTCGAGGCCCCTGGCGGGGCCTCGAGCAGTTGGAGCTGGCCACGCTGGAATGGGTCGACTGGTACAACACGAGGCGGCTGCACACCGCCATCGGCAACATGCCCCCAGAGGAATTCGAGGATCGCTATCATCGGGGGCAAAAGGCTCAGGCCGTAGGGGCCTGACTCAACTGAAACGGTCTCCGGGAAACCCGGGGCGATTCAGAAGGCCCATGCTTCCGAGTACTTCGCAGTAGCCTTCCGACCTGAGGGTTGGCGAGTAACGAAACGTGAGGATGCGGATGCGCACGGGAGGGTTCCTCGGGGACTCGACGCCCGGTCCGAAGCGCCGGGCGCGGCACCCTCCTATGTGCCCGCCAACCCCTCATCCACCAGTCCCTGCTTCTTTCTTTTTCTCGGAGAGGATCCCCGCTCGCGCCCGCCCTGTCCATCCCCGCCGCCGGCGGTCCGGCTGCGCGCGGACCGGGGGCGGCTCGGCCATCCGGTGGGCGGGTGAAGGGGTGAGGTCACTCGGTCGTGATGCCCCTCGAGGGACGAAGCCCGAGGTTATCGCCGCGGATCGTCGGGGTGTTCGCAGAGCGGTACGCGAGACGCGCGAGCACGGTGGGATTGTTGAAGCTGCCGCCGCGGAAGACGCGATTGCGAGAGGCGCTGCGGCGCAGTCCGTCGCCGGGCGCGGGATCCACGTCGTAGCCGGTGTTGGCGTCCCGGCACCATTCCCAGACGTTGCCGGTGGTGTCGAAGAGGCCGAAGGCATTCGCAGCGAAGGAGCCCACCGGAGCGTGAATGATCCAGTCATCCTCGTGACCCGGCTGCTGATTCGAGAAGCCCACGGCCTTCGTCTCCGAGCCGTTGATGTTCCCGAAGCGCGCGAGCTCGGCCAACTCCGAGGTCCCCGTCCAGCGCGTGGCCGGATTCGCGCCCGCCCGCGCTGCCCGCTCCCACTGCGCCTCGGTCGGCAAGAGCAGCCCCAGGCGACCGAGTCGCCGCGTGCTGTCGTCCCAGCTCACCTGCTCCACCGGGTGTCTCGGGTCCACCGTCGGAATCAACCTGCGGAAAGAATACCCGGTTGAGTACCGTGCCGGATTGACCCCGTCGAAGCGCGCCCACTGTCCCTGGGTCATCTCGTACTTCGAGATCAGATAGGGCGCGAGGACCACTTCACGAACCGGCGATTCTCTCGGCCCGGCTTCCGGATCGAAGTTCGGCTTCTCGGGATCGCGCTGCGCCCCCATCCGGAAGGACCCGCCCGGGATCAGCACGAAGATCAGCCCCCGCGTCTCCGTCATCGCGATCCGGTCGTCCTCGCCGCGTTCGGGAAGCGCGCCGTCGTTCTCGGACCAGTCATGCGTGCGCCAGTCGAGGAACTCCTCGAGGCCGGAGGCCGGATCGGGACCGAGCGGGATCAAACCGAGCTGCGGCGCCAGCGTCAGGCCGCCGTAGCGCGGATTCGACGCGATGCGCGCGACCGTCTCCGACCAGAGCGCGGCGCGGTCCTCGAGGGTCTCCTTGCGGATGCGCCGCGAGCGGTCCAGACGGCGCGCCACGCTCGCCGCGTAACCGCCCTCTTCGGCGGTGAAGGCCGCGAGATCCGTCACGAGCTTCGCCAGCGTGTCGTGCCGGAACTGCAGATCCACGTCCTCGCCGTAGTCCCAGCTCCGGCGGCCCTGCACCGTCTCGCGCAATCCGGCGAGTTCGGCCTCGAGCTGTGCGATCGCCTCCTCGCCTTGCTTCTTCTTCTCCGCGTCCTCCTCGGCGGCCACCTGCTCGCGGAGCTTCGGAAGGTCCTCCTCCAGCTTCGCGATGCGGGAGAGCTCGGTCGCGAAGTCGCGCTCGCGGGCCGCCGCGGGGTAGGGCGGGGCCTTCGCACGCAGGGCCGCGAGGGCCTTCCGGTGACCGTCGAGCCGCGCGAAGAGCGGGGCGTACTTCTCTTGCCAGGACTCGAGGTCGGGAACGAGGTCCGGATGCACCGGCCACATCGCGTCCGCGGTGGCGCGGGCGCTCGCGAGACGGCGCGTGTCCGCCATCCGCTCGTACTCGGAGAGGGCGGAGGTCTTCTCCGCGAGGGCCGCCTGCTCGCGTTCCAGGGCCGCGGCTTTCGCCGCGGTCTCCTCTCGAGCGCGGCGCTCGTTCGCACGGGCGTCCCGGGCGCTGCGTGCGGCCGCCTCCGCGTTCTGGCGGGCCTGCTCGGCGTTCGCCTCGGCGATCTTCGTCGTCTTCTCGAGGTTGGTGGTCGTCGTCAAGAGTGTCTGGTTGAGCTTGTTCGTTCGGCGGCTGTTGAGGCTCGTGATCAGCGCGATCGCCGAGAGCGCCACGAAGACCGTCGCCAGGAGCCCCGCTGTCGCAGGCCGGCGCTTCGCCCATCGCCAGGTCCGAGTGAGTGCTCCCACCGGCCTCGCGAGGATGTTCTGCGACTCTCGAAACCTCCGCAAGTCTTCGGCGAGGTCGAGGGCCGTCGCGTATCGGTGATCTGGGTGCTTCTCGATCGCGTGGCTCACGATGACGGCAAGGTCCTCCGGGACGTTTTTGTTCAGCTTGCGGAGGTCCGGAGCGTCGCGGGCGATGATCTCCTGGAAGAGCGCCTCTCGCGACGGCGCCTCGAAGGGACGCCTCAGCGCCAGGCATTCGAAGAGCGTGACGCCCAGGGAGTAGACGTCACTTCTTCGATCGATCCGGATGCGTTTCGCGGCGAGCTGTTCCGGCGACATGTAGGCGGGAGTGCCGAGGATGTCTCCCGTCATCGTGAGCGAAGGTCCCGCCGCGTCGAGATCGCTCGCCATACCGAAGTCGAGAATCACCAACCCTCGGTCGGGCGTGACGATGAGGTTTCCGGGCTTGATGTCCCGGTGGACGAGCCCGCTCTCGTGAGCCTCGTGTAGCCCCCGCGCGGCTGATTCGATCAGCTTCGCGATGTCGTGGATGGCGCGACGATCGACGGTGTTCGCCAGTGACGAGGTGACGCTCGGAGCGTCGGTCGCCGTGACGGCCGACTTCGCGGAGTCTCCGTTACTCGCCGTCGATTTGTCGTCGAAGCTGAGGTGAAGCTCGCTGACCTCGTCTTCGTGCTCGGCGAGACGGGCCGACTTGCGAATGTGAGTGGAGAGTGTCTCGCCCCGCACCAGCTCCATCGCGATGAAGGGGACGCCGTCCTCCTCGCCCGATTCATAGATCCGGGCGACGTTCGGGTGATCGACCTTGGCCGCCTTTTCCGCCTCGCCCTTGAAGCGGAGGCGGTCCGAGACCGACATCGTCTGACCGAGAGTGAGGACCTTGAGGGCGACCTCTCGGCCGAGCTCGACGTCACGGGCGAGATACACGCGTCCCTGACCGCCACGCCCGAGCTCCTTCTCGAGGACGTAGCAGCCGATCCGGCCTTCTCGTGGTGATGCGTCGTTGCTCATCTCTACCCCGCAGGACCGGTGGGTCGGTCCATCGCTGGGCAGTTTACGCCATTAGCGGGGATCGCGCCGCGAGGGGCGCCGGGTCTGGCACATCCCACGGTTGGAGTGGCGCACGGTGGCAACAGAGCGCCATCAGGTCGCTGCGGGCTCGAATGCCTCATCGCGGTGATGGAACGCAATGCGATGGGAGCGAATCAAATAGTGAAAGTAGGCCCTGCAGGACTCGAACCTGCGACCAGGAGATTATGAGAGGCAAATGGCGTTCGAGACTGCGTGAGCCGGAGTGCGGCTGAATGAGACCAAGTCGATGGGGGAGGGGGCTCTCGGGCAGCTGAAGTGAGACAGCACGAGACGGTGGTGAGACCACGCGAGCGCAGCGTGATGGCAACTCGTTGGCAACGGCAGTTCGCCCTGTCCATCCCCGCCGCCTTCGGTGCGGCTGCGCACGGACCGGGGGGCGGCTCGGCCACCCGGTGGTCGGGTGAAGGCGTGAAGTCACTCGGTCGTGATGCCCCTCGAGGGACGAAGCCCGAGGTGGCCGTAGCGGATCGTCGGGGAGAGCGTGCGGCGGTCCGCGAGGCGCGCGTCCACGGCGGGACTGTTGAAGCTGCCGCCGCGGTAGACGCGATCGCGAGAGGCGCTGCGGCGCAGTCCGTCGCCGCGTGCCGGATCGACATCGTAGCCGGCAGGGGCGTCCCGACACCACTCCCAGACGTTTCCGGTGGTGTCGAAGAGCCCGAAGGCGTTCGCGGCGAAGGAGCCCACCGGGGCGTGGATGATCCAGCCATCCTCGTGGCCCGGCTGCTGATTTGAAAAGCCCACGGCCTTCGTCTCCGAGCCGTTGATGTTCGCGAAGCGCGCGAGTTTGGCCAGATCCGAGGTCCCCGTCCAGCGCGTGGCCGGATCCGCGCCAGCCCGCGCCGCCCGCTCCCACTGTGCCTCCGTCGGCAGAAGAAGCCCCAGACGACCGAGACGGCGTCCGCAGTCGTCCCAGCTCACCTGCTCCACCGGATGCCTGAGGTCCACCGGGTTCTTGAGTGCGGAGACGAAAAAACCGGATGGGTACCTCGCCGGATTCTCGCCGTCGAAGCGCGACCACTGCCCCTGGGTCATCTCGTACTTCGAGATCAGATACGGCGCGAGCACCACCTCGCGTACCGGCGATTCGTCCCCCCCGGCCTCCGGATCGAAGTTCGGCTTCTCCGGGTCGCGCTGTGCGCCCATGAGGTAGGAGCCGCCGGGGATCAAAACGAAGATCAGCCCCCGCGTCTCCGTCATCGCGATGCGGCCCTCCTCACCGCGTTCGGGCAGCGCGCCGTCGTTCTCGGTCCAGTCGTGCGTGCGCCAGTCGAGAAACTCCTCCAGGTCGGAGGCCGGATCGGGACCGAGCGGGATCAGTCCGAGCTGCGGCGCGAGGTTCAGGCCGTTGTAGCGAGGGTTCGAAGCGATGCGCGCGGTCGTTTCCGACCAGAGCGCCGCGTGATCCTCCAGAGTCTCCTTGCCGATGCGCCGCGAACGGTCGAGACGGTTCGCGACGCTCGCCGCGACGCCGCCCTGCTCGGCGGTGAAGGCAGTGAGATCCGCGACGAGCTTCGCGAGCGTGTCGTGCCGGAACTGCAGGTCCACGTCCTCGCCGTAGTCCCAGCTTCGCCGGCCCTGCACCGTCTCGCGCAATCCGGCGAGTTCGGTCTCGAGCTTCGCGGCCGCCTCCTCGCCTTGCTTCTTCTTCTCGGCGTTTTCTTCGGCGGCGACCTGCTTGCGGAGCGTCGGGAGGTCACCCGCGAGCTTCGCGATGCGCGCGAGTTCGGCGGCGAAGTCGCGCTTGCGAGCGGCTTCGGAGTAGGGCGGGGCCTTCTCGCGCAGCGCTTCGAGGGCCTTCCGGTGACCGTCGAGCCGCAGAAAGAGCGGGGCGTACTTCTCCTGCCAGGCCTCGAGGTCCGGCACGAGGTCCGGATGCACCGGCCACATCGCCTCGGCCGCCGCCCGGGCGTTCGCGAGGCGGCGGGTGTCCGCCATGCGTTCGTACTCGGAGAGGGCGGAGGTCTTCTCGGCGAGGGCCTTCGACTCGGCCTCACGAGCCGCCTGCTCCCGGCCGAGCGCTTCAGTCTTCTCTCGCAGAGCCACGTCTTTGGCAGCCGATTCCTCGTTCGCCTTCAGCAGATTTCCACGCGCCTCCTCCGCGCTACGGCGGGCCTGCTCGGCGTTCGCCTCGGCGACCTTCGTGGTCTTCTCGAGGTCGGTGTTCAGCCGCCCGAGCTGGCGGTTGTTGAGGCTCGTGATGACCGCGATCGCCGCGAGGGCCACGAAGACCGTCGCCAGGAGCCCCGCCGTCGCCGGCTTGCGCTGCGCCCAGCGCCAGGTCCTCGTGATCGGTCCCACCGGCCGCGCCACGATCGGCTCGTGCTCGCGGAAGCGCCGCAGGTCCTCCGCCATCTCGAGCGCCGACTGGTAGCGCTGGTCGGGATGCTTCTCGAGCGCGTGGTGGACGATCACCGCCAGATCCGTCGGCACCTTGCGATTGATCTTTCTGAGATCCGGCGCCTCCCGCGCCACAATCTCCTGGAAGAGCGCCTCCCGGGTCGGCGCCTCGAAGGGACGCCTCAGCGCCAGGCATTCGAAGAGCGTGACGCCCAGCGAGTAGACATCGCTGCGTCGGTCCACCGTGATCCGCTTCGCCGCGAGCTGCTCGGGTGACATGTAGGCCGGCGTGCCCATGACGTCGCCGGTCATGGTGAGGCTCGGTCCGTCCGACTCATCATCGTGGGCCAGGCCGAAGTCGAGGATGACGAGGCCGCGATCCCGCGTGACGATCAGGTTGGCGGGCTTGATGTCCCGGTGGACGAGGCCGCGCTCGTGGGCCTCGTGCAGGCCGCGCGCCGCCGATTCGATCAGCTCCGCGATCTCGAGTATCGCCCGGCGGTCCACCGCCGTGGTGGAGGACGGGTTGGGCTCCGCCGCCGGCTTCTTCTTCCCCTCGGTCGTCGCGGAACCGCCGCCGGTGGATGCCTCGCCGAAGCTGAGGCGCAGCTCGGAGACCTCGTCGCCCGTCTCCGCCGTCCGCGCCGACTCGTGGATGTGCGCCGCCAGCGTGTCGCCGCGCACGAACTCCATCGCGATGAAGGGGACCCCTTGGTCCTCGCCCCACTCGTGCACGCGGGCGATGTTCGGGTGGTTGAGCTTTGCCGCCTTCTCGGCTTCGCCCTTGAAGCGGAGCTTCGCCTGGGTGGACATCGCCTGGCCGAGGGAGAGCACCTTCAGGGCGACCTCGAGGCCGATCTCCGGGTCCCGGGCGAGGTAGACCCGACCCTGCCCGCCGCGGCCGAGCTCCTTCTCGAGGACGTAGCGGCCGATGCGGCCCTCGCGGTCGACCGCGTCCGCCTGACCGACGGACGGTGCGGCGACCGTGGGCGGGATGTCGCCGCTCGCCGCCTGCCGCCGCCCGAGCTCCAGGGACCGGGCGAGATTCGAGAGCTCGGCGTCGATCTCCGACTCCAGCCCCGGGAACTCGCGGACGTAGTCCGCGCGCTCCCGGACGGCGTTCGCCTGAACGTCAGCCCAGAAGCGTTTTCGGAAGGCCTCGATCTCGTCCCACTTCTCGCGGCTCATGATGCGGGGAGGATCTCACGATCGGCGAGCGAGCGTCAAGTTGGAGGGCGCCGAACCGAAGTCCCGCCGTACTGGTTCGTGGCTACTCGATGGCAACGGCGGCGGGTGGTGCTTCGAGGCCAGACTGAGGCCGAGCCGCAAGTCATGACGGCGTCGATGAGTCCGTGAAGCGGGCCCGGTTGGGCTGGACCTTCTCGCGCGGAGCGCGAGATGGGGCGGCCGGTCGGCAGAGCCGGGCGCACCGCCAACTACGCTCCGCCGCTTGCGGCGGAGCCCCTGAATCGGCTGGTCGTTGGAAGTGCCGCCATCTGCGGGAGGAGCGAGCGAGTGATGGTGCCGAAGAAGCAGCCCAAACGAGGCCGCCTCTGGCTCGCCGACGGCTCCTGACGATCATCGACGAGTACAGCCGGGAGTGCCTGTCGATCGACGTCGCACGCCACCTCGACTCCGAGAACGTGCTCTGTCGCCTCGCCGAGCTCTTCGTGCGACGCGGGGTGCCCGAGCACATCCGCTCCGACAACGGTCCCGACTTCACGGCGGAGGTGGTCCGCGACTGGCTGAGGAAAGTCGGCGTCAGGGCGCGCAACATCGAGCCCGGGAGCCCCTGGGAGAACGGCTACATCGAGAACTTCAACGGCAAGCTCAGGGACGAGCTGCTCGACCGCGAGATCTTCGACACGGTCCTCGAGGCGAGGACCCTGACCGAGTGGTGGCGGCGGGAGTACAATGGGGTCCGCCCACACAGCTCACCGGGCTACCGTCCGCCGGCACCCGAGGCAGTCCTCGTCGGAGTGGCCGGCTCCGCTTCGCTCCGCCGGCCTCTCGGTGTGGGGGGCGATTCCGCGGATGTCTAACATTCGCGCTGGTACAGGAACTGGGGGCAGGTCAGTCGGTTCCTCTTGCCAATTCCTGAGGAGCGCACCTGTCGCCGTACTGTCACGTCGAACACGTTGAGGGGCGGCCCCTCGAGACGGGCTCCGTCGCCGGTTCGCGAAATTCAGCGCGAAGAGCCTGCACGAGCAATCAGGTCATCGAGCGTGCCGTAGATGTCGGCGTTGTCGCTCACGACGAGCGCATCTCGCGAGATTGGTATCGGAGCCTGCTGAATGCCCGTAACAAACTGGTTCAGCTTCTCTCCGGCATCGGCGAGTGCCTCGCTTCGACAGTAAACCGCGATCAGCTGGTACCCGTCGATCGAGGTCGCGACGCGCCCACGGATGAACCCGCCGTAGTCGGGTTCATCGTCGAGGATGTGGCGGTACCCGTGCGGATAGTTGTCGCGGTGAGCGTTCTTCGCGTCGAACAGTTCTCCCGTGGGGAAGATCCAGAAGACGAAGTCGGGTGCGAAGTGCGTGAGCTCCTTGAGCGCCTTCCGTCGACCCCGATAGTGTCCGGCGAGAAAGGGGAAGCGAACCGACGCCGTCTCCCGCGAAACCGAGCCAAGTGTAAGACGACCTTGCATGTGACCTTGCGCCTGCCCCATTCTCTGCGCCGCTCAACGAAACTCTTTGGCTCTTCCGGGTTCCGTGTGGGTGATTCTCACGCCTCCCCGGCCTTGGGGTAGAGGTCGAGCCCCCCGAGGCGAAAGAGGATGGCCATCCGAAACCGCTCCCTGCTCCGATAGCCGCGTGCCTTTGCCTTGAGCAGTTGGATGATCGAGTTCATGCCCTCCGCGAGCCCGTTGCTGACGCCGTGCCGGATCGCGTTGAGGATGCCGCCGAGGTGCTTCCGGATGGCCTTCGCAGCTCTCTGCATCGGAGCGAGGTCGCTTCGCTCGACCCAGCTGCACCATCTCTTGAATGCGGTGGTGAGTCCGTGACGCCAGGACCAGAGCGCCATCGCCGTGTCCTTCATGGCCCAGGCCCTTGCGGTTCGGAGCTTCTCCTTCCGCAGCTCGGTGAATCGATCCCAGCGACCTTCGCTCATGTGAAGCGGGTTCTCGAGCCAGTAGTACCGAGTGCCCTGCAGCCTCTCGTCGCCTTCTCGCCGGAGTTCGCGAGCTTCCCGCCGACGGACCCAATCGACACCCTTCGAGGGCAGCTTCACGACGTGAAACTTGTCGAAGGCGATCTTGGCGTCGGCGTCGGGCACGCAGGCCCGCGTCGCCGCGATGTAGGGCCGCGACATGTCCATCGCGACCACCTCGATCCCTTCGAGGTCTTCCGGCGAGAGGCGGCGGTAGAAGCCCTCCAGGGCTTCTCGTCCGCGGCCATCGGCGACGTAGATCACCTTGCCGCTGTCGAGGTCCGTGACGACCGTCACGTACTCGTGCCGCTTCTGGAAGGAGGTCTCATCGACACCGATACGACGCGGCGGTCTGAGCTCGCGCCTCGCGAGGCCGCGCTTCACCGCGCGGTCCATGATCCCGGCCACGACATCCCAGCCGAGCCCCATCCGGTTCGCCACCGTCTCGACCGCCGAGACGCCGTCGAGCCAGTCGAGCACGAGCCGCTCGAAGAGCAAGGTGAAGCGGCTGCCACTCGCCGCCCACGGGACCGCGACCTGCTTCACGCCGTGCTCGGGGCACTCGACTCGCGGCACATCCGCCACGAGGATCGTCTGGTACTGGCAGGTGTCGAGGTGACGCCAGCGCCGCTCCCGCGCGTCGTATCCCGGGCAGCGCGTCCCGCACTCCGGGCAAAGGAGCGCGGGAGGGCTCGCCGACACCTTCACCTCTACCTTGCCCTCCGAGAGGGAGAGCTGGACATCCGTCACCTGCCAGGGGCTCGCGATCCCGAGGATCTGAGCGTAGAGCTGCTTGTCGTTCATCAGCGAAAGGTAGCCGACCGACGAGACCTCCGCGACGGCCTCAATCAGGCTGATGGAGACGGGATCAGGCCGCGGCTACCCACACGGAATCCGGAGGAGCCAACTCTTTCCCGCGCACTCTGACTGACCAGGCCCGCTGAAGCCGCCTCCCAAAGCCCCGGATCGGGGCGGAAAGGAGGCTTCGATGTCGGAGCCGAGACATGACGAGGGCTGCAGGCCGGCCGAGGCCGGCCTGCACGACGAGGAGAAGGCCAAGCAGCCCCGGCGACCCCGCCGGTCGTACAGCCTGGCCGAGAAAACCTCGTTCTTGGAAGCCTACCAGCGTCGCCGCCAGAGCGTGAGCGCGTTCTGCGCGGCGGAGGACCTGACGGAGACGAACTTCCGTCGCTGGCTGAAGGAGGCGGGGCTCGCGCCGAAGAAGTCCCGCCGCACGAAGACGAAGGCACGCCGTCGTCGTCGGCACTTCACGCCGGAGGAGACCCCGCAGCACAACTGCTGGGTCGAGCGGGCGATCCGGAGCCTGAAGGATGGGCTCAGGGAGCTGCTCGACCTGAAGGCGCTGCGGGGAGAGCACGGGGTGGGACTGCGCGAGCTCGTGCTCGCGATGCAGAGCAGCGTGCTCGGTCTGAACGAGCGTGCGAGGGAGCGCGGTCGAGCACGAGGCGCGGGCGAAAGGGCGAATTATCGTGACGGGACGAGCAGCGAGCCATACGAGCGCGAGCTGCGTCGTCATCTGGCGGGGCGACTCGCCGCGAGACTGATGAAGATCCCGGCCGAGCGCTGCTCGGTCAGACGCCGAAGGCTGCTCGGGCGCTTTGCGACATTCGAGACATTGCTGGAGGCGGGACTCGTATCTTTGACCCGAGGCTGCAGGGCCTGGGAAGGGGTGCGGTGGGAAGAATTGGCGTGAACGGCACAGGGGCGAAGAGAGGCGCGGCCGCAAACCGTGGCCGCGTCATCTCCTGCGTGAAGTGGGCCCTGTTGGACTCGAACCAACGACCAGGAGATTATGAGAGGCAAATGGCGGTTTGGACGACGAAAGTCAGCGCGCGTCGAAACGCGCCCAAGCCGATGGCGCAGAGCACGTTCCGGCGGTTCTGGCGAGACCTTGCGGGACGCCCATGAGACCTCGTGATCGCAAGGTAATGGCAACTCGTTGGCAACGGCGGCGCGCCTTGCAACGCGAGTGCCCGGTCGTTCCGCCCAATTCGTAACGCTGCAATTCGAGTTCTTCGGGGCGGAGGGATGCGCGATCGCTCGGGCATCGATGGGCCCCGTAGTTCACGGAGCTATCGACCATGGGCAGGGCGGAGGTGTAGCATCCGCGCACCAACGCGGCTTTACGGAAGGTCTTGGACGGAATCGAGCGAGGCTTGCTCACGGAATTCACGAATGGCCTACGATAATCAGCACTTCTCCCCGGTCTTCGCCAACGAGCCTTGGGCAAACGAACATCGACGCTACACGAGCTACTACCGCGACGTACATTTGAAAGGCGTTCGAAAGAGCTCACCAGGCAGGAAGCAGTGGGGGAGGCAGCGTCGACTGTGGCCTCTCGAAGTTGAGTTGGCGCTGAATAAGGACTTGGAGGGCCCCACTGCACCCATCTATAGGGATCTCGTTTGCGGCGTAGCACCCGTTCTTCGAGATCGCGTCAAGTGGGCGCAATTCCTCCTTTCCCAGGTCGTCAGAACTCCGACTTTTATCAGATACGAGCAAGGTGCGAAGAAGCTCGCAGGCATTGACGTTGAGGTTCTCCATGATCGCGTCGGGTGCGAGCATTGTGGCGATCTCGTCTGCGTTACTGCGCGACGGTGGTGCCTGCTCGTTGCGGATGAGGCCGACTACTTCGTTCGAACCGACAACCCGGTACACCTGACAGGTTTCGTCGAAAGGGAGGCGTCGGCGATCTACTACCCCCTTTCACCACACGTCTGCTTTGTGGCCTGTCCACTCGTCGAGGGGGACCTTCTCGTTCCCCTCAATCAGGAATCGATCCCGGCTTGGCCTCTTCCGAAGGGTGGAGCTTGGAGGGTGAATTTCTATCTCGCGAAGCATGCAGACATCTCGATCGTGCTGCGGCCAGACCAGGACAGCGAGACCGCAAATGCGATGTTCGGCGAAGTCTTGGGCAAGTACCCTCAGCCTCCATTCTCGCTCCACGCGCCCGAATCGGATGGAATTGACGCCGCCTTCGAAAGCGTCCGTCTCTACCAATCGGCGATCGATGGACTTGAGTACCCTGCGTGGTCGGCGGACGACCTTGAGAGAGTAGGCGCCGACTTGCTGTCGAAGGTGCTCACGCTCGAATCAGATGAGCGTGAAGCCGAGTCCGAGGCGTGACCGGCTGGGACTTCACCGGACGCTTGTCGATTCCTCGGACCAGGTGATTCAGTAGAGGGCGACCTTCCCCCGTCCGCGAATTCACCTGTTATGGCATGAACTCCGGCCCGCAGGGCCAGCAGGGACTCTCATTAAACAGCGCAAGTGGCACACGCCGAACGAGATCATCAGGAAGCTCCGCGATGCGGAGGTGTACATGGCCGAGGGCAAGACGATCGCCGAGGTGGCGAAACTGATCGGCGTCTCCGAGCAGTCCTTCGCCCGCTGGCGAAACCAATACGGCGGCATGAAGGGCTCGGATGCGAAGCGGCTGAAGGAGCTCGAGGACGAGAACCGTCGTCTGATGAAGCTCGTCGCTGAGCAGGCGCTCGACAACGCCATGCTGAAGGACATCGCCCGGGGAAACTTCTGAGCCAGACGCGTCGCCGTCGCGCGGTGGAGCACCTTCGAAAGGAGCACGGCGTTTCCGAACGCCGTGCCTGCAAGGTGCTCAGTCAGCCGCGATCGACGCAGCGTCGTCGGGAGGAGAGCTCCGGTCGTGATCTGCCCCTGGTGCGCCAGCTGAAGGAGCTGGCGGCACGGTTTCCGCGCTGGGGGACGCCGAAGATGACGGATTTCATCAACAAGTCCGGTCCGCCGGTGAACCACAAGCGCATCGAGCGCCTGTGGCGCAAGGAGGGCATGCAGGTGCCGAAGAAGGCCCGGAAACGGCGTCGCCTGGGCAGCTCCGAGAACGGCATCACGCGTCGCGCCGAAACCGAGGTCAACGAGGTCCGGAGCTACGACTTCGTTTTCGATCGGACCGAGGACGGGCGGCGGCTGAAGATCCTGACGGTCGTGGATGAGTACAGCCGAGAGCGCCTGGCGATCGAGGTCAGTCGTCGATTCAAGGCAAGCGTCGTGATCGACGTGCTGACGGGGCTGATGATCGAGCGCGGCACGCCCCGCTTCCTGCGCTCCGACAACGGCACGGAATCCATCGCTCGTCAACTGCATCGCTGGCTCGGTCAGCACGGGGTCCGAGCGCTCTTCATCGAGCCGGGAAGCCCCTGGCAGAACGCCTTCGTCGAGAGCTTCAACGGCAAGCTCCGTGACCAGCTCTTGGACTGCGAGCTCTCCTACAACCTCGAGGAGGCTCGCGTGCTCGCGGCCGAGTATCGGACAATCTGCAACGAGATCAGGCCGCACACCGGACTTCAGGGATGTCACAGATCGGGCTATCAAGGCCACTGGCAGTTCGGGCAAGCTGGTCCACTCTTGACCAGCGCCGGGGCGCGCGCAGTTCGGCCATGCTGGTCCAGTCCAGTTCGGGCAAGCTGGGCCACCCTGAGTTCGGCCAAGCTGGTCCACCTCCCCGGTGGTGTCGCGTTAGCTGACCCGACCTGCCTCCTCTGCCATCCTCCGCGTCCGAACCCGGACACGGAGGAGCAGATGAGCGCCAGGAGGGTCGAGATGCACAGACTTCAGAGGCGGTCCGCCTCCATCGCATGGGGCGATCGCACCGCGCGATCGCGAAGCAGCTCCGGATGGGCCGCGACCACGGTCCAGCGGTACTTCGATCTGCTCACGGCCTCGGGCTCCTCGAGGCCGGCCGATGAACTCCCGAGCCCGTCGAGAGCTCCGTCGCGTCGTCGAGGCTGGCCTCGGTCGCGTCGAGCCTCCCGCAGGCGCGCTCGTCCTCGATCTACCGCGATCGGATCGAACGCTGGTGAAGCGCGGTGCCGGTCTGAAACACCGATCCACGATCATCTGCGGCTGCACGAACGCCCGACTACGACGGCAGTCTTTCGGCGGTGAAGCGCCTGTGATGCCAGAATCCGGCCATGTAGTGCCGAGAGGGTTGCCCCTGGCCCGAGCCAGATCGGAGACCCTGATGGCAGGACGAAAACGGCACACGGAGACGCAGATCATCGCGATCTTGAAGGAGGTCAGAAGCGGGCCTCGATCGCGAAGCCTCCCGCAAGCACGGCGTGAGCGCCGGCACCCTTCACCGTTGGCGCTCGAAGTACGGCGGCCTCGAGAGCTCTCAGCTGAAGCAAGCTGGAAAAGGATCTCGAGGACGAGAATCATCGCCTCAAGAAGCTCGTGGCCGACCTCAGCCTCGACAAGCAGCTCCTCCAAGAGGTGCTGAACCGAAAATGGTGAAGCCCGCCGATCGCAAGGTGGCCGCAAAGTGGCTGGTCTCGAAGCGCGGGATCAGTCGGCGTCGGTCGTGCGGGCTCGTCAATCTCCACCGCTCGACTACGAGAGCCGTCGAGAGGACCCGATCGAACTCCGCGAGGCGATGGCCAAGGAGGCCGCGGAGCGGCCGAGATTCGGCTATCGCCGCCTCTGGATCATGGTCCAGCGACGCGGACACATCATCGGCCTCTGGGCCTTCTACCGCCACTACCGTGAGCTGGGCCTTGCGCTCAGGAAGCGGAAGAGGAAACGCCTGAAGGGCCAGGCGCGTGCTCCCCAGGTGGAGGCCGAGCGCCCGAACGTGCGCTGGTCGATGGACTTCGTCCACGACCAGACCGCTGGCGGCAGGTCCTTTCGGATGCTCAACGTCGTCGACGACTGCACCCGAGAGGCTCTCGCCGTCGAGGTCGCGAGCTCGCTCCCGAGCGGGCGCGTGATCCGGGTCCTCGAAGGGATCATCGCCCGGCGCGGCCGACCGGGCGTGATCATCCACGACAACGGGCCGGAATTCGTGAGCAACCAGATCCTGCGGTGGGCCTACGAGCGAGGGCTCAAACTCTGCCCGATCCAACCCGGCAAGCCGGTCCAGAACGCCTTCGTGGAGAGCTTCAACGGTAGGCTCCGCGACGAGTGCCTGAATCAGCACTGGTTTGCCGACCTCGAGGAAGCGAGGGAGCTCATCGCAGACTGGAAGGACGACTACAAGGCCGTGCGACCGCACGGCTCGCTCAACGGGATGACGCCGCGGGAGTACGCGGCGCAGTTTGGTGAGCTCGCCAGGGGCCCCCTCGGGGGCCCCTGGGGGCAGGATGCAAGGCGCGAGGAACTCGGGACTCTCTCGTCGTAGGTGGCCCGGAATTCTCCAGCACGTCACCTGGTCCTTCGGATCAAGAAGGCCCAGGGTCCGCGTCCCGAGGATGTCGCGATCCCGGTGGAGACGCAGGCGGGCGAGGTGGCGCAGGTGGACTTCGGCTACGTGGGGAAGATCTACGACCCCTCGGAGGGCCAGCTCCGCAAGGCGTGGGTCTTCGTGATGACGCTGTCGCACAGTCGTCACCTCTTCGCGGAGATCGTCTTCGATCAGCGGATCGAGACCTGGCTGATGCTGCACGTGCAGGCATTCGCCTACCTCGGCGGCGTGCCCCGCGTGCTCGTGCCCGACAACCTGAAGGCGGCGGTGGTGCGCGCGGCCTTCGGGGTGGACGAGGAGGTGGTCCTCAATCGCTCCTACCGCGAGCTCGCTCGTCACTACGGCTTCCAGATCGACCCGACGCCTCCTCGCTCGCCGGAGAAGAAGGGCAAGGTCGAGCGCAGCGTGCGCTACCTGAAGGGGAGCTTCTTTCGGACCTGGGAGTCGGTGGACATCGCGGAGGACCGCCGCGAGCTGAGGCGCTGGATCGAGGAGGTGGCGGCGGTCCGCCGCCACGGGACGACGGGCCGGGTGCCGGGGGAGGTCTTCGAGAAGGAGGAGCGCGAGGCGCTCCTCGCTCTGCCGCCACGCCCCTGGCAACTCGTCACCTGGCGTCGGGCGAAGCTGCATCGCGACAGCCACGTGCAGTCGGAGGGGGCCTTCTACTCGGCTCCCTGGCGTTTCATCGGCGAGGATCTCTGGCTGCGCTGCACGCTGAAGACGGTGGAGATCCACCGCCAGGACGAGCGTGTCGCGGTGCACGGGCGGGTCGCGCGGGGCCAGCGCAGCACGCAGGAGGGGCATCTGCCCGAGGAGCGTCGCGACCATCGGCATCGCAGCCGGAGCTACTGGGAGGATCGCGCGGAGGCGATCGGTGCTGAGGTCTTGGACCTCGTGGTGGCGATCTTCGATTCGGACGACGTGCTTTTGCAGCTGCGGAAGGTCCAGGCGATCGTGCGACACCTGGAGGGCTTCCCGGCGATGCGCGCACGTCGGGCGGCGGCGCGTGCGCTGGCGTACTCGAGCCTCGAGTACCGCTCGATCAAGAGCATTCTCGCGAAGGGACTCGACCTGGAGCCCTTGCCCGAGAAGCGCGGTCGGGAGTGGATGCGCTCCGCCCGATTCGCGCGTGATCCCTCGGACTACAACGCCTCGTGAAAGGAGAATGGAGATGAGCCTCTCGGACGACCTGGTCCCGATCCTGAAGAAGCTGCGGCTCTCGGGAGTGCTGCAGACGCTTGATCTGAGAACGAAGGAGGCGGTCGACGACAGCCTGAGCCACACGGAATTCCTCTTCCGTCTGTGCTCGGACGAGGTCGAGCGCCGGGACTCGAAGCAGCTGGAGATGCGACTGCGTCGCGCGAGCTTCGAGGGACAGAAGCACTTCGAGGACTTCGACTGGGCCTTCAACCCGAAGCTGCCGAAGTCGAAGCTGGTGGATCTTGCGACCTGCCACTTCGTGGAGAAGAAGGAGAACGCGCTCCTGATCGGCCCGACGGGCGTCGGGAAGTCGCACCTCGCGCAAGGCATCGGGGAGCGCGCCTGTCGAGCAGGCTACAGCGTCGGCTACGTGACGGCGCACAAGATGCTCGCGCAGATGCGGGCGTCGCGAGCCGACGAGAGCTACGACAAGCGGCTGCTGCGCTTCACGAGTCCGGACCTCCTGATCGTGGACGACCTCGGGCTGCGGCCGCTGGAAGGGGACGAGCCGATCGACCTCTACGAGATCATCCGGGCGCGCTACGAGCAGGGCTCGATGATCGTGACCTCGAACCGAGCGCTCGAAGAGTGGTACCCGCTCTTCCTGGACGGGCTGATGGCCTCGGCTGCGATGGATCGGATGCTCCACCATGCCCACGTCGTGGTCATGGAAGGCAGCTCATTCCGCAACCCGCCGAAGGGACGCCGGGCGTCCTGAGCCGCGGGGTGGACCAGCTTGCCCGAACTGAGCACTCGATTTTTCCGGGGACGAGAGCCCGGATTTTCCGGGCGGTCAGGCGCTGATCTGCCAGCGCGGAGGGCGCGTCCTGCGGGAGGCCCCGAGGTGGACCAGCTTGGCCGAACTGGGGTGGCCTTGAATGGCCGGTCCTTGACAATCGGCGAATCGCGGTGCTGCGCGGAACGCCACGCTTGTTGGAGCGGATGGTCCGGCTCGAGTTCAAGATGCACCCGCCAGCGGATGACTCTGGGCGTGCGATGCGCGAGAGGGTCCTGGATGGGCTCAAGTCCCTCCACGGTGAGATCGGAGCCATGAAGGACGCGGCCGAGGAGACGGGGTCTGGGCGAGATCGCTAACGACCGCGTGCCGCTCAACGAAGCTCTCTCCCGCGCGCTCTGACAGACCAGGGCGTTGGTGCGCGCACCCGTCGCTGCTGAACGCGCCCCAACCGTCGCCCCTGCCGCCCGCCTTCCCCGCATCCGGCCGTCACGCCACCTCCGGCCCCGGACTACCCCGCCCCGGAAGACCACTCGCGGCGGGAGGGGGTGGTGGGGTAGGCTTCATGGCGTGCCCGACGCGGCAGGGCCCGGGAAAGGGTGCGGTGGGTAGAATTGGCGTGAACGGCACGCCTGATTGAAGTCGAAGTTTCAACTCCGAGCAGTTGCTGTCGGGGAGCTGTAACCTAAATGTCGAATCACGGCGTGAATCGTGTCTCTGTAGTCGGGCTGTTTGCCGTAGTCGTGGCCGCAGGACTCGCCATTGCCGTCATAGTCCATTATTGGCGTGGCGGCGATGCCGACCGCCGCTTCGGTGTCGGTTCAGGCATTGGCTCAGCCGAGGCCGCTGAGGTGCAGTCGCCCAAGCGCATGGTGGTTCACGATAATCATATCGCTGAGTCAGCGAGCAAGTCAGAATCGGCCGAAGAGCGTCACAAGCTTGAGCTCGGTACAAAGGGACCGACCACCGAATATGGCGTTTGGCTCGCGATGACCTGGAGTGATACCCAAGCTCCTGCGGCTGACCTCACTGTCACGATTTCCCTTGTCGGCGGCAAATGGCGGAAGCAAGTGCTTCTGGACGCCCGTGGCGAGTGCGTGGTGCCTCTCGACAAACCTGGGCTTGTCTATCTCATTGTCGAAACGGGCGAGACCTTCTCTGTTCCGTGCACAGGCCCCCCCGAGAATCCAATTGAGTTGGTCTTGCAGCCAGGCGGCAAGGCGATTGGAAAGGTCGTCGATGAAGGTGGGGCGACAGTCGCCGGCGCGTCCGCCCTTCTGTGCGCCGCCGCAGGGCGGAATCCTGAGAGAGTCGTTGCGACGACCGAGCATGATGGCCGCTTCTCTCTTCGCCGCTTGCCTATCCCGTGCTTCTTGCGGGCAGAGTCGGCGACTTGCTCTGTTTCGACGTCGGTGTACATCGAGTCTTATGAAACGGAAGAGAGAGTTGAGATTGTCTTGCTTTCAGGTGTCGATGTTGAAGTTCGGATTCAGTTCGCACAGCCTCTGGTTGAGTCCACGGATGTCGTACTGAAGCTGACAAGACGAGATCGTGTCCGCACGGCCTCGGTATTGCGTCGCATGGAGGTCGAAGTTGGGCAGGATGTTGCCACGAGCGTGCTCGCCGGGGTTCCCCCAGGGGAAGTCGAGTTGGAGGCGCGCGCGCTCGGAGTAGAGTCCTCTGTTAATGTCACTCTTGAGGACGATGCACGACCATTGGTCGTTCTTGAGCTTGATCTTCTGCCGCGAGTTCAGGTGCATGGACGAGTTGAGTCTTCCGAGGGAGATCGAGTGCCAAACGCAATCGTTGAGGCGTCGAGCGAGTCGAGAACTCTCGGAACCGCGACGAGCGATGGTCAAGGTGAGTTTACGCTGTCTCTCCCTGCGGCGGCGCAAATTTGTCTGATTGCGACGCGGGAGAATGTAGGAAGCGCAGTGCGCCTCCTGACAACGGATCCCGGGCAGCCTGACCCTGTTCTTGTGCTTCGCAAGCGAGGGCTTCTTGTTCGATTCGAAGGGATAGAGGAGCGAGGCGTCTCGGCCCATGAAGTAAGGACTGAGTGGCGCCATCCACTTCGCCAGCACTGGACCGCGGGTGGCATCTGGGGGTGCCTCCCAATGGCGATCTCCTCATCCCGAATGCACTGGACCTACCCTTCCGCGCGGTTCTCCTTCGCCGTGTTGAAGGTGCGAAAATTGCGCTCGATCGACAGGAGTTTGTGACAATCTCTGAAGATGCTCGGTCTTGCTTGCTTCGTGGTGATCAAGTCCAAGATGCGGAAGTCGAGTTCGAGGTTGTCAGCAAGAGCAATAGAGCTGACGTACTCGGGACTCGCGAACTCAGGTTGGAGGTGGACTCACCTCGGTGGATCCGTCTTGCGCGTTGCGCCGGGGAGAAGCGGCCGCGTGACTGTGTCCGGTCTCCTCTGCGGGCGGATAAGGGTCTATTGCCCCAAGTTGGAATCTTCGCAGCGAGTGTTGTTGGGGGAATTTGAATTGCACCCGGGGCGAAATGACCTAGGAAGATTCGAAGTTGATTAGTCGCGCAAGCACGCGCGGCCAGCGGGCGCTGCGCCGCTGGTGGTGCAGGCGCGAAGAGGCGTTGGTGCACGAATCCGCCCGCCGGTGAGCGCGTCGCATCCCCAGCTCGCTGCTCCTCCCCGCTCTCGCAGCTTCCGGCCGCCTTGACCTGCCCCGTCCACTCCGCCCCCGAAGACAGCTCGCGGCGGGAGGGGGTGGTGGGGTACGATCTTCGCCTCATTGCTCCGTCTGGAGGCTCAACATGCTGAAGCCTGCGCCGCACCGCCGCTCTCTGATACTCAGTGCATCGCTTCGACGCCTGACGATCATGTCGCTCTGCGCGCTTCTCGCAGGGTGCGCCTCGACGCCGTCGGAGGCGGGAGCAGATTCGGATGGTGAGGTGCAGCGGCACCCTGATGACCGCGAGATGTGCTGGTCCGTCGTCTCAGGAGCCGCCGGAATCGAGGATGCCGAGTCACTTCCTGAGCTCGAAGTCACACTCGAGATTTTCAGTCCAGCTCAACCGTCAAGCCCACTGTTTGTGAATGATGATCGCCGGACCTATCAGTTCCGTTTGCGGCCGGGAGACTCTTTGGACTTCGTCCGACGGGCCCTCGTCCCATACGTGGCCGACTACGACGTAGAGCTGCCGCTCGCAGTCGGAGGCGCTCGGCCCATCTGGAAGACGGCCGAAGTCGGTGTTCGCGCCCGACTCGTAATAGTACCCCCGCGGCAAGGGGGTGCAGAATTGGCGCTCGCGGGGACCGTGGATGTTTCTTCCCTGTCCGAGCTTCGCGAGTTCTCGACTTCTCTATCGAACGGGACACGCATTGCTGTCGCCCGACCCGAGATCGAGCAGGGCGAGTGGCGCACCGATGGTAGCTTGAAGCCTCAGGTGCTGAGTCCCACCACTGGTGAATTGAAGTTGATCAAACTTGCGAATGGAACGACGGTCGTCTTTCGCTGGAAGTTCGCAGAATGAGACCGTTGGGGCATGTTGCCTTGGCTTGGAACTCGATAATCCTCGTGGTCGTTCTGCTGCTCGCGCGCGAAGGCGGGCAGGGCCGTGACCAATCGATCGGTTCAAGGCTCTTGGGGATGTGCTTGGGGATACAGGCTTGGAGACCACGCGGCGGAAATCCAGGTGGATTCAGGGTGCTGCGCTGGCGAGGGCTTGGAGGTTCTCGGGGAATGACCTGGAAATTTGCAGTTGTATCTCTCGTTTCGATTGTCCTTGTCGATTGTTCCGCGACCAACGCTGACAGCAGTTTGCCGAGGGGCGGGCGGAGCCAAGTGGCATCAAGTCCGGCGAATCTGGCGAAGTCAGATCCGATCGAGAGTAGCAACGACGAAACGAATGTGGTTGTTGCTGGTTCCGACCTCTTGGAACTGGTCATTATTGCGGAGATTGAGAGTGGCAAGCGTGCGATCGTCGCATCTGATGCATTTGGCGTTCTGGAAGGGAGCTTCCTTAGAGATGAGGTTACTGTGGACCGACTCGACCCCTTTGCTTCGATCGAGAAGAGGCTGAACGAGTCGAGCCTTGAGATAAGAAGAGGGCACGGCCTAATCGTCATCTGCCTCGCGGGAGATGAGCACGATTGGATCGATAGTCTGCGGCCGACAGGCGAGCCGCTGGTCGAGCTTCCAATACGGTTTCCAGTGATGGGATGGGAATCAAGCACGGTGCACGGGTCAGGCAAGTAGGCTGTCGTGAACGACAAGGCTCGACGGTTGTGTCGCTCAACGTGATTCCATTCCGCGCGACCCATCCCTCGCCCCTGCCCGACCTCGCCGCAAGCGGCTGTCGCGCCACACGCCTCGTACACCCCGCCCCCGAAGACCGCTCGCGGCGGGAGGGGGTGGTGGGGTAGGCTCTTCGAGGCGCGCATGGAAGATTCGGCTCGAAGTGACCGTGCCGTGCGGAGCCCACTCAATGCGGTCGCTGGATGTGAAACCGGCCTGACAGGTCAAGGTACGTACGATGCCGAAGTGGTTGATTGGTGTGGTAGCGGCAGGCGTCATGCTTTCGGCTTGCGACGACGAGTCGAGAGAAGTCAGTGCCCCGAGGCCCGCGGGCGAAGAGCGGGCCGTCGATGTCACAATGGACCAAGCCCGAGACCTGCCGGAGGCGTTCGAGGAAAGGGGACTCGACGACGAGCCTATTGAAGAAGAGGAGCCCGAGGATGTGGTGGCAGAGGTCCTTGCTTCATGCAAGGAGCTGTGGGCCAGCCTTCAATCGGTCGAGCCCGGCATGGCCGACGAACTCGCCGCAGAGAGAGGAGCGACGGCGCTGTCCGATCGGATCACCTGGGCGTTCGTGATCGGCGCGGTAGCAAGAGGCGAGGTTGAGTCGAGGGAAGACAAGTTCATCCTGCTTCGGGCTCTCGCGCTCACATATCACCGAGAGGCTGACCTTCCCTCCACCTTCCAAAAGGATCGTGCACGGGCGCTGGTGGTCGCGGCGGAACGCGTCGAGCAGGATCCAGACCTTGGGCTGCTGTTCGTCGTCGCTTTCTCCGACGAGGATTCACTTTGGAGCGGCATCAAGGGCATTGAGCAAGACAAGCTCACCTCCGTCCGTACTTGTGTGGCGAGACAGCTTCGAGATCGCATCGGTGTTGAAATTGTCTTTCGAGATGACATCGCGCGCCCGATCTGCGAGGCCGTGGCAACGTCTGTCGACGAAAGGCAGAGGGTCGGCCGCCTCCTGGCCAGCAATGTGGTTGCGAGTTCGCTCGTTCCCGAGAAGCGACGAGACGGCTCGCTTCGCATCGCTTTCGGTGATCCGCCCGCAGAGGTCAAGCGTGTGATACGCGCGACCGGAGAAGATCTCCTGATAGGGATCAGGCGTCAGATGGTCTCGAAGGGACTCTTCGGCTTGTAGTCGCGGATGTCGTGCGAGGGGCGTGGTCGAGCTGGAGCAGGCGAAGTGTCCGCCCGTCGCTGAGTGCGCATCGACATCTCTCCCGGCTCGCGCCGCTCCTGCCCGCCCACGCGTCATCCGGCAGGTGCGCCGCGCGCGCCACGCAGTTCCCGCCCCCGAAGACTGCTCGCGGCGGGAGGGGGTGGTGGGGTAGGATGCGGGCGTTGCGTCGCATCGATCGACGATGAGCGGGCGCGGGGTTGGCAGCAGGTCAAGCCGCGGCGGCTCGGCCCCTCGCTTCGTCTGTTGGCGAAAGCCGCGTCTTGCAAGGCGCCCTGGTGGAGAACCGGAGTGAATGGCAGAGTCCTGATCGCCCTCCTGGTGGGGCTTCTTGTCGGCATCGCGATCGGTTCTCTGTTTGCCCGTGGCGAAGCGGAGAACGAAGATCGGGAGCATCTGGGCGACCCGCGTCGTCGCGGAGATGACTTTCTCGACAGCGACCCCGGGCCACGAGATGCCGATCTGGTGTTCTATGAGATCAATGTCAGGGTGCTTGACGCGATCGAGCATGGAACCGGCGACGCCGAGCGACTCAACAATGCGCTCGATGATGTCAGGCACGGACTCGCCTTGGCCTCGCGTGGCGTGTCGGGCGTCGCGCGGTCTATCGGCTCGGATCGTCTCGACGTGTCGAGGAGAATCTTCGGCATCTGGCGGCAACGCGTGGAAGCAACAGGCGAATGGGAAGAGCTGGATGTCGTCGCATGGGCTCTCTCTGATGAAGAGCTGTCGGTCCAGCTCAGCGTCCAGGCCCTTGAACTCGCACAGCAGTATTCGGTCGTGGAGGCGGTTGGGCGAGCTGGTCAGATTCTGATGGTCCGCGAACTGAGTCCTCGTCGCGAGGCCGCCGTCGAATGCTTGAAGTGGTTCGGAGTCGAGAGAGTCGGGGACGAGCTGAGGGCCGATGGTCGGTTCACAGAAGAGCAGATTAAGGCCGTGATGACCAATCTCGCGGAGTAGGGCATGGAGACCGGCGGTTTCGGCGGAGAAACCCCAGGTCCTGGCCTCGGCATCCATTGAACTTGTCGAACGCCTCGCCCCGGCCGCTCCTACCCGCCCCGCAGCTCCAGGTGGGCGCGCCGCCGCCATCTGGAGGAAGTGGCTCAATCGTCGCTCGCAGAGGAAGTCGTTGCCCTGGAAGCGCTACCTGCGCCTCCTCCGTCGATTTCCCTTGCCGCGCGTCGGGGCCGCTACTCTACTGGCCAATGCGTAGCGAAGCCGTCTGTCGAGGAGCCGGATGCGGTAGAACCCGCACGTCCGGATCTGTGGGGGGCCGGGGTCGGTGACGACCCCGGTCTGCCCGACCGCAGGACCGGCGTAGACAACGACAGCGGATTCTGTAACAATGGCACCGAATTTGGCACCATGACCGGTTAATGGAGAAGCAGAGAGTCTCGAAATGGTCGCAGATGGGAATAAGGCGATCCCCCAGGCGTCAAGGTGGAGCAGAGTCGCGTGCATTCTGCGGTCTGAAGTGAGTAATTCAGTTTTGTGTTGATCGTGGGCTCGCTCGAAGGCCATGTTGCTCAACCTTCCATATCTGTGAAAAGGAGAATTAGATTAACATGGGTTTTCTCGCTTCGCCAAGATTCCGTCGAATCGCCGGCCATTGCATTGTGCTTCTCATCGTCTCTCTCTGTCCGTGCTGCGTGTCGGAGTTGGAGCGAGTCAACGAAGACCGAAATGACGTCGAGCAAGCGGCACGGATCCGACGCGACTCCTATCTGGCGGATCACAAGGGACTTTCCGCGGATGTTCGATTGGCGATCAATATGGGGTCAGTCATTCTTGGGATGACAGAGCGTGATGTCGAAGCAAGTCTTGGAGAGCCTGTGGTAAAGGGGATGCGTGCCAGTTCGCGTTGTCGGCCTGTCTGGTGGTATGCACGTTGGACGGTCGTGTTCTCGCCTCTCGAAGACTCACAGCATGTGCGCGTCGAGAGTGTGTATCTGGACGAGAGTGATGTCCCAAGCGGTGAGGTCCTATTTATTGGCGACGATCCGACCGAGATCGTTGATAAGAACTTTCGCGAGGTGGAATTCAATTGATGTACTCTGCGGGCGTGAGCTTCTTGCAAGGAACCCGGTCGTCTTTGACGTGCTGGAGAATTCCGGGCCACCTACGATGAGAGGGTGCCGAGTTCCTCGCGCCTTGCATCCTGCCCCCAGGGCCCCCGAGGGGCCCTGGCGAGCTCACCAAACTGCGCCGCGTACTCCCGCGGCGTCATCCCATTGAGCGAGCCGTGCAGTCGCACGGCGTTGTAGTCGTCCTTCCAGTCCGCGATGAGCTCCCTGGCCTCCGCGAGGTCGGCAAACCAGTGCTGATTCAGGCACTCGTCGCGGAGCCTGCCGTTGAAGCTCTCCACGAAGGCGTTCTGGACCGGCTTGCCGGGTTGGATCGGGCAGAGTTTGAGCCCTCGCTCGTAGGCCCACCGCAGGATCTGGTTGCTCACGAATTCCGGCCCGTTGTCGTGGATGATCACGCCCGGTCGGCCGCGCCGGGCGATGATCCCTTCGAGGACCCGGATCACGCGCCCGCTCGGGAGCGAGCTCGCGACCTCGACGGCCAGAGCCTCTCGGGTGCAGTCGTCGACGACGTTCAGCATCCGGAAGGACTTGCCGCCAGCGGTCTGGTCGTGGACGAAGTCCATCGACCAGCGCTCGTTCGGGCGCTCAGCCTCGACCTGAGGAGCACGCGCCTGGCCCTTCAGGCGTTTCCTCTTCCACTTCCTGAGCGCGAGGCCCAGCTCGCGGTAGTGGCGGTGAAGGCCCAGAGGCCGACGACGTGACCACGACGCTGGACCATAATCCAGAGTCTGCGGTAGCCGAATCTCGGCCGCTCCGCTGCCTCCTTGGCCATCGCTTCGCGGAGTTCGATCGGATCCTCTCGACGGCTCTCGTAGTCGAGCGTCGAGCGGTGGAGATTGACGAGCCCGCACGACCGACGCCGACTGATCCCCGCTTCGAGACCAGCCACTTCGCGGCCACCTTGCGATCGGCGGGCTTCACCATTTTCGTTTCAGCACCTCTTGGAGGAGCTGCTTGTCGAGGCTAGGTCGGCCACGAGCTTCTTGAGGCGACGATTCTCGTCTTCGAGATCCTTCAGCTGCTTCAGCTGAGAGCTCCTCGAGGCCACCGTACTTCGAGCGCCAACGGTGAAGGTGCCGGCGCTCACGCCATGCTTGCGGGAGGCTTCTGCGATCGGAGGCCCACTTCGACCTCCTTCAAGATCGCGATATCTGCGTCTCCGTGTGCCGTTTTCGTCCTGCCATCAGGGTCTCCGATCTGGCTCAGGGCCAGGGCAACCCTCTCATACTACATGGCCGGATTTCTCATGGGCACGTCAGCTCCGCTGCCGATCCTGCCGGAGCCCTTCGATCTGGTGGCGACGCGGCAGGTCGGAATCGACTGCATGGTGGCCTTCGAGGGCGCTCAGTACTCGGCTCCGTTTCGCTTCGTCGGCCGCAAGGTCGAGATCCGCGGCTGCGCCGAGAAGGTCCAGATCGTGGCCGAGGGCGAGATCGTGGCCGAGCATGGCCGCTGCCGGGACAGGCGAATCGTCATCGATCCGGCTCACTTCGAGGGGCCCTCGACGGCCGAGGTCCGGGCCCCGATGCCGCTCGGTCGCATGGGGCGTCGGCTGACGGAGATCGCGGCGATGACGCCGGAGAGGCGTCCGGTGGACCTCTACGCGGCGCTGGCGGAGGCGGCCCGATGAACCCGAAGATCGACCGCAAGGCGGCCCCGCGGGTGGACATCGACGGCACGAAGGTCGCTCTGCAGCGTGTCGGCCTGAACCATGCTGCGGAGGCGCTGGAGACTCGGGTCGCGGAGGCCGTGAAGGAGGAGGTCGCGGCGCACCGCTTCCTCGATCTGCTCCTGAAGGACGAACTCGACGCTCGCGACGAGCGGCGGGTCCGGACCTCGCTCAAGCTGTCGGGCCTGCCGACGGGTCAGACGATTGCGAGCTTCGATTCTGCGTTTCAGCCATCGATCGAGCGCAGCCGGATCGAGACGCTGGCGACCTGTGGCTGGATCCGGGAGACGGAGACGCTGCTGATTCAGGGTCCGCCGGGCGTCGGCAAGACGCACCTCGCGGTGGCGCTCGGTGTGAAAGCCGTCGAGAACGGCTTCAGCGTCGCTTTCTTCCGGCTGGAGGAGCTGATGAACGCGATGCGGAAGGACGCGGAGCTCGCGCCGAGTCGGCTGCGGCGGAAGAAGTACATGAACGTCGCGCTGGTGATCATCGACGAGATGGGCTTCGAGCCGATGACCCGGCAGGAGGCCAGCCTCTTCTTTCGGCTGGTGTCCTACCGCTACGGCCGAGGCTCGCTGCTGATCACCACGAACAAGGGGATCAAGGACTGGCCTGAGCTCCTCGCAGGTGACGAGGTCCTCGCCACGGCCATCCTCGATCGGCTACTCCACCGAAGCCACGTCCTGGACGTGAAGGGCCGGAGCTACCGCCTCCGCGACCTCGAGCGAGCGGCGACTCGGAAGGACTGATCCGACCGCCGGGGCCGGGGGTACCCCCGGCCCCGGGGCTCCCGCCTGCCGCTCGGCACTCGTAAACCGACGCCTCCGTCACGCGCCTCTCAGGCCCTCTCGGCAAGCCGACACCCTCGTAAGACTGGGTGTCGGCTTATTTCGTAAGACAGGGTGTCGCTTGACAGTTTCGAGCCGATGACCCGGCAGGAGGCCAGCCCCTTCTTTCGGCTGGTGTCTTACCGCTACTGCCGGGGCTCGCTGCTGATCGCCACGAACAAGGGGATCAAGGGCTGGCCTGAGCTCCTCGTGAAAAGGGACGCGCACCCTCGTAAGTCTGGGTGTTGCTTGGCACTCGTTCGGGCGCTCAGCCTCGATCTGAGGAACACGCGCATAGCCTTTCAGGCATCTTCTCATCCGCTTCCTGAGCGCGAGGTCCAGCTCGCGGTAGCTGCGGTAGCAGGCCCAGAGGCCGACGATGTGTCAGCGTCGCTGGACCAAGATTCAGAGTCGGCGGTAGTCGAAACTCAGCCGCTCCGCGGCCTCCTTTGCCATCTCTTTGCGGAGTTTGACCGGGTTCCCTCAACGGCCCTCGTAGTCGAGCGGTGGAGATTGACGAACCCGCACGCACGACGCCGACTGATCCCGAGTTTCGGGACCAGTCGAAGTCGCGAGCTCGCACTTGAGCTGACGCGTGATCTGCCTCTTCGATGTGGTCGTCGCCCGGCGCGAGCGATCTGGCGTGATTCCACTACAACGGGCCGGAATTTGTGAGCGAATAGACCTTGCGGTGGCGAAATGAGCGACGGCTCGAACAATGTCGCATCCTGCCCGACAAGAAGGTCCATGGCGCCTCCGCTGGGAACTCGCTCTTGTTGCCCATGACGACCACACTGCGACGAGCTTTGGTTTCCGGGAAACCCGGGGCGATTCAGAAATTTACGAAGACTGGAATGACGCCAACGCCCTGGGGCCGCTCGGCGAGTCAAGAGAGAAGTTGCCGCTCGAAGGCGCAGCGCTGATCGGTGGACGCGCCGACGTTTTCTTGGAGAAGGGGTGTGACGCGAAAGGGGATCGGGGCCTTCTCGTCGTGAGGGGCCCATGTCCCTCGAACGTGTTGGATGGACCCCGCGTCAACGGTGCAACCTCTCAGCCAGTAGAGATCTTAGGTGCAAGACTCGTAAATGATCCTCCTCGAATGTCGCCTCATGTTCATGGTCCGGTCTCAAGAAAATTGAGAATTCTCTGGCGCGATTGCGATTCGGTCAGTGTAGTTCACTCGGTGGCGGCTTGGTCGCCTGTAGGGCGTAATAGGTAGTTCGGCGTCGGCCGAGCAGTTCATTTGAGAACTGCGTGCGAATGGCGACGGAGCGTAAACGGTCACTCGCTGGTCGTTACTTCGGAGTCGCAAGAGGTCTCGTCGACAAGACGATGGGAATCGAAGGAAGGGAGAGTGCAGTATGTACACTCAGGTCGCATTTAGACAATACGTGAGCGCGTCGCAGGTGAGCTACTCGCAGGCTGTCGCAGCCTCCGGGAACGCATTGAGCGTTGACATGACAGTATTCAACAACTCCACTCCGGGCGATATCTCGGTGTCTGTGGAGGGCTCGAATGACCTGGAGAATTGGGTCGTTATCGAATCCGACATTGTCACCGTGAGCACTGTTCTGGGACAAGGCGCGGCAACGTACTACTATGACACTGTGGGCGGAGCGCCACAACGCGTCGCGTTCGCATACGTTCGGCTTGCCTATCGGGCGTCGGAGGGAGATGCGGTTGTCGCGGCCGGAGTCAATTTCTTCAGCGCATGATCCGCCACCGCTTGACGCTCCGAGAGGGTGCCTGACTTTCGAACGATCAGTCAGTCGTCAGGCGAAGAACAGACTCTGTGCTTCTGGAGACCGTGTAATGGGGTGCGAAGGGAATTGTGAGGGGGACGGACCTCACGCGCGAAACGGTGTGCCGCAGATGCCACCACCGTCGCCTGCGAAGTTCTCAGGCGGAGTGTTGAAGAGTAGTGAAGAGTCTCGACAACCAGAAAGATCTGGTTCGGGACGTGTCGTGCTTGGCGCATCCAGGCCTTCTGTCAACGAACTCGTAGTCATGGGCTCCGGCGAGCCGCCGCTGCCGGACCCCGGCGGAGCGATCTGGATTGATGAATGGGTCGCCCCGATTGATCACGACGTTGACCGTATTCGTTGCACCGACAGGAACGTCGAATTGAAGGTACTTGCGGATTCCTCAAAGGAAATCGACAAGGAGGAGGCGGACCTCGTTTTTGCCGCAAATAAGAAGCGTAGAGATGCGGGAGCACCGTACACAACCTACAAGATTTCCCGAGGAGAGAAGCTCGTTGCTGGCTTCGCCCCGCTCGGGGGAGCAGACCTCAGTGGAAGCTATGGTGAGGTCCATAATCTGCATGATAAGGACGGCGCCGAGGTTACCCACTCGGCGGACGCGTATGAGATTTTCTCATTCGTGTTTGCCGCAATATTGAGCTACCCCTGCTGTGCAAAGTCGGCGCGATTGGAGTGGTATGTGAAGGATAAGGCGAAGAAGGAATTCTCTCCGGACCCTCCAAATCCTCCGAGCGAGATCGCGAAGGCAAAGGCGGCGGGGGTCAAGCTCGACGAGTTGAAGGCGATGAAGGAGTGGATGCATGGGATCACTCACACGAGTGAGCCCAAGCCTCCGCCGGTCGGCGTCAAGGTTTCTCCGGAAAGTGCGATATGTAGGAAGGTGGCAATTGACCATGCTTCGGAATCGAGGTTGCGCGCAGCGCCGCCGATCAACCCAGAAACAACTGTCGTCGTCAGGAAACCACTTACCGACAAAGTGGTGGGGAAGCAATGGAAGGTTGTCGGCATCGTGGAGTTCTCAGACACCGAGAAAGTTGTCAAGACAAAGATCGTGACAGTTCGTGAAGGCGGGAAGCTCGCCGTCTCGGACGGGTAGCTGCCTCGAGCGAAGGAGCTGAAGGAGCGAATCTGTAATACGAGACGGCAGAAGCTGATTCCGAATGCTTCGCGAGGATGTACTTTCGCCCGTTGAATCGCTATGTGGCAAGATCGAGTCTCATGGCCGCCAGTGCTTGGGAATCCAAGTTCCTGTGTGCCGCTCAAAGAAGCACTCTCCCACGCGCCCTGACTGACCAGGCCCGCTGAAGCCGCCTCCCAAAGCTCCGGATCTGGGCGGGGGAGGTGGCTTCGATTCTGATCGAAGCCGAATCTCTACGATTGGCGGATTCTCCACATCGGTCGTTCTGCTTGAAGCCACGTCGCCGATGAGGTTTACATCAGTCGCCCGGTTTTCGACTGAGAGTCCCGTTCGGGGAGCTTGACCCACCTCAGGGTCGCGAATCACGGAAGGCCGTCGGCCCCTCGCTGGCGGCCTTCTCTCATTCCCACCGCGCTGAAGGCCCCACGGCGGCGGGGGTGGGGCGACCGACGCACGGCATCGCGGGAGACAGGCAGTGTACTCGCGACTCACGGTTCCCCGCGCTCGCGAGACGACCTCGATGCCGGATCGACCATTCTCGGATTCACCGCGACCCTCGAGGTCAGCGGTGTCCGGCTCGCGCGCTGGTGCTCCGCGCGATCAGGAGCTGGCGGACGCGCAATGGAGAAGCGAGCAGCCCGACTGCGAGGCAGGTGACCGGAAGTGCGACGAGGATCGAGACGCCGACCGGCCAGTCGCGCTCGACGGCGACGACGAAGCCCAGGCCGACGCCGGTGACCGATCCCGAGGTTGCGAGCCAGGGAAAGGAGGCGGCGGACCAGGCGAAGGGGCGGAGGATGATGGGCGGAAGGACGAGGAGGCCGAGGACCAGGTCGTCGCCGACGAGCGGGGTTACGACGCCGACGAAGGCGGCGACGAAGAGGTAGAGCAGGAGATCGCGGAGGGCCGGTCGGCCGCCGCGCGTGCGGAGGTCCGTGGGGTCGAAGGCCGCATCCGAGACGGGACGCCAGAGCGTCGCGAGGATCGCCAGGCCGAGCAGGCCGGTCGCGACGGCGAGACTGCGGTCGTCGGGATCGATGAGGAGCAAGCGTCCCGGGCCCTCGATGGCGGCGCCGAGGTCGCCGAAGGCGGACTCGAGGAAGAGCAGATCGCGAGCGGCGATCGCCAGGAGGAAGAGAGGAAGCGCGATGCTCCCCACTTGCATCTGACCTCGACGCGTGAAGGCGGCGATCGTCATGCCGAGACCCGCCACGATGGATGCGAACAGGATCCGCGTCATCTGGTCGGGTTCGACGAGCTCGGCTCCCGCGGCGGGCGTCGACGCGAAGAAGTAGGCCAGCGCAACGCCGCAGGAGGCGAGCTTCGGGACGGCGAGCCCCAACGCGGAGGAGCGACGCGCGCCGAGCTGGATTCCCAGCCAGGGAGCGGCCAGCGCCACGCCGGCCGCGGCGAGGACGCCGTCGGCATGATGGGTCCAGACGAAGTCGGTGGCGTCGGAGAGGTTCATGGGGCACCGGCGGAGGGAAGTCGCAGCTCCCCCCAGGCCCCCTCGAGGTCCTGGGGCGGGAGGGCATGGGTGGCGGCGATGACGACTTGCCCTTCGCGGGCACGAGCGAGGAGGCTCGCCCAGATGCGCCGCGTCATGGCGGGGTCGAGCTCCGAGGTCGGCTCGTCCAGGAGGAGCACGGAAGTGCGTCGGGCGAGAGCCCGCGCGATCAGGACCCGCCGACGTTGGCCGCCGGAGAGCTCGGAGAAGCGCGAGCGGGCGCGGCCCGCGAGATCCACGGAGGCGAGCGCCCGGGTGACGGCGTCGCGACGATCGGTTCGAGGAAGACCGCTGGCGACGACCTCGAACACCGTCATCGGCAGGGAGGGCTCGCGTTCGGTCGTCTGTCCGGAGTAGGCGATCGTGGTGTGCGCGGGATGAATGATCTCGCCGGACACCGCGGGGAGGAGCCCGGCGATCGTCTGGATGAGCGTCGACTTGCCGCAGCCGTTCGGGCCGGTGACGAGGTGGAGGACGCCGGGTTCGAAGGCGTCGTCCAGCGGACCCAGAATCGGGAGTCGCCCCCGTCCGACGGTGAGCCGGACGAGGGCAATGGCGGCGTCACTTCGAGTCATCGCCGAAGCCGGTCGCGAAGGCGTTCACGACCTTCTCCATGAAGACGAGATAGCCTTCCGGCTCGTCGATCTCGTGGCTCGAGAGATCGATCACGGCGGATCTCGCCTTGCACTTCGCGGCGAGATCTCGGCCGAGCTCGCCTCGGGCGGGGCGCGTGACGATCAATCTGACCTTCCGGTCGCGGGCGGTCTCGACGAGCGATTCGAGGTGCTTCGGCGTGGGGTTCAGCCCCGGCTTCGGTTCCATTCGACCGGCGATCTCCAGGCCGAAGCGCTTCGCGAAGTAGATCCAGGCGTCGTGCTCCTCGATGAACGTCCGCCCCTTGCACGGCGCGAGAGCCTTCTCCCAGCGCTTCATCGCGGCATCGAGCTTCTCCTCCCAGAGCGCGCAGTTCTTCTCGAGGGCCTTGCGCTCGGCCGGACGGAGCTTGATGAGGGCGTCGCGGATCGTGTGGGCGGCGATCCGCATCCGGCCGGGATCGAGATTCCAGTGCGGATTCCCTCGCGGGTGGATGTCCGCGCCCTCGGCTCGTGATCGCCCCGGAGTCGTGAAGATCGGGTCGATGTCTTCGGAGGCATTGATGAAACCCGCCTCGCCCGGACGCAGCTTGCGGTTGCGGACGGCGCCGAGCATCGCGGGCACCCACTGGTGCTCGGCGTCGAGGCCGAGCTGGACGAAGACGTCCGCCTTGCGCACGGCGCCGAGAGTCGAGGGGCGGATCGTCACGAGGTGGAGATCCTCGCGTCCGCTCGTCAGCGAACGGACCTCGACGAGGTCGCCACCGATCGCGCGGACCACATCCGCGAGGTCTGGCTGCGTGGTGACGACCTGGAGCTTCTGGGCCGGCAGACGCGCCGCCGAGACGAAGCAAAGGGCAAGGAAGAGGGTGATTGGCGCGATCATTCGATTTCGCATGGGAGTGTCTCCTTGAGCGGTGAGGGGCACGACTACCAGTCGATTCCGTGGCCGTGTGAGCCGATGAGGACCGTCCACTGCAACATGGCCGCCCAGTAGCTCTCGTCGGCAATGCCGTCATCGACGTAGCGGACCTCCAGCCGGAGGCGGTTGAACTCGTTCAGCTTCCAGGTGCCGAAGACGCCGACATCGAACCAGTCGCGATCGGCGTCGAGTCGGTGTTCGAACCAGTCGACGCTCACGCCCAGCGCCCACTCGCGGTTGAATGCGTAGTCGACGTAGGCGTAGAACCCGAAGGCCGTCTCGAAGTCCGTCTTTCCCTCTTCCTCGGCGCCGAACTCCTCGGCGTTGATGAGGAACTCCGCCAGGAAGGTGAAGCCGCTGGCATCGGTGGGGTCGATGCTCCGGTAGCCGAGATCGAAGCCCACGACGAGCTTCTGCAGGTCACTCTGCGCCTCCTCCGCATCTTCGGCGCCCTTCTCCTCTTCGTGGTCGTGCGCGTCCTCGAGATGGCTCCGGACTTCGGGCGCCCAGGCGACGCTCGCGCCGATCTGGAAGACGCCGTTGAGGCCGACGTCCCACTGGGCGGTGACCCGCCCGTGGAAGGCGAAGGAGTCGATCCCGCGCTCTCCGAAGAGCTCCTCTTCCTCCTCGTGGTGGTGTTCGCCGGCCAGCGGGCCGACGATGACGTGGGCATCGCCGTCGGGCGAGTTCGTGATGCCGGCCGAGAAGCGGAGGAGCCCGCTGTCGCCGAGCGAGAACCAGTCGTGGTACTCGAGGCCGGTGCCGCGCAGGCTACCGCCGAGATACTCCTGGAGGACGCCGGGCTTGTCGATGAAGGGCAGGTCGTGCTCGTGCACCGGAGAGACCCGCCCGAAGTCGACGTTGAAGCGACCGGCCTTCAGGGACGCCGTCTCCCTGAAGAAATCCCGACGGATGAGGTAGGCCTCCTCGAGCTCGATCTCGTCCTCATCAGCGTGGAGGACGGCGTAGTACTCCGTGTCAGGATCGATGTTCCCCGCGATGTTGACCTCGACGCTGCGGAGGACGAAGCGGTTGGCGTGGCTGAACGAGTCATCCTGTCCCGAAGCGACCAGGATGAGGTCGGAGACGACCCCGAAGGCGGGGTTGAAGAGATTGTCGAAGACGGTCGTCTGCGAAAGGCCGAGACCGACGCGGTCGTCCAGTTCCGAGCGAATCCGGTCGATCGCATCGGAGACGCCCTGCGCCGAGGCATCGTCGCGCTCCGCGCGCAGTCGGCCGATCTCGCCCTCCATGGTCTGGAGCCGGTTCTCGTAGTCGGCGCGAAGATCGGCGAGCTCGTGAGCGAACTGCCGGCGAAGCTCCTCCACTGAGCCCTTGGGCGGGGTCGGAGACTGGTCCTGCGCCCGCGCGGCGCTCGCCGCGAGGACGGTGAAGAGGCCCAGGGCCGCCAGGGCCCGGGTCCTCGATTCCTTCGTATGCATCGTCTTGATTCCTCGAGTGCTTCCGCATGCCGACGAACGGCATGCAAGGCGCCGACGGACCGCAACTGCGGTCCGTGTCACGCCGGCAGGCGGAGACCCGGTCCGGGACCTTCCCGGAGCGATGTCGGAGCTCCGCGACGTTCAGGCGAACGTCGCGGGAGGTGCCCGAGGAGAGGCGGAATGGAAGTGGAGACGAGGAGGCGTGCCTTCACGGGATGCCGGAAGGGCCGTCGAGAGCCCGGCTTCCAGCGCGGCGAAGGAGATGGAGAGTGGAGGAAGAAGGACCTTGCCCTGCGAGATCGCGATCTGGAGGCAGATCTCGCAGCTCGAGTCCTCGACCGGCTCCGGAGCGTCGTGGTCGTGATGCCCCGCCGCACCGTGGGCGAAAGCGTCCGGAGCGCTGCCTCCTGGCATCTGATCGTGATGCCCATGGCAGCAAGCGTCGTCGGAACCGGCATCTTCGTGGTGATGATGGCTGAGTGAGAGGAGGATCGTTGCGCAGAAAGCTGCGAGAGACAGGAACGAGAAGGCCCGCTCCCGCATGCGCAGCATGCGGGCCCGCTTGGAACTGCCGACTGATCCTCTCGCGTTCACGACTCGAAGCTACAACCTTGCGGATCGATTGCAAGGACGAGTCAACGAGTGCCTTCTCGTCCACTCACCGTCCGGCACCGCCCGAAACCAGTAGGAGGGGGTCGGAGCATCGGACGAGGCCGGCGAGCAATTGTGCCAGTGGTCCCGGAACATGTAGCGTCCATGGTGCGATCTTCGAGGTGCAGGGTGGCATCGAGCTGACCAACGTGGCCGATCTCCAGGTGGAGCAGGGGATCGGCTGCGCCAGGCGCGAATCACGGAAGGCCGTCAGCCCACGCTGGCGGCCTTCTCTCATTCCCACCGCGCTGAAGGCCCCACAGGGGCGCGGGTTGCGGCGGGTGGCCTCAGCTGCAACGTCGCTCGGCAGGGCAGGGGTGCGCCCGCTTGCGGCCGACACCGGGCAGCCCTGGCCCCGTCGCTCCGAGAAGCTCTCTGGTTTCTCTCTCCCCAGCGCGTCTCTGCTTAACGGCCACCGCGCGCGACGAGGCGCTGCGCGAGGGCTCGCCCGCGCCCGACGGTGATTCAGCGGATGTTGACGATCAACAGGTTCGTCGTGTGGACGCCGCCCATCGCATCGAGCAGCACCCCCTGAAAGGAGATGTCGAGCGGACCCGGCAGTCCCAGGATCACCGGCGTCGTCCAGCTCGGTCCCGGCACCGAAGGCAGCACCTCGCTGCAGGGCAGCGGCACGGTGTGACCTTCCCCCCGTCCGCGAGTCCACCTGCTATGGGGTAAACTCCGGCCCGCAGGGCCAGAAAGGACTCCCATGGGACAGCGCAAGCGGCACACGCCGGACGAGATCATCAGGAAGCTCCGCGATGCGGAGGTGCACATGGCCGAGGGCAAGACGATCGCCGAGGTGGCGAAGCTCATCGGCGTCTCCGAGCAGACCTTCGCCCGCTGGCGCAACCAGTACGGCGGCATGAAGGGCTCGGATGCGAAGCGGCTGAAGGAGCTCGAGGACGAGAACCGTCGTCTGAAGAAGCTCGTCGCGGAGCAGGCTCTCGACAACGCCATGCTGAAGGACATCGCCCGGGGAAACTTCTGAGCCCGACGCGTCGCCGTCGCGCGGTGGAGCACCTTCGAAAGGAGCACGGCGTTTCCGAACGCCGTGCCTGCAAGGTGCTCAGTCAGCCGCGATCGACGCAGCGTCGTCGGGAGGAGAGCCCCGGTCGTGATCTGCCCCTGGTGCGCCAGCTGAAGGAGCTGGCGGCGCGCTTCCCGCGCTACGGAACTCCGAGGATGACGGATCTCGTCAACAAGTCCGGCCCTCCGGTGAACCACAAGCGCATCGAGCGCCTGTGGCGCAAGGAGGGCATGCAGGTGCCGAAGAAGGCCCGGAAAA
>JAWKSY010000013.1:0-123365 GCA_041402125.1 Planctomycetota bacterium
GGCGCGGATCTCGGCGAACCGGAGCTCGGTGCGGGCGAGGACGTCCGCCCCGCGCGCGATCGCGAGCTCGGGCCGGATCCCGACGCGACGCCAGGGCCCGCGCGGATCGTCGCGACGGCGATCACGCCCCACGCCGGCGGAGCGCAGCATGGGCCCGGTCGCGCCCGCGGCGAGAGCGGCGGGCGCGGAGAGTCGTCCCAGCCCTCGACCCCGCGCCCGGAAGACGCCGTTCTCCACCGTCGCCGTCCGCGCGGCGTCGAGACCGGCCACGAGACCGGCCAGCGCATCGCGCACGCCCTCCGCCAGGTCCTGCGGCGGCCCGTCGCGGAAGCCGCCGAGGCCGTCGTCGTCGCGAAGTCGGGCGCGAGCGAGGAAGTCCGGGATCGCGGGGACGGACGCGGCGAGCGCGACCGTCGCCGCCGTCTCGCCGAAGCCGGCCGCGGTGGCCGCGATCGCCCGCGCGTGCGCGGCGACGCGCTCGAGTTCGGCGCCGAGGACGCGGAGCAGCAGCGCGCCCTCGGGGGGCGTGACATCGAGCAACTCCTCGACCGCGTGGTGCCAGGCGAGACGCGCGGTGAGCGGCGAGGCGGGGAGCAGGCGCTCCGCGAGCGGCGCGAAGCCGTCCCAGGTGCAGGACTCCCCGATCTTCTCGACGCCCTTGTGCTGGTAGCCGATCTCGAAGACCGCGCGCGCGATGCGCTCGCCGTCCAGCTTGACGAGCATGCGGGCCACCCCCCGCATCAGCGGATGCAGGGGGCCGAAGTCGCAGGGCACGAACTCCGAGAGGCCGTCGTCGGCCGGATTCTCTCCCCAGGGCCCGAGCGCCGCGACGAGATCGTCGGGGGCCTCGAGCGGCTGGGGCCCCGCCGCGACGTGATCCTTGCGCAGCGGATGGCCGCGGAAGTCGCGGTGCGTGAGGAGGCGCGTCAGGGCGGGGTGGCCGGCGAAACGCAGGCCGAAGAGGTCGTGGATCTCGCGCTCGCACCAGTCCGCCGCGCTCCAGGCCTCGGCCGCGCTCGGAACCGTCTCGGCCTCGTCGACCAGGGCGCCGAGGACGAGCGTGCGCGCGGCGTCGCCGCGCGCGAAGCGGTAGACGACCTCGAACCGACCCGCATCCGCGACGGCGGGTCCGCGGTCGATCGCGAAGAGGTCCTCCAGCGACCAGCCGCCCTCTCGCGACAGCGCGGCGAGCGCCGTCGGCAGGTCGCCGAGGGCGACGCGGTAGGACGTCGCCTCCGGTCCCGAGCGGGGGGCGAGGATCGGGCCCAGGGTCTCGAGCGCCGTCATCGCCCGCGCCCCCGGGACGCGCGGCGGCACGCGAGCAGGGTCTCGAGCGCGGCCCGCAACGCCTCGTCCGAGGGCGGACAGCCCGGCACGACGAGATCGACCGGCAGGACGAGATCGAGTCCTCCCGGCACGGAGTAGCCGGCGTAGGCGCCGCCGGAGACGGCGCAGTTCCCCCAGGCGATGACGCTCCGCGGCTCGGGCATCTGCCGCCAGACGCGTTCGACCATCGGCGCCATCTTGTGCGTCAGGACGCCGGCGACGACCAGGAGATCGGCGTCGCGCGGCGCGTGCCGCAGGGATTCGAGAAGCGACGAGGGCGCGGCCGCGAGCGAGGCGAAGTGTTCGTGATCCGCGGCGCAGCATCCCGCGCCGACGAAGAGCGGCGCGAAGGCCCGGACCCGGAGGCCGCCCTTCAGGGCCTCGAGCAGCCGCGCGGCGCGCGTCGGGAAGGGAGCACCGCCGCCGGGCGCGGGCGTCAGGGCCACGGGTGCACCCCCCGTCGGCGGATCTGGACGGTCGCGACGACGGCCACCAGGATCACGAGGACGGCGAAACGGACGCGCGCCCCGAGGCCGAGCCGCGCGCTCGCGGCGAGCAGGGGCAGGAAGACGAGCGCGACCGCGACCAGGACCGCCGACACGAGGGCCGCGCTGCGCAGGCGCGTGGGGATGCGACGGCGCGCGTCCTCCAGCGGCGGCGAGCCGCCCTCGAAGGCGGCCTGCTTCGCCTCGTCGGAGCGGCGCGGCACGAGACGGCGCAGGACCGTCATCGCGAGCGCGGGCACGCCGAAGGCGAGCGCCAGGGCTCCGAGCAGGCGCAGGGCTTCCGCGGCGTCCATCGCGATCTCTCCGTTCCCATCTCCGGGGCGGAGTCTACCAGACGACCGAGTCGCGCGGCCGCGACGACGCCGGAGAGGAGTTCCTCACCGGAGCCCCTCCGGGCGAGCGAGCTCCGCGAGGACCCAGCGGACGAGGCGGGCGGCGATCGTGCGCCGGTAGGCGGCGCTCGACACGAGGTCGTCCTCCGGCGTGATCTCGCCGTCGATCCCGCGGAGCGCGCGAGCGAGGCAGGCCTCGTCGAGTCGCGATCCCGTCAGGATGCGCTCCGTCTCGCGAAGGCGCGTCGGGCCGCTCGCGGCGCCGCCGAGGGCGATCCGCACCTCCTCCGGCCCCTCGCTCCCGTCGCGCGCGAAGCAGGCGAGGTTGACCTTGGCCCACCCGCGTCCGCCGCGGCCCGAGACCTTGCGGAACCAACCCCTCCCGGAGGCTCCCGCGCGCGGCAGGCGGATCTCGACGAGCAGTTCGCTCGGCTTCGCCGACGTGCGGCCGCCGCCGACCAGCAGCGAGAAGACGGGGACGCGACGCCGCCCCTCCGTCGAGGCGAGCACCGCCACGGCGTCGAGGGCGAGGAGCGCCGTCGCGAGATCCCCCGCCGCTCCCGCCGTCATGACGTTGCCGCCGATCGTGGCGCGATTCGCGATCTCGAGCGAGCCGAAGCTCCGCGCCGCCGCGACCAGGGGGCCCGCGACGCGAGCGACCTCCGGGTCGGCGCCGAGCGCGGCCGCGGTGACGGCGGCCCCGAGGACGAGCTCGTCTCCCTCCTCGCGGATCTCGCGCAGGATCGCCATCCGCCCCAGATCGAGGACGACCGCGGCCGGGCGGCGCTCGCCGGAGAGGATCGCCGGCATGAGGTCCGTCCCGCCGGCGAGCACCGTGACGGGCTCGCCGATCTCGGCAAGGAGCTGGACCGCCTCCTCGATCTCGAAGGGGGCGAGCACTTCGCAGGGACCGCTCACGGCGCCTCCCCGAGTTCGCGCCGGAGCCTCTCGATCTCGGGCGGGAGCTCGGCGAGATCGCTGCAGCGGCAGACGCGGCTGCTCAGCGCCGAGGTCCCCTCGCCGCTCGCCCCCGAGGCGTCGAGCGCGGCCGCGAGCAGGACGCCGGAGCGACAGACGTCGCAGGGAAAGAGCCCGCGATCGTCGGCGAAGCGCGCGAGCGCGCGGGCGGCCGCGACGAGGCGAGGCGCCTCGTCCGCGTCGTCGCGGCAGAGGCCGGCGAAGGTGCTGATCCGGGCCCCGTCGAGCTGGAGGACCGGCGTGATGCAGGCCGCGACGAGGACGCCGTCCGCGAGGACGACGCAGTCGCCGCAGGCCCCCTCGCGACAGGGGTCACTCGCCGGCGCGGCCGCGCGCTCGCGGGCGAGAAGGTCGCTCAGCGTGTCGAGACCGCGCGCGGCCCGCGTTCCGGCGTCGCCGTCGATGACGAGTCGGACCTCGCGCTTCATCGCGTCCGCCCTCGCGCCCGCTCGACGAGCATCTCGGGACTCACCGGGAGATCCGAGATTCGCACGCCGGTCGCGGCCTCCGCCGCGGCGGCGAGGACGGCCGGCACGGCCGCTCCGCCCCAGTCCCACCATTCCTCCGGATCGCGGTGGGCCCGCGAGCGCGGCGCGCCCTCGACCGCGATGACCGGGAGGTCGCCGAGGCGCGGCGGCTGATAGCGCCGGCTGCTCGCGTTGGCGACGCCGCCGAACTCGACGAGGACCTCCTCGCTCACGGTCGCGCCGATCGCGATCGCGACCGCGCCGCCGAGTTCGCGCCGCGCGTCCCGCGTCACCCGGGTCGCCCCGAGGAAGACGTCGAGTCGACGGGGCCGCAACTCGCAGCTCAGGTCGTCGCACTCGACCTCGGCGGCGACCACGCCGACCTCCGCGACGCGGAGCGCCGAGACGGGACCGTCGTCGAAGGGGATCTCGTCGCACCAGACCCCGTCGGGCGTCGCGGCCAGGCGGGCGCCGACGGCGGCCGCATCGGCCCCGACGCGATCGAACAGGGTCCGGACGCGCGCGCGGAGCGCGGCCTCGAGCTCCGGCGCGGCGGCCTCGTCGACGCGCACGCCGCCGATCAGGAGGCGGTTCTCGCGCAGCCCGAAGCGCCCGGCGAGCTCGGCCGCGAGATCGTCGCGAGCGGCCGGGGAGAGCGCGATCTCGGGGCAGGCGAGATGCGCGAACTCGAGGTCCGCGCCCTTCGCCACGAGACGCAGGCGCAGGCGGCGGCGCGGACCGTCCTGATTGCGCGTCGGCCAGAGGAAGCAGGCGAGCGGCGTCTCCGGGGGGAGCGCTTCGCGCGCCCGCGCGAGGACGTGCGCCGGTTCCTCGCCGAAGCTCAGACGGCGCCCGTCGGGCGCGTGGTCTCCGCCCCGCGCGAGGCTCCGCCTCCGGAGTTCCCGGGGCTCGACGCGCAGACGGTCCGCGAGCGCGTCGACCGCCCGCTCGACGGCGAAGGTCACGGCCGACGACGCCGTTCCCCGCACCCCGCCGTTGGGGGCCGAACTCGTCGCGAGCACGCGGACCCGCACGCGGAGATCGCGGACCCGGTAGGCGGACTGGGCGGCGAGGAGCGCCTCGTCGACGATCTCGGCCGCGCTCAGGGGAAAGGCGCCGCCATCGAAGCGGGCGTCGAGGTCGAGCCCCCCCAGAGCGCCCGCGCGATCGGCGGCGACGGTGACGCGGATCTCGGCCGCGGGACGCTTCGGCTGGAAGGCGAGCGACTCGGGGCGGGAGAGCTGGAACTCGACGGGACGGCCGTCCACCCAGGCGGCGAGCGCCGCGTGGGCGGCCGGCAACAGGACGGAGGAGTCGTCCGCGGCGACCCGCGCCCGGGGGCGGGAGGAGCTCACCGCGACGCGGTCCGCGGGGATCCCGAGGAGCGACGCGAGGTGACGGGCGACGCGGGCCGGCTCGAGGAAGGACCCCTCGACCTCGAGTCCGTCGCCGAGTCGGCGGGCGCGGACCCGGGCGAGATCGGGCTCGAAGGGATCCTGCATCGCGGTGCCGAAGCTGGCGGTGACGAGGGTCTCGGCGGCGGCGAAGGCGGCGTCCGGATCCCCGCGCGTCGCTCGGCGTTCGGCGAAGACGTTGTCGTGACCGAAGAGCCGGACCGAAGCCTGCTGGGATCGGTGGAGATCCTCGACCGGGATCTGCGCGGTCTGCTCGGCCGTGATCCCGGCGAGCGCGAGCTCGAGGGTCGCGGCGTCGGGGGCGACGACCAGCGCGAGCGGCTGCCCCCGGTAGCGGATCTTGCGGTGCGAGAGGACGGGCAGCGGGCCCTCGTGGAGCGCGAGACGGAGCTCGCCGGGGACCTCGGCCGCGGTGATGAGCGTCACCCCGGGAAGGTCCGGGAGCGGCGCCTCGAGGCCGCCGAAGCGCCCCCGGCTCACGCGGGCGCGGACGACGCCGACGATCGCGGGCTCCTCTGCGTTGGCCATGATCCGGCTGGCGACCTCCGGGGAAGGGGAAGGGGAAGGCGGAGAGTCTGTCACGCCCGCCCCGATCCCGCGAGTCCGGCCCGGGGCGACTTTTTCCCCGATTCCGTCACCACGCGCCCCGCCGACGCAAATAGGGGCGGAAGGAGGGGGAGAGCAGCCCCCTGCTCCCCGGCTCTCGACGCGGCGTCGCGCGGAGCCCCGTCGCTCACGAGCGCCGGTCGGTGATCGTCTCCCGCGATCTCACGCCGGCCGGGCACCGAATCCCGGGACGGGGAACCCGACGCCGGCAAAGGCGTGGAGAGAATGCGTCGTCCCCGCTCGACGCAGGGTCCGCGCGAGGCTCGCCCTCGCTCGACCGACGAGGGGCCTCCTGGAGGAGGCCCCTCTTTTTTTTCACCGCGCGGCGCGGGTCCGGGCCAGGAGGTCGCGGATCGTCGCGTCCTCGGGATGACGCTCCGCGAGCGGGACGAGGATCGACTCGGCGTCCTCGAATCGCGAGGCCGAGAACAGCTCGGCCGCGAGGTAGAACAGGAGCTCGTCCCGATTCGGCGCCTTCGGGATCGCCATCTGGAGCTCGTTGAGACCGGCCTCGAAGTCCGCCCGGGCCTCCTCGCCGCGCCCCGCCGCCTCGAGCGCCGCGCGGTAGCGGTAGCGCAGGCCGAAGTCGAACGGGTGCCGGGCCAGCACGGCCTCGAAGTGCGGGATCGCGGCGGCCGGGTCGCCGCCCTCCAGCAGCGCCGCGAGCGTGGCGTGGGCCGGCAGGCAGCCGGCATCGACGCGAAGGGCCTCGTCGAGACGCTTCCTCCCCTCCTCCACCCGACCGCGGCGCAGCTCGATCGTGGCGATCTGCGCGAGGACGATCGCCCGCTTCTCCCGCTCTTCCGGCGGGAGGGCGTCGAGGAGCCGGATCTCCATCGCGAGGGCGCCGTCGAGGTCGTTGCGGCCCATCCGCAGCGCGACGAGCCGGACGAGATGGCTCTCGCCCTCCGGGTCGAGCTCGAGCGCGCGGAGGAGGGCGGCCTCCTCACCCGGCGCGTCGCCCTTCAGACGGCGCACCGTCGCGAGATCCTCCCAGGCCGGCGCGAAGTCGTCCTCGACCTCGAGGGCGGCGAGCGCGTGGCGCTCGGCCGCGTCGTAGTCGCGGCGGGCCGCGGCGAGTCCGGAGCGCCGGGCGAGCGGCCGGAGATCGGGGAAGACGCGCAGGCTCTCCGCCCGCGCGTAGGCGCGATCGGCCGCGTCCAGGACGGCGCGGTCCGCCTCGGGGAGCGACTCCGTCTCCGGTCGGCTGGCGAGCTCGTAGAGGCGCGGACGGAGATCCGCCGTCAGCCGATCGCCCTTCCACATGAACCACTGCCCCAGCCCGAGCCAGCCGACGAGGAGCAGGATCAGGCCCGCGACGAACGCGAAGCTCCGACCGCCGCGCGTCGCCTTCCCGTCGCGACGGAGGACCCAGCGCTGGAGGCGGAACTCCTCGCCGCGGAAGGTCCTCGTCAGCGCCAGCGCCAGGATCCCCGTGGTGGCGGCGAGCCCGAGCCCGAAGAGCAACGGGGTCCGACCGGCGAGGCTCGAGGCCCAGTCCAGCCGGCGCCCGAGGAACGAGTTCGGCAGCCCGACGAAGATCGCCAGCGACACGGCGAAGACCGCGAGTCCGATCAGCTCGGCCGCGAAGCCGGGGAACCGCCGACGGTCGCGACCGCCCTCGCGCCGCGGCGGCGTGAACAGGGCCGGGCGCCCGAAGCCGAGCGAGAGCGCGTTCTCGGGGCACACGCTGACGCAGTCGAGGCACTTCATGCAGCCCGGGTCGACGACCGCGCCGTAGCGGTGGACCTCGAAGGCCACCTCGACGTTCGAGGTGCAGACCGCGGTGCAGTGGCCGCAGGCCCGGCAGGAGTCGTCGACGCGGATGCGCAGGGGCGAGAGACGGTCGGCGACGCCGAAGAGGCCGCCGTAGGGGCAGGCGTAGGTGCAGAAGCCCTTCGCCCCCAGCAGGTAGACCATCCCGAAGCCGCAGAACAGGAAGGTCGCGAGTCCGACCCAGAACCCGGGAAAGGTCTGCCAGAGGTCGTCGGTGAAGAAGCCGCGCTCCCGTCCGCTGGAGACGCCGGCGACGAGGCGGTTCAGGAGCGGCATGCCGAACATGAAGAGCCCGGCCCCGAGGGGGATCAACACGAGCCAGCGCGAGCGCAGCGGTCGCGGGCGGATCCCGACCTTCTTCAGCAGCCAGGCCGAGGCGTCCTGGAGCGCCACCAGGTGGCAGGCCCAGCCGCAGAAGAAGCGGCCGAGGACGAGGACCGAAAGCATCGAGATGATCAGCATCAAGGCGCCGGCGTTGAGGACGCCGTCGGCCAGCGCGTACATCGCCTCGCTCGGCTCCACCGGCGCGACGACCCGTGGAGAACCCGTGAGTTTCCAGTGGAGAATCCGGGCGAACACGACGACGTGGATCGCCACGAGGACGAGGGCGCGTCGGCGGCCCATGCGGGACGCGCGGACGCGACCGCGCGTCACCGGATCCGGGTCGTAGCTCCCGTCGGCGGCGAGGGGGGCGTCCGGGGGCGATTCGCAACGGGGGGCCTTCGCGTTCATCCACGTTCTCCTGCGCGGAACGAGCCGCGGCGACGAGCCGGGCGCGATCGTCGCGCCGCCGGATCGCGAACATAGCAACTGCGCGGCCCCGGGCGAGGATCCCCGATCCGGAGCCGTCTCCGCCCCTCGGGAACGCGTCCCCGTCGTTGGTAGGATGCCCCGGACCCCCCTCCCCGGAGCCCCGGAAGATGAAAGTCGTGAACGACCTCGACCAGCTCGCCGTGAACACGATCCGCACCCTGGCGATGGACGCCGTCCAGCGGGCGAACTCGGGCCATCCCGGGACCCCGATGGCGCTCGCGCCGGTGGCCCACGTGATCTTCGATCGCATCCTCCGCCACGCGCCGACCAACCCCGACCTGCCCGACCGCGATCGCTTCGTGCTCTCGGTCGGCCACGCGTCGATGCTGCTCTACGGCACGCTGCACCTGCAGGGCTACGACGTGTCGCTGGAGGACATCCGCAACTTCCGCCAGCTCCACAGCTCCTGCGCGGGCCACCCGGAGTTCGGCGAGTGCCCGGGCGTCGAGACCACGACCGGCCCGCTCGGCCAGGGCGTCGCGAACAGCGTGGGCATGGCGATCGCGAAGCGCCGCGCCGCGCACCTCTTCAACCGCCCCGGACACGAGCTCTTCGACTGGCAGGTCGTCGCGCTCTGCGGCGACGGCGACCTCATGGAGGGCGTCGCGGCCGAGGCCGCCTCGCTCGCCGGCCACCTCCGTCTCTCGGAGCTGACCTGGGTCTACGACGCCAATCGCATCACGATCGAGGGCGACACCGACCTCGCCTTCACCGAGGACGTCGGCGCGCGCTTCGTCGCCTGCGGCTGGGCCGTCGAGACGGTCGAGGACGCCAACGACCTCGGCGCCCTCACCGCCGCGCTCGAGCGCGCGCGGGCGCGCGACGACCGCCCGAGCCTCGTGATCGTCCGCAGCCACATCGCCTTCGGCAGCCCCTCGATGCAGGACAAGTGCGACGCGCACGGCGCGCCGCTCGGCGAGGAGGAGATCCGCCGGACGAAGGAGGTCTACGGCTGGGACCCGGACGCCCACTTCCTCGTCCCGACGGAGCTCGAGGAGACGCGGCGTCAGGCGCGCGAGCGGGGCGAGAAGCTCGAGGCGGCCTGGAACGAGAAGCTCGCGCGGTACCGGGAGGCCTTCCCGGAGGACGCCGCGAACCTCGATCTCTTCCTCGCCGGCGAGCTCCCGGCGGGCTGGGACGCGGACCTGCCCGTCTTCCCCGCCGACCCCAAGGGCCAGGCCGGCCGCGCCGCCTTCGGCAAGGCGCTGAACGCGGTGGCGCCCAAGGTGCCCTGGATGATGGGCGGATCGGCCGACCTCGGCAGCTCGAACAAGACGACGATCAACGGCGCGCCGAGCTTCCTCGCGGATCGCCCCGACGGCCGCAATCTCCACTTCGGCGTGCGCGAGCACGCGATGGGAGCGATCGCCAACGGCATGGCCCTGTCCGGCCTGCGGGCCTTCACCGGGACCTTCTTCGTCTTCAGCGACTACATGCGCCCCGCGATCCGGATGGCGGCGCTGATGAAGCTGCCGGTCACCTTCGTGTTCACGCACGACAGCATCGGCGTGGGCGAGGACGGCCCGACGCACCAGCCGATCGAGCACCTGCCGAGCCTCCGCGCGATGCCGGGTCTCGTCGTCCTGCGTCCCGGCGACGCCAACGAGGCCGTCGAGGCCTGGCGCTACTGCCTGGAGGAGACCGAGCGACCGGTCGCCCTCCTGCTCTCGCGCCAGAACCACCCGACGCTCGACCGCACGCGCTACGCGGCGGCCGAGGGCCTTCAGCGGGGCGCCTACGTCCTCGCCGACTCGACCGAGGACGGCGTGCCCGACCTGATCCTGATCGGCTCGGGCAGCGAGCTCGGACTGGTCGTCGAGGCCTACGAGACGCTCGTCGCCGAGGGTCGCCGCGTGCGCGCGGTGAGCATGCCGAGCTGGGAGATCTTCGATCGTCAGGACTCGGCCTACCGCGAGGCGGTCCTTCCCGCCGCCGTCGAGGCCCGCGTCGCGATCGAGGCCGCCTCGACCTTCGGCTGGGAGCGCCACGTCGGCCGCTTCGGCGTCGCGATCGGCCACGACGACTTCGGCGCCTCGGCGCCGGGTTCGGTCCTCTTCCGCGAGTTCGGTCTCACCGCCGAGGCCGTCGCGGCGGCGGGACGGGCGCTGCTCGGCGAGGACTGATCGCGGCGAGTGCCGTCGCGCACCGAACGTGTCATGATGCGCGGGGCGGAGCCCGACTCCGGCCCGCGTTTCCATTTCCCGACCGCGACGGAAGCTCCGACATGGGCAAGGACCGCGACGAGAAGAAGAAGTTCTCGAGCTTCGGATCTGCTCGGCGACCTCGGCGGCCCCGACGAGCCGACGGAGGAGACGGAGCGACCCGACGTCGAGGTCGTCTTCGGCGAGGGCGTCGACTCCGACCTCGAGGGCTACGACGGCGGGGCCCGCGAGCTGATCGCGGCCCGGCCGCCGGCCTTCGGCCCGATGGAGCACGGCGCCCCGCCCTACCACGACGAGAACAGCGAGGAGATGGAGATCCTCCGCTCCTTCCGCGTCCGGATGCTCTTCCCCGACGACGTCCGGGCCGAGGTCGGACGGCTCCCCTCCGACCCTCCGCCCGGGGACTACGAGGGCGACTCCTACCGCGAGGACCTCCGCCGCGAGCGGATCTTCACCATCGACGGCGAGGACGCGCGGGACTACGACGACGCCATCGGCATCCGCGAGGTCGACGACGGCTACGAGCTCGGCGTCCACATCGCCGACGTCTCTCACTACGTCCGCCCCGGCACGGCGCTGGACGCGGAGGCGGTGGCCCGCGCGACCTCCGTCTACCTTGCCGACCAGGTCGTGCCGATGCTCCCGGAGGAGCTGTCGAACCAGCTCTGCTCGCTCGTGCCCGATCGCGACCGGCTCGCCTTCTCGGTCATCATGCGCTTCGACCGTCAGGGCCGCCGCAAGGCGTTCTACGTCACCAAGAGCGTCATCCGCTCGATGCGACGCTGCACCTACCGCGGCGTGCAGGAGCTGCTCGACGGCGAGGACAACGAACGCACGCGCGCCCTGAAGGATCTCGAACCCGACCTCCGCATGTTCGCCGACTGGACGCGCAAGCAGCAGGAGATCCGGGACCGCAAGGGTTCGATGCGCATGCAGAGCGTGGAGCGGAAGTTCCGCTTCGACGAGAAGGGTGAGGTCGTCGGCATCTACGAGGCGGCGAACTACTTCTCGCAGACGCTCATCGAGGAGACCGCGCTCGCCGCGAACCAGGCGGTGGGCGACTACTTCAAGAACCGCGGCCTCCCGACGATCTACCGCATCCACCCGGAGAAGGATCCGGAGGAGGTGGCGCAGATCATCGAGATGCTCGACAAGCACGGCTGCCGGGTGCCGAAGAAGGACCGACTCACCGGTCGCGACATCGGCGACCTCATCCGATGGGCCCGCCGCCAGCGCAACTCCGAGGCCATGATCAGCCGGATCATGGGGCTCATGGAGCGCGCGATCTACGAGCTGCGCCACCACGACGAGCGCGCCGAGCACTTCGGCCTCGCGCGGGAGCACTACCTCCACTTCACCTCCCCCATCCGCCGCTACCCGGACCTGATGGTCCACCGCATGCTCGACGAGGTGCTGCGGCGGGGCGAGGAGGTCGCGATCGACTTCCAGCGCCTCGACGTCCTCCAGAATCTCACCGAGATCGCCGGCCACGCGAGCGGCCAGGCCGACATGGCGGCGATGGCGGAGGTCGCGATCGGCGACCTCAAGGTCTGCCAGTACATGGAGCCGCGCATCGGGGAGGCGGCGAAGGTCGTGATCCAGCGCGTCTCCCGGGGCGGGTTCGAGATCAAGTACCCGGACGAGCTCGTGACGGGCTTCGTGCCCGCGCGGAGCATCGGCGAGCGCGTCGAGCACGACGGCGTGACGCTCAAGATCTCGGCGCGACGGGGCTTCGTGAAGATCTTCCGCGAGGGCGACGTCGTGGAGGTCGTGCTGAAGGACGTCGACTTCGTCCGGCTCCGGCTGCTCTTCGAGCTCGCGAGCTGATCGGCGGATCCGGCGGCCCGCGCCGCGCGCGCGGACTGGACGGGAGCGCGCCCTTCCGCCCACACTGGTGGCGATGATCTCTACCCGACCGCAGCCCGGATCCCTCGCGCGCACCCTCTGGTCGGGGCTCGGGGCGGGGATCCTCGTCGCGGGTCTCGATCTCGCCGCCGCGGCGCATCGCGGCGAGGCGATGCCGGCGCCGCTCGCGACGGCCGCAGCCCTCGCGATCCTACCCGCGCTCGGCGTCCTCGCGGCGCTCGTCCTCGCTCCCTTCCGCGGCATCGCGGTCGCGCTCCCGCTCGCGCTCCTGGCGGGTGAGACCGCGCGCCGCGCCGCGCTCGGGGCGCACGCGGCGACCCTGCCCCTCGCCGGGGCCTGGGGACCGATCGCGGCGCTGCTCGCGCTCGCCCTCGCGGCGTTCCTGCGGGCGCCCCTCCGGCGCGGCCCGCGCCGCCTCGCCGCGCTCGGCCTCGTCGCGGCCGTCGCGCTCTTCGCGGGGGCCGATCTCGCGCAGCGAGGTCGCTACCACTTCCTCCGGGAGGCGGTGCTGCTTCTCGGGCTCGCCCTCGGACAGCGCTCGCTCCTCGCGCTCCTGCCGCGCCGGGCCAGCGCCCCGATCGTCGCGGCGGCCCTCGCGGTCATCCTCGGCGGGGTCGGCGTCACGGCGCTCGTGCGCGGCACCGGAGAGACCTGGGTCACGCGCGGCTCGACCGCCGCCTTCGCGAGCTGGTGGCGACTCCGGCCGCTCCTCGTCGAGGAGGACGATCGCCTCGGACCGGCGCCGCTCGCGCCCTTCTTCGGCACCGCGCTCGCGGCGGAGAGCCGCCGGCCCTTCGAGGGGGTGCGAGGCGTGCTCCTGGTGACGATCGACGCGCTGCGGGCTGACGCCGTCGGTCGGCGCCCGGACGACCTCCCCCTCACCCCCCGACTCGACGCGCTCGCGGCCCGCGGCCGGACCTTCACGCGCGCGTACTCGAACTCGCCGATCTCGCAGACCGCGATCTTCGCCGCCTTCGCGGGACAGCTTCCCTCGCGCATCGCGACGGACCCGGCCGGCTTCGAGGGCGTGCCGCTCGTCACCGATCGCCTGAACGCCGCCGGCGTCGAGACGCGCGCCTCCTTCGCGACCGGCATCATCACGATCCGCGACGGCGGCTTCACCCGCTTCGACCTCGGCTTCGCCGCGGCGCGCGGCCAGGCCTGGGACGACCCTCCGCCGCAGTCGTCGTTCCACTCGGTGAGACCCCGCGGTGAGGGGGCGTGGTTCGCGTGGATCCACCTCGTGCGTCCGCACTATCCCTCCGACCGGGCGGACGAGCGCTTCGTCCGCGGGACCTCGCCGCGGGCGGGATGGGAGGCGGAGGTCCGACACGCCGACGACGATCTCGGCGTCCTGCTCGACCTCTTCGAGGAGCAGGGGCACCTGGAGGACGCGCTCGTCATCGTGTCCGCGGACCACGGCGAGGCCTTCGAGGAGCACGGGGCGACGCGGCACGGCACGCAGCTCTACGAGGAATCGATCCACGTCCCTCTCGTCGTCGCGGGACCGGGAGTCGAGCCGGGCCGCGATGCGCGCTGCGTGTCGCTGCTCGATCTCGCGCCGACCCTCGAGCATCTCTTCGACCTGCCGGACGCCGGACGTCCCCGCTACGTGGGGCGGTCGCTCCTGCCGCTCTTCGCGGGACGCGCGGACCCCGATCGCGACCCGGAGGTCGTGGCGGAGATCCCGCCCCTCGAGCACGCGCTCTACAACGTCAGCTCGGCTCTGATCGGACCCGAGGACAAGCTCGTCGTCGACGAGCGCCTCCGACGGACCGAGCTCTACGATCTCGGCGCGGACCCCGGCGAGCGCCGGGATCTCGCGGCCGATCGACCGGCCCGAGCGCGCGAGGCGCGGCGCCGGCTCCGCGCGCTCCAGGCCCGGGCCGGAGGCGTCGACGAGGGCGTCTTCTCCGCCGCCGCGCCCGAGGTGACGCTGCGCGAGAGGGGCGATCGCCTCGCCGTCATCGATCTCGTCGGCTTCCTCCGGCCCGAGCTCGACCTGAGGGAGGACGAGCTCCTCTCCTTCATGGTTCAGGTCGGACGCTGCGCCACGCCCTTCGAATGCGGAGAGATCGCGAGACGCTTCGCGGACGATGCGCGACCGACGCTGCGGCGCGCCGCCGAGCTCCTGCGAGCGACCGGGGGCGATCCGGCCGGCGGCCTCGACGCCTTCCTCGCCGCCCGTCGCGACGAACCGGTCGAAGGGCTCCGCATCCTCGCCCTCGACATCGCGCGTCGACGACGCTCGGGCGCGCTCGAGGGGTCCGACGACGGAGAGGCGTCGCTCGCGCTCCGGGTGGCGCGGGCGCACTACCGGCTCGCCCGGGGCGGCGAGCCGCCGGACGAGGACTTCGCCCGACGTTCCCTCACGGAGGAACTCCCCCACTTCGATCGTCGCGCCGCGCTCCGGCTGGAGCGTGAACGCGGCGGCGGCGGACTCCTCGACGAGCTCCTCGCCCTCTACGCGGCGACGGACGACGACCAGATGAAGATCGAGATCATCGGCTGTCTCGCGCCCTACCGGGGCCGGGAGCGTCCCTACGACCTCCTCCGGGCCGAGCTCGATCGGGGCACGGTCGCGATCCAGGAGGCCGTCTTCGCGGAGATCCTCCTCCACCCCCGCGCGGCGGCCGAGTTCCGGATCGCGGCCTGGGGACGCGCGGAGGACCGCCCGGGGTTCCGCGGGCTCGGCGGGGATCGTCCCTTGCTCGGCACCTTCCTCGACTACCGGGTCAGCGCCCCGGTGACGCTCTTCGCCGAGGGCACGCAGCTCGCGGTGTTCCTGCACTTCCTCGATCCGGACTTCCGACGGACGCGGGTCCGCCTGCGGCTCGGCGAGTTCGAAGCGTCGATCATCCGGACCTCGCGCGATCCGGCCAAGCCCTCGGTCTTCTGGCTGCCGCCGGGTCGCGAGGGCGAGCGGATCGAGCTCGAGCTCCAGGCGGGGCGCCCGGACGAGACCTTCCTCGCCGGCATCGCGACGCGCGCGGCCCCGGCGCCGCCGAACCGGGCGCTCGGGGTCCGCGTGCGCTGACCGCGGGCGAGTCGCTCCCCCGCGGTCCCGCTCAGGGTCCGTCGGGGCGCAGCTCGCGATCGAAGAAGGCCGTCATCTTCTTGTAGAAGTGGAAGCGCGAGGCGCCGCGCAGGCCGTGGAGCTCGCCCGGATAGGCGAAGTAGTCGACGTCCACCGCCTTCGCGATGCACTTGGCGAGGAAGTCGATCGTGTGCTGCCACACGACCGTGACGTCGCTGGTGCCCTGGACGACGAGGAGCCGGCCGCGGATCCCCTCGACGTGGTTGCCCGGGTCGGCCTCGGCGTAGCCCTTCTCGTTCTCCGCCGGCCGATCCATGTAGCGCTCGCCGTAGCCCGTCTCGTAGAGGCTCCAGTCGGTCACCGGCGCGCCGGAGACGCCGGCCGCGAAGCGCTCGCCGGCGCGGGTCATGAGCGAGAGGGTCATGAAGCCGCCGTAGCTCCAGCCGTGCACGCCGACGCGCGCGGGGTCGGCGAAGCCGAGCGAGAGGACGTGATCGATCGCCGCGAGCTGGTCCTGGATCTCCAGCGTGCCGAGCCGGCGATGGATCGCCTGCTGGAACTCGATGCCGCGGTTCAGGGTGCCGTGGCCGTCGAGGCGCACGACGATGTATCCCTTGGCCGCCATGTGGTGGAACCACACGCCGAGCGAGCGCGCGCCTCCCATCCAGGTGTCGGTGACGAGCTGCGAGTGCGGCCCGCCGTAGACGTAGAGCAGGACGGGGTGCTTCTTCTTCGGGTCGAGATCCGGCGGGAGGACGAGGTGACCGTGCAGGGGCGTCCCGTCGGCGGCCGGCACGGTGAAGAACCGCTCCTCGCCGTGGACCCAGCCGGCCCAGGGATCGGGCGCGGTGTGCAGCCGTCGCGGCGCGCCGCCGTCCGCCGCGATCAGATCGACCGCGGTCGGCGTCTCGAGGCTCGACCAGGTGTCGAGGAGGTGGCCCGTCTTCGGGGCGATCAGGACCTCGTGCCGGCCCCGGCCCGAGGTGAGGCGCTCCAGGGGCGGGAATCGGTACTCGACCTCGGCCGACTCGCCCGCGCCCTTCACGACGGCCTCGGGGGCCGCGAGGGAGACGCGGTAGAGGTGCATCTGGAGCGGATCCTCGCCGCTGGCCTCGACCAGGATGGAGGTCCCGTCCGGAGAGAAACCGCGGAAGGCCGTGACGTCGAAGGCGCCGCGCGTCACCTGCCCGACGAGGTTCCCGTCGCGGTGGTAGCGGTAGAGATGGTTGTAGCCGTCGCGCGGCGAGAACCAGAGGAAGTCGCCGGAGCCGTCGGGAAGGAAGATCGGCGGGTGCTCGGGCTCGGTCCACTGCTCGTCGCGCTCGCTGAAGAGCGACTCGAGATGACGCCCGGAGGCGGCCTCGTAGACCTCGAGGGTCGTCAGGTCCTGGCTCCGCGCGACGTGCGCGACGAGGATCCGCTCGCCCGTCGGATCCCAGGCGACGTTCGTGAGGTACTCGTCCTCCTCGGGCTTCGTGTCGAGCCAGACGACGGAGTCGTCGCGCGAGTCCCAGACGCCGATGGAGACCACGCTGTTCCGGGTGCCGGCCATCGGGTAGCGGTCGGGGACGCGCTTCGCGGGATGCACGGACCAGTCGACGAGCTCGTGCGGCTGGATCGGACGGAGATCCTCGCGGTAGAACGCGAGGCGCCGACCGGTCGGATCCCACCACATGCCGTCGTGGATGCCGAACTCGACGCGCGAGACCGCGACGCCGTGGGTCAGCTCGGCGAATCCGCCCCGCGTGACGCGGGTCACGGTGCCGTCGCGCTTGCGCGCCGAGATGTCGTGGTCGGCGACCCAGGCGACCTGGGCTCCGTCGGGAGAGAACGCACTCGCCTCGGCCTCGGCGGGAAAGAGCGACTCCGCCTCGACCGACTTCCCGTCGGCCGCGATGCGCAGCCGCCGACCCTCGGCGACGAGCTCGAGTCGACCGTCCTTCCAGCTCGCGGCGGCGAGGCGGCCGAAGGGGAAGTCCTTCACCCCGGCCTGTTCCATCGCGGTCTTGAGCGTCTCGACCCCGAAGAGCGTCGCCCGCTCACCCGTCGCCGCGTCGACCGAGACGAGGACCGTGCCGTCCGGGCTCGACTCGAGATGGGTGAAGGACCGCCCGTCCTCGCGCCAGGCCGGACCGTTCAGGCCGCGCGGCGTGAATCGGAAGGGCTGCTTGGCCGCGATCTCCAGGGTGATCGGCTTCGGCGCGGGGGCGTCCTGCGCCGCGAGCACGGGCGCGAGCAGGAGGCCGAGGAGGACCGGGGCGAGACGACGAAGGGACATGGGGATCTCCGCGTTCGATTGTCCGACGGAACGGAGCCCGGAGCCGCCGGTGACGGCGGCCCCCGGTCCTCGAGCGGCGCTCAGCGCGCCGACTGGTAGGGATTCACGCGCCAGAGGCGCAGCGAGATCTGCGAGAGCGCCCGGAGGGCGTAGACGCAGACCACGACCGCGTAGAGCGCGAAGTAGATCTCGACGTGATTGACGAGGCAGACGAGGAGGATGTAGCTCGGGTAGTCGATGACGAACTTGCCCGCCTTCTCGACGAGTCCGATGAGCCGCGCGAGCGGGCTCGGCGAACCGCCGCCGTCGCCGGGCGGGAAGGCCTCCTTCCACTCCGCGCGCTTCACGAACTGCGTGCAGGAGATGCCGATGGCGAGGCCGACGATGCCGGCGAGGGCGACGAGGAGGATCGAGTTCACGCCGTATCGCTCGATCATCGGGTCGATGAAGCCGACGCTGCCGCCCTCTCTCGCGATGAGGTACAGACGGACGGCGATGGCCAGGAACACGAAGTAGGCCTTCAGCTCGTCGATGAAGAAATCGAAGTACATGCCGATGACCGAGCCCGCCTTGCGGAGCCGGGCGAGCTGCCCGTCGAGGGCGTCGAGCATGTGCGCGATCATGAAGAGGCCGGCGCCGAGCAGGAGGCCCCAGTACTCGAGCACGGTCGTGTGCACCGCGCTGCCGGCGAGCCCGACGATGAGCGAGGCGATCGTCACCTGGTTCGGGGTGATCCGACCGTCCTTGATGAAGTAGAGGATGAAGGACGCCAGCGGCCGCGAGAAGAAGCGGAACGCCAGCCCCTCCTTGGCCCCCAGGGTCGTCTGACGGTGAAGCTCCTTGATCTGCGACCAGGCGGAACTCATGGGATCTCATCCTCGGCGGGCGATGGTGCGAGCGGCCCGCGGCGGCGGGCGCGACGGGCGACTCTCACAAGCGGGATCGATCTTGGCAAGCCGCCGCCGCGCCGGTCGGGCCGGAACCCGGGACGGGAACGGCGCTTCGGTCCGTCGCGCGCGATCCGGGGCGGCGCTTCAGTCCAGCGGACGGGCGAGGAAGAAGCCGTCGTTCCCCTGCCCCTGGTAGAGCGGGAAGAGCATCCAGGCGTCCTCCTTCGTCCGGTAGTCCCGGTGGCGATCCCGCGCGACGAGCGTGCCCGAGGGAACGGACTGGAGGTTCTGGAAGCCCGGCTCCATCCGGAAGGCGTCGTCGGGCCGGATCTCGTGGCGATACTCGACCATGACGCGCCGCGGGACGCCGGACGTCACCTCCTCCAGCCAGGCGCGGCGCTCGGCGAGGTCGGGGATCGCGTCGGCGGCGATGATCCCGATCGACACCATGGCCAGCCAGAGGAAGGTCTCGAGGACCTCGGCCGTTCGCGGGTCGTCGTTCTGGCCCCCCTCGAGCGCGATCGACGGGATGCCGTGCACCGAGTACCAGTTCATCGCGGTCCCGAGGAGGAGCTCCTCCATGCCGAAGATCTCGGGCAACGGGAGCTCGTCCGCGAAGTGCGGCCGGGGATCGGCGGACGCGAGGATGAAGGGGAGGCCCGGGCCCGAGGTGCTGTGCAGGTCGGCGTAGTAGCGACGGGCGGGATCGGGCGCGCTCCGGAACGCGTCGGCGAGCGCCTCGACGAGCCGGACCAGCTCGATCTCCTCCGCGGTGCGCGGCTCGCCGGCGGAACGGAGCCGCCGGATCCGCTCCTCGGTCCAGATGCGATTCAGATCCTCGTCCCGGTAGCGCCGACCCTCCTCGAGCGCGCCGCGATTCCCCGCCAGACCGAGGATGCGGCCCCGCAGGGGCGGCGCGAGCTCGTCGAGCCGGCGGGCCAGACGTCGCAGCGCGAGGACGCCCCCCGGCTCGTTTCCGTGGAGGCCGGCCGTGACGACGAGCACCGGGCCGCGGTCGCGCGGCCCGCGGTCGAGGAGGACCGGTTCGATCTCGCCCTCCATCGCGCTCATCCGTCCGTCTCCTCGCGCCGGTCGCCGCAGCAGGGCGCGGGTGCGTCCGCGGGTGATTCCTCGTCGTGCGGATGATCGTGATCGTGATCGTGATCGTGGGCGTGAGCGTGCCCGTGTGAGGGGCCGTGCGCGTGCCCGTGGGCGTGCCCGCCCCCGCCGCCGTCGCCCTGGCCGGCCGCCCAGGGCAGCACCTGACCGAGCAGACCGCGCGGACCCGTCCGGAAGAGCAGGACGAGCGCCAGCGCCGCGAGCGCGATCAGGCAGACGAGCGCCAGCGGCGAGGTGTCCTCGTGGTGATGGAGCGCCGCGGCCGGGACGGCGATCGGACCCGCGAAGGCGTCGACGAGATAGCCGAGCGCGACCGTCGTCGCGAAGACGCCGAGCGCGAAGATGATCGCCGCGCGGCGCCCGTGGAGTCGATCGAGGACGCCGAAGGTCGTGGCGTTGGTCGCGGGGCCCGTGAGCAGGAACGCGAGCGCCGCTCCGGGCGAGACGCCCTGCGCGAGGAGCACCGCGACGAGGGGCGTCGCCCCGGAGGCGCAGATGTAGAGGGGCACGCCCGCGAGGGCGAAGGCGGCCACCCGCCACGCGGCGGGGACGCGCTCGAGCCAGGCGACGGCGTCGTGCGGCAGGACGAAGGCGGCGATGGCGATGCCGAGGACGATCCAGGGCGCCGTCGTCTCGAAGATCCCGAGAACGCCCTCGCGCCAGGCGAGCGCGAGTCGCGCTCCGAAGCCGAGCCGGGTCGCGGCCGCGTCGGACGCCGCGGGGACCGGCGGGTCGGGCACGAAGCGCGACACGAGGAGACCGACGACGAGGGCGGTGATCAGGGCCGCGATCACGCGGATCACGGCCATCTTCGTCCCGAGCAGCGGGATCGAGACGAGGATCGCGTCGATGCCGATCTCGGGCGTGGCGACGAGGAAGGTCAGTCCCGCCGTGGCGGGGACGCCGCGCTGGACCATCTGGCGATAGGCCGGGACCACCCCGCAGGAGCAGAGCGGCAGCGGCAGGCCGACGACGAGTCCCTTCGCCACCTGGACGCCGCGGGATCCCCGCCCGAGCCAGCCCCAGGGCCGGTCGGGGAAGAGGAACTGCAGCGAGAAGGTGACGAGGAGCGCGAGCGCCAGCGCCGGCGCGACCTCGAGCGCGAGCCCGAGGAAGGCACGGCCGAACTGGCTGACCGCTCCGGTTCCGCCGTGACCGTGACCGTCGAGTCGCGCGAGTCCGAAGAGCAGGGCGCCGGCCGCCAGCGCGCCGAGAGCGGCGAAGGCGCGGTCCCGACGGTGTTCGCGGCGTTCGGCGTGGACGAGGACGTGGAGGAGCGAGCCGGCCACGAGGCCCTCGAAGACCCCGATCGCGAGCGAGGGCGGCGCGGTGAGCCAGGCGCGGCCGCCGAAGTAGCCGACGGCCGTCGCGAGCGCCATCAGGCCGAGGACGACGTGCCCCTCGCCGCGACTCCGCTCGCGGGAGACGATCACCCAGAGCGCGAGCGAGACGGCGATGCGGTGGAGGACGACGGCGAGACCGAGCCGCGGATGCGGCACGCCGACGACGCCGGCGGCATCCGCCAGGGCGACGCCGTCGAAGGCCGCGTGCAGGAGGAGGCCGATGACCGCGACGGCGAGGGCGCCGTCGTGCGATCCGCGCGCGAGAAGCCCCCGCGAGCGCTCGAGCAGCCCCGGGCCGAAGAGACCGGCCAGCGTCGCGAGCACGACCCAGAGCCCGGCGCGTCCGATGGCATCCGGCAGGATCTCGGCGAAGACGAGGCCGGTCACCGCGACGAGGACGAAACCGTCGATTCCGGGCAGGAGGTGCGGACGCCTCCGCCCCGCCCGTTCGAGGAGCGGGCCGGCGAAGAGGATGATCAGGCTGACGACCAGCAGCAGCATGTCCGGCTCGTTCCGACCGCGGGGAGCGCCCCGCCCCCCCGGGATTGGTTTACGAAGGTCCGGCCTCCGCGTCGATGCCGCGCCCACGGAAGCGGGAGATGCACGTACGGTGCCAGGCACCGTACGTGCATCCGGCGGGTTTCCCGCCGGAACGCGAAGGAGCCGCGGAGGGGACTCCGCGGCTCCTTCGGAACGTCGGATTCCGGGACGGTCACTTCCTGGCCGTCGCGGACTCCTTCTTGGTCGGGATCTCGAGCATGTCGTCGAGCGCCTTGCAGGCGTCGGCGAAGGCCTTGTCGGCGGCCTCGAGCTCCTTCTGGGCTTCGGCGAGGTCCTCTTCGAGCTTCTTGTTCGCCTTGTCCTTCGCGGCGATCCGGTCCTGGATCGTCTCGACCGCCTTCTTCTGGTTGGCGACGGCGTCCTCGGCCTTCTCGATCACGACGAGCTGATCGAGGAAGCGGTCGACCCACTTCGTGAGTCGGACGTCGTAGTGGTCGTCGAAGGCCTTCTTCATCTGACGGAAGACGGCCTTGCTGTTCTTGCGGCCGGTCACCTTGCCCGTTTCCTTCCCGTCGGCGCCGAAGAAGTAGATGGCCGGCGTCGTGCTGCCGTACTTCTTGCGGAGCGTGGTGTCGGGAATGTCCTCGGCCTTCAGGTGGTAGCAGTTGAAGGTCCGGCTGGCGACGACGACGTCCTCGCTGCCGAAGAGGTCGATGATGAGATCCTTGAGCTCGTCACCGGTCTCCTCTTCCTCGATGAAGACGAGGAAGGGACGCTTGTCGCCGGCGTTCGAGTTGGCGAGCCCGCTGAGCGGCATCGGCTGCTCGCCGTAGCCGGGGACGTTCTCGGTCGGCCAGCGCGTGGCCAGCCAGTCGATGTCGAGCAGGCGCACGACCGCGGGGCTGCGGCCGATCTTGGTGAGCTCCGGAGGGACGCGACCCGCGCCCCCGGGGGACTTACGTCCGCCCCCGGCTCCTCAGCACTGCGCTCCCGCCGACGCGGAGAGCGCCAGCACGAAGACCGCGGCGAGGACGCTCGCGGCCAGGGTGGAGATTCTGAGCATTGCGAAACGACTCCTGATCTGGGGTCCCGTCGGGACGATCGTGCGTCGGATGATGCGATGACACTAACCCTTTCGGCCGGAGTCGGTGAAGCCCGACCCGATTCTCCGGGGAAATTCCCGGGCGGGGACGCCGGCGCCCAAGTACCGTACCGGGCAGTTCCTTACGACGGTTCCCGGGAAGAGGATCACCCCTGAACCCCCTCGTCGCCTGGCTCGGCGCCGCCCGGAACCTCCCGGCCTTCCGGCGCCTCTCCCGTGCGGAGCTTCCCGCCGCCCCGGCCCGGACGGCCGCGAGAGGGCTCGGGCTCCTCTTCGTTCCGGGCTGGCGATCCGGCGGCGGGGTCGGGGGCCCCCTCCTCGCGGAACTCGCGGCCGCGACCGGGGCGCGGACCGCCTGGTGCGTCCCCTTCGACGCCCGGCCGCGGACCTTCGCCGCGAAGCGGCAGGAACTCGTCACCGCGCTCGGCGGGGCGCCCTGGAGCGGCCTCGACCGTTTCGTCGCCGTCGGCCACAGCTTCGGCGGCCTGCTCGCGGGTGCGGCCCTCCTCTCCGGCGTCCCCGCCGGTCCCGAGCGGACCCTGGTGACGATCAACACGCCCTTCGGGGGGCCTCGTCGCGGGCTCGTGGGTCTCGGACGGGCCCTGGACCTCCTCCTCGAGGGTCGAGCGGGCGACGAGGAGCTCGCCTTCCTCTCGCGGGGATGCCGGGAGCGGGAAGCGCTCGTCGAGCGCCTGGCGGCGGCGCCCTTCCCGATCCTGGCGGTGGCGGCCCGGGACGACGAGTTCGTGTCCCGGGGCTCGGCGACGCGCGTGGGCGAGCCCCTCGTCGACCCGGCCTGGCGGAATCACACCGGCCCGCTGGTCCGCGAGGGCCAGCGTCGGGCGCTCGTCGAGGCGCTCTCGGCCCGCCTCGCGTGACGCGGGGCCGCGCGGAGACGCCGCGGGTGTTATCAACCGGAATCACGGGCCCCGGAGGAGAGCCGGTTCCTTGAGCGTCGCCCAGCGATATCACGACGCGACGAAGTACGCCCCCGAGACGATCGCCGACCATCCGGGCCTCGACTGGGGCGCGCGGCCGCCGCTCTTCAAGGGCTACTGTTCCGACGCCTGCATCGAGCTGGGCGAGCGGCTGCTGATCACGCGCTGCGCCGAGACCGGCGGGCCGGTGCTCGCCGCCGACCGCCTCGACGGCCGCGTCGGCCTGGGCGAGATCTCGACCGCCCTCCTCCACACCTACGGCATCACCGCGATGATGAAGGACGGCGAGGAAGAGCACTACTTCCGCGCCGCGCCCTCGGCCGGGGCCCTCTATCCGAACGAGCTCTACCTCGCGGTGCGCGACACCCCCGACCTGCCGGACGGGCTCTACCACTATCGGGTCCTCGACCATGCCCTCGTCCCCGTCTGCGAGGGCGACTACTGGGACGATCTCGAGGTCCGGTTCTTCGAGCATCCGGCGATCTCGCGGTCGCGCTGCGTCGTCATCCTCACCGGCATCTTCGAGCGCTCGGCCTGGCGGTACCGCGAGCGCGGCTACCGTCGCGTCCTGCTCGACAGCGGACACGTCCTCGGCAACCTCGTCCGGATCTCCGAGGCGCTCGAGATCGACGCCCAGGTCCTCGGCGGATTCGACGACGACGGCCTGGCACAGCTCCTGTGGCTCGACCCCGCGCGCGAGGCCCCGCTCTGCGCGGTCGCGTTGCTGGACCGGGGCCAGAGACGATGGCCCTCGGTCGCGCTCGCCTCGGACGCCGGACCGGACGCCGCCTGGGACTTCCGGTCGCTGCACGCCGCGGGCAAGACCGCCGCGGCCCGCGCGAGTCGCGACTGTCGCGACGAGGACTGCGGCCACGGGCCCTCGCGTCCCCTCCCCGGCGGCGCCCGGGAACCGGAAGCCCGGACCGGACCGAGCCCGCGGCCGGCGAAGTGCGGCGGCATCGCGCTGATCCCGGACGAACCCTTCGACTGGAAGACGCGCCTGAGCGCCGCGATCCTCCTCCGCCGCTCGGCGCGCTGCTTCCAGCGGACGCCCGTTCCGCGCGATGCCCTGGCCACCGTCCTCGACGCGGGCTTCGACGCGCTGCGCGACGGCGGCTCGCGGCCGGGCGCCGAGAGCGGTCTGCTCGATCCCGCGATGCTCGAGACCTGGGTCGCGGTGCAACGCGTCGAGGGGCTCGACGAGGGTCTCTACCGGTACGACCCGCGCGAGCGACGCCTCGTGGTGCAGCGGGCCGGGTCCCACGAGCGCGCCTGCTGCCACATCGCTCTCGGCCAGGACGTCGCCATCGACGCCGCCTTCAGCGTCTTCATGACGGCGCGGCTCGGCTGCGTCGTCGAGCGCTACGGCGAGCGCGGCTACCGCTACCTGGGGCTCGACGCCGGTCACCTCGGCGAGCGCCTCATCCTGGCCGCGGTCCAGGCCGGGGTCGGCGCCACGGGCATCGGGGGCTACTTCGACGACGAGGTGAACCGGCTCTTCCGCCTCGAGCCCGACCGCGCCGTCATCTACATGGTCTGCTTCGGCGCCATCCCCCCCGAGCACCGCGTCTCCTTCGACTGACGCCGCCCCCCCGGGTCGAGAGACACGCACGACGTCGGGCACCCGGGACGAATCCTGCGAGGGCGAGCGTCGAGTGCCCGCCGCGACCTGAAGAGAGGCACCTCGATCGACCGGGACGGTGCGCCCACCCCGCGCGACCGGGCGTCGTGTTCGCGCCGCGACCCGGAGAGTCACCCCACGGGTGACCCGCGACCATGAGCGCCCCCCGAGCCGTCGAGACGAGTCGCGACCTCGTTCCGGGGCGCCGCGAAGCCATGCGACTCCGCTCGTGCCTCCGGCTCTCGCCCTTGTCAGACTGCCGTCGGTCGCAGGACCCGCTCCCTCCGAGATCCGACGCCCATGACGAGTTCCCGACCGGCTCCGGTCGCCCTTCCCACCCGATTTCCGCCGGCCGATGCCGACCCGAACGCGCCCTCGCGCGCCGCATGGTTCGCGCTGATCGCGGTGCAGATCCTCTTCGCCACCTTTCCGGTGGCGGGGAAGATCGCCTTCGAGGGCATGCTCCCGATGACGGTGGCCATGTGGCGCGTGGCCGTCGGTGCCCCCGTGTTCCTGCTGCTCGCCTGGCGGCGCTGGGGACGGGGCGTGATGCTCCCCGTGCGCGATCTCGCCTTCATCTTCTGGCTGAGCCTGCTCGGCATCACCTTCAATCAGGTGCTGTTCATCCGGGGGCTCTCGCTCTCGACCGCGACGAACGCCGGTCTGCTGATGCCCATCATCCCCTCGGCGACCTACGGCTTCGCGCTGCTGCTCGGCCGCGAGAGCTTCCGGCTGCGACGCGTGGGGGGCCTGGTGGCCGCGACGGCCGGGATCGCGGCGCTCTTCCTCGAGCGCGGCGCCGACGTCGGCGGCGACACCTGGCGCGGCGACCTGATGATGGTCGGCAACACCTTCTGCTACGCGCTGTACATCGTCCAGGCAAAACCGCTGCTGGCCCGCGTGCCGCCGCTCGTCTTCACCTTCTGGGTGTTCTTCTTCGGGGCACTCTGCATCCCGGCGCTGGCCGGCGACGCGCCCTTCGTGCCGGAGTCGGCGAGCCCGCGGTCCTGGCTCGCGCTGCTCTGGATCGTGGCCTTCCCCTCGATCATCGCCTACCTCCTCAACCTCTACGCGCTGAAGCGCATCGAGGCCTCGATCGTCGGCGTCTTCGTCTGCCTCCAGCCGCTGGTCTCGCTGGCGGGGGCGCACCTCGTCCTCGGCGAGCCGCTGCGCCCGATCATCTTCGTGACCGCGCCGCTGGTCCTGCTCGGCGTGTGGCTCGTGACCGGCGCGCGCCTCTCGACGCTCCTCCGCCGCCTCCGCGGCCCGAAATGAATAAATGGGGTCTGACCCCATTTATTCATTTTGGGGCCATTCATGAATAAAGGGGGTCTGACCCCTTCTATTCACGGAAGCCGAGGACGACGAGCAGGCAGGGGCCGGAGTGGATGACGTTGAGGCCCGCGGCCTCGGCGCGGGCGATCGCGGGCGCCGACTCGGCGCCCGGTTGCATCCAGAGCTGGCGGATGCCGAGGGCGATCGCCTCGTCCACGACGCGCTCGGTCACCGGCGGCGGCGTGATGATGCTGACGCCGAGGTCGCTTCCGCCGACGTCGGTGAGGCTCGGGAAGGCGACGAGGCCCTCGATCTCGGTCTGTCGGGGATTCACGGGAACGACGGGGCGTCCGTTCTGCTGGTAGCAGCGGAGGACCTTGTTGCCGTACTTGTCCCGATCGACCGAGGCCCCCACCACCGCGAACCGGGGCGCCTCGAGGAAGGCCTTCACGTCACCGGGCATCGTCGTTCTCCGGGTCGAGATCACGCGGGGTCACCGGCCAGCGCCGGCCGCAACGCGGACAGGTCACGACGACCTTGTCCTCGCCCCGGAAGAGCTCCTCGGGTCGATCGGACCAGGCGCCCGCGACGACCTCGACGATGCGCTCCTTCGTGCAGCCGCACTGGAACCAGAAGGCGCGGTCGTCGAGCGGACGGGCGGCCTCGAGGGCGCGGCGGGCCTCGTCGACGTCGAGCGCCTGGATCCAGTCGCGCGCGTCGGTCGGCAGGCTCGCCACCATCAGGTAGGTGTGCTCGTCGAGCTCGAAGAAGCGCTGCAGGGCCTGATCGGAGCGATCGGCGAACTGCTCGAAGACGAGCAGGACGTCGAGCCCCTCGACCTCGATCACGCTGCGGCGATCCTGACCCTGGCTCCGTCGCGTGTCGACGAAGAGGCGCGAGGTCTCGCCGGCGCGCACGCCGTCCGTGAAGACCCGACCGGTCACGCGGCGCTCGACGGTGTCGCCGGTCACGAAGAGGTTCATCGGCGGCGTCGCGACGTTGAGCGTCCAGGCGACGACCTCGTCCGTCGGACGGGAGGAGAGATAGAGGCTGGCCGCGCCGAGGAACTGGCGCATCATCAGCTCGCCGAGGGGGTCGGGCTCGACCCGCCAGAGCTTGGCGTGAGCCGCGAAGGCCGCCGCCATCTCGGACACGTCCACGCGCGCGATGATCGCCTCGTGGTCGTCGTCGATGAAGCGGTGAACCAGGGCGCAGCCCGGGGTCTGTTCGTCGGCCATGCCTCTCCTCCTTCCCTCGGGATCAGCCGCGCGGAGCCGCGTCCGTCGGAAGCGGGACGGCGCGACGGTAGTCGGCGAGCGGGAAGTCGTCCACCGCGATGGCGTCCTCGCGCGCCGCGACCGCGGCGCGGTACTCCTCGATCTCGTCCGCCCCGATCAACCCCTGTTCCATCGCGGGCTGCAGGAGCGCCTCGGGCCGGGCCTTCGCGAGCTTCCCCTCCTTGACGAAGGAGCGCAGCTTGCCCGCGATCTCGTCGGCGCGGGCGCCGAGCCGGTGCGCGCGCTCGAGCCGGTGCAGGGCCTCGCCCTCGACGGTCGCGCAGAGTCCCTCGGTGAGGCGCTCCCGCTGCGCGGAGAGGGAGAGCGCGATGCGCGCGAGCTTGGCGCCGTCGTCGTCGCTCGGCGGCGCCCCCAGGGGGAAGGTCCGGAGGAAACCGGCGCCGACCGAGCGCAGGAGCCGCGCCGGCCCGCGCGCCGGGAAGTTCCGGATCGCGCCGAGGAGCGCCTCGTGCACGCGGTGGAAGAGAAGGTCGCAGGTCCAGCGGAGGATCGCTCGATCCTCGGCCGGCCGCCCCTCGGCCTCGAAGCGCCGCAGCACCGCGGCCGCGAGGTAGAGCCCCGAGAGTGCATCCGCCAGCCGCCCGGTCAGCTTCTCGCGGCGCTTGAGCGCCCCGCCGAGCGTGATCATGGCGACGTCCGCGACGAGCGCGAAGGTCGCCGAGGCCCGGGAGAGTCGGCGCCAGTAGCGCGCGGCGGGCCCGCCCACCGGGGCGAGCGCGAGCCACCCGCCGCTGAAGGCGAGCAGCTTCGCGCGGACCGCGTTGCGGAAGGTGTGGCCGGCGTGGCGGAAGAGGACGCGGTCGAAGGCCGCGACGTCGTCCTTCATCAGGGCCTCGAGCTCCGCGTGCGCGAAGGGATGGCAGCGCAGCGCGCCCTGGCCGAACACGATCATCGTGCGCGTGAGGATGTTCGCCCCCTCGACCGTGATCGGGATCGGCGCGGCCTGGTAGAGGTGCGCCAGCAGGTTCCGCGGTCCCCGGGAGATCCCGGCGCCGGCGGTGATGTCCATCCCGTCGTTGACGACGCGGCGCCAGCTCTCGGTGAGCTGGTACTTGACGATCGCCGAGACGACGGAGGGCTTCTCGCCGGCATCGACGGCGCCGCAGGTGTAGGCGCGGGCCGCCTCCATCAGGTAGGCCTCGCCCACGATGCGCGCCAGCGGCTCCTCGATGCCCTCGAAGCGGCCGATCGGGAGCCCGAACTGGTGGCGCACGGCCGCGTAGGAACCGGCCGAACGCAGGGTCCGCTTCGCGACCGCGACGCAGGCGCCGGGCAGGGCGATGCCGCGACCCGCGCTCAGGGCCTCCATCAGCATCATCCAGCCCTTCCCCGCCATCGCGGGGCCGCCGATGATCGCGTCGGCCGGGACGACGACGTCGCGTCCCTCGAGCGGCGAGTTGTAGAAGGGGACGCCGAGCGGGTCGTGCCGACTCGACACCTCGACGCCCGGGGTGTCCGTGGGGACGAGCGCGCAGGTGATGCCGGGATCGGCGCCCTGGCCGAGGATGTTCTCGGGATCGCGCAACTTGAAGGCCATTCCGATGATCGTCGAGACCGCGGAGAGGCTGCACCAGCGCTTCGTCCAGGTGAGCCGCAGCATCGGACGGCCGTCCTCGCCGCGGAACACCGTTCCCGTGGAGCCGAGCGCGCCCGCGTCCGATCCCGCCTTCGGCTCGGTCAGCGCGAAGCAGGGCATGTGCCGCCCGTCGGCGAGCATCGGCAGGAGCTCGTTCTTCTGCGCCTCGGTGCCGTAGAGGTGGAGGAGCTCGGCGGGCCCGAGCGAGTTGGGGATCATCACCGTCACGGAGAGCGGGAAGCTCCGCGACGCGAGGCGGTGGATCACCGCGCTCAGGGCGGAGGCCGAGAGCTCGCGACCGCCGTACCTCTTGGGGACGATGAGGCCGAAGAATCCCTCGCGCTTCAGGTAGCTCCAGACCTCGGGCGGGAAGTCGCCGTCGACGTGGGCCTGCCAGTCGTCGACCATCCGGCAGACCTCCTCGACGGGGCCCTCGAGGAAGGCCCGGTCCTCGTCGGTCAGCGAGGGATAGGGTTGCTCGAGCACGCGGCGGAGGCTCGGCTTGCCCCCGAACAGCTCGGCGTCCATCCAGACCGTGCCCGCCTCGAGGGCGACGCGCTCGGTCTCCGAGATCGACGGCAGGAGACCCGCCGCCTTCATCCGGCGCGCCACCGGCGCGGTAAGGAGCCGGGCGCGGAGCGGGCGGACGTTGAAGAAGACCGCGACGAGACCGAAGGGGATCCAGATCCAGATCGGCGCGCCGACGAGCCAGAGGAGGGCCGCGCCGGCCGCGGTCCAGGCCCAGAGGGGCACGCCGACGAAGCCGAGCGCGAGCACGGTCGCGAGGACCAGGAGGAGCCACCATTCGAAGGGAACCATCGCGCTCTCCGCCGTCGGTTCGAGTCGCCCGGTCTCCCCCGCGGCGCGGGACGGCGGCGCAGACGCCGGCCGGGGCCGCAAGCTTCATGGGGGGCAGGGGTTTCCGATCACCACCGTCGACCGCACGACGGCGGGACCTGCCCGGGCACGGGGCGGCGCGACTTCCGGCGCCCCTCCCCGCCCCCTACTATCCTTCTCCGGGGCGGGTGACCACAAGCGATCCGCCGGAAGTCCTCTCGCCGCAAGACCCTGGGGAGACCGAACCATGCGCGCCTGGCGCCTCGAGGATCGATCCGGCCCGACCGGACTCAGCCTGAGCGAACTCCCGGACCCCGTTCCCGGACCCCGCGATTGCCTCGTCGAGATCGCGGCCACCGCCCTCAATCGCGCCGACCTCCTGCAGACGCGCGGACACTACCCGGGACACGACGAGCCGGCCGCCGTCCCCGGGCTCGAGTTCTCGGGCCGCGTCCTCGAGGTCGGGTCGGAGGTGACCCGGTTCGGCCCCGGCGACGCGGTCATCGGCCTCGTCGCGGAAGGGGCCTGGGCGGAGCGGATCGCGGTCCGCGAGGAACTCCTGCTCGCCCTTCCTCCCGCGGCCGACCTCGTCGCGGCCGGCGGGATCGCGGAGACGGCGCTGACCGTCCACGACGCTCTGCGCCGCCAGGGCGGCCTCGGCCCCGGCCGGACGGCTCTCGTGCACGCGGGGTCGTCGGGCATCGGGAGCGCGGCGCCGGCGATCGCACGGGAACTCGGCGCCCGGATCGCGCTGACCGTCTCCACGCGGAAGCGCGAGCTCGTGGCGACGCGCGGGGCCGATCTCCTGATCGACTACGAGACCGAGGACGTCCCGGCGCGCGTCCGCGAATGGACGGAGGGGCGCGGGGTCGACGTCGTCCTCGACACGCTCGGCGGCGGGGCCCTCGCCGACAACCAGCGCTGCCTGGCGCACCGGGGCACGATGGTCGTGATCGGCCTCCTCGCGGGCGCCCGCGGCGAGCTCGATCTCGGACGCCTCCTCACGGGCCGACAGCACCTGATCGGCAGCGTCCTCCGCTCCCGCTCCCTCGAGGAGAAGGCGGCGCTCGTCGCGGAGTTCGAGGCCGAACTGGGCGGGGCCCTCCGGGCCGGTCGCCTGGCGCCCCTCGTCGATTCCGTCCTCCCCTTCGCGCGGCTGCCCGAGGGCCTCGAGCGCATGCGTCGGCGCGAGCACTGCGGCAAGATCGTCGTCGACGTCGCCGGGAGCTGAGGCCCCTCCCTTCGCGCTCCGCTTCGCCGGGAACCGCGCCGGCTGGTATCATCGGCCCATGAACAGCCCCGCGCTCTCCCGCGACGTCATCCGTCGCATGCCCAAGACCCTCCTCCACGACCACCTCGACGGCGGCCTGCGCCCGGCGACGATCATCGAGCTCGCCCGCGATCGCGACGTCACCGTCTCCACCGAGGACCCCGAGGCCCTCGCGGAGTGGTTCTTCCGCGGCGCGAACCGCGGCAATCTCGCCGAGTACCTCGAGGGCTTCGGCGTCACCTGCGGCCTCATGCAGGACGAGGAGGCGCTCGAGCGCGTCGCCTACGAGCTGATCGAGGACTACGCGGCGGACGGGATCGTCTACGCCGAGGTGCGCTTCGCGCCGGTGCTCCACGTCATGCGGGGGCTCAACCTCGAGCAGGTCATGTCCGCCGTGATCCGCGGTCTCGAGCGCGGCCGCGCCGACCACGGGGTCGAGTTCGCGCTGATCGTCTGCGCCCTGCGCAGCATGAGCCCCGAGATCTCGATGAAGTCGGCCGAGCTCGCCGTCGCCTTCCGCGACCGCGGCGCGGCGGGATTCGACCTCGCCGGCGACGAATCGGGCCATCCGCCCAAGGACCACCTCGACGCCTTCCACTACTGCCAGCGCCAGAACTTCAACATCACGATCCACGCCGGCGAGGCCTTCGGCCAGGACAGCATCTGGCAGGCGCTCCAGTACTGCGGCGCGCATCGCATCGGCCACGGCACGCGCCTCATCGAGAACATGACCCTCGCCGGAGGCGAGGTCGCCTCGATGGGCACCCTCGCCCGCTACGTGCGCGATCACCGCATCCCGCTCGAGGTCTGCCTCTCGAGCAACGTCCACACCGGAGCGACGTCCTCGCTCGAGGAGCACCCCTTCCGTCACTACTGGACGAAGCGCTTCCGCGTCACCCTCAACACCGACAACCGCCTCATGTCGCGCACCACGATGACCGAGGAGTACGCGATCGCGCACGAGGTGTTCGGCCTCGATGCGTCCGACCTCGAGAAGGTCTCGATCAACGGCGCGAAGAGCGCCTTCGTCGACTACGACACGCGCTGCCGGATCATCTACGACCGCATCAAGTCGGGCTTCGACGCGCTGCGCGAGAGCGGCGCGATCCCCCGTTGAGGACGGATTCCCGCGCTTCTCGGGAAATTCACGAAGGCTCGAAAGTCGTCGGATCGGAGGCCTGAGCGGGGTTCAAACGCCCGTTTGGCACCCTGGCGCCCCGAGCGAACGATCGACGCAAGCGTCTGTCGGCGGGCCACTCCCGCGCGAACGTCCGCGCGATGTCGGCGACGCCTCGGCGTGACACGAAATCCGCCGCGCATCGCGTCGCACCCCGCCGCGTCGACGCGCCGTCGACTCGACGATTGACGCCGCCCTCCGCGCGTGAGTTGATGAGGGCAAGGCGAAGGTCGCGCTCACGCGTTCCTTCGTCGCGCCGGAAACTCGCGTCACTTCTCACCGCGGCGACGCAAGCCCCCCGGCATCTGTGCCAAGTCATCGACAACTCGGAAGGAAACCGCACTCCATGCGAAAGATCACCCCCCCGCTGGTGGTCGCGATGGGCCTCCTCATGGCCGTCGTCGCCAGCGCTCAGACCGTCGACCGCGTCCCGCTCCCGGTGGGCCACTCCAGCGGCACCAAGGCCGCGCCCCTCGGGGCCGGCGTCTACTCGACCCAGGATCTCTCGGTCCTCACCCCGACCCAGCTCGCGCAGGCCCTCGTCGGCCCCGGCATCATGGTCTCGAACGTCTCCATCGTCTCGGACGGCACGAACAACGCCGACCCGAACGCGATGGGCGCCTTCGACGACGGCTTCACCCTCGGCATCGGCATCGACCAGGGCATCGTCCTGTCGAGCGGCGACATCGCCACCGCGGTCGGACCGAACACGGCGGACGACTTCACGACGAACCTCTCGACCGGTTCCGACCCGGACCTGCAGGCGATCGCCACCGCGGGCCTGAACGACTCGACCGTGCTCCAGTTCGAGTTCACCGACCCGAGCATCGCGCCCGGCACGACCGGCACGGTCCAGTTCCAGTTCGTCTTCGGTTCGGATGAGTACAACGAGTTCGTCGATTCGAACTTCAACGACACCTTCGCCTTCTTCCTGAACGGCGCGAACATCGCGGTGCTGCCCGACCTCGTGACCCCGGTCGCGATCAACAACATCAACTGCGGCAACCCCTTCGACGCCATGCAGGCCTCGGACTTCTGCACCGACTTCAACAACAACGACCTGCAGGACGGCGGCCCCTTCTTCAACACGGAGATGGACGGCTTCACGAACGTGTTCACCGCCTTCGGCTCCGTCACGGGTCCCGGCCCGCACACGATCAAGCTCGCGATCGCCGACGCCGGTGACAGCAGCTACGACTCCTGGGTCTTCCTCCAGGCCGGTTCGCTCCAGGTCCTCACCGACCCGAGTTGCATTCCGCCGACCCCGGACGAGAACACCCCGATCCTCGCCTGCGTCGATCTCCAGACGATCAACCACCAGATCGTCGCGGTGTCGAACAGCATCACGCCCGGCGCGCCGAGCAGCGTCTCGATCACCGGCGTGAACGTCACCTACACCGCCCCGGGCGGCCTCCCGCAGTCGATCGGCATCCCCGCCGGCGTCATGTACAGCGGCGGCTTCCCCGTCAGCGGTCAGCCCGCGACGCTCGGCTTCAGCTGGTCGCCCGACTCGGCCACGAACCCGATCGGTCTCTACGAGTTCTGCTACCAGCTCGTGGACCAGGCCGGGCAGACCGGCGAGTGCTGCATCACGATCGACGTCTACGAGTGCATGATGTGCATCGGCGTGCAGCCGATCTCGCTGCAGGTCAGCGGCGACCCGGCCGACGTCCTCCGCGTGGATCCGCTCTGGTTCCGCCCGATGACGCTCACCGAGCTCCCGCCGCTGTACGTCCCGAACGTGCAGGCGCTGGTCGGCTTCAAGTTCTACGCCCAGGGCTTCGTCTACAACGAGTCCGTCTACCCGACGAACCCGCTGAGCCTCTCCTGGAGCATCGAGTACACGATCGGCGTCGGTGCGACCTACAACCAGGTCGGTCCCCCGAGCAACATCCACATCTATCCCGCCGGGACGGGTGTGGTGAACCCGGGTGACACGTTCACGATTCCGTTCACGCTCGCGGGCTTCGGCGGCTTCTGATCGCCGCCCTTCGGGATCGCGTCGGCTCCCCCGCTGCCCGACGCGAATCCCGGCCCCGCCCCCGGCGCTCGAACCCGAGTGCCGGGGGCGATCTTCCCTTCACGGCATGAATTCCCGCGATTCCGCGCCCAGGGCGGGAACCGGCTCCCGGAATCGCATCCTCCCCCATGATCGTCGGCGACCGCCTCCCGGCGGCCGGCCCCCGAGAGCACCCCGATGCGCCGCGAACCCGCCCGCCCCGACATCGCCTCGCCGCTCGGCTCCGAGCCCGCGATCCCGCTCCATCGCCCCCACTTCGGGCCCGAGGAGGAGGAGGCGGCGCACGCCGTGCTCGCCAGCGGCCGCCTCTCCGGCGGCGGCGTCTGGCTCGAGAAGGCCGAAGCCCTGCTGCGCGCGCGCACCGGGGCCCGCCACGCCCTCCTGACCAGCTCCTGCACCCACGCGCTCGAGACCGCGGCGCTCGCGCTCGCCATCGCCCCCGGCGACGAGGTGATCGTGCCGAGCTGGGGCTTCCCCACGAGCGCCTCCGCCTTCCTGCGCCAGGGCGCGCGGATCGTCTTCGCGGACTCCCGCCCCGACGACCCGGAGGTCGACCTGGACGACGTGATGCGCCGCGTCACGCCGCGCACCCGGGCCATCGTCCTCGTGCATTACGCGGGTCGTCCCTGCGATGCGCCCGCGCTGCGCGAGCGACTCGGCGACGACGTCATCGCGATCGTCGAGGACGCCGCGCAGGCCTTCGACGCCCGCCTCCGCGGTCGCGCCTGCGGCACGCTCGGCACCATCGGTTGCATCTCCTTCCACGGCACCAAGAACCTCACCTGCGGCGAGGGCGGCGTCTTCCTGACGGACGACGACGACATCGCGCATCGCGCCTCGCTCATCCGCGAGATGGGCACCGACCGCCGCCTCTTCCTCCACGGCGAGGTCTCCCGCTACTCCTGGCGGACGCTCGGATCGTCCTACCTGCCGCCCGAGATCTCGGCCGCGATCCTCTGCGCCCAGATCGAGAAGGCCGACCGGATCCTCGAGCGGCGCCTCGCGGTCGCCGACCGCTACCACCAGCGCTTCGCGGAGGCCCAGCGCCGCGGCGACCTCTTTCTCCCGCGCCGCGCCCCGGACGGCGAGAGCAACGGCCACATCTACTGGGTGGCGTTCCGCAGCCAGGAGCGCCGCGACCGCGCGGCGCGCGCCCTCGCCGCCGTGGGCGTCGAGGCGAGCTCCCACTTCCACCCGCTGGACGCCTCGCCCTTCGGGCAGGTCCTCCACGGCGGCCTCCGGGCGCTCCCCAACGCCGAGCGCTTCCATCGCTGCCTCCTGCGGCTCCCGATCTATCCCGATCTCGGCGAGACCGAGCAGGAGCTCGTGATGGCGACGCTCCTCGCCTCGCTCGGCTGAGGTCCCGGCGCCGGCGTCTTTACAGCCGCGATCGATCCCCCGATGATCGGGCCCCCGCGCGACCGCGCGGCCGGCCCCACGGAGATCGACCATGCGCTTCGCCCTCGTCCTGTCCCTGCTCGCGCTCGCCCTGCCGCTCCCCCTCTCGGCCCAGGACGGGGCGGAACCCGCCGCGAAGCCCGCCGAGGAGAAGGCGCGCGTCGCCCGCGGCGTGGGCGTCCCCGGCGAGGAGGGCGGCCATCGCCCCGACCGCGACACCCAGCAGTGGCTCGGTTCCGAGCGCCCGGCCCTGCCCCCCGCGATCGCGAACGCGCTCGACTGGCGGAGCATCGGCCCCGCGAACATGGGCGGACGCATCACGGGACTCGCGATCCATCCGACCGACGCGTCGACGTGGTGGGCGGCCACGGCCTCGGGCGGCCTGCTCAAGACGACGAACGACGGCCGGGGCTTCACCCACCACTTCGATCGCGAGAAGACGGTGTCGATCGGCGCCATCGCCGTCGCGCCCTCCGATCCCCGCGTCCTCTACGTGGGAACGGGCGAGGCCAACCCGCGCAACTCGGTCTCCTGGGGCGACGGCGTCTACCGGTCCGACGACGGCGGCGAGACCTGGAAGAACCTCGGGCTGCGCGCGAGCTTCCAGATCGGAGCGATCGCCGTGCACCCGAAGAACCCCGACGTCGTCTGGGTGGGCGCCCTCGGGCGGCTCTGGGGCGACAGCGACGAGCGGGGACTCTACCGCTCGACCGACGGCGGCAAGACCTGGCAGCGCACGCTCTTCGTCGATCAGCAGACCGGCGTGATCGACATCGACCTCCACCCGGAGGATCCGGACACGCTCCTGGTCGCGACCTACCAGCGCCAGCGGGACGGCTTCGACACGAATCACCCCGCGCTCCGCTACGGCGAGGGCAGCGGTCTGTGGCGCTCGACCGACGGCGGCGTCACCTTCACGCGCGTCACCGCCGGCTTGCCGAGCGTCAAGCTCGGCCGCCTCGGCCTCGACTGGTCTCACAGCGAGCCGGATACGGTCTTCACCCTCGTCGAGACCGAGTCGATCGGCGGCATCCCGGAGGACACGGCCTACGCGGGCGTCACCGGCGAGAACGCCGACGTCGGCGCGAAGGTGACCCGCGTCGTCGACGACGGACCGGCCGCGAAGGCGGGGCTCGCGGTCGGCGACATCGTGGTGAGCATCGACGGACACACCGTCCAGGGGCAGGACGATCTCGTGCGGCAGTTCCGCCGGCGGAAGGCCGGGGAGCGCGCGAAGCTCGAGATCTCGCGCGACCGCAAGCGCCTCGAGTTCGAGATCGAGTTCGCGCGCCAGCCCGAGCGCGAGGGCCGCGAGGCCGAGGCGGCGCGCTTCCCCTTCCGGGCCTACCTCTCCGGCCAGCGCGAGAACGTCACCGACCAGCAGGGCGAGGCCGGGCACGAGTACGGAGGCACCTTCCGCTCCGACGACGCCGGGCTCACCTGGCGGCGCGTCAACTCGCTGAACCCTCGGCCGATGTACTTCAGCGAGATCCGCGTCGACCCGAGCGACGCGAAGCGGCTCTACGTCCTGGGGGTGCAACTCCACCGCTCGGAGGACGGCGGCGAGACCTTCACGAACGACGGGCACGGCGGTGACGTCCACGTCGATCACCACGCGCTGTGGATCGATCCGAGCGACGGACGCCACATCATCCTCGGGAACGACGGCGGCATCTACGTCACCCGCGATCGGATGAAGACCTGGGACCATCTCAACCACGTCGCGATCGGCCAGTTCTATCACGTCGGCGTGGGACCGAAGCTCGACTACCACGTGTACGGCGGACTGCAGGACAACGGGAGCTGGAGCGGGCCCTCGCGCTCGCGCGACGGCGCGATCCTCGACGCCGACTGGTTCCGGATCGGCGGCGGCGACGGCTTCGTCTGCCGCGTCGATCCCGAGGACCCGGGCCAGATCTACTTCGAGAGCCAGAACGGAGGCATGGGCCGGCGCCACCTCGAGAACGGCGAGCGCGGCGGCATCCGGCCGCCCCGACCGCCGCGCGGCGAGGGTCGCGAGGCGACCTCGCACCGCTTCAACTGGCGCACGCCCTTCGTCCTCTCGGCCCACAACTCGCGGATCTACTACGCCGCGGGTGAGCGCGTCTTCCGCTCGCTCGATCGCGGCGAGGGTCTCCGGGCGATCTCGCCCGAGATCTCGCGCACCGATCGCGGCGCCGCGACCGCGCTCGCGGAGTCCCCGCGCGAGGAGAACGAGCTCTGGGTCGGGACCGACGACGGCGGCTTCTGGATGACGCGCGACGGCGGGGCGACCTGGCGCGATCTCTTCGCGCTGCCGCCGGCGAAGGCGCCGTCCGACCCCGCCGCGGAGGCGGCCGGCGAGGGAGATCGCGCTCCGGGCGAGCGCGGTCGACGTCGGGGCGGGCGCCGCGGGAACCCGCGGGCCCGGCTCGCGGCGATGGACGCGAACGGCGACGGCGTCGTCGCGCGCGACGAGGTCGACGAGCGCATGCGCGCCTTCTTCGACCGCCTCGACGAGGACGGCGACGGCCGGGTCGAGATCGCGCCGGCGGCATCCGAGGCCCCGCCCGCGGTCCCGGCCGCGGCGGTCGCCGCCGACGAGGATCCGGTCACCGGCACCTGGGCGGGCGACGCGAAGCGCGAGGGCGGCGATCCCAACCCCTTCAGCCTCCAGCTCCGCCGCGACGCCGCGGGCGAGATCCGCGGCCGCTACGACGGCTTCGGCGAGGGCGAGGTGACCGGCGGCAAGTACGACGCGGAGACGCGCCGGCTCACGCTGACGATCGAGACGGAACGCTTCGGGCTCGACGTCACCGCGACGGTCGACGGGGAGGCCATGGAGGGCACGCTGGCCTTCAGCGAGGGGGACTTCTCCCTGAGCTTCCGCGCCGAGCGCCGCTCGAAGGAGGGGCCGCCTCCCGCCGAGGCGGCGGCGCCCGCCGGGGACGGCAAGCCCCTGCGCGATCACCTGCCGGAGCCGCTCCACGTCAGCGAGATCGTCGCGTCCCGCTTCGCGGACGGCCGCGCCTACGTCACCTTCGACGGTCACCGGTCGGACTACGACGAGCCCTTCGTCTTCGCGACCGAGGACCACGGCGAGACGTGGCGCGCCCTCCACACCGGACTCCCCGCCGACGCGGGATCGGCGCGCTGCATCGTCGAGGACCTCGTGAACGAGAACCTGCTCTTCCTGGGCTGCGAGTTCGGCGGCTGGGTCTCGATCGATCGCGGCGTCACCTGGACGCGCCTCGGCGGCGAGTTCCCGACCGTCGCCGTGCACGGCTTCGCCCTCCACCCCCTCGCGGAGGAGGTCGTCGTGGCGACGCACGGTCGCAGCCTCTGGATCGCGGACGTGTCGGCGCTCCGACGGATGACGCCCGAGCGGCTCGCGGAGCGCGCGCACATGTTCCCGACGAAGCCGGCGACGATCTGGCGCGGCGGCATGGAGCGAGGCGCCAGCGTCCGCGCCTTCCGCGGCGAGAGCGGGCCCTCCGGGGCCGTCATCCGGTACCACCTCGCGAGCGAGGCGGCGGAGGTCGAGCTGCAGATCCTCTCGGCCGACGGCAAGACGGTGCGCCGCCTCGAGGCGCCGGCCGCGGCGGGCCTCCACCGCGTGAGCTGGGACCTGCGCGAGGAGGCGCCGGCGCGTCGCGGCCGTCGGCGGGGACGCGGCCCGCGCGTCGACACCGGGACCTACGGCGTCCGGCTCGTCGTGGACGGCGAGGCCCACACCGGGCTCCTCCGCGTGCAGATCGACCCCGCGCATCCCGACGAACGCTGGGTCGCGGCCGAGGAGCGCGAGGAGGAACTCATGAACTCCGAAGAGGAGGAGGAAGGCGGCGAGGAGCGCGACCGCGAACTCGACCACTGATTCCCCGCCCTCGCGACCCGCCGGGAAGCCGCCGATGAAGTTCTCGCTCCTGAACCGCAAGCTGCACCGCTGGGGCGCCATCGTCGGCGCCCTGCCGCTCCTCCTCGTCGTCGGCACCGGCATCCTGCTGCTGCTGAAGAAGGACCTCGCCTGGATCCAGCCGCCGACGAAGCGCGGCGCGGCGACCGCGCCGACGCTCGGCCTCGACGAGCTCCTCGCCGCGGCGACGACGGCGTCGGAGGCGGGCATCCAGGGCTGGGAGGACGTCGATCGCGTCGACGTGCGCCCCGGCCGCGGACTCGCGAAGTTCCAGTCGCGCACGAGCTGGGAGGTGCAGGTGGACACGGCGACGGCGGAGGTGCTCTCGGTCGCCTACCGTCGCTCGGATCTCATCGAGAGCCTGCACGACGGCAGCTTCTTCCACGAGCGGGCCAAGCTCGCGGTCTTCCTCCCCCACGGGATCCTGCTGCTCGCGCTCTGGGCGAGCGGGCTCTGGCTCTTCTTCCTCCCCTACGCGGCGCGCCGCCGGCGCGCCCGGAGCTGAAGGAGCGCGGAGAGGCTCAGTCGTCCTCGACCTCGTCGGCGACGAAGCGACCGCCGTCCTCCTCGCGGACGAAGGCGCAGGGCGCCTCCTCCTCGACGTAGGAGATCACGCCGGGTTCGATGTCGAGGATGCGGTCGAGGGTGACGTCGACGAGGTGCTCCTCGCCGATCTCCTCCTCGGACTCGAGATCCTCGCGGGCGAGGAAGTACCAGCCGGAGTGCTCACCGGCCTCGAGTCCCGACTCGGAGCGACCCGGGACGTTGCCGACCTCGACGCGGGTCATGTAGCCGATCGGGCGCCCCTCCCGGGCGACGCGGAGGCTGAGCGTCACGAGACACTTCGGCGACGGTTCCATGGGCGTCCTCCCGGTCGCGATGCCCCCCGGGTCGGCCGTCCCCCGGCCGGCGGGACGGGCATCCGCGTCCGCGCCGCATCGTGGGGCGCTTCGCGTCGCTATTCAAGTCGGAGCGTCAGCCGGGTCGTCTCGCCCCCCGTCACGCGGACCTCGCGTTCGACCGAGGCCCGCCCGGGCGCGCGCACCGAGAGACGGTAGGTCCCCGGCGCGAGCGGCGGCGAGACGACGCGATTCCCCGTCGCGGAACAGGAGATCGCGAAGGAGTGCTCGTCGACCAGCGAGCCGTGCGGCGCCGCGATCGGCTCGCCCCGGGCGTCGAGGACCGAAACCTCGATCCGACCCGCGGCCGCGAAGGTCAGATCGCCCAGCTCGAGATCGCCGCGCGCTTCCAGCGCGAAGGGACCGAAGCGGCGGTCGCCGCGATCCGGGAGCGCGATCGAGACGCGGTAGCCCTCACCCGCGGGGAAGGGGCCGACGCGGAAGCGCCCCGCCCCGTCAGTCTCGAGGTCCGGGATGATCCAGAGATCCGGACCGAAGACGGTGACGCGAGCCCCGGCGAGCGGCTCGCCGCCCGGCGCGACGACGCGCCCGGCGAGGAAGGCGGCGTGGGCGGTCCGCTCGTCCACGACGATCTCGACCTCCTTTCCGCCGGGGCGGAGCCCCTTCACCCGGAGGACGGGGAAGTGCTTCCAGCGGGGATCGTAGACCTCGATCTCGGTGGGGCGATCGCGGCGCGAGGGCGCGCCGAACCAGCCGCGCTCGTCGGTGACGAGGTGGTCGAACTCCCGGTCGTTCCAGTCCTCCTCCTGGACGCGGATCGACCAACCCGCGAGCGGCCGACCGGCGACGTCGCGCAGGGAGCCCGCGAGCGCCATCGGCGCCGGGAATCGGAACTCGCGCTCGACGATCTCGCCCGCCCGGGCGACGACGACGACGTCCCGGAGCGCGCCGGAGCCGGCGGCGTGGCCCAGGAGCGGCCAGGAGCCGGGGCCGAGCTCGCCGACGACGAAGCGGCCCGCGCCGTCGCTCACCGCGCCGCGCGCCTCGAAGGCGCGGAAGGCGCCGCCGTGCGCGGACCCGACGTCGATCCGCGCGCCGGCCCGCGGGCGACCGGCGGCGTCGATCACGCGACCGCGAAGTCGGGCCTCGACCGGCATCACGAACTCGCGGACCTCGTCCGTCCCGGCCGCGGCGATCTCGAGGAGGTGGCGCCCGGGCGCCCGACCCGGGGCGCGGAGACGGAGCTCGACGCGACCCGCCGCGAGCCCCTCGACGACGAAGCGGCCGGAGGCGTCGGCGACCAGGTCGAGCGCCGGCGGCGTCTCGTTCTCGCGCGCGCCCTCGCCGTGCTCGCGCGCGAGCCGGCCCCGGACCCCGGCGACGGGGCGGCCCTTCTCGTCGACGACGCGCCCGCGCAGCGGCGGCGCGCCGACGGCGAGGACCAGGCGCCGGTCGGAGGCCTCGACGGGGAGGCCGACGAGCGGGTAGCGGGCGCTCGCGCCGTGAGCGGCCGCGCGGGCCGCGATGGAGTAGCCGCCGACCGAGCGGATCGCGAAGCGACCCTCGGCGTCGGTCGTCCCGGCGATCCCGCCGCGATCGGGATCGTTGTCCTGGGAGATCCAGAGCGCGGCGCCGGCGACGGGCCGCCCCGCCGCATCCACGACCACGCCCGAGACGTCGCGCCCGCGCGGCACGACGAGGACCTCGTCCGCTCGACCGTCCGCGACGAGGGCGCCGCCGCGGAGGGCTCGGTACTCGCGCCGCGGACCGGCGACCTCGAGCGCGAGACGCCCCTCCGCGTCCGTGCGCCGGTCGCGGGCCCGGAAGTCGCCGTCGGGCTCGTCGAGGTCGGTGACCCGGACGAGGATCCCCGACGCGGGCGTCCCGTCGGACCAGACGACGGTGAGGCTCGGCGCCTCCGCCCCCCGGCCCGTCCGCGAGGGGGCGGGAGGCAGGGAGCGCGGACGGCGCGCCTCGAGCGCGGATCCCTCGACGAGCGCGGCGCGGGCCGGCCCCGCGGCGGACGCGTCCTTCCGGCGCGGCGGCTCGGGCGCGTCACCTCCGGACCCGAGGACGGACCAGACGACCGCCCCGACGGCGACGAGTCCCGCGACGCCCGCGAGGAGGGGCGCGCGCCCCGCGAGGAGTCCGCGGGGCGCGGGGACGGACCCGCCGGCGCCGGACGACGCGACGAGCGGAAGGAGTCCCGCCCGCCAGTCGCGCTCCCCATCGTCGAGGCGACGCCTCAGCTCCGCCACGGCGCGACGGAGGCGGGTCTCGACGGCGCGCGGGGCGATGCCCTCCGCCGCCGCGATCTCGGCCGTCGAGCGACCTTCGTGGTAGCGCATCACGATGGCGCGGCGGAGCGGCGCGTCGAGGGCGCTCACCGCCGCCGCGAGCTCGGCGAGGAGCGCGGCGCGCGACTCCGACGCCCGCGGATCGACCGCGTCCGGAGTCGCTGAGGCGGACTCGCGGAAGCGCCGCCGCAGTCCCTCACGGTGCCGGTTGGCGGCGCGGCGGCCGAGGACGCGGGCGAAGAGCGCGCGCGGCGCCCTCAGGTCCTCCGGCGGGCGCTCGAGGAGCGCCAGCGCCGCATCCTGCGCGAGGTCCTCGGCCTCGGCGGCATCACCCACCAACCGGCCGGCGAGGCGGCGGAGGAAGGCGGCGTCGCGTTCGAGAGCGGCGTGGAGGGCGGCGGCGTCGGACATGGCGGGGACTCCGGTTCCGGGACCCGAGGGAGACCGCCGCCGTCGCGCGGCGGGCGGTGCGTTCTCCCCTCGATCACCGCCGGGCGCGGGATCCCGTCAGGAAACCCTCAGGAATCCCGGCGCCTCCAGATGGCGAAGCGCTCGGCGCGCCCGCGACTCTCGGCCCGGTCGATGACCTCCTCGTCGAGGACGAGCTCGAAGCGCTCTCCCAGCGCCGCGCTCATGTCCGCGACGGTGAGGCCGAAGGGCGGACCGCCCTCCTCCGCCGGCTTCCCCACCGGGAAGACGAGCGCGGCGAGCCGCCCGCCGGGGGCGAGCAGGCGCCCGGCCGCGGCGCCCCAGTCGGCGCGGCGCTCCGGCGGGATCGCGCAGAAGAAGGTGTGCTCGAGCCAGAGCCGGTAGCGCCCCTCGTCGGCGTGGGCGAACACGTCCTCGCGGAGGTAGCGCCCCCCGGCGCCGGCGAGCCCGACGTCGATCCCGGCCGCGGGCGCGGCGAAGTCCATCGCCGTGACCGCCCAGCCGAGGCCGGCGAGCAGCATCGCGTCGTGGCCGGCGCCGCAGCCCGGCACGATCGCCTCGCCGCGCTCGCCGTCGGCCCGGTCGTCGCACAGCTCGTCGGCGCGCCGGCGGAACTCCGGGTGAGCCTCGCCGAGGTCCCAGGGGGTGATGTCGCGGTCCCAGAAGAAGGTCCAGAAACCGGCTTCGGAGGACGGAAGGTCGGGAGGCGTGACGCCTTCGGGCAGGTGTTCTTCGAGTGCCATGGCCCATTCTCACCCGCGGGGCCCGCCGGGCAAGCACGCGGTTTCCCCGGGGCCGGCCGCGAGGGCCGGAAACGGCCGGAACGAGCGTTGAGGATTGGCCTTCCGCGTGTCATCCTCTCAACGACTGGGGTGTGGAGGAGAACGCCGTGAGCTTCGTGTCGTGCATCATCTGGGATCTGGACGGCACCCTCATCGACTCCGCTCCGGACATCGCCTACGTCGTCAACCGCGTCCGCTGGAAGTTCGGCATGTCGCCCCTCGAGGAGGGTCACATCCGGGCCTTCCTCGGTGACGGCGCCAACGCCCTGATCGAGCGCGCCATCTTCGGCATCGTCGACGACGTGGCGCTCCGCCCCAGCGAGCGCCTGCCGCGCAGCGCCGCCGACGTCGAGGAGGTGGTGGACCAGTTCCGCTACATCTACTCCGAGTACCCGGTGGTCAAGACCACCCTGCGCAAGGGCGTCGCCCCGATCCTCAAGCACTGGCAGGAGCAGGGCACGGCGCAGGTCGTCCTGACGAACAAGCCGCACGCCATCACCAAGGAGGTCCTGAAGGCCCTCCACCTGGACAAGGTCTTCGACCTCGTCCTCGGCCGCGGCGGCTTCGACGACGAGGGCATCCCGCTCCCCTACAAGCCGGACGCCCGCCTCGGCACCTACATCCTGGATCAGACCGGCGCCTCCCCGGAGGAGACCTTCGTCGTCGGGGACGGGGTGCCCGACATCGAGTTCGCGAAGAACTGCGGCTTCAAGGTGATCGCGCTGCTCGACGGCTACACCGCGCCGGAGCGCCTGCTCGACACCACGCCCAACCTCGACCTCGCCGCGACCTCGATCCAGCACGTCCAGGACCTGCTGCTCGCCAACCACGACGGCTGATTCCCCCCGGGGATCAGAAGACGCCGGTCCAGCCGCGGATCTCGTCGCGGCGGAAGATCTCGTCGTGGAGCTGGAGCGTGCCCTCCAGGTGACGGTCGGCCCAGTACCAGGTGTGGCGGGCCCGCCGCGCGAGGACGAGCTGGGATCCCTCGAAGCTGAGCTCGATCCCCCGACTCTCGAGGGCGTCGACGAGCGCGCGCGTCCGGTCGAGGTTGCCGACGCGCTCGGTGCCCGCGGCGCGCACGTGGAAGACGCTGCGCTTCAGCGCGGCGAAGCGCCGGCCGCGCGCGGTCTCGATCAGCGTGATCGGGTTGTGGCGCTCCATCTTCGCCCGATCCCAGCGTCCGTCCCGCGAGAAGTAGGGCGCGCAGGTCTCGGAGAACCAGAGCCGGTCGGCGCGGCCGGCGGGGCCGCGGCGCGGGTCGATCTGACCGGGCCACATGAAGGAGCCGTCGTAGGCGCCCACGGATCCGAAGTGCTCGGGATGCCGCGTGCCGAGCAGGACCGCCGAGTAGCCGCCCATGCTGAAGCCGTCGAGGCCGGTCGAGCGGGGCCCGACGCGCACGCGGAGGTTTTCCTCGACCCAGCTCTTGATCTCGAAGAAGTGGGCCGAGAGACGACCGTTCCCGAGCCCCGCCTCCTCGGCGTCGGCGCTCCAGTCGACGGGGACGCCCTGGTGCATCCGCGAGCGGTCCATGAAGCCGGGGAGCACCACGACGAGCGGGTCGATCCGACCGGTGGCGATGGCGCGATCGAGGATCGCGGTGAGCCCCGGTCGCCCGTCCTGGTCGCCGACCCATTCCGTCTCGTGGCCGCGGAAGAGATAGAGAACCGGGTAGCGACGCGGCGCGAGGCCGTAACCCGCTGGTAGATAAAGTCCGAAGCGGCGCAGGACCCCGAGGCGCGAAAAGGGCAGGGTCACCCAATCCAGCCGTCGTCCCTCGCCCTGAATGACCTCGTCGACCATGCCGGATCCTACCGCGCGCGGCGCGAAGGGAAAGGAGGGGGCGCGGCTCCCCGGCGCGGGGATCCCGTCGCTCCGAAATCCCGCGCGCATGCTTTTGTCGCGCGGAGCATGCATGCCGTATCGTCTAGGGCCCTCGCCCTCCGCGAGGAAACTCCGATCGCCCCGCCCGGCGGTCCGGATTCCGGAATCCCGTCGGGAGCCGCAGCATGAGAACGTCACCCGGACTCGTCGCCCTCGCCCTCCTCATCGCGGCGATCTCCGCGCCGGCGCAGGTCGTCATCAACGAGGTGAACACCGGCGTCAGCGCCGACTACGTCGAGATCGCGAACCTCTCCGCGAGCGCGGTCGACCTCTCCGGCTGGCGCTTCCTCTGGTTCGAGGACATCCAGAATCCGGGAGGCACCGTCTTCACCTTCCCGGGCACCGCGGGCTCCGGCCAAGTGGTGCTGGCCCCCGACGAGGTCCTCGTCCTCACCGACGATCCGACCGCGGCCCAGCCGCTCGTCCCCGCCGGAGTGATGAAGCTCGCCTTCGGCTTCAACGTGACCTGGAACTCGGGCGAGGCCGGCTCGGCCCTCCTCGCCGACGCGGCCGGAAACGGCATCGACTACTGGGCCCACGGCAACCCGAACCTCTTCCTCTGCCCCTTCGAGGCCGCGACCTACCTCGGTCTGCCCACGCCCTCGCCGACGACGGCGATGTGGTCGGGCGTCGCGAGCCCCCTGCTCGGCGGCGTCAACTCCCTGGACGCCCACGTCCGGCACGGCCGCGTCGACACCGATTCGGCCGCGGACTGGACCATGCTCCCCGACGGCGACGGCTCGCCGGGGACGCTCAACCGCTTCCAGTCCCTGACCGACGTGGACGGCCTGCCGCCCACCGCGACGTTCACCGCGAGCGCGACGAGCGGCCTCTCACCCCTCGTCGTCAACTTCACGAACACCTCGCTGGGTGACTGCACGCTGGTCTCGCGCACCTGGGACTTCGACGCCACGGGGATGTTCGGCGCCCAGACGAGCGGCGATCACAACGTCTCGCACGTCTTCACGACGCCGGCCGGCACGCCGCCGGGCGCCTCCGTGACCTTCGACGTCATCCTCACGCTCCTCGACGCTTGCGGCGGCGCGAACGCGAGCATGATCACGACGATCACCGTCACCGAGCCCGTGACGATCGTCCCGCAGAGCATCGGCTTCGCCGAGGATTTCGAAGGTCCCGTCTCCGTCAACGGCACGACCGCCGATCCCGCCCACGGTTGGGACATCCGTCTGCCCGACCCCGCGTCGCGCTTCCAGACCGTGGACCCGCGGAGCTTCTCCGCCGGCCCCCTCTACGCCGACCCCACGCTCAACTCCGGCCCCACCGTCGCGATGTTCGACAGCTCCGCGAACACCGTCAGCGCCCGCGTCGACCTCGTCCTCCACATCGACGGCGACGCCATCGCCCAGCAGGTGGGATCGGGCGAGTTCCGCGTCCGGATGTGGCTCTACTCCAACGGCGACGAGCTGGACGCGGACGACGTCATCGCCTTCCAGGACGGCGTCACGCCCGGGAACGGAGTCGATCGCCAGGGCGTCTCGACCGGGCTCGCCGGCCTCGACGGGCTCCTCGAGGTCCACCTCGCGGACTGGCACGCGGCCGTCGTCTCGCCGCAGACCTGGCGCGAGGTCGAGTTCGTCTTCGACGCGGCCTTCTTCGCGGCGCACCCCACGCTCGCGACGCCGGGCAGCGGCAACGCCGGCGACTACCGCATCATCATCCGCCACCGCGACGACTTCGGCTTCGCGAGCAACGACGGCCTGCTCCTCGATCGCGTCCGCATCTACGGGCCGGTCGTGCCGGGACCCGGCGAGGGCGGGCTCGCGGGGGCGGCCCGCATGGACCTGAACGACGCCACCAACGCGAACGGGAACGCCGTGGGAACGCCGGGCGACGAGGCCGGCCCCTTCTTCACGAGCGCGACGCCGGGCTCGCCGCTCGTCTTCGTCTTCGAGGGCGAGCCGAACCAGCCGCTCCTCCTCATCGCGGGCAACCTCAACCCCGGGGCCGCGGCCTTCCCCGTCGGACAGCTCGACATCGGCGGCGCGATCGACCCGATGAACGGGATCCCCACCGGCATCTCGATCCTCGCCGACGGCAACCGGCCGGACTTCGTCAACTCGCTCTTCAACACCACGCCGTCCGGCACCCAGGTGATCCAGCTCACGACCCCGGCCTTCCCGCCGGGTTTCGTGACGACCCTGCAGGCCGTCATGTTCAACAGCGTCTCGGTCATCCGGATCTCCAACGCCATCCGCTTCGAGATCCTCTGACCTCACCGAGGGCGCGACTCCGCCCCCACCCGGGCGGAGTCGCATCTTCATGTCGCCTTCATCTGCACCCCCGTGCCGGCCGATCTTCATGCGAGGAGGTCCGGCATGGGCGAATACAGAGGCGACATCCCGACCTGGATCGGACGGCAGCCGCTCTTCGACGCGCAGATGGACGTCCGCGCCTACCAGCTCCTCGCCGCCCGCTCCGGCGACGACGGCGAGGCGGCGCCCGCGCCCGACGTCGCGGCGCGCTTCTGGACGACCTTCATCGAGCTCGGACTCGAGGAGGTCTCCTCGTCCCAGCCGGCCTACCTCGCGGTCGACCGCGACTTCCTCCTCGCCGGCTGCGCCACCCTGTTCGCGGACGAGCGCGTGGCCTTCGAGATCCCGGCCGACCTCCCGCTCGACCCCACGCTGCGCACCTGCATCGATCGTCTCGTGCGGGACGGCTACCGCTTCGTCCTCGACGACTTCCGCCCGGCCGCCGAGCCGGCGCCGAGATGCTCGCGCTCGCCAGCGGCGTGAAGATCGACGCCGCGGACGAGGAGGGCCTCGACTTCCTCTCGCGCCGCGTGGGAACGCTCCACCGTCAGGGCATCAGCGTCATCGCGAAGAACGTCGACACGCGCGAGCGCTTCGAGCGCTGCGTGAGCATCGGCGCCGATCGCTACCAGGGGCAGTTCCTCCAGGAACCGGAGCGGCTGGAATCCGGCGAGCTGCCGGTCGACCAGATCGCGCGTCTCGAGCTCCTGAGCGTCGTCAACGATCCCGAGGCGGGCATCGACCGCTTCGAGTCCGCGATCTCGAAGGACATCACGCTGTCCTACAAGCTCCTGCGCTACATCAACTCGGCGATGTTCTCGCTGCAGCGCGAGATCGGTTCGATCCGCCACGCGGTGACGATGCTCGGCATCCGCTGGACGCGGACCTGGTCGAATCTCGTGATCCTGTCCGCCGTCTCGGATCGCCCCCAGGCCGTCGTCACGACCGCGATGGTCCGGGCGAAGATGTGCGAGCAGCTCGCGCGCCGGCTCGGCTGCGCCGAACCGGAGTCGCACTTCACGGCGGGTCTGCTCTCGATGCTCGACGTCTTCCTCGGGCAGGACATGCACCGCATCCTCGAGCGCCTGCCGCTCGAGGAGGGCCTGCGCGACGCGCTGCTCGAGGGCACCGGCGAACGCGGCCTCGTCCTCGAGGCCGCCCGCGCCTACGAGCGTTCGATCTGGGAGGACGCCGTCTGCCCCGGACTCACGCCCGGAGACCTCCGCGACGCCTATCTCGACGCGCTCATCTTCGCGCGGGACACGCGACGCTTCCTCGGCGAGCTCGCGCCCGCCGCCTGATCCCGGATGAAGGTGTCTCCGCCGCCCGTCCCGGCGGCTCGCCCGACGAGCCCCGGGCGTCCGGACCTTCCTCGTTCCGACCGCCAGACGCGGCGAGGCGCCGGGCGGACGACGGAGACGTCGCCCTCGAACGCCGTGCCCGGGTCGGGGTTCAGACGACGTCGAAGTCGCCGAGCGTGTAGTACCAGTGGCGGTTGAGGTGACCCTCGGTCACCGTCGCGGGATCGTAGCTGTGCGCCACGAGCCGGAACTGCGTCGCCTCGAGATCGTAGTCGGCGTCCTCGAAGACGCGCGCCTCGTCGGCGACCGGGTTGAAGTAGGCGATGACCTTCTCCTGCCCGTCGCGCCGCGCGACGTGCTCGCAGAGCTTGAGCAGCGCGGGCGCCGCCCCCGGCGAGGCGTCGTCGACGAGCCACTCCGCGATCGCGAGCTGCGGCTGCCCGAGCCAGTCGCGGCGCGTCACCGCCAACCCCACGAGATGCCCGTCGGGCGTCCGGACGGCGTAGCTCTCGTACTTCCAGTTCGGGTTCGCGCGATAGCGCCAGTCGAGGTAGACGGCGTCGCGCTCGCAGATGACGTCGTGACGGGCCCGCACGCGGGCGAAGAGCGCCTCGTGCTCGGCGTCGAAGGTCTCGACGCGATGCGCCGAGTAGACCTCGCGGAGCGCGCGGATCGAGGGCGGGAGCTCGGGGAGTCCCTCCTCCGGCTCGACGCGCTTCGCGTGCACGTAGCTCTTCATCAGGGGCACGTAGTAGAGCGTCTGCACGCCGAGGCGATAGGCCGGCGGATTCGGCAGGCCGAACTGGACGAGCTCCTGATCGCGTCCGCCCAGCGCGTAGGCGAAGGCGAGGAGCGTGCGGCCGAAGACGCCCCGCTTCTTCAGGCCGGAGCGGCACTCCGGATGGACCATCGAGTCCACGATCTGCGCGAAGGTGAAGGTCTCGTCCCCGACCTTCGCGCGGACGGGGAGACCGCAGAACTGGCTCACGACGCGGCCGTCGTCGAGCTTGCCGAGCCAGGCGTGGATGCCGTTGGGGTTGTCGCGGAAGGCCCAGTTCCACTGCTCGAGTCCGCGGTGGTCCCAGTGGAAGACGAGGTTCCAGCACTCGAGGATCGCCGCCTCGTCGCCGGGCTGATAGGGAGCGATGGTGACCTTCCCCATCGCGGTGTCGACCTCGTAGACCGGGTCCTCGGTCTGGACGACGAAGTCGATCGGCTTGCGATCGGTGCCGCGAATGTCCGACATGGCCCGAGTCCTCCGCTGCGCTCTCGCTGCCGGCGCCGATCCCCGCGGATCAGTGCCCCTCGACCTCATCGTCGCCGCCGCCGCCCGTGGCCGCGCCGGAGAAGAATATCGCGTTCATGAACATGCGGGTCGTGCCCAGCCAGTACCCGCGGAAGGCAGGGTCGTCGAGGATCCGCACCACCGCGCCCCGCCCCAGGCGGCGCAGGTTGACGGCGGCCGTGCCCGCGATCCGCGCGTCGTTCGCCGCCGAGGCGTAGCCCGCCATGCGGGGCGACTCCTTCGGATAGACGACGACGTCCGCGTAGTCCTGCGCGTCCCGCGGCATGACGGCGGAGCTCGTCTTGAAGAGGAAGAGCTCGCCGTCCTCGTAGCCGAAGCCGAGCGGGTGACTCGCGTCGATGAGCCCCCGGTAGATCGTGCCCGCCACGAGGCGCTCGGCGCGGCGCGCGCCCCGGTCGCTCCAGGCCGGCCGCGACTCGAAGTCCGGGTGTTCGGGCGGCGCGCTCTCGGCCGGCGACGACTTCCCCTTCTTCTCCTCGAGCTTCAGGATCTCGCGCCCGGCCCAGGCGCAGGCCCCCTCCGTCGCCACGAGCACGCCGCCGTCGCGGACCCAGGCCGCGAGGCGCTCGCGCGCGGTCGCGCCGAGGTCGGCGTGGCTGCCGCCGACGAGGACGATGTGCGAGTAGCGCCCCAGGCGGGCGCTCGCGACGCGCGCCGCGTCGAGGTGCGTCACCGGGAGGCCGATCCGCGCGTCCAGGAGGTGCCAGATCTCGCCGGCGTCGTAGGCCGAGACCGAGGCCCCCACGACGAGCGCGACGGCGGGCGCGTCGACCGGGACGAGTCCGCCCGAGCCGAGGTCCGGTCCCTCCGGCGTCAGTCCGGTGCGGATCCCGTGGATCTCGATGCCGAGTCCCTCCTGCGCCCGCCCGACCGCGGCATCCGCGGCCGCGCGGTCCCGCCCCTGCACCCCGTAGGGCAGGACGATCGCCCCCGCCGCGAAGCGACGGAGCCCGTCGCCGGTCTCGGCCAGCAGCGGCGCCGTCGCGACGCGCGGCGCGAGCCCGGCCGCGAGGATCCGGGCCAGGAGGCGCGGCGCCTCCGAGTCGCGCCAGTCGAAGGCCAGCGCGACGTCGTCGTCCGCCCGGGTGATCCGACGCGTCGTCGGGGTGCGTGCGCTCGCGACCTCCCCCAGCAGCGTCTCGATCTTCGTCGCGGCGTCGATCTCGGCGAAGGGCATGTCGAAGGCCAGCGGCAGGGTCCAGGCGCTGACGTCGTAGAAGGTCGGATCGGTGAATTCGAGCCGGCGCTCGAAGAGCGAGCGCGCGAGCCGGTACTGCGGCTGGGCCGCCGGGACGACGTAGGCCGCCCCCTTCGTGTAGCTCCGCCCGCCGCTCTCGAAGTTGCGCGCGAGCGCGCGGACCTCGATCCGGTGCCGCGCGAGCAGCGCCCGCATCTCCTCCGTGCGGGAGGGATCCTCCATGTCCCCGAAGACCCAGCCCTTCACGGGGTCGGCGGCCGCCTCGAAGCGCGCGCTGCGGTAGAACTCCCGCTGCCAGGCGATCAGCGCCTCGCGCCGCGCGTGGGCGCCGGTCAGGGACGAGAAGCTGACGAGATACTGGTTCTCGATCGTTCGCGGGAAGCTCAGCTCCCCGTTCACTGACTCCTGGAGGTGCCCGCGGCTCGAGGCCTGCTCGAAGAGGATTCCCACCCCGCCGTGCACGTCGGGGTAGGTCGAGCCCTTCCCGTAGTAGAAGTCGTCGAATCGCTCCTCGCTGAAGTAGAGCGTCCCGCGCCGGTCGAGCACCTTCGCGTGGTCGTTCGCCAGCTCGCGCGTCAGCTCCTGGTTCCGCGAGGGCGTGAGCGGATTCGTCCGGCTCGGCACGCCGGGCTGGAAGAAGAAGGTCGCGTCCGTCCCCATCTCGTGGTGGTCGGTCAACAGGTTCGGCCGCCAGCGATGGAACCACTCCAACCGCGCGCGACTCTCCGGGTGCGCGGCCAGCAGCCAGTCGCGATTCAGATCGAACCAGTAGTGATTCGTCCGGCCGCCCGGCCAGGGCTGTCGATGCTCGCGGTGCTCGGGATCCCCCACCAGCACCTGCCCGCGATTCCCGTTCGCCCACTGGGCGAAGCGCGCGAAGCCGTCGGGATTCAGGCAGGGATCGAGGATCACCACCGTCCGCTCGAGCAGCGCCTCGGCCTCGGGCGAGCGATCGGCCGCGAGTCGCCAGGCCACGAGCGGCGCCGCGTTGCTCGCGCTCGGCTCGTCGCCGTGGACGCCGTAGCCCAGCCAGGCCACCAGCGTCTCCTCCCCGGGCGCCCCCTTCCCCTCGGGCCGGTCCGCCCAGGCGAGGTGCCGCTGCCGGATCTTCTCCAGATCGCGGTGATTGCCGGGCGAGGTGATGATCGCCAGCACGAGCGGCCGCCCCTCGTGCGTCTCCCCGATCCGCACCAGCGAGACGCGATCCGAGGCCTCGGCCAGCACCTCGAAGTAGCGCACGAGCTGGTCATGCCTGAGGTGCCAGGTCCCCACGGGCCAGCCGAACACGCTCCGCGGCGTCGGCACCGCGGCGTCGAGCCGCGCCTCCTGACCAATCCGGACCTCGAGCGACGCCTCCGGCGCCTGCGCGGCCGCCGTCCCCATCGCGATCACCAAGAGAAGAATCGTCGCGCGCACGGCCCGGCTCCCATCGACTCGATGGAGAGCATCCTATCCGCCCGCTTCCGGGGGGTCACCCGCGACGGGCCGCGCTCACTTCCGGCCGCCGGTCATCGCGAGTCCGAGCCCGGCCAGCACCGCCACCGCCCCGCTCGCGAGATACCACACCGCCTCGTCCGTCGGCGTCCCGTCGATCGCCTCCTTCACCTCCGACGCGAAGGAGTCCTTCGCCCGGAAGCCGTAGACCAGCAGCACCACCCCGCCCAGAACCAGGGCGGCCCCCAACAACTTCCGCTTGCTCATCCGTTCCTCCTCTCGGGCGCACTGGAGCGTAGCACCTAACGTCCTGCGGCGGCCCCAACTACCGACGGAATCGCCCCGACGTCAGCGTCGAGCCCCCTCACGCCCTCGGCAGTCAGCGAGAATGGTGCATACGCGTCCAGCGGTGTTGGCAATCATAGAATGCTACGCGGGGTCAACGCGGCTGAGACCATATAGTCCGCGACTCTCGTCCACTTCGCATCGTTGATGGAGTCCAGCCGGCATGCACATTTCACCCTACGAGTTTCGGGGAGCCTACGAGCGCTTCCAATCCATCGAGGAAGCTGAGAGTGGCAATCGGCTGCAGAGTTTCGCGGATCCGAATTCGGCTGCATCGAAAGGAGAGGGCTACAAGCGAGCAATTCACGAGAATGCTCGTCGTGCCCTGACGCTCGAGGACTGGAGCGAGAGGTCAATCGGTTCGGGTGAGATTCTCGAGAAGGTCGTTGCAGCAATTGCTCTTGAAGGCAACAACCTCGTCCAGTGGCAGCCGCGCCAAGGCCCGAAGAGCCGAGCCCACCACCGCATGCTGGAAGCCCGGCAGGACGACCAGAAGCGCGCTCATATCGAGACACTCTTGTTCGGTCTCTATCGCAATAGGCGAACTGACGAGGCGACCTTCGAAGGTCTGGTTGGATTGTGCGGCAAGCGATACGAGCTACTCGCCTACTTGTACTTCCTCGCGGACTCGCACCGGTTTCTCCCGATTCGCACGAGTACTTTCGACCGCGTCCTGCGTGACCTCGGCGCAAATTTGACCACGAGGGGTCGATGCGAGTGGGGCAACTACCAGGCGTTTCTCGATATCATGCGCGAAATTCAGGAGGAGTTGCGCCACGCCGGCATCCGTGACGCCACGCTCCTCGATGCCCACTCATTTTGCTGGATTCTCGGGACGACCGACACCTCGGAAGCGGCAAGCCGATCACCCTTGATCCACCCGTTCGATGGGCACTTCTGCACTGAGGGTCCGTCGAACAGGTTCGAACGGCGCGACGACGCTCCGGTCGTCGACCAGAGTCGGTTGGACTCACTCAAGCGCGACGCCGGAAGGCGCGCGGAGCTGATCGCATTCGAAGCGGAGTCGGCGAAGCTTCGTACTTCAGGTCGGCCAGACCTCGCGGACGCAGTTGAGCTCGTCTCTGACCGCCCCGGCCTCGGGTTTGATCTTCGTTCCTTCGAGACCGATGGAACCGAGAAGCAGATCGAGGTCAAGAATATCTCGGGGAGCCCTCGGTTCTTTCTCACCCATTCAGAGTGGCTGAATAGCAGAGCACGCCCGAACTACTGGTTCTATCTCGTCAAGGAAGACACACCGCCATCGGTCATGGCGCTACCCGCTGGCGACGTTCGACCCGAACATCTTCAGCCTTCCGAGTACATGGTCTCCTTCAATCAGCTAGGCTCGACTTCCATCGCCTTCTCGAATCGCGGCGACCAATCGACGATCCCATGATGTCCTACGCTCATGGACGATGCCCTGCGCGATTGGACTCATTCCGACGATCTTCATCGCTTGGACCGTGAGGTTCTGATTCTGCAGGGAGAGACGGGCCACATGCTCGGAGATGAAGGCGAAGCTGAGCAACACCAAGGGCCTTGCCCCTGCTTCGGTTCCCGACCCGAGAAGCGCTCTTTCGCCGAGCGCAAGAGACGACACCCGAAGATGGAGAATAGGAGGGAGGCAGCGGGCGACTGAATCCGCTGCCTCCCCGGTTCGGTTCATTCGGCGAAGACCCGCTCCCGACCGCTCCGCCTTCCGAACCGACCGCGCCGGCCCCGAGGGGTCGGGCGCAAGGACTGATACGGGGGCGGCGGCCGAGTGATGGAAGAATCGCCGCGATTCACGCTCCGTGCGGGCAAAATCGCGGCGGTCCGTGGGCGGGGTCGATGCGAGGCGCGGAGCCGTGTCGTCAGTCCGCGCTGACGCGAACCGCGGAGTGGAGGTCGTTCCAGAGGTCCTGGCGGGCCTCGAGGGCGCGGAGGGCGACGGACTCGGCGCGCTCGCGGTGCTCGGGGGCGGCGGCGAGGAGGCGGTCGACGAGGGCGTGGGCGCGGGGGCCGTGGTCCTCGCCGTCGACCGCGATGTGGCGCTCGAGGTAGGCGAGGAGGGTCGGGCAGGCGAGGCCGCCCGCGGCGAGCTCGCGCACGATGGGCGCGAAGAGGCGCGGGATGATGGACTCGCGCGCGCGGAGGAAGACGGCGGCGCGGACGGCGAGGGGTTCGTCGAGGACCTCGGCGCTGACGAGGAGGAAGCGGCGGGCCGGCTCGGGAATGGCGGGGGCGCCGCGGGCGGCCTCGGCGAGCGGGGCGCCGCGCTGGAGGACGGCGAGGAGGGAGCGGATGCCGGCGAGGCTCGCGCCCATCTCCTCCATCGCCTCGAGGTACCAGGCGAAGTGCGAGAGGTAGCGGCCGGGGGCGACCTCGTCGGTCTCCTCGTCGAGCACGATCTCGTTCACGAAGCGCGCGGCCTCGGGATCGCGCGGCGGGGTCCAGGGGAGGGTCGTCCCGCAGAGGTCCGCCTGGAGGCTCTTCAGCAGGCTCATGAAGTCCCACACCGCGTAGACGTGGTGCTCCATGAAGATGCGCACGCTCTCGGCGTCGCGGAGCGAGCGGGAGAGCGGGTGGTCCGCGAGGGTGGTCGCGAGGTCGAAGCTCGGGGCGGGGGATTTCATGAGCGAAGGTAGCACCCCGGCGGGGCCCCGGGAGGCGACAGGACGTCGCATCCCCGGGGTCTGAGGGCTTTCCCCGACCCCCACCGCCGGGGGTCTTCCCGGGGGACCTACTCGGGCGAGAGGCGAGCCTGGTAGGCGCGGGTGATGGCGCGGCGGCGGAGCATGCCGATGAGCCGCGTCGGATCCTCGGGATCGACGACCGGGAGCTCGTCGATGTTCTTGGTGTTGAAGCGCTCGAGCGCGGTGTGGAGATCGTCGGTCGGCGCGACCGAGATGATCTGCGTCGTCATGATGTCGGCCGCGACGGCGAGACGGTGCAGCGAGTCGTCGTAGGTGAAGCTGCGCACGTCGTGGGCGGAGAAGATCCCGACGAGCCGGCCCTCGGGGCCGTCGAGCACCGGGAAGTAATCGGCGTGCGTGTCGGCGACGAGCTTCAAGACGTCTCCGAGCGGGGCGCCCATCGTCACCGTCGGGAAGCTGCGCTCGCTCTCCATCACCTGCGCGACCGTCATGTCCTGCAGGAGCGGCACGCGGAAGAGACCGCGATGCGCGGGCGAGTCGGCCTTCGTGCGGGGCTGGCCCGAGTAGAGCGCGACCGACGACGTGAGCGTGAAGGTGATCATGCAGACCCAGATCGCGGGAAGCAGCAGCTCGTGCGATCCGGTGATCTCGCTGACGATGATGATCGTCGAGAGCGGCGTCTTCGCCGCCCCCGCGAAGAAGCCGCACATGCCGACGAGGACGAAGGAGGCGAGCTCGAACTGCGCCGGATCGCCGGCGATGCCGAGCTCGTGGCAGGCGATGCCCACCGCCCCGCCGAGACAGCCGCCGACGACCATGCCGGGGCCGAAGAAGCCGCCGCTGCCGCCCGAGCCGATGCTGAGCGTCGTCGTCAGGAGCTTGCCGAGGGCCACCGCGAGGAAGAGACCGGCGCCGCTCCAGCCGACGACGTTCTCGGAGAAGCCCTCCTGGAGCATCCCGTAGCCGAGCGCCATCACGTTGAGGGCGCGCTCGTCGTCGAGCGCCTTCCAGAGCCCGATCGCGATCAGGCCCACCGCGAGACCGCCGGCGGCGGCGCGCAGCGCCGGCGCGACGCGGATCTTCTTCAGGGCGCGGCAGGTCCCGTGGAAGAAGGGCATGAAGCCGAGGATCACGACGGCGATCACGAGCCCCATGATCGTGTAGGCGCCGAGCTGGCGCGGATCGTCGAAGCGCGGCGGCTCCGCCAGGGCGAACAGGCTCGTGAAGGAGCCGAACCAGGCCCCGCAGAGGCAGTAGGCGGCGGTCACGGAGACGAAGCTCGGGAGGATGACCTCGGACTCGAGCTCGGCGTCGCGGTAGAGGATCTCCGCCGCGAAGATCGCGCCGGCGAGGGGGGCGCGGAAGACCGCGGCCACGCCGGCGCCCATGCCGGCGGCGAGGAGGATGCGGCGCTGGCGACCGCCGAGGTGCAGCTTCTCGGCGAGGAGCGCGCCGACGCCGGCGCCGATCTGGGCGATCGGACCCTCGCGACCGCCGCTGCCGCCCGAGCCGAGCGTCAGCGCGGTGGCGAGCATCTTCAGGAGCGGGACGCGCGCGCGCATGTGGCCGCCGCCCTGGTGGTAGGCGGCGATGGCGGCGTCGGTGCCCTTGCCCGCCACCTCCGGCGCGAAGCGGGCGGCGATCCAGCCCGCGAGGCCGCCGCCGATCGTCGGCAGGAGCAACAGCATCCAGGGACGGATCGCGGCGGGATGGGCGTGCTCGAGGATGTCGGGCTCGCCCGCCGGCGCCTGGGGCGAGTAGCCGGCGAGTCCGCGGAGCCCGAACTCGAGGGAGAACTGCCAGATGTACTCGAAGACGATCGCGGCCAGGCCCGCGAGGAGACCGACGATCGCGGAGAGCGCGATCATCTTGCCGGCGCTCAGCCAGACGCGGCGCCGGGAGCCGCGCGCCGCGCGGCCGGACACGGAGCCGGCGTCGCCCTCCCGCGTCCCTTCTGCTGTCTCGGACATCAATCCCAGAAGAGCTTGCGGGGGTCGCCCTCGTCGGGATCGATCCCCTTCTTCTTCTGCTCCTCGACCTTCTTCTTCATCTCGCCGAAGAGGGCGTCGAGCTTCGACTCCGACTCCCGCTGCTCCTCGCGCGCGCGCTCGAAGGCGCGCGCGGCCTCGTCCTCGCGGGAATGGGCGCGCTTGACCGCGTCGTCGAAGATCTCGGCCTTGTCCTTCTCCGGCGCTTCCAGGTCGACGAAGCGCTTGTGGGAGATGACCTTCTCCCGGCTCACGTCGATCTCGAGCTCGCCCCGGCACCCGGGGCACTTGACGGTGATGATGGACTTCATGAGGTCGATGATACGCCGCGCGGGTGCGGCTTCCAGCGTCCGGAGCGCCGCCCGCCGCCCTCGGGACCGGCCGCCGGGCCCGGATTCGGCCCCTCTCCGGTCCTGCGGGCCGACCCGGGGGCCCGGCGCCCCCGGGGGCGGGGACTGCATTTTTTCCCGGTCGGGCTCAGGTCGGGGGCGTCCGCCGGTCGATCAGCGGAGGGAGTGAACAGACCCGCATCCGCCGGGAGGAGAGAAGCATGTTGCGCATCAGCACCGAGCCCGAAGTGGCGACCACCGCCGGTCACGCGGCCAGCGGCAGCACGACGACCCCGGAGGTCCGATCGGATTCGGCTCACGGGATGACGCCCCACGTCAACCCGATCGCGGGCAAGAACCACTCCGCCATGCTGATCCCCTGGATCACCAACGAGCTGCGCTTCCACAGCGTCATCGACCTCGCCTGCGGCGACGGCGAGGCGGTGCGGCTGCTCGCCGAGGCCGGCTACGAGTCCCACGGCGTCGACATCGATGCCCCCGGGACCGACCCCGCGATCACGCGGGCCGACGCCTTCGCGGTGCCGCAGGAGGCGGGCTACTACGACCTCGTCATCTGCGCGAACTTCGCCCAGGAGCTGCCGGATCACCGCATCCCCTCGCTGCTGCACGAGATCAACCGCCTCTCGAACTCCTACGCGCTGATCAGCGTGCCCGGCGTCGAGTCCACGGATGAGACGGCCGGTCAGATCCGCGGCACCGCCTGGTGGTGCCAGCGCCTCGCCGACTTCGACTGGCGCATCCGCCTGCTCCGCGAGGAGCCGGAGACCGGACAGATCGTGATGCTGATCGAGAAGCCGGACAGCCTCGCGGCGAAGATCCTGCCGCTGCTCGACGCCGAGACGAACTCGCCCTCGGAGTCCACGCCGACGCCCGCGCCCGCCGCGGTCGCGCCCGCGCTGGACGAGACGGCGATGGCCGCGCTCAAGCGCAGCGCCGAGCTGCTCCGCAGCGCTCTCCAGAACTTCGCGGCCGGTCGCGCCGACGAGGGCTACCTCGCGATCTCCGACATGGCCCACGCGCTGGCGCCGGTCGGCGGGGCGATCCCGGGACTCTTCGGCGTCCTCGGCGAGCTCGTCAACGCGATGGAGACCCGCGACGAGCTCCGCACCATCGAGGTGCTCGGCCACGAGGTCCTGCCGCGACTCCAGGGCGCGCTCGAGAACTGATCATCCGACCGACGGCGCGAGTCGTCGGCCGCGAACGCGAACGAGAGAAGGCCCGGTCGGGGGATCCCGACCGGGCCTTCCTGCGTCTCGCTCCGGACGCCCGCCCGGAGCCTTCCTTCCGCACGCCCGAGGGTCGCGCGTCCTTGGGTCAGTGGTGGGTCGCTCCACAGGTGTAGGGGACGATCGGCGGGGGCGCGAGTTCGCGCTCGCGCACGAGTTCGCCCGCCACCCAGTCCTCGTCCTCGAGGAGGACGCCGTTCTCGTCCCAGGTCCGGGAGCGCCCGTGGCGGTCGCCGGCCGAGATCTCGTACTCGACGACGAGGCGTCCCTTCGCGTTCCACTCGCGGTGGATCCCTTCTTCCTCGCCCGCGAGGAAGGCGGTCTCGAGCCGCAGCACGCCGCTCTCGCTCCACTCGCGCCGAGGCCCCTCGAGCTCGCCCGCGACGTAGAACGTCTCCACGGCCGGTCGGCCGTTCTCGTGGGTCTCGAGGCTCCGCCCCTCGTAGTCACCGTGGCGGAAGTTCTCCTCCGACGCGAGCGTGCCGTCCTCGCGCCAGACGCGATGACGCCCCTCGTGCTCGCCGTCCACGAAGAAGGACTCGCAGGAGAGCCGACCGTCCTCGAACCAGTAGCGCAGCATGCCGTGGGGCTCACCCTTCCGATTGCTCCCCTCGCGCGACAGGCGGCCGTTCGCGTGCCAGGCCCGCTCCGGTCCGTCCTCCAGGCCGTCGCGATACCAGGTCTCCTCGGAGAGGTAGTCGCGATAGGACTCGACCGTCACCGGATCGCCGTCCTCGTCCACGCCCACCTCGGTCTCGATGCACTCCGTGCTCCAGACGCGCTCGCGACCGTTCTTCTTCCCCGCGGCCCAGTGCGTCTCCTGCACCGGGGCGCCCTCGTCGTCGAAGACGCGCTGCCAGCCGTCGAGCCGGCCGCCGACGTAGAACTCCTCGCGGTGGAGGGCGCCGTTCTCGTGCCAGACGCGCCGCGGCCCTTCCGCCTCCCCGTCGACGAAGCCGACCTCGGCGCGCGGGCGGCCGTCGGGGCGCCACGAGCGCCACTCGCCCACGCGTCGGTTCCCCTCCCCCCGGCCCTCGCCGAGCAGGACGCCCTTCTCGTCCCAGGTTCGCCACCAGCCCTCGAGCCCGCCGCGCGCGTACTCGGCCATCTCCCGGAGCTGTCCGTTCGCGAACCAGGCCCGGAAAGTCCCGGCCGGCTTGCCTCGCCGCCAGATCGCTTCCCTCTCGAGCGTGCCGTCGGAGTGCCACCAGCGCTCCGTCCCGTCGATCCGGCCGGAGCGGAATGTCAGGGCGAGGGTGAGCCGACCCTCGCGCCAGCGCTCACGACGTCCGTGAAGCTTTCCCGCCCGGTAGTGCGAGCGATCCGTGAGGCGTCCCGCGGCATCGAACGAGAGCTGGACGCCGTCGAGTTCTCCGGCGCGGTAGCGCGCTTCCTCGCGCAGGCGACCCTCGGCGTCCCAGGTCTGCCAGAGGCCGGAGAGTTCCCCGCCGCGGTAGCCTCGTCGTTCCCGGACGACGCCCTTCTCGTCGGTGCCGGTCCAGATCCCCTCGCGCCGTCCCTCGACGGTCTCTCCCGTCCACTCGAGCGGGACGAAGTTCGTGAGGCCGCAGCAGCTCGAGCTGCGCCAGGTCTCGACGGGGAGATCGAGGTCGTCGTTCCAGTGGAATCCCCAGATCGGCTTCTCCGGCCAGTCGGCGGTCGACTCGGCGAGCGTCCCGGCGGCGGGATCCGCGTCGCTCGCGGGTACCGCTCCCTCGCTCTCGGATCCGGCGCCGCCGTCGACGCGGGCCGGGCGGACGCCCGACGGTCGCGCCTCGAGCGCCGAGGCGCCCTCGGGGAGCGAGGTGGATTCCGCGACGTGTCCCACCGCGCCGAAGGCGACGAGCAGGACGAGGATGAGGCCGAGCTTTCCGGACATGTCTCTCCTCCGCGAGGGTCCGGGCGGAGAGAGCAAGCTCCGTGCCGCGCGCGAGACCTTGCCCGGGCGGCACTTGCGTCCATCGTCCCGATCCGACGCATGGTGCGGGTTACGACGGCGTAACGGAGGGAGGGGAAGGAAACGGCGGGAGCCGAATCAGCGCGGGGTCGACGCGGGCGCTCCGGGGATTCGATCCGGAGCCGCCGGTGAGGCGTCCCGTTCGTGGAGGAGCTCGCCCTCGACCCACTCCTCGTCGAGGTCGAGTTCGCCGTTCGCCCGCCAGACGCGACGCCGTCCCTCGGGGCGTCCGTCGACGTAGGTCACCTCCGCGCGGAGCCGCCCGTCCGGATGCCAGGAGCACCAGCGGCCGACCCGGCGGTTGCCCTCGGCCCGTCCCCGGGCGAGGAGAGCGCCCCGTTCGTCCCACCGGCGCCACCACCCCTCGAGGCCGCCGCGTGCGTACTCCGCCTCCTCGCGGAGCCGCCCGTTGGGGTGCCAGTTCCGGAAGGTTCCGGCGGGCCGCCCCTCGCGCCACGCTCCCTCGGCCTCGAGGGTGCCGTCGGGATGCCGGAACCGGCTCCAGCCGTCGAGCCGGCCCCTGCGGTAGGACCGCCGGCTCCGGAGCCGCCCCGCGATCCACCTCTCCCGCAGACCGTCGAGCTGGTCGCCGCGGTAGCGCGCGCGCTCGATCAGGCGCCCGTCGCCGTCGAAGAGGAGCCGGAGGCCGTCGAGTCGATCGTCGAGGAATTCGGCCCGTTCGCGGAGACGCCCCTCTCCGTCCCGGATCAGCGAGGGGCCGGAGAGGGCGTCGGCGCGGTAGCTCCGTTCCTCGCGGCGCGCTCCGTTCGCGTCCACCCCGATCCAGAGGCCCTCGCGACGTCCCTCGAGCGTCGCGCCGGTCCAGGCGAGATGGGGACCGCCGCTCGGACCGAGCGAGGCGTCGCTGCACCCGCCGGCCCAACGGGGGAGATCGAGATCACTCCCCCACTCGAATCCCCAGGTCGGGAAGGCGTGCCAGGACTCCGCAAGGTCCTCGCCGTCCGGAAACGCCACGCGGTCGGCCGGATTCGCGCTCGCACCCGGAGTTCGGAGGACGAGCAGCGTCGCGACGAAGGCGAAGACGAGGGTGATCGCGATCTTCTCGGGCATGCCTCTCCTCCGCGGTCGGCGCGGGAGCGTGAGCAAGCCACGTGCCGACGTCGGAGAACCGGGAGCGGGGACGGGCGACCCGGGATTCGAGCCGGACCCCTCGCGTCACCGCCGGGAGGTCGACTCCGGGAAGGGACCGCGCAGCTCGAACGGGACGAGGGCGGCCTCGGGGGTCGGGATCAGCCGTGCGAGGAGGAGGCGCCGCCGTTCTCGCTCGACCCGTGGGCGGGGCCGGCCTCCAGCTCTTGAAGTCGTCGAGCATGCCGCGCTGGAGAGGAACTCCTCGAAGCCGTCGACGCGTTCGACGAGCGAGTCGGTGAGCTCGAGGGCGTGGCGCAGCCAGAAGGTGTCGCGGGCGCGGTCGCCGATCTTCGTGCGCATGGCGTCGAGGACGAGCTGGCGCTGCGTCTCCTCGTCGGCCTCGAGGGCCTCGCCCAGCTTGAGCAGGACCTCGCCCGAGGGGACGAGGCCGTCGTTCATGATCTGGGAGAGGTGGTTGCGGGACTTGCCGATCATCGCGGAGAGCTCGCGCCCCGAGAGCTTGCGCTCGTTGCGAGCCTCGTAGTCCGCAATGAGTCGGTAGACGGTTTCCTGAAGCGGAGTCACCTGGTTTGGCCTCGTTCTCTCTCGCGTCATCGTGAGCGCTCGGGCGCGCGGGACGCGCCGGCGGATTCACGTTTCGCGCCGCCTGATGCGACGCGTCACCGCTTCCACGAGCGCCGATCTTACGGGTCACGAGAGCGCGGGCTCAAGAAAAGTCGTGTTCTTTCGAGGCGCCGCTTGACCGGTCCCCGCGCGAGGAAAAGGATCACTCACGTGAAGTCCCTTCATCGAGCGAGAGCGCACGAGATGTTCCTCCGAAACCGTTCGATTTCGATCACTGTCGCCGCCCTTCTCCTCGCCCTCGCGCCGATCGTGTCCGCGCAGTATCCGGGCGCCACGCCGCCGCCGGCGGATCAGAAGGAGGGCTTCGACGCGATCGACGTCCGCACCTGTCGCACCTGGCTCACGAAGCTCGCGAGCCGCGAGTTCGAGGGACGCGGAACGGGTCAGCCCGGTTATCAGAAGGCGGCGGACTACGTCGCTGCCGAGTTCAAGAAGATGGGACTCATCCCCGTCGGCGATCAGGGCACCTACTTCCAGTACGTGCCCTTCGCGCGCATCACGACCGACCCCGCGAAGTCCTCCCTGCGCGTTGGCGAGAAGGGGAAGCTCTTCAAGGCGGGTGACGACCTCGAGTTCTCCTTCGGCGCCGGCGACGTCGACGGCGAGGTCGTCCTCGTCCGCGCGCGCGGCGGCGAGGCGCAGCTCGAGAAGCCGGAGATCCTCGACGGACGCATCGCGCTCGTCGTCTCGCGGGACACGCTGCGCGCGCCGATCCGCAAGCAGCTCGCCGAGTCGAAGGCCCGCGCCGTCCTCACGGTCTCGTCGCGCGCGGGCCGCGGACCGCGCGATCCGCAGACGCGGCTCGTCGCGGCCTCGGAGCTCTCGATGCAGGGGCTCGTCTCGCGCGAACTGGCGGGCGAGCTCCTGAAGGAACTCGGCCTCGACGAGAAGCTCGCGGACGTTCCCGAGGAGGAGGGCGTCTCGACCGAGCTCGGCAAGCTTCCGGTGCGCCTCCGCCTCGCCGGCGATCGCGAGGACATCCTCGTGCCCAACGTGATCGGCAAGCTCGAGGGCAGCGACCCCGTCCTGAAGGACGAGGTCGTGATGCTCGGCTCGCACCTCGATCACCTGGGCAAGGTCGGCAAGAAGATCTTCCCCGGCGCGGACGACGACGGCTCGGGATCGACCGCGCTCCTCGCCGTCGCGAAGGCCTTCTCGAAGAACCCGGTGCGTCCGAAGCGCAGCATCGCCTTCATCGCGGTCTGCGGCGAGGAGATGGGCCTCCTCGGCTCGAGCCACTACGTCGAGCACCCGATCTTCCCCATCGAGAAGACCGTCTGCGAGCTGCAGATGGACATGGTCGGCCGCAACGAGCACAAGCCGCCGAAGGACTACGCCAAGGACAACGTCGACACGATCCACCTCGTCGGATCGAAGCGGATCTCGATGGACCTCCACGAGACGATCCTCGCCTGCAACGAGCACATCAAGTTCGTGTTCGAGTACGACGAGGAGTCGGTCTACACGCGGAGCGACCACTACAACTTCGCGAAGAAGGGCATCCCGATCTCCTTCATCTTCAGCGGCTTCCACCCCGACTACCACCAGGAGACGGACACCGTCGACAAGATCAACTTCGAGAAGATCGTGTCGACGGCGCGCCTCTACTTCCTCGTGGCCTTCGAGGTGGCGAACCGCCAGAAGCGGCTGAAGGTGGACAACGGCCCCTTCGCGAACTGAGGCGGGGAGCGCCGGCCGCGTGAGCGCGATCACCCTGATCTGCGGCGATCGCGTGGCCGGAGCCGCCGAGGCCTTCGCCGGCCTCGGCGAGCTCCGCCTCCTCGCGGCCGAGCGGATCGACGCCGCCGCCGTCCGGGACGCGGACGCGCTCGTCGTGCGGTCCACGACCCGCATCGACGCGGGCCTCGTCGACGGCTCGCGTCTGCGCTTCGTCGGCTCGGCCACGGTCGGCGTGGATCACGTCGACCGGGCGGCGCTCGCCGCGCGCGGGATCGCCTTCGCCGCCGCGCCGGGCTCGAGCGCGGCCAGCGTGGCGGAGTTCACCTGGACCGCGATCGTCCTCGCCGCGAACCGGCTCGGGGTCCCCTGGCGGGACCGCCGCCTGGGCGTGGTCGGGGCGGGCGCCATCGGGGAACGGGTCGCCCGCGCCGGCGAGGGCTTCGGCCTGGCGGTCCGGCGCCTCGACCCGCCGCGGGCCGCCCGCGAGCCCGGCGCCGGGCTCGCCGCCGACGCCTCCGCCCTCGCGGACTGCGACCTCGTCAGCCTCCACCTCCCGCTGGAGAACGAGGGCGACCACCCGACCCGCGACCTCGTCGACGCCGCCCTCCTCGAGCGCCTTCCCCGGGGCGCGATCCTCGTCAACACCGGGCGCGGGGCCACGGCCCGCAACGCGGACCTCGTCGCCGCGCGCCGCTCGGGGCGGCTCGGGGGCCTCGTCCTCGACGTCTGGGCGGGCGAACCCGACCTCCCGGCCGAGCTCGCGGAGGTCGCGACCCTCCTCTCCCCGCACCTCGCCGGCCGCTCGGTGGACGGCCTCCTCGCGAACACGCGCGCCGTCGCCGAGGCCCTGCGCCGTCACTTCGAGGCCCGGGGGAGCACCCCCGCCCTCGAGGCCGGTCCGGGCCCCGAACTCGACGGAGACCTCGGTCGCGCCCTCGCCTCCGACCTCGAGACGGCCACCGGTTTCCTCGCCCTCGACGCCGAGTTCCGTCGGCGTCGCGACGAGGGCGCGCGCGCCTTCCGGGAGCTGCGCGACGCCTTCGCGACGCGCCGGGATCCCACGCGCTGGCGCGGCGTCCCGGCCGCTTCGGAACTCGCCGACTTCCTCGCCGTCCTCCGCGCGAAGGTCGGCGGACTTTCGTAGACTCTCCGCGCCGCCCCCGATCGCGCGAGAGGCGGTCTCGCGCGATTCGACGACTCCTGATCCGAGAAGGACGTTTCATGGCCGAACCCATCGGCGACGTCGCGCTGCGCACGGCCGCGCGACAGAAGTACCTCAACTACGCGATGAGCGTCATCACCGCGCGCGCCCTCCCGGACGTGCGCGACGGCCTGAAGCCGGTGCAACGTCGCATCCTCTACGCGATGTACGCCGACCTGCGCCTCCTGCCCGACCGCAAGGAGCTCAAGTGCGCCAAGGTCGTCGGCGAGGTGCTCGGCAACTACCACCCGCACGGCGACTCCGCGGTGTACGAGGCGCTCGTCCGGATGGCGCAGCCCTTCGTGCTGCGCGCGCCGCTCGTCAACGGACACGGCAACTTCGGCTCGATCGACGGCGACTCGGCCGCCGCCTACCGCTACACCGAGGCGAAGCTCCGCCCCTTCGCGCTGACCCTCCTCGACGAGATCGACCAGGAGACGGTGCCCTTCCGCGACACCTTCGACGCCGTTCGCGTCGAGCCCGTCGTGCTGCCGGCGCAGGCCCCGGTCCTCCTCGTCAACGGCGTCACCGGCATCGCGGTGGGCATCGCGACGAACATCCCGCCGCACAACCTCCGCGAGGTCTGCGCGGCCGCGATCCAGCTCATCCGCGATCCCGAGGCCTCGGTCGCGCAGCTCCTCCGCAGCGTGAAGGGCCCCGACTTCCCGGTGGGCTGCGACATCCTCGCGTCGAAGGCCGAGATCCGGAAGGTCTACGAGACCGGCTCGGGCCCCATCACGATGCGGGGCCGCTACGAGATCGAGGGGAAGGGCAAGAAGCGGCAGATCGTGATCACCACGATCCCGCACATGGTCAAGAAGCAGGAGGTCGTCGGCAAGATCCGCGACCTCGCGCTCGACCGGAAGGTCCCGCAGATCGTCGACGTCCGCGACGAGTCCACCACCGACATCCGGATCGTCCTCGAGCTGAAGGCCGACGCCGATCCCGACGTGGTGATGGCCTACCTGTTCAAGAACACCGACCTCCGCTGCAACTTCAACTACAACATGACGGCGCTCGTGCCCCGCGAGGGCACCGAGATCGCCGTGCCGGAGCAGCTCGACCTGCGGAGCATGCTCCGCCACTTCCTGCGCTTCCGCTTCGACGTCGTGACGCGGCGCTTCGAGTACGAGCTGCGCCAGCTCGAGAAGCGCATCCACATCCTCGAGGGCTTCCGCAAGATCTTCGACGACCTCGACACCGCGATCCGGATCATCCGCGAGTCGAAGGGCAAGAAGGACGCGGGCGAGGGCCTCATGGCCCACTTCGGCCTCGACGAGATCCAGACCAACGCGATCCTCGAGCTGATGCTCTACCGGATCGCGACGCTCGAGATCCAGCGCATCCTCGACGAGCTCCGCGAGAAGAAGGCGCGCGCGGCGGAGATCCGGCGGATCCTCTCCAGCGAGACGACGCTCTGGAGCATCGTCCGCGGCGAGCTCGAGGTCCTGGCGAAGGAACACGGCGACGACCGGCGCTCCCGGATCATCGAGCCGGCCGAGAGCGACGCGGTCGAGATCAAGGCCGACGACTTCATCGTCGAGGAGGACGCCTTCGTCGTCCTCTCCGAGGGCGGCTGGCTCAAGCGCGTCGGCAGCGTGAAGTCGGTCGACAAGATCCCGGTGAAGAAGGGCGACGCGGTCTTCGGGCTCGTCGCGGGTTCGACGCGGTCGAGCGTCGTCTTCTTCTCGAACCTGGGCGTCGCCTACACCGCCCGCATCCACGACATCCCGGCGAGCCGCGGCTTCGGCGACCCGATCCAGAAGCTCTTCCGCTTCAAGGACGGCGAGCGCGTCGTCGCGATGTTCTCGCTCGACCCCCGGGCGATCGGCGACATCTCGGCCCCGAAGAACCCCGAGCACTGCCCCGCCGTCCACGGACTCGCGATCACGACGAGCGGCCACGGCATGCGCTTCGGCCTCCTCGCGCTCGCCGAGCCGTCGACGCGAGTCGGCCGGAAGTTCGCGCGCCTGAAGGCGGGGCACGAGATCGTCCGCGTGTTCACCGTGCACGGGAAGGAGACGCTGATCACGGTCAGCGCCGAGGCGCGCGCCCTCCTCTGCCCGGCCGAGGAGATCAACTACCTCGAGGGGCCGGGCCAGGGCGTCTACGTGCTGAAGGTCGGCGCCTCGGACCGCGTCATCGGGGCCGCGGTGACCGACAAGGATCATCTCGGCCTCACCGCGGTCACGACGAACGGCACCCCGCACAACGTCAACCCGCGCCGCTACAAGGTCACGGGCCGCGGCGGCAAGGGCTTCGAGGTGATCAAGCGCGGCGGCTTCGCCTCGGTGCAGCCGATCGAGATCGAGCTGCCCACGCTCGGGGGAGAGTGAGGTCATGACGAAGAGCTACACCGCGAAGGACATCCAGGTCCTCGAGGGCCTCGAGCCGGTCCGCAAGCGCCCCGCGATGTACATCGGCGGCGTCGACCTGAAGGCGCTCCACCACCTCCTGACCGAGGTCCTCGACAACTCGATCGACGAGGTGATGGAGGGTCATGCCTCGACCATCCAGGTCGTCCTCGACGAGGACGGCTGCGGCATGACGGTGACCGACAACGGACGCGGCATCCCGGTGGACATCCACCCGAAGCACAAGAAGTCCGCGCTCGAGATCATCATGTCGACGCTCCACGCGGGCGGTAAGTTCGAGGGCAAGAACTACGCCCACTCGGGCGGCCTCCACGGCGTCGGCATCTCGGTCGTCAACGCGCTGTCGAAGCACCTCGTCGCGACGGTGAAGCGGGACGGCTTCATCTACGAGATGGAGTTCTCGCGCGGCATCGCGACGACGAAGCTCAAGAAGTCCAAGGCCAACGTGAAGGGCAGCGGCACGCGGATCCACTTCCAGCCGGACGAGCAGATCTTCCCCCGCGTCCGCTTCGAGCCGACCGCGATCCGCGAGATGCTGGAGGCGAAGAGCTACCTCCACCGCGAGCTCCGCATCGTCTTCGACGACCGCGCCTCGGGCGAGAAGCACACCTTCCACAACCCCGGCGGCATCCCGGACTTCCTCCGCAAGATCGTCGCCGACCGGAAGAAGAATCCGACCACCGAGGCGATCTACCAGGTCGAGAGCGAGGCCTCGCCCCGCTTCGAGGCGGCCATGGTCTGGACGGACGAGACCGCCGAGTACATCGCGTCCTACGTGAACGGCGTGCGGACGCCGATGGGCGGCACGCACGAGGCCGGCTTCCGCGGGGCGGTGCAGAAGGCGCTGCGCTCCTACATCAAGACGCACAACCTCACGCCCAAGGGCGTCACGATCGGTTCCGAGGACATCCGCGAGGGCCTGACCGCCGTCGTCTCCGCTTACGTCGCCGAGCCTCAGTTCCAGGGCCAGACGAAGGATCGCCTCAACAACCCCGAGGTCACGGCCGAGATCGGCGGGGTCGTCGAGCGCCACTTCGAGTCCTGGCTCAACGAGAACCGCAGCGTCGCCGACGCGATCGTCTACCGCGTCGTGCTCTCGGCGCGGGCCCGCGCCGCCTCCCGCGCCGCGACGGACGAGGTGCGGAAGAAGTCGAAGCCGACGACGCGCCTCAAGCTGCCGGAGAAGCTCGCGGACTGCTCCGACCGCAAGCCCATGAACTGCGAGCTCTTCATCGTCGAGGGTGATTCCGCCGGTGGTTCGGCCAAGCAGGGTCGCGACCGGAAGACCCAGGCCGTCCTCCCGCTGCGCGGCAAGATCCTCAACACCGAGGGCGCCTCGCTCGCGAAGGTCGTCGCCAACCAGGAGATCACGAACCTCCTCCAGACGATCGGCTGCGGCATCGGCAAGAACTACGATCCGAGCAACCTCCGCTACGGCAAGATCATCATCCTCACCGACGCGGACTCGGACGGTCACCACATCGCGACGCTGCTCCTCACCTTCTTCTACCGTCACCTCCCGGACCTGATCCGCCGCGGCCACGTCTACCTGGGCCAGCCGCCGCTCTACAAGATCCGCGCCGGCAAGGAGATCCACTGGGTCGCCGACGACTACGAGAAGGAGGAGGTGCTGGCGCGCATCGGCGGCCGGGCGAAGCCCGAGATCACCCGCTTCAAGGGTCTCGGCGAGATGTCCGCCAAGGAGCTGGGCTCGACCACCCTCGACCCGAGAACGCGCACGATGTTCCGCGTGGTGGTGGACGACGCGCTCGACACCGATCGCGTGCTGACGGAGATGATGGGGCGCGACCCGAGCGCGCGCTACCAGCTCGTCATGGAGCGGAGTGCCGAGGCCGACGACCTCGATCTCTGATCCCGCCCGGCGAGCGCGAGGGCCGCTCGACGATCGCGGACCCGGCCTCCTCCCCCCTTCTTTCTCGCCGCGATTTCCGCTTTGTCCCAACGCGGGCCCCGCGCCGCCGTCTTCCCGACGGACGTCGGCGGAGTGGCGGCGCGGCCCGGCCCGCGCGGCGAGATCGTGGCTGAGCTTCCTGCCGAGGCCGCCGGTGGTCGCGGCGGGGGCGCTTTGCGACAATCCGGACTCCACTCCGCGGAGCATGCGATGCGCACCGACGACCCGATCCGCCTCCCGGCGGCCGCCCTGGCCCTGCTGGTCTTCTTCCTGTCCTGCGAGTCGGCCCCGAGGCGCCAGGATCCGCCTCCCCGGGATCCCGATCCCTACCGGGAGCCGCCGCGCCAGGAACCGCCGCGCCAGGGGCCCCCGCAGGGCGGGCCGCCCCAGGACGGACCGCGCGGGGCCTACATCAAGGGCCTGCAGGACCTCCGCAAGTCCGGCCGCATCGACGAGGCGCAGTTCCGGGAGGGACGCGACCTCGTGCGATCGAATCCCGACCGGCTGTCGGCGGTGGACGCGCGACGCCGCGAGGTCTACATCGCCCTCGTCGAGGGACGGCTCCGTTCCCGCGACCTCGACGACGCGCTCGACGAGGCCTCGCGCGGTCGCTGGGATCGACGCATGGACGACCCGGTCCGCGACCTGCGTGAACTTCTGCGACGCCGCGTGATCTCGCGCGAGGAGTTCGAGGAGGGCGAGGCCTTCCTCGAGGCCGACCGCAGCCGGCTCGACGAGACCGGCCGCGCGCTGCGCCGCCTCTACTGGCGCCTCGCCGCCGACCGGATCGACGTCCGGGAGTTCCGCCAGGCTCGCGAGGCCCTGCTGCGCGAGGCGGACGAGCGCGCGCTGCAGGCGCTCTATCAGCGCCGGGAGATCCGCCGCGAGGAGTACGAGCAGGGCATGCGCCTCTTCCGCACCCCGGTGGGGCAGCTCGACCGCGACGATCGCGACCTCCGCGATCTCTACATCCGACTCGCGCGAGGCGACATCTCGACCTCCGCGTTCCGCCGCGCCGCGGCGCCGCTGCAGGGCGGCGGGCGGCCGGGCGGTCGTCCCGGAGACCGACCGGGTGATCGTCCCGGCGATCGTCCGGGCGGCGGCGACCGTCCCGGTGATCGACCCGGTGGCGGTGATCGTCCTGGTGGCGGCGACCGCCCCGGCGGCGGTGATCGGCCCGGCGGCGGCGATCGTCCGGGCGGGGGCCGACCCGATCCGACTCCGCCCCAGGTGCCCGCGGCGGTGTTCGCGCGCCTCGAGGGACTCCGGGACGGCGGCGCCCTCTCGGCGAATCAGCTCGAGGAGGCCCGGACCGTGCTGGGCCGGGATCCGCGACGCCTCGACGACCGGTCGCGCCAGCTCCGGAAGCTCTACCTCGAGCTCGGCGAGTCGGCCCGTCCGAACACGCGGAACTTCCACGAGACCCTGCTGCTCCTCGATACCCGCCAGGGCCTGCCCGTCGCGACGCGCAAGCAGGTCGATGCGCTCGCGCGGGCGGGACTGAGTTCCTACCAGTTCGAGGAGGGCCAGCGGCTTCTCATCACCACCGGCGTCCGCCTCGACGCGCGCGAGACCAGGCGGAAGGACATCTACGTCAAGATCGCGAACGGCTCGGCCCGTCCGGCCGACCTCGGTCCCGATCCGACGCCGCCGAACCGCGGCGGAGGCGCGGGCGGCGGGAACCCGGGCGGCGGCCGCGGCGAGGGAGGTCGCGGAGACGGCGGCCGACCCGACGGACGACGACCGGCCGGCGGCGACGAGAAGCCCGCGCCGATCGCGCCCGTCGATCCGAAGGTAAGGAAGGGCCACATCGACGCCCTGACGGACATGACCCGCAAGAAGTCCATCACCGTCGATCAGTTCCGCGTGGCGCAGCGTCTCATCGCGGCCGAGCCGAGCGCCCTCGACGAGGCCGGCCGCCGCCAGCGCGCCGTCGCCGTCGATCTCTGTGAGGGGCGCTGCGCCCCCAAGGACTTCGATCAGCGCGTGAATGAGGCGGGTCGGCGGACCGGCCGATGACCGGCGCGCCGCGGAGATGCACGTACGGTGCCAGTCACCGGATGTGCATCTCGCGTGAGCGCGCTCCCGTTCGCGATCTCCGGATGCCGCGGGATGCACATCCGGTGACTGGCACCGTACGTGCATCCTGGCTCACGACGCTCGCCCTCATCGCACTCCTGCCCTCCTGCGCGCTGCCCCTCGTCAGCGAGGTCGGCCGGGACGAGATCGATCTCGCCCGCTTTCCCGCTGGCACCGAGCGGCTCGCCTGCGAGACGGAGGACGCGGTCACGCTCCGCGGCGTCCGGGTGCCCGCCGCGGACGCGCGCGGCGTCGTCCTCCACCTCCTGCCGCGCGACATGTCGCTCACCGACGGGCTCCGCGGCCTGGGCGGGTTCCGCGAGACCCTCGAGGCGCTCGCGGCCGAGGGCTTCGCGTCGGTCGTCTTCGACTATCGCGGCGTCGGCGCGTCGGCGGGCGAGGTCGACGCGACCGCGCTCGAGGCCGACGCGCGCGCGATGTGGCGGGCGCTGGACTCGCGTCCGGACGCGACGGCGGGGACGGTCATCCTGCGCGGCTGCTCGCTCGGCTCTCTCGCCGCGTCGTCGATCCTCGCGGAGGCGCGACCCGACGCGGTCGTGCTCGCGGCGCCCGTCGACGTCGATTCCCTGAAGGGCAACGCGCTGGCGCGCGAGCTCGGCGGCTTCCTCGGCGCGGTCGCCTCGCCCTTCTTCCGCGCGCCCGATCTTCCCACGCTGTCCGAATCGCTGGAGCGTTTCGCGGGCCCGACCCTCGTCCTCCTCGGCGAGGACGACGAGCTCCTCCCGCCCGAGGACTGGCCGGAGGCGCTGCGCGAGCCGGGACCCGAGCGGCGGGTCGCCACCTTTCCCCTCGATCACGAGTCCCTCGCGATCCGCTTCTACGGATTCGAGTACGGCGAGTTCTCGGGGCGCGTCGCGCCCTCGCTGCTTCCCGCCGAGCTCGAGTTCCTGCGCGCGCTTCCTCGCTGACCGCCCGGGCGAGACGGGATGCACGTGCGGCGCCCATCACCGGACGTGCATCTTCGTCGCCCTCAGGAGAGCCGGGACTCGAGCTCTCGGATGCGGTCGCGCAGGGGACGGACGTACTCCTCGACCTCCTCCGCGGTGAAGCGGGGCACGATGTGCTGCGGGCAGTTCCAGTCGACGCCGACGACCTCGATCTCGATCAGGCGGTCGGCGCCCTCGAGGTCGAGCTCGAAGGCTTCGGGCGGCAGGGCGTCGAGATCGAGCACCCGCGCGCGGCCCACGAGCTTCAGTCGCCGGCGCGTCGGGTAATCGACCGCGATCAGGGAGACGCGATCGTCCGTCGCGAGATTGCCGACGCTGATGAGCTGCCGGTTGCCGCGGCGATCGGCGAAGAGCAGGCGGCGCTCGTCGAGCACGCGGAGAAAGCCGCGCGGGCCGCCGCGATGCTGCACGTAGGGCCAGCCCTGCTCGCCCACCGACGCGAGGTAGAAGGAGTCGCGCGCCTGGAGGAAGGCGCGCTCCGCGGGCGCGAGTCCCTCGAACGGGAGCTCCGCCGCGACCTGGTCGCGACCGTAGGCCGCGCGCTGCGCGGCGCGCACGGAGGGCGTGAACATCAAGGAGCGGTAGGACTCGGTCACGTCGCGTCTCCGGAGAGGGTCGGGCGGGCGCCGGGGATCGGCGCCCGCCCGGAGGGTCATCAGAAGAAGAAGGTCTGGTAGCCGGCCTTCAGAGGCTCGCGGTGGCTCGCGGTCTCGGTCGCGCCGAGCGCGTGATCGCCGAGCAGGGGGAGCCCGCAGGCCTCGACGCCCTCGCGCGCGCCGAAGACCTCGGCGCATCCGCAGGAGGCGCCCTGGACGATCTCGCGAAGCCCCTCGTAGAGCTCCCGCGCCGGGTGGCCGAGACGGGCGAGCTCCTCCGGCCAGCGCGTCCCCGCGCCCGCGAACCGGACGGCGACCTCGTCGCCGGCGGCGCGCGCCTCGGAGGCGAGCACGAGCCCGTTGAAGAGTCGACCCAGGGCCTCATCCCCGGACTTCGGGTCCGAGAGGATGGTGATCATGAACTTCATGACGTCCTCCTCAGCGGCTCGCCGCCGCGCCGGCGACGCCGGGGACGACCTCGGGGAAGTCGATGGGCGTCACCGCGAGGTGGTTGAACCAGTTCGTGAAGAGGTTGAGCAGGGCGACGCCGAAGATCTCGGCGATGTCCTGATCGTCGAGTCCGGCCGCGCGAGCCGCCGCGAGCTGGGCGTCGCGCACGTGGCCGCGCTCGAGCAGGACCTGCCGGGCGAGGGTGATCGCCGCCGCGTCGCGGGCATCCGGGGCCTCGCCGCGGCGCGCGGCCTCGATCTCCTCCGCGGGGATGCGGAGCATGCCGCCGATGGCGGTGTGGGCCGAGAGGCAGTAGCCGCAGGCGTTCAGCTCGGCGAGCGCGAGGGCGATCCGCTCGCGGAGCGGGGCCGAGAGGCGGGACTCGCCCAGGGCGCCGCTCATGCCGAGGTAGGTCTTCAGGAGCGCCGGCGAGTTCGCGAGCGCCTTCACGAGGTTCGGGACCTTGCCCATCTTCGTGCGGACGGCGTCGAAGAGGTCCTTGGTTTCGCCTTCGGCGTGGGCGGGATCGATGAGGGGGAGGCGGGACATGGTGTTTCTCCGGTCGGTTCCGGCGCCCGGCGAGTTCCGGGCGCTCTGGACTTCCCTCTGGCATCGGGCGTGCCGTTCGCTCGACAATGCCGCAACCCGCGGCGCGACAATCACTTCATAAGATCTGTCGGCGCACGTTGTCTCACGAAATGTCGTGACTCACGGTTTTTCGTGATACCCTGCTCACGAAACTTCGTGAGGCGGCCATGAATCTCGAGACCATGCAGGGCGTCACGCTGGCGATCGCCGGCGCGCGGGAGACCGACGAGGTCCTGGATCGCATCGCCCGGGGCGTCGCGTCCTGCCCGAACGTGGCCCTCACGCGGATCTGGTTGATCCGGAGCGAGGACTCCGACCGCGGCCCACGCCGCTGGCTCCAGCTCGCGGCCAGCGCGGGCAATCTCTGGTCGGAACGCGACGACGCGACCCGGCTCGACGGGTGCTTCTCGCGCTTCGAGATCGGGGAGCGGAAGATCGGTCGCGTCGCCGCCTCCGGCGAGGGCGTCCTGATCCCGGTCCTCGGGGACGACGCCGGCTGGATCGCCGACCCCGCCTGGGCCAGCGCCGAGGGGATCGCGGCCTTCGCGGCGCAGCCACTCATCGCCCGGGGCGAGATCCTGGGGGTGATCGGACTCTTCGACCGCCTGCCGATCTCCGACGACGACTTCACCTGGCTGCGGACCTTCGCCGACCACGCCGCGGTCTCGATCTCCACCGCCCGCGCCTTCCAGGAGCTGGAAACCCTGCGGGCGCGCCTCGAGCGCGACAACGCCTACCTCCGGGAGGAGGCGACCCGGGCCGAGGGCCCGATGCTGGGCCGCTCTCCCGTCCTCGAGGAACTCCGACGGAAGATCGCGCTCGTCGCCCCCACCGAGGCGAGCGTCCTGATCCAGGGCGAGTCCGGCACCGGCAAGGAGCTCGTGGCCCGCGAGATCCACGAGGCGAGCCGTCGCCGCGAGCGACCGCTGGTCAAGGTCAACTGCGGCGCCATACCCCCCGATCTCTTCGAGAGCGAGTTCTTCGGTCACCGTCAGGGCGCCTTCACCGGCGCCACGCGGGATCGGATCGGTCGCTTCGAGCTCGCGGACGGGGGAACGCTCTTCCTCGACGAGGTGGGCGAGATCCCCCTCGCCCAGCAGGCCAAGCTCCTGCGCGTGTTGCAGGAGGGGACCTTCGAGCCGGTGGGCGACGAGACGACCCGTCGGGTGGACGTCCGCGTGATCGCGGCCACGAATCGCGACCTCGCGAGCGAGGTCGAGGCGGGCCGCTTCCGGGCCGATCTCTACTACCGCCTCGGCGTCTTCCCGGTGCTCCTGCCGCCGCTCCGGCACCGCGACGGCGACGTCATCCGTCTGGCGGAACACTTCGTCGCCGACGCGGCGCGCCGGCTCGGCGTCCCGCGGCCCGAGATCCCCCCCGCCCAGCGGGCGCGCCTCGAGCGTTACCGCTGGCCGGGCAACGTCCGCGAACTCGAACACGTCGTCGAACGCGCGGTGATCCTCGCGCGCGGGGGCGCGCTCGCCTTTCCCGATCTCGAGGAGCGAGGCGCCGCGACCGAGCTCCCTCCCGCGGAGGGCACGCCCGCCGTCGCGAGCTACGCCGACCTCCGCGACCTCGAACGCGCGCTCGTCCGCTCCGCGCTCGAGGCCGCCGGCGGCAAGATCAGCGGCGCGGACGGCGCGGCGGCGCGACTCGGCCTGCCGCCGTCCACGCTCGCGTCGAAGCTGCAGAAGCTCGGGTTGCGCGACTGAGCCCGACCGGGGAATCGGATCCCGGCTGATCACGCGCCGATGCGAGTACGGTGCCAGTCACCGGATGTGCATTTCCGTTCCTCCGCGACCGCATGCGGAACCGTCGTGCCCGGAAATGCACATCCGGTGACTGGCACCGTACTCGCATCTCCCCTCCGGCGACCGGCACCGTGCGCGCATCCCCGAGCGGTTCAGAGGGTGTGGACGCGCAGCGGCGCCGTCGTCTCGACGAGCGCCCAGTCCTCGGCCGGGAAGTCGGCGCCCCAGAACTCGCCCGGGGCGAGTCCCACCGGGTCGGGTCCGAGCACGGTGGCCAGCTCGCTCAGCGTGGGATTGTGGCCGACGACGAGCACCGCGGCCGCGTCGCCGGCTCCCTCGACCAGGAGTTCCAGCGCCTCGCGCGCTCCGGCCGAGTAGAGCGCCTCGAGCGCGCGGACGGGCGGCGGCGGATCGCCGAGCACGGCGGCCGCGAGGGCCGCGGTCTCCTGCGTCCGCCTCGCCGCGCTCGCGAGGATGAGTTCGGGGAGGAAGCCGAGATCTCGAAGCGCCGTCGCGGCGGCCTGGACGCCCCGACGACCGCGCTCGTCGAGTCTCCGGTCGAAGTCGGAACCGAAACCGAAGGGCGAGTGACCGTGGCGCAGGAGGACGAGTCGCTTCATCGCGGGGTCTCCTCGAGCGGGACGATGGCGACGACCTCCGCGACTCCGTCGCGCACTTCCCAGCGGAGATCGAAGTCCTCGAGCCGGGCTCCGTACCGCGACGGCGCCTCGCCCCGATGCCAGGCCGAGCGCGGATCGAGGGCCAGCAGCTCGCGGATGAGCGCCTCGCGCTCCGGTCGTCCGGCGAGCGCCGCGCTCGCCTCCGGGGAGAAGCGCACCTCGAGGCTCGCCTCGGGCGGCGCCGGTGCGAAGCCGCCCCGCGCGTCGGGAACGGCGTCCGCCCAGGGCAGGTAGGGTTTCACGTCGATCACCGGCGTTCCGTCGACGAGATCGAGCCCGCCGAGCCGGAGCGTCACCGAGCCGGTCTCGATCTCGAGGCCTCGCAGCTCGACGACCGAGAGGCCGATGCCGTTCGGGCGGAAGCCGGTCCGCGTCGCGAACACGCCGAGGCGTTCCTCGCCGCCGAGACGCGGCGGCCGCGCGGTGAGGCGATCGCCGCGGCGGTCGGCGTCGAGGTGGAACAGGAAGAGCAGCCAGACGTGCGAGAAGCCGTCGATGCCGCGCCAGGCCTCGGGACGCGCGAAGGGCGGCTCGACGATCAGTTCACCGCGGGCCGAGGGCACGAGGCCGGGCTGTCGCGGCACCCCGAACTTCTCGCGGAAGGGCGAGCGGATGCGCCCCACGATCTCGAGGCCGGACGGAAGCGGCACGCGGTCGCCGGTCATCGCTCAGATCATCACGTCGCGGATGACGCGACCGGCGACGTCCGTCAGGCGGAAGTCGCGCCCGGCAAATCGATAGGTGAGCTTCTCGTGGTCGAGCCCGAGGAGGGCGAGGATCGTCGCGTGGAGGTCGTGGACGTGCACCTTGTCGACGGCGGCGTAGTAGCCGTACTCGTCCGTCTCGCCGTAGGACATCCCGCCGCGCACGCCGCCGCCGGCCATCCACATCGTGAAGCCGTGCGGGTTGTGGTCGCGGCCGTCACCGCCCTGCGCGACGGGCGTCCGTCCGAACTCGCCGCCCCAGAGCACGAGGGTCTCGTCGAGGAGGCCGCGGCCGGCGAGGTCGCGCAGGAGGCCCGCGATGGGTCGATCGACCTCGGCCGCGTTCTTGGCGTGGTCGCGCTTCAGCGCGCCGTGCTGGTCCCACTTGTAGCTGTGCGTGCACTGCACGAAGCGCACGCCGGCCTCCGCGAGGCGCCGCGCCATCAGGCACTGGCGGCCGAAGTTCTCCGTCCGCGGATCGTCGAGGCCGTAGAGCTTCTTCGTCGCCGCGCTCTCGCGCTCGACGTCGAGCACCTTCGGCGCCTCGCTCTGCATGCGGAAGGCGAGCTCGAAGGACCGGATCCGCGCCTCGAGCGGGTCGTCGGCGCGGCGCGCCGCGTGCTCGAGGTTGCGCTCGCGCAGCAGATCGAGCTGTCGCCGCTGGAGACGACGCGACCAGGTCGGATTCGCGAGGTGACGGATCGCGGCCTCCTTCGCCGGGATCGAGGCGTCGCCGATCGGGGTGCCCTGGTGCGTCCCGGGCAGGAAGGCCGAGGACCAGTTGTTGACGCCGCCGTGTCCGAGCGTGGGACAGATCGTGATGAAGCCGGGCAGGTCGCCGTTCTCGGTCCCGAGACCGTAGTGGATCCAGGAGCCCATGCTCGGCCGCACGAAGGTGTCCGACCCCGTGTGGAGCGAGAGCAGCGCGCCGCCGTGCGCGGGGTTCGTGCCGTGCAGCGACTTCAGGAAGCAGATCCGATCGACCTCGCCCGCGACCGCCGGGAAGAGTTCGCTCACCCAGGCGCCGCTCTCGCCGTGCTGCCGGAACTTCCAGGGCGAGCGCATCAGGTTGCCGGTCTCGGCGAAGACGACGCGGGGCTTCGCGAAGGGCAGCGGCTTGCCGTCGTCCCGCTCGAGGGCCGGCTTGTAGTCGAAGGTGTCGACCTGCGACGGGCCGCCGTGCATGAAGAGGAAGATCACCCGCTTCGCGCGCGGCCGGAAGTGCGGACCGAGCCGGCGCTCGGCGACGTCCCGCGCGCGAGCCTCCGCGCCGAGCAGCCCCTGCAGCGCGAGCGCGCCGAAGCCGGCGCTCGCGCGGCGGAGCAGGGTTCGGCGATCGATGAGGTCGCGGAGGTCCATCGGCGTCAGTCCAGGTACAGGAACTCGTTGGAGGCGATCAGCACCTGCGCGTAGCTGCGCCAGGCCCGGCCCGCGGGATCGGAGGCGGCCGCGGTCTCGCGGGCGACCTCCGCCAGGTAGCGTCGACCGCGCGCGATCTCCGCCGAGGTCGCGGCCCGTCCGAGCACGCGGCGATGGAGGCGATCGATCCGCACCGCCTCGCCCTCGCCGCCCTCGGCCGACCAGCTCGCGAGACGCGCGGCCGCGTCCATCACGAGCCGGGCTGTTCATGAGGAGCAGGGCTGGTGCGGGATCACGGTGGTCCCGCGGCGAGCCATCGGCGCGCTGGGATCGTTGTAGTCGAAGGTCGAGAAGAGGTCGTAGACCGCGTTCCGGATGATCGGCAGGTAGAGGCTCCGGCGCGGCGCCTGGTAGCTCGCCGCGTCGCGCGACTGGTCGTTCGTCACGTAGTCGCGATCCGGCGTCGCAAGGAGCGTGCCGCCCGCCTTCAGATCCAGCGCGCCCGACACGAACAGGATGGCGTCGCGCACGCCCTCCGCGTCGAGCCGGCGGCGACGGCGGTGCGAGATCAGCCGCGCCTCGGGGTCCCGCTCGCGCGCCGTCGCATCGACGGGGTCCGCGGCGAGACGCCAGGCGGTGGAGAGCAGGATCTCGCGATGAAGCGCCTTGCGCGACCAGCCGCTCGCGACGAGGCGTCGGGCGAGCCAGTCGAGCAGCTCCGGATGCGTGGGCCGCGATCCGTTCAGGCCGAAGTTCGACGGCGTGTCGACCAGGCCCTCGCCGAAGTGCGCGAGCCAGATGCGGTTCGCCATGACGCGCGCGGTGAGGGGATGCCGGGGATCCACGAGCCAGGCCGCGAGCTCCCGGCGACCGCTGACGCCCTCGGGGATCGACGGCGCGGGCAGACGCGACTCGAGGAAGGCGGGCATGCCGCGCGGCACCGGCGCCGGACCGAGCGTGAGAGGATCGCCGCGGAGGTGCACGGGGAGATCGACGGGCGTCGCGTCGGCGACCCCCATCGCGGCCGGCAGCGTCACCGGATTCCTCTCGAGCTCCTTGATCCGACGCGCCAGCGCCGCGAGCTCGGCGCGCTCGGCCGGGGGGAGCGACTCCTCGCCGAGCTCGGGCGGAAGCCCCATCGGGCCGCGCGGCGCGAAGAGACGCCCGTGGAGATCGAGTTCCGCCGCGGACGCGGGCTCTCCCGCGACGACGCGGGCGTCGAGTGCCGCGAGACGCTCGGCCTCCTCGTCGACGAGCGCGGGCGCGAGCGGCTCCGCCCCGAGTCGCGTCCCGACGGCCGCGAGTCCCTCCGCCACCGCCGCGGGGAAGGACTCCGCGGAGCTTCGCGACCGCGTCACGAGGAAGTCGGTCCAGGCCCGCACGACCTCGGGCCGCAGGTCCGCCGACGACCAGGGCATCTCCACGGGACGGAGCGCGATCTTGTCGAGGTGCGGCACCGCCCCGTCGCGTTCGAGACGGAGGACGCGCCGTCCCGCCTCGAGACGGAGGGGGATCCCCTCGTCCCAGCGCTGGTCGTCCGGCATCCAGCCGCCGGTCGTCGCGCCCGCGACCTCGCCCTCTCCCGCCCGGCCGTCGATCGCCCAGCGCATCGGACGCGCCTCCTTGGCGGCGTAGCGGAGCTCGAGCCGGTAGTCGCCGGTGACGGGCACGTCGAGGTCGAACTCCAGGTACTGCCGGCCGGGTTCGGTCGTGTGCGTCACCACGGCGTCCGGCGAGCCCCACTGCGCATCGTCCGCGTGCAGGTTGCCGCGGCTGGCGGCCTCGGCCTCGATGATCGCGACGCGGGCCGCCGCGGCGAAGGCCGCGCGGGCGTGGTCCGCGACGCGGGGACGCCAGGACGCGGTCGCGGCCCGCAGGACGGCCGCCCGACGCTCGCGGTGCTCCGACGTCGCCGCCGCGAGATCGGCCTGCCAGGCCATGCGCGCGGCGCGGTCGTCCTCCGTCGCCACCTCGTGCTCGCGCCACCGCGAGACGAAGGAGAGCTCGGACAGCGTGCTCGTGCTGCGGAAGATCCCCGCCATCGCGTAGTAGTCCCGCGCGGTGACGGGATCGAACTTGTGGTCATGGCAGCGCGCGCAGCCCATCGTCGTCGCGATGACGGCGCGGCAGGCGACGTCCATCTGCTCGTCCACGACGTCGAGCGCGAGCTTCACCTTGTCCTGCTCCGCGAGCATCTTCGGACCGAGGCTGAGGAAGCCGGTGGCGACGAGACGATCGTTGCGGACCGCCTCGGTCTCTCCCTCTTCCTCGAGGAGATCCCCCGCGATCTGCAGGGCGACGAAGCGGTCGTAGGGGAGATCCTCGTTCATCGCGCGCACGACCCAGTCGCGATAGCGCCACGCGTGGGCATGGGCGAGATTCTCGTCGAGTCCGTTCGAGTCGGCGTAGCGCGCGAGATCGAGCCAGGCGCGCGCCTGCTTCTCGCCGTAGCGCGGCGAGGCCAGCAGGCGGTCGACGACGCGCTCGAAGGCGCCGGGCGCCTCGTCGGCCACGAAGGCCGCGATCTCCGCCTCGGTGGCCGGAAGGCCGGTGAGTTCCTGGGTCGCCCGGCGGATGAGGGTCGGCCGGTCCGCGTCGGGCGCGGCCCGCAGACCCTCCGTCTCGAGCCGCGCGAAGACGAAGCGGTCGATCGGCGAGCGGACGCGGGACGCGTCGCGCAGCGCCGGCGGCTCGGGGTCGGCCACGGGCTGATAGGCCCAGTGCGCGCCGGCCGCGGCGGGATCGACGGTGTCGTGGGGTCGCGCCGGCCCGAGCACCCGCGGGTCGGGCGCGCCCCGGCGGATCCACTCCTCGAGGTCCGCGATCCGGCGCGCGTCGAGCGGCTTCGTCGGCGGCATCGCCGGCGCGCCGTCCTCGCGACGGACCGCGCGCAGGAGGAGGCTCGCGGCGGGATCGCCGGGAACGAGAGCGGGACCGCGCTCGCCGCCGCGGACCCAGCCTTCGCGGGCATCCAGGGTGAGATCGCTCTTCCGCTGTCCCGCGCCGGCGGAGTGACAGGACTCGCAGCGCTCGACGAAGATCGGTCGGATCCGCGACTCGAAGAACTCGAGGTCGGCCGGGTCCTGCCCGCGCGCCGCCCCCGCCGCGAGGGCGATCACGCCGAGGAGCAGCGACGCGCGGAGGCCGGACGCGGCGGAGATCGAGGTGGGCCTTCGCATCCGGAGAGGTCTCGCGGCGGTCGCGGATCGGGCGGCGACCCGCGGGGTCGGCGCGGGCCTCCCGACGGGGCGTTCGGGTCCCGCGAGGCTACCGGATGGGCCGATCCGCGGCCAGTCTCGACCGATCCCGCGCGGCGCTCCGACGGGGCGGCGCGCCGCGACGGTCGCGGTCGATCAGCGGGGTTCGGGCACCCACACCGCCTCGAGCGCGCGGCGGATGTCGGCCAGGACCTCCTCCGCGCCGCGGCCGACGAGCGGCACCGGCTCGAGGACGACGAGGGTCACGGGCCGGCGGCGCAGGAAGGGGATCCAGGGCCGCGGCCGCGCGCCGTAGCAGGGCGCCACCGGCACGACCGAGACGGGAATCCCCTCCTCGGTGGCGAGCGCGATGGCCTCGCGGATCTCGTGTTCCGACTTGAAGGGACGGAGGACGGCGGCGTCGCGCGTGCCCTCAGGGTAGAAGGCGTAGGCGCCGCCCGCGCGCAGGATGCCGCGCCGGCGCTCGCCGGCCTCGGCGTTGACCTTCTCCATGAGGGCGCCCAGCTCCTCGCGCTTCCCCGCGCCGGCGTGCTTCAGGCGGAGCAGGTCCTTCGGGCGCATCACCTCGAAGCCGCCGAGGGCGCGCAGGAGTCCGCGCACCCGCCCGAGGAAGGCGTAGCCGTGGAAGCTCGACATCTCGAAGCTCGGCCGCTCCCTCACGAGGCGCCAGCTCAGGTGTCCGACGAGCGGCGTCTCCCACCAGGCGCAGTGCTTGGCGACCCAGACGACGGGGCCCTCGAGCTCGCGCGAGCGGACATCGTAGCGGAGCTTCAGCATCGCCACGCAGAAGCTCAGCAGGACGAGATGGGCGAGGTGCCAGAGGAACCAGTTCGGGCGCACGCGAACCTCCCGACGCGATCGATCCACCGGCCGGGGAGGCGGCCGGGGTCCGGCACCCTACGACACCACCGCGAGCGCGCGAAGAGGCCCGATGCCGGGGGGAACGCGAAAAAAGGCCGCGCACAGGGGATGCGCGCGGCCTCGAGGAGGAGAAGAGATCGATGAGCGCGGGGCGGCGAGAAGGGTGGACACGTGTGGGAGTCGCAGCCCCGCGTTTCGCTCACCGGATTCATAGACGGATTTACCGCCGTCTTTCGCCCCGTCCGGAATTGTCGGGAGGGCCCGGGCCGGCCCCACGGGCCGTCAGCGCAGGAGATCCTCGGCCGCCGCCCGCTGGAGCGGCACGGACCGGAGGAGCTGGTCGATCCGCGTGCGGGCGGTCTCGAGCATCATGAGCTGACGCGCGATCTGACGCCGCTTGATCGGATCCTCGTCCACGGACTGGATGCGACGCATGCGGACGACGTGGTAGGCCTCGCGGCCGCGCACCGGATCACCGACCTGGTCCTCGGAGAGACGCAGGACGCCGGGGCGGAAATCCGCTCCGTAGATCTCGTCCCACCAGGGTCGCGGACCGAAGTCCCAGCGCGACTGCCAGAGACCCTTCTCGCTGCCGACCTCCGCCGCGAAGCCGCTGGTGCGACCGGCGCGCAGCGCCCGCGCGGCGAGCTCCGCCGCCGCGCCGGCCCGCTCGACGTCGGCGGCCGTCGCCACCCCGCCGTCGTCGCCGACGAAGGGGAAGATGAAGTGCTCGAAGGCGACGCGACGTCCGGCCGGCGATTCCTCCTCGAGGAAGCGGTCGACGTCGGCCTCGCTCGGCGCCGGCGAGGACGACAGGACCACCTGCCGCACCGCGAGACGATCCACGAACTGCGGGATCGTGACGCCCGACATCTTCACGAGGAGCTCCTGCGCCGCGCGCCGGGCCGGATCGGGGTCGGGGCGCCACAGGTTCTCGGGCCAGGTGCCGCCCTGCGACTCCAGCCAGGTCCGGATGACGTGGCGCTCGACGAAGTCGTCGAGGAGCGCGTCGACCTCGGCGGGCCGGAGGTAGCGGCGGAGCATGGCCCAGGCCGGCTCGAGATCGAGCTCGCCCACCGTCGCGCCGTTGAGCCGGACGCGGAATCCCTGCGCGCCCGGGGCCGAGCGCCAGTCGACCTGGATCTGACGCGCGAGCGCGCTCCAGGTCGTCTCGCAGATCTGACCGACCGAGAGCCGCCCCGCCGACGGCGGACGACCGTTCAGCGCCACCGTCAGCAGTCCCGCGACCTGGAAGGCGCGCTCCTCGACGGCGGATTGCGAACGCAGCGGCGCGACCTGCATGAGCTCGTCCTGACCCACGTGCTGTCGCGCGAGCTGCCGGAGCGCGGGCGGGATCGAGAGCCCGCGCCGGCGGAGCTCGTGGTGGACGACCGAGGACCGCACGAACATCTCGACGAGGTCGGACGCGAAGACGCGCATCGTCTCGCGCGCGAGGTCCTCGCGCGTGTAGACCTCGCCCCCGATTCGCAGCGCGACCGCGCGGGGATCCTCGACGACGCCCTCGAAGCTCCAGGGCCGGTCGGGGATGCGAGCGATCGGCCGCGCGCCGCGCGGCAGCTTCACCAGGGAGGTCTCGCCGATGACGCCGAGCTCGTCGTCCGCGATCGAGATCTCGTCGGCGCCGTTGCGGAAGACGGCCTCGCCGGGCCCCTGCACGGTGACGACGAAGGAGCGGTCGAGATCCGGCGGCACGAGGCCCCGTCCCCGCCCCAGGGTGTTCGACGCGAGGACCACCTCGCCGCGGCCGACGAGGCGGCCGCCGTAGTTCGAGCCCGAGTCGACGAAGATCGGATCGTGGCCCTTGAGGTCGGCCCAGATGCCGCCCCGCTCGATGTAGACGCGGAGCTGCGGCGAGCCGATCTGCCGCAGGAGGCGGATCCGGCTGCCCGGATGCACGACGAGCCGACCCGCGTTGCGGGCGAGCACGACGACCGCCCGCTGATCCTCGCGGGTCTCGATGCTCGCGCCCGCGAAGACCCGATCGAGCTGCTTCGGGACCGCGACCGATTCCGGCCGCCCGTCGCCGGCCTTCACGTAGGCGATGTCCGCGATCGGGGCGACCTCGGCCTGGTAGAGCCGCGGCCCCGGCGACGCCTCGGGACGCGTGAAGTCGCGCAGGCTGAAGAACATCAGGCCGCCGAGCGCGACGAGGATCGCCGCCGCGCGGAGCATGCCGGGCCGCTCGAAGTAGTAGCGGCGCCCGGGAATCCGTTCGGTGATGCGCCCCCGCTCGCGGGCCTCGGCCAGCGCCTCGGCGGCGAGATCGCGTCGGAAGTCGCGGCGGTCCTGCCGGGTCGGCCGGCGGAAGAGGCGGTCGAGGACCTGATCGGCCACGTCGCCGGAGGCGCGGGGGTCGTCGAGCACCTCGTGGAGGCGCCGCTCGAAGCGCAGCATCTCCTCGGCCTCGGCGGCCGAGAGCCGGTCGTCGCGGCCGGCGAGCGCGTCCTCGACGATGCGCCGCTCGTGCTCGGCCGCGTCGCCGATCGCGTAGCTCTCGATCAGGCGCGAGAGATCCGATCGATCAATCATCGCAGATCCTCCCGTTCGAGGATGGGCGTCAGGGTCTCCTTGAGCCTCGACTTGGCGCGACGCATCAGGGCATCGACGGCCATGAAGGACAGGCCGAGGGTCTCGGCGATCTCCTCGTAGGAGAGCTTCGCGAAGTAACGCAAGCGGAGCACCTCCCGGTAGCGCGCGGGCAGGACCTCGAGCCCCTTGCGCACCGCGATTCCGATCGAAACGTCGAGATCGTCGACGGGATCCGGCGCCGCCGGTTCCGGCACGTCCTCGAGGTCACCGTGGCCCCGCGCCTTGGCGGTCCAGAACTCGCGGACGACGTTGCGGCAGATCCCTCGCAGCCAGGAGAGGAACTTCCGGCGGTCGCGCAGCCGTTCGAGGCCGCGGTAGACCCGGAAGAAGACCTCCTGGCGGAGATCGTCGATCTCTTCCCTCGGCCCCACGCGGTCGAGGAGGAGCGCGGTCACGACGCGGTCGCAGGCCGACACGAGGGTGCGGAAGGCACCCTGGTCGCCCGCCATCACGCGATCGAGAAGGCGATCATCCAGCTGCGCGAGGCTCATCCCCTTCCGTGCGCTCCCGTGGGCGGACTCGTCGAAAATGCCCGGACGTCCGGACGACGTCGCAAGCTCCTGTCGGCACGCGGCTTCCGACGATCACCCGTCAATAGACGAGGGGCAGGAGCAGCGTGGCCAGGATACAGAAGAGGATCGTCAGCGGCAGTCCGAAGCGCAGGAAATCGACGAAGCGGTACCCGCCCGGGCCGTAGACGAGGAGGTTCGTCTTGTAGCCCACCGGGGTCAGGAAGCAGCAGCTCGCCCCGAAGGCCACCGCCATGACGAAGGGCAGCGCGCTCTCCGCCCCCGGGAAGTTGGTCCCGGTCTGGTACGCCAGCGGGGTCATGATCGCGGCCGCCGCGTTGTTCGAGAGGATCTGGGTGATGAGCGTGGTGAAGATGAAGATCCCCCCCACCGTCGCGAGCTCGCCGTAGGACCCGCAGATCCCGACCACGAGCTCGGCCGCGCGCGCCGCCAGGCCGCACTCGTCGAAGGCCCGCCCGAGGACGAGCATCCCGCCGAGCAGGAAGAGCACGTCCCAGTTGAGCGAGGCGTAGGCCTCGGCCGCGGTGAGGCAGCGCCCCACGACGAGGAAGAGGGCGACGCCGAGCGCGATCATGTGGACCTGGGCCGGCCAGACGCCGGCCAGGGCCATGAAGACGGCGAGGCCGACGAGCGCCACGGGCGCGCGGTCGGTGTGCGGAACGCCCTTCTCGACGCCCTCGATCACGAGGAAGTTGTCCGAGCGCTTCAGCGCGCGCAGCGCGGCGACCTCACCCTGGACGAGCAGCACGTCGCCGGGTCGCAGGCGGAGATCCTCGACCTTCTCGCGGAGGTGCGTGCCGTGCCGCTGCACCGCGAAGACGCTCACGTTGAAGCGCTCGCCGAAGCGCACGTCGCGGACCCGGCGGTCGACCCAGCGGGAGCCGGGCGGGACGATGATCTCGCCCAGCGTCAGCGCGACGCGCCGGCCGCGCTCGATCTCGCCACCCTCGGGCTCCAGCGCCCCCACTCCCGAATCGCCCGGACGCTGCACGCGCACGAGCGTGGCGGGGTCGCCCTTCACGAGCAGCACGTCCCCCGCGCGCAGCCGCGAGTCGGGGAGCGCGGGATGGATGACGTCGTCGCGGATGAGCTGCAGGACCCGCAGCCCCGCCTCGCCGCCGAGCTTCGCGAAGGCCTCGGAGATCGTCGTCCCCTCGAGGCGGGATCCCTCCCCGACGACGACCTGCGTCATGTACTCCGCCGCGAGCCCGGACGAGGGCCCGAGCTCCATCGTGGGCCGCTCGGGGAGGAGCTTCTTCCGCGCGAGCACGAGATAGGCCGTCCCGGCGACGGCGAGGATCGCGCCGAGAGGCAGGAAGTCGAACATGCCGAGGTCCACCGCGCCGTGCGAGGCGCTCTGCACGCTCGAGGCGACGATGATGTTGGTGGACGTGCCGACCAGCGTGCACATCCCCCCCATGATCGAGATGAAGGAGAGCGGGATGAGCATCCGGCTCGGCGCCTCGCCGATCCGCCGCGCGATGCCGAGCACCACCGGCATGAAGATCAGGACGAGCGGCGTGTTGTTCATGAAGGCCGAGGCCACCATGACGACGACGAGGGTCGCGTAGTAGTGGCGCAGCGTGCCGAGGGCCTTGCCGCGCGTCATGAGATCCGTGGCGAGACCGACCGCCCCCGTCCGCTGCACGCCCGCCGCGATCACGAACATCGCGCCGACCGCCACCACGGCCTTGTCGATGAGACCGATGAAGGGCTGCCGCGAGGCGATGAGCGGCTCGGGCAGGAAGGCCTCCCCGAGCGCGACGGCCGCGATCGAGAGCAGACCGGTGATGCCCGCCGGCAGGCGCTCGGTGACGAGGAGCACCAGCGCCGCGGTCAGCGTCGTGAGGACCCAGATCTGGTCCGCCGGCATCCCCTGCTCCCGTCGTCTCGCCTCGCACCGGACGCCGCGCGTCCGTCCGCGGCGAATCATATCCGAAGCGACGAGGACCGGCGCGGCTCCCGCGGGCTTCCGCCGGGGGAGAGGCGGCGTTCCGCTCCGGCGGATATCGTGTCGGCATGAAGCAGGACGAACGCCCCCTCCTCGGCATCGACATCGGCGGCACGAAGATCGCGGTCTGCGTCGGCCTCCCCGACGGTCGCCTCCTCGACCGTCGGCGCTTCCCGGCCGAGCCCGAGCGCGGCCCGGAGGACGCCGTGCGACGCACGGCGGACGCCGCGCGCGAGAGCCTCGCCGCGGCCGGGTTGACCGCCGGTGAACTCCACCCGCGGGTCGGCGTCTCCGCCGCCGGTCCCCTCTCCTCGCGTCGCGGCATCTTCCTCGACCCGCCGAACATGCCGGGCTGGCACGGCTTCCCCATCACGGAGAAGCTCGGCGCGGCTCTCGGACTCCCGGTCGAGCTCATGAACGACGCCAACGCCGCGGCCTGGGCCGAGTGGCGCTTCGGCGCCGGCCGCGGCAGCGAGACGATGGTCTTCGTCACCATGAGCACCGGCATGGGCGCCGGCCTCGTGATCGGCGGCCGCCTGCACGAGGGCCGCGACGACTTCGCGGGCGAGGTCGGCCACGCCCGGCTCTCGCCGGACGGTCCGGTCGGCTTCGGGCGGCGCGGATCGCTCGAGGGCTACTGCAGCGGTCCCGGGATCGAGCAGCTCGCCGCGCTCGAGCTCGTGCGCGCCCGCCACGACGGCCGCGACTCCTCGCTCCTCGCGCTTCCGAGCGCCCCGCACCCCACGATGCCGGAGATCGGCGCCGCCGCGCACGCGGGCGATCCCGTCGCCCTCGCCGTCCTCGCCGAGGTCGGCGAGCGCTTCGGGACCTGGGCCGCCGACATCGTCGACCTCCTCAACCCCGAACGCATCGTGCTCGGGACGATCGGTCGCCTCCACTTCGATCTCATCGCGCCGGCCGCGCGCGCGGCGATCGACCGCGAAGCCCACCCCACTCCGGCCGCCCGCGTCGAGCTCCTCCCCGCCGCCCTCGGCGAGACGACCGGCGAGCTCGCGGCGCTCGCGGCGGTCCTCGCGCGGCGGCGCGATCTCGACTGATCGATCCCGGCCGGGTCGTCGATCAGCGTCGCTCGTCTCCCGCGGGTTCGAGCGGGAGTTCGACGGTGACGGTCCGGTCCGCACCGCGCATCGCGATCGTCTCGCTGGCGCCGCGGCCTTCCCTCATCGCTTCCGCCCGCGCCCATCGTGGATCGGCGCCCTCGACGATGAGGCGGTAGTCGCCGGGCTCGATCGCGGCAAAGCGCACCCGGCCCGCGCCGTCACTCCGGGCGCTGCCGCCGGAGGATCCCCGGGTCCCGTACACCCCCTGCGGTGTCACGTCGACGAGCGCGACGGACACTCCGGCGGGAAAGGGACGACCCCCGGATCGGAGATCGACCGTGAGCGTCGCCGCGGGTTCCGCGTCGAGCACGATCCGGCCGCGCCCGCGTTCGGCGGGAGCGAGCGACCGGACGAGCGTCCCTCGCGACGCTCGGCGCCGGCCGTCCGGCCGAGAGTCCATCGCGACGATCATGAGGTCGTCCCCGGGCGGCAACCCTCGGAGCCTCGCCCGCCCCTCATCGTCGGTCCGGGCCAGGGGTCCCGGCGCCAGGTGTCGATCCTGGCCCCAGATCCCGGCGAGACGACGGGAGAGGCGGAGAACGATCTCGGTCTCCCGGCCGAGGAGCGCGACGAGACCCACCGGGGCGTCCGGCACCGGCTCGCCTTTCGCGTCGACGACCTCGATCTCGAGTTCGGCCGTCTCGACGACGACGAGTTCGACCGCGGGCGGATTCGCGTCGCGGGTCTCGAGCACGGGGAAGAGCTCGTCGCTTCCCGCCGCGCGCGCGGCGGGATGGAAAGGCGTGTGCTCGGCGCTGTCGACGAAGAGCCCGACGCGTCCCTCGGGCGGGGCCGAGGCCCGGAACTCTCCTCGATCGTCGGTGCGGACGACGTCGACGACGCGCCAGGTGGAGGAGCGCGGCGTCGCGATCACGACGTCCACGTCGGGCACCCGACGCCCGTCCGGCGTCCGCACCATCCCCCGGATCTCACGGGCGGCGCGGAGCGGGATCCGCACCTCGTGCCGCGGATTCGGCACCTCTCGTCCGTCCATCCAGTCGCGCAGCTCGTCCGCCATGACCTTCACGGAGGGAGGTTCGAAATCGACGACCACCGGACGTCCGTCGTTCTCCGCGATCACCGCCGGCGCTCGACTCAGTCCGATCACCACCTGGTGGGCGCCGCGCTCGATCCGGAGCTCGAGTCGTCGGTGCAGATCGACGTCGGCGTCGTGCACCACCCGGCCGTCGACGCGCACCTCCACGCGACCTCGCGCCTCGCGATCGAGCCCCGGCGCGTCCTCGAAGTCGATCACGAGGACGCGGTGCGGCCCCGTCGAGAACTCGATCGCGAGCTCGCGTCGATCGCCCCAGAGCGGGACGTCCCCCCGCCAGGGCGCCGCTCCCTCGACCTCGGCCTGCACGACCCGCCCACCGGCGGCGACCAGTACGACCCGGCTCTCGTCGACGGCCCAGTCGAACGACGCGGAGCGTTGCTCGTTGAAGAACCGCGCTCTGAAGCTGCCCCCCGTGACCGGGACGGCCCGGATGCGGAAGTCACAGTCCACCGCGACGGCGGGCGCGAGCTCGAGTCGCAGGCCGCCCTTCGTGAGGGACGCGAAGCCCAGCGTCGCCTCGCGAACGCGCCGGGCGTGGACGGCGAACTCGGGGGTGAGCGAGGACGGCTCGAGGACGAGCCGACCCGACGCATCGGTCGTCCCGGCGGCGAGATCGCGGCCCGGCTCGATGTCGAATTCCGGTCGCGAAGCGCGCCAGTCGCCCCGGAGCCCGGCCACCCGGATCTCCACCCCGGGCGCCGGTTCGCCGCGCTCATCCCGCACCTCGACGACGAATCCCTCGACGGATCGCGGCGCCTCCCGACGGACGAGCACGAGGTCCAGCCGGGCTCCCGGCGTGACGAGCACGCGCCGCGGCACCCGGTCCGGCGCCTCGGCCTCGAGCGTCACCGACCCCGAGCTCGGAATGCGCGTCGAGAAGCGACCCGCCTCGTCGAGCGCGACGGCGAACTCCCGATCGCCGAAGGCGAAGTAGCGGACCCGCGCGTGCGGCAGCGGCTGTCCGTCCTCGTCGCGGACACTCCCCGCGATCACCGCCCATCCGTCCGCCGCGGCGGCATCGGAATCGCTCTCGTCGGCCCTCGCGACCCGCCGTGCCTCGGTGGGGGGCGCGTCGGTCTCGCTCGTCGCGACGGGCGCGGCCCCTCCGACCTCCTCCGTGGATCCGTCGTGCCGGCGCGCGAGCCCGAAGCCGAGAACGAGCAGGATCAGGACGGCCAGGAGCCCGATCGCCAGACCTCGATCGCTCGCCATGTCCTTCCTCCGCCGTCGATGACGTGAGACCCGCCTGAAGGGCCTCCGCGATCAGACATCGTCGACCGAGGGGGCCGGCGACGTCAACGTTGCGCCGGAAGAACTACTCGATCGAGTAGGTCGCTCCGTCCACCACGTCGACTCGCCCCCCGAGGATCGCGTGATCACGAACCGTCCCCGTCCGGGTCTCGACCCGGATGGACTCGAGGATCACGTTCGCCACCGAAGGCACGAGCAGCTTGAACGCGACGCCGCCCTCACGATCCGACTCCGCGACATTGCGATCTCTCGCACCATCGGCCCAGTCGGGGAGACCCTCGATCCGGACTCGGGCCACGACATGGTCGGCGGCGTCGAGGTCGATTCCGGTCACGCGGAAGGCGAGCCTCCTCTGCGTGAGCAGGTCGATGCGCGTCCGGGTCGCGGCCTCTTCCACCCTGATCACCTCGGGATGCGCGCCGAAGTAGCTCACCCCCTCCCGCGGCCGGCCCGTCGTCCGGACATCGTAGTCGCCGGACGGAGCTGCCTCGATCGTCACGACGCCTCCGGCCGAGCTACGGCCGTGAAGGTCGAGAGATCCCCGGACATGCCAGGGTGACGAGCGCCGCAGATCCAGTCCGATCCCCTCGCTCGCCGCGACGCCGTCGACGAAGAGATCGATCTTCAGTTCATGACCGTTCACGTCCGGAAGAACACAGGTCCGCTCGACCCTCTCTCCAGGTCGCACGGGCAGTGCGAACCGGAGCCGCCGCCCGTCCGGCGCGATCGCTTCGATCTCGAGATCCGGATGGACGGGTATGCCGCGCAGCTCGATCCGTCCCTCGTCATCGCCGTAGGCCGCGGGCGTGAGGATCACGTCGCCTTCGAAGTGCCCCCAGTGCGTCTTGAGCTGGGAGGAAAGCCGGCAGACATCGCGTGCCCACTCGATGTCGAAACCGATCGCGCGGGCCCGAACTCCGGGGATGGGCCGCCCGTCCGCTCCCGAACACGTCAATCCGAGCGTCGCCGTCTCGACCGTGACGAGATCGACGGGCTCGATCACACCCGTCTCCGGGATGGTGACCTCTTCGGTGACGCCAGTTACCTCACGAGACTCCACACTCCGGGGACGGAGGAGTCGCTCCGCGTGGTCGACGAAGAGATCGATCGGACCCGGCCCCAGACCGCCGACCGACCAGGCTCCGCGGGCATCGGTCGACGCGAATTTCGTCCTCGATCCCTGCCGGCGAGTCCCCGGCTGCGGCCGCACGACCACGATGACTCCGGGCAACGGTCGTCCGACCTCATCGAGCACCCGGCCGGCGAGAGTGCTGGATCGCCGGATCGGCACGATGTAATCGGCGCCCGCCGCACGGCCCTCGAGCGGCTCGAGACGGGGAACCGCGACCCAGTACGGTCCTCCGTCGAGCATGAAGTCCACGCCGGTGATCGCGACCAGGAGACGATCGACGCGCTCGCCCAGCGCGAGCTCGATCGGCATCCCGAGCGGAACGCGGCGATCGAAGAAGGTCCGATCGTGGTGCCGGAGGAGGACCCGGATCTCCTCGTCCTCGTCACGTCTCGCGACACCGGTGAATCGGAGCAGGCGGCGCGGGACCGCGGCGAGATCGATGTCGAGCTCCGCCGTTCCGGGGAGGAGGAGCCAACGGTCGACCAGCGTCGGAAGGCCGGGGACCTCGATCTGATCGATGGAGCCGCCGGCGGCCAGCTCGAGGACATCGCCCTCCGGATTCCCGTCCAGGTCCCAGCCCAGGCGCAAGCGCGTCCCTCCGATCCGGTACCGGGTCCAGACGCGACCTGGCCGAAGGCCAAGTTCTCCGTCTCGCAGTCGGATGCGTCGCGTCGCGGCCCGCTCGAGAACGAGCCGAACGTCGTCTTCGAACGAGAATGCCTCGACGATGGCCGCCGCCCCGGAACGGCTGGCGTGGACCGCGAAGACGGCGGGGAGTTCCTCGGGGAGCCGGAACCGACCGTGCGCGTCGGTCCGACCCGCGGCGAGCTCGGATGGACCATCTCGAGGGGCGGTCGGCCCCTGCACCCCCTGCGCCGGCAAGGTGACGACCCGCACCCAGGCCTCCATCACGGGGGCTCCGGATTCGTCGACGACCTCCACGGAGTTCGCGGCCCGAGTGGGCGCCTCAGGGGTCTGCGGGCGCGAATTCGCGAGCGGCGCCGGAGAGATTCGCCGGGCCTCGTGCGAAGTGCCCACCTGGGCGGTCTCTCGACCGCGGGTCCGAACGGCCTCGCCCTCGACGCGCAGGGCGCCCCGTCCCAGGTGGAGCGCGAGCGCCCCGACGAAAATGGCGGCGATCCCGCCCAGGAGGTGGTCGGTCTTCTTCACGATCTCGTATCCGCGAGTCGGGTCGGAAAGCGAGACGGACTCCTCCCGGCGCCTCGCGCACCTTTTTTTCCGACGACGGTCACGGCCGCGTCTTCCCGTCCTCCGGCCGGTCTCAGCCTTCCGCGTCCGAGGAGGGGCAGCTCTTCCGGAGCGGACACTCGACGCAGAGCGGGCGGGTGTTGCGGCAGAGGACGCGGCCGTGCTCGCGGAGGACGAGATGAGCGCGGCGGCGGGTGGGGAAGTCGTCGGGGAGCTTCTCGGTGATCTCGCGCGCGGCGGCGTAGGCCTTGGCGTAGGGGAGGTCGGCCGGGACGAGGCCGAGGCGCTGGAGGACGCGGAGGCCGTTGGACTCGAGGGCGACGAAGGGGTGGCGGCCGGAGAAGAGGAGGATCTTCTCGGCGCCGGGTTCGCCGATGCCGGGGAAGGCGCGGAGGAGCTTCTTCGCGGCGGGGACGGGGACGTCGAGGGCCGCGGCGAGATCGCCGTCCGCGCGATCGCGGGCGATGCGGGCGCAGTCGCGGAGCTTCTCGGCGAAGGTGTCCTTCAGGATGCCGTGGGCGGTGATCCGTCGGAGCTTGGCGAGGGGCGCGGCGAGGATCGCGTCCGGGGTCACGCCGACGCGCTCGACGAGGGCGGACCAGGCCTCGAGCCGACGCGCCGGCTTCGCGAGGTAGGCGACGTTCTCGAAGAGGACGAGCTCGAAGGGATCGTTCGTGGGCGGCGCGGCATCCTCGCCGTCGCCGTGGTGACGGACGAGAGTGCCGAGGGCCGCGCGCAGGGTCGGGGGGCGTGGGGGCACGGGTGGTCTCCCTCTCCGATCGGGTCAGACGTCGAGGACCTTGCGCCCGAAGAGCGCGGCGGCGGCGCGGGTGAGGACGGCGCCGATGAACTGATAGACGGGAAGGACGGCGAAGAGGATGCCGCTCAGCGCGTCGCGCTGGAGGAACAGGCCCTGCACGTAGAGCCAGGCGCCGGCGCCGGCGAGCAGGAGGAGTCCGCCGAGGAGGATCGCCGGCGCTCGCGTCCTCCGATCGGCGCGGACGAGCCAGTAGACGAGGAGCCCGAAGGGCGCGACGGCCCAGAGGAAGAAGCCGAGGGCGAGGATCCAGCGCGCGAGATCGACCTCCCAGAGGCGTCCCGACCACACCATCGAGAAGGCGAGGAAGGCGGCGTAGAGCGAGGTGACGGTGCGCCCCCGGCGCGCCGGCCCCGTCAGCTCGATCGTTCCGGTCCGACCCATCTCGCGTCTCCGCTCCGTCCCGGTCGCGATCATACGTGCCCCGACCGGCGTCGTCTCCGGAGTCGTCGGATCAGACCACACCCTCGCCGAGCAGGCCTCGCAGGAGATGCCCGGTGGCGAAGGCCAGCCCGGCCGCCGCACCGCCGACGAGGAGCGTCCGGAGACCGGAGCGCAGGACGGGCGCGCGGAGGGCGACGCTCTTCAGCGTGCCGACCCCGAAGAACATGAGCGCCGCGAGCATGGCCGACACGAGGAAGCGCGAGCGCGGCTCAAGCGCGGGGACCAGATAGGGAAGGAGCGGCACCGCGCCGACGACGACGAAGGCCGCGAAGGTCGCGAGCGCGGAGCGCAGGGCGCCGTCCGCGGCCGAGCCGAGTCCGTGCTCCTCGCGGAGCATCGTCTCGACCCAAACGCGCCGGTCGGAGGTGATGGCGGCGACGACGGCCTCCAGCGCCTCGCCCTCGAGCCCCTTCTCGCGGTAGATCTGTCGGATCTCCTCGCGCTCGCCCTCGGGGACGCGATCGATGTGCTCGTGCTCCCGCCGGCGGAGACTCTCGACGGTCTCGCGGCGGGCGCGGTTCGCCTCGAAGTTGCTGACCGCCATGCTGAAGCCGTCGGCGACGAGGTTCGCGAAGCCGAGCACGAGGGCGACCGAGGGGGCGAGGCCCGCCCCGAGAGAGCCGGAGACCACGGCGAAGGTCGTGACGCAGCCGTCGATCCCGCCGAGCACCGCGTCGCCGACGACGCTCTCGCGGGGGCGTGCCGCGAGCCGGCGCCGGACGGCGTCCGGCTCGTGCTCGGCTTCGAGGTCCGGTGATCTCCCGGCCATGCGCGACTCCCCGCGTCGACGCGACGCGTCCGGGCATCTTAGAGCGCGGGGACGCGGGGCGGGAAGGACGGCGGGGTCAGCCCAGGCGTTCGGTGATCTGATCCATGTGGTCGCGGGCGAGCTCGGCGAGCCAGGCGTCGATCGCCGGAGACTCGGCCTCGCACCAGGGCGAGCTCTCGTCCGCCGCCGGACCGGCGGCTCCCGACATGCCGCGCGCGTAGCGCGCGGCGATCTCCAGCGGGGCGAGCTCGCGGAGCGCGGCGTGGGTCGCGGCCTGACGGGCGAGCTCGGTGCAGCGGAAGTACGCGGCGACGCCGGTGTTCTCGGCCTGCACGAACCAGCGCAGCCCCTCGACGAGGGCGAGCAGCGGCGGGGAGGCCGCGATCCGGCCGGGACGCGTCGTGGCCTTCGGACTCCTCGAGCTCGGCGGCGAGCGCGCCGAGGAGGACGAGCTGGACGACCCGTTCGTGCTCCTCCTGGGCGAGTCCCTCGGCGAGATAGTCCGCGTAGGTCCGCAACATCGTGAGACTCCGTCGATCGGTCGGCCCGGCGGGGCCGGACGGCCCCGGCTCGAAGTTAGCGAAAGGGGGGCACGAGGAGAAAAGTCGCCCGATCGCGGGGCGGGCGGAACCGGGGACCGCCCCCGGGATCAGTCCGGGAGGCCGCCGATCTCGCGCCCGAGGGGCATCCAGGCCCCGGCCTCGAGGCCGCGCCAGGTGAAGTCCGGGTTCCCGACGACGAGGACGACGGTCGATCCGAGTTCGAAGGTGCCGAGGTGACCGCCGCGCTCCACCGGCCGCGGCGGGTCGTGCCGCTCGTGGAAGCGGGCGCCGCCGCGATTCGAGACGAAGTCGCGGTAGGCGAGGCGGATCGAGCCGACGTTGGTGGCGCCGACCATCACGTAGGCGACGGGGCCGATCTCCGTCTCGAGGATCGCGGTGACGCGCTCGTTGACGGCGAAGAGCGAGGGGATCGTGCGCACCGCGGGGGGATTGACGGGCCAGAGCGTTCCGGGCTCGTAGAGCGTCGCGGAGATCGTCCCGGCGGCCGGGGAATGGAGGCGATGGTAGTCGCGCGGCGAGAGGTAGAGCGTGAGGAAGGCGCCCCCCTCGAATCGTCGCGCCTCCTCGGCCGAACCCAGCAACGCCTCGAGCGAGTAGTCCATCCCCTTCGCCTGGAAGAGCGTGCCGCTCTCGACGCGACCGAAGGCGCCGACGCGCGCGTCGACCGGGTTGCAGAGCGTCCGCGGCCCGCCCTCGAGCGGCCGCGCGCCCGGTCGGAGCTCGCGGGTGAAGAGCGCGAGGAGCGAGGGGTAGGTCTCGAAGGGACGTGCCGCCTCGCCGAGGTCGAGATCGAAGCGGCGCACGAACCAGCGCATGAAGGGACGCACCAGGAAGCGCGGTCGCTCGCGGCGCGCGATCCAGCCGAAGCCGCGGCTGATGAGGTTCTTCGGGAGGAAGCGCAGGAAGCGCAGGGTCAGGGTGTCGGCCATGGAGCGGTCTTAGGAAAGGCGGGGCGCGGGAGCAATCGCCGGCCCCGACCGGAGCGGGCGGCGTGCGGGCCGGAAACCGCGTCACCCTCGGCCGCGGCGGCCGTCTTCCCCCCCGGGGGGCGGGGCCCCCCCGCGCGGGCCCCCGGTCCGCCCCGGGGGTCTCGGTTCGGGGCGGCGCTTCGCCCTCCCCCGCCGCCTCGGCACATCGTGAATGAAGGGAGTCTGACCCCTTCCAATCACGACGCGCGAGCAGAGCGGGGCGCGCCTCGCTACTTGCCCTCGTTCAAAAGTGAATAAATCGGGTCTGACCCCATTTATTCATTCAGACGGTCTCCCAGCGGCGCGCGAACTGGCGCGCGAGCAGGAAGAAGGCCGTGGTGATCCCGAGAAGGACGAGCGCCTGCGGCCACAGGTCGACGAGCGGGGCGCCCCGCCAGAAGACCTTGAGGTAGCCCTCGAGCGCCCAGGCGTTGAAGGTCGCGAGGCCGGCCGCCTGCATCGCCTCCGACATCAGGAAGCGCGGGAACATCGAGCCGCCGAGCGCGGACATCGAGAGGATCACGATCGTCGAGACGCCGGCGAGCTGGGCCCGCGAGCGGCACATCGTCGCCAGCAGGAGTCCGAAGGCGCTCGCGGCGAGCGCGGTCAGCGAGGTCATGACGGCGAAGCCGGCGAGGTGCGAGAACAGGTCGAGGCCGAAGACGAGCGCGCCCCAGAGGAACATGATCGTGATCTGGATCACGCCCATCGTGACGAGGAAGGCGCCCTTGCCCAGCAGGAGCGTCGTCATCGTGACGCGCGTCGTCAGCAGGCGCTCCAGTGTCCCGTTCTGCTCCTCCTCGAGCAGCGTGCCCCCCGCCCCGCTCGCCGAGAACAGGAGGAACATCACCGCGATGGCGGCCGCGTAGTAGCTGATCATGCCGCTCGGCTTGCCGTCGCCGGTCACGTCCTCGATGCGCGCTCGCACCGGACTCCCGGCGTCCGGGGAGCGCGCCGCGCCCTCCTCTCCCTCCGCGGGCTCGCGATCGAAGCCCTGTCGGATGAAGCCCATCACCTCGTCCTTCCGCTTCTCCTGCTCCGGCGTCAGCGCCCCGACGAGATCGTCCATCCGCTCGAGGCCGCGCTCGGCCATGCGCTCGGGCAGGCCGCTCATGACGATCTTCTGCAGGAGGCCGCCGACGACGTTGCCGGCGATCGGGTCGGCGGGATCGCGCAGCATCAGCACCGCGTCCTCGTCCGGACCCCCGAAGAAGGAGGGAACGCGCTCGCCGAAACCGGGCAGGAGGACGACGGCCAGCGAGACGTCGCCGTCGCGAACGAGGGCCCGGGCCGCCTCGAGGTCGAGTCGGTCGCCCGCCTCGTCGAGAGGCCCCATCTGGACGTCGAGCGCCCCCTCCGCCTTCATGAGCTCGATGACCTTGCGCGAGGTCTCGGAGTCGTCGAGATCGACGACCGCGATCTCGATGTCCGGCGTCGAGCTCCCCTGGCCGCCGAAGATCAGCGCGAAGATGCTGAAGAAGGCGATGGGGACGGCGAAGGTCAGGAGGAGCTCGGCCTTGCGGCGGAAGAGCTCACGGAAGCCGATCGCGATGAAGGCGCGGATCATTCGCGGAGCTCCTTGCCCGTGAGTTCGAGGAAGAGGTCGTGCAATCCGGGCGCGCGCACCGCGAGATCGGTGACCTCCGCGCCGAGTCGATCCAGTTCGGACGAGAGGACGGGCAAGGCCTCCACGACGCGCTCGCAGCGCGCGACGAGCCGACGTCCACCCTCCTCGACGCGGAATTCCGCGGGCGCCTCCGCGAGCGGCCGCGCGAGCGAGAAGGTGACCTCTCGGTCCCGGAGCCCGGCCTCCGCGAGGAGATCGCCCAGCGTGCCCGCGGCGACGCGACGGCCCTCGTCGATGATCGCGATGCGATCGCAGCGGCTCTCGATCTCCTCGAGCTGGTGCGTCGTCATGACGATCGCCGTGCCGTCCGCGCGCAGCTCGTCGAGCATGTCGTAGATCCGCTCGCGACTCTGGGGGTCGACGCCGACGGTCGGCTCGTCGAGGAGCACGAGCTTGGGCGCGTGGATCACGCCGCAGGCGATGTTGAGGCGACGCTTCATGCCCCCCGAGAAGCCGCGGGCCGGCTCGTCCGCGCGATCGGCGAGGTTGATCCAGCCGAGCAGCTCTTCCGTGCGCGTCCGGATCCGCGCCTCGTCGAGACCGAGGAAGCGTCCGAAGGCGCGGAGGTTCTCGCGGGGGGTGAGGTCGCCGTAGAGCGCGATCTCCTGGGGCACGAGTCCGAGTCCCTCGCGCGTGTCGCGCGGTCCGAGGTCGCGCCCGAAGACGCAGACCCGACCGGCGTCGAGCCGGACGCGTCCGGTCACGGCGCGGACGAGCGTCGTCTTCCCCGCCCCGTTGGGGCCGAGCAGCATGAGGAACTCGCCCTCCGCGACCTCGAGATCGACGCCGGCGAGGGCCTCCCGATCTCCGAATCGCTTGCGGGCGCTCTCGACGTGAAGTGCGGTCATCGGCGATGGACCCTCCTCGGTCGGCGACCGGCGGCATTCGCTTTGCGTCGCGAGGATTTTCGGCCGGGCGGATCCGGATCCTATCAGGTCCCGGCGCACGGGGGCGCCGCGGCATCGCTCGGCTTCCCCCGCCCCGCGGGCGATGGCAGACTCGCCTCATGCGGACCTCCGGAATCCTCGTCCTCGCCGCCCTCCTCGCCGCGCCCGGCTGCGGCGACGCGACCGGACCCCGCCCGAGGTCGGAGGCCGCCGTCTCCCCCGGCGTGCTCCGCCTCACCGACGTCAGCGCGACCTGCGGCGTGGATTTCCGGCACGACGCCGGCATGTCGGGACGGCGCTGGGCCGTCGAGCAGCTCGGCGCCGGCGGCGCGCTCTTCGATGCGGACGGCGACGGGGATCTCGACCTCCTCTGCCTGAACGGCGGGCCGCTCCCGGGCTCGCCGGCGCCGAAGGCCAACGTGCTCTTCCTCAACGACGGACGGGGGCACTTCACGCGGGCCGCGGAGATCGGCGACCTCGCCGACCCCGAGGGCTACGCGGTGGGCTGCGCCGTCGCCGACGTCGACGCCGACGGCGATCTCGACGTCCTCGTCACGCGCTTCGGGGAGGACGCGCTCTTCCTCAACGAGGGCCCGGCGCGGTTCCGGCGAGCGACGGACTCCGGCATCGAGGGCGGCGGCTGGAGCGCGAGCGCCGCCTTCGGCGATCTCGACGGCGACGGCCGGCCGGACCTCTACGTGACGCGCTATCTCGACTGGACCCTCGAGACGCACGAGGCCTGCTACCGGCGCGAGCTCGAGATCTACTGCGGGCCGCAGCAGCGCGCCGGCCTCCCCGACCGCGTCTACCGGAATCTCGGCGGCGGGCGATTCCGGGACGTCTCCGCCGAGTGGTTCGCGTCTCCCTGCGACGGCAAGGGCCTCGCCGTCGCGATGGGCGACGCCGACGGGGACGGCGACCTCGACGTCTACGTCGCGAACGACCAGACGCCGAACTTCCTCTGGATCAACGACGGCCGCGGCCGCCTCGAGGACGTCGCCGTCATCGCCGGCGTCGCCGTCAGCCGGGACGGCGTCGCGGAGGCGGGAATGGGCGTCGTCTTCGAGGATCTCGACGGCGACGGCGACGAGGATCTCGCGGTGACGAACTTCGAGGACCAGACGAACTCGCTCTACGCCAACGAGGGCGGGGGCTTCTTCCTCGAGGTGTCGTGGGAGGCCGGGCTCGGCTTCACGACGCGAGGCGATCTCGGCTGGGGCGTCGTCGCCCCCGATCTCGACCTCGACGGCCGCCGGGATCTCGTCTTCGCGAACGGCCACGTCTACGACAACGCGGGGGCCATCCGCGACGACTCCCGCTGGGAGCAGGAGAACCGGATCTTCCTCGGCCGCGAGGGGCTGCGCTTCGTCGAGCCCGATCCCCGCCCACTTCCCCTCGCGCTGCGGCGGGCGAGCCGAGGCCTCGTGACGGGCGACATCGACGACGACGGCGATCCGGACCTCGTCTTCTTCGATCTCGCGCGGGCGCCGCAGGTCATCCGAAACGACACCGTCGGCACGACGCTCCTCGTGAACGCGATCGACGCGCGCACCGGAACGCCGGTGATCGGCGCCGAGGTGCGCATCGGATCCGGCGGACGCGAATCGAGCGGGCGCGTCCAGGGCGCCCGGAGCTTCCTCGGCCACTCCGACCTCCGCGTGGCCTTCGGCCTCGCCGGGGCTCCCGTCGTGGACTGGATCGAGATCCGCTGGCCGGACGGCACGCGGCACCGCCGGGAGGCCGTCCCCGCGAACTCCCTCGTCACCGTCGATACGACCGGCGTCTTCACGCGGCGGCCGCTCTCCGGGCGACCGTCCGGCGCCGGCGGTTGAAGTCGGCGGGCGGGGCGCCGATCATGCCCCGGGCGCGCGCGACCCTTCCGGTGCGACGCCGCCCCTGAACCGAACCGGAGCGAGATGATGCGCGCAATCGCGGCGACGATCCTGATCACCCTCTGCCTCGTCGCCTGCGACGACGCGAAGCGGATCGCGGACGATTCGGGCGCCGGCGCCTCGGCCGCGGTCGGACACCGCGCCTTCGGCCAGCGCGGCTGCGCGGCCTGCCACGAGGTGCGCACGGATCGCACGCTCAACGGACCGAGCCTCGCCGGCGTCGGTCAGCGGCTCGACGCCGACGCTCTCGCGAAGTGGATCCGCGAACCCCGCGCCATGAAGCCGGACACCAAGATGCCGGGCATCGCGCCCGAGGCGACCGACGGCGAGGTGCGGGCGATCGTGGCCTACCTCCAGTCCCTTCCCGCCGCCACCGACCCGATGGCGGCGATGGTCGAGAAGGCCCGCGCCGAGGCCGAGATGTCCGCCGGCCCTCCCGACCCCGACCTCGCGGCGAAGGGAAAGCGCGTCTTCCAGCGCCTCTGCTTCATGTGCCATCGCCTCGACGGGACGCCCTCGCCGATGGGCCCGAGCCTGGACGGCGTGGCGAATCGCCTTTCCGCCAGTGACTTGCGCGAATGGGTGCGCGACCCGAAGGCGCGCAAGCCCGAGACGCACATGCCCGCCTGGACGGGAAGTGATGAAGATCTCGCGCGCGTGCTCGCCTTCCTCGCGACGCTGCGCACTCCCTGAAGGCCGGGCCGCCTCGCCGTCCGGTGCGGTTTCGTGAGAATCCGGAGGCCTTGACGGAATCGGGGGTCGGGAGACTACTCTCTGCGGCAGGTAATGTCTGGTGAAGCGCCGGGCGAGGTCCTCGGACCCGTCCGGCGCTTCTTTTCGTCCGCGATCAGGGGTTGATGGTCACGCCGCCCGGCACGCGGATCGTCGTGCCGTCGGCGAAGACGACGTCGATGTCCACCGCGATCGGCAGCGCGAGTCCCACCGGCAGGAAGCTCGCGGGATCGGGCACCGAGACCTGCACCTGCTCGTAGCTCCGGAATCCCGGCGCGGGCAGAAAGACGGGCACCGTGGGGCCGAGCAGGTTCTCCGGGCCCTGCCCCACCGCGGTGAGGTTGAGCGGCGTCGGGTTGAAGAACTGCCCGGTCGCATCGAGCACCACCGCGACCTGCGGCAGGCTCGCGAAGTCGAAGGCGTAGCGGAACCAGCCGACGAGCTCGAGGGACTGACCGGCGCCGCCGGCGGCGCTGATCTGATCGAAGCCGGAGCGGACGGCGCGGAAGTCGTCGGGTCGCGTGTCGCTGGCGATCGAGACGTGGCGATCCGGCAGCGGTCCCGTGCCGACGGGCGGGAAGACGTCGAGGATCCGGCCCGACCAGCCGCTGCCGTTGCTGTACTGCGGCAGGACGCCGCTCGCGGTCGGGAGGACCGAGGCCGCGAAGCTCGAGGCGAAGGACTGCTCGAGCAGGGGCGCGCCCGCGACGGGCGTGATGCGCGAGAGACCGAGATCGAGGTTCGGCGGCGTCACGGTGGTGAGGCCGCCCGGCGACACGCCGATCACGGAGTCGTTGGCGGAGACCGAAGCCGGGTCGAGAGCGACGAAGTCGAAGCGGATCGCGCCCGCGTCCGGTCGCGGCGCGACCGGATCGGTCAGACGGAGCACGCACTCGAAGAAGGCCGAGTCGCCGTCGTTGGCGTGACCGAAGGGGAGCGGGCCGCCCCCCCAGGCGAAGCGGATCTCGTCCCCGAACTCGTAGACGCGGATGCCGTCGAGCGGCGTCGGTCCCATGCTCGCGAAGGCCCAGTCGGCCCAGTTCACGTAGATCGCCGGATCGCCGCCGAGCTGGTTCAGGACGTCGACGGTCGCGCCGCCGAGGGTCGGCATCTGGTTGCCGAAGGTCATGAGACCGTTCTCGAAGACGTTCACCTGCGTCGCCGCGGTGACGCCGTAGAAGTCGAAGGTCTGACCCGGCAGGAAGTCGACGAGCGAGAAGCCGTCGCTCGAGGTGAGGAACTGCCGCTCGCGGCCGATGCGGTAGACCGGGTGCGCGGCCTGCGTGAATCGCAGGTGGGGCGCCGGCAGCGAGGGGTCGGGCAGGATCGCCTGGAATCCGTCGCCGGAGAAGCCGTCGGCCGACACCGGGATCGGGAAGGTCGGGAAGACGAAGTTGCCCGCGCCGTCGGTGTGGAAGAAGGCGTCGAGGCCGGGGTTCGAGCTGCCGCCGAAGATGCCGTCGGCGACGATGAAGGTGTTCAGCGGGAGGCCGCCCGGCACCGGGTTCGGGGTGCCGATGTCCCAGGTCTGCTGGTCGGTCGTCCCGAAGTAGAGCGCGAAGACGCCGTTCGGCGACTGCGTGATGCCGTCGGCGTAGCTGCCGCCCGCGAGCAGGATGGGCATGTTCGGCAGGCCGCTGATCGCGAGGTCGAGGCCGCCGCCGGTCAGGGGCGAGAGCAGCACCTCGACGCGCCGGAAGTGGTTCACCGAAGGGTCGACGCCGTTCAGGGTCAGGTTGGCGTTGGGATGGCCGACCTGGTCGCCGAGGTAGGGCGTGCCCACGTCGGACTGCTGATCGATGAAGTTCGGGTTGAAGGCGATGCCGGGCGCGCGCGGCGCGCTGGCGCCGCCGCCCGGCGGACCGATCGCGATGTCGGTGATCTCGAAGTCCGACTGGATCACGAAGGTCGACTCGAGCTCCGAACGTCCGTCCGCCTTCGTGAGGGCGTAGGCGATGAAGCCCGTGTAGCCGTGCGACTTGTAGTCGGCATTGATGCCCGCGATCATCAGCCCGGCCATGGCCGTCGCGGTGTAGTCGGTCGCCAGCGGTCCGAAGGGGATGGATCGCGTGAGCGAAGTGTTCGTGATGTCCAGCGTGAACGAGGTGCCGGCCGTCGACAGGCCGGACACGGTCACGCGACGCTGGAACTGCGCGCCGGCCGGAAGCGCGGCGAGGCACAGCGCCAGCAGGGTCAGGGCGATGCTTTTCATCAGGGCACGGCACTTTCTCGGTCGCCCGGAGGCGGACCGGCGAGCAAGAACCCGATCCGGGGGAGCGGATCGGGCGCGGGTTGACGTCGCGAGGGCATTCTAGCCCTGGGGTCCCGGGGATCGAAGCGCATTCGTTCCGGGGGCCCCCGCCCTGCATCCCCACCCCGCCGGCGTGGCGGGGCCGCCCGCCCTCCGACGGGGCGGAAGGGACTCGGGCGCCCGGCGTCGCGGCACTGCAACTCGTTGTCGCGCGAGGCCTTCGCTTCACAAGGGCCGCCATCCCGCGCAGAATGCGCCCGGAGGCGAGGTCCCTTGAGCGACGATCCCCGTCCTGGCGCGAAGAACACCCCGGGTGACTCCGGCCGCGGCATCCCGGCCCGGATCGGGAGGTTCCCCGTCCTCTCCCTGCTGGGGCGGGGCGGGATGGGCGAGGTCTACCTCGCGGAGGACGAGAGCCTCCGACGGCACGTGGCGATCAAGGTGCTCAAGGCCCGGGTCGCGCAGGATCCCGTCTGGCTGCACCGGTTCGAGAGCGAGGCCCGCGCGGTCTCCTCGCTCGAGCATCCCAACATCGTCCCGATCTACGAGTACGGCCAGGACGGCGACCGGCGCTTCTTCGTCATGCGCGCGGTGGACGGCGCGCCGCTCAACCTCTGGGTCAAGAAGCTGCGCTGGGAGGCCATGGGCGAGGCTCCCGTCGCCACGACGATGCGCCACACCGAGCACGACGGCGACTCGACGACCCTCGCCGACGACACGCCCCTCCTGGACGCGCCCTCGGAGGGGTCGCGCGGCACCCGCGGCGGGACGCGGCCGGGCGTCTCGGGCCCGCGCACCCAGACCGCCGGAAGCGCGGACGCGAGCGGCGGCGAGTCGGCGGCCCCGGAGTTCGGGGAGGGCGGCGAGGACGTCGTCGCGATCCTCGAGATCATCGAGAAGTGCGCGGACGCGCTCGCCTACGCCCACCGTCGCGGCGTCCTGCACCGCGACGTGAAACCCTCGAACATCGTCATCGACACCGAGGGCAACCCGCAGCTCCTCGACTTCGGACTCGCGCGTGTCCTCGGCAAGGAGGAGCTCGCCTTCCGGGGACGGCCGCCCCGGGGCGCCGTCGTCGGCACCCTTCCCTACGTCGCGCCGGAACAGTTCGCGGGCGACGGCGAGCTCATCGATCACCGCGCCGACATCTACGCGCTCGGCGTGACGCTCTACGAGTGCCTCTGCGGCTCGCGACCCTTCGTCGCCAACACGACGGACGAGCTCGTCTTCCAGATCGTGGGCCGGAACCCCCGTCCGCCGCATGAGATCCGCGGCGGGATCTCCCGCGATCTCGAGACGGTGGTGCTCAAGGCCCTCGAGAAGGAACCCGACCATCGCTACCAGTCGGCCGAGGAGTTCGCGCAGGACCTGCACAATCTCCGCTTCCTCCAGGAGATCGACGCGCGCCCGGTGACGCGCGCGGTCCGGATCGCCCGCTTCGCCAACCGTCGCCCCGTCCTCTCCGGCCTCCTCGCGCTCCTCGCGGTGCTCGCGCTCGTCCTCCCCACGGTCTGGGCCGTCACCGCCGTGCGCGCGCGCGCCGAGCAGCGCCGCGTCGACGCCTACACGCGACACGTCCGCCGCGCGGAGAGCCTCGACGCCGAGCGCCGCGCGCTCTCCGACGCGCTGCGGCGCGACGCCCGCGCCCTCGACGAGCTCGAGGCCGCGACGCCGCGCCATCTGACCGGCGCCTCCGACGAGAAGCGGCGACTCTTCGCCGCCCGCGCCGACCTCGCCGCCGGACGCCGCCGCCTCGCCGCGCTCGCGGGCGAGATCGAGTACGAGCTCCAGCTCTCGCGCGAGACCGTCGACCCCTACTCCCCCGACGATCGCGAACGCGTCCAGCTCTACCGTCGCCTCCATGCGGAGGCGCGCGCGCGCGGCGACGTCGTGCAGGAGGAGAAGTACCGCCTCTTCCTCGCCGCCGCCGGTGAGTCGCCGGGCGCCGGGGACGCGGGACGGCTGACGCTGCGCACCGAACCCGCCGGCGCCCTCGCGACGCTCGTCCCGCTCGTGGAGGGTCCGGACGGCATCCGACGCGCCGACCGCGACCGGGCGGTCGTCATCGGCCGGACGCCGGTCGAGGATCGCGAGGTCCGCGTCGGCTCCTACGTCGTCGAGCTCGCGCTCGACGGCCATCATCCCGTCCCCTACCCGATCCTCGTCGAGACGGACGAACACTGGGGGGCCGCGACGTGGCACGGGGGCCTCTTCGCCGATCGCGACTGGACGGTGCGCCTGAGTCCCCTCGCGGCCTACGAGGACGAGGACTGGGCTCGCGTCGCGCGCGGCCCCTACCAGGGCGGCCCCGAGGAGGACCCGAGCCTCGGCGCCCCGCCGCGCTGGCGCTGGGTCGAGGACGTCCTCGTCGCGCGGGAGGAGCTCGACTTCGCGGACTACCTCGAGTTCCTCGACCGACCGGACGCGCTCCGCGCGATCACCCGCCACCAGCGCGAGATGCGCGACGACCCGGAATCGCTGCGCGCGCGAGGTCTGCGCGCGAGCCTCATCTACCTGCCGCGCCGCATGGAGAGCGGCCACCCCGTCGTGGGGATCGCCCAGGGTCGCGTCGTCCTGCCGGAGGGCGACCCCGGCTTCGACGTCGAGGGAGCGGTGATGGGGATCTCGAAGGTCGACGCCGAGGCCTATCTCGCCTGGCTCGAGTCGACGAAGGGCCTGAAGGCGCGCCTCCCTTCCGCCGACGAGTGGCAGAAGGCCCTGCGCGGCGTCGACGGACGACAGTTCGCGTGGGGCGACGTCTTCGACTGGAGCTACTGCGCCAGCCGCCACGCCGAGCCGCCGACCGGAGCCCCCCGGGCCTACGCCCACCCGCCGCGCAGCTTCGCCGAGGACCGGAGCGTCTACGGCATCTGGGACCTGACCGGCAACGTCAGCGAGTGGTGCGCCGACGGTCCCGCCGCCGACAACCCGCTCGCCCGGAGCTTCTGGTACGCGGGCGGCTCCTACGCCTTCGGCAGCCCCTACATGTACGTGGCCCAGCCCTGGAACCACGTGCCCTGGGAGTACGTCGCGGAGACGCTCGGCATGCGACTCGTCCGGGATCTCTGATCGGTCCTCCGCATCGAAATCGTCTCCGATCGACGACGCCCCCTCGTGGTCGCGTCACCTGCAGGGCAGAGTGCCCCGCCGCGGACCGCGCGACGGTCCGGGCCGCCGCGCGAAACCGACACCGGGAACCACGACCATGCACGACCTCCTGAAGGCCGTCCTCGCCGGCTCGCTCCTCCTCCTCGCCGCCTGCGGCTCCCCCGGGCCCGAGGTGCGATCCGTCGAGAGCGAGCGGGCCGAGCTGCGCGAGTTCGGCGCCCACTACGGCTACGACGTCGGATACATGGAGAAGCTGCTCGACCTGTCGCGCTCGTCCTACGACGCGTTCGCCGCCGCGATGGCGATGTCGGCGCATCGCGAGCATCTCCCCGTCGAGGCTCACCACGTGGCGTGCATCTCGGCCCTGATGGCCGACGACTGCGGCCAGTGCACGCAGCTCGGCCTGCGGATGGCGCTCGAGGAGGGCGTGGAGCGCGAGACGCTGCGCCGGCTCATCGAATCGCCCCGCGATCTTCCGCCCGAACTCCTCCTCGTCCACGAGTACGCGACGCAGGTCGTCCGGGGCGAGAACGTCGACGACGATCGGATCAACGCGCTTCGCGAGACCTACGGCGACGCGGCGCTCGGCGAGCTGGCCGTCAACGTCATCGGCTGCCGGATCTACCCGGCCCTGCGACGCTCCCTGGGCTCGGAGACCTCGTGCCCGCGCCCGACGCTGGGTGGCCGCTGGAAGCCCTGGCGGGCTTCAGCGTCACCAGTCGAGGATCAGTCCCGCCGACCGAACCAGGCCCAGCCCGTGATCGCGTAGATGAAGGCGCCGCGCGCGGCGCAGGTCGTCCTGCTCGCGGCGGAATCGCTCCCAGTCGGCCGGGCTGATCAACCCCTCGCCGACGAGGTGCTCGAGTTCCTTCCACCGCGCGTGGGCGAAGGACTCGGGACCATGGTTGCACGACAAAGGGCGTCGCGTGCGCAACCTCCGCCGGTGAAGCGTCGATCGGACTCGATCTTCGCGCCGAGCCGGCGCCCATCCAGCGTCGGGCGGCACATCGGAGCTGCTGCCAGTCGCACCACGCATGCACGATGCGGCGGACGTGGTCACGTGGTCCGTCCGTCGAAGACCTGGGAATCCCAGTCCCAGTGGGCGACGACGAGCTGGCACGCCGGGCCGCAGGACGCGGTGGATCTCGTCGAGGAAGCGGGCCGGGTCGGTCGAACTCGAAGACGTTGTTGCTCCACACGAGATCGAAGCTCGCGTCGGGAAGGCAGCGGCTTCTCCGGAGTCACCGGTCATGAATCGCGCGCGGTCGTCGGGCGTGTGTCGGCGGGCCTCGACCAGCCGGTCCTCGTGGCGATCGAGACCGGTGAGGAAGACCTCGGGTCCGAGGGTGTGGCGCAATTCCGCGACATCGAGGCCGCGGCCGCAGCCGAGGTCCAGGGCATCGCGGATGCCCTCGGGCTCGACACCGGAGATGATCCAGCGGCGGTGCTGACGGGATTCGGGTTGCACGGGGGTGCCCTCGCTCGTCCTGACGCGTGGGTCGAACGGTCTCGGCGGGGACGCCCATCGCCCGCCGGGCGCGACCGGACCGCCCCGGGGGCGGTCGGTCCGCGCTTCGTCCTTCCGACATCACTATCCCGATCGCGAGCCCTACGGCAAGAGTTCGTCGAAGGAGAGTCCGGGCAGACCGTCGAGACTCGCGGCGTTCTTCTCGCGCTGATAGGCGCGCACGGCCTCCGGCCCCTTCGACTCCGCCCATCTCGGCAGGGTGTCCCGATCGTCGACGTACTCGTAGCGAGGGACGCCGTAGCCGCAGGAGTCGGCGATGCGGTCGACGCGGACGCGGATGATCGCGCGCGCCCCGGCGAGATCGGGGAAGGCCCCGCGCAGGGAGGGCCAGGCGTCGTCCTCGGGCACCACGGCCTCCCCCCGCCCCTGCAGACGGACGATCCGGGGCGAGCCGGTGAAGGCGCAGAACATCAGGGTGATGCGGCCGTTCTCGCGCAGATGGGCGAGCGTCTCGATGCCGCTGCCGGTGAGATCGAGGTAGGCGACCTCGCGCGGTCCGAGGACGCGGAAGGAGTCCAGCCCCTTGGGCGAGCAGTTGACGAGGCCGTCGGCCGCGAGCGGAGCCGTCGCCACGAAGAAGAGGCGCTGCGCCTCGAGCCAGGCGCGCAGGTCCGGCGCGATCTCTCCGAAGGTCTTTCCCATGCCGCCTCGCTCCTTCGCGCATCTTCCGTCCTCGAGACTCATAGGACCCGAGTCGGTCGGAGACACGGACGTTCCGCGCAAGAGAGAGAGCCGGAACCCGCGGGCTCAGAGTCCGTGAAGTCATCCCCGCGTCGGCCCGAGACCGTGCGAATCGGCGCCGGGCGAGGAAGGCCGACGAGGCGTATCAATGGAAAGATACGGCGAGGAGGCATGACGAAGTCCGGCGCCGATGCAGCCGGTCGAAGCCAACGGGGATGTCTTCACGGACTCTCACCGCAGGTCGGTTCGGCGCCGTCCCACCAGGCGCCGGGCGAGTAAGTTCCGAAGCACCACATGTGCCCCTCGAGATCCTCCACCAGGTAGCCGCGGGAACCGTAGTCCTCGTCCTTCGGCTCCTGCGTGATCCTCGCGCCGGCCGCGCGGGCGCGTTCGCAGTGGGCGTCGGGATCGTCGACCCGGACGCAGACGGCGTGGGCATGGTGCGGCAGCTCGCCGGGCGGCCCGCGGCGCGCCTCCGGCTTGGGCGAGCTGACCATGATGACGCCCGGGCCGAGGCTCAGCTCGGAGTGGCGCACGGTCCCGTCGGGACCGGGCACGACGAGGCGCGCCTCGAAGCCGAAGGCGCGACAGAGCCACGCGATCGCGGCCGGCGCATCCGCGTAGGTCAGGGTCGGGTAGATGTTGGAGGGCAGACGCTCGACATCGGACATCGTCGTTCTCCTCGTCTCGTGGCGTCGGCCGCGATCGGACCGCGCGACCACTCGAATCCCCGTCTTCGCCCCGGACGGCGCTCCCGTCAAGCCTCGCCGGACTCCCGCACCCGCCAGGGCGGGAAGAGGCGCATCGCGCCGGCGCGGTAGAGGACGACGGGGTTCCCCGCCGGATCCCGCAGGCGCGCCTCGCGCCACCGCCAGGGCTCGTCGCGCGGCGTCGACTCGAACTCGAGACCGGCGCGGATCAGACGCTCGACGAAGGCGTCGAGATCGCGGATCTCCAGGTAGACGGCGGTCGGCGGGACGGCGGGGAGGTCCTCCACGACGTGCACCGAGAGCGTGGCGGCGCCGACGCGGAACCGGGCGTAGTGCGGCGAGATCACGACGGGCACGGCCCCGAGGCGACGGTAGAAGTCGAGGGAGGCCGCGACGTCGACCGCGGGGACCGTGACCTGGTTCAGGCGGGGGCCCTCGGCCTCGAGATCGAGGACCGGCTCCGGAAACGCGCGGGCAAGCGCGGTCGCGGCGGCCAGATGATGGTCGTCGTGCTCGGCGATGAAGGCGACGAGATCCACGAGCCGGAAGGGGCGATCGAGCCGCGGATGTCGCGCGACGCGGAGTGCGTCGTCGTCGTCGAGCGCCTCTAGGCGGGAGAGGAGTTCGCCGCGGACGCGTCCGAACTCCGCCGCGAGCTCGACGGGGTCGCGGGCATCGTGGCCGGCCGCCTCGGTCGCGGCGTTGCTCATGTCGGCCGCGCTCAGCACGGCGTCACCGGCGAGGAGTTCGTCGAGACGCGTCGCCCAGAGGGGCTCGAGGTCGAGCAGATGGCCGAGGTGGGTCTGGACGGACCAGCCGACGTCGGGACGGAGCGACAGGAGCTCGGGCGGGTGACCGTGGAGGCGCGCGCGGACCCGGGCCGGCGTGCCCCGCAGACGCTCCAGGATCGCGCGGAAGAGTCCGGGCTCGGGAGGCGGCTCGAAGCGTCGATCGATCCACTTCACGGCCGGCCCTCCTCGGCGTCCGGATTCGCCCGCGCGGGATCCGCGCGGCGCGGGGCGTACCAGATGTCGAGGCCCTTGCGACGCCGCACGCCGTAGGTGCCGAGCAGACTCAGCCGCAGCATGGTGCCGAGAAGCTCGAGGGCGGTGTGCGTCCGCAGCTTCCTCCCCGAGGTGAGGACGGGCTCGCTCAGGATCACGAAGCGACCGCGCCGGCCGAGCTTGCGGCTGAAGAGGGCCTCCTCGCCGGCGTAGACCGTCTCGTCGAATCCGCCGACCGCCTCGAAGTCCGCGCGACGCGCGAAGACCAGGCAACCCGCCGCGAGGCGCAGGAACTGGTAGCCGCGGAGGAGCACCGGCACGACGATCCTCGCCCAGCGCGGCGTCGGCTCGTCGAAGCGGACGCGACTCCCTCCGCCGACGGCGCCGGCGTCGAGCGCCTCGATCACCGCCCGCAACAGGGCCGCGTCGATCCGGGTGTCGGCGTCCACGAAGCAGAGTCGCTCGCCGCGGGCGGCGGCCGCCCCGGCGTTGCGGGCGGCGGAGATCTGGCGGCGGTCGATGGTGACGACGCGGGCTCCCGCCTCCCGCGCGACGCGCGCGGTCCCGTCCGTGCACGCGTCGTCGACGACGACGATCTCGTGCTCGAGGGCCACCGCGTCCACGGCGGCGCGGAGCGCCGCCAGCGTCGCGGGCAGCTCTCCTTCCTCGTCGTGAGCGGGAATGACGAAGGACAGCAAGGCGGACTCCGATTCTCATCCGGTGACTGACACCGTATGAGAATTTTCGGACGCTAGCGACGATGCACGAGGCGGAGGCCCGACCAGACCTCGTCGACCGCGCAGACCTTCACGTCCACGAGACCCAGGGGGAGCGCCTCGGCCCGGATGTCGTCCTCGCCGATCTCGGAGGGTACGCCCGAGGACTTCTTCGGCCAGGAGACCCACAGCGCGGAGGTGGCGGGACAACTCTCCCGGAAGGCGCGCAGACGGGTCCGGAGCTCGGCGCGACGCGCGGTGAAGAGCTGGATCACCTCGGCCCGCGCGTTCCATCGCCGCCCGAGCGCGATGCCGTCCGGCCGCGACGCGAGTCGGGACTCGTAGCCGGGCGGGGCGCCGACGAGGGCGACCTTCATGCCCGGCTTCAGGCCGAGCTTCTTCCAGAGGGGCGTTCCCGAGTATCCGGCGGACGGCATCGCGCTGACTCCCGATCCCTGAGACTCCGTGAAGATATCCCCGCTGGCTCTGACCGGCTGCACCGGCGGAAGCGCTCCGGGTGAGAGGGGCGCCCGGCCCCATCCCGACCTCCGGCCCGTCCCGCCGCAAGAGCGCTCCGGGAGCGAGGTTCCGTCGAACGGCCGGGGGCGCGGGGCGGATGAATAAGGATGCGACCCGCCCCATCTCCTCAAGGGCCGATTTCATCCCGACCGACACATCGAGAAGGAAAGGCGGGCGGACCGCCACGTGAGTCGGAAGGGGAATGAACATGGACGCTCGCCGTAAGGCTCAGGCGGGGATCTCGATCATCGAGATCCTGATCGCGGTCTCGGTCCTCCTGCTGATCCTCGCGGTGGGCATCCCCGCCGCGGATCGCATTCGCAGCGACTCGCAGGTCGGCGACGTGCTCGCCACCGTCGAGCGACTCTCCGAGGCCTGCGAGCGTCACCATCGCGACACCGGTCGCATGGCGGTCGAGTTCTCGCCGACGAAGAACGGCGAGGCCTACAGCGACCCGCGCTATCACTCGCTCTCGATCTCGCAGTCGCGGCCGGGCTGGAAGGGTCCCTACCTCGCGCGGCCGGTCGGCCTCGAGGACAACCCCTTCGGCGGCCCCGTCTATCTGCAGAACAACCTCTCGGCCTCGCCCGCGAACGGCTTCCGTCTCGCCGGCAGCCAGGGCGAGACGACGGAAGGTCCGGGCCAGTTCGTGGTCTTCTACGGCGTGCCCGAGGAGATCGCGCGACTGATCGACGCCCAGCTCGACAAGGGCTTCGCCGACAGCGAGGACTGGAAGACCACCGGCAGCGTCGAGTGGACCGACTCCGGTTCGGGCGGCCTCTCGATCTTCCTCATGGAGCGGGTGCGATGAGCGATCCGAACCCCGAGACCTCGCGCGGATTCGTCGGGCGCAACGGCATGCGCCTCCTGATGGCGACCTGCGTCGCGACCCTGATCATCGGCGCGGCGGTCCCGGCGGCTCGCCGCGGGGAGATCATGGAGCAGGCGGACGCGACGATCGATCTCATCGAGACCGTCGAGCGCGGCGCGCAGCGCCATCGCGCGGACACCGGCGCCCTCGCGATCGAGATCGCGGCGCCCGATGCGAACAGCGCCTACGTCGGCGCGACCTTCCACCGGCTCGGGATGCGTCAGTCCTATCCCGGCTGGAACGGGCCCTATCTCCCGCATCCGCTGACGATGGCCCACAACCCCTTCGGGGGCTCGATCGCGCTGCGCAGCCGACCCGAGGACGTCACCCCGATGGGCTTCGCCCTCGAGGGGGCCGGACCCTTCGGTCAGTACCTCGTGCTCGACGAGATCCCGCGCAACGTCGCGCGACTCGTGGAACTCCGGTTCGACGGCGAGGCGACCGACGCGGACGGACTCCGCAACTGGTCCGGCTCCGGTCGCGTGCGCTGGAACGAGTCCGACTCGCGGCTGCTCGTCATCCTCGACGTCGACCTGCCCTGAGCGCCGTCACCCGGCGACGGGCGGCAGCAGGCTCTCGTCGATCTTGAGGTAGCGCAGCAGCGTCCGGCGGTACTCGTCGCCGTCGGTGAAGGCGTGCTCCTCCACGCGACCCTGCCGGCGGATCCGGAGCGCCTTCGGCGTGATCCACATCGCCCCGTCGGGGATGCACAGCGAGGCGAAGTCGTTCCTCACGAACTTCGACTCCGGGGCCGACTGCTGCCAGCGACAGGCCTCCTCGAAGTGCTCGAGATCCCGCGGCTCGGGCGAGAAGCGGTACAGCGGCACGAAGCCCATCGCCTCGCGCTGGTAGAGCTGCAGCACCTTCATCCCGTCCTGGTCGACGAGACGGAAGGTCTCCCCGAAGATCTTGCGCTCGTCCGGATCGTCCAGCGCGATCGGCTGTCGCGGCCAGGGGCCGAAGCCGACGTCGACGAGCCAGGATCGCCCCTCCAGCTCGACGCGCAGCGCGAGGTGACCGCCCGGCGGGACGCCCGGAGCCCAGGCGCCGGCGTCGGCGTTCCAGACCTCGGCCGAGAGGCAAGACACCTCGAAGCCCAGCTCGCGGAGGAGGCCGGAGAAGGCGAGGTTCAGCTCGAAGCAGAAGCCGCCGCGCCGCCGCGTGACGATCTTCGCGAAGGCGGCGTCCTCGTCGAGCGGGATCGGGCGTCCGGCGCGCACGTCGAGGTTCTCGAAGGGGACCTGGAGCAGGTGCCGGTCCTGGAGGCGGGCGAGGCCCGCGCGATCCGTGGTCGGCGCTCCCGCGAGTTCGAGGCGCTGCAGGTAGGCGTTGACGTCCATGGGCTCAGTGTCTCACCCGTTCTCGAGGACTTCCAGGCGCGCGTCGAGCGCGGCGCCGCTCGCGGCCTCGAAGGCCGCGCGGAGCGCCGGTCCGGCGTCGCCGTGTCCCGGCAGGGCCTCGGCGAGTCGATCGCCGAGGAAGGCGCCGGCCAGGCGGCCGGCGACCGCGAGGCAGAAGCCGGGATCGCCCGGCCCCGCCGCGAGGACGCGGAAGGCCCGCTCGAGTCCCCCGCCGCCGAAGGAGAGCGCGAAGGCCACCGCCCCGAGCACGCGGACCGGGTCGCGGCTGCCCTCGGCGCCGACCGGCCCGAGGCGCGGTTCGCGGTAGAAGGCGCCGGCCGTCTCGACCGCGTCGTCGACGCCGCGCTGCCGCAGGTTGATGCCGGCCGAGATCGCGTCCTGCGCGACGGCGCGAAGGTCGCGCCAGCGCTCGGGATCCGCGGCGAGGAGCGCGTCGAGCCGGGCCCGGAGCACCTCCGAGAACCAGAAGTGGAAGTGCAGGTGCGTGCGCGGCTCGGCGAGCGCGGCCCGGACGAGGTCGGCCCAGAGGGCCTCCGCCGCGTCGGGAAGCGGAGCGCCGGAACGGGCGGTCGCGAAGGCGTCCTCGAGCGCGAGCGCGAGCCCTCCGGCCGCCGCGAGGCGAGCGCGACGTCCCGGTCCCCGGAGCTCCCCGAGCGGGATGGCGGCGGCGGCGCGACCGATCGGACCGAGCCCGGCGCCGGCCTCGAGCGGCGGCGCCGGCAGCCGCACCGCGCCCGCGAGCGCGTCGGCGCCGCGCGCGGCGGCGAACGTCTCGGCGTGGAGGCCGCCGAGGACGGCGTTTCGGATGCGGGCGTCGACCATGGGAAGGGAGTATAGACCGACCGGGCCGGCGCCCCAGCCCCGCGGGGGGCCGTCACGCGGGACCGGGACGGTCGCGCCGGCCGGGGCGCATCGTCAGATGCCGAGCTCCACCGCGTCGCGGGCGTGGGCGAGCGCGTCGAGCCAGGCCTCGCGGAGATCCGGGAGGGCGATGCCGAGCGAGGCGATGCGGTCGAGATCACCCTGCTCGTAGGCCCGCACCGCGAGGAGCACGTCGCCCATCCGACCGGCGCGTCGCGTGAGCGCCGCCTCGACCTCGGGGCCGAGCCGGAGCCCGTCGAGGATCTCGGCCATCGGTCGACCGAGCACATCCTCGAGGCCGCAGAAGAGGCCGGCGGTGTAGAAGCTCCGGGGGTCGGGCTCGCCGAGCCGCCGCGCCACCGCCTCCGTCATCCGGGCGATCACGACCGCGCGGCGGCGCGCGTCGTCGTTCGAGGGCGCGAGCTCGCTCAGGAGCGCGAGGTTGATCCACGCGGTGAGCCGCGCCCGGCCGAGGCGCAGGAGCGCCGCTCCGAGGTCCGCGACCTTCGTCGACCCCGCGCCCAGGGAGGCGGAGACGAAGCGCATGACCCGGTAGGCGATGCCGACCTCCGCCTGGACGAGGGCGACGATCTCGTGCCAGTCCGCCTCGGATTCGTTGACGCGGGCGAGGAGCTGGAGGAGCGAGCGCCGCGGCATCGGCAGACGTCGTCCCTCGAGCACGACCGGTCGGCCGAGGACGAATCCCTGGAACAGCTCGAAGCCGCGCTCGAGACAGGCCTCGAAGAGCTCGGCGCTCTCGATCTTCTCCGCGAGCAGCACGAGCCCGGGTCGCGCGATCAGCTCGAGCTCGGCGTCGAGCTCTTCGAGGTCGCGGAAGTCCATCACGTCGATCTTCACGATGTCCGCGATCGCGACGAGCGGCTCGTGCCGCGGCGAGTAGCGGAAGTCGTCGAGGACGATCCGGTAGCCCGACGCCTTGAGCTCGGAGAGCCGCCGCGCGAGCGCCTCGTCGGGTTCGATGTCCTCCAGCACCTCGAGGTAGAAGTTCCCCGGGGGGAAGAGGGCCTCGATGTCGCTGAAGAGGAGGCGGCGCGTGAGGTTCACGAAGGCGGGCCGGGAGTCGGTGACGGCCTCGATCCCGAGCTCCACGAAGGTGTCGGCGATCACGCGGGCCGAGGCCTGGTCCGCCCCCTCGGGATCGACGCGGGCCCGGTTCCGCCGGCCGTCGCGGAAGAGGATCTCGTAGGCGCGCACCTCGAGCTGCCGATCGTAGATCGGCTGTCGCCCGAGATAGAAGGTCTCGCCCGGATCGCTCGTCACGCCATGCACTCCCGGCTCGACCGCCCCGCGGGCCCGGCGGGGCCCCCCTTCTCCATCGACCACGCGAGGACCGCCGCTTGCGGGAATGACCGCCAGCCCTTCCAATCGGATCCGAGGCCGGGGGAGGAAATCTCGCGGCCTCCGGACGGAATCGGGGACGACCGGCGGTCGGTCAGGAGCGGCACATGGAATTCTCCGTCGGCGACGTCCTGAGCCGCTCGGCTCTCGTCCTCAAGCGGCGCGGCCCGCAGTTCTTCGGGGTCGGCCTCATCGTGATGCTGCCGGTCCTCGCCCTGATGTTCGTCCTCCGCGAGCACTTCGACGTCCAGCGCGATTTCCAGCCGCCGCCCCCGGGGGGACCGGACGCGACCGACCGGGCCCTCGACGCTCTCCTCGACCTCTACACGCACATGGCGATCTGGAACGGTTCGATCACGCTGACCGAGCAGCTCCTCACGCCGATCCTCACCGCGATGGTCGTGTTCGGAAGCTTCCGCATGCTGCGCGGCCAGGACGACCGCGTCCGGGACGCCGTGGACGTCGTCGTGCGCAACCTCCCCCGCCTCATCGCGGTCTCGATCGTCTACTCGCTGATCGTCACGATCGGCACCCTCCTCTGCTGCCTGCCCGGGATCTTCGCGATCATCGCCATGTTCGTCGCCGTGCCGGCCGCGGTGGTGGAGCGCGTGGGGCCGGTCGCCGCCATCCGTCGGTCCTGGACGCTCGTGAAGCCTCGCTTCTGGCCGGTCGTGCTCGTCGGTCTCGTGCTCTTCGCCGTCATCATGGGGACGGGCATCGTGGCCGGGATCTTCGCGCAGTTCGCTCCGACCCCGGTCGCCATCGTCGTCATGTGGCTCGCCCGCGCCGTCGGCCTGGTGTTCTCGTCGGTCGCCTCGAGCGTGGTCTACCACGACCTGCGCGCCTCCTCGGAAGGTCTGCTCGACGAGGACTACGACGCGATCTTCGGCTGAGATTCCCCGAGGACATCTCCGCGGGCCTCGGCCGGCCCCATCGGCGCCGGTCTCGGGCCGACGCGAGGATGGACTCACGGACCCCGAGGTCCGGTCGGTGACGATCAGCGGACCTTGTACTCCTGACGGCGGCCGAAGACCGCCTTCTGCTCGAGTCGGGCGCGCTGCGCGCGGTAGAAGTCCTCGAGGAAGGGCCGCGTCGGGACGCGCCACTGGTTGCGCGGCCAGTCGATCTTGCGCTTGATCTTCTCGGCCACGAGTTCGAGGACCTCCGGCTCGACGCGCTGCTTGCGGAGCAGGTCCTCGAGCACCTGCAGCTCGAAGATGCCGTAGATCTCGAGCTGCTCGGGCGTGAACGCGAAGCTCCCGCGGATCAGATCGCCCGATCCCTCGGACACCGCGGCGAGATCCGGCATCAGGCGTGGTCGGGGCTCGACCACCACCAGCGTCCCGCCGACGAGATCGCCCAGGCGCAACCGGCTGCGGTTGAAGAGGGGGAAGAGCATCAGACACAGGGCCCAGAGCGCGCAGAGGGGAACGGCCCACCCCGGCACGTCGCCGTAGAGGAACGGCGAGAGGAACACGACCTTGAGCGGGAGCCAGAACTCGATCTCGCGGACGAAGTTCCGGGCGCAGACCGCGCTTCCCCGCAGCTCGCCCCCGTGACGGTCGATGACGCGGATGCCGAGCGCGCGCTTGCCGGGCGTGCGGCCCCGCCAGCGCAGCTCGAAGGCGATGAAGTAGAAGTTCCAGACCGCGAACCAGGCGACCATCCTCAGCCCGAGGAGGACCGCGGCCGTCAGGCCTCCCGTCGCGTCGTTCACCGAGAAGATCCGGGCCGCCGTCCAGAAGCAGAGCGAGAAGGCGAAGCCCAGGAGGAGCTGCGCGAGGAAGTCGAGCAGGAAGGCCGCGACGCGCGCCCCGAAGGGGGCGACCTCGAAGCGCAGCGGGACGCCCTCGGGCGTCACGATCTCGCGGCGGATTCCGCCCTCGCGCGGGTGCGTCACGTCCTCGCCCTCCCGACGCGCACGAAGTACCACAGCCAGAAGGCTCCGCTGGCGGCGGCGAAGGCGAAGCGGAGATCGCGGTCCTGGATGGTCTGTCGCAGCACGCCCTCGATCAGGCCCGCGACGAGGAACATCAGGATCGCCCCGACCATCACCTGGCCGACGTCGGTCCCGACGATGCGGAGGCGGTCGCGGCGGCGCATCGCGCCCGGGAAGGCGATGGCCCGCGCGAGCGCGAAGCCGGCGGCCCCGCAGACGACGATGGCCAGGAGCTCCGTCACCCCGTGGATGAGGAGCCACCCCCAGATGTCGACCGCGATCCCCTTCTCGGCGTGGATCGCGACGAAGGCGCCGAGCATGAGACCGTTCTGGAGCTCGAGGATCGCGGTGGGCACGCCCCCGAGGACGCCGAGCGCCGCCGCCATCAGTCCGATGTTGGCGTTGTGGTTGAAGAGGAACCCCGAGAACTCGCCGAGCGCGGCCGAGCCCGGCACGTCGGAGTAGATGACCGCGAGCAGCTCTTCCCGCGTCGACTCCGGCCCGCGCCCCCCGGCGAGGTCGCGATCGACGTAGGAGTAGAAGTGCTCCGGATCCGCCCGCACCTGGGTGTAGGCGATGACGGCGCCGGCGATCATCAGCAGGGCGGACACCAGCAGCTCCCAGCGCATCGCGCGGAGGGAGCGCGGGAAGCCCTCGACGAGGAACTCCCGGGCGAGGTCGACGAGAGAGCGCTTCGGGGCGTAGACGACGACGTAGGCGCGTTGCGTGAGCGCCTCCAGGTAGTCGAGGAGGTTGCGGTCGAGCGAGATGGCGCGCGCGACGCTCAGGGCCGACGCCGTGGCGCGGTAGAGCTCCGGCAGGCGCATCAGCTCCTCGGGCGTCAGACGCCGGAGACCGCCGGAATCCGCCACCTTGAGGAGGCGCTCGAGCTCACGCCAGGTGTCCTTGCGCTCGCGACGGAACTCGACGCTCTTGAGCCGGAACTCCCGCATCAGACGAGCTCCCGCCGCTTGATCTCGAGGTACTCGTTCACCAGACGCGTCGAGAGCTCGGCCGCCCGGACATCGAGGCAGCGGACGCCGCGCCGGGCGAGGTCGACCATCACGCGCCTCCGCTCGCGCAGCATCCCCCCGGCGACGACGGAGCGGTGGACGTCGAGCGTCTCTCCCGGTCGAGCGTTCGCGACGGCCTCGAGCTCGGAGTCACGGAGCGCGACGAAGACCACGAGGTGCCGGCGGGTGAGGCGCAGGACGTTCTCCACCATGAGCTCGGCCGTCGTCGAGTCGGCGAACTCGGTGACGACGACGACGAGGGTCCGGCGGCGGAGCTGCACCCGGAGGTTCGAGAGCGCGAGGGTGAAGTTCGACTCTCCCGTCCCGTACTCGAGCGCGGAGGCGTGGCGCTGCAGGTGATGGAGGGTCGCGAGGCCCGCGCTCGGGCGTAGGAAATCGCGCACGCGATCGTCGAAGGCGTAGAGGCCGGCGCGGTCGCCGGTCTTGAGAACGCACCAGCCGAGGAGGAGGAAGGCGTTGATGGCGTGATCGAGGCGGGAGAGCCCGTCGATGGGTTCGCCCATGAGTCGACCGGTGTCGATCGCGAAGACGACGTCGTGGTTCCGCTCGGCGCGGTACTCGCGGGTCATCGTCCGCCGGTGGCGCGCGGTGGCCTTCCAGTCGATCGCGCGGATGTCGTGACCGGGCTGGAACTCGCGCAGGCTGTCGAACTCGGAGCCGTCGCCGAGGTACTGCTCCACCTTGAGACCGGTCTGGAACTCGGGACTCGTGAAGAAGCGGAGGGCGGCGGCGCGGACGGAGCGCGTGTTGGGCACGACCGGAACCTTCCGGTCGAGCGCCACGACCTTCGTGCGCGCCAGGAGCCCGAGGGGGCCGCGCCAGCGCAGCCAGAGGCGATCGACCGCGAACTCGCCGCGGCGGGCGGCGCCGATCGTCCCCGCCACCTCGGCGACGGAGCGGCCGGGAACGCGGACGCGATCGACGTGGCGGAGGTCGAGCTCCGGATCGTGATCGAGATGGAGCCGGACCTCGACCGCGACCCGACCGAGGTTCTCGATCTCGAGCGCGAAGGGATCGCGATCACCGATGTAGATCCGCTCGGGCGGACGCACCCGGCCCGCCACCGCGCCCGGAAGCGCGCAGCCGACCGCGTCGATGACGAGGAGCACGAAGGTGCCGACGACGTAGGCGATCCAGAGTCGCCAGAGCTCGGGTGCGAACAGAACGGGGGCCAGGGCGGGAACGAGGGCCGCTCCGAGGAGGAGCACGAACCTTCCCGTCGGCCGGATCATCGCGGCGCGGCGACCTGATCGAGCAATGAACGGATGATGTCCGCGCTCGTCGTGCCCTCGATCTCCGCGGAGGGCGAGAGCACCACGCGATGCGCGAGCGCCGCCACGGCGATGTCCTTCACGTCGTCGGGGATCACGAAGTCGCGGCCGTGGAGCGCGGCCCAGGCCCGGCTGGCCGTCGCCAGCATGTTGGCGGCCCGGGGCGAGGCGCCGCACATCAGGGAGGCGTGATCCCGGGTCGCCCGGACGACGTCGACGATGTAGACGATCACCTCCTCCGAGAGGCGGATCTCGGCGATGGCGCGCCGCGCCGCGATGAGGTCGTCCCGCGAGAAGAGCGGATCGAGCTCGAAGCCCTCGAGCCCGGTCATCGCGCCGCGATGA
>JAWKSY010000014.1:0-114902 GCA_041402125.1 Planctomycetota bacterium
CTGATCGGCGTCGCCGCCTGGCAGCTCGACCTCCGCCTCGCGGTACTCGCGCTCCCGCTGATCCTCCTCGTCGTGATCGCGACCCGGGCGTGGGTCGCGCGACTCGCCTGGGCGACCGACGATGAGCGGCTCGCGATCCGCAAGGGATGGGTCGATCGCCAGGTCGGCATCGTCCGCTTCTCGCGCATCCAGGCGCTCTCGCTGCGGCAGTCGCCCTTCGACCGGCGCTGGCGGATGGCCACCCTGCACGTCGACACCGCCGGCACGGGAGGCGCGGGCGTCCGTCTCACCCTGCCCTTCCTCCCCGAGGCCGAGGCCCGGGAACTCTTCGAGCGCCTCCATCGCGAGGTCTCGGCCCGCGACTTCGTCTGGAACTGACGCGCTCCCCTCTCAGAGCACGGCGGCCACGCGTGCCCGCAACGCAGGAACGGTCTCCGCCTCGAACCAGGGGTGACGCGCGAACCAGGCCCGGTTGCGCGGCGAGGGATGCGGCAGGACGAGGACACCGCGCGCGAGGCCGCGCTCCCAGTCCCGGACGCCTTCCGTCAGCGAGCCGATCCCGGGCAGGTGCCAGCCGAGCGCGTGGCGTCCCAGGACCAGCGTCAGCTCGACGTGCTCGAGGCGCGCGAGCAGGGCGTGGCGCCAGGTCGCCGCGCACTCGGGGCGCGGGGCGAGGTCGCCGCCCGATCCCGAACCCGGGAAGCAGAATCCCAGCGGCAGGATCGCGAACCGGGCCGGATCGCGGAAGCGCTCCTCGTCGACGCCGAGCCAGTCACGCAGCCGGATGCCGCTCGGATCGTCGAAGGGAATCCCGCTCTCGTGGACGCGGCGCCCGGGGGCCTGGCCCGCGATCAGGATCCTCGCCTCCGCCGCGAACTGGAGGACCGGGCGCGCCGGATGTCCGAGGTCGCCCTCGCACAAACGGCACGCCCGGACGCGGCCGAGAAGGCTCTCGAGCGGCTCCGGCCGCGCCACGACTCAGAGGTTCTCCGGGGCTCGACCGGCGCCCTTCGCCGCGCGCAGCACCGGGTAGTACTGCGTGAAGACGAGGTCGTCGTCGGCGCCCGCCGCGTGACAGCTCGCGCAGGCGCCGGTCGGAAGGACCGAAGCCTCGCGGTGCACCGCTCCGCCGTCCTCGTCGGTGAAGCGGAAGTAGCCCCAGTGACCGGGCTCGTCGGGGAAGCGGGCGGCGCTCTTCACCGCCGCCTCGAGTCCGATGAACTCGCCCATGAAGTAGCCCTTGCCGCTCGAGGCCGCCTTGCCGCCGACGGAGACGAGCTCCTTCAGGACGACGGTCCCCTCGGGCCAGCTCCCCTGCCGCAGGTAGTGGTCATAGGCCGCCGGATCCACGTAGACCGAGTGGAACTCGGGGAAGGCCGCGTGGCCGCCGTTCATGTCGTTCGGCGTCACCGGCGCGCCGACGTAGACCCAGCGACGGTAGTCGCGGGGGCGCTCGAGTCGGCCGTCGGCGCCGAAGACGGCGGCCGTTCCGCCGGATCCGGGCCGCGCCTCGTCGGCGACGGCCCCGTTCCGGTCCGCGCGGCATCCGGCCGCGATCGCGGTCAGCGCCGCGATGATGAGGAGTCGATACACGGTGGAGGTCCTCCCTTCCGGGTCAGGCCCGCGGCAGCGTGACGACCGGGAAGTCGATCACGGTGCGGGCGAGGTTGTTGAAGGCGTTGGTGAAGAAGTTGAGGCCGACGTGCGCGGCGATCTCGACGATGGCCGCGTCGTCGAAGCCGGCCTCGACGAGGCGCTCGATCGCCGCGTCCGCCACCGCGCCCCGCGACTCCACGTACTCCCGCGCGAAATCGAGGACCGCCTCGACCTTCGGGTCGTCCGACTTGCCGTGGAGGTTGCGGGCGAGCTCGTCGCCGGCGATGCCGGCGCCCTTGCCGATCGCGGTGTGCGCCGAGGCGCAGTAGCCGCAGCCGTTCAGCGCGGCGGTGCCGACCGCGATGTGCTCGCGGAGACGCGGCTCGAGGTCGCCCTCGGCCAGCGCCTTCGCGAGCTGGGTGTAGCCGAGCAGCGCGGCCGGCGCGTGGGCGAGCGTGCGGTGGAGGTTGGGGACCATGCCGATCGCGCGGCGGGTGGCGTCGAGGATCTCGCGGGACGGGGCCGGCGCGGCGGCGTCGGCGAGGGCGGGAATCCGGGGGGTCATGTCGCTTCTCCGTTCGGGGCGTCGCGAGCGGGTCCGTCCCGACTCGCGTCTCGCCCCGTTGGAGAGGAACCGATCGCGGACCTTACCTCGCCCCCCGGGATTCCGCTGCCCGGCGCCTCGGAGTCACTCCGCCTCGTCGAGGATCGCGAGGAGCGTCTCGAACTCCTCGCGACACTCGGGACAGACCATGAGGTGCTGCCAGAGCGTCGCCGCCGATTCGAGCAGGCGTCCGGCGGCGCGCCGCGCCTCGACGAGCGTGCCGACGCGCGCGAGGAACTCGTCGCAGTCGATCTCCTCCGGCGCGGTCGCGTCGATCAGCCGGAGCAGCTCCGCGAGGAGACGGGGTTCGAGACTCATGCGCGACCTCCCGCGGTCTCCGGTCCGTGGCCGGACGCCCGCAGCGCCGACGCGAGCTTGCGCCTCGCGTCGTGGACCAGCTTGTAGAGCGCATTCTGGGTGAGGCCCATCCGCGCCGCGAGTTCGACGGTGGGAATCCCGCGGAGCTCGCCGAGGATCGCCGCGCGCTGACGCTCCGTGAGCACGCCCGCGACGGCCCGTCGCAGCGCGGCGACGCGCTCCTCCGCCTCGAGCCGACGGTGCGGATCCTCGACCCCCTCGTCGGGGAAGTCCCGCGCCTCGTCCAGGACCAGCTCGTAGGGGTGCGTCTCGCCCCGCCGGACGCGCGCGCGTCGCAGCCGCGTGTAGCCCGCCCGAAGCCCCACCGCGGCCGCCCAGGTGGTGAAGGCCGCCTCGGCCCGGTAGCCCGGCAATCCCTCCAGGATGCGCGCGAGCGCGTCTGCAGGAGGTCCTCGAAGCCGGCCTCGTCGAATCGACCCCGAGGCGCGTCAGGCATCCAGCGCAGGTAGGCAGCCAGGTCCTGCCAGTCCTTGCCCGGGCACCTCAGCAGATCGTGCCATTCCGAGGTTTCCCCGCGCCTCGTTCGTCACGCCGTCGCCACTCCCGCGGATCCTCGTCCGGGCCGTCGCTCGTGGGTCGCGCGCCGCGGCCAGTGCCTGGGGATCCGTCGTCTGCGGGCGGACGGAGCCTCGGTCAACCGCCTCGACCAGGCGCGGTGAGCCATCTCGCCGAGGTTGGCCGCTCGGTCGGGATCTCGGCCTCCAGCGCGTCGGCGCCGGCCCGCGTGGCGCGGCTCTGCCAGAGGTAGAGACGGCGCAGACCGATGACGCGAGCTTTCGCGATGCCCTCATCCCCGACGGCCGTGTCGACGAGGGTTGAGGCCGCTGCAGCTTCATCGAAGCCCCGCAGGCCGTCAGGCCGGCGTCCGTCACCACGCTGCTCGAGGTGCAGGACCTCGAGATTCACGAGTCGAGCCAGGCGCGCGACGATCTCGTCGCCGACGTCCGATCGCGCGAGGTTGAGCTCGACGATGCGGTCGGCGTACTCGTCGAGGAAGGCGAGATCCGCGGTGATTCCGTCGCGCAGCCGCACCAGGTTCGGGTCGAGGTCACCGCTCGTCGCCCCGGGCGACGAAGGACTGCGGCGTTCCGACGCCGGAACGCCTGACTTCTCTCGTCTCGGCGAGGCGCGCGACCTTCTCCTCGTACTCGTTTTCCGTCGCGGCGCGGCGCAACGCCACGCTCGCCGCCGCCTCCATTGGGCGCGGCGCCGCCGCCTGCCGTATCTCGCGCCTCCTCGATCGGCCTTCAGGAGGGCGATCTCCGCCGCAGTCGAGCGGGTGCCCTTCTTGGGCATGAAGTCCGGCGAGCTCGGCTCGGACGATGCGGACCATGAACTCGCTGTCGTCGGGCTTGCCCGGAGATGATGGAGGAGTCCCTTTCGGCAGGGTCGGCAGGAAGGAAGCGCCTCGCGGGTGTGGGCCGGAGGTGTCCTGCCGCGCCACCTGCCGTGGCACTCGTAGCAGGCGCGCGCGAGGATCGGCTCTGACGTCGCGGCGGAAGTCGACGAGCTTCGCCGGCGTCCGGGTCGGTCCCCCCTTCGCGCCCTCTTCGGTCTCGCCTTCTTCCGAGCTCTGCCGTCGGCGACCGTCGGCCGGCGCGGGCCGTCCTCGTCGTGCTCCCGCGCGTCGCCGTCTTCTCGGTCCCCGAGGGACCGAGAGCCAGTCTCGCCGTGCACCATCTTGCCGCCGAGATGGCCGGCGAATCCGATGGGGGCCGGCCGCGATGGCGAGGCCGACGCGATGCACGACCGAGGCGCGCTCGCGGCGCGAGCGCAGCCGAAGAAGCTCAGGACGAGCGCGAGCGCCCGTTCCGGCTCGAGCCCCGTCCACGCGTGGTAGTGAGCGTCTCGTCGAGGCGGTCGCTCGCCCGGGCGATCGAGCAACCAGGCGATCGGATCGGTCGCCTCGATCTCGGCCTCGGCGACCGTCGCGAGATACCAGCCCGGAGCCAGGGTCACGAGCCCCCATCCAGCCGATGTTCACGCAGGCGAGCGCGGTCGGCGAGACCAGCCAGCTGCGCAGCATGGCCCGGGATCTCGAGAAGGCCACGGTGATGAGGGCGACCGGGAAGTGGACGAGCGCGAAGTGGAGGCGCCCGAAGACCGTCCGCGACAGCCTCGTGACCTCCTGTCCAAACTCGGTGCCGGCCAGGACGAGGCCGGCGGGGCGTGGCGACGACGGTGCGACTCGGGCGCATGCTGGGTCTCTCCCCGGGTTTCGTTCCCGCGGCATGATACACGGAACGGGGCGCGGAACCGCCCCGGCGGTCTCAGTACCCGCCAGGCGCGCAGGCGCAGCGGCGGCCGCGATCGCGCCGTCGATCGCGCGGAGGAGACCGGCCCGGTCCTTCGGGAGGTTCCCGGCGAGCGCAGGGCGTTCGAGCCGGTCGAGCGGAAGACGATCGGTCTCCGCAGTTCGATCCCGGCGATCTCGCGGAGCTCGGCCAGCATGCCGAGGTCGTCGAGCGGCTCGAAGGGCTCGCCGAACTTCCGGTGGAACTCCTCCGCGATCTCGGGCGCGATCCCGAGCTGGAGGGTCGAGAGGAAGTTCGGCGGATGCTCCGAGGCCAGCTCGATCGTGCCCCGGACGTGCTCCTTCGAGTGACGACGGCCGCCGAGGCCGAGGATGAGCGTCGCCGACACGCGGATCCCGGCCGCCCGGAGCCGGTCGATCGCGGCGCCGTGCAGGGCGGCGTTCGAGCCCTTGGTGATGCGTCGCAGCAGACGGTCCGAGCCCGACTCGAGACCGACGTAGGCCATCGCGAGTCGCGCCTCGCGGAGGCGCGCGAGCTCGGCGTCCGTCTTGCGATAGACGTTCATCGGCCAGGCGTAGGCGCCGGCCCGCGCGAAGCGCGGGAAGGCCCGGTCGAGTCGCTCGAGGATCGTCAGGAGGTGGTCCGTCGGCAGCGTGAAGGCGTCGCCGTCGGCGAGGAAGACGCGCTGGACCTCGGGGTGGCGGCGGGCCACGCGGTCGATCTCGGGCAGGAGCTCGTCGAGGGGCCGCGGCCGGTACTCCTTGCCGCGATACATCGAGCAGAAGGAGCAGCGATTGAAGCTGCACCCGATCGTCGCCTGGAGGATCAGGCTGTCGGCCTCGGAGGGCGGGCGATAGACGGGCTCGACGTACTCGATCATCGGCGCGGGGACTCCCGGAGCGGAGAGCGAGGATAACCGCCCCCGCGCCGTCCTTCCCCGGCGCGACGCTTATTTCCCGCCCGCCGGGTGCGTATCATCGCCCCATGAACGACGAACAATTCTGGGCCCTCATCGGCATGCTCGCCGGCCCGCACGACACCGAGGACGAGGACGAGATCGTCGATCCCCTCGTCGGGATGCTGCGCCAGCTCGAGCGCGAGCAGATCACGGCCTTCGACGATCTCCTCGCGGAGAAGCTGCACGCCCTCGACGGCCGGGCCTTCGCGGACGCGGCCGGCATCGCGGGCAACTACGAGGATCTCTTCCTCGACGCCCGTCTCTGCGTCGTCGCCAACGGGCGGGAGTTCTACGAGGCCGTCCTCGCCGATCCCTCCGAGATGCCGGCGATGCGATTCGGCGCCCTCCTCTTCTGCGCCGAGCGCGCCTGGGAGGCGAAGACCGGCGAGGAGTACGAACACGTCCCGCCGGTCAGCGTCGAGATGGGCGCCAACGAGGCGAACTGGTAGAGCGCCCCGGACGCGCGACACCGCGCGTCCCGGCGGTTCAGTTCAGGATCTTCTTCCCCGCCGCGTTGTAGGCCGGACGGTCCTTCTGGTCGGCGAGATCGCCCGCCGCCTCGAAGATCCCCTTGATCACGCGCGTCATGTGCGGGACGTCGATCTTCGCGAGTTCGTCCGTCGGCTGGTGGTAGTCCTCGTGGAGGCCGCCCGCGCTGACGCTCTGCGCCACGACTCCCTGACGGGCGAGGGAGAAGTTGTCGCTGGCCCGGAAGAGCTGGCGCTGCATCTCGAACTCGCGGAGCGTGATGCCGGCCCGCTCGAAGCCCGGCCGGAGGCGGTCCTCGAGGTCGCTGAGATCACGGCCGGTCATCCAGGCCGTGAAGCGGTCCTTCTCGTCGGGCCGGCCCAGCATCTCGAGGTTCAGGTTGGCGACGACGGTGTCGAGCGCGAAGGGCGGCTTCTCCGCGAAGGCCGCCGAGCCGCGGAGCCCCTTCTCCTCGGCGGAGAAGGCGACGAAGACGAGGGTGCGCTCGCGGGCGCCGGCCTTCGCGAAGGCCTGCGCGAGCTGGATCACGGCCGTCGTTCCGGTCGCGTCGTCGTCGGCCCCGTTGAAGACGCCGTCGTCGGCGAAGGGCAGGCCGACGCCGATGTGGTCGTAGTGGGCGCTGATGATGATGCGCTCCTCGGGGCGCTTCGTCCCCTTCAGGACGCCGACCACGTTCCGGAGCGCGAGGTCGATCTTCTCGGGCGCGGGGACCGCGGCGCGGCCCTTGATCACCCCGGGCGGCAGGAGTCCCTTGCGGACGAGGAAGACCGGCGGTCGGCCTCCCCCGCGCGAGCGCGGCGCGAGGACCTGCTTCGTCCCCTCCGTCGCGCGCCAGACCGGATTCGAGGGGTCGATCTCGACGAGGAGAGGACGTCGCGTGCGCTGCGCGAGCACGAACTTCCGACGATCGGTGCTCGAGGCGTCCCAGCGGTCGAACTCGACCTCCTCCTCCGCGAAGGCGGACTGGGCGCGGAAGAGCCGGACGTCGACGCCGGGCTCGAGCTGCTTGTCGCCCTCGGGCGTCTTCACCGTCAGGATGAACCCGCCGCCCGTCGCGAAGGAGCGACCCGGCAGGGAGTACTCGTGGAAGCACTTCTCGCCGGCGCCCGAGGCGAGCCCCGCCTCCCGGAAGCGCTTCGCGATCCAGTCCGCAGCCCGGTCGAGCTCCGCGCTCGGCGTGTCGCGACCGGCCATCTCGTCCGAGCAGAGGTGCTCGAGCGTCGCCCGGACCGACGCCTCGTCGAGGGGACCGGCGACCTTCGGCGGCGCCGTCGCAGGCTTCGCCTCGGGGGCGGCCGTCTGGCCCTGGAGGGCGGGCGAGGTCCAGAGCGTGGCGCCGAGCAGGGCGAGGGCGAGCGCGGATCTCATCGGAAGGCTCCTGAGGAACGGAAACGGCACCAGCGGGAGTGTACCCGCTGGTCCCGTCGATCGACACGGCCGCCGTCGGACGCCCGTCGACCCGCCCCGGGGAGGCCCCGGGGTGCGATCCGTTCAGGGAACGAGATCGAGGTCGTAGCTGTCGCTGAAGGCGAAGATGCCGTCGTTGGCGATTCCGGCCAGGACGAGGGCCTGGAGGCGGAGGGTCGAGCCGACCAGGTTCGGCGAGACGACGCCGAACAGGTTGTAGCCGCCGGGGGCCAGCACCGCCGCCCCGAAGGGGGCGGCCTGGAGGCCGTTGAAGAGGATGTAGGCGTTCAGCGTCACGTGGATGTAGGGGAAGCCCACCGGCGAACCCGGACCGCCCATGCCGGTCGGGAAGAGCTCGGCCGCGAGGATCGGCGGATAGCCGTTGAAGGTGCCGGCCGGCGACTCGAAGTGGCAGGCGACGACGGAGCCGACCGAGGCGGAATCCGTTCCGCCGCAGGCGGTGACGCCGTCGACGAGGACGTCGAGCGTGAAGTCCTCGCCCGAGCCCGCGAGGACGTTCGGCGCCGGCAGCACGACGATCGTGCCGACCATGCCGAAGCCGAAGTGCGGCGCGCAGTAGTACGGGAAGGTCCCGACCTCGTCGGCGACCCAGGTGTGCGAGGTGCCGCCGCCGAAGGTGTCGAAGCGGGAAGTTGAATCGCGAGCCGGCCGTCGGGTCCGAGGACTGGCCCCGTCGAGGACGAGGTGGGCGAAGGTGTCGAGGAGCAGCCACTCGATCGTCTCGCCGCAGGTCACGGTGGTGACGTTGGTGCCGCTGACGGTGTCGATGAACGAGAAGCCCGTCACGTCGACGACGTGAGTGAGCGCGAGGGCACCGGTCGGCGTCGCCTGACCGAAGGCGGGAACGGAGAGGATCGCCGCGAGGAGCAGCGGCAGGGCGAAACGCGTCTTCATCTCAGGGGGTTCCAAAGGGGACAAACGGGATGGCTCGCGGACCGCTCGCCGGTCGGGCTTCGCGGACGACGAGGGATTCGGCTCCGGGCGCGGGCGGATTGGCGACCGCCCCGACGAGCATTATCGCAGCCGGCCGCCGGAGTTCCAAACATCCTCAGGGGCGGCGCGGCTCGCTCGAAGGAAACTCGCAAGGTTTTTGCCCAACCCGACTAACATGGCCGCGTTGGACCCGGGCGAGCACCCGATCGCCGGATTCCCACCCGCCCGCCGCCGGCCGGCGGGTCATTCGCGTCACCCAGGGGAGAATCCCGCGCGTGCGAGAGGCGATCCAGCGACTGTCGGACAACGTGAAGAAGGTGCTGCTCGGGAAGGACGACGTGGTGGACATGGTCGTCACCGCGCTCGTCGCGAAGGGGCACGTCCTCCTCGAGGACGTGCCGGGCCTGGGCAAGACGCTGCTCGCCCGAACGCTCGCCGCCTCGCTCGACGCGACCTTCCGACGGATCCAGTTCACGCCCGACCTCCTGCCGACCGACGTCACCGGCGTCTCGATCTTCGACCCCGCGAGTCGCTCCTTCTCCTTCCAGCCCGGACCGGTGTTCACCGAGGTCCTGCTCGCGGACGAGATCAACCGCACCTCGCCCCGGACGCAGTCCGCGCTGCTGGAGGCGATGGAGGAACGACAGGTGACCTCCGAGGGCGCGACGCGTCCGCTGCCGCCCGGCTTCTTCGTCATCGCGACCCAGAACCCGGTCGAGATCGCCGGGAACTACCCGCTCCCCGAGGCCCAGCTCGACCGCTTCCTCGTCCGGATCGCGATCGGCTACCCCGCGCCCGAGGACGAGGCGCGGATCCTCGAGATCCACGGACGCGGCGGCGCGACCGGGGTCGATCCCGTGACGACGATCGCCGAGCTCGAGGCCGCGCAACGGGAGGCGGCCGCGATCCCCGTCGGCCCCGTCCTCCGCGACTACGTCGTGGCGATCGCCCGCGCGACCCGCGAGCGGGACGACATCGCCCTCGGCGTGAGTCCGCGCGGCTCGCTCGCCCTCCTCCGCTGCGCGCAGGCCCGCGCCTGGTGCGCGGGGCGGGACTGGGTCGGTCCCGACGACGTGAAGGCGGTCGCGCCGGCCGTCCTCGGGCACCGTCTGGTCCTCTCGCCCCAGCGCGAGCTTTCGGGACAGAGCCCGGCCTCCCTCGTGCGGGAGATCCTCGGCGAGGTGCCGGTGCCCTTCGAGGTCGAGGCCCCGTGAGTCGCGGGCGCGGTCGACTCGACCTGCCGACGCCCTGCTCCTCGGGGGCGATGATCTTCGCGGTCGGGAACCTCTCGCTGCTCTCCGGCCTCGCGCTGGGGAACGGCGGCGCGGTGGCCCTCGGCGCCGTGCTGCTCACGCTCCCCCTGATCGTCTACCTGCGTCTCCGCCGCGCGGCCGAGCGCGTCCATCTCGCCCAGGAGGCCCCGGAGGCCGCCTACGAAGGCGACGTCGTCGTGGTCCGCATCACCCTGCAGAACGCGGGCACGGCGGCGCTCGTCCAGCCCCGCTTCAGCGAGATCTTCTCGCCGGAGGACCACGCGCAGAAGAGCGTCGTCTTCGCGGACCGCGTCGAGGCGGGCGAGTCGGCGACGGCCGAGTACCGCGGCCTCTGTCTCGGCCCGCGCGGGATCCACCGCTTCGGGCCCTCCGCCGTTCGGATCAGCGACCCCTTCGGCTGGTTCGAGATCCACGGCGGCCTCGAGAGCGATCGCCACATCACCGTCTATCCGCGGCTCGACGACTTCGGGATCATCGACGCGCTCGCGGCGAGCGCTCCCGCCCCCGGCGGCGAGATGCTCCGCTCCGGTCCCGGCGACTCGCAGGAGTTCTGGAGCGTTCGCGAGTACCGGCGCGGCGACTCTCGCCGTCGGATCCACTGGTCGGCCACCGCGCGACGCGGTGATCTCGTCGTGCGGGAGTTCGGACGGCCGGCCTCCGGCGACACCTCGATCCTGCTCGACCTCGACGGCAGGTTCACCGGGGCGCAGCTCCGCTTCGGCGCCTTCGAGAACGCGATCCGCCTCGCGGCGAGTCTCGTGCAGTTCTCGCTGGCGCAGGGTCGCCGGATCCCGATCGTCGACGAGCAGGGCCGGCGCGGACCGGCCCCCGGCGCGCCCGGGGCCAATCTCGTCGACTGGCTCGACGAGCTCGTCCGGGTGCAGACCGGCTCGATCCGGCCCTTCGACGCGGTGATCGAGGCCGCGCGCCCGCTCATCGCGACGAGCGCCGTCGTGATCGCCTTCGTGCACTCCTACCTCTACGAGGACGAGGCCGTCGTCCACGCGCTGGGACGACTGGCCGGCGACGGCCGACGCGTCGTCGCGGTCCTGTTCGACGACGACGATGAGGGAGACGACGCGCGCCGTCGGCTCGTCTCGCATCGACTCTCCCGCCGCGGCGTCGAGGTCCAGCGTCTCCGACGCATGCGCCGCGCGACGCGGGCGCTGGAGTTCGCGTCGTGAACGCGGTCCCGGGAAAGATCCGCCGGCTGCTCTTCCTCGGCGACTGGCTCGCCCTCGCGGCGGCGACGCTCTTCACGGCGGCGCCGCTGCGGAGCGAGGGCGGAGCGCGCGCGGCCCTCCTCCTCGCGATCTGGTGCGCCATTCCGCACCTCGTCGGCGACCGGATGCGGCGGCGACGCCGGGCTTTCTTGGGCTGGCGCCGCGGGCTGACCGTCTTCCTCGTCGGCGCCGGCGCGCTCGGTCTCGCCTACGCCGGCTGGGAGCTGCTCCGCGAACCCTCACACGAGGGCGCGCCGATCTTCGCCGGGACGGCCACGCTCGTCGTCCTGACCTGGGTCTCCGGCTTCCTCCTGTTCGTGCCGCCCTTCTATCGCGTCTACGACTTCCTCGGCGGCGGCGTGCTCCTGCTGGGGCTCCTCGAACGCCGGCCCGACGCCGTCCTGTGGGTGCCCCTCTTCCTGCTCGGCATCGCGATCTCCTCGCCGCGGCGCCACCAGCTCTTCGACATCATCCCGACCCAGGTCGGCAGCGCCTCGCGGCTGGCCTCCGTCTCGCGCTCGAGCCTCGCCTTCGTGCTCCTCGCCTCGGTGCTCTTCGGCGGCTTCTCCGCCCTCCTCTTTCCCATCCTCGACGCCGATCGCCTCGCCGACGAGGCGCGCCCGCGCCGGCCGCTCGGGGCGCCCGACGACGCCCAGCGTCGCCGGGAGGAACGTCGCACCGCGGACGAGACCGCGACCGCGCGCGAGATCGGCTTTCCCGAGGTCATGCGCCTGGCGGACATCACCGAGGCCCGAGGCAACGAGACGGTCGTCTTCCGCGTGCGGCCCGAGCCCACGCCGGGTGCGGACCCGACGGTCCCGCCGAGATTGACCAACCGTCTGTGGCGCATCGTGGCCTTCGAGAGCTTCGACGCGCAGACGGTGGAATGGACGAGCTTCGAGCGGGAGTTCGAGAAGCGCCGCTGGCGTCGTCTGGGTATCTCGCGGCCGAACGAACGCCTGCGACACCCGGGACAGGGACGCTACGAGTTCTCGATCGAGACGCTCGTCTTCCGCAACCTCGTCCTGCCCTACTCCTGGAGTCGCGTCGAACCGCCCGAACCCGAGTCGGAGGACGCCCATTACTTCGCCGACGGCCGCGGCGGCATCGTGCCCCGCGATCCGGCGCTCGGGGTCGGGACGCGCTACGCGGTCACCTTCGATCCGGAAGCCGACGTCGCGGGGAGTCTGCCGCCGGTCTCCCGCCACGGGTGGCGCGTCGACGGGGAGGACCTCGCCCTGCCCTCTGACTCGGAGCTGGGCTTCCCGCTGCGCGAGCTCTCCGTCGAGATCTTCGGAGCCGCGCGCGGAACCGCGGCCAAGGTCGAGCGACTCCGGGAGTTCTTCGCGCGGGAGATGCGCTACGACCTGCGCCTGGACTGGCTGCCCGACGACCGATCCCGGCGCCTCGGGGTCTTCCTCGGCGAGGCGCGACGCGGCGACTGCATGTACTTCGCGACCTCGGCCGCCCTGCTTCTCCGCTCGGCGCGTATCCCGGCCCGTTTCGTCGCGGGTTACGCCGGCGCGGACTGGGACCCGCGGGACGGGTCCTTCGCCGTGCGGCAGAGTCACGCGCACGCCTGGATCGAGATCCAGGTCGGGCCCGACACCTGGACGCCCCTCGACCCGGTCACCTGGACCCCGGGCGGCCTCTCTCGCGGCCGTCTCGCCTCGATCGACGAGGCCGAGCTCCCGTCCACCACGACACCCTTCCGGATCTTCCCCGACGGACTCCTCCTCGCGGCCGCGCTCATCGCCGGCGGCTGGGCGATGCTCCGCCGCCGCGACGAGGACGACCCCGCGAGCGTCGCGTCCGAGCACTCGCCGTCCCGGCCGCTCCGCGCGCGGACCATCCGCCGTCAGCGCCCCGACGACCCGCTCGGCGCCGTCCTCTGGGAATACGATCGCCTCCAGACCCGACTGCGTCGCAAGCGCCGCCACCGCCGGCCCTCCGAGACGCCCGCCGAGCACCGCCGCCGCCTGGCCGCCGCGACGCCCGAGGCCGCGGGCGCCCTGCACGAGCTGGAAGACCTCATCGACCGCCTCGTTTACGGCGGCCGCCCGGCCGGCCCCGAGGACCTGGCCCCCTGCCGCGGCGCCATCCGCCCTCCGCCGCCTCTTTTGAATAAATGGGGTCAGACCCCATTTATTCAAAAAGCGGCCGATTCTGAATAAATGGGGTCTGACCCCATTTATTCACGAGCGGAGGGGGGCGCGTTAGCATCCCGGCATGAACGACATCGCCCAGACGCCCGCCGCCGACTCCGACCCCGTGGAACGATTCCTCGCCGCCGACGCGCGAGGAAGGAAGACCCTGCTCAAGGAGGTCCTCGAGGGGGCCGACCTCGAACGGCTCCGGCGCCTCGCGCCGGCGATGCGGGACCCGAGCCCCCGCGTCTCGATGCGCCTCTGCGCGGCGATCGCCCGCGCCGGGGCGGACGAGCTCTTCCTCGAGACGGTTCGCGGCGTGAAGCCCGCGCGCGCGCACCAGCTCGTCCGTCACTTCGAGCGCATCGCCGGCCGCCCGCCGCGGAAGGGCGAGGAGACGGAGGGAGACGACTGATGCGGCGCCTGGAGACCGGCCTCGTCCTCGTCGCCGCCGTCGCGACGCTCGTCGGATTGCCGCGCGGTGATGCAGCCGTCGCCGACCGGACGGCGCCCCCGGCCGACGATCGCCTGAACGCCGTCGCCTGGGTCCAGTCCTCGGCGGAGTACCGCGCGATCGCCCGCCAGACCTGGCGAGCCGTCGGGGCGGCCCTCGAGACGCGGCTCGACGAGACGTCCGGAAGCGCCGTCCTCGGTGACGACTGGCGCGGCATCGCGCGACCGCCGGCGCTGATCGTCGACGTCGACGAGACGGTGCTCGACAATTCCCCCTTCGAGGCCCGACTCGTCGCCCGGGGCGAGTCCTACTCCCCTCGCGCCTGGGCCGAGTGGGTGCGCGAGGCCAACGCACTGCCGGTCCCCGGCGCGCTCGAGGCCCTCGGCCGGGCGGCCGAGCTGGGCATCGCCGTCTTCTACGTGACCAACCGCGACGCCGTCCTCGAGGAACCGACCCGCGCGAACCTCGCACGCTGGGGCTTCCCGCTCGACGCGCGCCGGGACACGGTCCTCATGAAGGGCGAGGAGGACGGCTGGGGCTCGGACAAGACGAGTCGGCGGGCACGCGTCGCGCGGTCGCATCGCGTCCTCGCCCTCGTCGGCGACGATCTCGGCGACTTCCTGCCCGGATCGCGCAGCTCGGCCGCCGATCGCGCCGCGCTGACCGCCGAGCTCGACGGTCGCTGGGGCACGAGCTGGTTCGCGCTTCCGAACCCGGTCTACGGGTCCTGGGAGCGCTGCCTCAACGGATTCGAGGATGCGAACTCCGAGGTCATGCGGGCCCGCAAGCGCGAGGCGCTGGACCCGCGTCACCCGCGCGCGACCGAACTCCAGCCGACCCGTTGAGGGCGATCGTCAGTCGACGCGCTGGACGGTCTCGCTGACGACGATCCACTCGCCGGTCTGCGGATCGAAGCGGGTCACGCGCGTTTCGACCTGGGTCTCGCCGTAGGGCGCGCCCTGCACCCGATATCGGGCGCCGTAGTCGTCGCGACACTCGTGCACGATGACGCGGCGCTCGTGATGGGCGCGCCAGCGGACCTCGTCGCGTTCCCGGTCGATCTCGCTGCCGATGGCGTAGCCCGTGAGCGCGCCCAGGGCGCCGCCGATCGCGGCGCCGCGCCAGCCGTTGTGACGGTCGACGGCGGCCCCGATCCCGGCTCCGAAGAGCGCACCGATCCCGGCGCCGTCGCCGCGAGCCGTTCCGCAGGACACCAGGGGGCCGAGGGCCAGCACCGCGATCAACAGGGCGGACGTTCCGCGCATGAGGACTCTCCTCGCCGCACCTCCGCTCCCGGGTGGGCTCCGGGCACCATACGCCGCCGTTCGCGGCTTCGAGGGCAAATCCCGGAACGATTTTCCGACCCCGGGCGGACGTATCCTCTCTCCATGACCGCCCGGCGACAGATCATCCACGCCGACATGGACGCGTTCTACGCGGCCGTCGAGCAGCGCGACGACCCCGCGCTCCGCGGTCGCCCGGTGGTCGTCGGCGGGCTCGGCGGGCGGGGCGTGGTCTCCACGGCCTCCTACGAGGCCCGCGCCTTCGGCGTCCGCTCCGCGATGCCGACGGCGACCGCGCGCCGCCTCTGCCCCGACGCCGTCTTCGTCCCGCCCCGGGGCGAGGTCTACGCCCGGGAGTCCCGCCGCATCCGGTCGATCTTCGAGTCCTTCACTCCCCTCGTCGAGCCGCTCTCGCTCGACGAGGCCTTCCTCGACGTGACCGCGAGCCTCCGTCTCTTCGGCTCGCCGCGGGCGATCGCCGAGGAGATCCGACGCCGGGTCCGCGCGGAGACGGGCCTCGTCGTGTCGATCGGCATCGCCGCCTCGAAGTACGTCGCGAAGGTGGCCTCGGACCTCGACAAGCCGGACGGCCTCGTCGAGGTCCCGCCCGGCGGCGAGCGCGCGTTCCTCGCACCGCTTCCGGTCTCACGACTCTGGGGCGCCGGACCGCGCACGGTCGAACGCCTCGAGTCCTTCGGGATCCGCACGATCGGCGAGCTCGCCTCTCGGCCGGAGCGCGACCTCGTCCTCGCGATCGGCGAGAACGCGGCCCGCCACTTCCGGGCCCTGGCGGAGGGTCGGGACGAGCGCTCCGTCGAGCCGGGACGCGACGCCCGCTCGATCGGTCACGAACGCACCTTCGCGGTGGACCTCCGCGACCGCGAGACCGCGCGCGGCGTCCTCGTCGCCCTCGGCGAATCCGTCGGCCGGCGCCTGCGCCGCGCCGGGCTCGAGGCGCGCTGTCTCCGCATCAAGTACCGCTACCCCGACTTCGAGACCCACACGCGCCAGGTCAAGCTCGACGAGGCCACCCGCGAGGACGGCCCCCTCATCGCCGCCGCGCGCGACCTCTTCGATCGTCACGTCGAGATCGGGCGCGGCCTCCGGCTCCTCGGCGTCTCGGCGGCGGACCTGGCGGACGCCGGCGCGGAGGAGCAGCTCGACCTCTTCGGACCGGCCCGCGACGAGCGACAGGGTCGGGTGTCGGAGGCGCTGGACGCGATCCGGGACCGCTTCGGCGCCGACGCCATCGGCCGCGGCCGCCTCGGCGAGCGTCTCGATCTGGGTTCGGTCTACCCGCGGCTCGAGGACGGGGACGACGAGGCCTCGTGATCCCGCACGATGGCGACGACGCCCTCGGCCCAGGCGTCGTCGGCGTTGACGCAGGGGGCGACGGCGAAGGCCTCGCCGCCGGCCTCGAGGAAGGTCTCCCGGAGGCGGAGTCCGATCTCCTCGAGCGTCTCGAGGCAGTCGGCCACGAAGGCCGGACAGAGGACGAGCAGGCGACGCACGCCCTGACGCGCGAGCGCGACGACGACCTCGTCGGTCGCGGGCACCGTCCAGCGCTTCGAACCGAAGCGCGACTGGAAGGCGGTCAGCACCTCGGTCTCCGGCCGCCCGAGCTCCGCCGCGAGCGCGCGGCTCGTCGCGCGACACTGCGCCCGGTAACAGCCCGCGTTCTCCGGCCCGACGGTGGCGCAACAGTCGGCCGACCAGAGGCAGTGGCTCCCGCCCGGGTCGTCCTTCCGCAGGTAGTCCTCGGGCACGCCGTGGTAGCTCGCGAGGATGCGCTCGGGCGCGAGCTCCTCGATGAGGGGTCGGGCCGCGGCGGCCTGGGCCCGCACGAATCCCGGATGCGCGAAGAAGTCGAGGATCGGATCGAGTTCCATCCCGCCGCCGCTCCGGGCGATCTCGCGCCTCACCGCCTCGACGGTGGTGGTCGTCGTCGAGGACGAACGCTGCGGGAAGAGCGGCAGGAGCGTCACGCGACGGACGCCCCGCTCGCGCAGCGCGGCGATGCCCGCCGCGATCGAGGGCTTCCCGTACCGCATCGCGAGCACGACCGGACGCTCGGGCCGGAGGGCCGCCACCTTCGCGGCCAGCCGCTGCGAGTGGACGAGCAGCGGAGAGCCCTCGTCGGTCCAGATCTCGCGGTAGGCCTCCGCCGACCGGGGACCGCGAACGGGACAGATGATGCCGCGCACGAGGGCCTGGCGGAACGGCGTCGGCAGATCGATCACCCAGGGGTCGCCGAGGAACTCGGCGAGAAAGGCCCGCACGTCCGCGACCTCGGTGGACGCCGGCGTCCCCAGATTGACCAGCAAGAGCCCGCGATCGTCCATCCATCCCTCCCCGGGGCGTCGTCGTCGGACGCCCGTCGCGGGGAGGTTGTCATCCGCGTCCCGCCCCCGCAAGCAGGGCCGGTGCCGCGCGGGCCCCGGGCTCGCGGGTGATCAGGGAATCTGGATGCGCTGCGGCCCGACGATCGACTTGATGTTCGAGACGTAGAGCGGATGCCAGCTCACGCCGATCATCCAGCAGTGGAAGCCGGAGAGTCCCGGCACCGGCGGGATGTTGAGCGTCATCGAGGCGAGTCCGGTCGCGTCGAAGAAGCCCACCGAATCGACGAAGCCCGAGTTGCCGGGGATGGTCGTCAGGGCGAGGAGCGGATCGGTCACGTTCGTGAGCACCGATCGCCCGTCCCCGAGCGGGTACTCCGTGAAGACGTTCGTCGTCAGTCCGCACACGTAGGGGATGTAGGCGTCCGCGGGCAGGTGCAGTCCCACCGGGTTGGACGTACCGGGAGCGAGCGTCCCGGTGATCTGGAAGCTCGCCTCGGTGATGGTGATCTCCTGGTTCGCCGCGACGGCCGACACGTACTGGACCGTGCCCGAGGGCCAGCGCACCTCGATCTCGTTGACGACGGCGCTCGCGCCGAGCCCGAAGTGCAGCCGCTTGTCGCCGTCCGAGAGGTAGCCCTCGCCGGAGAGCTTCACGCGACGCTGACGGGTTCCTCCCTGACGGCAGATGACGACCGCCCCGAATCCGTCCCGGTTGGAGAGCGTCCCCACCAGCTTCACGCGCAGCCAGTTGTTGGTCTGGACGTTGTTCTGGATGAGCTGGGCCGGGATGCCGTCGCCCGGCACGAAGATGTCGAGATCACCGTCGTCGTCGTAGTCGATGAGGCAGGACGAGTAGGCCGGCGGCCCCACCGTCCCGAGACCCGACACCGCCGTGCGGTCGACGAAGGGCGCGCCGCCCGTGTTCTTCAGGTAGCGGATCGAGGCGCCGTTCTGCGAGTAGTAGAGATCGGCGAAGCCGTCGCGATCGAGGTCGCCGAACCCGCAGGACCAGGCGTTGCCCGTGCACGAGCAGCCGAAGGTCATCCCCGTCTGGTCCCAGTTGCCCTGCGGGAGGTAGCCGCCGCCGGCGTTGTTCCAGACCATGAGGAGGTTGTAGCTCGGCACGTCGGTGGCGAAGAGATCCCATCCCCCGCCGCTGTTGTCGATGTCGGTGACCGCGAGCCCCATCGCGTCGACCGCCGCCGCCCCGTTCCACGCCGCGGCGACGCTCGAGAAGGTCCCGTTCCGCTGGTTCTTCAGGATGTCCACCGGCAGGAACAGGTGACCCTTGTCGTTGCCGACCACGATGTCCGGCCAGCCGTCGTTGTCGATGTCGTGCATCAGCGTCGCGAGGGCGAGTCCCGGCGACGCCGCGCCGGCGCCGATCGTCACGTCGGTGAAGGTCCCGTTGCCGTTGTTCCGGTAGAGCAGGTTGGGCGCGAAGAGACCACTCGCGCCGGAGGCGTCGTAGTGGTTCCCCACGTAGAGGTCGAGCCAACCGTCGCGGTCGTAGTCGCCCCAGTTGGCGCTCGTCGCGTCTCCGGCGTGGGCGAGACCGCGAGCCGCCGCGTCCTCGACGAAGACGCCGCCCCCCTGATTCACGAAGAGGAGGTTCGGGAAGTAGTTGCCGACCGCGACGAAGATGTCGGCGTCGCCGTCGTTGTCGAAGTCGGCCGAGACGGCCTGATGGTCGAAACGCGGCGTCCCCGGATCGGCGAGGATGACCTGCTTGATGAAGCCGCCCGTGCCCTGGTTCCACCAGATCGCGTAGTCGCCGCCCAGCCCCTCTCCGACGAAGACGTCCTGGTCGCCGTCGTTGTCGAAGTCGTTCCAGGTGCAGCCCCGTCCCCAGGAGACGTTGGCCGCGAAGGGATAGGCCGGGATGACGATCCCGGAGGTCGCGGTCGCCGAGCTGAAGGTCTGGGCGGACCCCGACTGGAAGCAGAACGCCGCCACGACGACGATGCCGAGAATACGGGCCATCGGAGGACCCTCTTCGAATTGGAGGTTGCACTCGGCCTGGGGGCTCGATGCCCGAAGGCACGGCTCTGGCGGCGAAACCGGCGACTGGAGGGCCGTTCCGGCGATCCAGCGGTGAGAAGCCTGTTCACCGAAGATCCGCTCAACGAGACCAGCAGACCTCGGCGAAGGCTCGGCGTCAAGCGGCGAGATACGAATTCGAAAACAACCCGGAGTCCGACGCCGACGCGGCGCCGGGAAACGCGATCGCGAATCCGGTCGGGTGAAACGAAGCGGGGCCGCGATCTCGCGATCGCGGCCCCGCAACTCGGTTCGGCATCAGCCGGTGACGATCACCAGCGGCCGCCGCCGCCACCGCCGCCGTAGCCGCCGCCGCCGCCACCGCCGTAGCCGCCGCGACCACCGCCGCCGCCGCCGTAGCCGCCGCGACCGCCGCCGCCACCGCGGTTCTCACGCGGCTTCGCGATGTTGACGGTCAGGTTGCGACCGCCGAGGTTCTGCTGGTCGAGACCCTCGACCGCGGCCTGGGCCTCGGCCTCGGTCGCCATCTCGACGAAGCCGAAGCCGCGGGCGCGGCCGGTCTCGCGATCGGTCACGAGGTTGACGGACTGAACGGTACCGAAGGCGGAGAAAGCCTCCTCGACCTCGGCCTCGGTGGCCGAGAAAGCGAGGTTGCCGACATAGAGCTTGTTCTGCATGGACACTCTCAAACGTCCGACCGGCGCGGAGCCGGGCGGTTCTGGACTGACGATCCGACTGCCGGATCGTCGCGATTCGACCGGGACGAACGCTCGAGAGAGGAAGACAGGAGCCGAGCGAGATTCAGGAGAACGCCCGGAGGCGTTCGCGAAGCTTTGCGCGAGATCGAGTCCGATGGCACCCGCCGGTCGAAGGCGGACACCTCGCTGTCGAACGTCGGGCTCTTCCCGGGCGGAACTCCCGCCCTTTCCGAAACCCGCTGGTACGTCAGCGATCTCGCGAAGCCCGCCGAAGCGGCACCTCGAGAGCCCCCTCCCATCCGGACCGGCGACCGGGAGAGTCCTCCCGACCGGTCGGTCCAGCGCGAAGGCGGCTGGCGTAGACCACGATCCTACGAATCCCGGACGCCCGACGCACGGGCGATCGGGGAATCCGGATCCCGACCAGAAAGGGCCGCCCCCCGGGCCTACTGGATCGTGAAGGCCTGCGGGCCGACGATCGACTTGACGTTCGAGCCGTAGCTCGGGTGCCAGCTCGCGCCGATGAACCAGGCGGAGACGCCCGTGAGCGACGGGATCGGCGGCAGGTTGAGCGTCATCGTGGCCTTGCCCAGGGCGTCGTAGAAGCCGAGCGAGTTCGCGTAGGCGCTGTTGCCGGGGATGGTCGAGAGGACGAGCAGGGGGTCGTTCACGTCGGTGAGGATCGAGCGCCCGTCGGGGAAGTCGTACTGGGTGAAGACGTTCGCCGTGATCCCGTGGACGTAGGGGATGAGGGCGTCGTCCGGCAGCGTGATCGAGACGACGTTGGCGCTCCCGGGGACCATCGTGCCGGTGACCTGGTAGGCGGGCTCGACGACCGTGATGAACTGATTGGACGGCACGTTCGCCAGGTACTGAACCGTGCCGGAGGGCCAGCGGATCTCGATCTCCTGGACCTGCGTGCTTCCCTTGAGCCCGAAGAAGAGCCGCTTGTCGCCGTCGGAGAGGTAACCCTCCCCCGAGATCCTGGCGCGACGGAGTTCGGTGCCGTTCAGGCGGCAGATCACCAGCGCCCCGATCGCGTCGCGATTCGAGTTCGTGCCGACCAGGTCGACGCCGAGCCAGTTGAACCCGGTGACCTGATCGTTGCGGAGGAGCCGCGCCGGGACCATGTCGCCGGGGAGGAAGATGTCGAGGTCGCCGTCGGAGTCGTAGTCGACGAGGCTCGAGGAGAGCGTCGGCGGGCAGAGGGTCTGGATCCCGCAGGCGGCGGAGATGTCGAGGAAGGGCGCTCCGCCGGAGTTCGAGTAGAACCGCCCCGCGGCTCCCGTCAGCGTGTAGAAGAGGTCGAGCTGGCGGTCGAGGTCGAAGTCGGCGAAGAAGCAGGACCAGCCCTTGCCGATCCCGCTCAGACCGTAGTTCATCCCCTCCGAGTGCCAGGTGGGCTGGGAAGCGTAGATCCCCGTGGCCTCGTTCCACAGCATCAGACAGTGATCCGTGGGAACATCGGTCATGAAGATGTCCCAGCCGCCGTCGTTGTCGATGTCGCCCACGGTGATGCCCATGGACTCGATCGTGGGGTTGGCGTTCCAGGACGCGCCGACGTCGGCGAAACCGCCGATCCGGAGGTTCCTCAGGATCGTCGAGCTCGGACCCGCCATGCCCTTGTCGTTCCCGACGATGATGTCGGGCCCGCCGTCCTCGTCGAAGTCGTGGATGAAGGCCGCGTTCGCGTAGCCGGGAGCCGCGGCGCCGGCCGCGATCGTGAGGTCGGTGAAGGTCCCGTTCCCGTTGTTCCGGTAGAAGACGTTGGCGGCCGGCCCGCCCGTCGCATCGATGTAGTTCGCGACGTAGAGGTCGAGCCAGCCGTCGCGATCGACGTCGCCGAAGGACGCCGCGAGGCTGTCCTGGGCGAGCGCGACGCCGCGCGCCGCCGCGTCCTCGACGAAGATGCCGCCGCCCTGGTTGACGAAGAGCAGGTTCGGCAGGAAGTAGCCGACCGCGACGTAGACGTCGGAATCGCCGTCGTTGTCGAAGTCCGCCGCGACGACCTGGTGGTCCTGGTGCCCGTTGCCCGGATCGGCGAGGACGACCTGCTTGACGAAGCCGCCGGTCCCCTGGTTCCACCAGATCTCGTAGTCGCGACCGGCCCCTCCGGCCACGAAGACGTCCTGGTCCCCGTCACCGTCGTAGTCGGCCCAGGCACAGCCGCGCCCCTGGGCCGCCTGCGCGGTCAGGACGTAGGGAGGGATCGCGATCCCGGAGGTCGTGGTGACGTCCGTGAACGTGATCTGTGCGTGCGCCCCCCCCGCGATCGCGACGATCGCGACGGCCAGCATCGCAAGTCGGGACATGTCCAGGGCTCTCCGAAGCAAACGGCGTCAGGTGCGCCCGCACGTCCCGATCATCGATCGGAGGCCTCGACCCTGGATGGGTGGTCAGGGAGAAGCGGCGCGCGAGCGCCCCCATTCCACCCGATCCCGGGGTCAAGTCAACCGCGGAGACGGGAGAAGGTCGCGGCGTCCGGGCCGGCCGTCGCGCCAAGTCCGGTCGCGACAAGGGCCAAGGCCGGTCGGGCGAAGGAGTCGGTTGCGGCATTCCGGGTGGAATCCCGGGCGCTCGACGGTCCGGAGAGTCGGGGCGACTGGATTCGAACCAGCGACTTTCTGCTCCCAAAGCAGACGCGCTACCAGGCTGCGCTACACCCCGTGGCCCCGACCGGCGTCCCGGAGGGGGCGCCGGCGGGCGTGGCGGATCATGCTAAAGGGGTCCCGCGGTCGCAACGCGCCGCGGGGCGGGATTCAGCGGCGCGCCGCCCGCTCGACGGGGGCGGCGTCCGGATCCGGCGGATCGGCCCGTCGGTCCCAGGGACCGTAGAAGGCGTCGAAGCGCGACATGTCGAATCGGGTGACCTCGCGCCAGGACTGACCGCCGGTGGCCGTCCTCCACAGGATCTGGCTCCCATCGGCCTCGGGCGCCCCGATGCGGTAGCCCTGGTCGGCGTCCGAGAAGTGCGTGCCGAGATCGGCGGACTCCTCGGCCACGTCGTCGCGGAAGGCGCCGATGACCCAGGTCCGGCCCGCGTCGGACGTGCGGTAGGAGTTGGCGACGAAGCTCGAGGTCTCGGCGTCGAGGTAGACGACGTCGACCGTGCCCAGGGTGTCGCTCGCGAAGTCGAGGTTCTGGAGGTGCGAGATGAACTCGGCGCGCGGCTCGGCGATGTCGTGCTCGCGCCAGTGTCCGCCGCCGTCCTTCGTCGCGAGCACCACGGCGTTCGTGCCGGTCTCGGTGACGCGGATGCCGGCGATCCAGCCGCGGCGGGCGTCGGAGAAGTGGATGTCCTGGACGATCACGCCGCGGAAGCGGACGGTCTCGGACCCGACGCGGCGCCAGTGGGCGCCCGAGTCGTCGCTGCGGAGGACGATGCCCTCCACCCCGCCGTCGGCCGAATCGAGGCGTCCGCCGAGGTAGATGACCTCCCGCGAGAGCGCGAAGACGGCCGAGAGCTCCATGCCCGAGTAGTCCGTCGCCTTGGGCGTCGGCACCACGAGGCGCTCGCCGGTTCCCTGGCAGGCGACGCCCGCGAGGGCGAGCAGGACGCCCGCGAAAGCGAGCCCGAGCCGGGATCCGCGGCGCGCGCGAGGGGTTCCGATCCTCTCCCGGCGCCGATCGGCGCGTCCGGTGGTCGCTCGCATGCTCTTCTCCCCCCTCGCATCGGGCGCGCCTCCACCCCGGCGGAGGCGCGTACCCGTTCCCTATCGACCTTGCCCGGTCATCCTATGAAGCCGACGTCGAAAGCGGAATAAGTCGCCCTGGGAACGGTTTACGACGGTGCGGCCTCGCGGGATCGGCTTGGCATCCCGGGCCGCGGAGGGCAAGATCGCGCCGGCCCCGGCGGCGTGTCATGCGCGGCGGGGATCGGAGGGCGGCCCGCCGCCGCCCCCAATGACCGGACCGCCGGAGCGGAGCGCGACGTGGCGAAGAATCGACAGGATGGCCTCCGCTCGCTTCCGGCCGTCGGCGCCGTCACCGAGGCCTGGCGCCGCCGCGGCGAGGGCGAGCGCTCGCCCCGCCTCCTCGGCTACCTGGCGCGTCGCCTCGTCGACGCCGAACGCGCGGCCGTCCTCGGGGGCGAGACCGCGACGGCCGCGGACGCCGAGACCCTCGCCGGACGCCTCTCCGACGAGCTCCGGCACTGGCCGTCCTCCTCATCCTCGCGGGTCGTCAACGGGACCGGCATCGTCCTCCACTCCGGCCTCGGCCGCGCGATCTACCCCGAGCGGGCGCTCGCCACGGCGATGGAGACCCTGCGGGGCTACAACCTCCTCGAGGTCGACCGGGCCGAGGGCCGCCGCCGCAAGCGCGACGCCCACTGCGAGACGCTCCTCTGCGAGCTCACCGGCGCCGAGGCGGCCCTCGTCGTCAACAACAACGCCGCCGCGACGATGATCATCCTCTCGACCCTCGCGGCCGGGAAGGAGGTCGTGGTCTCCCGGTCGCAGCTCATCGAGATCGGCGGTTCCTACCGCCTCCCCGACGTCTTCGTCGCCAGCGGCTGCCGCCTGCGCGAGGTCGGCACCACGAACAAGTCCTACGCCCGCGACTACGAGCAGGCGATCGGCGAGGACACGGGCGCGCTCATGCTCGTCCACACCAGCAACTACCGCATCGTCGGCTTCACGAAGCACGTCGAGATCGAGGAGATGGTCGGGATCGGCCGCCGCCACGGGATCCCGGTGATCGACGATCTCGGCTCGGGCTGCCTGATCGACCTCGTCCCCCACGGCATCCCCGACGAGCCCCCGGTGCCGGCCAGCGTGAAGGCGGGAGCCGACGTCGTCTGCTTCTCGGGCGACAAGCTCATCGGCGGTCCCCAGGCCGGCATCATCGTCGGCCGGAAGGAGTGGATCGATCGGATCCGCAAGAACCCCCTCGCCCGCGCGCTGCGCGTCGACAAGACGACCTGCGTCCTCCTCGAGGCCACGCTCAAGCTCTACCTCGAGCCCGAGCGCCTCTTCGAGGACGTCCCGACGCTGCGCATGATGACGACGCCGAAGGAGACGCTCGACGCCCGGGCTCGCGCCCTCGTCGCCGCGCTCGAGCCGGTCCTCGCCGGCGCCGCGGGCCGCCTCGAGATCATCGACGAGACCAGCGAGCTGGGCGCGGGCACGCTGCCCCTGACCGGCCTCGATACGCGCTGCGTCGCCCTCGACGTCGAGGGGCTTCCGCCCCAGGTCCTCGCGGGGCGCCTCCGGCGGCGCCGCCTCCCCGTTTTCACGCGGGTGAAGGACGATCGCGTCCTCATCGACGCCCGCACGCTGCAGGAGGGCGACGACGCGCTGATCGCGGCCGCCCTCCGCGAGATCCTCGAACCGGAGAACGACGCGCGATGAGCGAGCGGATTCGCCTCACGCAGTACGCGAACTGCGGCGGCTGAGCGGCCAAGCTCTCCTCGGAGAGCCTGGCTCGGGTGCTGAGCCGCGTCCCCAAGACCTTCCACCCCGATCTCCTCGTGGGCTACGCCGGCGCGGACGATGCCGCCGTGTATCGTCTCGACGACGAGCGCGCCCTCGTGATGACGACGGACTTCTTCCCGCCCATGGTGGACGACCCCGAGGCCTTCGGTCGCGTCGCGGCCGCGAATGCCCTCTCGGACGTCTTCGCGATGGGCGGCCGGCCCCTCGTCGCCCTGAACCTCGTCGGCTTCCCGAAGGCCCTCGGTGAGGACGTCCTCGCCGCGATGCTCGCCGGCGGCGCGAGCAAGGTCGCGGAGGCGGGCGCGGTGATCGGGGGCGGTCACACGGTGCAGGACTCGGAGGTCAAGTACGGCCTCGCGGTCACGGGCATCGTCCACCCCGACCGCGTCTGGAAGAACGGCGGCGTTCGCGTGGGCGACGTCCTCCTCCTCACGAAGCCGATCGGCACCGGGCTCGTCTCGAGCTCCGTGAAGCAGACGAACGACGAGAGCGCGACCGTCCACGAGGCGATCCGCTGGATGGCGACCCTCAACGGCGTCGGCATCGAGCACCTCCACGCGGCCGACGTCTCGGCCGTGACCGACGTCACGGGCTTCGGGCTCCTCGGCCACGCCCGCGAGCTCGCCGAGGGCGGCGCGGCGACGCTCCGCATCGAGGCGGACCGGGTGCCGCGTCTCGGCGGCATCGAGACCTACTTCGAGGACCGCTTCAAGACGCGCTCCGCCCGCGAGACCCGGACCCACTGCGGCGACCGCGTCCGGCGCCCGGCGGACCTCGATCCCTGGACCGACGAGCTCCTCTTCGACCCCCAGACCTCGGGCGGCCTCATCATCGCCGTCCGCGCGGACCAGGCCGAGGATCTCCGGCGCCGCCTCGTCGATTCGGGGCTCGAGCACACCGCGGTCATCGGCGAGGCCCTGAACCGCGTCGAGGGCGTCGAGGTGGAAGTCGTCTGAAACTCCCTTGCCGGATCGGGCCGGGGAAACTAAGACGTCTCTCCGACGAACACCTGGGAGCGGTCGTCGAGCTGGTGCCGGCCACGGACTTCAAATCCGATGGAACGAGCAGATAACTCGTTCGGTGGGTTCGATTCCCATGCGCTCCCGCCAAATGCGAGGGCCGGGATCGCGAGGCGATCCCGGCCCTTTCTCTTTCTCCGCTCGCGCGGCGCGGATCAGGCGCCGAAGAAGCGGTCGAGCAGCGGCCCGAATCCCTCGACGGCGACGCGCTGCGTGTAGAGCTCGAGACCGCGCATGCCGCCCAGCTCCTCGCCGCCGCCGGCCCGACCCGGCCCGCCGTGGATGAAGCCCGGCAGCACCATGCCCGGGAAGGGCGCGGTCCCGGCGACCCGCTGCGAGCCCCAGAGCAGGCGACCCTGGTAGGGAGCGACCTCCTCGATGAAGCGGGCCGAGAAGTCGCGGTCGTCGCTGTAGAAGGAGGTCACGAGGCTGCCCTCGCCGAGCGCGACGATCGCCGCCGCGTCCTCGGGCGTGCCGTCGTAGGGCATGAGGGTCGTCACCGGCCCGAAGCACTCGACGGCGTGGACGGGCGCGGCCTGACGGGCGTCGGCGACCTCGAGGACGAGCGGCGAGACGAAGGCGCCCTTCGCGCCGTCCCGGCCGAGGACCTCGACCGCGTCGGGATCGCCGTAGACGATCTCGCCCACCTCGCGCAGCGCGGCGAGCTTCTCCTTCAGGTCGGCGAGCGCGCGCGGCCCCGAGACCGGGCCCATGCGGACGCGGTCCTCGCCGGGCACGCCGATCGCGATGCCGGGCAGCTCCTCGGCGAGACGCGCCTTGACGTCGCCGATCCGCTCCTTCGTCGCGAGCACGCGACGGGTGGCCGTGCACTTCTGCCCCGCCTTCTGCGTCATCTCCTTCACGAGATCGCGCATGAAGAGGTCGAAGGTCTCGGAGTCCACCTCGACGTCCGGTCCGAGCACGGCCGCGTTGAGGCTGTCGGCCTCGATGTTGACGCGCGCGCCGGTCTCGAGGACGCGGGGATGCGAGGAGATGATGCGGCCCGTCTTCGCGGAGCCGGTGAAGGCGATCACGTCCTGGAAGCCGACGTGGTCGAGCAGGTCTCCGGCCGAGCCGCAGACGAGGCCGAGCGCGCCGTCGGGCAGGACGCCCGAGTCGACGAGGATCTCGACGATGCGGTGCGCGACGAGCGCGGTGTCGCTCGAGGGCTTCGTCACCACCGGCATGCCGGCGAGGAAGGAGCAGGCGATCTTCTCGAGCATGCCCCACGCGGGGAAGTTGTAGGCGTTGATGTGGATCGCGACGCCGCGGCGCGGCACGCGGACGTGGCGGCCGAGCATGCGCGAGCCGCCGCCCATCACCGTCTCGGCGTCGCCGTCGAGCCAGTGGCGCGTGTCGCCGAGCGACTCGCCGATCTTGGCGTAGGCGGCGATGGTGCCGGTGCCGCCGTCGAGGTCGAACTTGGCGTCGCCGCGGGTGTTCCCCCCGTTCTGCATCGCCATGTCGATGAGGGCCTCGCGCTCGGCGTGGATCGCCCGGCTCATCGCCATGAGGAGGGCGCCCCGCTCGGCGAAGGTCATGGCGCGGAGCGCCGGACCGCCGACCTCGCGGGCGTGACGCAGGGCCGCGCCCAGATCCAGGCCGGCCGCGCTGGCGGTCGCCATCTCGCGCTCGGTGGCCGGGTCGATGAGGGTCGTCTGGACCCCTTCGCCCTCGATCCAGCGGTCCTGGAGGTAGTTGCGGAGCTTGAGCATGGACGTCTCTCCTGGCACCCTCGTTCCATCGTTGCGGAGGCCGGTCGTTCTAACGCGCGGCCCGGCCTGATTCGAGGCGGCTCCGGCCCGGGCGCGAGCCCGGCCCGGGGAGACGGGGGCGAGTCGTGATCCCGCTGAAGGACGACAATCCGACCCTGCACTTCCCGGTGGTGACGATCGTCCTGATCGCCCTCAACGTCCTCGTCTTCCTCTGGCAGATGTCGGGCGCCGGCGCGCAGCACGAGAAGGTCCTGCGCTTCGCGGCCATCCCCTTCAACCTGACCCAGGGCGACCGCGAGGTCGGCTATCTCGAGGAGCGCGACCGACGCGGGCAGGTCGTGGACTACCGACCCGTCGTCTTCGAGCGCGGACAGCGTCCGGACGCCCCGGGCTTCTTGCCCTCCGCCCTCCCCGCCTGGGCGACGCTGCTGTCCTCGATGTTCATGCACGGCGGCCTGATGCACATCCTGGGGAACATGCTCTTCCTCTGGATCTTCGGCAACAACGTCGAGGACGCGATGGGCCGCGTCCGCTTCCTCGTCTTCTACCTCCTCACCGGCCTCGCGGCCTCTGCCGCGCACGTGTTCTCGAACCCCGAGAGCGTCATCCCCACCCTCGGGGCCTCGGGCGCGGTGAGCGGGATCCTCGGGGCCTACCTCGTGCTCTACCCGCGCGCCCAGGTGCTCGCCCTGATCCCGCTGGGCGTGGTGATGATGACGCAGCGTCTGCCGGCCGTGCTCTTCCTCGGCCTCTGGTTCGCGATGCAGATCTTCAGCCTGCTCGGCGCGCAGGCCGGCGTGGCCTGGTACGCGCACGTCGGCGGCTTCGCGGTGGGAGCGGCGCTCATCAAGCTCTTCGAGTCGGCCGAGCACCGCGGGCGGGGCCCGCATCGCCCGGCCTTCCGGTCGCGGAGCTTCCAGCGGCCCTGGTGAGGGTCGGAGGTCCTCGTCGGGATCAGAGGCCCTGGATCAGCCGCGGATCGCGGTCGGGGCCGTGGTTCACCTGGGACTTGTCGGTGACGCGGGCGGCTTCCGGGAAGGCGTGCTCCCGGGCGAGCTCGACGTAGGCCTGGGGCGTGCGGCGGCGGTAGAGGGAGGGATCGCGGGGCCCCTCGCCCTCGACGAAGATCGCGTCGACCGGGCAGAGCGGCAGGCACTGGCCGCAGTCGATGCACTCGTCGGGGTTGATGACGAGCATCTCGTCGACCTGGAAGAAGCAATCGACCGGGCAGTCGGTGACGCAGTCACCGTACTTGCAACCGATGCAGGGCTCTCCGACGACGTAGCTCATGCGATCCTCGCGCCCGGCGCTCCCGGCGGTCGCGCTCCCGCGCGGGAGCCGGCGAACCGGGTCCGATCTTACCCGGGAGGCGAAACTCGCACAGGGGGAAGATCCGAGCTTCGCGAGCCGTCCCAGGGAGGAGCTCCGCCCGCCGGGGCGGCCCTCGGCCCGCGGGCCCGCCGCGTGATAGGATGCCGCCGAGTCGAGGTGAAGAAGGAAACGCGATGATCCGTACCCCGAGAATCCCCGCCCTCGCCCTCTGCGCCCTCTGCCTGGCCTGGGCGGCCGCCGGGCCCGCCGCGGCGCAGGACGCGTCGAAGGCGATGCGCGTCGCCGTGACCTTCAACTCGAAGTGGCACCGCACGCCGCAGACGGGAAGCGTCTACCTCATCGTGACCTCCGATCTCATCGGCGAGCCCCGCTTCGAGCTCGGCTCCTGGGATCACACGCCCTGGATCTTCCGGAAGGACGTCGTGAACCTCGCCCCGGGCGAGGAGGTCGTCTTCGACCTGGGCACCCCGGGCTTCCCCGGGCGCCTCGGGCAGATCCCCACCGGCCAGTACGCGCTGCAGGCGATCTTCGACCAGAGCCTCGACGACCCCGACTTCGCCCACGCCGACGGCAACGGCCGCAGCCGGCTGCGCCGCCACTTCCTCGACGCGACCTCCGGCTCGGTGATCCCGCTCGAGATCGAGCGCGACATGACCCGGCCGCACCGGGTCGACCTCGCCCGCGTCCGCTACCGCAGCATCGAGTCGCGCCTCGTCGGACGCGCCCTCGGTCGCCGCTACTACTGCGACGTCGCCGTCCTCCTGCCCCCGGGCTACACCGCCCTCGCGAAGGAGGGCCGGAAGTTCCCCGTGCAGTACTGGATCCCGGGCAACGGCGTCCGCGCCCGCGGCGCGCTGAAGTTCTTCCAGGAGCGCCGCATCTACTTCGCGGGCTCCGACCCGGAGATGGACACCGAGCCCTTCATCCGCGTCATCCTCGACGCGCAGGGCCCGAACGGTCACCACTACTGGACGGACTCCGACGCGAACGGCCCCATGGGCTCGGCCCTCTTCGAGGAGGTCATTCCCGCCCTCGAGGAGGAGTTCGCGATCCGGAAGGATCCTGCCTCGCGCTTCCTCGTCGGCCACGGCGCGGGCGGCCTCGCCGCGATCTCGATCCTGCTCCGGCGCCCGGCGGACTTCGCCGGCGTCTACGCGCTCGCGCCCGATCCGCTGGACTTCCGCTCCTTCTTCGGCCTCGACCTCGAGAAGGCGGACGGCCTCGACGCCTTCACCGCGGCCGACGGCTCGCCCCGCCCCTTCGTCGTCCGCGACGGGCGCGCGGTGGTCACCCTGAAGGATCAGGCGCGCTACGAGGAGATCGTCCACCGCGGCGGCATCCTCCGCTCGCTCGAGACGAGCTTCGCGAAGCGCGGCCGCGAGCGCCTCTTCGACCGCGTCACGGGCCGCGTCGATCCGAAGGTGGCGCGGGACTTCCTCGAGCACGACCCGCGTCGCATCGTCGCGCGGAACGCCGCCTCGCTGGGCCCGAAGATCGACAAGAAGATCCACCTCGCCGTCGGCGACAAGGACGACTTCCGCCTCACCGAGCCCACGATCTCCTTCGTGCAGGAGCTGCGCGGAATCGGCATCCGCGTCCGGCTCGACACCATCATCGGTGCCGGCCACCGCGATCTCGACTCCGCGAAGGTCCACGCCCTCGTCCAGGACGACATCTCGAAGAACTGGCGGGAACGCTGAGCGTCAGTCCCCGAGCCGGATCCGGATCGTCGCCTCGCCGATGATGCCGGCGCAGCGCGGCAGACGCCGCGTCCAGTCCACCCCCCCGAAGCGCCGGCGCTCCTCCGGGAGCGGCGGCGTGAGGCGGTCCTCCCCGGCGACGACCGTCACCGCGCGCTTCACCACCCGCTCCGGCTGACCGGCCGCCCGCAGCGCGTCCGCCAGCGTGGCGTTCGCGGGCACCTCGACCGCGCGGCCTTCCGGCTCGAGGATCACGCGGGGCACGAGTCGTCCGCTCCGCGCGCCCGTCCGAGTCGCGCCAGGTGCACCATGAGCTGCGAGACGTCGGGCTGCGACAGCCCCGAGATCCGCGCCGCCTGACCGAGCGTGCGCGGCCGGATCCGCTCGAGCTTCTCGCGCGCCTCGTGGCGGAGCTGCCGGATCGCCCCGTAGTCGAGGTCGGCCGGGATCGGCGTCTCCTCGGCCCGCCCCAGCCGGTCGATGGCGACCCGCTGGCGGTCCACGTAGCCGCGGTACTTGGTCTCGTTCTCGAGGAGCTGGCGGATCTCGCGGTCCCAGGGGGCCTCGAAGATCTCGGGCAGGCGCTCGCGATGATCCTCCAGGGCGACGTCCGGGCGTCGGAGGTGCCGATCGAGCGGTCGGCCGTCCGCGCGACGCGAGGCGAGGAGCTCGCCGCCCTCGGCGAGCAGGCGCCGCTTCAGCGCCACGCGCTCCCGACGTCGCTCGGTGAGGAGGCCGACCCGTTCCGCGTGCGCGGCGAGGCGGAGGTCGGCCGTCTCGTGGCGCAGCACCAGCCGGTGCTCCGCCAGCGACGTGAACATCCGGTAGGGCTCGGTCACGCCGCGCGTCACGAGGTCGTCCACGAGGACGCCGAGGTAGGCCTCGTCGCGGCGGAGGACGAGCGGCGCCTCGCCCTTCAGCCAGAGGGCGGCGTTGATGCCGGCCAGGAGCCCCTGCCCCGCCGCCTCCTCGTAACCCGTCGTGCCGTTGATCTGTCCCGCGTGGAAGAGGCCGGCGACGCGCTTGGTCATCAGGGTCGCGTCGAGCTCGGTCGGATCGATGTAGTCGTACTCGACCGCGTAGCCGAAGCGCACGATCTCGGCCCGCTCGAAGCCGGGAATGCTCCGGAGCAGCTCCTCCTGCACGTCCGCCGGCAGGCTCGTCGAGACGCCGTTCGGGTAGAGGAGGTCGCTGCCTCGGCTCTCCGGCTCGACGAAGATCTGGTGCGAGTCGCGATCAGCGAAGCGGAAGATCTTGTCCTCGATGCTCGGGCAGTAGCGCGGCCCGGGGCCCGTGATCGCCCCGCTGTACATCGGCGAGCGGTCGAGGTTCGCGCGGATGATCTCGTGGGTGCGCGGGGTCGTTCGCGTGATGAAGCAGGGAAGCTGCTCCGTCGGCAGTGCCGGCGGATCGAAGGAGAAGGTCGTCGGCTCGGCGTCGCCGTCCTGGCGGTCCATCACGGAGAAGTCGACGCTGTCGCGACGGAGGCGCGGCGGGGTCCCCGTCTTCAGGCGACCGAGGCGGAAGCCGTGGGCGAGCATCGAGCGCGAGAGCTCGGCCGCGGCGCCCTCCCCGGCGCGCCCGCCGGGCGTCACCGCCTCGCCGGTGAACATCCGCGCCCCGAGGAAGGTCCCGGTGGTGAGGATCACCGCGCCGACCGCATGGACGCCGGTGTCGCGACCGCGCAGGCCGACGATGCGTCCGTTCTCGACGAGGATCTCGGCCGCCTCGTCCTCGAGGATCTCGAGCCCCGGGGTCGACTCGAGGATCCGCTGGACCTCGGCCGCGTAGGCGAGATTGTCGCTCTGGCAGCGGGGCGAGCGGACGGCCGGCCCCTTGCTGGCGTTCAGAAGCTTGAACTGGATCGCGGTCGCGTCCGCCACCCGCCCCATGATCCCGCCGAGGGCGTCCACCTCCCGGACGAGCTGGCCCTTCGCGAGGCCGCCGATGGAGGGGTTGCAACTCATCCGGCCGAGCGCGGACGCGTCGAGGGTCACGAGCAGGGTCGGGATTCCCATCCGGGCCGCCGCGCACGCGGCCTCGGCGCCGGCGTGCCCGCCGCCGACGACGGCGATCCGATCGTGATGTCCCGAGTTCCGAGCCATGGCGCGGACGATAACACGGCGCCCGCGGGCGAAGACCGGGCCCCCTGGCAGGCGCCCCGGTTTGTTAGCGTCCGCCCATGGCCGAAGACCTCTTCCGTGAGATCGTCCGGGTCCGCGAGTCCGGACTCCCCGCCGCGCTGGCGACGATCGTCGACGTGCGCGGATCGACGCCGGGCAAGCTCGGGCAGCGCATGCTCGTCTACCCCGACGGTCGCATCCTCGGCACCGTCGGCGGCGGCTGCCTCGAGGCGGACGTCATCCGGACGGGCCGGGAGATCATGGACACCGGCGGCCTCAGGAAGATGCGCTTCACCCTCGCCGGCCCCGAGGCCGAGCGCACGGGTCTGGCCTGCGGAGGGACGCTCGAGATCATGATCGAATCGCTGCGCGAGAGCCGCCTCTTCGTCGTCGGCGCCGGGCACGTCGGGCGACGCATCGCGCTCCTCGCCCGCGCCACCGGCTTCAACGTCACCCTTTTCGACGACCGCCCCGACTTCGCCGACGCGAAGGCGCTCCCCGATCTCGACCGCGTCGTCTGCGCCGAGCTCGACCGGGTCGGCGAGGCCCTCGATCCGAACGCCGCCGACTTCCTCATCTCGGTGACCCGCGGTCACGACCACGACTACGAGATCCTCCGCTGGGCCCTCGGCACCCCGCTCCGCTTCATCGGCGTGGTGGGCAGCCGCTCGAAGCGCATCCAGTTCTTCCGGGACCTCGAGGCCGAGGGCATCGCCCCGACCGAGTTCGAGCGCGTCCAGTGCCCGGTGGGCCTCGACATCGGGGCCCAGAACCCCGAGGAGATCGCGGTCAGCGTGGTGGCCGAGCTGGTCCGGCGCCGCCGCCTCGGGCCCTGACCCGGGACCCGTCTCCCGGGGGTCCCGACCGGGGCCTCCGCCTCCCCCGTCCGCCGACGCAAGTCGGGCCCGAACAGCCGAATGCGCGGGCCGACGCCGGGACCTACAATGCCGCCATGTCCAAGCGCCCCTCCGAGCCCGGGTCCGACGGCCCGAACCTGCCTCTCGAGGAGATCGGTCGCCACCTCGCCGAGGCGGCTCACGATCTGCGCAACCCGCTCGCCTCCATCCTCGCCCTCTCGGATCTCCTCGCTCGCGGCGGGCGCCGCGAGGACCCGGCCGAGCTCGGCCGACGCATCGCCGAGAACGCGCGCCACTGCCGCGCCATCGTCGAGGATCTCCTCCGCCTCGCCTCCGGCGCGCGCGCCGAGTTCGAGACCGTCGCCCTCGGTGACCTCGTCGGCGACCTCCTCACGCGCCGCGCCTCGCGCGCGAGCGGCCCCCGGATCGCCTTCACCTCGCCCGGCTTCGGCGCCCGCGTCCGCGGCATCCCGAGCGAGCTCGCCCGCGTCGTCGAGAACCTCGTCGGCAACGCCGAGGAGGTCATGGCCGAGGCCGGACGCGATGGCCGGATCGCCGTCTCGGTGCGCGAACGTCCCGACGGTCAGGTCGAACTCAACGTCTGCGACGAGGGCCCCGGCATCCCCGAGGATCTCCTCCCCCGGATCTTCGAGCCCTTCGCCCGCGGGCGCGTCGGCGGCACCGGCCTCGGCCTCGCGGTCTGCGCGCGCGTCGTCGAGGAGCACGGCGGCGCCATCACGGCCGAGAACGCCCCGCAGGGCGGCGCCTGCTTCCGGATCCTCCTCCCCGCACTCGACGAGTCCGCGCCCGCGCCCATCGCGCCGAAGTCCGCGGCCGCCCCGGACGCCTCGCCCGCCACGCCACCGGAGCCCCTCCGCATCCTCGTCGTCGACGACGACCGCAACACCGTCGAGACCTATCGCCGCGTGCTCGCTCTCGACGGCCACGAGGTCGTCTCCGCCTCGCGCGGCGAGGAGGGCCTGAACCTCCTTCTCTCCGAGCCCTTCGACCTCGCCCTCGTCGACGTGCGCCTGCCCGACCTGTCCGGCCCGCGCTTCCACGAGCGCCTCCGCCAGGTCCGCCCCGACCGCGCCGCCCGTCTGGTCTTCGCCACGGGCGATTGGCACAAGGAGGAGACACGGGCCTTCCTGAACGCCTCGGGATGCCCCTACCTCATCAAGCCCTTCGAGATCGACGAGCTGCGCGCCGCGGTGCGCCTCGCGACCGACAATCGGAGCCGACCGTGAGCCTCGAGACCTTCACCGAACTCCTCCGTCCCCTCGCCCGCGACATCGCCGCCCTCGACGCCTCCGACCCGACGGCGGCCCGCGCCTCCCTCGAGAAGTCCTGGCCCCTCTCCCGCGCCGAGACCGCCGCGATCCGCGCCGCCGCCGAGCAGGGTCTCGAAGAGGGCTGGCTGACCCCCCGCGAGAACGGCGGCATCCGCTTCGGCCGCGTCGCCAAGGACCTCGAGGGCGCCACCGTCGACGCCGTCCTCATGTCCACCCCCGGCCCCCGCCACCGCCACCCCAACGGCGAGTTCGACCTCTGCTTCACCCGCTCCGGCGCCGCCCGCTTCGACGGCCACCCCGAAGGCTGGGTCGTCTACCCCCCCGACTCCGTCCACGTCCCCACCGTCTCCGACGGCGAGATGCTCATCCTCTACTTCCTCCCCGGCGGCGCGATCGAGTTCCTCTGATCCCCGTCTCCCCGTCGGGCTCGGGAACTGCCTCCGCCTAAGGTCAGTCGAGTCCATGGCCGTGGGACGTCGAATTGCGTTTCTACAGACTCCTCGATGACGTGCAGATTCCTGAGCGCTGGCACCTCGGTACCGTGCGATCAGACCTTGGAGACACTCCGCCACTCAGGACGGCCGTTCCTTGTGTTCGCACCGCACTGAGTTCCGACGTCCGTGCAGGACATCGTGCACTCGACTTCAGCCTGACGAGCTTGGCCGTTCCGGTGCTCAGCCGATCGCTGGCCGAGACGATTCGGAACGAGTGCCGAAACGACGCGGAGTTCCTCCCACTCGAGATTCCGGGTCACGAGGGCTTCGTCGTCTTGAACGTCCTGCGGGTCGAGCCGTGCATCGACGAGGCCCGATCGGAGTTCCTGAAGTGGACGACTCGAGACCACAGACCCGAGCTCGCGGGGAGCTACCGACAGGTCACGGATCTCCGGCTGGACCGGTCGAGGATCCCGAGTGATGCGCAGGTCTTCCGTCTCGAGGGGTGGGAGATCGCCCTCATCGTCTCGGAGAAGGTGAAAGACCTCATGATGTCCGTGAACTGCGTGGGAGCGAGTTTCCACGACGTGTGCTGAGTCTTCGCACGGCCCGCCTCACTTCCCCGATTTGCCTCGACGAATCCGTCGAGTGCATTCGCAGTCAGTCATCGAGTGCGATGCGGATGAGGTCGCGGATGAAGGCGGAGACGTTGCCGCGGCCGCCGTGGGTGATGCCCGCGTCCTCGGCGAGCTTGCGGATGCGGTCGAGCCAGACCTCGCGGACGCGGACCTGGAACTTCCGGAAGGAGCCGCCGGGCTCGGGGACGGCCGGTTCGTGACGGTGGATCAGGCGGTCGCGGGTGCGGCGCCAGGTGACCGGGTCGGGGGCGGCTGCACGGAGGACGTCCTGGACGAGCTTCGAGAGGTCGCCGCGGTAGACGGCCGGGCGCGAGCCGGGGACGCGGCGGCGGAGGCCGCGACGGAGCGCGAGGGCGCGCGCGGCTTCGAGCTCGTCGGGGCGGAGCCAGACCTCGAGCGTGCGGTCGCGGCGGCGATCGGCGGGCAGGCGGGGCCTCATGAGGTGCCCTCCGCCTCGCGGACCAGCGGGCAGAAGAAGCGCGAGAAGGTGCGCTCGCGGCCGCGGGCGAAGCGGCAGCGGATCTCGGCCTCGTCGGCGGAGACGATCTCGCCGGAGCCGAGTTCGGGGTGACGCACGCGATCGCCGACGGCGAGCGGGGCCGGCGCAGTCCGGGTCGGTCCGGCCGCCGCGGTGCGCGAACCGGTGGCGATGCTCGCCGCCATGTCTACGGTCTCGACTGATCCCGTTGGCGACGACGAGGTCGAGGTCGACTCCGGGCGCTTCGCCGGGAGGTCGCGGCGGTCGAGCAACACGGCGGGGATGAGCGCGAGGAAGGAGCTCGCCTCGGCCTGGGCCGAGAAGCCCGGCGCCTGCGTGAACCAGCCGATCTCGACGCTCTCCCGGGCCCGCGTCAGACCGACGAAGAAGAGACGACGCTCCTCGCCTCTCCCCTCCTCGCCGCGCGCCGCGGCCAGCGGCACCAGGCCCTCGTTCGCGCCGCTGATGAAGACGTGATCGAACTCCAGACCCTTCGAGGCGTGGAGGGTCATCAGTGCCACGCCCGCGCGGCTCTCCTCCGTGGACGGACCGGCGAGGCCGCCGTCGAGCTCGGCGCGCGCGAGCGCGGCCCGAGCGTCCTCCTCGCCGAGTTCGGCGAGGAAGCGGGCGAGGATCGCGCGGGCCTCCTCGCGCTCTTCCGCGAAGCGGGCCCGCGTCGGACCGAGCAGGAGATCGAGCGGCAGCTCGCGCCACCAGGCCTCGACATCACGCGGGAGGTCGACCGCGAGGCGATCGCGGCCGGCGAGGAAGCGCCGGACGAGGGCGCGGTCGCCGACCGAGATCTCGAGCTCGTCGAGGGCCTCGGGCTCGCTCGCGCCCGAGGCGAGAGCCCGCCGCCAGCGCTTGCCCTCGGCAGGGCGATCAGGCCGCGGCGGAGTCGGCCAGGAGGCGCGCCGCGGCGCCCGTGTCCTCCGGGCGGAGGACGGCGGCGAGGAGGCGCAGGAGCCAGTCGCGGAGCTCGCGTCGCTCGGGTTCGCGGTCGACGCCGCGCCGGGCCACCGGAAGGCCGGCCGCGGCGAGACCCTCCTCGAGCGCGGCGAGCGGCTCGCGGGTGCGGGTGAGGACGGCGATCTCGCCCGGGGCGCATCCTTCCTCGAGGAGCGCGCGGATGCGGGCCGTGAGGTAGACGGTCTCGGCGAGAGGATCGTGGTGGCGGCGGACGACGACGGGCCGGCCGCCCTCGCGCGCGGCGCGGAGCGGGCCCGCCTGGGCGCCGAGGACCGCGCCCGCGACGGCGAGGATCGCAGGGCGCGAGCGGTAGTTGCGGGCGAGGGTGACGCGGCGAGCGCCGAAGCGCGACTCGAAGGCGGCGAAGATCTCGGGGCGGCTGCCCCGCCAGGAGTAGATGACCTGGCGCGGATCTCCGACGCCGAAGAAGCGCGTGCCCTCCCCGGCCCAGGCGGCGAGGAAGGCGAGCTGGCGCTCGTCGCAGTCCTGCAGCTCGTCGACGACGATCCAGCGGGGACGGCGCTCGGGCTCGAGCTCGGGGACGATCTCGAGGGCGCGCTCGACGAGGTCGTCGAAGTCGAAGACGTTGCGGCGGCGCTTCTCTTCCTCGTAGAGGGCGACGAGGCGCGGGAGGTCGTCGTCCTTGCGCATGGCGCCGTAGCGCCAGCGTCCCGCCCGCGCGGCCTCGAGGCGGCGGTCGAGCTTCTTCTCGTAGCGGAGGACGAGACCCGCCTCGCGCGCGATCTCGAGGAGGAGCGCGCGGCGCGCGGCGGCGTCGAGGACGCCGAAGCCGGGGCGGCGCCCGAAGCGATCGAGACGGCCGCTGCGCTCGAGAAGCGAGCGGGCGACGGCGTGGAAGGTGCCGAAGCCCGCGAAGGCCTCGGGCGGCGGCGGTGCTTCGAGCAGGCCGCGGACGCGATCGGTGATCTCCCGCGCCGCCTTCCGCGTGAAGGTCAGCACCGCCATCTCTTCCAGCGGGACGCCCTCGGCCAGGTGCAGGGTCAGCACCCGGTGGGCGAGGACGGTCGTCTTGCCGCTGCCGACCTGCGCCTCGACGAGGACGCTCTCGCCCTCGGCGAGGATGGCGGCGCGCTGCTCGGGATCGAGGGCGCGGAGCCTCGTCGCGAGGGCGGGATGCGAGGAGGAGAGCGACGCGAGTCGTGCCGCCACGGCCGCGTCATCGACGGAGATCGGGGTGTCGGTCGTCGGCGAGGACGCCGCCGTGGAGTTTAGAACGGGATCGATCGACGCCGGGCCCGCCGCCGGGCGCTCCCTCGCGTCGAACGCGATCGGCGCGACGGCGCCCCCCTCCTCCGCCGGCTCGCCCCGGGCCTCGCGGGCGCGGCGCGCCCGTCGCGCCCGCCGGAGCTCGGCGCCGAGGTCCCTAAGGCTCATCGCTCGCGACCTCGCCCTTCAGATCCTCGAGTCGACGACGCAGCTTCTGGCCGCGACGGTCGGCCTCCTCGCGGTCCTCGATCGAGGCGACGCGCGCCTCGACGACGAGGCCCTCGGGGGCGCGGACGCGCTCGGCGACGAGGTTGGCGAGGCGCTTCGCGGCGACGTCGGAGTTGATCCACTTCGCGAGGCCGGGGCTCGGCACCTCGAGCACGAGGCGGGCGCCGATCGTGCGGACGATGTCGATCTCGCGGAGGAGCTCGACGCCCGCCTCCCCGCCGCGCGGGAGCGAGGCGACGAAGCGCGGCCAGTCGGCGGCGAGGGTCTCCCAGTCCCAGGCGCGACGGACGTCCACGCGAGGCGGACGCGGCAGGGGCGCGCGCTCGGCCGGGGGCTCGCAGACCTCGAAGAGGCGGCGCAGGCCCCAGCCGACGAGGCTGCGGTCGAGGTGGTAGTCGCCGACGCAGGCCGGGCAGCCGCGACGGCAGGCGCAGTCGTCCACGAGGCCGCGGGCCGCCTCGAGGATGGGCTCGATCTCGTCGAAGGCCTTGGCGGCGAAGCCGAGGCCGCCGGGGTGGCGATCGTAGAGGACGAGCGCGGTGAGGGTCTCGCCGGATTCCTCCTCGGTGAAGTGGAAGCTCGTCCCGGAGAGATCGGCGCCCTCGGCCATCGTGCGCATGCGGGCGCAGGAGACGAGCGCGTGGATCATGCCGCGGAGGTAGTCGGCGCTCTCGGCCCCGAAGACCTGGAGGACGTGCTCGGGCACGCGCAGCCAGGTGCCCTCGGTCTCGAGCTCGATGGCGAGGCGCTCCGGCAGGACCTCGTAGCCGAGGTTCTGGTGGTTGTGGAACTGGAGCATCTTGTAGCCGACGGTCGCGTCCTCGACCTCGACGTCGCCGAACCAGCTCCGCACGAGGGCGACGGGCCGCTCCTCCTGGACGTTCAGGACCTCGATCGTCGTGCGGACGTCGGGCTCGGTGTAGAAGTTCTGCTCCACCGGGCGCACCTGGACCTGATGCCCGACGAGGTCGAGCTTCTCGACGAGGTACTGCTGGCCGTCGTGCAGGTAGACCGCGCGCGGGTGCGCCTCGCGGTAGGTCTGCGGGCGATCCATCTCGCTGAGGGTGTCGCCCGACTCGCGGTTGACGATCTTGAAGCGGTCCCCGTCGATGTTGCGGAGGCTGAAGTCGCCGGCCGGGTGCGCGTCGCCGCGCCAGTGGAAGGTGCCGTAGAACTCTTCCAGCTCGCCGGCGCGGACGAGGATCGGCACCGCCTCGCCCAGATCGGGGACGAGCGCCGCGTCGTCGAGGGTGAGCGGGAGTTCGGCCGCGGCCGCGCGCACGTGGGCGAGCTGGATGACGAGGTTGTCGGGATCGACGACGGCGTGCTCGGCGGCGCGGTCGATCAGCCAGTCGGGATGCATCGCGAGGTACTGGTCGATGGGCGACATCCGGAGCATGACGTAGGCGCGCGCCTTGCGCTGGCGACGGCCGGCGCGGCCGATCTGCTGCCAGAAGCTCGCCCGGGTGCCGGGGAAGCCGCCCTGCACCACCACCTCGAGGGCGCCGATGTCGATGCCCAGCTCGAGCGCGTTCGTCGAGATCACGCCGACGAGGTCGCCGTCGAGGAGCTTCTTCTCGACGAGGCGGCGCTCCTCGGGGGTGTAGCCCGCGCGGTAGCCGGCGACGAGGTCGGTCTCGTCGTGGCCGCCGTCGACGCTCACCAGCGCGTCGCGGGTCTCCTTCAGGACGACCTCCGTCTCCTTGCGGGAGCGGCAGAAGGCGATCGAGCGGACGCGCTCGTGCACGAGCCGCGGCAGGAACTCCGACATCTCCTGCACGACGCCCCGCCGGAAGTCCTGGTCGACGATGGGCGGCTGCCAGAAGCAGATCTCCTTGCCGGCCGAGGGCGAGCCGTCGTCCTCGACGAGGCCGAAGGGCCGCGCGAAGATCCGCTCGGCGAGCTGGCGCGGGTTGGCGATGGTGGCCGAGCTGCAGAGGAACTGCGGGTCGGATCGGTAGTGGCGGCAGACCCGGCGGAAACGGCGGAAGAGGTTCGCGACGTGCGAGCCGAAGGCACCGCGGTAGGTGTGCAGCTCGTCCACGACGACGTGCGTGACGTTGCGGAAGAGGTGCGAGAAGCCCCGGCGGCCGTGGTTCGGCAGCCAGGCCGCGTTCAGCATGTCGGGGTTGGTGAGGACGAGGTGGCAGTTCTCGCGGATGCGGCGCCGCTCGACGGGCGGCGTGTCGCCGTCGTAGACGCCGGCCTGGACGCGATTGCGCCCGAGCGGCTCGATCAGCTCGAGCACGCCGCGGAGCTGGTCCTGCGCGAGCGCCTTCGTCGGGAAGAGCAGGATCGCCCGGGAGGCGGGCTGCTCGAGGATCCGCTGGAGGATCGGCAGGAGGTAGGCCAGCGACTTGCCGCTCGCGGTGCCCGTCGTGATGACGAGGTTCTCGCCCGCGAGCGCGCGTCGGGTCATCTCGGACTGGTGCGAGAAGAGCTTCTCGATGCCCTGCGCCTGCACCGCGGCCACGAGCTCGGGAGAGAGCCCGGGCGGGAACTCCCCGTAGCGCGCGGGACGCGGCGGGATCTCGCGCGTGGCGACGATCCGGTCGGCGAAGGCACCGAGCTTGAACATCGGCTCAGACCTCTCCGCCGTAGAGCGGGAAGGCGCGACAGAGCGTCTCGACCTCGCCGCGCACCTTCGCGAGCGCGTCGGCGTCGCCGCGGGCGGTGATCGCGCGGTCGATGAGCTCGGCCATGCGGCGGAACTCCGCCGGGCCGAGACCGCGGGTGGTCATGGCCGGGGTGCCGAGGCGGACGCCGCTCGTCACCATCGGGCTCCGCGTATCGAAGGGCACCATGTTCTTGTTGACGGTGATCGCCGCCTCGCCGAGGGCGGCCTCGGCCTCCTTGCCGCTCACGCCCTTGTTCGTGAGGTCGACGAGCATGAGGTGGTTGTCGGTGCCGCCGCTGACGAGTCCGTAGTCGCGCTCGACGAGGGCCGCGGCGAGGGCCTTGGCGTTCTCGCGGACGCGGGCGGAGTAGTCCTTGAAGGAGGGCTGGAGCGCCTCGCCGAAGGCGACCGCCTTCGCCGCGACGACGTGCATCAGGGGACCGCCCTGGGTGCCGGGGAAGACGGCCGAGTCGAGGCACTCGGACATCATCTTCGTCCGGCCCGACTTCGCCGCGACCGCGCCCATCGGGTTCTCGACGTCGCGCCCGACGAGGATCATGCCGCCGCGCGGACCGCGCAGCGTCTTGTGCGTCGTCGTGGTGACGACGTGGCAGTGCGGGAGCGGGTCATTCAGCTCGCCGGCGGCGATGAGGCCCGCGGTGTGCGCCATGTCCATCCACAGGATGGCGCCGACCTCGTCCGCGATGGCGCGGAAGGCGGCGTAGTCGAAGTCGCGCGGGTAGGCGCTGGCGCCGATCGAGATCATCTTCGGGCGGACGGCGCGGGCCTGGTCGCGGACCTTGTCCATGTCGATGCGCCCGGCGAGCGGCCCCTCGCGCTCGACCCCGTAGAAGTGCGCCTCGTAGAGGATGCCGGAGAAGTTCGCCGGCGAGCCGTGCGTGAGGTGACCGCCGTGGGCGAGGTCGAGGCCGAGCAGGCGATCACCCGGCTTCATGCAGGCGAGGTAGACCGCGGCGTTCGCCTGGGCGCCGGAGTGCGGCTGGACGTTGACCCAGTCGCAACCGAAGAGCTTGCGGGCCCGCTCGCGGGCGAACTCCTCGACCTCGTCGACGTGGACGCAGCCGCCGTAGTAGCGCTTGCCGGGGTAGCCCTCGGCGTACTTGTTCGTCAGGACGGAGCCCGCCGCCTCCATGACGGCGCGCGAGACGAAATTCTCGGAGGCGATGAGCTCGGCGCCCTCCTCCTGTCGCCGGAGCTCGCGGCGGATCGCGGCGTGGACCTCCGGGTCGGTATCTCTCATCTCGGACATGACTTCCATTCCTCGATCGCGGGACGTCCCGGCCCGGTGACGCGGGCCGCGGAAGGGTGCCGAGGCGGCACCGCGGGAGCTCCGAAGATAGCCGATCCGGGGGACCCGTGACTTGCCCCTCGGAATCGCCCGGATAGCCTCCCCTGAACCCGTCCGCGGAGAAGGAACGCGCCATGAAGATCCTGAAGTACGCCCTGATCGCCCTCGCCGTGCTCGTGCTCGGCTACCTCGTCGCCGGTCTCGCCATGTCGGGTGACTACGTCGTCGAGCGATCGATCACGATCGACGCCCCGGCCGCGAAGGTCTACCCCGCCGTCGCCGACCTCGGCCGCTGGCCCGAGTGGGCGGTCTGGTGGCAGGGCGAGGAGAAGCCGGTCGTCACGCCCGGCGAGACGATGGTGGGCGTCGGCGCGAGCCAGTCGTGGACGATGACCGGCGGCAACGGCGACATGAAGATCACGAAGGCCGACCCGAAGACGGGCGTCAAGTACGACTTCGCGATGGTCAGTGGCGACCAGCGCCAACCCGCCGACGGCGAGATCAAGTTCATCGAGAAGGATGGCAAGACCGAGGTCATCTGGACGATGAGCGGCAATGCAGACGCCTTCTACTTTCGCCCCATGATGGCGACATTCGGCGAGTACAAGATCGGCAGCGACTTCGCCGCCGGCCTCGCCAACCTCAAGAAGCTCATCGAGAAGAAGTGAAATTCTCCCGGGCGCGGCCGCATCCGTCGGCCGCGCCCGCGACGACCGCGATCAGACCCCGACGCGGGTGTCGTAGATCGCGAAGCCGGTGAGCATCTTCGGATAGAAGTCGGTGCTCTTCGGCGGCATGACGCCGCCCGCCTCGGCGATGTCCGAGACCTCGCGCGGCGGGATGCCCTCGAGGATGAAGGCCGCGTCCGCCCGCCCCTCCGCGACGTCGCGCAGCGCGGCGCCGGCGTCGCGGCGGTAGCCGAGATGCTCCTCCTCCTCGAGTCCGGCGAGCGTCGGCTCGATCCCCACCTCGGCGATGTCGACGACGTCCAGCGCGTCGAGCCCCTCACGCGCGCCCTTGTCGATCGTCCAGAGGAAGAGCCCCTGCGGGCGCGCCACGCCGACGGTGCCGGCGCCGGCCTTGGTGACCGCGCGGCGGAGCGCCTCGGCGTCGCCCGCGAAGGGCTTCGCGCCCGCGGCGGCGAGACGCGCGTCGAGCGCCGCGCCGCGGTCGGCGTCGAGCCCGCGCAGCGTGCGGTGCGTGGGCAGGACGACGAGTCCCGGATCCTCGAGATCGACGCAGGTGACGAGCGCGTAGCCGGCGCCCGGATGGCCGGCCGACTCGGCGTACTGCCCGGCCACCGTGAAGCGGTGGTGTCCGTCGGCGATCACGTACTCGCTCTCGGCGAAGATGGCGCCCAGCGCGGCCACCGCCTCCGGATCGGAGAGCGGCGCGAAGGCGTGGCGCGTACCGTCGTCCTCGACGAGCTCGGCCGCCGGTCCGGCGCGATCGAGCCAGCGGCTCTCGAAGGCCGGGCCGCGGTGGCGCAGGAGAAAGATCTGGCCGAAGTGGGCCTCGGTCGCCTCGAGGAGGTGGAGGCGGTCGACGCGGGCCGAAGCGTGCGTGCGCTCGTGGTGCCGGACGCGATCGCGGCGCGCCATCTCGAAGACGCCGGTGACCGCGGTCCGCGTGAGCTCGCGCCCGTCCGGCAGGCGGAAGGTCTGGCGGTAGACGGAGTAGCCGGGCGCCTCGTCCAGGCGAAGCACGCCGGAGTCGATCCACTCGCGAAGGCGGCGGCCCGCCTGGGGGTGCCAGCTCCGGTCCTCCGGCCCCGACTCGCCGCGGATGAGGCGGACGACGTTGTTCGGATGGGCCGCCTCGTAGCGGGCCTTCAGGGCCGGCGAGATCTTGTCGTAGGGCTGCGTGACGAGGTCCGACCAGCGGGCGCCGAGGCGGGCGACGTCGTAGCGCAGGGCGCGGAAGGGGTGGATCACGGCGGGTCTCCGATCAGGTGTCGAGATCGATCAGGGTCACGACGTGCACGCCCTCGAAGCCGCGCAGCTCCTCGAGCAGCCCCTCGTCGGGCGCGCTGTCGAGGTTGAAGATCGAGAGCGCGCGGCCGTCCTTCTGATCGCGGCCCAGCGAGAGGTTCGCGATGTTCACGCCGCGCGCGCCGAGCTCGGAGGCGACCTTGCCCACGATGCCGGGCACGTCGCGATTCGAGACGAAGAGCATCTTGCCCTCGGGGATCGCGTCGAGGTTGTAGTCGTCGATGCGGACGATGCGCTGGCCCGTCTTGCCGAAGAGCGTGCCCGCGACGGTGGTCTTGCGACCGGATTCGGCGACGAGCGTGAAGGAGAGCAGCGCCCGGAAGCTCTTGTGCTCCTGCCGGGTGACCTCCTCCATCACGATGCCGCGCTCGTGCGCGAGGTCCCAGGCGTTGAGCTCGTTGACCTCGTCGCCGGCGATGTGGTCGAGGAAGCCGCGCAGCATGAAGGCCGAGAGCGCGCGCACGTTGCGCGTCGGCACCTGGCCGTAGTAGCGCGCGGTGAGGCGCCCCACCCCGCCCTGGATGCCGCCGAGGATCCGGCCGAGACGCCGGGCGAGGCCGAGGAAGGGCTCGATCTCGTTGCGGGTCGTGGGGTCGATCGCGAGCCCGTTGATGGCGCCGCGGATGTCGCCCTCGAGGAGGAAGTCGCGGATCTGCTCCAGCACGCGCACGGCCACGATCTCCTGCGCCTCCGTCGTCGAGGCGCCGAGGTGCGGCGTGACGACGACGCGGGGATCCTCGAGCAGCGGCGAGCCCACCGGCGGCTCGGTCTCGAAGACGTCGAGGGCCGCCCCCGCGACCTGGCCGCTCTGCAGCGCCTCGTGGAGCGCGGCCTCGTCGATGATGCCGCCGCGGGCGCAGTTGACGATGCGGACGCCGGGCTTCATGCGGCCGATGAGGTCCGCGTCGACCAGGTGCTTCGTCGCCGGGAGCAGCGGGACGTGCAGCGTGATGACGTCGGCGAATCCGACCGCGTCCTCGAGATCGACGAGCTCGAAGCCCAGCTCGGCCGCGGCCGCCCCGCCCAGGGCCGGGTCGTAGCCGACGACCTTCATGCCGAGACCACGGGCCTTCTCGGCCACGAGCCGCCCGATGCGCCCCAGACCGACGACGGCGAGACGGCGGTCGCGCAGCTCGATGCCGGTGAAGCGGGATTTCTCGAAGTTGCCGGCCCGCATGGCGGCGTCGGCAGGCGCGATGTTTCGCGCGAGGGCCATCATCATCGCGACGGCGTGCTCCGCCGCGGCGTTGCTGTTCGCGCCGGGGGTGTTCATCACGACGATGCCGCGCGCCGTCGCCGCCTTGACGTCGATGTTGTCGACGCCGGTCCCGGCCCGGCCGATGACCCGCAGCGTCGTCCCGCGCGCGATGATCTCGGCCGTCACCTTCGTGCGCGAGCGGACGACCAGGGCCTGGAAGCCGGGCAGGATCTCGGCCAGCTCCTCGGCGGAGATGCCCGCCCGGTCGACGACCTCGATCCCCGTGCCCTCGAGCGCGCCGAAGTGGCGCGGGTCGAGCTTGTCCGCGATCAGGATCCGCACCGTTCCCCCTCCTCTTTCCCGCCGGGATCGATCCCGGCCTCCGGGCGGCGAGACGCCGGAGACCCTCGGGACCTTACCGAGGGACCGCCCCATCCTCCCGACGGGGGAGAAAAAGCCCGGCCCGGGGCGCCTCGGCGCGGCTCAAACCGTTCCTCGGACGGCAGTTCCCGCCGTCCCCGACGATCGCGCCGGCGACCCTAATCTCCTTTTCTTGTTGGCCTTATGCTCCGATGTTAGCTTCGGCGGCACCGCATTTCGCCACGGATTCCATCGGGGAGGACGGTCCCATGACCATCGACGCCGGCACGCTCTACCACCACTCCGCCGCGGAGGTCCACGAGACGCTCCGCCGCTACATGCTCGCGGACGGCCTCCCCATCGTCCTCGACCCCGTGGCCAGCCGGGGCGCCTGGCTCGTCGACAAGCGGACGGGCAAGCGCTACCTCGACCTCTTCAGCTTCTTCGCGAGCCAGCCGCTGGGCTTCAACCACCCCCGGCTCCGCGACGAGTCCTTCCGCGAGAAGATCGACGCCGTGGCCTCCGTGAAGGTCACGAACAGCGACGTCTACACGCAGGCGATGGCCGACTTCGTCCAGACCTTCGGCGACATCGCGATCCCGGAGAGCCACCGCCACCACCTGTTCTTCGTCGAGGGCGGCGCCCTCGCGGTCGAGAACGCGATGAAGGCGGCCTTCGACTGGAAGTACCGCAAGAACGAGCAGAAGGGCCTCGCGGCCACCGAGGACCTCCAGATCCTCCACTTCAAGAGCGCCTTCCACGGCCGTTCGGGCTACACGCTCTCGGTCACGAACACCGCGGATCCGCGGAAGTACCAGTACTTCCCCAAGTTCGACTGGCCGCGCGTCTCGACCCCCGGCTGCACGGGCTGCCTCGCCTGCGACGGCTCGAAGTGCCAGCGGACCGGCTCCGAGAACGACGCCGTCGTCGCGGCCGAGCAGCGCTCCCTGGCCGAGATCGAGGCCGCCATCGCCTCGCGCGGACACCACATCGCGGCCATCCTGATCGAGACGATCCAGGGCGAGGGCGGCGACAACCACTTCCGCCCCGAGTTCCTCCGGGCGCTCCGCGAGATCTGCGACCGCGAGGACATGCTCCTGATCTTCGACGAGGTCCAGACCGGCATGGGCCTCACCGGGACCTGGTGGGCCTTCCAGCAGCTCGGGGTCGAGCCCGACGTCTTCAGCTTCGGCAAGAAGAGCCAGGTCTGCGGCATCGCCGCCAACCGGCGCCTCGACGAGGTCGATTCGGTCTTCAAGGTCTCGAGCCGCATCAATTCGACCTGGGGCGGCAACCTCGTGGACATGGTCCGGGCGGAGCGCGTCGTCCAGGTCATCCAGGAGGAGGGCCTCCTCGCCAACGTCGAGGAAATGGGGCAGCGGCTCCTGGCCGGGTTCCGTAAGATCGCGGCCGACACGGGGAAGATCTCGCGCGTCCGCGGTCGGGGCCTGATGCTCGCCTTCGACTTCGCCGACGGGGCGACGCGTGATCGCTTCAACAAGGCGCTCTTCGAGCGCGAGGTCATGATGCTCGCCTGCGGCGCGACCACGATGCGGACCCGACCGGTCCTCGACATCGACGCCGAGGCGGTGGACGTGGCCATCGAGCGGATCCGCGACGCGGTCGAGTCGCTCTGAGGACGGAGGGGACGGGACGATGACCCAGGGACGCTGGATCTTGCCGATCGTCCTCCTCGCGATGGCCCGTCCGGCGGCCGCGCAGGAGTTGCCCAGCCTCGAGAAGCTCCTCGAGGAGGCGAACCGCGCGGTCGCGGAGCAGAAGGACAAGATCCGCGAGAACGTCGAGGAGGCCGTGAAGACCTTCCGCCGCGCGTCGAAGGGCGCGAACGGCGCCGACGAGGTCGAGGTCCGCGCCCAGCGTCTTCGCGTCGCGAGCCTCGGGCCGGCCGCCCTCCCCGATCTGATGACCGCGCTGCGCGCGGAGAAGAACGCCGGCGTCGTCGCCAACATCGCCGACACCGTCGCCGCCATCCGCGACCCGGCCTCCATCGCTCCCCTGCTCGAGTTCGCGAGCCAGGCGGATCCCGAGCCCGCCGCGGCCGCGATCCGCGCCGTCGGCCTGATCGGGGATCGCGAGAGCGTGCCCTCGGTCCTCGCCCTCGCCGAGGCGACGCCCGACGGCCCGGTCCACGCGTCCTGCCTGGTCGCGCTCGCGCGGCTCGAGGCGGACGCGGCGCACCCCCTCTGGGAGCGCGGCGTGCAGTCCCGCTCGTCGGTCGTCCGCGCCGCCGCGGTCGAGGCCCTCGGCCTCGTCGGCCGGTCCGGCGACGTGAAGCTCGTGAGCGAGCGACTGACGGACGACAACGACGACGTCGTCTTCGCCGCCATCGACGCGATCGGTCGCCTCGCCGAGCGCACGCGCTCGAGCCAGGCCCTCAAGGCCCTGCACGAGGTCCTCGCGCGCGAGAACCAGGCCTTCGTCGACGCCGCGCTCACCGTGGTCGGGAAGGTCGGTAACGACACCTCGAAGGGACACCTGAAGTCGCTCGTCGATCGCCTCGGCGCCGACGAGGCCAACGCCGGCTTCGAGGGCACGATCCGGCTGCGCAAGCGCGCGGCGATCACGCTCTACCAACTCGGCGACGTCTACGGTCGCGACGAGCTCGCGAAGCCGCACAAGAAGGCCATCCGCGCCGCCCGCAACGCACGCGCCGCGCGCGGGCAGTGGGAGGCCCTGAGCGACCTCTACTGGGAGTTCGGGGACTGGAAGTCCGCGATCGACGCCACCGAGAAGGCGATCGACCCGCAGGAGATCCGCTCCCTGCAGACGAACAACCTCCGGATCGCCCGCTGCTACGCCCGCCTCGGCAACTTCTCGCGCGCCGCGAAGTTCCTCCAGAAGGCGGAGGGCGCCCCGCCCTGGGTCGACGTCGCCGACGACGAGTCCTTCCGCGAGATGCGACAGGATCGCCGCTACCGCGACAAGTTCGAGCGCTGATCCGCGTCCGCAGTCGCCCGCAACACACCAAATGCTAGTACGGTGCCAGTCACCGGATGAGCATCCCTGCGGACAATGCCGCGACGTCGTTGACGGTCACGCGGGATGCTCATCCGGTGACTGGCACCGTACTAGCATTTCCTCCGACGACGGGCCGCGCGCGAACGCCGAGATCTTCCCGGAGCGCCTTCGTATCGGCCGCGGGCAGGCCCCGTCGGCGAAGGCGAACCCCACCGCGACGTGTTCGAGCGCTGATCCGGGGCCGCGGTCGCTCGCCGGGGAAAGATGCACGTACGGTGCCAGTCACCGGATGTGCATTTCCGGGCGAATTGGCTTCGCATGCGGACGCGGTGGAACGGAGATGCACATCCGGTGACTGGCACCGTACGTGCATCCACGAACGCGAAGGGCCCGCGGGCCTCGACGAGGCGCGCGGGCCCTTTCACGTCGTGACCCGGAGACGCGTTCAGTCGTGCAGCAGGATCGGCGGCTCGACGTTCTCCGTCCGGCCGAGGACCTCGAAGGCGGCGAGGATCTGCTCGAGCTGGGGTCGCGCGTCGCGGAAGCGGAACTCCGGCACCGCGAGCAGGATCGCGTAGGCGCGACCGGCGTTGGTGCAGACCGCGCCGATCGTCCGCAGCTCGACGTCGCGGCGACGGGACTGCATCTCGAAGCGGATGCCGCGACGGCCGCCGATGGCCTCCGGCTTCTGGTAGAGGACCTTCGCGTCCTCCGACTTGCGACCGAGGCGCTCGAGGAGGTCGAGCAGGAAGGTCTCGGGTTCGACCTCGCGGCCGACCTGCGACATCGCGAAGACGTCGGCCGAAGCCTGGAGGGTCGGGTTGACGAGGCTGATCGCGGTGCTCGCGCCGGGCTCCGGGATCTCGAACGACCAGGTGAGGTTCGGACGCACGATGCGGAAGCCGAGCGGCACGTCCTCGTAGTCGAGCGAGAGCTGCGGATCGCCGCCGTCGTCCTCGCCGCGGGCGAAGGCCGCGACCTTGTCGGCCTCGGCGCGGACCGCGACCATGTGCGGACCGCCGAGCTCCTCGCGGACGACGCTGCCGCGGCCGTCGAACCAGATCTCCCAGGCCCGCTCACCGGCGCTCAGGCGCCAGATCGTCAGGAACTGGTGCTTCCCCGCGACCCACTCCTTGCGGACCTCGCGGATCGCGTGCACGCGGACGAAGCGCTCCTCGACGCTGTCGAAGACCTTGAAGGTCTTGCCCTTCTCCGGGAAGTGACTGCTGTCGGCGAGACGTCGCAGGAGCGGCATCAGGAGCTCCGTCTCCTCGGCGAAGAGGACCTCGTTCTCCTCGACGTTCGCGCCGGCGCCGTGCGTCAGCTTGAGGTGACCGGACTCGACCGCGGCGTTGCGGATCTCGTTGTAGTCGTCGCTCTTCTCGAGGACGCTCACCGTGCGCGGACGCAGGTCGCGCCCGACGCTCTCGCGGACGCGGAGATCGAGCTCGTCGCTGCCGTCCTTCTTGCGGAAGACGGTGCGCGCCTCGAAGGCGTAGCCCGGATCCGCCGGGTCGCCGGTCTTCGCGATCTTCACCTCGCGCCAGCCGACGCGGCGGCCGCGGTAGTAGACGTAGTAGAGGTCGGTCCGCTCCTCGTAGCGGTCGCCGGAGGTGAGGAGCTTGCGCGTCGCCTCCTCCGCCTTCTCCTCGACCTCCTTGCGCTCGCCGCGGATGAGCTCCTTGACCAGCCGCTTGGGCAGGACGATCTCGGAGCCGCGGAAGACGAAGGTCACCTGCTTGTCGTCCTCCCCGACGAGCCGGCCCTTGAACTCCCGGCCGTTCTTGAGGCGCAGGACGTCGTCTCCGGACACCTCGCGGTCGGTCTGGGCCGAGGCCGTCGCGGCGAGGATGAGGCCGACGAGGGCGAGGCCGAGGCGGCGCAGGCCGCGAGGGATCGAATGGGTGGCGTGCATGGGTCTTCTCTCTTCGAATCGGCGCGGATCAACGCATCCTCTTTCTCTATCGAAGGAAAGGGCGCCCGAGTTGAGTGGCTTCCACCCACCGGTGCAAGAAAACCCGGCGCGGGGCGTCTCAGGGGGGTCCGGTGGCGGAAGTCCCTGGCTCCCTTGCGCTTGGCGGCGGGAACGCCCTCGCGGGACCGGCCGGGGAAATCCCGGGGAGAACGCCCGGGCCGGCGCACGGAAAGGCGGACCCCGCCTTGAGTTCGGTCCGAGACTGTTAGTCTTGGACTCTGTTTGCGGAAGAAGGCGGGACGCGACATGCAAGCACTCATCCGGACCGCGGCGATGACCGCCACACTCCTCCTCGGCTCCCTGCTTCCGGCGCAGGCCCCCGACGCCCCGGCGGGCGACCCCTTCAAGTTCGGCGAGGCCGTGCCCGCGAGCTGCGTCGCGATCATCGACGGCGAGGGGCTGCTCCTGGGCGACTTCTCCCGCTCGGTCCACGACTTCTACGTCGGGCGCGAGGAGGGTCAGCGCGCGGTCGCCGATCTCGTGAATCACGTCCTGATCACCGAGAACATGAAGCGGACGGGCACCAGCGTCTCCGACGAGGAGCTCGACGCCCACTACCAGGCGCTCGACAAGCGCTACCGCGAGGCCACCAAGGGGCGAAGACGATCGCCGACGTCCTCAAGGACGAAGGTCACTCCTTCGAGGAGTTTCGACGTCGCCTCCGCCTGCAGCTCGCCCTCGAGAAGATGACGAAGGCGAAGTTCCAGCTCGAGAAGGTGTCCGAGGCCGAGCAGGGCCAGTGGCTGCGCTCGATGACCCTGGAGGCCAAGGTCGAGATGGATCCGTCCAAGCTTCCCGACCGCGCCGCGGCACGCGTCTACGACCAGTTCGTCACGTACGAGGACTTCGCTCGCGTGGTCATCAAGGGCCTCCCCGAGCGCGAGGTCCTCGGGCTCGTCCGCAAGCGCCTCGAGGCGATCCACGCCCTGCAGCTCCTGAAGAAGCACGGGATCACCTTCGACGACGCGGCGCGGGAGGCCCAGTACAAGCGCCTCCGCGCCGACTTCGAGGCGAACCCGCAGTTCAAGAACATCCCCTTCGAGGACTTCGTGAAGCAGCAGTCGGGCATGTCGATGGAGGCCTACAAGCGCGGCCCCGTCTTCACGCGCGAGGCCGCCCTCTCGCTCCTCGGCCAGAAGCTCGTCTCCGATGACGAGGCGCCGAAGCTCTACGAGCAGAAGAAGGACCAGTTCGGGCCCCTCATGGACGTCCGCCACATCTTCCTGCGCGCGGACGAGAACCCCGACAACAAGGAATTCGTGCGGACCTTCCCCGCGGCGCGCAAGTTCTGCGAGGAGCTCATGGCCCGCATCGACAAGGGCGAGGGCTTCGACGTCCTCGTCAACACGCACAGCGAGGACGTCAACTCGAAGTTCAAGGGCGGCACGCTCCAGATCTTCACGCCCGCCTCGGCCCGCCAGTTCCCGGACATCGAGGTCGTGCTGAAGACGATGAAGCCCGGCGACGTCCGCGGCCCCGTCAAGTCGAAGCGCGGATACCACATCATCAAGCTCGAGTCGATCGAGCCCGCCCCCGCCCTCTCGGACCGCATCATCCAGGACCTGCGAAAGCAGGCGGCGGTGGACGCCTTCCTGGAGAGCTTCAAGGCCGCGAAGAAGGGCGTCGATCTCCGGCGCTTCGTGAACTCCGCGAAGTGAGAGCGGAGGCGTCGCGATGACCCGGAAGCACGAGGACTTTCGCGACTGGACGCCGCGCTACCTGGTGAAGTTCGGCGTCGGGCTCGCGATCTTCTGCGGCGTCCTCCTCGCCTTCCAGCTCTACGCCGGCCGGGAGGCCCGTGAGCACGCGACCTGGGTGGAGACGCCCTGCACGCTGCTCCGGGCGGATGTCCGCCGTCCCGGAAACCGCGGCACGGACTTCGCGATCGCGGTCACCTACCGCTACGAGGTGGGCGGCGAGACGCACACCGTCGACGGCTTCGGACGTCCCGACGACCTCCCGGCGGACTGGGGCGCGCTCGAGATGAGCGAGTTCTTCGAGAAGGGCATCGAGGGGCGGCCCGATCGCTGCTGGGTGGACCCGGACGATCCGAAGGAGTCCGTCTTCCGCTACGCCGCGTCGAGTTCGGTCGACGCCTGGACCCTTCCCCTGGTCATCGCCATCTGCGTGTTCCTCGCGATCGCCGCCTTCGGAGTCCGGCGCGGCCTCCGCGTCGGCTGGGACCGCAACTTCCGCTGATCGCGGACGGCGCGCCCGGGGCGTCGGTCCCCCATCGGAACGCATGAAGACCCGGAGCGCGATCGACTCGCGCCCGGGTGCCGATCAGTCGAGGATGCGAACCTCCCCGCCGGACCTGAATCCGATCGAGACGTCGAGCGACGCGACGCCGGCCGAACCGACCTTCGACGAGCTGCCGGAATGGCTGCGGCGTGAGATCGCGGAGCATCGCGAGACCCGGGTGGAACGCGACGACGAGTACGCCCGCGGCCGGCGCCGAGCGATCCTCGCGCAGGGGGGCGCGGCCGCGTTCACGGCCATGATCCTGACCGCCTTCGACTTCCCCTTCGGCCTCCTGGCCATCGGGCTCGCCGCCGTCGCGGCGGCGGCGCTCGAAGCGCGCGAGGCGGACGAGTTCTCCCGCACCGTCGCCTTCTGCGTGGCGGTCCTCGGTGGGCGCCTGGGCTTGCCCCTTCTCCTCGGGGTCGACGTCGAGCTCGGGATCGCGCCGGCCCTCGGACTCTGCATCCTCTCGCCGTTCTTCGGCCACATTCTGACCCTGGCGATGCGACGTTCCTTCTGATCTCCGGCCGGAGATCGCGGACGGATCAGCGCTTCCCGTCCTCGCGACCGGCGCGGGCCTTCAGCCAGGTCTCGCGCAGCGCCGCGACCTCGGGAGAGACCTCCGCCATCTCCACGAAGGAGCCCGACCAGACCTCGCGGAACGGGATCGGGATCTCGAGGGTCATCTCCTCTCCCCCGCGGCGGATGCGCACCGGCACCGTCTCACCCGCCTCGCGGACGGAGCGGGCGGCGGAGTTCAGGTTCCAGCTCACGAAGGCGCCGCGCCCGCGCGGCTCGCGCGGCGCCCGATCCCCGATCTCGAGGATCTCGTCTCCGGCCCGGAAGGGGTCGCCCTCCGGGGCCTTCTCGACGAGGAAACGCTTGCCGTCCTCGTTCTCCTTCGTCACCACCTCGACGTCGGCGTGCAACGCGCGCAGCGCGATGCGGTCCTTGGTCGGCCGGAGCTCGCCGGTGACGGCGACGCCGATCTTCGCGAGCGTGGCCTCGATCGGGAAGTCCTCGCGGCCCGACACGCAGGCGTCGAAGAAGGGGCCGAGGTCGCGCCCCGCCGCGCGCGAGGCCGCCTCGCGCAGGTCCGCGTCCCGGAAACCGGGCTCCGGCAGGCCGAAGCGCTTCATGAGATCGCGCATGACGTCGTCGAGGCTGTGCTTGCCCTTCGACGAGGCGCGGATCTCGACGTCGAGCAGCATGCCGAGGACCTTGCCGACGTTGTAGTAGTCGAGACCGTCGGGGTTGTAGTAGTTGCGATCCCAGATCTTCCAGGAGGAGTCTTCGATCGACTCTTTCATGTAGCTCCGGTCGTTGCGGAGCCGCGTCCACTCCCCCTCCATGTTCTTGAGGAAGCGCGCGCGGTCCCAGATGCCGGCGTCCATGCAGGTGCGCGCGGCGTAGTAATCGGTGACGCCCTCGCAGAACCAGAGGCTCTTCACGCGGACCGGGCCGGAGTAGTCGAAGGGGCCGAGCTCGAAGGGACGGATGCGCTTCACGTTCCAGGCGTGGAAGAACTCGTGCGCCACGAGATCCGCCATCGTCTCGACGTCGCCCCGCATCACGAACTGCGGCACCTGGAGCGTCGTCGAGTTCAGGTGCTCGAGGCCTCCGCCGCCCGAACCCCGGCGCTGGAGGTGCCACATGAAGGAGTACTCCTTCCAGGCGGCCCCGCCGAAGATCGCGATCTGGACGCGCACGATCCGGCGGCACATCTCGATCATGTCGGCGCGGTCGAAGACGGGCGCCTCGTTGTAGGTGATCTCGTAGGGAACGCCGTCCACCTCGAAGCGATCGATCGTGAGCATCCCCAGCTCGACCGGGCAATCGGCGAAGGTGTCGTAGTCGGGCGCCGCGTGCCAGAGGCCGCGCTCGTCCTTGCCCTCGGTGAGTCCGCTGGCGACCTGCCAGTCCTTCGGCAGGACAAAGCGCGCCCGGCACGGGGCGGTCGTCCGGCCGACGAGGTAGAGCCAGGTCTCCGGCCCCTCGAGGCTCGCCCAGGTCTCGCTGGCCCGGGCCGTTCGCCCTCCGTAGGTCACCGTCGCGGCGCCGCCGTGATCGCCCGTCACCCTCCAGCGGAGATCGCCCTGGCGCTCGACGGCGAGGTCGGCGCCAGACGCGCTCTTCGCTCCTCGCATCTCGATGCGCTGATGCGAGTCCAGGAGGCGGTAGGAGCCCGGCTTCCAGGCCGGGATGGCCACCTCGAAGGGGCCGGCCGGAAGGCCCTCGAGTCGCAGCGCGATCTCGTGGGCGCCCGGTGCGTTCGCGGCCGGCTTCAGGGTGAAGACGTACTCGAGGCGGGTCCCGGTGTCGGTCGCCTGCGCGGAGGCCAGGGCGCCGAGGAAGAGGACGAGGGGAAGGACGCGGAGCATGGGGATCTCCCGGAATCGGAGGCGAGCCTGCGGTCGGGGCGGCCGCGAGGCCGCCGGGAATCAGAGGGCCTCGAAGGTCGAGGGGGGCGCGTCGCCCTGGAAGCGATCGTTGTCCCAGGGACGCGCGGTGTCCGAGTAGCCCCGCGTCTCCCAGTAGCCGGAGCGATCACCGACCATCAGGGTGATGCGACGGAGCCACTTGGCGCTCTTCCAGGCATAGAGGCGCGGGATCATCATCCGCACCGGCCCCCCGTGGACGCGGTCGAGCGGCACGCCGTCGCGCGCGTGGACGAGCATCACCTCGTCCTCCAGGCAATCGGCGAGCGCGACGTTGGTCGTGTAGAACTCGCCGCTGTCCGGTGCGCGGTCCGAGCCCTCGAGCATCACGTGCGTCGCCTCGGTCCGCGGTACGACGCGGTCCATGAGCTCGGCGAAGCGAACGCCCTGCCAGCGGTTGTCGCGGGTACTCCAGGTCGTGACGCAGTGGAAGTCGCGCGTCACCTCGACCTGCGGCAGCGCCATCAGGTCCTCGAAGTCCAGCGCGAGCGGGCTCTCCACCGCCCCGTCGATCTCGAGCCGCCAGGCCTCCGGCGCGATCGCCGGCTGGTCGCCGAGATCGAGGACCGGCCAGGACTCCGTCCAGTGCTGTCCCGGCGGCAGGCGGTCACGCGAGGGGTCGAGGGGCGGCAGGGCGCCGAGCGTGGCGCGTTTGCGGGCGGCCCAGGCGGTCTTGCCCTCGACGCGCTTGCGGTCGGCGGCTCGATCGTCGCCGGGCTCGCGACTCACGGCGCGTCCTCGGCCTCGAGGCGCCGGTAGAGCTCCGTGAGGCGCTGCTGCATCGCGGCGAGGCGCGCGGTGCGCTCCTCCTCCCGGCGCGCGTCGCGCTCGGCCCCGAGCAGGGCCTGCGCCCGCCAGAGGTGGTGGACGGCGTCGCGGAGCTCGCCCACGCGGGCGTGACAGATCGCGAGTCCCTCGCAGATCTCCCAGTCGTCGTCGGTGAGCTGCTGTGCCCGCTTCAGCGAGGCGAAGGCCGCGCGCCAGTCGTCATCGGAGTTCGACTCGCCGGCGCGCCGGAGCGCCAGCCGGGCCTCCCGCTTCTTCAGCGTGAAGTCGAAGGCGTTCGCCTCGCCGGCCGCGGTCAGCGCCTCCGAGATCTCCTCCGCCGGCGCCTTACGCGCCTCGAGCAGATCGACGAGAGCCACCGTGGTCGGGACGTGGGTCGGGTTGGCCGCGAGCGCGCGGCGGAAGGCGGCCTCCGCCCCTTCCGCGTCGCCGGCGTCCCGATCCAGGATGCCGAGGGTGTAGTTGGCGAGGAAGGACTCGGCACCGGCGTCGGCCGCGAACTCGCGCAGCATCCGTCGCGCCTCGTCGAGCTCGCCGGCGTCGCGCTCGAGCACGGCCCGCGAGGCCCGCGCCCGGACGTTGCCCGGATCGAGCGTCTCGTAGACGAGGGCGTAGGTCTCCCGCGCGCGGTTCAGGGCGTCGGTCGCGGCGGCCGCATCGCCGCCGTCGCGCGCCATGAGGTAGGCGTCGTGCCAGGCGAGCCCCAGGTTGTAGGTCAGGCGGTAGTCGCCCGGCTTCTCGACCAGGGCCTGGCGGTAGGACTCGACCGCCTGGTAGGGCCGCCCCTCGTCCAGGTGTTCGTTGCCGCGGACGGCGAGGCTCGGCTTCACCACGCCGCCCGAGCAGGCGCCGAGGAGGAGCAGCGTCGCCAGGGTCAGGCCGCGGGGACGTCGATCAGTTCTCGGCGTCATAGCGCGTCCCCCGTCCCGTCAGGTACTCGGCCGAGCGGTCCTTGCGCAGCTCGGCCGCGCTCTCGATCTCGCCCGGGCCGCCGAAGATGATCTGCGCCGGGTTCGAGCGGAGGCTCATCATGAGCAGCTTGACCTCGCGCAGGGCGTCGCGCGACTCGACCAGGGTGGCGAAGAGGTTCTCGTTCGTGAGGACCCGATCGAGGTTCGAGAGGGTCGTCGTGCCGCCGTCGGTGAGGCGGTTGAGGTTCGTCGTCACGTCGTCCATGAGGGTCCGCGCGCGGGCGAGCGTCTTCTCGACCTCGGGCAGCGTGGACTCGTCCATGCGCTTCGAGAGCTTCGCGACCGCCTCCTCCGAGGTGACCAGGAGCTTGTCGGCGTTCTTCATCGTCGTGAGGCCCTGGTTCTTCAGGTCCTCGAAGTCGCCCTGCAGGTCCGTGAGCATCGAGCGGCTCTCGCGGGCGAGCGTGGTGAGCTCGGTGAGGAGCCCCTCCGGCCCGTTGAGCTTGGCGTCGGTGTTCTTGAGCATGCCGCGCGCGTCGTCGACGAGCACGTTGGCGTTCTCGACGGTCTTCGTCGAGGAGCTGACGAGCCCGTTGATGCCCTCGACGTCCAGCGCGTCGACCTTGGACTTCACGCTGGTCAGGAGCTCCGTCGCCGGCTTCTTCAGCTCGTCGACGGTCTTCTTGAGGTCCTCGAGGGCCGCGAACATGTCGAAGGCGGCCTTCGTCTCGATCCGGCGTCGTCCGCCGTCCTCGGGCAGGTCGCCGCCCGTGCTCGAGGGAACGATCTTCAGGAACTTCGAGCCGAGGAAGGACTCCTGGGCGATCACCGCGCGCGAGTTGGCCTTGAGCGACTCCGCGATCTTCTCGGTGACCACGAAGTTCACCCGCACGCGGACGACCTTCTCGCCGTCCTCGCCATCCACGACGACGGTGTCGATGCCCGAGACCTTGCCGACCTGGAAGCCGTTGACGGCGACCCGGGCGCCGTCCTCGAGCAGACCGACGTCGTCGAAGTCCGCGACGCACTCGACGGACGCACCGACCTCGGTGCCGCCGACCTTGGCGAGCCAGAACGCGACGCCGATCGCCACGATGGCGAAGATGCCGGTCACGAGCTCGGAGATGCGAAACCTCATGGGCCTCCCCTTCCTCTCACATCAAGAGATCGCGGACGAAGCTCTCGTTCGCCCCTTCGGCGGCGAGCCCTTCGGTCTCGCCGCGGACGAATCGCTGGATCTTCGGGTCCGGCGAGCTCAGGAGATCGTCGAGCGTGCCGTAGAGGATGACCTTGCCCTTGTCGAGCATGAGCACCTTGTCGGCGATGCGCTGGACGCTCTCCATGACGTGGGTCACGACGACGTTCGTCATGCCCATGGTGTCCTTCAATTTGTTGATCAGTTCGTCGATCTGCGTGGTCGCGATCGGATCGAGACCGGCCGACGGCTCGTCGTAGAAGACGACCTTCGGCTCGAGGGCGATCGCCCGGGCCAGGCCGGCGCGCTTCTGCATGCCGCCGCTGATCTCGCTCGGCAGGCGGTCGATCGCGGCCAGGAGGCCGACCTGCTCGAGCTTGATCTTGACCATGATCTCGATCGTGTCGGCGGCCTGCTTCGTGTGGAATCCGATCGGCAGGGCGACGTTCTCGCCCACCGTCATCGAGTTCAGGAGCGCGCCCGACTGGAAGAGCACGCCGAACTTGCGGCGCGCCGCGTCCATCTTCTTCTCGTCGACGCCGACGATGGACTCGCCGTCGATGCGCACGTCGCCCTGCGTCGGCGGGTGAGCGCCGATCATGACCTTGAGCAGCGTCGACTTGCCGCCGCCGGAGCCGCCGAGGATGCACAGGGTCTCGCCGCGTTCGACGTCGAAGGAGATGCCGTTCAGCACCTTCACCTTCTTGCCGTCCTTCTCGAAGACCTTGTGGACGTCGCGAACCTCGATGATCGCCATGGCGTCCCCCTTCAGACCCCGTAGATGCGCTTAGCCAGCGCCGCGGTGAACAGGGCGTCCGCGATGATGATCGCGACGAGGCTGTTGACGACCGAGATCATGGTGTTGCGGCCGACGCCCTCGGGCCCGCCGCGCACGGTGAGCGCGTTGTAGCAGGCGACCATGCAGATGATCGCGCCGAAGATCATCGACTTCACGAGGCCGGCGATGATCTCGACCGACTTGAGCGACTTGTAGACGCCGTTGAGGTACTCGGACGGCGGGATGTTGTACATCGAGGTGCCCACGAGATAACCGCCGACGTTGCCGAGCAGGTAGGCGTAGGCCGTGAGACAGGGAAGCATGATGCAGATCGCGATGAAGCGCGGCGCGACCAGATAGCCGACGGGGTTGATGCCCATCGTCTTCAGCGCGAGCACCTCCTCGTTGATGACCATGCTGCCGAGGCCGGCGGTGAAGGCCGCGCCGACGCGGCCGGAGAGCACGATCGCCGTCATGAGGGGGCCGAGCTCGCGGATGATCGCGATGCAGATCATCCGGGCCACGAAGCTCTTGGCGCCGAACTTCTCGAACTGGTCGGCGGTCTGGAGGACCAGGATCGCGCCGACGAGGATGATGACGAGGCAGACGATGAAGAGCGACTTCACGCCGATCTGATGCATCAGCGGGAAGACCGTCTTCCGAAAGCGGGTCTTGCCGGTGAAGGGCCGACGAAGGCCAGTAGAGCGTCTCGACGAAGAGCTGGGTCAAGGCGCACAGGCTCTCGACCCGGCTCGAAGAACCGGCCGAGTCCCGTCAGCCACCGCAGCGGTGCTCCCGGCGCGCCCGCCATCGCCTCAGTCCGCCTCGACCGTGAACACGCCGTAGAGCTTCGAGAGGTCGAGCACGGCCTTGACGTTGTCGCTGATCGCGACGAGCGAGTAGTCAGCGCCCTTCTTCTTGCACCAGCGCATGCCCTCGATGAGGACGGCGACGCCCGAACTGTCGATGTAGGGCACGTCGTGGAGGCGGAGCCGGATCTTCCCCGGCTTCGCCTTCAGGCACTTCTTGATCTCGTCTCGGAGCTTCGGCGAGGACTCCATGTCGACGTCGCCGCTCACGATCAGGGTCACGCCCTCGGGACCCTCGGTCTTGTCGATCTTCATGGGCTACTTGCTGCCCCCTTCCTTGATCATCACCAACTGCATCCGGCCTTCTCGGGTCTTGTCCGGCACGAACTCGACCGAGTCCATGATCTCGGCGATGAAGTGGGTCCCGAGACCGCCCGGCTTGATGTCTTCCAGGTCGCGAGGCTTGATCTTGTCGACCTCGTTCTCGCCGCAGAAATTGAGGATCCGGATCTCGACGGCCTTCTTCCGGTCGATCAGCTCGAGCGCGATGCGACCCCGGGGCGAGAACCAGGTCTGGCCGTGCTTGACGATGTTGGAGCAGGCCTCGTCCACGGCGAGGACGAGGCGATGCGCGATCTCTTCGTCGAACCGCGCGTCGAAGAGCGGCTTCACGAAGCCGCGGACGCACTTCAGATAGCCGGCGCTGGCCGGAACGTCGATCGACAAGGTTGGCTTCGACAGCAAAATCGATCCCCTGCGAGCGCCGTGCGACATCGGGCCCCGTGCGGCCCGCTTCTCCGCCGCTCCGAGAAACCTACCGGGCGGCTCCGACAGCCGCAAGACGCGGCGCGGCGGGCGTTTCGCATCGCGCGCCCCCTCGCGCCCACCCGCCCCGAGCCCCGGATGAATAAAAGGGGTCAGACCCCCTTTATTCAGAAAGCGGCCGATTCTGAATAAAGGGGGTCTGACCCCTTTTATTCATCGGCGGCGATCGCGGAGGGACTGGAAGTGCGCCGCCCGATCGTCGAGGCCGAGGCGGAGGCAGATCCATCGCAGGCGGTCGAGGATCTCGACGTTGGCGGGCGCGTCCCGCTTGAGGCCCTCGAGGACCGTGAGCGCCTCCCCGTCGAGATCCCGGTTCGCCAGCCATTCGGCCTCGAGCACCGAGGGACTGCGGCCGACGATCTCGGCGAGGCGCGGGCGCAGGGCCTCCCAGTCGCGGAGGACGGAGTCCTCCGCGATCCGGAAGGAGGTCCGGACGACCCCGTCGGGATTGCGGAGGCTGTGGACCTCCGCCTGGTAGCTGCCCCCCCGTCGGAGGGCCGGGGCGTTCCGAGGGAAGGAGACGGATTCGGTGTCGACGACCTGCGACAGCACCTCCACCCCGTCCGACCCGAGGATGCGGAGGAGATAGCCGGGACCGCCGTCGACCTCGGACCAGGCGAACTCCGGCCGGGCGGAGAGGATCCCGCCCCGGGGTCGGACGAAGCCGGCGGGATTCGCGTCGGCGTCGGCGCCGGCCGGCACCTGGGCCCCCGCGCGCGCCGAGTGGTTGACGAAGGTCGCGGTGAAGAGGCCCGCGAGGACGCCCGTCGCCGTCCCCACCATCCTCTCCCCCTCGGCATCGAGCTCGCGGCGGGATCCGCCGGCGGTCAGGAGGACGACCCCGTCGTCGCGTCCGAAGGCGATCCGCGCACCCTGGCCGAGGACGCTGCCCTCGAAGAGCACCGCCTCGCCGTCCGCCGTCTCGACGCGCGGACGCCCCCGGCTCTCGAGCACGACGCTCGCCGGCTTGACCTCGCGCTCCACGCGTCGGGAGCAGGCGCGGAAGGAGAACGGGAGCGCTCCGACGACCACGAACACCAGGAGGGCCAGCCAGTAGGGACCCTGGCGTCGGATGAAGCGCGCCGCGCCCGGGGCACGGGTCGCGCGGGAGGTGCGCACCCGTCGGATGAGCTGCGGAACCGCGCCGGCCTCGTAGTCGTCGTGGAGGGCTCGGATGCGCTCGCGCAGACGCTCGTCGGCCAGGATCCGATTCTCGAGGAGCCGGAGCTCCGAGGGCAGGAGCGAGCCCGAGAGCAGCGCGGCGACCTCGTCGACGTCGATCCGCCCCTCGCCGCTCGGCGCCGAGGTGGGGTCGCTCTCCAGCCGACGGCGCAGCATCGCGTGGACGGCGCGCTGACGGTCCTCGATCCGCCTCCCCTCGCTCACGCGTCGTCCCCTTCCGAGTCCTCTCCGAAGGGTCGCCCGAGGCGCAGGTCCTCCGGGCGGGGGCCGCAGACCAGCTCGAGTCGCTCCTCGACCTCGCCCACCAGGCAGTGATCGAGTCCGTCCTCCACCGCCGTCCGGTCGCGGCCGGTCCGCGATGCGACGCGCTCGACGACGGCCTGGAAGAGCTGGTCCACGAGTTCGCGGTGTCGCGAGAAGGCGCGGGACGCCCGGGCGGGCTCGATCGGAGCCCCGACCGAGATCCCCTCGAGACGCGCGCGGTCCTCCTCGGGGAGCGCCTGGAAGGCTCCGGCGAAGGCCTCGGGCCAGGCCGCGGTGATCTCGGCGTCGGCCTCGCAGGCCGGCGACGCCGCCAGCGGCTCCGCCGGCAACGCGGCTCCGCCGCGGAAGTGGCAGCGCGCGTGGACGAAGAGCCAGTCCCGGAAATCGGAGCGACCGAGGTAGCTCTCGATCGCGCGCCGTCCCGAGGCATCGGGGCGGCGCAGACCGTCGAAGAACTCCCGGCGCGCGGGCTCGAGCTCGTGCCCGACGATGCCCCGCCGTATCAGCAGCGAGTCGACGAAGTCCGAGAAGCGCGACTCGGCGAGGCGCCAGGCCTCGTCGAGGTCGTCGATGAGGAGGATCGCGAGGGCGAAGTCGCGCCGGCTCGAGACCCGCCGGACGAAGGGGTCGAGGCGGGCCTCCGTCGCGTCGAGCGGCAGCGAGGCGAGGAGCGCGTGCGCGGCCGCGTCGCCGATCGAGACCTCGTAGCGATCGCGGTCGAGCCCGAGCTGGGCCGCCTCGCGGCAGTGCTGGTGGGCGCGATCCAGGATCTCCTGGAAGCGCCGGCCGAAGTTGCGGCGGGCCCGGCGCTGATCTTCGAGCAGCGCCAGCGCGAGTTCGACGTCGGGACTCATGGGAGGAGCCTAACCTCCGTCCCCGACCCCGTCCCGGGCCGGACGTCCCGCTCCCCCAGGCGAGGCGCGGGCGGATTGACTGGACGGCGGGGGCTCGAGCGTCCGATGAGTGTCGATGAAGGGGAGCCCGGTCCGCCGGGCGCAGCGGGAGGAACGGGATGCGGACCACGAAGATCTTCCTCGTCGACTGGGAGGACGCCTGCGAGCTCGGCCTCGTGGACGGCGAGACCCGGGCCGAGGTCACGGCCCGCGGTCGGCGGCCGAGCTGGGTCGAGATCCGGCTCGACGGCCACGACGAGGAGGCCCGTCGCCTCCTCGACCGGCTCGAGGACAACGACGCCTGGTTCCACCTGCACGAGGAGCGCCGCTTCAGCCGCCGCGAGCTCCGCGACGCGAAGTACCTCCACGTCGACACCGCCTTCGAGGTCGAGTGCCGCCCCGGCGAGGGGTCGACCTGGGACTGGAGCGGCGCCTGCGAGCACTGCATGCGGGTTCCCGAGCAGACCGGCCCCATCGCGGTGGCCCCCGCCGACCTCGAATCGGCCATGGCGGCCCGGGGTCGCCGGGGGGAGTTCCTCGTCCACGAGCGCGTCGCGACGCGGATGATCAAGGACGGCATCTCCGGCTGCCTGCTCCGGGAGGTCCTGTACGAGACCGAGTCCGGGCACGAGCCCTCGCCCTTCTTCCAGGTCATCCCGACCGTCAGCCTGCCGACGGTCGTCAGCCCCCCGACCCGCTTCGCCTCCACCGACGCCGCCTGCCCGCACTGCGGCCGGGGCGGCCTCTACCTCGAGTCGATGCTCTACTACGACATCGATCTCGGCGATCTGGCGGACGTCAACGTGACCTCGGAACTCTTCGGCGAGGGCCCCTCGCTGAGCCCCGAGGTCGTCATCTCGCCCCGCTTCTTCAACCTGATGGTCTCGTGCGGGGTGCACTTCGACACCTCCGAGCCGGTGATGTTCGTCTGAGTCCCGGCCTCCGGGCCCGGAAACGGCACCTAACCATCGGCGGCAACGCGACTTCCCCCGCTTGATTCGGCCCCCCGGCCGTCGTATCGTCCGCGACTCGGTCCATGTGGACCAGCAACGGGAGCGACGGGATGGAAACGCGGGTCGAAGAGCTCGACGAGCCCTGCCGGAAGAAGGTCAGCGTCGCGATCGACGCGGACCAGGTCGAAAAACAGTACCGCCAGTCCTTCGCGGAGCTGCGGAACACGGTCGCGCTGCCCGGCTTCCGCCGCGGCAAGGTGCCGATGAGCATGCTCGAGAAGCGCTTCGGGCCGCAGATCGCCGAGGACGTCAAGCGCGACCTCGTCGTCGAGGGCATGCAGCGCGCGATCAAGGACAACGACCTCGACGTCGTCGCCGATCCCGAGTTCGACTTCGAGGCCATCGTCGTCGAGCGCGGCGCCTCGATCGCCTTCGAGATGGTCGTCGAGACCAAGCCCGAGTTCGAGCTCCCCGACTACCGCGGCGTGCCGGCCTCCCGCGAGGTCGCCCCGGTCACCGACGAGGACGTCGACAAGGTCCTCGGCGACCTCGCCCGTCAGCGCGCCGTGATGGCGCCCGTCACCGAGGGTGCCGTCGCGGCCGACGACCACGTCATCGGCCGCTTCGAGGTGCTCGAGGGTGACGAGGTGATCTTCGAGCGACAGCAGGACGGCGCCATCGCCGGCGACGCCGAGAAGCTCGCCCAGATCCCCTTCACCGGCCTCGGCGAGGCGCTCCTCGGCAAGACGGTCGGGGACGTCCTCACGGCCTCCTCCACCGTCCCCGACGACTACCCCGATGCAGGACATGCGCGGCAAGGACGTCGACCTCCGCTTCACCATCAAGGAGGTGAAGCGCCTCGAACGCCCGCGATCGACGACGAGCTCTCGAAGGGCTTCGGCTTCGACGATCTCGCCGCCTTCCGCGCCAAGATCGTGGAGGACCTCGGCGAGCACCGCGAGCACGAGGCGACTACGACGTCGAGGAGAAGATCATCGACGCGATCCTCGGACGCGTCGAGTTCCCGGTGCCCCCGACCGTCCTCAAGAGCACGATCGACTCGCGCATCCGGGAGATGGCGATGCAGGCCCTCATGCAGGGTCGCCTGCAGGCCTCGGACCTCGACGCCTGGAGCAAGACCACGCGCGAGGAGCTCGAGCCGGAGGCGCGCCGCAGCATCCGGGCCTGGTACCTGATCCAGAAGATCGGCAAGAAGGAGAAGATCTTCGCGACGGAGTCCGACGTCGCCGCGCGGATCACCGAGATCGCCCGTCAGGAGGGGCGCACGCCGACGCAGATCCGCGAGGCGCTCCTCGAGAAGGACGCCATGGACGACGTCCGCGCGAGCGTTCTCGAGAGAAAGGTCCGCAAGTTCTTGCGTGACAAGGCCGAAATAGCCGATGGGAAGGCCGCCGCGAACGGCGGCGAGTGAGGAGGAGCCGAGAGATGGATCCGTTCAAGACGATCCAGGACGTCCACATCTACGAGAAGCAGGGCGGCCACTGGATGCAGTTCGACATCTGGTCCCGGCTCCTCCAGGATCGGATCGTCTTCATCCGCGGCGGGATCGACGGGGACTTCGCGAACTACGTCGTCGCGCAGCTCCTCTACCTCCAGAAGGAGAACCGCAACCAGGACATCAGCGTCTTCATCAACTCGCCCGGCGGGTCGGTGACGGCGGGCCTCGCCATCTACGACACGATGCAGTACGTGCAGTGTGACGTGGCGACCTACTGCCTCGGGCAGGCCTCGTCGATGGGCGCCGTCCTCCTCGCGGCGGGCACGAAGGGCAAGCGCTTCGCGCTGCCGAACTCGCGGATCATGATCCACCAGCCCTGGGGCGGCGCCGAGGGCACCGCGGTGGACATCGGCATCCAGGCGGCCGAGATCGGTCGCATGAAGTCGGTCCTCAACAAGATCCTCTCGGAGTCGACGGGTCGCAGCTACGACGACCTGCACCGCGACACCGACCGCGACTACTTCATGAGCGCGGAGGAGGCCAAGGAGTACGGGCTCGTGGACGACATCGTCCACTCGCTCAAGGAGGCCTGATCTCCCCGAGCCCGACGCTCGGACCCGGCGCGGCCGGCGCACTCCCCCCCCGCGGGGAGTCGCCGGCCGCGCTCGTTTCCGGCCCGGCGCCCGGAGCCGCGTTCGAGCCCGCGACCGCGGGGACGTTGAAAAGATGGGGCCGGATGAGGCACCATGGGGCGAGCGAACGCGGGTTGCGCGTTCGGCCGGAGGGATCGTTCGCGCATGACCGGGAAACGAGGCGGCGACGCCGAGATCTGCAGCTTCTGCGGCAAGAGCCGGCATCAGGTCAAGACCCTGATCTCGGGCCCGCCGGGGATCAACGTCTGCAACGAGTGCATCGACATCTGCAACACCATCCTCTACGAGGAAGGGCGCAAGCAGACGATCGCGAAGGAGACCGCCCTCACCCTCGACGCGGACTCGCTGCGGACCCCGGCCGAGATCAAGGCGCACCTCGACAACTACGTGATCGGCCAGGACCGCGCGAAGCGCATCCTCGCCGTCGCGGTCTACAACCACTACAAGCGTCTCCTCCACCAGGAGAACGAGGCCGCGGCCGACGCGGTCGAGATGGAGAAGAGCAACGTCCTGCTGATCGGCCCCACCGGCTGCGGCAAGACCCTCCTCGCGCGGACCCTCGCGAAGTTCCTCGACGTCCCCTTCGCGATCGCCGACGCGACGACGCTCACCGAGGCCGGCTACGTCGGCGAGGACGTCGAGAACGTCCTCCTCAAGCTGCTCCAGGCCGCCGACTTCAACCTCGAGCGCGCGCAGCAGGGCATCGTCTTCATCGACGAGATCGACAAGGTGGGTCGCAGCGCCGGCAACGTCTCGATCACGCGCGACGTGAGCGGCGAGGGCGTCCAGCAGGCGCTCCTCAAGATCCTCGAGGGCACGGTCGCGAACATCCCCCCGCAGGGCGGCCGCAAGCACCCCGAGCAGAACTACATCTCGATGGACACCTCGCAGATCCTCTTCGTCTGCGGCGGCACCTTCGTCGGACTCTCGGACATCATCGCGAAGCGCGTCGGCCGCGAGCGGATCGGCTTCGCGAAGGACGCGACCAGCCGCATGAGCGACTCCGACAAGGAGCGTCTGCTGCATCAGGTCGAGACCGACGACATCATCGAGTTCGGCATCATCCCCGAGATGCTCGGCCGGCTTCCGGTGACCGCGGTCCTCGACCCGCTCGGCGAGGCCGACCTCGTCCGCGTCATGACCGAGCCCCGCAACGCCATCGTCCGGCAGTACCAGCGGGCCTTCGAGATGGAGAACGCCACGCTCTCGTTCACCGACGAGGCGCTGCGCGAGCTCGCCCGCCAGGCCCTCGCCCGGGACACCGGCGTCCGCGCCCTGCGCTCCCTCGTCGAGAGCCTGCTGCTCGACGCGATGTACGACCTGCCCGACGGCCGCGACGACGGCCACCGGAAGTTCGTGGTCGGCGTGGAGAACGTCCGCGGCGAGAAGCCCGTCACCGCGGTCAAGATCCGCAACCAGGCCTCCGGGGCCGCTTCCGAAACGAAGCGCGCGACGCCGCGAGCCCCGTCCAAGCCCAAGAAGGGCAAGAAGAACACGGCTTGAAGGCCATGAAGGCGCCCCGACTCTCCGATCTCGACGCCGCCGGCCTGGCCGAGGTCGTCAAGGAGGCCGGCGAACCCGCCTTCCGCGCCAAGCAGCTCCGCGCCTGGATGTGGCAGCGCGGCGTCTTCGATCCGCGCGAGATGACCGACCTCCCGGCCCGGCTCCGGGACGCGCTGATCGATCGCTTCCCGGCCGCCCCGCTCCGCATCCGCGAGGTCGCCGGCGCCGACGACGGCACCGCGAAGATCCTCTTCACCCTCTCGGACGACCGCCTCGTCGAGTCGGTGATCATCCCCGCCGAGAAGCGGACCACGATCTGCCTCTCGAGCCAGGTCGGTTGCGGGGTGGGATGCCTCTTCTGCGCGAGCGGCCTCGAGGGGCTCAAGCGCAACCTCAGCCGCGGCGAGATCCTCGAGCAGTACCTCCTCTCGCGCAACGCCGCGCGGGAGCGAGACCGCGAGCCGACCAACCTCGTGATGATGGGCATGGGCGAACCCATGCACAACTACGAGGCGGTCTTCGAGGCGCTCGGCGTGATCAACTCACCCGACGGTCCGCACCTCGGGGCGCGGCGCATCACGGTCTCGACCTCCGGCGTCCGGAAGGGCGTCGAGCGATTCACCGAGGCGAAGACGCAGTACACCCTCGCGTTCTCGCTGCACGCCCCGAACGACGAGATCCGGCGCGAGCTCGTGCCGCTCGCGAACGCGATGAGCGTCGACGAGATCGCCGAGGCGGCCGCGCGCTACCTCGATCACACCGGACGGGAGGTGACCTTCGAGTACGTCCTGCTCGACGGCGTCAACGACGCCCCGGAGCACGCCGACGAGCTCGTTCGTCGCTTCGGGCGGGTGCGGGGACTCTTCAACATCATCCCCTGGAACCCCGTCGACGCCGTCCCCTTCCGGCGACCCTCGGATCACCGCATCGACGCCTTCGTCGGGCGGCTGGAACGGGGCGGCCTGAAGGTGAGCGAGCGGCGACGGAAGGGATCGGACATCGCCGCCGCCTGCGGCCAGCTCGCGCTGAAGAAGGGCCGGGAGGCCTGAGGCGCCCCCGGGGGATTCAGCCGTCGAGGCGATCCCGGAGGCCGGACCAGAGGTCGATCTCGGTCGCGCGCAGCAACCGGTCGCGGTCGACGCTCTTCCAGCGGGCGAGGACGTCGTTCAGGAAGGGGTCGCCGCGGTCGAGGGGGGCGGGGGCGGCGTCGCGGCGGAGAGAAGCGGCGCCGCCGAGGTCGGTGAGAAGCGTGGCGTGGCGCAGACGAGACGGCGAGGTTCGGGTCCGGCGACCGACGCCGGGCGGGGTTTCACCCGGGTTTTGCGAGGCCATGAACGGCTCTCCGACAGCACCATGAAGCGAGAAGTAGCGAACGGGACTTCTACGCCCCGCCCCCGGGGCTGGGAGGAGTTATTCGCGGAATTCTGAAAATCCTGGAACCGGTGCCGCCTCGGTCTCCGCGGTGCGGCGGAGGTCAGGCGCTCTCTTCGGTCGCGCGGAACTCGGCCGGCCCCTCGCCGAACATCGTCCCGATCGCGCGGAACTTGGCGTAGCGCTCGGAGACGAGGCGGTCGCGGTCCATCGCGCACAGCTCGTCGAGCGTGGCCGCGACCTTCTCCTCGAGACGGGTGACCATCTCGCGGGGGTTCCGGTGGGCGCCGCCCAGGGGTTCGGGAAGGACCTCGTCGACCACGCCGAGCCGGAGAAGGTCGGAGCTGGTGATCTTCAGGGCCTCGGCGGCCTCGGAGGCCTTCTCGGCGCTCTTCCAGAGGATCGCCGCGCAACCCTCGGGCGAGATCACACTGTAGTACGAGTGCTCGAGCATGTAGACCCGGTCGCCGACGCCGATGCCGAGGGCGCCGCCGGATCCGCCCTCGCCGATCACGACGGAGACGATCGGGACGCGCAGCCCCGCCATGGCGACGAGGTTCTCCGCGATCGCGAAGGCCTGACCACGCTCCTCGGCCCCGATGCCGGGATAGGCGCCCGGGGTGTTGATGAAGGTGATGATGGGGAGCCCGAACTTCTCCGCGAGCTGCATCTTCCGCAGGGCCTTGCGGTAGCCCTCGGGGTGCGCGCAGCCGAAGTTGCAGGCGAGCTTCTCCTTGGTGTCGCGGCCCTTGCGGTGCCCGATCACCATGACCTTGCGGCCGCGGATGCGTCCGAGGCCGCAGAGGATCGCGCGATCGTCCTTGAACAGGCGATCGCCGTGGAGCTCGACGAAGTCGTCCACCATCAACTCGACGTAGTCCGAGGTGAAGGGACGCGCGGGATGGCGGGCGAGCTGGACGCGCTGCCAGGGGGTGAGCTCGTCGAAGATCTCGGCGATGAGCTGGCCGAGCTTCTCCTTCAGCGGACGCACCTCGCCGTTGAGGTTCATCCGCGTCGTGCGGGAGAGCTCCTCCAGCTCCTCGATCTTCGCCTCCATCTCGAAGATGGGCTTCTCGAAGTCGAGCGGTGCCAGCTTTCTCGAGTCCGCCATGTCTCCCCTTCCCGGGCCGCGGATTCGACTCCGGCCCGACCCCCGATGTTAGAGGGTCGCCGCGAAAAGACAACGTCGCTTGCTCCCGCGTCGCCGCACCGGGTAGGGTGCCCGAGGCCGCGCCGGTCCGAGACCGCGTGCGCGACCCGAACCCCTTCACCGCGCCCAGGATGAGTCTTCCGGTCCGCCTTCGGCGGGCCGGGCCGCGGCATGCACGAAGCCCCCGATCGCGATCCCAGTCCCGGCCTCCGCGCCGCCCGCCCGTCCTGGCTCGCGGTCTCGGCGCGGGGACTCCTCGCGGCGGCGGCCCTGGCCCTGGGTCGCGATCTCCTGTCCGTCCGGCCGGAATCGTTCCCGGGCGCCCTCGGGCTCCTGCTCGCCGCGTTCGCGGTGGGCTCCCTGGCCGTCCTCCCGGGCGCGCTTCTCGGCTCGATCGCGGGGAGGGGGCGACCCGGACGGCGCGCCCTCCTGGCCGTCCTGCCCCACGCGATCGCGCTCGCCGTCCTCTCCACCGCCCTCCTCGACGGCGCGCGTCCGGGCCTGGTCGGGGGTCGGCATCGCGCGCCTCGTCGTGCCGCTGGCCGTCGTCCTCGCGATCCTGGCCGCGGTGCCGCTCGCCCTGCGCCTCGCCCGGCGGCGACCACGCCTCGTCGTCGGCGGGCTCGCCTGCGGCGCCGTTCTCGCCCTGGTCGTGGACGATGCGGTCTACCGCGGTCTCTACCCCGCCGCGCACGCGGCCCTCCGTCTCGCGGCGCTGGGAGCCGTCGCCGCCGCGGCCGGCCGCGCCGGGCTGCGGCCGAGGTCCCCCGCCGTCGGCGCCGCGGTCCTCGCGTCGGGCGCCCTCGCGCTGGGGGCCCACGTCGCCGAGTGGATGCCGGCGGGACCGCCGGAGGCGCGCGCGCTCGTCCTCTGGGAGGCGCCGATCGCCTCCACCTTCCTCGCGCCGCTCGCCTCGCCTCCGGAGGAGTCCGCGCCGGACGCCGACTTCATCCGGCAGCTCCTCGACGACGGACGGATCGGACCCGAACCCCTGGACGCCGCGTTCCCGGGCCGGCGCGACTGGTCGGTCATCCTCGTGACCTGCGACGCGCTGCGCGCCGACGCGGTCGGACTCTCCGGACCCGAGAAACCTCACACGCCCGCCCTCGCCGCGCTCGGACGGGAGTCGGTCGTCTACCTCAACGCCTACTCGACCTACTCGGCGACGATCGAGTCGATGCGCAGCGTCTTCACCGCGCGGTACCCCGAGAGCGGCCCGACGCCGAACGCGCCGGGCGGTCGCGCGCCCACCCTCGCCGCCCGCCTCGCCGCTTCGGGACGGGAGACGAAGGCCCTCGTCTCCTTCATCCGCCCCGTCTTCGACGACGCCCCCGAACTGCGGGACGGCTTCTCGACCTGGGAGCGACACGACGAGGACGCCCGCGCCGTCTCCGATCGCGGCATCGCCTGGTTGAAGGCGGACGAGGGCCGGCCGCGCTTCCTCTGGCTCCACTACTTCGACGCGCACTTCCCCTACCGCGCGCACGGAAAGAAGAGCGGGAGCACGCAGCTCCTCTACGCCGGCGAGGTCGGCTACGTCGACGAGCACCTCGGTCGCTTCCTGGCGGCGCTGCGCGCCTCGCCGATGAACGATCGCACGCTCGTCGTCTTCCACGCCGACCACGGCACGGATTTCGGCGAGCACGGCGGCATCGGTCACACGGCGATGCTCCACGACGAGGCGATCCGGGTCCCGCTGATGATCCGCGCGCCCGGTCTCCGGCCCCGCCGGATCGACCGCGCCGTCGACCTGAGCTGCGTCTCCCCGACCGTGACGGAGCTCCTCGACCTTCCCGCCTCGCGGTTCTCGCAGGGGCGCAGCCTCTCGCGCGATCTCCTGCCCGAGGAACAGGGCCACCCCGCGCTGCCGGACTTCGCCTTCTCGCGCTTCCGCACCTCGCAGTACTTCGGCCACAGCGCCGACATGATCGTCCACCGGGGCTGGAAGGTGATCCAGAACCTCGGGACCGGCCTCCCCCGGGTCTTCGACCTCTACGAGGACCCCGGGGAACGACGCGATCTCGCCGGATCCCGTCCCGAACGGACGCGCGCGCTGCTCGCGTCGCTGGCCAGCGTCCGCCGGCTCGCGCGGACCGAGGACCGGGGGCGGGAACTCGCGGACGCGTCCGGCCCCCGGCCCGGCGCCGACCGTCTCGGGGCGCGGCTCTTCCGGGCCACGCGCCTCGACGCGGGCTCGATCGAGGCCCTGTGGACGGAGGACTTCCCGGTCGCTCCGCCCGACGAGCGGATCGAGGCCCTGAGATGGGCCGCGACCGCGGGACCTCGCGCGCGTCTCCCCGGTCCCTCCCTCGAGGCGGCGCTGGCGGACGACGACGCCGACCTTCGCCGCGCGGCCCTCTTCGCGGCGCCCGGAGCGCTGATCGCCCGACATCGCGAGGACGCGGACGCCGGCGTGGCGGCGCTCGCGCGTGCCCTGGCGCCGGACGTCGCTCCGCCCGACGCCCTCCCCGCGGTCGTCTCCGCGCCGTGGATGGCCGCGGCGCGTCGCGCCGACCCGGGAACGGACGTGTCGCAGGTCATCGACCACGTCCTCGCCCAGGGCATCCTCCCGCCGGCGCTCGACGTCCGGATCCGCCGGGAGCGACGCCGACTCGAGGACGACGGCACGATCCTCGCCCGCTACTGGTCCGCGTTCCGCATCGCGGTCCACCGCGAGGAGCCCCTCGTCGTGCTCGAGGAGCTCGAGGGTCGCCCGCCCGAGGACGCCCTGCCCATCCTGCGCGCCTTCTGCGGCCACACGGCCCCCTTCGTTCGCGCCCGAGTGGTCGAGATCCTGCGGGCGATGGGCCGCGAGGACGTCCTGCCCGCGCTGAGCGAGGGCCAGCGGGCGGTGTCCGAGATCCGCGAGTTGCGCTTCCGGGCGAGCCTCGTGCCCGAGGTCTTCGCGGAGGCGACGGAGCGCGCGCGGCGCGCGGCGCGGTCGGCCGGCTTCGTCGACTGGGGCCTCGCGCTCGAGATCGCCCACCTGCCCCGCTACGAGGACGGGGACCCCTTCGAGGTCCGGCGGCGCGAGGTGCTCGCCCGCGTCCTCCGGGAGGACTTCCCGCCGGGCGCGCCGCGCGCGGAACTCGTCGCCTCCGCGATCGAACGCGCGCTGGACTCGCGGCTTCCCGAGATCACGCTCGGCTTCGGGAAGGCCGCGCCGACCTGGCGCGCCGGCGAGCGAGGCTGGATCCTCGTCGAGATCCGGAACGCGGCCGCCGCCGGCGCACTCCACACCGACCTCGACCCGCGCGACCTCGTCCTCGCGTCGGCGGTGCAGCGGGACGCCCGCCAACCGCTCGAGACCGCGCCGCGCGAGCTCGCCGGCCCGCCGCCCGAAGGCTTCGGTCCCGGGGAATCGCGCCTCGTCGCGATCCCCCTGCCGAGCTTCCCGTCGGAGTGGAAGCGTCCCATCGTCCACGTCGGACTCTTCTTCAGGGACACCCCCCTCGCCACGGCCACGATGGTGCTCGAGATCCCCCCGGACGGCGGCCCGGCCCGCATCGCGCGCTGAGGCGGCCCTGCGTCCCCTCGCGATGCCAGGATCCGCCGCCGGGCACCGGGGCCCGGGCGTTGATGGGCCACGGCCTCGTTGGTAGGTTGTCCCGTTCGCGAGAACCCCCTTAACATCAATCTCGTCGGCACTTAGCGCTGCCCTCCCGGCGGCCCGATCCCCTCGTCAGTGCCGTCCGGAAACGGGTGAAGCGCCCCATGTGGCACCTCGAAGTCCGCCATCGCGAAGCCGCCGAGGATTCGCTGGTCCGTCGCGTCCAACGCGACCTCGCCTGGCTCGACCTCGCCGACGTCACCGTCGTCGAGACCGCGCGCCTCTACCTCCTCGACGGTCCGCTCGACCGCGACCAGGCGGCGCGCCTCGCCGAGGACCTCCTCGTCGACGGCGTCCTCCAGTCCTCGCGACTCGAAGCGCGGGACGCGCTCGACGCCCGGGAGGACGGCGCGGTGACGGTCGCGCGCAAGCCCGGCGTCATGGATCCCGTCGAGGAGAGCGTCCTCCGCGCGGCACGACGGCTCGAGATCCCCCTGACGGGCCTGCGCTCCGGCTGGTGCTACCGCTTCCGCGGCGCCGACGCGGCGGCGCTCGCGCGGATCGGCGAGAAGCTCCTCGCGAATCCGGTCGTCGACGAGATCCACCCCGGCGAGCGCGCCCTGCGCCCCGGCGGCCCGACGGGGACCTACGCCTTCGAGCGCGTCGAGGTCGAGCTCCCGGCGGACGACGACGCGCTGCTCGAACTCAGTCGTCGCCAGGGCCTCTCGCTCGACCTCGTGGAGATGCAGGCCATCCGCGCGCACTTCGCGGAGCTCGGCCGGCACCCCACCGATATCGAGCTCGAGACGCTCGCGCAGACCTGGTCGGAGCACTGCAAGCACAAGACCTTCAGCGCCATCATCGACTTCGACGGCGAGCGGATCGACAACCTGCTCAAGTCGACCGTCTTCCGCGCCACGCGCGAGCTCGACCGCGACTTCTGCGTCTCCGTCTTCGTCGACAACGCGGGCATCATCCGCTTCGACGACGACCACAACCTCTGCATCAAGGTCGAGACCCACAACCACCCCTCGGCCATCGAACCCTACGGCGGCGCGGGCACCGGGCTCGGCGGCGTCATCCGCGACATCCTCGGCACCGGCCTCGGCGGCAAGCCGGTCGCGAACACGGATGTCTTCTGCGTCGGCCACCCCGACGCGCGCGAGGAGGACCTGCCGGCCGGGACCATCCACCCCGCCCGCGTGCTCCGCGGCGTCGTCGAGGGCGTCCGCGACTACGGCAACCGCATGGGCATCCCGACCGTCGGCGGCGCCGTCTTCTTCGACGAACGCTACACGGGCAACCCCCTCGTCTACGCGGGCACGATCGGCCTCATCCCCCGCGATCGCTGCGAGAAGGTCACGAAGCCCGGCGACCGCATCGTCGCCCTCGGCGGCGCGACCGGTCGCGACGGCATCCACGGCGCGACCTTCTCGAGCCGCGAGCTCCACGAGGAGTCCGAGAGCGTCGACGGCGGCGCGGTCCAGATCGGCAACGCGATCACCGAGAAGCGCGTCATGGACGTGCTGCTCGCGGCGCGCGACCGCGGGCTCTACCGCAACGTCACCGACTGCGGCGCCGGAGGATTCTCCTCCGCCATCGGCGAGATGGGCGAGACCACCGGCGCGCGCGTTGAGCTCTCCGAGGCTCCGCTGAAGTACCCCGGGCTCAGCTACCGCGAGATCTGGCTCTCCGAGGCGCAGGAGCGGATGGTCCTCGCGGTCCCGCCGGAGCACCTCGACGAGCTGCTCGCGCTGTGCGCCTCCGAGGACGTCGCGACCTGCGTCCTCGGCGAGTTCACCGGCAACGGGATGCTCGAGATCGCCTACCGCGGCGAGTCCGTCGCCGAGGTGTCCATGGAGTTCCTCCACGACGGTCTCCCGCGCCCCGTGCGCCGGGCGACCTGGTCGGCGCCCGCGCCCGATCCCCTCGACGACTTCGAGCCGCGCGCGGCGGACGCCGTCCTCCGCGAGCTCCTCGCGCATCCGAACGTCGCGAGCAAGGAGTGGGTGATCCGCCAGTACGACCACGAGGTGCAGAGCACGAGCTGCGTGAAGCCCCTCGTCGGCGTGCACGGTGACGGCCCGAGCGACGGCGCGGTGCTCGCGCCGGTGCTCGGATCCACGAAGGGCTTCGCGGTCGGCTCCGGGCTCGCGCCGCACTACGGCGACGTCGATCCCTACCACATGGCGATGGCCGCGATCGACGAGGCCCTCCGCAACGTCGTGGCGGTGGGCGGCGATCCCGACCGGACCGCGATCCTCGACAACTTCTCCTGGGGCAACACCGCGAAGCCCGACCGCCTCGGCGCGCTCGTGCTCGCCTCGCGCGGCTGCCACGACGCGGCCCTCGCGCTCCGCACGCCCTTCGTCTCGGGCAAGGACAGCCTGAACAACGAGTACGCGACGGCGGCCGGGACGATCTGCATCCCGCACACCCTGCTGGTCACCGCGCTCTCGATCGTCGACGACGTCACGGGCTCGGTCACCATGGACCTCAAGGAGGCGGGCAACCTCCTCTACCTCGTCGGCCTCACCCGCGACGAACTCGGCGGTTCGCTCGCCCTGCGGCTCCACGGCCGCCGCGGCGACACGGTCCCGAAGATGGACACCGCGACGGCCCGGCCGACGCTGCTCGCGGTGCACGCCGCGATCCGCGCCGGACACCTGCGGGCCTGCCACGACCTCTCGGAGGGCGGCCTCGCGGTCGCCGCGGCGGAGAGCGCCTTCTCCGGCGGGCTCGGCGCCGAGATCGACCTCGATCGCGTTCCGGGCGCGGAGTCGCTCGCGGATTTCCCGGTCCTGTTCTCGGAGTCGCTGACGCGCTTCCTCTGCGAGGTGCCGCGAGAGCGGGCCGCGGCCTTCGAGTCCGCGCTCGCCGGAATGCCCTGCGCGGCGATCGGCACCGTCACCGACGGCGACCGGCTCGTCGTGCGCCGCGGCGATCGCGTCCTGATCGACGCCGAACTCGAGGAACTCCACCGCCTCCACTCGGGAGGCCTCGGCCGCATCCTGGAGGGTGCCGATCGTGTCTGAACCCCGCGTGCTGGTCCTCCGCGCCGCCGGCGTGAACTGCAACGAGGAGACGGCGCACGCCTTCGCCCTCGCCGGCGCCGCGCCCGACCAGGTCCACATCAACCGTCTCGTCGAACGGCCGGAAGTGCTGGACGACTACGGCGCCCTCGCGATCCCCGGCGGATTCTCCTACGGGGACGACGTCTCCGCGGGCGCCGTCCTCGCGCTCGAGATCGACCAGGTCCTGGGCGACGCCCTCCGCCGTCTGATCGAGCGCGGCGGCCTGGTGCTCGGCATCTGCAACGGCTTCCAGGTCCTGATCAAGACCGGACTTCTGCCGGGTCCCGGGGTCGATTCCCCGGCGGTCCGGGCGACGCTCACGGACAACCGCAGCCATCGCTACGAGGATCGCTGGGTCCGTCTGGAATGCGACGGAAGCCGCTCGCTCTTTCTGTCCGGATCGGACATGATCGAGCTCCCCATGGCGCACGCCGAGGGGCGCTTCACCGTCGGTGGACCGGAAGATCTCGCCATTCTCGAGGAGCAGAACCGGGTCGCGCTGCGCTACGTCGCGGCGGACGGCGGCCCGGCCGACTACCCCGCCAACCCCAACGGTTCGGTGGCGGGCATCGCCGGCATCTGCGACGAGAGCGGACAGGTCCTCGGTCTCATGCCGCACCCCGAGCGCTTCCTCTTCGGCTGGCAACATCCGCGCTGGACGCGGAGCCCGCTGCGCGAGATCGGAGACGGAGCGAGGATCTTCCACAATGCGGTTCGCCACCTTCGCTCGTAACGCCCTCGGCTTCGCGGTCTTCGCCATCGTGGTGACCGCTCCCGCCCTGCTCCAGCCGGGCTGCCGATCCGAGAGCGAAGCGAAGGTCGAGGCGCCTCCTGGTCCCGCCGTCCTCGCGGAGGAGGTCGGCGCCTGGAGCGGCGAGCTCGAGGCGGTCATCGCCGCCCCCTGGACCGCATCCGGACCGCTCGCCGAGACCGCCCGCACCGAACGTCAGCAGATCGAGATCGCCCGCGCCGAGCTCGAGGCCCTCGCGGGACCGGATCTCGCCACGAAGGCGGGGCTCGAGGATCGCATCGAGGCGCGACGCCGCTGGATCGAGGAGCGCCGCCCCCGTCTCGACGGTTTCCTCGAGATGTGGCGCGAGGACTCGGAGCGATTCGAGGCCACCTGGGTCCGCGTGCGCCGCGGCAACGACATCCTGCGCCGGCTGATCGAGGCGGGCGTCCGGACCGAGGAGGCCACGCCGCGCCTCCGCGCCGCGTCCCGCGAGTTCGAGACCGCGTGCCGCTTCTGGTGCGAGGCCGCGTCCGCGCGGCTCGCCGGCGACGCGACGGAAGGTCCGGGGCGCGACCTCGGCCGCGGCAGCCTCGCGCCCGTCGAGGCGACGCTCGCCCGCGAGCTCCCGCGCCTCGAGCGCGCCCACCGCGAGCTGACCGTCCTGGAACTCGGCCTGCGACGGGAACGCGAGGCCCTCGAGGATCCGGAAGGCGACGCGGACGCGATCCGCGCGCGTCGCGCCCGACTCGAGGACGAGATCCTGCCCCGCGTCGAGGCGCTCCGACCGGCCCTGCTCGAGCGCCCCGAGGGATTCGACGCCGACTGGTCGTCGCTCCTCGCGAAGCTGCGCGCCTGATCCGGCCTCGCGTCAGGCGTCGCCGTCGGCCTCGAGGATCTCGGGATCGACGCGCTTCTCCCAGCCGTCCGCGAGCTTGCGCTCGTTGCCGTCGCGCCGCGTGATCTGCTGCTTGTCGAAGTACTCGAGCAGCGGGATGACGTACTTCCGCGTCGCGCCGATGATGTCCTTGAACTCGCTCGAGGGCATGGGCCCTCCCTCGCGGATGCGGCGCACGAGCCGACGCTGCGCCTCGACGACGGCGTCGCGGTGCAGCGAGAGGTCGGGAGTGAGGTGGATGAGCTTCCCCATCTGGTGCAGGAAGCCCATGAGCTCCTTCACCTTCTTCTGGGGGCGATCGAGGGCGGTGACGATCTCGGAGAAGATCGGAGCCCCGAAGTGCTCGCGCGAGTGCATCTCCTCGATCCGCTCGACGAGCCCCATGTCCTCCTTGGAGAGGCCGCCCGACCACTCCCGGTGTCGCACGAGGCCGCGCCCGAGGATCTCGACCTTCTTCCCCTCGGCCAGCTCGGCGAGGACGGCCTCGACCAGGTCGACGCCGAGCCGGGCGTCGCGGGCGATTCGGGCCGAGTGGAACCCGGCCTGCAGGCGTTCGGCCTTGTGGGCCGCGAGGAGGGTCTTCGAGACCAGCGCCTCGGCCTCGGAATACATGTCGGCGTGGATGACGCGTCGGTCCTTGCCCAAGACGCGGACCACCCCCTTCTCGTGCAGGCGGCCCACGAGCGCCTCGATCTCGTCCGCGGTCTTCTTCACCGCCCGGCAGAGCTCCGATCGCGCGGTGAGCTTGCGACCCTGGCTGCGGACGACGTAGGCGAGGTAGCCCTCCTCGTCGTCCATGTGGCGTTCCTTCGCCTCGAGGTTCTCGTTCAGCCAGGCGCGGAAGCGCTTGAAGCGCCACTTCGTCTCGCCGACGACGACGCCGCCGCCGAGCGTGATCACGGGGCTGGCGAGCCGGACGATGAAGCGATCGCGCGCCGCGATGACGACGGGCTCGTCGAGGCGGAGCTGCACCAGTCCCCGGTCGCCGGGGAGCATGACCTTGCGGTCGAGCAGCACGATGCGACCGCCGACGTCGGTGGTGCCGGCGTGGAACCGGACCGGGGTCTCGTTCTCGAGCGGCCGCGGGAGGTGATCGAGGTACTCGAAGCGCGCCTCGAGCAGGCTCGCCGAGCCGAAGTAGCCCGGCTCGGCGAGGACGTCGCCGCGCTCGACGTCGCGCCAGGAGACGTCGCTGAGGTTCAGGGCCGCGCGGTGGCCGATCTGGGCCTCCTCGGCCGGCTGGTGGTGCACCTGCATCCCGCGGACGCGGACCCGCTCGCCCCGCGGGAGGAGCTCGAGCTCCTCGCCGACGCGCACGCTGCCCGAGACCGGCACGCCGGTCACGACCGTGCCGTGCCCCTTCACCGAGAAGGATCGCTGCACGGGCATCCGGAAGACGCCGCTCGGATCGCGATCGGGCAGCGCCGGGATCGCCTGGCAGAGATGCTCGCGCAGGGCGTCGATGCCCTCGCCGGTCTGGTTCGAGACGCGGAAGAGAGGCGCCTTCTCGAGGAAGGTCCCGACGAGGTACTCGCGGACGTCGTCCTCGACGATCTCGAGGAGCTCCGCGTCGACGGCATCGACCTTCGTGAGGACGGTGACGCCGATCTCGATCCCGAGGAGGCGCATGATCTGCAGGTGCTCGCGCGTCTGCGGCATCACGCCGTCGTCGGCGGCGACGACGAGCATCGCGTAGTCCACGCCGGAGGAGCCGGCCACCATGTTACGGATGAATCGCTCGTGGCCCGGGACGTCGATGATACCGGCCGCGATCCCGCCGCCGAGATCGAGCTCGGCGTAGCCGATGTCGATCGTCATCCCGCGCTCCTGCTCCTCCTTGAGCCGGCTCGGGTGGGTGCCGGTCAGGCTGAAGATCAGGCTGGACTTGCCGTGGTCGATGTGACCGGCGGTGCCGATCACCGCGCGCACGTAGGGGCGTTCCGTGGTCGTGGACATCCTGTTCGCGGCCCTTTCCCGGTCGTGGTTGCCGGGACAGTCTATCAGGGGCGCGCCCCGGGAGGGCGAACCCGCGATCCGGGGGTTCGGCGGCGCGGTCGGCGTGATAGACTCCGCCCCGTCCGGGGAGAGGAAGCGACGCGATGACCGAGCCCGTGAAGAAGGGACCCATCCACCGGGTCTACGACTGGCTTCTCGGCCTCGCCGAGCGGCGTTCGGGAACGCGCGCGCTCGCCCTGCTCGCCTTCGCCGAGTCCTCCTTCTTCCCCATCCCGCCGGACCCGCTCCTCCTCGCCCTCTGTCTCGGGCGCCGCGAGCGATCCCTGCGCTTCGGCATGGTGGCGACGCTCGCGAGCGTGGCCGGCGGCCTCTTCGGCTACTGGATCGGCTGGGCGCTCTGGGGCAGCCTCGAGGACCGCTTCTACGCCTGGATCCCGGGCTTCACGCCCGAGGGATTCGAGCGCATCCACGGCCTCTACGACGAGTACGGCGTCTTCATCGTCTTCCTCGCGGGCTTCAGCCCCATTCCCTACAAGCTCTTCACCGTCGCCTCGGGCGTGATGGGGCTCGACATCCTCGCCTTCACGGGCGCCTCGCTCGTGGGCCGCGGCGCCCGCTTCCTGCTCGTCGCCGAGCTCGCCCGGCGCTTCGGGCCGCCGGTCCGGGCCTTCCTCGAGCGGCACCTCGTGCGGCTCTCCTGGGCCTTCGCGATCCTCGCCGTCCTGGGCTTCGCCGCCGTCAAGTGGCTCGCCTGAACGACCCGGGCGCGGCGTCGGCGGGGGCCGATTGACTTATCCCCCGTCGTGTTATGCTCCGAGATCCCGGGGCCGCGGCGCCGGCCCACCCGTCCCCCCGAAGAAGCGGAGTCCCATGGCGAACGAAGGCCGCACTCCGGTCTCCGCATTCATGCGGAGCGCCATCGAACGCTCGTCCTGGATCCGCCAGATGTTCGAGGAGGGGAACCGCCTCAAGCAGATCCACGGGGCGGATCAGGTCTTCGACTTCTCGCTCGGGAACCCGAGCGTGCCGCCGCCGAGCGCCTTCCGGGACGTCCTCGTGCAGGTCGCCGGCGAGAGCCGCGCCTCCGACCACCGTTACATGACGAACGTCGGCCTCATCGAGACCCGGGAGTGGGTCGCCGGGCGCGCCCGCGAGACCCACGGCCTCGACGACATCGACGCGTCCTGCGTCGTCATGACCTGCGGCGCCGCGGGCGGCCTGAACATCTTCTTCCGCTCGATCCTCGATCCGGGCGACGAGATCATCCTCCTCTCGCCCTACTTCCCCGAGTACCTGTTCTACGTCGAGAACCACGGCGGCAAGGTCGTCGTCGTCCCGACCGACGGGGAGTTCCAGCCCGACCTCGACGCCATCGAGGCCGCGGTCACCGAGCGCACCCGCGCCATCGTGATCAACTCGCCGAACAACCCGACCGGCGTCGTCTACCGCGCCGAGCTCGTCGAGGAGCTGGGTCGCCGGGTCGATCGCATCGCCGACGAGCGGGGAGCCCCGCTCTTCCTCGTCTCCGACGAGCCCTACCGCCGCCTGATCTACACCGACGCCCGACAGCCCTCGGCGCTCGCGGCCTGCCGCCACGGCATCGTCTGCACGAGCTTCTCGAAGGACCTCGGCCTCGCCGGCGAGCGCATCGGCTACGTGCTCCTCAACCCCCGCTACGCGCGCCGGGGCGATCTCTTCGGCGCCCTCGCGATCGCCACGCGGACCCTCGGATTCGTCAACGCGCCGGCCTTCATGCAGCGCGTGCTCCCGCGCTGCGGCGATCTCTCCGTCGACCTCGGCAAGTACCGCGCGAATCGCGACCTGATCGTCGACGGCCTGCGGGAGGCGGGCTACGAGATGCCCTCCCCCGACGGCGCCTTCTTCGTCTTCCCCGCCGTGCCCGGCGGCGACGACGTCGCCTTCTGCCACCTCCTGCGCGAGCGCCGCGTCCTCACCGTCCCCGGCCGGGGCTTCGGAACGCCGGGGCACATCCGCATCAGCTACGCGGTGGAGCCGCGCGTCATCGAGCGCGCCCTGCCGCGCTTCGCCGAGGCCCTCCAGGCCGCCGCCGCCGAACACGGCGAGGGATGACGCGACCGACCCTCTTCTTCGACGCCGACGACACGCTCTGGGAGAACGCCGTCTTCTTCCGGGCCGCGCGTCGGGCCTGGCGCGAGCTGATGGGTCGCCACGGGGTCGACGAGGAGGCCGCTCGCCTCTGCCTCCGCCGCCTCGAGGACGAGGGGCTCGCCCGCGGCGCCTTCGGCAGCGGCCGCCTCGCCGCGAACATGCGTCTCGCCGCGCGCGAGCTGCTCGGCGAGTCGGGCGGCCGCCTCGACGCCGAATGCGAGGAGTTCGCGCGCTCGGTCCGCGAGCACGAGATCCGCTACTACCCGGGCGTGCTCGAGACCCTGGACCGCCTGGCGCTCACGCACCGCCTGGTCCTGGTCACGATGGGCGAGGAGCACGAGCAGCGCGGCAAGCTCGCCCGCGCGGAGGTCGTGACGCGTTTCGCCGGAATCGAGGTGATCGCGGACAAGACCTCCGCCGTCTACGAGAGCCTGCACGCGCGCCACGGCGGCGAGGTCGCGTCCTGGATGATCGGCAACAGCCCCTCGAAGGATGTCGGCCCCGCCCGCGCGGCGGGCCTGGTCACCGTGCTCTTCGACAACGGAGCGCCGCTTCCGCCCTATTTCCGTGACGACGCGACGGCGCCCCACCACGTGGTGTCGAGCTTCGCCGGCCTGCTCGACTTGCCGGGATTCGGCGAGGCCTCGCGGCCCGCCTGAGGGCCCTCAGACCATCCACATCGTGATGTAGGCGCCGAGTCGGGTGACGAGGAAGAACATCGCCCCCTTCTTGTGGCCGGCCATCGCGGAGGGGTCGGTCATGAGCTTCCGGCCGGTCCCGATCTGGATGAAGTAGCCGATGAGGGACAGCGTGGCGAGGAAGGCGTGGATCGTCGTCATGCCGACGCCGAAGTCGGAGAAGAAGACCGAGACCGGGTCGGACTTCCCCTCGACCCGCGGGACGACGAACTCGACGATCACGAGCCCGACGACGTCGGCGACGAAGGCCGCGAGCATGAGCGGGATGTGGCGGCGGCGCTGGCGGGCGAAGACGAGCCCGGCACCGATGAGCACCATCGCGACGGTGGCGAGCGCGTAGGAGACCTGCAACCACATGGCGTTTCCCTCCTCGGGGTCGTCCGCTCTTATAGCGACTCGGGCCCCCGCTCACGAGTCGACGGATCCGAAGCCGGACGGGGCTGGTCAAGGTTCGGTCGGGTGCGCTAAGAAGGACCGGGGAGCGGTCGTCGGGACCGCGAGACCGGGCGGACCACGGGCGATCACCATGACGGATCGGGCGGAACGGGACGAGCGACTCCGACGCGACCTCGAGCGTCGGCGGAGCACGCGCGTGGACGTCGATCGCGCGATCCCGGTGCGCATCGGCGAGGACGGAGACGACGAGTCGGCGCGACTCGTGAACATCGGCGTCGACGGCGCCCGCCTCGATTTCCCGCGAGGCCTCCCCGCGGGGACGACGCTCCGCCTGCGGATTCCCGTCGCGACGGGGGCGCCGATCGAGATCGCGGGCGCCGTCGTGTGGAGCCTCGCCGAGGCCCAGGACGGCGGCTGGCCGGCCGGCGTCGCCTTTCGCGGCCTCACCGAGCCCGAGCGCGCCCGCCTCATCGACGCGATCCTGGGGATGCGATGAGGATCACGGCGAGGAACGCGCGGGCCGCCGCGTCGGAGGGACGGTCATGACGGGGCGCGGCACCTGGTTCCGGCGCGGTTGGTGGCGTTCCCCCGACCTGACGATCATCCTGATCGCGATCAACCTGGTCGTCTTCGCGATCGAGCTCGCGGTCGGCGAGTTCCTGTTCGAGCCCGTTCCCGAGGCGTCGCCCACCGAGGCCACCACGGCCGCGATGATCTTCTGCGGCGGCCAGGTCCCGGGGCACGTCGTCGCGGGTGAGGTGTGGCGCCTGCTCACGAGCGTGTTCCTCCACCTGGACGTCGTCCACCTCGCGATGAACTGCATCGCGACCTTCAGCCTCCTCCCCCCGGTCCAGCAGCGGATCGGCTTCGGACGCTCGGTCTCGCTCTACGTCTTCGGCGGGATCGCGGGCTCCCTCGCCGCCCAGGGCTGGCGTCTCCTCGGCCCCGAGGGCTCGGCCGCGCTCCACATGCACGGCGTCGGGATCGGCGCCTCCGGCGCCGTCTTCGCGGTCTTCGGCTTCCTGATCGGCGTCTTCTGGCGCGCGAAGGACCCGCTGGGATCCTCGATCCGGCGCCAGCTCCTCTTCTGGCTCCTGATCAACGTGATCTACGGCCTCACGGCCCCGAACATCGGCAACGACGCCCACGCCGGCGGCTTCGTCTTCGGCCTCCTGTTCGAGCGACTCGCGGCGCGACGGCCGTCCGCCTGGACGGCCCGCCTCCTCGGCGCGCGCGTGACGACGGTCATCGCCATCGGCCTCGTCGTCGCGGCGATGACGTCTCAGCTCGTCTGGTGCCTCGGCGCGCCGGGGGCCGAGTTCCGGCGCCTCGAGGCGATCGCCGGGGACTGGCAGGGAGGACTCATCTTCCAGCCGGTCGTGATCTCACCCTTCCCCGACGTCTCGCGGAAGCGCGTCCAGGACATGGACGAGATCATCCGTCGGCTCGACGCGCGTCGCGACATCCCCGAGGCGGCCACGCTCCGCGCCTACTTCGAGGCCGTCCGCGCGAACGCGGCGGGAGAACCGCTCCCGGCCGCGGAGCGCGAGGCCCGGCTCCGGGGGTATCTCCACCTCTTCGATCGATTCCGGTTGCGCCTGGGACCGCTGACGGGGGCCGCCTAGCCGCGGCGCTCAGACGGCGGCGGGAGCCGCCATCTCGGTCTCGCTGAGGAGACGACCGCGCGAGTCCCAGCTCCGCCAGAGCCCGACGGGCTGGCCGGCGTCGAAGTGCCCCTCGCGAGCCTTCTGGCCGTTGCGGTGCCGGAAGACCCACCGGCCCTGCGCCCGACCCTCGCGGTGACTGCCGATCACCGCGACCTCGCCGTTCTCGTGCCACTGGCGCCAGCCGCCCTCGAGACGGCCGGCCACGTAGTGACCGGACGCGGCGAGGCTGCCGTCGAGGTGGAAGGAGGAGTAGGGTCCCTCGGGGATCATCTCCTCGCCCTCGGCGCCCGGGGCCACGGTGATCCGCGCCACGAGGCGCCCCTCCTCGTCGAGCTCGTCGATGACGCGAGGCGCGTTCGGATCGAGGATCTCGACCTCGTCGTCGAGCGTCGACTCGGACTCGATCGCCGCCTCGACCTCGATGACGGGCTCGACCTCGTTCGGTGCCTTGACGTCCTCGACCGCGACGAGAGTCTCGTCCTCGTCGACGCGGACGGGCGTCTCGATCTCCGGTGCGGACGCCGTCTCGGCCTCGACGGAGGGCTCGACGATCTCCTCGACGACGGCCGTTCCGACGGGATCGACGGCGCCGTCGAGGATCTCGGAGCGGATCGCCTCGAGCGTCTCGCGGCAGGGCTCCGGCCCGACGGCTTCCCGGCCGCGCTCGGCCGCGCCCTCGGCGATCTGGGTGAGCAGTTCGAAGGTCGCGGCGGCGACGTCGGCCTCGCCCTCGCCCTCGCCCTCCGCGCGGCGGGCGCGGGTCCAGGCCGAGAGCCGTCCCGGAAGATCGGCCACGCGCGTCGCGCCGACCTCGCTCCGGCGGAAGAGGCTGCGACGGAGGAGCGCGCGGCGCTCCACCGCCGGCGGTGCGGGCGCATCGGCGCCCGCGTGTGCGGTGAGGGCGAGATCGTCGCGAAGCGTCCGCAACGCGGCGAGCGCCTCGAAGGCACGATCGGCGTCGCGCGCGTCGAGGATCGGCGCGGAGGTCGCGCCCTCGATCGCCACCTCGAGTTCCGTCTCGAGGTCGAAGTCGAAACCGAGATCGCTGACGTCGATCTCCTCGTGGAAGGGCTCGAAGGGGACCGCGAAGTCGACCCCCTCACTTCCGCTGGCCGTCGTCGGGGCGGACTCGCCTCGCATCGCCCCCATGAGACGATGGATGGCGCCTCGGGCGGCGGCGTTCCGGGCCTCGCGACCGAGAGCGTCCAGGAGCGGCAGGGCCTCGCCCTTCGCGATCGACGCGGCCGGCTCCTCGGGAGCGACCTCGGGCGTCAGGGAAGCCATCGCGAGGAAGGCGCGCGCGGCGGCGTCCGGCACGCGCCAGGCGCCCCGGACCTTGTGGCCCTCGAGGCTCCCGTCGCGGCAGGCGAGTCGGAGCTCGTCGAGCGTCGGCGCCGCGGGGCGATCCGCGAGCGCGGCGTGCAGGTCCTTGAGCGACCAGTCGGCGACCATCTCCTCGGCCTCCCCGGGCGACACTTCCCCTCCGGACCGGTAGAATCCGGTCTCGCGCGCAGGCCGCAGGGCCCCCGCATCCCACCTATCGGCCGGACGAGACGAGGGAATTGAGCCGAGAATCATTATCCGGATCGGAGGCGGCCGGCCGGAGAAGCGCGGCCCTCGCCGCCGCGGCCCTTCTCGCGCTCCTCGATCAGCTCCTCCTCCCCCATCTCGTGCCCCTGGCGGCGGCGCCCCGGCCGGGCGACGCCCCCATCCTGGCCGGGCTCCTGCTGGGGGCCGGAGCCCTCCTCGCGCTCCTCGCCGCGCCGCTCCGCGGCCTCGGGACCGTCGTCGCCCTGGCGGCCCTCGTGGGCGCCGCCGGTCGGGCCGCGGCCGACGGCGCCCGCGCCCGGACCTGGCCGCTGGCGGAGCACTGGTGGTGGATCGGCGGCCTCCTCGCGCTCGCCGTCGGCCTCGCGGCGCTCGCCCGACCCGCGACGGGACCGGCCGCCGTCGCGCGGCGCGGAGCCGCGGCCCTCGGTGCCCTCCTGCTGGTGTACGCGGTCGCGCGGGTCCAGGTCGGCCGCTACGAGGAGCTCCGCCTCGCGGCGACGGGGCTCGCCCTCGTCCTGCTCACCGCGGCGCGCGTCGACCGCCCCCTGGCGCGCCTCGGGCTCGCTTCATCCTCTCCCCGCATCGGCGTGGCGCTCCTCGCCGCGGCGGTCGCGGCGGGGGCGCTCGGCCTCGGCGTGGCGCTGGTCCGTCCGGCGACGGTCACCTGGTCCGAGTACCGGACGCCCCTCGCCGGCGGGATCGCGGTGCGGCTGCGCGAGGCGCTCCTGCCGCCTCTCGGCGGCGAGGCCGCCGGACCGGCGGTCGCGCCCTACTTCGGACGCGAGGCGCAGCGCGAGGCCCGATGCGCGCTCGCGGCCGCCGGCCCTCCGCGCGGGGTCCTGCTCGTGACCGTCGACGCCCTCCGCGCCGATCTCCCGGGCCGCGAGATCGGGGGGCGGGCAACGACGCCGTTCCTCGACGAGCTCGGCGCGCGCGGGGCCCGCTTCGACCGGGCCTACACGACGGCGCCGATGTCGCAGCTCGCGTTCCACTCGCTCTTCTCGGGCCTCGCGCCGGTCCACTACCTCGCGGACGAGGACTTCGACGCGGTGCCGCTGGTCACGGATCGTCTGCGCGACGCGGGCGTCGAGACGCGCGCCGCCTTCGCGGCCGGCACCTACACCATCGCCGCCGGAAGCAACGCGCGACGCGACTACGGATTCGAGCGTGTCGCCACGCATCCCTGGGACGACCCGCCGGCGGAGGCTCTCGCGGACGCGCTGCGACCGCGGGGAGAGGGACGCTGGTTCGCCTGGGTCCACCTCCTCCGCCCCCACTACCCCTACGACGACGCCGATCCGGCCTTCCGCGCCGGCGAGGGCGACTTCGCGGAGTACGCGGCCGAGGTGCGGCAGGCGGACGACGACATCCGTCGCCTCGTCGGCGCCCTCGAAGCCGCCGGGGTCGGCCCGTTCTGGGCCATCGTGACGGCCGACCACGGCGAGGCCTTCCGCGAGCACGGCACCGATCGCCACGGCACCCAGCTCCACGAGGAGAGCGTGCGCGTACCGATGATCGTCGTCGGACCGGGGATCGCGCCCGGCGCGCGTCCCGCTCCCGTCTCGCTCGCCGATCTTGCGCCGACGCTCGACGACCTCTTCCTGGACGACGTCGCGCCGCGCGCCTACGCCGGCCGCAGTCTCCTCCCGCTCCTCCTCGGCACGCCCGATCCCGATCGCCCCGAGGAGGTCCTGATCGACAACCCTCCCGTCGGCATCGGCCGCTGGAACGTGGCGGCGGCGCTCGTCGGGCCGCGCTGGAAGCTCATCGTCCGCGAGCGCTCCCGCGAGGTCCGTCTCTTCGACCTCGAGCACGACCCCGGCGAGCACCGTGATCTCGCCGCGACCGAAGACGAGCGCGCGAGGGCGATGCTCGCCCGCCTGCGCGGCCGTCAGCGTCGCCCCGTGGACTGGGGCCCGGCGGGGCTCCGCGACGAGGCCGCGTTGCTCGACGAGGCGATCCGTCGCGGCGACGAGGAGGTGCTGGGAATCCTCCTCGCGGTGGCGGACCTGCCGACGGATCTCCTGCTGCGCGGACTGCGTCAGTTCGCGGACTTCCAGTCGCCGTGGCTCGTCCGCGGTCTGGAGCGCCGCCTCGCCGACTCGCGCGATCTCGACCTCGTCGCCGGTCTGGACCTGACGCGCGCCGCGAATCGCGTCGCCGTTCCCCCGGCCTCGCTCGACGCCGCCTTCGCGCGCGCCGCTGAGAGCCCCCGGGAGGAGCTGCGCGCCCTCGCCGTCGCGACGGCCCTCGCGCTCGGACGCGTCGAGGACGCACGCGCCGTCCTCGGAGACGCGGATCGACGAGGGCTTCCGACGCTCGTCGCGGCCGCGCCGCTCCTCGACGGCGATCGACGACGCGACGTCCTCGAGCGGGGGCTCGTCTCGCCCGATTCCCGCGTCGCCCGCGAGGCCGCGCGACTCGCGATCGATCTCGGCGTCTCCGATCTCCCCGTTCGCGAGAGCGATCTCGCCGCGGAGGACCCCGTTCTCCGCTTCGAGACCGCGCGACGACTGGCGAACGCGTCCACGCGCGACGGCGAACGCTGGCGCGAGGCCCTCTGGGCGCACGCCGACCCCGTTCTCTGGTCGGGACTCATGTCCGGACTCGCCCTCGCTCCCGAGCCGCCCGAGGGCGTCGCCAGGCGTCGTTTCGGTCGCGGATCGTCGTTCCGGGATTGTCGGGGCCTCGCCGCCTTCAACGACTACTACGCGCGCGTCATCGCGCGGCGCATCGAGATCCCCTTCGCGATCGAGGACGGTCCGGTCTCGCGGCTCGCCCTGTTCCTCCTCGCGCCCGACGCGGTCGGGATCGACCTCGTCGTGGGTGAGCGACGGATCCGACTGCCCGCGGCCTCCCATCGGCCCGAACGTCCGATCGTGATAGAACTGCCGGGCGGCCTCCGAGCGGACGCCCTCGTCCTCGAGATCGAGGACGAGCCCGCGGAACCGATCTACCTGGGCGCGGTGGCTCGCGTCACCCTCTGAATCGACGAGGACGAGATCATGGCACGACTCGAGATCACGGGCGCGGTGACCCGCGCCACGGTCCTGGACTTCGCGGCGCTTCGCGCCCTCGACGGTCAGATCGAGGACGCGTCGAGCGTCGTTCCCGGGCGGAACGGCTCCGCCGTCCGTCTCGCCGAGGCGATCGCCCTCGCCGCACCGCTCGACGCGAACGCGGAGGTTCTCATGACGAGCGGCGACGGCGCCTTCAGCGCCACCGTCCCGCTGTCCGCCCTCTCCGAGGCGCTGCTGCTCTACCGCGAAGGAGACGCGCCCCTGCCGGCCGGACGGGGCGGCCCGATCCGGCTCCTCATCCCGGGCACTCCCGACTGCGGCGCGGCGTCCGTGGACGCCTGCGCGAACGTCAAGGACCTCGCCCGCATCGAGATCCGCCCCGAGAGTCCGTGAGGTTCTCGCCCGCGGAATCGACCCGCGGCCGCCGCGTCGGTCCCGGACCGACGCGGGGCTGAATTCGCCGACTCCGAGGTCGCGCGCCGGACTTCTCGGCCTTTCCGACCCGGCGAAAGCCCCGGGCCAGTCGTGCGTCGATCCCGTCGGCGGGGGCGCGGCGCCCTCGCTTTTCGCGACGGGCCGGATCGGCTACCGTCATCCGGCCCGCGGGCGTGAGCCCCGAGCCCCCCACCCCGTCGCGCGACCGGCGCGACGGCGACGCCACCGAACGCATCAGGAGAGCTCCATGACCTCGGTTCGTTCCACCGTCTTCGCCACGGCCCTCGCCCTGGCCGCCGTTCTCGCCCTCGCGATGCCCGCGAAGGCGCAGGACCACCACGAGATGGGCAAGATGTGGACCTTCGAGCACGTGCCGAAGGACTACTTCCAGAAGACCCACGGGTTCGAGCTGACGCAGGAGTGGCTCGACCACGCGCGCATGTCCTCCCTCCGCTTCGGCGGCGGCTGCTCGGCCTCCTTCGTCTCGCCGAAGGGGCTGATCATGACGAACCACCACTGCACCCGCGACTTCATCGCGCAGGCCAGCCCCGAGAACGAGGACTGGGTCCGCGACGGCTTCGTCGCCGAGTCGATGGAGAAGGAGGTCAAGCTCGAGGGCTGCTCCGTCCAGCAGCTCGTCCGCACCCGGGACATCACCGAACTGATGAACCGCGGCATCGAGGACGGTGACGACGACGCCACCGTCACGCGCAAGCGCGCCGAGAACGAGCAGGCCATCCTGAAGCAGGCCCGCGAGGAGTCGCCCGACCTCAACCCCGAGGTCATCAAGCTCTACCAGGGCGGCGTCTTCATGCTCTACTCCTACCGCTTCTACACCGACGTCCGCCTCGTCGTCGCGCCGCACCTCCAGACCTCGCACTTCGGCGGCGACCCCGACAACTTCACCTACCCGCGCTTCGGCATCGACTTCACCTTCTGCCGCGCCTACGAGAACGACAAGCCGGTCGACTCCTCGTCCTTCTACTTCCAGTGGGACAGCGGCGGCGCCGAGGAAGGCGAGTCCGTCTTCATCACCGGCAACCCGGGCCGGACGAGCCGACTCCTTTCGAAGTCGCAGCTCGAGGTCCTGCGCGACATCACCTACCCCATCCTCCTCGAGGGTTGGGAGATCGAGATGGACTACATCCGCGCCATCTCGGCCAAGGACGCCGAGGTCGAGAAGCAGCTCCGTCCGCGTCTCCTCAGCCTCGAGAACTCGAACAAGGCGGTCGGCGGCTATCTCGCCGGCCTCCGCGACCCGTCGCTCATGAGCGCGAAGGCCAAGGCCGAGCGCGCGCTGCGCGACGCGGTCGACGCCGATCCCGAGCTCTCCGCCAGGTACGGCGACGCCTGGGACCGCCTCACCGAGATCGCCCGCCAGAAGCGCGCCTGCGAGCCGCGCCGTCGCCTCTATCGTCCGAGCGTGGCGGGCCCGATCGTGGAGCGCGCCTACGCCGCCCTCCGCGCCACCGATGACGCCGATCGCAACGCGAAGATCGCGGCCGAGATCGCCCGCATCGACGTCGCCCTCGACGGCGACCAGAAGGAGCGGCTCGCGCGCGACCTCTCCCGCATCGGAGGCTGGATGGGCCGGGGCGACGAGCTCGTCGCCGCGATCGCGGCCCACGGCGGCGCGGCCGAGATGCTCGACGCGATGGCCGAGAAGAGCCTCTTCGCCGACGACGACAAGATCGCCGCGCTCCTCGCCGGCGGCGCCGACGCCGTCGCGAACTCCGACGACCCCGCTCTCGCCGTCGCCCGGATCCTCCGGGACGGCGGCCAGGAGTCGGGCCGCGAGCTCTCGCGCCTCGGTCAGGAGGAGGAGGTCCAGAAGGTCCGCGTCGGCCAGGCGGCCTTCGCGGTCTACGGCTTCACCATCAGCCCGGACGCGACCTTCAGCCTCCGCCTGAGCGACGGCAAGGTCGCGGGCTACCCCTGCAACGGCACGCTCGCGCCGCACCAGACCGTCTTCTACGGTCTCTTCGCGCGAAACGTGGAGTTCGGGAACCGCTACCCCTTCAACCTCCCCGACATCTGGCGCGAGCGGGCCTACCGCATCGACATGGTCAAGCCCGTCAACTTCGTCGCCACCAACGACATCATCGGCGGCAACTCGGGCAGCCCCGTCATCGACAAGGACCGTCGCGTCGTCGGCCTCGTCTTCGACGGCAACATCGAGATGCTCCCCAACAACTTCTTCTACCGCGACGACATCCCGCGCTCCGTGAGCGTGCACACCGCCGCCATGGAGGAGTGCCTCACCAAGATCTACGACGCGCAGCGCGTCGTCGACGAGCTGAAGGGGAAGTGAGCCCGCCCGCCGGAGCCGCGAGGCGCCGGCACGAGGCTCGCTCTCGCTCCTGAAGATCGGGCCCGCGAGGTTCGCCCTCGCGGGCCCGATCTCCGTTCCGGGCCTCGCCTCACGCGCGTCGCGAGGGGTAAGATCGCCCCGAACGACGGGAGAGGAGTCGCCGATGTCGATCGCCAGCGCGCTGCGGGCCTACGCCTGGAACCTCGCCTACGCGGAGGCGTTGACGCGGGACCTGACGGAAGCGCAGTGGACCTGGGACGGCGGACCGGGACTCGAGAATCACGCGGCCTGGACCATCGGACACCTCGTCTCGGGGTCCGACATCCTCGCGGAGGATCTGGGTCTCGCGCGCGAGATGTCGCAGGAATGGCGCGAGCTCTTCGAGCGGCGCGGACCCGGCGATCCGCGCCTTCCGAGTCGCGACGCGAGGTACCCCGACGGATCGGAGCTCCTCGCGGAGTTCGCGCGGCAGCACGACCGCGTGGCGCGCCGCTGGCGCGACCTCGCCCCGGACGACGGCGACGCCCCTCTCGCCTGGCGTTTCGAGGGGTACCTGCCCTCGCTGGCGGACGCCGCGCTCTTCCTCGCCGTGAATCACGAGTGCCTGCACCTCGGCTCCCTGTCGGGCTGGCGTCGGGCGCAGGGGCTGCCCTCGGCCCTCGCGGCGATGAGTCGGGGCCCCGCGACACCCTGAAGAGGACCCGGCCCGTCGCTCGCAGGCATGGCGGCGGAACGATCGGGGATCGCCCCCGCCCCGCCCGGAGCGGAACGGGGGCGGTCGACGCCGCGCGCGGACTCAGCGCAGGAGCTTCGAGAGATCCGGCGCGCCCGACCAGTTCGGGTCGTGGGTCGCGGGCGTCATGCCCGTGGGCGAACAGCCGGGACAGGTCGGGTTCCAGGTGAGGTTCGCGTACCAGAACGAGAGGCGCTGGGCGACCTTCAGGTTGCCGAGGGGCTTGAACTCGACGAGCTTCGAGCCCGGATCGCGGCAGATCCGACGCGCGTAGCAGGCGTAGGTCTCGGAGACGATCCCGAGCACGAAGTCGCCGTCGGTGCAGGCCCAGGGCGGCAGGAGCGCCGAGGGCGGCGCCCCGTTGGCGGTGCCGACCGTCGGGGTGCCGATGCGGCTCTCGACCATCTCCGTCGTCGCCGTCTGATGACGGAAGTCGCCTCGCACCGTGACGCCGACCTGAGCGCTCACGCGGGCGAAGACCGTGCCCGCCTCCCAGCCGACCGAGGCCGAGGCCTCGGCGGAGATGCCGAGCACGCTCGCCTGCTCCTGTCCCTGGGCGACCGCGAGGCTGCCCGTCGAGCCGAGGTAGCCGCAGCTGATGGGGACCACCACGCGCCCGTCCCCGCTCCCCGCGATCGGCAGGAGCTCGAGACTCCAGGGCGACCACTCGCGACATCCGGCGTCCGGCACGCCGTAGTCGAGACGGACGACGTTCCGTCCGTCGCCGAGCTCGACCTCGAGCAGACCGGGCCGGGCCCAGGTGACCGGCCGCGTGCGAACGACGGCGAGATCGGCGTCGAGCGCGAGGGCCTCGAGCGCGAGGTTCGTCGCCCCCTCCACCCGCGACGGGCGATACCAGGGAGCCACGAAGAGCCGGACCCCGGTCGGGCCGGTCGGGATCACCCCGCTCATCGGGTGACCGCCCGCATCGACGGCATCGAGCCGGAGATCGCGCAGGACCTCACCCTCGAAGACGCTCGCGCAGGAACTCGACGGAGGCGGGGCCAGGACGCGGAGGTGGGCGTCGGCGGCGAGCGCCCCCGGCGCGACCTCGAGTCGCCCCAGACCCGGCAGCACGAAGGAGCCGCCCTTCGCCGCGAGGACGAGTCCGGTCGTCAGCGCCGCGTCCTCGGGCCAGAGCTGCGCCACGAGTTCCCCGGTCCGTTCGCCGCCGAAGCACTCCCGCGCGAGCGTCGCGAATCCGGGCGCTCGCACCTCGAGTCGCAGCGCCGCCGCGGCCGCGACGGCTCCCGCTCGCGGCAGCTTCGCGGGGAAGGAGACGCGGCCGTCCGCGCCCGTTCCGCCGGTCCAGACCGCGCCCTCCACGTCGAGGAGCACCGCCGCCCCCACGATCGGGTCTCCGGTCGTGGCCGAGACGACCCTCACCCCGATCTGCACTCCCGTCGCCCGGACCGGCGCCGCCGCGACGAGCAACATCGCCGCCAGCATTCCCGGGATCCCGAACCGCCGCATCCGTCCCGTCCACCGTTTCGTCGTCATCGTTCCTACCTCACGCGTTCCCTTGGCGGCCGCACCAGCGCGGCCGGGAATCGAGACGAAGGAAGTGGCGACGGGTGACGGCGTCTTCGGGGTCAACCGCGAAGCAGGACGCCCTCGGTCACGAAGTCGTCGAGGAAGGCGTCGAGCTCGTCGAGCGTCGCGCCGCGTTCCTCGGCGTAGCGACGTCGTCCTTGGGGCCCGACCGGCTCGCGCGCGAGACGGAACAGCGGCGCCGCGAGCTCGCCGAGCGTCTCCACGGTGACCTCGGGCGCGCCGAATCCCCCGGCGGTCGGACGCGTGACGATGAGCAGGGTCTCCTCGCCGGCCGGACGCGGCGAAGGAACGAGTTCCGCCCCGTCCAGGCGAGCTCGCCAGGATTCCGCGAAGGCCGCGGCGCCGGCCGGCACGACCGCCGTGCCCGCCTCGGGGGCGAGCACGATCTCGCGCGGCCCGGGCGTCGGCCTCGCGCGACGGGCGCGGCGCTCGCGCGCGAGCGCCCCCTCGACCGCGAGGAGGGTCGTCACGCCGTCGTCGCCCCACTCCCGCGCCTGCTCTTCGGCGAAGGCGAGGAAGGCGAGCGGGATCGACCCGTCCTCGCGCACCGCGCGGTGAAACCCGCGCGAGGACAAGAAGCCCGCCCCCAGCGCCCGCCCCGCCGCATCGGCGGCGCTCGCGCTCAGCAGGAACTCCTTCAGGACGTTTCCCATGGCCTGGGTCCGGCGCCGACCGTCGCGATCGGCCGTGATCGCGGCGGGATCGGCCGCGGCGAGGAGGCGCCACTCGTCCTCGGAGAGCCCCTCGCGGGCCCAGTCCTCGCCCCGCCGGAGCGCGGAGGCGAAATGTTCGTCGTGGAGCATCGAGAAGAGGGCGCGCTGGACGCGACGGTGGTTCACGCGCGGGACTCCCGCCGCGCGAGATCCGCCGCGACGCGCTCGAAGAGCGGCAGCACGGCCTCGCGCGCGTTGTGCTCGCACTCGAGGACGACGGCCTTCAGGTTCGACGCGCGCTCGAGCACGAGCTCGAAGATCTCCCAGGTCTCGCGCAGCACCTCGACCCCGTGATCGTCGTCGACGAAGACGCGCCCTCCGTGCTCGAAGGTCGAGCCGCCGGCGACGTGGACCTCGACGACGCGCTCGAGGGGAAAGTCCGCCAGCCCGTCGAGGGCGCCGTGTCCCATCACGCGCTGATAGACGGCGAGATGCGCGACGTCCAGCAGCATGCCGGTGTCGGCGTCCTCGAGCACGCGGCCGAAGTAGTCGAGGAGGTGCATCTCGCCGAGGTAGACGTGCGCCGGAGGATTCTCGGGCAGGACCTCGTGATCCAGTCCCTCGCGCAGCCGCCGCACGCCCCGCGCCATCTCCGCCGCGGATTCCGGCGAGAAGATCGGAGGCATCAGCGTGCCGTGGCCCCGGTCGCGCGCGCCGACGTACCAGAGCCCGGCGTCGCCGCAGACCCAGGCGGGCCGGACCTCGGCCAGGACCTCGCGCATCCGGGCGATCCAGGCCTCCTCGATGTCGTCACCCTCTTCCAGGTTCACGTCCAGGAAGTGGTAGGTCGTCGGCGCCCCGGAGGCGATCCACTCCCGCGCGTCGTCGTCGAGACCGCGTTCGAGATCCGCCCCGATCTCAAGGAACTGCAGGAGGTCCGGACGGTCCCGCCGGAAGGCGTTCGGATCCAGGCCGTCGCGGCGCGCGTCGTACTCGGTCGAGATGCCGAGGCCGAGCCGAGGCAGCGCCTTCACGCGATCGAGGAAGTTCCCGTCCATGCCGGGAAACTACCACGCCGTCCGCCCCCGCCCCACGGCCGCTCGGCGGATCAGTCCGTGAAGCGCAGCGCGAGGCCGTTCGAGGAGGCGAGGCCGTTCGTCGCGTCGAAGAACTGCAGGAAGAGGGAGACGCCGTCGAGCGCGGGCTGGCGCAGGTCGAGCGGCCATTGCGCCGCCCCGCTCCCGTCGAGCGGCAGGTTGTCGATCAGGAAGGCGAAGTCCGCGCCGGTGTCGACGAGGACCGGGATCGCGGTCGGCCCGTAGAGCATGTCGTCGGCCGCGAAGCCGCCGAGGAGCGAGCCGTGGCCGTTCGGCGTGCCGCCGGTGAGGACGATCGGGCCCTGGAGCGGATCGGATGCGTAGTTCACGCGACCGAGGTCGAGCGGATGATCGGCGGGGTCGCCGTAGCGGTGCCAGCCGAGCGGGGATTCGATCCGCATCCGCCCCATCTGGGGTCCGGGAGGAAGCAGGCCGGCCGCGATCGCGGCCTGCGTGTTCCCGCCGAGCAGGACCTCGGCGAAGCCGTCGCCGTCGCGGTCGCCGACCGACGCGAAGGAACGCGTGCGGGCGCCGGGAAAGGGGCCCGAGAGTTCGTGGAGGAGCGAGAGATCCGAGCCCCGGTGGATGCGCACCGCGCCCGCCCCGCCCGCGGTCGTCGGATGCCAGCCGCCGATGCCGAACTCCGGGAGGCCGTCGCCATCGAGGTCGGGGAGCTTCTTCAGTTCCGGCGCCCGGCCGAAGGCGTAGCCGGTGTCGTACAGGACGCTCGCGTCCGCGCCCGACATGACGACGGTGCCGAAGTTGCCGGCCGTGCCGTAGTTCGCGGCGATCTCGGCGATGCCGTCGCCGGTCAGGTCGTGGAGGATCAGGCCACCCTCGTAGCCGCGGGCGAAGTAGCCGTTACCGGGGAACGAGGTGAGGATCACGAAGGGGTTCGCCGGGTTGCCGGACCGGATCTCGATCTGCCCCGTGCCGAAGTTGCGGATGCCGATGAAGAGATCGTCCCACCCGTCGCCGTCGTAATCACCGCCCCCGGAGACGCAGGGCTGCACGTCGATGAGGAACAACCCCGTCGAGTAGTTGTTCGGAAGGAGGATGGCCACGGTGTTGGTCACCGGGTTGAGAACCCGAGTGGCGTCGGATCCGCTCATGATCACTTCACCCACGCCGTCGCCGGTCACGTCGTGGAACGGCTGGATCCAGCGCCCGCCGAAGCCGATTCCCTGCGGCGTGAACACCTCATGGAAGGAGATCCGGGTGAAGGTCGCCCCGGAGACGATCTCGACCCCGGAGAAGACGTGGTTCGTCGTCGAGCAGCTGTACGAACCGAAGATCAGGACGCAGTCCGTGTATTCGTACTCCCGACGCCGCTGCACGGCGATGTCGGCGTGCCCGTCGCCGTCGACGTCGTCGATCCAGGCGATGTCCTCGCCGTAGAAGTGCACGTTGGTCGCCGTGCAGAGGCCGGAGAACGACGAGCAGTAGACGCCGACCGGAACTCCGTTCGGCGTGAAGTTGAGGACCGACATGTCGGATCCGCGACAGAGGGCGAACCCGGCGGACGAGGTCGTCAGGAACTCGGGGATCCCGTCGCCGTCGCGATCGGGCCCGGGCTCGATGAGGCCCTCGCCCCAACCGTTGGCGTTCGAATCGAGGGCGAACTGGACGGGGAAGCCCTGGCCGCGCGCGGCCGCGGCGAGGAGGACGATCGCGAGCAGGGTCCGGAACGACATGGCCATCTCCTTCCGCGGTCCCCGAAGCCGGGCGTCAGGGGCCGACTCGGCCCCTCCCCCTCGCGGCGGAGCCGTCAGTTCGTGAAGCGCAGCGCGAGGCCGTTCGAGGACGTGAGACCATTGGTCACGTCGAAGAACTGCAGGTACATCGTCAGCCCGTCGAGCGCCGGCTGGCGCAGATCGACCGGCCATTGCGCCGAGCCGTTCCCGTCGAGCGGCAGGTTGTCGATCAGGAAGAGGAAGTCCGCGCCGGTGTCGACCAGGATCGGGATCGCGGTCGGTTCGTAGAGCATGTCGTCCGCGGCGAATCCGCCGAGCATCGAGCCGTGGCCGTTCGGCGTGCCGCCGGAGAGGACGACGGGACCCTGGAGCGGATTCGAGGCGTAGTTCACGCGACCGAGGTCGAGCGCGTGATCGGCGGGGTCACCGTAGCGGTGCCAGCCGAGGACCGACTCCACGCGGACCTGACCCTGCGAAGGGCCGGCCATGTAGCCGGGATAGTAGTACGACGAGATCATCAGGTCCTCGAACCCGTCACCGTTGTGGTCGCCGGCGGCGCAGAAGGAGCTGACATGGCCGACGGGGAGGCCTCCGGGGAGAACTCGCAACTGCGACAGATCGGTGCCGCGGAGGATGACGACGGAACCGATGTCGGATGGCGAATTCCAACCGGCGATGCCGATCTCGGGCGTGCCGTCGCCGTCGAGATCGGGAAGGGGCCAGAATCCCCTGCTCGAGATGGCGACGGGTCCGGTGTCGAGCAGGACGCTCGCGTCCGCCCCCGAGAAGATGACGGCGCCTCCGGCGCCGTAGCTGCCGTAGCTGCCGGTGATCTCCGGGACGCCGTCTCCGTTGATGTCGTGCAGGAAGTTCCCGCTTTGAGAGCCGAGCTCGGGGTAGGACCCGCCGGGGATCGAGAGGAGCACCGCGAAGGCGTCCGCGGGATTTCCCGAACGGATCTCGATGAGACCGGTGCCGCCGTTTCGGTAGCCGATGTAGAGGTCGTTCCAGCCGTCGCCGTCGAGATCCTGACCCGTCGCGAGACGGGGCACGAACCCGCTCTCGGTCACCGTGAGCGGAATGAACCCGGGGAGGACCTGCTCGGTCTGGACGTCACACACTGTAAGGGCCGACGTCCCGTTCCGGATGACCTCCTTCGTGCCGTCGCCGTTCAGGTCATTCAGCGAGAGGTACCCTCCTCCCCATTGCCCGCTGCCGGAGAATTCGGCGAGCGGAAGGAAGGTGTCGCTCGAGAGGACGAGGAAGCCGCTGCCGTAGGAGTAGGTCGTCGTGCACCCGTCCCAGCAGAAGACTGTCCCGGTGACCACGTTGCGACTGATGATGATGTCGGCGAGTCCGTCCCCGTCGACGTCGTCGGTCCACGATCCCCCGCTGTACGAGACCGTGTGGTAGTAGTAGGAGAAGTTCTGCACGAAGTGGATCACCGACAGATCCGCTCCGTCGCAGAGCGCGACTCCTACCGAACTCAAGAACACCACTTCGGGAATGCCGTCGCCGTTCAGGTCCGCGCCCGGCGACATGCTCGCGGCACCCCAGCCATTGGCGCTCGACTCGACGGAGAGCTGAACGGGGAAGCCCTGCGCGCGAACGACGAGCGAGAGCAGGACGGATGCGAAGATCATTCGGATGATCATGGACGACGGGTCTCCTTCCTCGGCGGACCGCGGCAATCACCGCGACGCCTTCCGCCGGGGGTATTGAACCCCGGACCGCGGGGTCCGGTCAATCGGGGGGCCGAATGTCCCGCCCCCGAGCGATGATTCACCGTTCCTTCACCCGAGCCCGCGATGTCCCCCGACGATTCCCGCCTCCGATCGATCCTCCAGGAACGCTTCGGCCACGCCGCGCTGCGGCCGGGGCAGGAGCGTGCCCTGGCGCCCGTCCTCTCGGGGCGGGACGCCCTCGTCGTGATGCCGACGGGCAGCGGCAAGTCCCTCTGCTACCAGCTCCCGGGGCTCGTCGAGAACGGCACGACCATCGTGGTCTCGCCCTTGATCTCGTTGATGAAGGACCAGGTCGACGGGCTGCGGCAGCGCGGCATCGCGGCCGCCGCGCTCAACAGCAGCCTCGACGCCGAGACCGCGCGGGCGACGGTCGGCGCCGCGATGCGGGGCGAGCTCGACTTCCTCTACGTCGCGCCCGAACGCCTCGCGCTCGATTCCTTCGTCGGGATGGCGCGCGGGATGGAGATCGCGCGCGTCGCGGTGGACGAGGCTCACTGCGCCTCGCAGTGGGGGCACGACTTCCGGCCGGACTACCTGCGGATCGGGAACTTCCTCGACGCGATCGGCCGCCCGCCCACCGTCGCCCTCACCGCGACGGCGACGCCCGAGGTGCGCGAGGACATCGAGCGGATCCTCGGCCTCCGCGACCCGGCGCGCGTCGTCACGGGATTCGACCGCCCGAATCTCGCCTTCGTGGTGCGGCGCGCCTCGACGCGGAACGACAAGGCGGCGCGGCTGCGGGAGGCCCTCGCCGAGGTGAGGGACGGCGCCGCGATCATCTACGCCGCGAGCCGCAAGAACGCGGAACGCGTCGCGGCCGAGGTCGACGGCGACTGCCTCGTCTATCACGCGGGCCTCGACCCGGCGACGCGCCACGAGGTGCAGGAGCGCTTCGCGAGCGGCGAGGCCGACCTGATCGCGGCCACGAACGCCTTCGGCATGGGCATCGACCGCGCGGACGTGCGTCTCGTCGTCCACTGGGATCTTCCCGGCTCGCTCGAAGCCTATTACCAGGAAGCCGGCCGCGCGGGACGCGACGGCGCCCCTGCACGCGCGCTGCTCCTCTTCGGCGAGGGCGACACGCGCCTCCAGGAGTTCTTCATCGACGTCGCCCATCCGCCCGCCGAGGTGTTCGCCCGCGTGCGGAATGCCCTGATCGAGGCCCGGGACGGGGAGCGCGTCCTCGATCGCGAGGGACTCGAGTCCGGGGGCGAGGACTCGCGGATGCGCGCGATGCTCGGCAGCGCCGCGAATCAGATGGTCGGGGCGGGTCTCGTCGCGCGCCGCGGACCCGACGCCGGCTACGAGCTCCTCGACGATCGCGAGGAGTCCTTCGCCGCCTTCCTCGAGGATCGCGGGCACGACCCGCGCGAGGGCCGCGATCGCCAGCGCCTGGCGACCGTCGCCGGCTACGCCCGGCGGCGCGCGTGCCGGCGCGACGCGATCCTCCGCTACTTCCAGGCCGACGAGGAGCTCGCACCCGGGTGCGGTCGCTGCGACGTCTGCGCCGGCGGCGGCGGCGAGTCGCGCGATCTCCGCGAGAACGAGGTGCTGTTGCTGCGGAAGATCCTCGCCGGGGTCGCGCGCTGCCGCGGTCGCGCCGGCAAGCAGAAGATCGTGCAGATGCTGGCCGGGTCGACGGCGAAGGGAGTCGGCGGCACCTACCTCGAATCGCTGAGCACCTTCGGACTGCTCGCCGAGGTGCCGCGCGATCACATCAAGCGCTGGCTCGAGGCGGCCGAGGACGCCGGCCTCGTCCGCTCGGAGGGCGATCGCTACCCGGTGCTCGTCCTCGCCGAGGAGGGGCTCGGGGTCATGCGCGACGGGATGATGCCCCCGCCCTCGGCCTGGCCCGCCGCCGGCCGTGGGACCCGCGTCGGGGTCTCGAGCCCGGGCGGCTCGCGGCGCGCCGCCGCCGGGGAGGGCCCGCGCGTCATCCGCGAGGAGGGCGACGAGGCCGCGGCCGCGCTGGGGGAACGACTCCGCCACTGGCGCCGCGAGGAGGCCCAGCGCCAGGGACTGCCGCCCTACGTCGTCTTCCCCGACACCACCCTGGTCGCCCTCGCCCTCCAGCGCCCCGCCAGCCCGGCCGACCTCGAGGGGATCAAGGGGCTCGGGCCGGCCCGACGCGAGCGCTACGGCGAGGCCATCCTCGAGATCTGCCGGCTCGAGGACGCCTGAAGGGGTCGGTCCCGCGCCCGGAATCCGCCTCCCGGGCGGCCCGGATCGGCGATCCGGGGCCGGCCGGGCGCGTCCGGATCGGCCGGCGCCGGGCCGGAATCTCGACCGTCCGGGCCGGGGCCTCGATTTATCCTTTTACCGCCGGGCACGGGTCGCGTCTGGGCCTTCGATGAGGAACCGCGACGGCGCGAGGGGCGCCGCCCCCGCTCCCGGAGGAATGCGATGACGAAGACGCTCCTGACCACGGCGGCCCTGGGCCTTCTCCTGCTGAGCGCGGCCGGCCCCGCCCTCGCCCAGAACCGGGGCGACGAGCTCGCCGCCCTCCGCCACGCCAAACAGGTCCAGCTCGGTCGCTTCATCTTCCGCAGCCCGGCCCTGAGCCTCGACGACAGCATCTCCTGCGCGAGCTGCCACAAGGTCGAGCACGCCTTCGCCGACGTCCGCGCCGAGCCGGAGGGCATCCTCGGCACCGGCGGCGGACGCAACTCCCCCACCCTCGTCGGGGTGAAGCACGTGCGCTTCTTCCCGGGGGTGGCGAAGATGGGGAACAACCGCCCGCTCGTCGCCGAGGCCCTCACCCTCGCCCAGCGCTGCCTCGCGCCGATCGAGAATCCCCTCGAGATGGGCTCCTCGATCGAGGTCGCGGTCAAGAAGCTGCGCGCGATCGAGGGCATGAAGGAGCGCTTCAACGAGGCCTTCGGTCCCTCGATGATGGGCGTCACCGAGGAGCGCATGGGAGAGGCCCTCGCCACCTTCCTCGAGACGCTCGACGTTCCCGAGACGCGTTTCCACGCCTTCCTTTCCGGTGATCACGACGCCCTCGACAACCTCGAACGTCGCGGCTACCGCCGCTTCGTCGGAGCCGGCTGCGCCGAGTGTCACCGCGGTGAATCCCTGAGCGACGGCCTCGTGCATCCCGTCTTCCTTCCCGGCTCCGAACGGGCCCGCAAGCAGCAGGAGCGGGCGGTCGAGATCGCGCAGCGGGCCTCGCGCAACCGCTTCGATCGTCAGGTGGAGTTCCCGCGCCGGGGACTCGCCCGCGACCTCTTCGACGCGGTGACGCGCGTGCCCAGTCAGGGCGGTTGCGACGCGATGGCAACTGCGCCCGCAGCGCGGCGGCTACGGCGGCAACACTCCGGGCGTGACCATCGGCGTGTCCGTACGCTGCGCTCTGGAACCTCACCCAGACCGGTCCCTACTTCCGGGACGGCAGCGAGAGCAAGCTCGACGCCGCGCTCGCCCGCCACGTCGCGGAGCTGACCGAGGTCCAGAAGGGATGGACGCAGGTCGAGCGCGCCCTCGCGGCCCAGAAGCGCGAGGGGATCCGCCCCGCCCGCGAGCTGCTGCCGCGTGAGCGGAAGTGGCTCGGCAATGAGAACCTGGCGAAGCTCGAGGAGCTCGATCTGATGAGCATCCGGACCTTCCTCGGCTCGCTCGACGCCAACTGACGCCAGCGGGCCTCGACGAGGACGCCGCCGGCCCCTCCCGGGTCGGCGGCGTCCTCGCGTTTCCGGGGGAGCCGCCGGCCGAAGGGACCCGCCTCATCGAAAACCCCAGCTAATCGACTGGCTCAAATCAAGTCACGCGGCGATTCGCCCGCTCCGGCCTATCCTTCTGGTGTCGCCTCCCTCTCCCGGGGCGTCACGGCACGAAGGACACTGGAGTGACCCATGGACCTCCTCGCCATTCCTCTCGCCCTGGCCGGAGCCGCCTCGATCGGGGCCGCCTGGACCGCCCTCTACCTCGTCCTGCGGGGCCCACGCGAGGGCCGCGCCGCGAGTCGCCTCGCCTCGCCGACCGGGATCGCCGGGGCGGGAGAAGGCGTCGCGCCGGAGTTCGTCCTCGCGACCGCCGCTCCGGCGGTCGCCCGGGCGGAACGGATGGCGGACGCGATCTCGACCACCGCCCCGCTCCGTCCCTCCCCTTCCGCTCCGCCGCCGGCGCCCGCCGGGTCGGCGCGATCCGGGAGCCGCGACGGATCAGGATCGACTGGGCCGTGGTCGGCCGGACGGTGACCGACGACGAGGTCGCGGCGCGCCGCCCGGCCGCCCCCGCGCCGGTCGCCCGCACCGAGGCCGCGAGACGGGGTCGCATCGAGTTCCTCCTCGGGACGCGCGTCCTCGCCGGAGTCGGCGCGCTGCTCGTCCTCATCGGCCTCGCCTACTTCCTCGACCTCGCGATGGAGCGCGGCTGGGTGTCGCCGACGAACCGCGTCATCGGGGGTCTGATCGCCTCCACCCTCGCGATCCTCGCCGCGCACGCGCCGCGCATCGCTCGCCTCCGCCCCTGGAGCGACATCCTCGCCGGCCTCGGCTTCGCCGGCTGGTACGCCTGCACCTGGTTCGCGGGCGAGGTCTACGGCCTGGTCTCGCCTCTCACCGCGCTCCTCGGCGCGCACCTCGCCACCGCCGCCGCCTTCGGCTCGGGTCTTCTCCGCGATCGCCGCGACCTCGTCGTCGCGGCGCTGATCGGAGGCTTCGTCGTGCCGCTCGTCTTCCGCGACGTGGCGCCGACCCTGCCCGGTCTGCTCGGCTACCACTTCCTCCTCGCGACGGGCGGCCTGGCCGCCGCCGTCTTCCGCGACCACGTCGGCCCGCGGGCCGCGGTGGCCCTCGGGCTCGTGACGCACGCGACGCTCCGCGCGACGAGCGTCGTCCCCGAGGACCACGCGCCCTGACCGCCTACGGCTGGGGCTTCGCGCTCCTGCTCGCCGGAGGCAGCCTCTGGTCGCGCGCCCGTCGCGGCGACCGGACCCGGCTCGAGGATCATCTCGCGATCGCGCTGGCGACGGTGTGCGTCGTCCTCGGCCCCGGGACCTTCGGGGAGGGCGCGAGCCTCGGATTCCAGTATCTCGCCGGCGCGGCCGCCCTCGTGGCCGCGACGCGCCTGACCCGCGCCGAAGGCGGCGCGCTGCGCATCCATCTCCTCGCCCAGGCCGGAGTCCTCCTCGCGGTGGCGCCGACGGCCTTCTTCGACACCCCGGCCGCCCTCGGCCTCACCTGGTGCATCGAGGCCGCCGTCGCGACCTTCCTCGTCCCCGTGGCCGGACGGGGACGGATCATCGCGCGGCTCTTCGCGGTCGCCCTCGCCTTCGCGGGCGCCGTCGCGACCTTCCCCGCGGTGCTCCCCCACGCGCTGAACGCGACCGCGGGCACGCACCTGGTGGCGGGGCTCGCCGCCCTCGCGCTCGGACTCGGAGCTCGCCGGGCCTTCCGCGCGGAGGGCGCGGCGCCCGACGCGATGGTCTTCCAGATCCTCGCGATCGGTCTGCTCGGCCTCGGGCTCCGGGGCCTCGTCCTCCTCGGATCGCCTTCCGAGGGCGCGGATCCGCGGATCCTCGAGATCCTCGCCGGCGCGAGCTGGCCGCTCGCGGCCTCCGTCCTGGCCGCGATGGCGGCCGGTCGCCGCGGCGGAGCCTCGCTCGCGGCCCCCTTCGGCGTGCTCGTCCTCTCGCTGGCTCACCCCGTCATCGGCGCGCATCCCGGCCCCGGAACGGACGTCGCGCTCCTGAACGCCTGGAGCGGGGCCGCCCTCCTCCACGCGGCCGCCTTCTTCGGGATCTCGGTCCTCGCGGGGCGAGCCGGAGGTGGACGCTGGATCCGCGAGGCCGCGACCTTCGCCGCCTTCCTGATGATGACCGACGTCGCCTTCGAGCAGCTCGTCCGCTTCGAGACCGCGGGTGGCCGCGATCTGATCGCGATGCTCGTCCGCGCCGCGGCCGCATTCGTGAGCGTCGCGCTCGTCCGTCGCCGCGATCTGGTGGCGGTGGGCGCGGCCGGAGTCGTCCTCGGCGTCTTGAACCTCGGTCAGATGCTGCTGAGTCTCGCGGAGACGCGGGAGGCGGCGCCGCTCTTCGTGAACGCCGCGTTCCTGGCGCGCCTCGTCGGCGCCGCGACGCTGCCGGCCCTCCTCGTGACGCTCGCCTCCGGCGCGCGGGAAAAGGGCCACGGCTGGCGTCTCGAGGCGCGGTGCTCGTTGATCGTCCTCCAGCTCGTCGTCTCCGCCCTCCTCGCGCACGAGATCGCGGGCTGGGCGCACGGGTCGCCGGAACTCCCGGGTCTGGGCGCGGTGTCGCCGCTCGTCGGACGCGGACTCCTCTCCGCGGCGTGGGCGCTCCAGGCGACGGGTCTCCTCCTCTGGGGACTCGAGCGCGGCGATGCGCTCTGGCGCCGGATGGGACTGGGACTCTTCGTGATCGTGGCGGGGAAGGTCCTGCTCTTCGATCTCGCCGCGCTCGAGACCCTCGCCCGCGTCATCTCCACCGCTTCCGTCGGCCTCCTGATGATGGGCGCGAGCTACGCCTACGCGAAGCGGGCGCAGGCCGAGGACGACGAGGCCGCGGCCCGGCTCGGGGCGGGCCTCAGATGATCTCGAGGGGGTCGCGGTCCCGTCGCGAGACGAGGATCTCGACCCCCGCCCCGAGACCCGCCGACAGACGCTCGGCGAGACGGGGCAGGTAGCCCCGCTCGGTGTTGGTGTGATCGCAGAGGATCACGCTCGTGCCGCGCGCGACGGCGGCGAGGACGTCGTGGTGGCGCATCTCGCCGGTGAGGAGGAGGTCGGCCCTGGCGCCGGCGAGGACCGAACCTCCCGCCCCGGCGCAGACCGCCAGTCGTTCGAGCGGCGCGCCGTCGCGGTGGCGCATCGCCGCCGCCACGCGCAGGCGCGCGAGGCCCAGGTGCCGCTTGACGCGCTTGACGATCGTCGCGAGGCCGACGCCCCGATCCAGTCGCCGCTCCCGCCCCATCCCGACGCCGACGGGAGGACGCGGCACGAGGCGGTAGGCCTCGAAGGCCGGCTCCTCGTAGGGATGCACCCCGCGGATCACCTCCTCCAGGCGCGGCAGATCGGAGGCGCGCGCGATCATCTCGAGCCGCAGCTCCTCGACCTCCTCGAGCCGCCCCGCGCGTCCGACCGCGGGATTCGTGGACGGCAGACCGCGAAAGGTCCCCCGCCCCGGGATCGTGAAGGAGCACTCACGGTAGGCGCCGATCTCGCCCGCGCCGGCCTCGGCGAGCGCCGCGCGCAGCGGCCCCGCCGAGGCGGCGGGCACGAAGACGACCAGCTTCACCTCCTCGGTCGACGCGTCGACGCCCACCTGCAGGGGACGCGAGATCCCGGCCCCCAGGCCCTCGGCGAGCCAGTCGTTGAGGCCGCCCGGCGCCGCGTCGAGCGCGGTGTGCGGGGAGTAGATCCCGATGCCCGCGCGCGCCGCCGCGAGCACCGCGCCGGCCGGACCGGGACCCGCCGCGAGCCGCTTCAGGGGCGCGAAGATCGGCGGGTGGTAGGCGCAGACGAGATCCGCGCGGGCCTCCATCGCCTCCGCCATGACATCTTCCGTGAGATCGATGGCGAGGAAGACGCGGCGCAGGCGACGCGTCGCCGCGGGCTCGACGAGGAGGCCGACGTTGTCCCAGGACTCGGCGTGGCGCAGCGGGGCGATCTCCTCGAGGAGCGCCAGCGCCTTGGTCATTCCGGCGTGCATGGTGCGGAGTGTAGCGATTTGACGCGCCCCCGCGTAAGCCCTCGCCCCGCCCGCGCCCCCTGCTACGATCCGGCCATGAGACGAAGAGCCGAGGACATCGTGCGAGGCGCACAGGACGCGATCTGCGCCGGCCTCGCGGAGCTGGACGGGAACCCCTTCCACGAGGACCGCTGGACGCGTCCCGACGGCGGCGGCGGCCGCAGTCGCGTCCTCCAGGAGGGTCGCTTCTTCGAGAAGGCCGGCGTCAACGTCTCGACCGTCCACGGCGTGATGCCGCCCGCCGCCCTGCAGGCCGCACGCGCGCGCGGCGTCGAGGTGAAGGGCGAGAGCGCGCGCTTCTTCGCGACGGGCGTGAGCCTGGTCCTCCACCCCCACAACCCCTTCGCCCCCACCGCGCACGCGAACTACCGCTACTTCGAGCTCGAAGGCGAAGACGACACCGGAGCCTGGTGGTTCGGCGGCGGCGCGGACCTCACGCCCTCCTACCTCTTCGAGGAGGACGCCGTCCACTTCCATTCCGTGCTGAAGGAGCGCTGCGATCGCCACGACCCGCGCTTCTACCCGGAGTTCAAGGCCTGGTGCGATCGCTACTTCCGGATCGAGCACCGGGACGAGTCGCGCGGCGTGGGCGGGATCTTCTTCGACGACCTCGCCGACCGCGAACCGTCCGCCCTCGCGGACTTCATCGCCGACTGCGCCGACGGCTTCCTGCCCTCGATCCTCCCCATCTACGAGCGCCGTGACGGTCACCCCTTCCAGGACGAGCATCGCCGCTGGCAGCAGCTCCGACGGGGACGCTACGTCGAGTTCAACCTGGTCTACGACCGCGGCACGACCTTCGGACTCCGGACGAAGGGCCGGACCGAGAGCATCCTGATGTCGCTCCCCCTCACCGCGCGCTGGGAGTACGACCATCACCCCGCGGCCGGGAGCGAGGAGGCGCGGCTGCTCGAGGTCCTGCGGACGCCCCGGGAGTGGGTCGCGGCCACTGAATAGCGGTTGACGCGGCACGGGCGGGCGACGAGGCTGATGGCAACCGCGCGCCCCCGAGGAGTTCCCAGCATGTCCCGACTCGTTCTCGCCTCGGCCCTCGCCGCCGCGGTCCTCGTCGCTTCGCCCGGACTCCGGGCGCAGGGCGCGACTCCGGACCCGATCCAGTTCCCGCCCTCGGCCGTGCCCGCGAGTTCCCCGCTCGACTACTCGGGCTGCTGGGTGGCGACGAGCTATCTCCTCCAGCTCCACTGGGCGCCGGACTGGCCGCTCGGACGAGACGTCCTCGGCAACCAGCTCTTCGTCCCCGTCCCGACGGACCCGAATTACAACGCGGAGCAGGACTGGGTCGCGACGCTCCAGAGCCTGCACATGGCGCGCTCGATGGAGTTCAGCTGCCAGTACCTCCTCGCCCGGATGCAGGACACCGTGCTGGGCGGGCCGCTGGCGCTCGCTCCCGGCACCTTCGGTCGCCTCCGGGGCTACAACTCGCTCGACATCCTCTTCCACGTCGGCCCCGACTGGACCCCGCCCGGCGAGACGACGCCGCGCCCCTTCCTCTCGCTCGTCGTGCCGGATCCCTTCGACGCCTACGAGTACGTGGGCTCGATCATCGGCCACTATCCGACGAACCTCGCGCGCTGGGAGCCGACCGCCCTCGCCGCCCTCATGAACTTCGTCCGCGCGAACGGCGCCGCGGTGATGACCGTCTCGCACCAGCACGCCGACTCCTGGCACCACCCGCTCTTCCTCGACGGCCTCTTCGCCGCCGGCGCGGCCACGCGCTTCGGGGCGGGTCAGGAGCCCACGCTCCTCCTGCCGGACGAGATCATGTTCTTCCTCGCGACGCACTTCCCCCTGTCGATCCTGTCGCCGGGCGTGCAGCACTTCACCGAGGCGCAGCCCTTCGTGGTCCCGGTCGCGGGAACGACGGAGAGCTTCCGCGTCGATCGCGTGTCGACCTACCAGGACATGAACTTCGACGGCGTCTACCAGCCGCAGGCCAACGGCCCCTACACCCTCTTCGGGATCGGCGGCGGGCCGCTCGCGGCGACCGCGACGCCCTTCGCGGTGGGCCCCGACGTGCAGCACACCTCGCTGAAGATCCGCTTCCCGGGCGGGCCGGAGGTCGCGATCATGGGCGAGGGGACCTTCGTCGACCTCCCCGCGTTCCAGACCTACTTCCCCTCGCCGCCCGACTACGTCTTCGGGACCGGCAACCACACCTCGCCCGTCGTCTGGGACTGGATCGTGGATACGGCCGGCGGCGGCGCGAACGGGGCGACCTACGTTCCCACCGGCTACCACAACTTCCACCCCGCCGCGGGCTGGGTGCCCTTCCCCGGCGATCATCCGCTGACCGCCCTGCCCGGCTTCGTGCAGTTCATCACCGGAGGCTGACGCGGCCCCGGGGCGCGCGGAGGGCCGGGGAGCCGATGTCCGATTCGCTCGACACGACGATCACCACCGGCGGCGAGTCCGAGCCCCGGCCGCTGCGTCGGCTCGGCGACTTCACGATCCTCCGGCTGATCGGCAGCGGCGGGCAGGGCGAGGTCTACGAGGCCCGGGACGAACGCCTCCACCGACGCGTCGCGCTCAAGCTCCTCTCGCGTCGCCTCGACTTCCTCGACCCGATCACGCGCGCGACGGTGCGCGCCCGCTTCGAGCGCGAGGCCGAGGTCGCGGCCCGCCTCGATCACCCGGGCATCTGCTCCGTCTACGGCTTCGGCGAGACGAACGGGATCCCCTGGATCGCGATGCGGCTCGTCGAGGGCGCGAGCCTCCAGGAGCTCATCGCCCGCTCGCGCGAGGCGGAGGCCGGCGCGTTGATCGTGTCCGGCGTCCGTCTCGACGAGGACGACGAGACCGGCACCGGATCGACGCCGTCGCGCTCGCGTCGCGCGAGTCGCGCCGACCTGGACGCGATCACCACGCTCATCGAATCGGCGGCGCGGGCGCTCCACGCCGCGCACGAGGGCGGCCTCGTCCACCGCGACGTGAAGCCGGGGAATCTCGTCGTGACGCCCGAGGGCCACGCCGTCGTCCTCGACTTCGGCCTCGCCGCCGACGATCGCGCCGAGGGTCCGACGCTCACCAACACCGGCGACTTCATGGGCACGCCGGCCTACATGTCGCCCGAGCAGGTCGCGGCCATGCCCGGCGGCGTCGATCGACGCAGCGACGTCTACTCCCTCGGCGCCACGCTCTACGAGTGCCTCGCCCTCCGGAAGCCCTTCGAGGCGCCGTCCCGCGAGGCCCTCTACCGGATGATCGCCCTCGAGGAGCCGCGCCCGGTGCGCGAGCTCAACCCCACCGTCTCGCGCGACCTCGCGACGGTCGTGGCGACCGCCCTCGAGAAGAACCCGGACCGCCGCTACCAGACGGCGCGGGACCTCGCCGAGGACCTCCGTCGCGTCCGCGACTTCGAGCCGATCGCCGCGCGCCCCGTCTCGGCCGCGACCCGTCTCGCGCGCTGGATGCGACGCAATCCCGCGATCGCCACGCTCCTCGCCGCCGTGGTGCTCTTCCTCGGGATCGGTTCAGGCTGGACGGCGCTCAAGAACCGCGAGCTGGGCGGGCTGAACGCCGACCTCCGCCGCGAGGGCGAGGCCCGGGCCGCCGCCCTGCGCGAGAAGTCGGCCGCGCTCTCGGAGTACGAGCGTCTCGCGGACATCCGACGGATCGAGAAGGCGCGAAGGGATGCGGCGGCGCTCTGGCCACTCCGCCCGGAACTCGTCCCGGCGATCGAGGCCTGGCAACGGGAGTATGACCCGCTCGCGGCACGGCTCGCGGATCACGAACGCGCGCTGGCCGAACTCCGTCACCATGCCGAGCCCTACGCCGACGAGGTTCGTCGCCGCGACTTCGCGGCGGAGTTCGACCGGCTCGCCGAGCTCGAGGCCTGGGTTCCCGACGAGACACCGGGAGGCGTGAGCGCGGACGACGTGGCGGCGGAGATCGTCGAGATCCGCGCCGACGTCGAGCGGCGACGCCCCTACTCCTTCGGCGAGGACCTGGACGCACAGTTCCGCCACGACAACCTCGCTCGCCTCGTCGCGGACCTTCGCGCCTTCGTCGCCCCCGAAGGCGGGGTGCACGCCACGATGCCCGGACGACTCGAACTCGCGCGGCGGATCGCCCCCGAGACCCTCGAGGCCGCCGCTCCCGACTGGGCGGCCGCGGCCCGGCGACTCGCCGCGCGGCCGGAGTTCGCCGGGGTCGACCTCATCCCCCAACTCGGCCTGCTCCCGCTCGGACCGGACCCGGAATCCGGCCTCGAGGAGTTCCTGGTCTGGGAGAGTCAGGCCGCGGACGACTCGGGACGGCGACCGAAGCCGCAACGCGATACCCGCGGCCGGTTCGTCGTCGGCGAGGACACCGGGATCATCCTCGTCCTCCTTCCGGGCGGCCTCGCCACGCTCGGCGCGCAGGCCGAGGACGCAACCGCTCCGGGCTTCGTCGCGGAAGCGAGACCGGACGAAGGCCCGGTCAACACCGTCCGGCTCGACGCCTACTTCCTTTCGAAATACGAGATGACGCAGTCGCAGTGGATCCGCCACGGCGGCGGCAATCCGAGCCGCTACGCCCGAGGGTTCTTCGCGCCTCGTGCCATGAGCCGTCCCTCCGACGGGCGGCATCCGGTGGAGCAGATCACCTGGGACGAGGCGGCCCGAGCCTGCGAGGAGATGGGGCTCGTCCTGCCGACGGAAGCCCAGTGGGAGAATGCCGCTCGGCGGGGTGCGGAGGACCTCGGCGCGAAGTCCCGGTCGGAGCTCGGCGATCTCGCCAACCTCGCGGGGCGGGAAGCCGCGGAGTTCTACCCTCTCCATTCCGCGGAGTTCGACGACGGCTGGGTCATCCACGCCCCGGTGGGGTCGCTCCGTCCGAACCGGCTCGGATTCCACGACATGACGGGAAACGTCTGGGAGTGGTGTCGAGACACCCTCGGTGACTACCGGGATCCCGCCGCGCCCGGCGAGGGACTGCGACCCTCGCTCTCGCCGTTGCGGGTCAATCGCGGCGGGTCGTTCTCCGACACCGCCGCGAACGCTCGATTCACGATCCGACTCTCGAACGAGGCCACGAGCCGCTACGACAACCTCGGGCTCCGGCCCGCGCGGCGGCTCGTCCGTCCCTGATCAGACGTCCATCGGGTCGATCTTGTCGGGATCGATGCCGAGCTCGGCGATCGCCTTCCCGACCTCCTTCGGATCGAAGGCGCCCTCCTCGGCCAGGGCCGACAGCGCGGCGATCACCACGAACTCGGCGTCGACCTCGAAGTGGCGACGCAGGGCCTCGCGGGTGTCGCTCATGCCGAAACCGTCGGTGCCGAGCGGCACCAGGCGGTCCGGGAGCCAGCGACCGATCATCTCGGGGACGCTCTTCATGTAGTCGCTGACCGCGATCCAGGGGCCCTCGTGGCCCTCGGTGGCCTTCTCGACGTAGGGCACGCGGCGCTTCTTCGTCGGATGGAGGCGGTTCCAGCGCTCGCAGGCGAGCGCGTCGTTGCGGAGCTGCTGGTAGCTCGTGACGCTGAAGAGATCCGAGGAGACCTGGTAGCGCTCGGCGAGGATCTCCTGCGCCCGCATCGCGGCCTGCATCATGACCGCGCTACCGAGCAGGTTGACGTGCAGGATGTTCCGCTCGCCTGATCCCTGGAAGAGGTACATGCCCTTGACGATCCCCTCCTCCAGCGCCTTCGTGCGCTTGGGCGAGGCCGGCATCGGGTAGTTGTCGTTCTGGAGCGTGAGGTAGTAGAAGCAGTCCTCGTCGCGCTCGAGCATGCTCTCGAGCCCGTGCTTGACGATGACCGCGATCTCGTAGGCGAAGGCGGGATCGTAGGCGCGAAGGCTCGGGAAGGTCGAGGCGAGGACGTGGCTGTGACCGTCCTCGTGCTGGAGCCCCTCGCCGTTCAGCGTCGTCCGGCCGGCGGTGGCGCCGAGCAGGAAGCCCCGGCCGCGGCTGTCGCCGAAGGACCAGGCGAGATCGCCGATGCGCTGGAAG